>NZ_DATMFT010000024.1:0-104082 GCF_035556095.1 Parapedobacter sp. | reverse complement strand
GCTAAAGACCTTCCTAGATTGAATTGGACGGGTAGTAAAGCTTCTTTGATTGAATTGATTTACGCTTTGCACTATCAAAGGGTGTTTGACAATGGGAACAATGATATAAGGGAAATAGCCCGATATTTTGAAAGTGTTTTTGGTGTTGATTTGGGTAATTTCTATCAGACCTATTTGGAATTACGAAACCGGAAAATGAACCGCACTAAATTCCTTGATGTACTTCGAGAGGAACTTTTACGGAAAATGGACGAGCAGGACGGAATATAAGATTTGGCCGTGCCACCGTCTGCATTTTATCACCATGCCCAGGCTCGAAAAAAAATGCAGACGGGTCGGGCTATCTGCTATATCTTTTGTGGATCTGCAAGGACCACAAAAGGATGTCGCTTCTATCCCTCACGCTGTGTGCCGTCAAAAAAACAAAACATTTATTTCCTTTTTGGCTTCCTCTTTTCAAACTCAAAGGAGGTTTCACCTTTATCGTTCATGACGATATAGGCATTGAATTTATTGCCCGATTTGCTTTTCATGCCTTTGATAAGGTTGGTCTTTCCGTTGGTTATAAGGCTTTCTATATCAGTAAGGCTTAACGGCACTCCACACACGGTACGGAATTGAAGCCAACCGCACCCCTCATCGGGGCATTTTACAATCTTGTTCCATATCAATAATCGATGTCTCTTGCATTTGGGACAGGTCAGTTCGGGTTGTTTTTCTTTGGCAATGCTCATGTCCAAAAGTTCACGTGTAATAGAAGTAGCGTAGGCTTCCATATCACGGTGAAAAGCATCTGCATCTGCATCGTTGTTCTCGATTTTCTGCAATGCCATTTCCCATTCGGAGGTCATGGCAACATCGGCAATCTTTTTGTCCTTTACAGCCCCGTAAACCTGCAATCCCTTATCGGTCGGGAGTAGCGATTTCTTTTCTCTCCGAATATAATCCCTTTTAAAAAGCGTTTCTATAACGGAGGCTCTTGTGGCAGGTGTGCCGATACCGATGTCTTTTAGGGCTTTACGTTCGTCCTCGTTGTCCACTTCTTTTCCGGCATTTTCCATTGCCGACAATAGTCCTGCCTCGGTGTAAAGCACAGGCGGTTTGGTTTTCTTTTCCAGTACGGAAGCCTCTTTGATTTTCAGCTCATCGCCGACCTTTAATTCCGGCAGTTCCTGCACAGGCTCACTGTCCTCATCTGTAAATTTTTCTTTGATGCCACGCCATCCGGCTTCGAGGATTTTGCACCCTTTCAATGTGAAATCATAATGCAAAGCCTGCAATCCGATGTCGGTTATTTCTTTTGTACAGGCAGATGAAAGGGCTTCCAGTAAGCGGTGCGCAATCATATCATATATGACGTTTTCGTGTGCGGACAGTTCGGACGGGATTTTTTCGGTAATCAGCAGACCGTGGTGGTCGGTTACTTTTACATCGTTCACGATGCGTTTATTGAAACGCCCCCATTTCACTTTTCCGACCGCTTTTTTACATGAAGCTCTTGCCTCTAAATTCCTGACCATTGCAGGAATTTCCGACCACATATCTTCGGGGATATATTTGCTCCCTGTACGTGGGTAGGTGATAAACTTCTTTTCGTAAAGGCTTTGGGCAATGTTCAATGTTTCTTCGGCTGTATAGGATGCTCTTTTGTTGGCTTCTTTCTGCAATCCTGTTAGGTCGAACAGCAAAGGCGGTTGTTCCGTAACCGTTTTGCTTTCCATTGCCGAAACGGTGGCTGTTCGGTTACGCTGAATGGATTTCAGCGTATCGTCAGCGAGTTTCCTCTCATCCCATTTGGTTTTGGAAAGGCTCTTAAAGTCCACAAAACCTTTGCGGTGTTCCAACTGGATTTGGAAATATTTTTTGATGGCAAAATCTCTGTTTTCCAAATACCGCTTGCAGACAAGGGCAAGCGTTGGCGTTTGTACACGTCCGAGCGAGTACACGCCACGACCTGCCGAAATGCTCAATGCCTGCGAGGCATTGATACCCACAAGCCAATCGGCTCTACTTCGCCCTTGTCCGGCTTTATATAGTCCGTCAAAATCGCTTCCGACTTTTAAGCTGTCAAAGCCCTGTTTAATCGCTTTTTCTGTCAGCGAGCTTATCCATAGACGTTCAAAGGGTTTACGGCATTTTAGGTACTCGTAAATGTACCTAAAGATGAGTTCGCCCTCACGTCCGGCATCGGTGGCCACGATAATACTATCGCATCTAACGATGACCTGTTCGATGGTTTTCAACTGTTTCAATGCTCCGCTATCGGGAACATAGCTTTTGTCCTTTTTAATCTTTCGTACCGTCAGTAAAAAGGGGTCGGGCAATATGGGCAGGGCTTCACGTTGGAAGCCCGACACCCCGTAATCTTCGGGCATCGCCAGTCCGACCAAATGCCCCAGTGCCCACGTAACTTCATAGCCGTTCCCTGCGAGGTAGCCATCCCGTTTTTCAGTCGCTCCCAAAAGGGTAGCTATTTCTCTCGCCACACTTGGCTTTTCTGCAATGATTGCTTTCATGATGCTATTTATATTAATGGATTAAGTGTTGGACATTTCTCTTTGAGAAACCCCTCCGTATTCTGTGAGAGGGGATTTCCAAAGAAAAATGTTTTTTATAGTGTTATCTTCTCACCCCTTTGGATTTAGCCGGAGCGTTGGGGTTGTTCTGCCGTTGCTGTTGTCTCGTATTTTTCGGCTTTTGTTGCTCCGGTTTCAATGGCTCTCTGATGTTCTTTGTCGCCTCATTGGTCTTTCCCTCGGAATTTACGCCTACCTGTGTTTTGTGTGCTTCGGCAGGCT
Organism: Parapedobacter sp.; assembly: GCF_035556095.1. Taxonomy (GTDB): domain Bacteria; phylum Bacteroidota; class Bacteroidia; order Sphingobacteriales; family Sphingobacteriaceae; genus Parapedobacter. Next base: position 101,284 of record NZ_DATMFT010000024.1, on the reverse strand, counting down.
GTGCCTTGTTTTTCAACGCATTTGGGTTTTTAAAGCTGAAATCATAGCCTCCCGTTTCTTTGTTCAATGTAACATACCCCTTATATGGGTTTCCCTGTCCGTCTTTGAAATCCGAAATATAAAGGGTCTTGCCCTCGGTGAGTTGTTTGTACTGTTCATCCGAGAACGTTTTACCACGGTACTGTTTCGGGTCATTTTCCTGTACCTGTTTGGGGGCTTTATCACCGAAAAGGAACTCTGTATATTTTTTATCGGCATTGAACTGAACATGGGCATTTTTGTTCGTACTGTTCTTAAAGTCCAATCCCTCTAAATAAATGGCTTTCCCGTCTTTCAAATCCTGTTTTTGGTCTTCGGTCAGCTTTACGCCCTTAATCTCATCAGGTACTTTTATCCTGCCCTGCCGGAATGCGATAACCTCGTTCGTTAGGTGGTCGATACTGATAATGGACGGTATCTTTTCGCCTGTTTTGCGGTTGGTCAGTTCCACTACACGCCCCATATTTCCGGTTTTCAGCAAATTTTCTTTGTCCTCTTTGGTAAATTCATGACCAAAGAAAGGGGATTTGAGATTAGGCTCATGGCGGACACCGTACATCATAAGTACGGGTTTTCCATCTTCACCGTCTTGGAAGCCGAGCCTTGCATCCGAGCGCATGATGACCGCACCGAAATTGACACTTGTCGGATAGACCTTATTGGTTTTATAACCTTTCAATAGCAAATCCAACTGCCCGTCTTTTTCGAGCCGCTCTTTACTTATTCCAAATTGCGCTAAATAATTCCAGTCCACATCTTCCGGCTTATAGCGATTGTCGTTTTTTTCCTGCGTTTCTTGCGTTTTCTGTGGTTCCGGTGTCGCCTGTTGTGCTTCCACATCCTTTTTTGCTTCCTGCTGTGGCTCCTTCGGCTCTTTGACCTCATGCTTTGCCATGACAGCTTCGCCCTCTTTTGTGGGGGCATCGACCTGTTTCTGTATCTGTTTGGCGGTTTCGACCGCTTCCTTTGCAGGTACTTTAAAGAATGAAAAGTAGGTCGGGTTTTTTAGCTGTCGCCAAAAGTTGGAGAAGAAATTTGTAAACAAATCTCCGGCTCTGTCAACTCGCATAAATTGGCTTTGGTTTTTTTTGTTGGCATCTACGGTTTTCAGATTACCGTTTTCGTCAACACCTGTAACGGCTTGGATTTTCTTTTTCTCCTTGTCCATCACCAACAGCACATCCGAAAGCTGTTCGGGATATTGCTGTGGATTTTCGATTGCTTGTTCGCTCATGATATTGATTTTTTAAAGTTTACATTGTCCGAAAGTAATCCTCGTGGATACCCCATTTAATTATCCATCCTTGGACGGCGGTCGTTGTCCGGGATTGTCTTTAGTACGCCTTATAGGTGCATTAAAACTTTCCCTGATGAACTGATGTACATCTGAAAGTTTGTAGTACAGCTTTCCGCTGATGGTGTAATAAGGCAGCTTTCCAGTGGAACGGTACCGTTGCAAAGAACGATGGCTTATTTTGAGCATTTGCAGGATATCCTGATTGTCCAGTAACTCTTCGCCATCTATACTTTGGCGTTCTCTCTTGATGTTGAGGACGTATTCTTTCATTATGTCGAAGCGTTCCATAATACGTTCCATCCATGCGATAAATTCCATTCTGTCGATGTTCATAACAATAACTTTTTAGCGATTTCTAATACCACAAAATTGGAGCGATTGGCGCAGGCTGTCATCCGATACGTATGTATCAAAAAGTCACTTTTTTCATTTTTTTACAAATCAGGCAAAGTGCTGTTTTTAGGATATTTAAGCGTTTTTGCTTACCGGATCGGTACGTTGTTCGGCTGATTTGCCGATAGACACCTATCGGCAAGCGCACAAAAAAAGGACAATACCGCTTGATATTGTCCTTAATCCTTGAAGTCGAAGATAAAAATTACAGTTTTTCTTCCTTATCCATATATTCCTCTAAATCATATTTTAGTTGGTCTAAAAATAACGTGCGTGAACCTGCACGGGTTTTCATTCGGTGAAAGCTGTTATGTATGTCATTTAGGGAAATGCGGAATAGAATTTGGAATACCATGCTGATTTTGCGGATGCCTATTTTCCCATGTGAAAGAGTATCACTCGCATAGAGCGCATAAATCAATTCGATAAGGGCATTTTTCGTCTGTGTCCAAAAGAAGTCTTTTGTTTCTTCGTGTTGAAGCAAGACATCGGGATTCTGTTCGGGGCTTAACTTTGTTGTGAGGTAATTGTAGATTAATTCGTTGGCGATTATTTTCGCTATTTTGTAATCAAAGTAGGTAGAAAACTTAGTGTCAATTTCAAAAACAAAACTGTTTAATCCATCGTAGCAGTTGATATTTCCAAGTGTGAAATATTGTTCATCCCGATCAGTACGACCAGAACGATAGTACCGATAAAAATCGGAATTACACACGTGTTCGGTGTACTCATCCTTTAAATTACACAATTGTAAACTAAAATAGTTTTGATGTAAATTGCCATTATCTGCTGGACAAGCTGTTTCAATTCGGAACACCTTATTATAGTAAATGAGTTTCCCGAGGATATTGGGTTTTACCTGTTTAAAAAAATGGATTTCCTCGTTCTTATCGGAAAATCCTTCTTTTAAAATATCCTCTTTAACAGTGCTAAGTAACTCTTGAAGGTAAACTGTCATTTGATAAGCTTCGTCAATAAAACTGGATGTTTCAGCAGACAGCTTCCTTTCTTGCTTTTGGATTTCAGCAACAATATTGCTCAAAGGGTGTTTCATAGCTAAGGTTTTTAAATTATACACTATCACTATCTAAACACAAATATTAGCCTTAGCAATGGTTTTCTTTCATTATACTGTACGAAGTCATGTAAGATTTTTCTTAAAGAGTTTTAATATCTCTCTATATAAAGATGTGATAAACACAAAAAAGCAAGTCATATCTACAATTTCTGTGGCTTTAACCTCTATTTTGATTAAATTCGCTAATAAAGTGCTCAGTTATTTATATAATGCCAAGTTTTATAATGTTAATACATTAATTATTAACCAATTAAAATGAGTGCAATTGCTATATGTTGCCAAAAACATTCTAAAACTTTAGTAATAGCTGCTAAAATAGGCATAGAACAACTCCAATGTATCTGGACAGATAATGAAATACATGAAGACCTCTTTGGATTTAGTTAGAAGCATATAAAAACTGATTACTAATGTATTAACATTTTAATATACTTATCAAATGAGTGATGACATGATATCGGCAATGGGCGAACGGGCTGCGATGGGTGGTTATGTGCCTCAATTCAATGAATTTGCCCGCTTTGCTTACCGCGAGCTGGTAAATAACAATCTTGAATGGATTAAAATTGCCGATCCCGAAGCTGAAAAATTAGACGATATTCAATTTGCTACCAAAAGTGAAGTTCACGCTTATCAAGTGAAATGGACTATTGCCGGTCAAACCATCAGCTATCTCAATTTCGTTAATTTATTACCCTTGATTCTATCGAGCTGGAAAGGGCTTGGAGAAATCCATTCCAAAAACAAGAAAAAAGTTATCGCTCATTTACTGACTAATAAGACACTTTCCAAACATGATCGTATAATGTCTGGAAAAAAGATGATCGGGACTTTTGCTGATTTTTACGTAGAGGTTTGGCAAAAATGGAAACTTGGTCAACCCGTGGTAGAAAAATGGAATTCAGTCATTAAGGAATTGATAGACAATCTGAAACTATCAGAACCTGAGTTTAAAACATTCATTTCTCAGTTTGAATTTCATCCCGCTCACATCGGTGTAGACCTCAAAGTTGGTTTGCGAGTGCACTCAGGCGAAGTAGATGATTTACTAACCTTTAGATCATTTTTGCTAGAAAAAGTATCTGACCCTGCGCGGGTAGTACCATTTACAAAAGAAGAAATCATTGATGGTCTGGTCTGGGCTACAAAGTTTAAGACAACATTTAATCATGAATTAAGTGTTGATATTAACCGCTATCAATCCATAAGGCCAACAGTTAATGACCTGAATGAAAAATTATCAACACATAATAGCGGCTATCTTTTTTTGGTCGGTGGCCCAGGAAGTGGTAAATCCACACTACTGACAGAATGGATGAAGGGGCGCACGGAGCGAATTATTAAATACTATGCCTTTGACTTTACCAATCCTTCATTCGCAGTCAACTACCAGGATCGTGGCGATGCAACCAACCTGTACTTTGATCTGGTTTTTCAGTTGAAGGAAGCAGGATTTTATAGAAAGTCGGTTTTGCCTTATAAAGATCTTGGGTTCTTAAAATCTGTTTTTTCGGAACAATTGGAAGAGCTTAGGCGTGAACATAAGGAGCATAAAACCAAAGCTATTATCGTTATCGATGGACTGGATCACGTACCCAGGGAGTATACGTCAGTCAAACAAAGCTTCCTACGGGACTTGCCCTTACCTACAGATTTGCCAGAAGGTGTTTTTATTGTGCTCGGTAGTCAATCTTATGAGTTGGAAGATCTTAGTCAGGAAATTAAAGCGGAGTGGAGGTCAGGTAGCCGTTCAGTCCAGATGAATCCTATGGGCAAAAAAGAGGTAATTCAATATGCCGAATCTTCAGAAATTACACCCGTCCTTACCACTGAACAGCAAGAATTGCTTTTCGACAAGTCTCAAGGACACCCACTATATTTATCTTATCTCGTAGAGCAATTGAAAAATGCTGAAAATAGGGACGAGACATTAAGTGGATTTATCACAATTGATGGTAATATCCTGTTATATTACAATAAAATTTGGGAACCAGTCAGTGGCAATGCTGGGCTGATTGAAATGCTTGGTCTGATGGCTCGGATCAACGAAAGTATCTCAATTGATTTCGTTAAAGAATGGGGGCTGCCGAAACAATCTCTACTCGATTTTAATAGGAATGCTCGGATACTATTTGACGAAAGCCAAAATTATTGGACGTTTTTTCATAACTCGTTTCGACTGTTTCTACTATCAGAGTCGGCTGTTGATCCATTGACTAATAAATATGACGCCAGCCAGGACATCAGCTACCACCAACGCTTGGCAAAATTCTATAATATGTCGACAGTCGAACCTAGCTGGAAACAAAATTATCACCTATTTGCGTCAGGTGATTTTGAACAATTTATTGCAGCAACTTCTCCTGAAGCATTCTTTTCACAACTAATCAATTTTCGCCCGCCTGATGAGATTAGAAGAGATATTAAGTTGGGAATCGAAATTGCGCAAAAAGACAGTAATTTAAATACCCTGCTTCGTTATTTGTTTTCTTTGGCAGAATTAGATCGGCGGACTTTTAACGTTGAGCCAGCTTCATATATTGAAGAATTGCTGTTATTAGGTAAAATAACACAAGCTAAACACTACGCTAGGAAAGGGGCAACACTCTTGATAAACCAGCGTTATGCTTTGGAAGTAGCCAGACTGTTTTACGAGTTCGGAGAATGCGCCGAAGGTTTGTTGCTGTTTAGTCTGGCACAGCCCGAAATGGTTACAGAAGAAGGTATTATCTTGGATTACCGGGAGAATATCGACAACTCCTCTTATAACTTGTTGCAGGAGTGGGTAACCTCGGCGGCATTATTCCAAAGCCACAAGACAGTCTTGCAAAAAATCAGTAATCTTAAGGCGATCAACCTCCCGACAGAGCATGAACCAATGATAACCCCTGAGTTAATTACTAGTCTGCTGATGCGTGACTTGGCTATCGCACTAATTAATCAGGAAAAATTTTCTGAAATGCAAGAAGTTCTCGTTGGGTTTGATCTAACGGTGGACCAACAGAAAACCCATTTCTTCCACATATTACGTTATGCAGTAAATGCTAATGCAGGACAAAACAAGGACGAGGCAAGGAAGTTCTTGAAAATTTTGCTTGCCAACTTTTCACCTTCAAATACTAGCAATGGTAAACGGATCGCGATGGCAGAACTGATCTTAAGCCTCGAAAAGGACAAAGAACTCGCGGCTAAATGGATTGACGGTGTTAAGCAGCCCCTGATACAAAATAGTGAAAAATTAGGCTTTGAGCCGAGCTTTAATGTATTTCGGCCTCTAATAAAGCTCAATAAAGTAATGAACTTGATTGGCAAAGGGGTGACTATAACAGCTGCTGTCCCTTCAGACTCATACGCCTCAGACGACCATGTTATTGTTGAATTTCAACGTATGCTGTGTATGATAACACAGTTACTATGCGAGGGATTAGAAAGCAAACCTATTATCGACCTCACTCGGAGGATTAAACCAATTATCCAGTTTTACAATCGTGAGTTTCCAATGCGGAATTCGTATTGGTACCGACTCACGCAAATGAAAACAGATTATTTTGATTTTCTGATACAAGCAGTGTACGCTTCAGGCAGGAGAAATGTGGAGGGATTAATTACTGAGCTGGAAGCCAATATCGCCAAACATTGTAAATATTGGACAAGCGAACACGTACGTGGCATTGCCAACACCTTACTCACAATGAATTTGGAAGTCGAAAGAGCTTTGACATTACTATCCTCACAGGAATCGATCATGCTAATCGATAAAGATATTAACGGTAGGATTACTGAATGCATGGAGCAGGCAAAAAGCTATCTGTTAGTCGACGACAAGGAAAAGGCAGAAAAATGGCTAAAAAAAGGAATAGAAGAATCTATCGGTGTTGGCTACCGCAAAGATTATCAATACAACACTTGGCTAGACTGGCTGATTCAAGATATCCAAAGACATCCAGAAACAGCATCACAAAATATAGGTTGGTTCTTATCGCACCTACATCATTTGAGGGAAGCCACGGAGGGACGAGCGGCTGATCTGGCAGCAACTAAATTACTGGGCTTGACACTCAATTGGAATCCGAGTGCTGGCGTTACACAAATGAAATGGATGCTTGATAATGCCTTAATCGACTATGAAGATGCCGTAAGCACTTTTGTAAAATCGTTGTTGGCAAAAGAAACTAGTTTACAGGAATATGAATTATTAATCGGAATCTACGCCGATCTCTATTTATTTTTTGCGGTTGATTCCGACCATAGTTTACTGAAGCGTTTATTACGAAAAGGGGAAGCACTTTATTCTGAGACATTTGATGATGTTTGGATACCGACCATGTACCACATCATTACGACAAAAGCACTTGATGAACAACGCCCTGGATTGCTCATCGTGCTGGAGGAGTTCCTGAAGGACACCGGAAAAAAAGTGCATGAACTGATTCCGGGTTTTGCTATTCCTGAAGAACCCGATCATCGTAGGTCTGACTCGTCTTCTTCATCAAACACACTTGTTATCGGTGCAGATCATCAAAGTATGCTCCATAGAGACGTTATAGCTTTAGTGAATAATTACGAACAATTCAGGGATTTGCTAAAGAAAGAAGACAAGGCTAATTCCTGGTATAATTGGACAGAAGTTTATAAGAAGATAGAATCCTCAATTGATTTGGCTAGAATACAGGAGATCAGCGAAATCATAGTCGGAAACCGGAAGCCGATTGAGTTACTTGTTTTGTTAAGTGAAAAAGCCTACGAACTTGGCGATAGCGCGTTGGCTGAACAACTGGTTAACGAAGGAATCTCTCAGTCCAGTGCTAGTGGCTGGATAACATTTTATGATGGAGGTTCCCGCATTAAAACTTTCACAGCGCTACGTAAAATAAAAGGTGCCGCTGGGATAAAAAAAGCATTTGATGTATTTAGTTATGACTTATTGCATAATGAATCGTCCGGAAATTATGCAGAAGCTTTGGATGAAATTTTACCTGTGATAGCACCCGGATATGATGAAGATGCTGTATGGTCACAACTGTTTGGATACCTTCAAAGATTAATGTCCACCAGCACACCTTCAGAGAATTTACCTGACCTAAGTCCGCAAGATAAAAGCCTTTATGATAATATCATTGATTTGATGAACTATTTTTCGGCATATCCAGTAACCCTTGTTTACACGGCAGCACAAAAATTGCTTGCAGGTCAATTAAGTGGTAAGATGCAATATCCGATTCAGGTTGTTTCCTCGTTGCAAAAGGATAATGATGAAAGTGCAGAACTATTCATCGGTCTATTACTATTATGCCAAGAATACGGAAATGATATTTCTGTCTTTTACACAAAACTCAATCAATTAGCTATGTCATCTAATTTTATGATTAGGTCTGAGGCTGCTCAATTACTAGAATTAAATGGTCAACAAATTCCCAAGATTGCTGAGCAAACTTTATCGCCGTTCTATAAGTTGGATCTTGATAGCTCTGGCTCAGATAGCATTACCCTTAACATCGAAGGAGAAGTACACCCACTTGGTCAGATCATCAGGTTAATCAAACCGCTAGACCGGGATCTGAAGATCTTATCCAAGATGACTGGAATTGCTGAAAAAACGCTAATATACCGCACAAATATACTGTTAAGCCGAACTGGTATACCTGTAGATTGGCTGAATGGAGACGATGGCGATTTTAGTAAGCATTTGGAAAGGATACGCTTGAGGTATAGTTACACTAAGCCCCGCGTCCTAGCCGTGAAACGCGCTATCGCAAGAGTGGTGTCCGAATTGGTAGATGCCGGAACATTTGATAAGGAATCTGCCGTTCAATTTTTTGGCCCTCGTGACAAAGGTCCCGATTTATTTGCTGCTAATAAAAGACCTGTATTTATTAGACGGCTGGGTGAAAAGAAATTCATGCTGGACACTAAACATTGGCTGGAGGAAATAGAGAAAAATCCGAGATTGAAAGAGACTGTATTACGCAATGAAGATGGACGTAATATTATTGGCGAATACACAGTCCTTACCAGCCTATTTTGGGGTAAAGCAACGCAGGTGTTCATGAGCCAGATTAAAGGTAGCCCGGAAACGAACTATGGGTGGTTTATCTTTGGAGGTGTAATCAATAAACAAACAAATGATTACCACAACCTTACAAAAACAGGTAATAGTCTAATTATTATTCGAGAAGAAACTCATGGTAATTTTAGTACATTATCCAATTGGATCGCCTTCAATCCGGTCTTAGCAAAGTATCTCGGATGGCAACCGCTTCCAGGAAAGTTATTTGCTTGGGCAGATGAATATGGCAATTGCCTGATAGAGTCTGTTTATTGGCTGGATGGAAATATCAAAATGCAACCACCACATTTATATAGTGAAGCAGGTGAAGGTTGGTATGTATTAGCAACTGACCTAGCGTTAGCAAAAATAAAGGAGATCGAACCCTTGCTTTATCAAGAGAAATTTATTTATCGCTCTAAAGAAAATGACAGTGATTCTGAACAACACTCGACAATTATTGAACTTGAATAACTTACTGAGGTCAAAATCACTGTTTTATCTCCGTTCTTTGACAATCGTGTTCATAAGTACAGAGTTGAAGGGGGCTGTCTTGCCAAAAGCAACCAATCTAGAACCTCAGTATTGTTCAAATATTATCTTTTCAGTTTGATTGTGGCAGACTGTATTTCTTTAGTATATATAATATCCTTTAAATCTGAAGCGTCTCTCAATTGATTCAACCGTCTCAAATCATCCAAAAAAGAGTTCGAGTTCTGTACCAGTGGGTTCACAAAAACACCACAAAAAACGGCTTCCTATATACGTGGACGCCGTTTTTACGTTGGCCACACGTAAAAGGCCAAAACTTTCCTCGATACGGCAAATCAGTGTTCTTAACCAGGGCAATGGCCCTTTATTGGACACAGATTATGTCATTTTACCAACAGAAGATTTCCGTCAAGATTCGCATGCGTGCCCGGGCCAACGCAAAAAACGGCACCGTATTCGTTCAATTGATCATCGATGGTGAGTCCAAGCGCTATCCGCTGGGTATCACCTGGCCAAAACATTTGTTCGATAAAGAAGGCGAAAAGCTGCTGCCTAGGCAAAAGGATGATACCCTATGCTACCAGCATAACCTAGTGCTGCAAAACGAGCTGGCAAAGTGGAATAGGCTAATCCTGCGCTACTACGTTGCCGAGCATAGTGCCTCGCACGATGATTTTAAGCGTGCGCTGAAGCTCTTCAACTCGCGCGAAGATGTGATAGGGTACTTTCGCGTTATCGCTTCGCTGTTAGGGGCCGAGAAAGTGCTTGACGGTGAAACCATCAAACGGCACGAAACCATGTTCCGGCGCACCGAAAAGTATTTTAAAGAAAAAGGCACCCGCTGGCAGTTCAACACCGTTCAACCCATTGATATGCTAAACATCGAGGCGTGGATACGCGAACGGTTATCCCACAACACTACATGCGCCCATATGCGCGTGCTGCACAAATATTTCGGTATCGCTGCGGATGATGGCGTCATCATCCACGACCCCATGAGCAGCTACAAAATGCCTGCGTTCCACGATGGCGTACGCGATGCGCTGGAAATTGACGAAATCAAGCAGCTGAAAAATTATTACGACGAAGGCGATCTAACCGAATTCGAGGCCGACATCCTACGACGCTACCTCATTTGCTGCTACACCGGTCTGCGCAAGTCCGATATCGAGCAGCTAGACCCACGGTTTCACATCCGCAATGGCAACGTGCTGCGCCTCCATATGTTCAAAACGCGGCGGTACGGTAAAGTAGTTGAGTTCACGATGTCCAAAACAGCCACCGCGCTTATCGGCAAAAAGCGCGCGCGGCTATTTCCGTTCGTCGAGTCCGGCCTGCTTTGCAAAACGCTCCGCCGCATAGCTGAGCGGGCAGGCATCGATAAATATCTGAAATTCCATTCCGGCCGCGATTCATTTGCAACCGCTTACCTCGAATTGGGAGGCAACATAAAAGACCTGCAGGAAATACTGGGGCATTCATCCATCAAGTACACGGAGATTTATCTCAAAATGACCAGTCGAACAAAAAGTAACATCATGAGTAAGTTTGACGCGATTTAGGCGGACAAGATGGACACAATTCCCACAACTCACTAAAAACGAAAGGGAAAGTACAAGGCGGCTAAACGAAATTTTCCACCATCATTGTCCACGGAAGCCCCGCGCATCACTATACGTGCCCAGCGGTTCGTTCGTTTCTTTGTCAAAAATAGAAAAGATGATTTTTGAAACCCCGCCCAGTTCCTGTACCCGCTTCAAGTGCGTTAACGCCCACACACGGAAAACATTGGCCGTAAAATTCTCTTTATACTTGTTATCCCGGCCATTCCACAACTCGCGGTACATCACCGCGCTCGGCTCGTCAGGATTAAGCGTAAGCGCCCCCAGTGCCTCCAAATCATTCACCTGCTTTACCTTTTCCGCCAGTTGGTTTACCGCTGGCGCCGCGTTACGTTTAGCTTTTTTAAGTAGTCCCATATTTCAAATGTAAGCAAAAGGGAAAGTAATCCAAGGGACACTAGGCATCCACGCCATTCGTAATCCGTCCCACCCGCTCATTCGCATCCTGCAACGCCCGGTAAGAAATCACCACCGGCCTACCCTCCGCATCCTGCACAACATCCACCAGCTGGCCAACTACATTCTCCAACCCACGCAAATCCACGTTTGGAGCGGCCACATTCACCACCGGTGCCTCCACCCGCGCGGCTACCGATCCGCCATTGCGCACCGCCCTGTCCGCATCAATCAAATCAGGGTTCAACCTTATCGCCGCGCCATCACGGCGCATGCTGCTATACAGCAGCTCATCTACAATCTCGCGATTATTACGATAAGTTTCCCTGCTCAGTATCGGCTCACCACCCTCAATATTTCCGATAATACGCCTCCGTCGCCTATCCCACAGATCAATGCCCCCTTGCGCGTGGCTGCTACCATCCGGCACCATACCACCCTTGCCAAATGTTGGCGGCTTCTGCGCCGATATAATAGCCACCTGCGCCGCGCCCGCCGCCGCCGCGATACCCATCTGTATCCAGTTCGGTATCGACTTAGCCACCCCCAGCGCAGTAGCAATAATAGCCTGGGCAATGTCCGCTTTTTTCTGTGCCTGCCAGGCCCTTCTTTTTTCCGCCTTTTCCAGCTTATCATACTTATCGTTGATAGCTTTTTTCTGAGTTTCGGTTAGGCTTTTATTACTAAGCTCCGCCTCGCGCTCTTTTCGCAACTGCTCCAGCTTGGCATCACTTTCGGCCTTTCGGTTGTTTCCGGAAATCTGAAAAACAGCATCGCTAATGATTTCCGCGCCCCGTACCGCCAGTTCAATCTTCTTTTCCAGTTCCTCCTCATCCAGCGCCTTCACCGCGTCGCGCCGTCCCTGATCAATCGCCGCCAGTGCATCCTGAAACTCCTGGCTTAGTTGCAACTCCTGGTTATACTTTTTGCGAAGCGCCTCCACCTCCGCATCATACTTCGCGTTAATATCTGCCAGCCGCTTTTCATAGCCACTCATGCCACCCCGCAGATACTCCGCCTCCAGCCGTTCCTTTTCGCGCTTCAACCGCTCCGCCTCGCGTATCTCCGCATCCGTGATATCCCGTGCCCGCGCCTTATTCAAATCCTCCACCACCTCCGCATTCTCACGGTTTTCGTCTACCAGCTTATCGTAAAAAGCATTTATCCGAGCTTTCTCTTTATCCAGCTCACTAGCATGCTTATTCGCCAGCCCCACCCGCAGCGATTCGATTTTAGCCAAGTACTCTTTTTCCTGCCGTACTTTAATCGCATCGCTCGCAGTCTTTTGGTTCACCTCCAGCTCACCGATCTTTTTTTCTATCTCAGCTCGCTGCTCATCAGTAACACCCTCCTGCTTCAGAAAATCCCTGTGCTGGTCAATCAGCTTTTGGTACTTCGCATTACTCTCCTCTACCTCGCGCTTACTTTTTCCCATCAGATCCAGCAACCGCGCAGCGTCCAGCGCCCCAAAATCGTTCAGCAATTTTTCGTAGTCTTTTTTCGCCTTTTCCCGTTTTCGCTCAGCATCCTTTTCAGCCTTCTCCTGCTCTTTGGTTTTCCCGCCACCACCAGTACCGCCTGGCGCATCGCCACCGTTCATTGCGTCCAACCTTGCGGTAAGCTGAGCAATGCCCGCCTCCGCTTCCATATAAGCCTGGCTACCCGCATCCGCATTTTTTCGCGCTTCCGTCAGCTCCTCTATCCGCTTGGTAATCTTTTCCACGCTATCCAGCGCCCCCTGCGAATACTTGCCTTCAATCTGCCTGAACACACCCAGCGTATCCTCACCCAGCATGCCCATCTGCGTGTCCAGCGCTCGGATATCGTTTACCACATCCTCCAGCTCCGCCCGTTTCGCCTTCAACTCCTCATTAGTCATATCCCGCGTCACCAGCTGGCCACCGCTACGATCATAGGCAGATAAGCCCTGAAACTCCGTAACCTTCCTTTCATTCAAAACAGACTCAATCCGCTCTTTGCGCCGCTTCAATTCCGCTTGGTGATCCTTCGCCTCAGCAATCGCCTTTTCATTAATAAAGCGCAGGTAATTCCGGTGCTCTTCCACGTTGCCGCGCAAAATGTCCGTATTCATCGCCAGCGCGTTCCCATACGCATCCACCTGGCTTATCGCAATCGGGTATTCTTCAGAAAGTTTAACGATGATCTTATGCAATTCCTGGTGTTCCGCCTCCGTGAGCTCCCCTTTAGCCGTAAGCTCCTCATATCGATCAATCAGCGGCACCAAATCCCTATCCATCGCCCGCATTTCACTGCGAGCATTCTCATACTCACCGATAGCTTTCTCCACTGCGCTACGGTTATCCACCAGCGCCCCCGTCAAATCCGTAAACCACTGCCGCAGCCCACTATGCTCCCATAGCTGCGCCAGCCGGTTCTGTATTTTTTCCAAGTTCGCCGCGAGCGTCGTGTTCATGTTGTTGAACTCCGCCATGATAGACGTGTTTTCATCAAACGCCTCCGCGCCTTCCTGCACCCGCCTCCGCAGCAAGTCCGTGCGTTCCGCCAGCGCCCCCAGCGCCGCCACACCACGCGCGCCGCTCACCTCCATTACCCCCATGTTTTTCGCCAGCGCAGCCACGCCGCCCCCAGCCGTTTTAGAACCCTCCAGCACCCGCGTAAACGCCTCCATCGCATCCTCACGCAGCAGCTTGGAAAAATCCGCAACGCTCATCCCCGCTATCTTCGCATATTTCGGCACATCCTTACCCAGCTGGAGGATAAACTGGCCAATAGCCGTACTACTACTTTCCATGCTTTGCCCCAGCTCATCCGCCGTCGCCGCAAGCCCCAGCACGGCCGGTAGCGATATCCCCGCGGCTGGAGCAATACCCGCCATCCGCTGCGCAAAGTCCACCAAGTTCTTTTCAGCCGCCGTACCACTCGCGCCCAGCGTATTGATCGCACTACCCACGCGCATCAAAGATTCCTCGATGCCAAACCGATCCTTTAGCTTAAAAATATCCGTCAGCTTTCCCAAGCTGTTGATACTTTCTTCCACGCCGCCAAGGTCCTCACCCAGTGCCACGCCTATGCGGTCCGCCGCCCGCACAAAGCCCTCCACATCACGCTCCGCAGTTATCCCCAGCTTACCCGCCACCTGTGCTAAGTTCATCAGCTGCGTATTCGCCGTGCGCGAATCGAATTTTTTAAAACGCTCATTCAGCCGGTCCACCGCATCCCCCGTCAGGCCAGTTGTTTTCATCACCCCGCCCATAATGTCGCTCAGCTCCGCGTTTTTGGTTATGAAGCCCGTCACACCTTTCACCAATAAGTCAAATCCCCGCTGGTACATATTACCAGCGAAAACACCCTTGGCGATATCCTGCATGGAAGATTTAAAAGTTTTGGCAGCGGTAGCGTTGCCATTCAACGCCCGTCGAGATTCGTCAAGCGCCTGTTTAAGTTTTTCAACCTGTTTGGTTTTCTCCGCGTAGAGTCGAGGGTTGTCCTCTTCGCGCATATTTTTAAGCTCAGCGCGTACCTTCCGCCAGCTATCTTCAATTTCCTTTGCCGATGCCTTAGCCTGCTGGCCATTAATCACCAGCTTCAGCACACTTTCTGTGTCCGTCCGAGTCTTCGCCATCCAACAAAAAGACGTACAAAAGCCGCCCCCGGAAAGGACACCAGCGCTACACCCGCACCGTTACATCACCGCCCGTTTCCTGTGCTATCCAGCCCGTTATCTCCTCGCCCAGGTCACGCGCCAGCAGCTCCCCCAGCCGTAGCGTCTCCGCCCATTTCGTTTTGCTGTACCACCGCTTGGCCATCCGGCGCGAGTAGGGGACATCCGCCCCGTAGCGCTTCGCTGCAATCAAGTTCGCCTTGTTTGTCGCCCGTTCCCAAGCCTTCATTCCCCGGCCCACGCCCATATCGCGGAAACGGCCATACATCAAAAATTTCAGCAGCACCCCCTTCACATCGCCGCCACCGGCCACCAGCTGCTTTTTAAAAGAGTTGTAAAGCTGCCTGGTCACCCCGATACGCTTTTTCTCGATCGATTTCTGAAACTCCACGATCGCAATCCGCGCCCACCCATCCACCGTATCACGGCGCACCAGCTTCGTCACGTCATACTTACGATCCATCATAGTTTTTGATAACTGCCGTCCGGGCTCACATCGAGCGTAAACGTCGTTCGAGCATCATATTTTTGCCAAAGGTTCCAAAGCGTTGGCTTAATCCAGTGATACACCTCCCACCCAACCAATGCCACATACCGCTCACCATCGGCGGTAACATCATGCGTGAAATCCGCATTAACACCCGTACCCGAATTATTATAATTTCTCAGTATCCGCACAGGCAGCGCAGTTACGCTATACGGTATCGTGCCGGCATTATCCCTGTAGAAATACAGCACCACGTCCGCCACCCTTCGTTTCTCTTTGCTTTTATTGGTCGTGTATCGCTCATTTTCCGGCGCCAGCCGCGCGTATATCGTTATTTCCGGCACCACCACCTCCCCCTCAGAAAAGCCCACTTCAATATCTTCCGCCAGCGCACCCCGGTTGTAATGCGGATAAGCCAGCACCCGGCATGCCACTATGCGCCCCGTATCTGTAGGCTCAAACGTTACCCGATCAGGAAGAGCAGGTATGACAGCGCGCGAATCACCAGCCAGCAGCATTTTGCGAAGCGGCGACAAACGCATGAACGTCGCCACGTCCAGCCTTGCAATAAAATCAAGCGGCTCCGTACTGCATAGCATTTCATACCAGGTAAGGCAAAACTTGCTCAGCCACCCACTCGCTCCCCCCGGTTGCATCGAGTAGTCGTATGCAGGTTCCTCTAGCTCATTCAGGTTATCACACGTAGCGTATGGTATCATTCCGCTGTTGCCCAGCGCTCCCCAGGGCACCATTCCCTTGTAAGCGATCAGGCGCAACTTAAAATCATTCCGGCCATACGTGTCCGGCTGATTATACGCTTCCGTCTCCCTGTAAGCTTCGTCATATATATTAGCCGTTTGCCGTGCCCACGGCATCCGGTGCTCGGCAGTTGCATTCAAGTACATCGGGCCTCGATACATAAACAAAGTCCCCGTTTGCAAGTCCTGCGCGCGTGGCGTTTCACTCAGCCCAATAGTATAATCGCGCACGTATGGATGCAGCGTATAGCACTCATCCCCATCATCCACCATAGTCCGCAGGCGGTAGCCATCCACCGCATTACGCTTTATCCGCATCGTCCCCGCCTCAATGCTTGCCGATACATCCACAGCATCCGTGCGCGACAATACGTCATCCGGCAAATCAAAGCGCGCTTTCCGCGTGTGGCTATCAAAGTATATTGCCACTTTCAAATCATTCCGCAGCGCTTTTAAAAAAGCCGCCACGCTCATCCCCGGTAGGTGCCGGGCGGGGTACAATTCAAGCGATCCGTTGTTAAATTCAGCACCCCCAATCATACCCGTGTTATAAATCACCCAAGTTCGCACCTCCGGATGAGTCAAAAACGAACCGGTGGCCTCAAAACCCATCCACTTGCATACCTCTCCGATTACCCACGTCAGGTAAAAAAACGGGCAAAACAAGCGGTTAACCTGCGGCGTAAAAAAACCGCCGCCCCACTCATTCACAAACCAATATCGTTTACTGTCCGGCGGGTCATCGCTCGGTAAAGCTTCCAAATCACCCGTCCGGAGTTCATTCCGCATCGGGAAAAACACCCACGGATATTTCCCCGGATTCTCACAGCTGTCCAGTATTTTCGCTTTTCGCTCAGGTTCAGTGCTGCTTACCTTCACTGGGATGTGCTTCGCAAACTTGCCGTTATTGGAAATAGTAAACACGCTGGCCAGCGAGCGCTCACGCATCCACTCCGCCACCGTCCCGCTATCAATCTGCAAATCCCCCTCATATCCATTCGCCGTCACATCAAACGCCAGCATTCCCCGCTTCCACGACTGGCCATATAGCTGCACCAGCACCTGCAGCTTTCGGCGCGCACCGCGGTTTTCCAAAACATGCGCATTCGTAAAAACCGCTTTGTTCGTCGGCGTCAGCGGAAACAAAATAGGGTAGGAGTAAGATCCAGCAAATAAGCTATCCTCATTAAAGAGCACGCTCATCCACTCCACCGTCAAACGGCTCCCCTCCGCCACGTCCAGCGTCACATCCCCGTACCGTATTGCAAAAAGCCCATCCATATCACATTAACCAAAAAGCCACCAAGCCGTAGCCACCAGCAAAGCCAGATATCCCCAAAAAACAAGGCCCCGCAGGTTCAGCCTGTACCGGTACCGCCCGAAGATCATTTTTCACTCAGCTCAGTATCCGTAGTCGTAGCCTTAGCCAGTAGCGTAGCCACAAAACCCGCCGTAGCCAGGTAGCTCGCCACATCCCGAAGAAACTGCGGGATAGCAATATCATCCGGCGCACCAATGATGCCCGCACTCACAATGGTCAACATACCGCCGTAAAAAGCCAGTTTATTCCAAAATTTCGGCGTTTCGCTCGCCAGGCGTTTCCAAATTGTTTTCATGATTATCTGATTTTTATTTTATTACTCTCACCGAAAACTTCACATTCGGCACCCCCGTTACGTTGGTGGTGTACGGATTGTGAATGGTAATGGTAATGGTGCCGCTGGTCAACACCTTTGCCGAGGCTATCAATTGCGTCGGCCCGTCATGATTCACCACTACCACGTCGCTGGTAATTACCCCACTCACGGCGTAATTTTGGCTTAAAAGCGAATTAGCCGGCAGGGACGAATCGGTTATTGCCATAGCCAAACTGTCAACTCTTATGATATTATCCTGCACGGCAGTGTTCATCTGCGCCATCGTCACAAACTCATCATTTGCAGTCGCATTAACGCCTTTCACCGGGCTAGTGAAGGTCTTTGTGCCGGTTATCGTAGCGTTGCCTGAAATCGGTACCGCTGACACATCCGCAGCCGTTAGCGTTACGTTCGCTGATAATGCCTTGCCATTTATTTGCCGGGTATTCGGTACTGCGTTCACAATCCTTGAATCATTACCCTGCGCAACTGTGCCAGCAGCTGTACCGAAATTCTTGTTAAAGGCTGTGTTCTTGCTGAAAGCGGCTTCTTTACTGTTTAACTGTGTCTGAATGTTCGATGTGGCTCCGCTCAGGTAGGCTAGTTCTGTGGTGGTGGTGGCGCTCACCACAACCTTGCCCGATGCATTGCTACCTAAAGCTCTACCAGCGGTAAGATCACTGCTGGCAATAGTGGAAGCCGCTCCTGTGATGGTTGTTTGGTAATTCGCTGGATTGAAATTCCTGGTCGTAAAGACCATGTACCAGTCGGACCATGTACCAGTTGAGCGCGAACGCAGCCATATATCTTCTGTGTTCGCTCTATAAGGCCATACTACTTGTGTAGTGTTATCTCCTATATACTGTAAATTCTGTAAGTGCCAATAGGTACCAGTAGTTGGTTTATTAGCCCACCCTTGCCCGGTTAGATTCTTGTAAAAACCCGGCGAAACAAAATCGTTAAAGTCTAAATTAGGTTGATTGCCACCTGTAGTCGCAGTGGCCTGATATAAACTTCCTCTCGCGGGTATACCTTGTTCGCCATCAATGTAGTATCTACCATCTAGGCTAGTTGTCCAGTTGCCGCCAGTTTGCCGTAGTAATACAAGGTTTCCGTTGGCTGCATTAAAAGATACATCTGTCAATGACCTACTGTAAGCTGTATTCCAAGTGCCGATATCTCCAGTCGTAGGAATTAGATACCCACTAGCAGTTGCTACAGTGAATGAGGTGTTACCAGTTTGATTAGCTGTAAATGATGCTGTCCCCGTAAGACCGGTTCCTGTGTTTAGCGATAAAGTACCATTACCTATAGATGGCATAGCTGTACGGCCTAATACCCCACCTGCATCGGCAGTGACCAATTGAATTCCCGGACCAGTCAAGGTGCCTATGGTAGTGTTGGTGGATGAAAAGATAGACCTGTTAACGGCGTTAGTTCTGCCATTCGGGTATATGTAGACTACTCCGTTGTTAGATGGTGATGATAGCACAGTAGAACCCGAAGCAGCGGCCACTATTGTTGAACCTCCAATCAAATATCCTGCTGTACCGCTTTCAGGTACGTTTACACCGCCTTCATTAAGTTCTAGTTGAACGCCATTATTTTGGTAACCTCTTATAAGGAATGATTGAGTGGCCGAAGTTCTTTGCCCGCCTCTAATGAATGCGCCATTTCCATTCGAGAACCCTATGTCAACGACACCACCAGTAACTATAGATAAGTCACTTGTCGGTTGCCATCTGTGATTTGATACCCATTGTTTAACTCCTGCTATTGCTGATTGATTGCCTGTAGTATTCACATAATCAGTGGGTATGGTAGGTATCTGTGAGCTTACCCAGTCTCTATCGGCCAATGTTATCCAACCCGACCATGTATTAATCCCTGTGCCAAAATTTACACGTAATGTGTGGTCGCTTAATGTTCCGCTCTTCCAAAGCATCCAAGACTGCCGAAAGTCCGCTGTGCCTAAGCGATTAAATAATATGCCAGTTCCTACTTCGAGTGGGTACCCCGTAGACCCTGTTGTGTTAGAAAATGGCCACAACCCTGCACCTACAGTAGCTGGCCAGCCTTCAACTATATCATCGATCACAGTCGCTCTGCCCAATGACGATAGCGATACGCTGTTACCATTGCTGATAGATATTTGGCCGCTCGACGAACCTAAATATAGAGTCTGAGCCGAGGGTATTTGCGAGCCGACATAGGTAGCGACTGCTTGGGTGGTCGGGAACAATGTATTATTCAGCGTGCCGAAAGAAGTGGCTTTATTGGATGAACTTTCTTTTCCGTCCAACGCCGATTGCAACCCAGTAACCTTGCTTATTGGCAAAGTCGGGATGTCACCAGCTGCTAACGAAGCTCCCCCAGTCGCGCGGCCATAGGCATCAAAGGTGGGTTTGGTATATGCTCCGGGCGTAATTCCGCTAGGTGCTAAATCAAGCGTCCACTCCCTGTTTTGCGTGATGTCCTGCGCCCCGCCGCTAGCCACTATGCGTCCCGCTGTGCCGCTCACCGTCAGCGTGCGCGATGCAAGCGCCCGCGCGTTGATCTGTCCCTGCGCCTTGCCCAGTGCCTGCACAATGTTATCGGTGCTTACCATCACACTGTTGGTGGCCGCATAGCCGGTTATAGGCGTGGCCCGCACCCGGGGCTGCGTGAAGTATTGATTGGTGCCTTCTGTTACCTGCGTGGTGGAGTAGTCGCCTACCTCGGCCGTTACACCGCCATCACGGCCAAACACGGATGTCACAACGCCGCCCGTCCCGCTGCCGGGTACGCTGTTGTAGGTAATCGTATTCGTGGCCGGGTTGAAGCTTACCGAAGCGTCGCCGGTCGCAGCAAAGCGAATCTTTTCATTGTTCCCTATCGGGAACTGCGTGGTGCCGCCAGCATTTGCAATGTCGATGCTCACTTCATCCAGTTGTTTCTTGCCCACGTTCCCGCTGCCGTCAACCACTAGGAAATCCGTAGCGCTGGCCATTGTAGCCAACGATGGTAGTTGAAGTTCCGTCACTTCCGCCGCCTCGGCTATCAGATCGGCGACCGTTAGGGTGTTGTCCGTTTCATCGTCAACATCCTTGCGCAGGAAGCGGTTATTTAGATATGTGTCGTTAAGCCCAATGCTCACACTGCCGCTGGCCAGCGATCCGCCTACGTCCAGCCCGCCCGAGTTAGTGATCGTTGCCGTCTTATCGACCTTTCCGGCCAATAACACATCAGCCGCAGCCTTCGTATAAAAGTCATCTAGTGCACTAGCATCCGCTTTCAACGCCAAAAAAGCATTAATCTGCGACTGTGTGTAAAAATCAGCAAGGGCGGCTGCATCGGCTTTCAACGCCAGCAACGAATCCACATTATGCCAGCTGCCCAAGTTTATGTATGGCCCGCGGCCCGTCCATATGTTGCCCTGCAAATCTTTGAAAAGTTGATTACCGTATGGCAGCGCCCCACTCGGCAGATTAGGCTGTGTCTGCGCTGCACTGGTAAGCGCACAAACGACAAAAAACAACGTTAATAACCGTCTCATTTCTCTCATCTTACTATTTTATCAAAACCACTTTGCATCCATTCATCCGCCGCCACTTTCTCCCAGCGCTGATAGCTGCTCTCACTATACAGTACATCACCTATCCGGGCATTAGCAAAAGCTGCTGACAATTCGGTGAATACGGCCCCATACCCCAAGGTATCATCCCGCCTGTACACCGCTCCATCCAGCACACGCTCCCAATCTGCACCAGCCTCGCCCGGCTCACTTACGTTATCCTCCGCCGTACTTTTCCAAAGCACACCATTATGCACCACGAAAATTCCCGCGCTGTATACCTCGCTATCTTCTTCATCAGGTTCCGGCAGTACCCAGTCGCCTCGAAAAGTCCACGTGGTATCCAGCTGCTCATACACAAATCCTTCAGTCACGTACTGGTCGTGCGTATGGTTAAGTGGCGCTTTACCATTAATCGCAATCTGCTTAGCCGCCAAATCCGCGTTCGTCGCCGCCGCATAGGCAACGAGCGCATTCTGTACCGCCGCTACCTTAGCATCAATCTCCGCGCGATTGTAGGTTTCCGTTTTCAGATAATACCTATCATCAAAATTTTCCGGATCAGAGGGTGGGGGAGGGATATACCCGCTCAGATCAGGCGTGTAAGCATACTCATCGGTTTCCTCATCCGCCGTAAAAAGCTCTTCACTGTACCGGCTACCCACCTCAAAAGCCAGGGCAAACAGGTTGTTGCCATCTTGAAACTCATTGATGTTTTTGCTCACCAGCGTAATAGGGTAGAAGCGTCCATTTTTGTACGCAAACTTTTCCGTACTCAAAAAGAAATCCCTGAAGCCCCGCAGCTGCCGCCTGGTCATGTAGCCCGTGTTCACCTCTTCACTATCCGTCAGCCGCACATCAAAATCAATGCTATCGCCATCTGTCAACACAAAATCAGCCATCCGCGTCAGCGTAGCCCGCTGCTGCACCACCTCATAGCCCTTGCTTTTTCGGCCATATACATACACCCCTTCATACCCCCCGAAACTGTTTTCATACACAAAGAATCGTGTGTAGGGCTCATACCGGTAGTTGATGGTAAACCGCATCACCTCCGTGCGCACACCCCCAGCGTCTTCCAGCCACACCTCATAAGTCGCGGGCACCTTTTCAGCATCCTGCAAGTGCACCCCCAGCTGCTTCATGCCCGCGGGTATCATCACCCGCATAAATTCCGGTACCGCGGCAAACGTATCGGCCGTATAGGTCACGTCCGTATTGTCAGAAAAAAGCACCTTCACCCGCACGTCCAAATCCACAAGCTGCCCGCCCGAAAAATTCACCGCATACAAGTAGTCGGGCTGGTCGGGTTTCACCACGCGGTAGCCGCCGCTTTGGTCCATCCACTTCAATTTTCCGGCAGATACAAACCAACCCGGAAAAGAGCGCTCTGCCAGCATCCCCTTGCTGAAGCCGCCATATACACCCCACTTCACAGCCGTGTCCGTTATTATGCCCACCCGTTGCGGTTGCCCCAGCATCTCGGCGTACCGCACAAAAAAGCGACGGACGGTGCGGCCGCTGGTCTCAAACACCGGCAAAGAAAGGTTAGGCCGATCATGTCCATCCGCCAGCAGTGCCGTTGTTAGCGCTTCCGAAACATCCCACACCACGTGCCCGTTATCGTCCGGCTCCAATACCGCCTGCACAAACAGCTCATACCCGCCGTCCAAGCCCATCACATACAGCTCCGCCAGCACCTTCAAGTTGGCCGTAAACAAGGCAGGCACGCCGCTCTGCTGCCAACCCATTGTTATTCCTACGCCATCTAACAGCGTCACATCATACGCATCACTATTTACCCGCGCACTAAGCGCTATTGTATTATCAGAAACGGCCGTAAGCTCAAAATCCCGGTTCAAGTAATAATTGCGGCTCAACGCCGCCAACACTTTATCACGCCATTCCGCCATCGTCTCAACGCCATCCCATGCAGGTAACCGCAAGCCGCTGCCATCAATGACATCCACAAAAACAAAAAAAAGCGTTGTCCCCCCATACTCCAACCTCATCACCACACCATCCGTTCGCGGACTGGAAAACACCAAATGCCCTACAAACGGCCTACCCTCGTTCGCATAGCGCCTATCCGTATGGAAGCCGAAAACAACCGGATTACGGCTGAAAACCGCCGCCCCGGGCTCACGTGTAAGGGTTATCGCCATAGCCCAAAAATCCCCCTATACACTAAAAAGAGAAAGGACATATAAACCGGAAAGTAAACAGGTAACCGTAGTACTGCGACGCCAATGGGCCCACCGGCGTGTAAGAAACATTGTTGATCCGCATGTGTACAATCTCCCCCGGCTTCACCACACCCGCCCGCGAATCCTTTCGTATCTGCGTAATGATGGCCTTGCCTATTTCCCGGCACCGGTGGCGCACGTCCCGCGTCGGTTCCTTACCGCGCCGCTTATCCACGATCATAAAGCCGCCCATCATCGTGTCCGTGTAGTTCGCCGAATCGTTGTCATCCAGCTCACCCTCGTTCAGCTCCGCCAGCATCGCCGGGAAAGCCGCAAAGTTCCGCAGCGCCTGGTCAAACTCTTCCAAATCATACGGATCATCCAACCCGTAAAATGCCACCTTCTTATTGGCTGGGTCGTGCGGTATATCCGCGTGCTGCACCGCCTTCGCTTCCAGGAAATCAAAAAAATCAGCTATCGTCATACCGTTCCCCCTTTCCGCTGGCGCGCATCGTACTCCTCCAGCCGTTGCGTCATATGTTTAAAAAATACGTGCATATTCACCTCATTCGTCTCCGCATACGTCCCCAGCTTATCACCGCTAAAAGCCAAAATATGCGTATCCAAATCCACCAGCTTCCACGGTTGTGGCCTACCGTCCGTTTGGTCCCCGCCGGTTGCCTTCACGAATACCCTTGGATAAAGCTTCCGTACCGCAGCCCGGCAACCCTCGTAATAAAGCAGAATCGCATGCAACCAGTTCGGATGCAACAGCCGGAAAAGCCGCGCCCTGCGGTTAATACGCCGCTCCACCATCCGCTCGCGCACATCATCCGCTCCACCTTTACCTTTCGGCCGGAAAAGCGTCGCCGCCAGCAACCGCAATAATTGCGGGTCCCGCGAACGCAGCCAGTGCTGGTAATAAATCTCCGTGCGCCTAAACTCCCCAATGCTCACGTTGGCCAGCCTGCCCACCGGACCGTGGTACGCCCGGCCCAATAACCGCACGCGGCCGATCACATTCGTGGTCAGCCTATTCTCACCATCAAGAAAACCCAAGCTTTCCGCCAGCTTAAACCGCTGGCCCGGGGAAAGCCAGCTAAGCAGATCCAGCGGAATTTTATAAAACAGCAGCACCGCAGCCGCCAGCGCATCCTCTACCGATATCGCTTGCCGCACAATGCCGCACCAGGCAAAAATCTGCCGCCGCGTCAGCTCATTCCATTCCGATGGCGCACGGTAATACCTCCGCTTACCCCTACGTTCAATATGTATCGTGTTCATCGCCTCAAATAATATCGCACCAGCACATATAAAAACACCAGCACCAGCGCAATGCCCCCCAGCCACACCCAAACCCCTTTCCACGATGCCGTACCCGTGCGCTCATCCGCCTTGTGCTTTTCGTTAACTTCCAACTGCGAGTTATCCCGTTCCGATTTCCCCGCTTGCTCCAGCGTCAGCCGTTCGCCCGATCCCGACACATCCGAAGGCGGTAATACAAGCGCACCGCTCAGCACATTACCCAAGCTATCCAGCCCCATCTGCAGCTCAAACAACGGATTGACCACCCGTAGCCAGCCGTCTACGAAATTGCCACCAAACGAATACGATTGCCCAGGCATCCGTTGCTGCACATTCCATCGCTCCAGCACTAGCCGTTTGCTCGTATCCACCCGCGCCACATCAAGCAACACCGAAGCATCCACCTTATCCAGCCGCCTATCGCGCGTCGAATCCCTAAATACCCCGCAACCCGATATCGCGAAAATCAATACCCATTCCCACACGTGCCATGCCACCGGCATCTTTGCCCCGCGCCACCTCATTCCACCTCCGCAAGCTGGCTCGTAAGCGCCTCAAGTTCCATCACCTTCCGCTCCAACGAGTCCACACTGATTCCCAGCTCACGCGCCGCAACACCGATCGTACGCCGCTCGCGCACCCGGTTTGAAGTACTACCCAATAACAGCAGCACTACTGCAACAAATAATAGCCGTTTCATATTGCTACCTCCTTTTCTTATTTAAATCCTCAACCGCTTCCGAAAGCTTTTCCAGCAACGGGGCCGTTTTCTGCGCCATCGTGTCCACCTTCGCCCGCGCACTATCCGTATTCTCACGCATCTGCGATATTTCGGGCTCCAGCCGCCGCAGCACCTGGTTGTATATAAAATCCTCTGATCGCTTCAACCGCGCCTCACTATCCACCGCCCGCACGTTATACACCCGCCTCAGATCGTAACCCAAAAAGCCAATAAGCGCAAACAACAGCACCATTATCGAAGCCCGCGTTTTCGTATCAAAGAGCCCAACCAGCTCCGAAAAATTCTTTACCAACCAATTCACTTTCTTTTCATCCATAAGCATGATATCACGCAACCGTTCGCAAGGCCGCACTTTCAAAAACATCAGCAATCGCCGCTATCAAACGCGCTTGGTCAAGTCCATTCACTACCTGCCTCGCATTCACGAAGTCCCGTAAGCCACCCGCCACATAATCCGATAGACGGTGCATGCCCCGTGTAAACCATCCTTCCAAGCAACCCACAACCAAAATTTTGCTCGATACCAACTCATCCAACGCCAAATCAGGATCAGCCAGTAAGTCCACACCCGTTTTTTCACTTGCAAACACGTAGTTGTTGCGCCCCGTGATATGCACATCACCACGGCCACGGTAGTTCCACCCGTCATCCGTGCCCGGTCGATTTCCGAGCCTTCCGTTATACACAAAGTTTGCAAGTCCGCGCGGGTTGCGCACGTACGGCGCCGCGCTAGCCAGCGTCGGGAAACGGCTCGGCCACACCTCCCTAATCCGCATCGCACTCGTATAGTTCAGGTTTTCATAATTCGGCTGCATCGCCTTATTCGTCTCGTGATATGAAGTTGCCAGCAAGTACGCCAATTGCGAAAAACCGCCGCTGGGTAACCGCTCCACATAATAGCGGTCTATTATACGATCAATCCCAACTTTTTGGGCTTGCAGTATCCGGCCATTGAATAGGTTTAGTCGTAGATGATCCCAAAAAATATCCGGTCTCATAAAAAGTACACATTAGAATCATCCAACCCCTCGTTAATCTTTGCCATCGGCGCTACCTCATGATCCGGCGCACCCTCAAACGTCGCCCGGTTCGCGTTAAGGAACTTGCGCAGCCGTTCCAGTTCCGCCTCGCCTTCCGAGACTAGCCGCGTCAACAGCCCCGCCATCACCCGGGGCTGCACCACGCTACGCGCCTCGATGTTATCGCTGGTGCTACTCAGCGCCGCCTCGCTCAGCTGGAAAACACCATCTTTGCCCACTTCCACCATTTGGTAAGGAAGCGCATCCGCCAGCGCCAGCGGCCCCAGCGCCCGCAGCACCTGCTCCAACAGTTCCTGCCACTTGCCATCCAAGTCACCGCCGTCGCCATTCTTGCGCGACTTTAATTCCGTCCACACCGCACTACCCAGTACCGGCGCCAGCACATCAATCTCCGTTTTGCGGATTTCCGGCCGCAGCCGCTGATACAGATCAGGCGAAACATTCACCTTGCTATACAGCGCGAACTCAAACGAGTAATCCACGAAAAGCGCCATGTACCGCGCCCGCTCTTCGCTCGCCTTCCATCCCGGGAAAGCCACCGCATCAGCTTCCATTTGTGCCACGCACTTTTCAAAATAGCCCCAGCCCACCTTGTGCCGATCCCTTTTAAACGCCACGATCTTCTTATCACTCGCGGGGAGGTTACGGTCGCTCTTCGTCACATGCATCCCCGCATCAGATATCAGCATCGCCCCGCTACTAGCATACGCCGCCAGCGCCAAGTTTACCGCCGCCGCCCGTATATACACCGTAGCAATATGATCAGGGAGCGCCACCAGCTCATCCTTTGCCAACTTCCCGATCAGCAGTATAAAATCGCTCTCCACCTCCAGCAGAAACGAGCCCAAACTATCGATACTCAAATCAACAGTAACCGCGCTAACGGCCGCCTTCAGCTGCTCATCCGTCGTTACCCAAATCATCGCCGCCACCCCCTTTCAATCGCCCGGCGCCCCTTCCATTTGCCGCGACTTTCCGAAGCCACGACAAACTCACTTTTAGCCATCGGAACATCCTTCAGTCGATCTGCGATAGGTTCACCGCCAGGAAGGAACTCGCCTAAATATTCTCTCCGAAAATCTTCGGGGGAGCGTTCGCACATCTTGTCTAACACAGACGCCAAAGATGAATCCACTTCAAAAGATAAGTGGTCAACTTCATCTACAGCTATGTGCGTGGGCTTGCGGCCATTCAACTCCGCGATGTGCACCACTTTTACATTCGCTAAGTTCCCCGCTTGGGCAATTATCCGCCCCAGCTCTTCAACTTGCGCCGCGTCGGATAAAAAAAGCAGCACGGTCGACCCTGACCGGCGCTGATCCATCATCTTGAGCTTGTCCAGCTCAGTAGCGACATCCCATTTAGTTGTGTTCATATCAGTTAGTTGTTTCTTTAGCCGTCTTATGAGATTTATCCAGCGTTTCCAGCTCAATCTCCACCATCCGAAAGCACAGCCCGGGGTGTTTTGCCTTCCAGCCGTTATACTCCGCAATGAAATCCAGCGGCTCCAGTATCACATCACGGTATGGTTGCTGTAAAGCGACGTAGATATTGAAAGCCACACGCTTATCAGAGCCACTACCGCCGCCCATCTTCTTACCGGGACCATCGCCCACCAACGTCGGGTCAACCCCCAGCGCGCGCATCAGATGCTCACTGGCCTCGCGGCTATCTTCCAAGTGTTCCCCTGATAACTCATGCCGCTCAATTTTCTCAATCTTCCATTCCGGCAAATCATTGCCCGCCCGATCCTTCCCAAATTCCGTCAAGATTGTTTTACCGGCATTTTCCTCACCCGTCAACGTCTTGTTAATGTGCGCCAGCTTTTCTTGCTTTTTCTCCTTTTGCTCCTGAGGTGATAGTTTATCCCAATCCTTGTAAGTAGCTGGCCAATAAGCAATCGGGATTGATAGTTTGTACAGCGCTGAAAACACGCGCTTCATTTGGTTTTCTTTTGATTTAGGAATTTTACGGGCCACGCTCTCCCATCCGCTCACCAAATAGCCGTTCCACTTTGCCAGCTGATAATACACCTTGCCCGGCGATGGATACGACACTGGGTAAATAAACGTAGTCGCCTGGCTCTTCCTAACCAAATCAATACGCTCATTACTGTAGGGATCAATAACCGGCAGTTTTACCGTTTCCTTATCATCCGGCCTCGCATCCGGCCAGTTCGCATTGATGTAGCACTTATCTACGATCCCCTTGTTGTTTTGCTTCCCCCACCGGCAAAAGCTCGCATCCTGCGTGCCCAGGTAAGCAATCTTATCGCCGCCTTTCGCTTTAATCAGCTCCGGGAAAACGTTCCAAAACCAAAAGAAATCTGTGGGGGCCTCGCGCATATAGCGCTTAAATGCGATATCGCTTAAAAAGTTGGTGATCTCCTCATCTTCCACGTACTCATACTCCAGCTTGCGCGTTTCCGGATTCCACTTCTTGATGAACGGAAGTACCTCGCGTCCCTGAAGTGCCCGCGCCATCCAGTCCAGCAATGAAGGTAGTTCCGTGCTACGCTCATTCGCTTCGATAATCAACTGCGGGAAATCGTTATCCTCTCCCCAACGCGCTATCTCTTCGCTCGATTGCTGTTTTTTCTTCGGGCTCACCGGTTGCTTTTTCAACGGATCGAGATTGACCGGCGTACCCATTTCCACCAGTATCTCCCCGCCAGCTATCAGCGCCAAATCATCCGTTACAAACTCAACCCCGTTGTTTTTTGCCATTATTGTGCTACCCTCATTCCGTTGAATCGCGTTACCAGCAACGCGTGAATCTTTATAATCCGGTCGCTGTCTGCATGCCGGATGTTCCTGGTATAATTTCCGTAGTGCTGCGGATCACGACTACCGCGCTTGTTTTTCGAACTGGGACCGCCAAGCAGTACTGCGCGATCGAGCGTAATTTTCTTACCACCAGTCCCCAGCTTTTCGTCGCAGGTCACGAACGTGATCGAGAAAGGAATCAGCTCACCATCCGCGCCACGCATGGCCATCGTATTGAGCATATCTTTCACCTTAATGATCTCCATGCCCCAAAAGTCCCCCCTCGCGCGCACGGACGAAAGGACACGAAACAGGGAAAGTCCAGCGACGCACATTTGTGCACGATTTTTTGAGGCAAAAGTTTCATGGCCAAAACCTTACCCGTGAAAACTGAAAATTTTTAGCGCAGTGACACACAGTTGACCCCGCCACGCCCTATCCGAAAGGGAAAGCTTTCCGTGCACTTTTGACGATATATGAATAGGGGGGTGGGGGTGGGGCGCTCCCCGCTCTTCGCGTTCCTAAGCTATCAGCAGATCGGTAACTGGTAGGTCATAGCCATAATCAAATTGGAACTTGCCAATGTAGAGGGTGTCAAGCGCGTCGGTTAGGTGCGGTGCATCTTCGGGCTTTACCTTGCTGTTTTGTTCGGGGCGCTTATCTTTCTCCACGCCATTGCGCCCCTGTCTGGTACCGCATGCCTGCATGGCCGTGATTAGGTTATCATTGTTTTGCCGGTTGAAGCGTACCGATTGGAAACGATGATCTTTTTCCTTCAGCACTTCCTCCCACATCCGGTAACGCGTTTCGTGCATTGGCTGCTGGCCAATGTCGATACCACGCACATGCCAGCCATTCGCTTGGAACTGATCCATCACGATCTCAGATAATGTTTTGAGACGCGTAGCGTCCGTTACCTTTGCGGTGTGATCATAGAAGTAATTAACATCGTGACAATCGTGCGGTTTGTAGTACTCGCAAAACTCATCCACCAAATCCGTCAGTATCTTACCTTGCTCGCGGGTAACAAACATCGACTTCAATACGCGGTATGCGCGATTGGTATCCTGCCCACATACCAATGATTTGATCTTGCTATTGTAGTCGAATGACACATCAATGGCTTTGCCTTTAATCAGATCAGCATCCTTCCGGCAATCAGATAGCGCATCCGGTGGTAAGTGTAGCCCCAGACCCTCGATGTAACTGTAGTCGTACTCGTTATAGCAATGGTGATCGGTATCCAGCAGGTGGTAAAAACCATCATCAATCAAAAATATCTTTTCGTTAAGGATAGCTGCTTTGAAAACCGGGGTAATCATTTCCCGCCGCCATTGCAGTATCTGCTCTTCGCCCAGGATGGCTAGGTTTTCTAAGCTGCTGGCCTCGGAATAATAAACCGGGTACTCCGACCGTGCCGCATGCAATGCCCGGTTATACTCCGATATCCTGCGGTTTAAATACTTAATTTGTCCCTTTCTTAGATTCTTTTGCAGGCGCTTTTGTAACAGTTTGTTTTGCTCATATTGGAGCATCGCGATCTCCGCGATGCCACGCGTATCCATCTGCTCCACCTTATCCAGTATCCAGCGCCCACGCGGATCGCGCGGCATGTCTGTAAACATGGTCACGGCGTGGTGGAAGGGTAGATGGCTAAAGTGGTCGAGGTTACCCCGGTTGATCGGCGCGATATCGTCTACGTATCGCTCGTGGTTTAAAAAGCGAGCTTCGTCGCATACAATAGCATCGAGCGTCTTACCATTGGCGAGTCCCGGCTTATCCTGGCTTATCAAATGAAAAACGTGGCCATTCCACCAAAATATAGAGTATTCCGGGTGTAGAACTTTGTACAACGGCTTCGGGATGAGCAACCTATCTTGTGGCCGTGTGCGCACCCAAAAATGTATGCCTTCATGGTATCCACGATCTTCCCACGCCTTCAGTAATGGTGGCAATGTACGGTCCAGCAACTGCATGTACGTCGTGCCCACAATACCGGTAGCCCCCCTGGGCATCGCATTGGCGAACCGTATGGTACGGTCAGCAATGGGACCTTGCGTTTTTCCGGTACCGCGCCCCCACACGCCGTACTCTTCCTTGCACTGGGTGTACCATGACCGTTTCTGCGGATCGTTAAGATAGATTTCGGCCATTAGACTTCCTCCTCTTCCACATTTTCATCATCAACCGTTTCAGCATCTTCTACGAGTGTCTCAATGAATCCCTTTTTGAGCTTTTTCATCAGTCGGGCCTTGATGTCCTCCACCGGCTCATCCAGTGCGGGAAAGCCAAGCTTAGACGGATCATCGACCAGTATGGGGTCCGTCGGAATGTACTCGCTCGGATCAAGCAAATCCATTTGGAAGGTTCGCAGCTGCTTGATTTGATTGAGCTCTTTGAAAATAGCTGCAGCTGCGCGGAAGTCGCCAGCAGCTTCCGCACGGGCCATCATTTCCTCGCCGGTCTCAATGGCCATGCCACGAGCAATCTCACGATCCTGCGACGTTTCGAAACTGTGAAAGAAGCGCTGGGCCATCTCGACATCCAAATATGCCTGGCGGATAGAAATCCCGAACTCCGATTGAAGCCATTCAACAATCTCGCGCTTTTTATAGGGACGCTTGAATGAAAACACGTAAGATTCCCCCCCCGAATTATATCGCTTTTCTTCGTGCAGCTTCTTTTCGCGTACCAACGTGTCTACCCGCCTCATGCGGGTAAGTAGTGCTTTGTCTGTTGCCCGAAGCTGGTCAACCTTATTCGACAAATGCGCTTTATAGATGCGGCCCAATGGACCATCAATATCAACGTCCTTTGCCCGTATCAAACTCATAGACCACTCCTTTCTCTACGCAGCTCTTCGAGCCTAGCACGCTTGCGTGCCAGCAAATGCGTCGTTTTTTCGCGGTTCCTTAAATTAGGCTGTAGCAGCCTTTTTTCGGCTTTGCAGATTTGCACGTACAACCGCTGCATTTCCGGTGTCTTATGCTCTTTAGGCGGGGCTACAGGCATGGGAGCGCCATGCTCTTCCATGTAATCCAGCTCCGCGAAAAATTCCTGCTTGCGTCGCTGCAGGCGAAGTATTTGTTTGGCGGCTTTGTAGCGCGTATCGTCGGACCGGCACGTGTCTAGCAAATACATATTTCGGTCGATCTGCCTAAACACCTGGTCACGATCGCGGCAAAGCTTCAGGTAGATCGGGCTGGTGATCACTTTCTCGTGATCCATTTCTGAGGTAGTGGCTTCCGCTGGTGGCAGATCAGGATGGGTAGCATCTTCAGGCACCAAGCTAGCCAGCTCTTCCCAAAGCTTCGTTCGGGTATACTGGCTGGATCCACCTGCGAAAAGTTGCTTTAGAAAGTCACTGGTGCCGAACTTTTCATAAAGTGCGACACCAGTGGGATAATCTTGATTTTCGAGCCATGCGCGTATTTCCTGCATGACTCAAAAATCCTAAAGGGAAAGTGTGGGGGAAAGGACACTTGGTAGATGTTAAACTTGTATATTTGCTTAAGCTATTAATTATAAATCTATGTTTAACTTTTACTTTGACTCTTCATCTAGTGAATTATTATTGCAATTAATTACCACAATTGCATCTTTTCTCACGATGGTAATTGCTGCTATCGCTCTTTTTGCGTGGAAACAACAAAAAAAGTATGACCTAGTAATAGACGCAAAGGCAAAAGCCGGTTCTGTTATTGAATATATAGCATTTATTAGGGGGCCTTTCAATAATTACCATTTAGTTGAGTTAGAATCATTTTTCCAGAAAGCTATAGACGAAAAAAATAATGGGCAAAAAAACACATTAAATTATGTAATTAAAAACTATAAAAGGTTTGATAATTTTTACATTGAAATAGTCGATATAAGTGAAAGACTGAAGTCGTCATTTGGAAAAAAAAACCCATTAGTAAAGTTCTATTCATTTGCCGTAACGGCTGGTAAAAATATCGAGCAGCTAAAATCTATTAGGGAATCCTACTTCGAATTTTCAGCCGAAAGTGGACATTCCGAGCAAACTATTAAAGAAGTTGTATCAGGGCTTGATGCTCAAATTTTTGCAACCCCTAATGAGCCTGACGATATAAATGACAATCTTCGAGAATTATTCTCCCACGTAGAGAACTTTAGATTGAAGTGGTATCATATTTAAACAAAAAAACCACCGCTTCCCAGCGGTGGCTCCAAACTAACCAAAAAAAGCACACACCTATTCCTTATCCTTCGCCGTGGAAGGTTTCTTTTCAATCTTACGCAAGTACCTAGTACCCGCTTTGATCAACGCCTCTGCCTTTTCTTTTGTGAGCCTGCGAAAATCAATCCGACCGATCCGGCTTTCCAAAATCGGCGATGTGGTATTTACCACTTCGTAGCTGCCAGCAAGATCAGCTGGCAAAGAGAATTTCACTGCCATAGTCTATCCTCCGGGTGCAGGGGCTGGAAATTCCCCTTTGTAAACGAAAAGTGGCATATGGCTGAAGCCTTGGAAATTGATTCGAATACCAGGCTCGCCAGTAGGACCTACACCGGTACCGAACGTGCCCCCAGGAATGGGACGTGCCAAAATCTCCTCCGAGCCAATTTGCAACCAATCACCGCCAAAGGTGCGTTTAAACAACACGATTCCGCGGTAATTCTTAATTGCACCTGCGCTACCAAGATTCTTTGCCGACAATTGTGGCATAAAGGTTTCCAGCGTAGCTTGGAAAACACTGCTCAAAATCTCACCGTCCATCGAACCGTTCACGCCCGACTTGTCAGTCAGCACATCCAATGCAATGGGAGCCTTACCCTCCTTTAAAATGTGATCATTTTCGATCGTCACCAAGCTTTCCGCGGTCGTGCCGTCCGCAGCTGGCTTCCCCCATGTCTCTATATAAGAGCTGGGGATAAAGTAAGCCTTTTCCTGAATACCGCTGGCGTTTTCCAAGCCATCTTGAAAGCCAAGCGCGATATCCATTATACTATTATAATCCATGTTTTACGGTTTTAAAATCGTTCAACCATTATTTAATCGCCGTCAGCGCACCGCTTTCAGCCTTCACCAATGATTGCAGCAGCTTCCCATCTTCCGCTACTTGCTGTTTGGTTTTTCCGTTCACGCCGAAATTGACCACGTACTTTTGTTTCCCAACGGCGGCTATGACTTGCGCTGGTTTGCCCGTCGAAGCATCTTCCAGCTTCGCAGTAAGCTCCTCTACCACACCCTTAGCCGTAGAAAAATCTTTAGCCTGTGCGTCGTATTTTCCCTTCAATTCGGTATGAACACCCTGCAATCTGTCGTAGGCTTCTTGCGCCTCTTCAATTGTTTTAAACTTTTGCATCTTTTTATCAGTAAAAAAGTATCGAAAAGTTACCCGGCCGAAGCCGGGCAACGTTTATTAACTCATGTCGTTGGTCGAAATCACTTCCGGGTCCTGCACACCGAAACCCAGCACACCAGTCAAACCGAAGTCGATCGTGTACATCTTTTCGATAGGCCGCCATTTTTCGTAATCGCCCAGCAAGTCGGTCGCAGCAATCAGATTTTCCTTCGGCGTACAAACCAGCTGCTGGCTCCCACTCATCCACGTTACCGGCTTAAGGATGCAATTGCCATTGGACGTAGGCAATGTGACCAACTTCAAATCCTTATCGGTATACTTCGAGATATCGCCCTCGAAATCATCAAGCAACGCCTCAAAAGAAGACAAAGAGCTATACATAAAGCATTTCCTGTTTGCGCGCACTACTTCGGGAACGCCCCGGTACACAGCTTTGAACTTTGAATACGCATCAGTGGCCAACGATCCCGTTGTAACCACTTTACCCAATGCATCAGCTGTACGCAGCGTGCGGATTTTAGTCCCCAAACCCTCACAGATAGCCAGCACATCCACGTTGAGCCATTTTGCTGGGTGGGTAGCGGGCGACTGCCCCGCTGTCGTTTCGTCCAACGCACGGAAATAGTGATCTTTCTTACCCGTATTGAAGCGAACCAAATCGCCTACGTCGTAAGTAGAAGCCGGATTAAACGCGCTGAATGCCGCGCGACCTACACCATTCCAAACGGTTTGGTTATTGATTGCTGAGGCATTCTCATCAGCCACCGTTTCCAGTGTAAATTGTGCGTACGGAATCCGAGTGTTAGTAGCGCCTTCACCAGGGCCACGATCTTCCGCGAGATAGATCGTACGGTATTTTTTCGGTTCAATCGTAATATCCCGCTGCCAATCATCAACCTCCAGCACCTGCCCGCTCAATTTGATGTCGTTAGGGTTCGACTCCTCAATACCTGAGTACGGCATCGGGCCACCACTAACGGTTAGCTTATGCAGGTTCACCTTGTTTTTAACGTTAAACATGGGTGTGATATCGTTGAATACCTGTATGCCAGTTACAAAACGCCTATACAATCCCTTCGCGTATTTACCTGCATATGCAGCCAGCGCCGAAATATCCGGCGATGCCTCTGCACGGAGCACACCCGCGTTCCCTCGAGGCACCAGCCCCCCAATTAAAAACACAGCAAAAAGCACCCCCAGCAAAGCAGGTTTACCCACCGCATTCGCCACAAAGAGCGATAAAAGAGCCGTCAGCAACAAGCCGACCGCCAACCCCAATCCTTTCGAAAAATTTTTCATCTTATCCAGTTCTAAAAATTTAGCAAATCACAATCAGGGCTTACTTACCCCAAATTTGTTCATACTCCTCATCCACCGAAGTGCGGAAATTGTCCACCTCTTCCTCTTTTTCACCGGTCGGGATCACGTCATCCTTATCCGTTTTGGTAGTGGTTGTTTCAGCTGCTGGCTTACCCTTCAGCTCTGCCACTTCCGCCTTTAGCGCCTCAATGGTTGCATTGTCTTTAGTCGCCCGAGCTTCCAAATCCGTTACCTTTTTCTTTGCCTCGACCAAGTCAGTAGCGTTTTGCTCAGCAGTAGCCAGCTCACTATCCAATGCAAGCGTTACACCCTCAATCCCAGCCTCTGCGATTTCGGTGTTTACGGCATCCACTTGCTCCGCCGTCACATCACCCGCAGCAACTTTTGCCAGGGCTGTGAGTTTCGAAAATTTATTACCAAACATATTTTTCGGGTTTTGATCCTTATTCAAACCGATCATCGCGCCAACTTGATCCATCACTTTAGCCATAAAAGACTGCGATGGCTCTTCCATCCGCTCATCATACCAAGCTGCCACCTGCTCAGGGCTCATTTCCTTCACATTTTCCGGCATATCCTCAGCGTCGTAATCTTCCACCACATCGATAAAGCCCTCCGCTTTCGCTTCATCCGGCGTAAAGTAATGATCGTCGTAGTCCATGTATTCGGCCTGCACCACGTCGAGGGCTTTGCCCGTCCGGTCTGCGATCAAACCACCCAGCACATCGTCATACTTATCCATAGTGTCAGCATCCTTACGGAGCTTCCGCGCGTTCCCGTATGACCACGTGCTAACGTTGTGAATCATCATCAACGAACCTTTGGCCGCGTGTACCCGGCCCGGCTTAGCCGCCAGCAAGATCATTGCAGCCATACTGAAGGCAATACCGTCGTTATATGTATGCACTTCCTTCTTGCTCGCTTTGATAGCGTTGAAAATCGGCAAACCCTCCCATACCGAACCGCCTGGTCCATTGATATGGATATTTATCCGCTCATGCTCCTTT
Source organism: Parapedobacter sp. (assembly GCF_035556095.1). Taxonomy (GTDB): domain Bacteria; phylum Bacteroidota; class Bacteroidia; order Sphingobacteriales; family Sphingobacteriaceae; genus Parapedobacter. Next base: position 64,148 of record NZ_DATMFT010000024.1, on the reverse strand, counting down.
TCCAACGCATTGAAAGCGCGGATAAAACCTTTGGCATTCGTCTCATCCCACCAGGGACCAATCACCCCGTAGATATTTATCCGGCCAGCTTCCCCGGCTTTCGCCTGCACAACTTCAAAAAATGGACGCTTCATTTAACTCTTTTAATTCCGGCACCACCACCACGGCAGTGCCGGAAAACCAATACTATGAGAATGCAAAACTGAATAATGCCCTTAGCGGGCGAAAGGACACTACAGCGCCGGGTGCGGTTGCTCCACCCGAAAGCCATACTGGTAGTGCGGAGCACCGGTATACGTCTCACCCGTATCGCCAGCCATTACGATCGTTACCGGGCACACCGGCGAACCAATCACCCAGTAGCGGCCATTCATGTCGCGGATGCGCAGCACCGACCGCTGGCCAATGTAAGCAGCCAGCGTAGCCTCCAGCTCCGCTGTCGGGTGGTGTATACGAAACCTCCCTTGGTACGTGTAGCGCATACCGTTGTCCGTTTCCTCGCGCGTAGGCTCCAAGCTGCCTTGGGCCGGAAGTATTTCCACTTGGTTCCAGCCTTTGCCGGCTTTGAAAGCAATGGGCGCGAAAGATGAGAAATCAGTGTGGTGGGCGATCTCGATCACGTGAGCAATCGAGCCAATGTTGTCGCCGTCATGTAGTATATGAATCTTTGCCATAGCGCAAAGTGACAGCAAACGGTGTTGAAGGGAAAGGACGGGAAATAGTTGTATATTTGGATATGGAATCAAAAGAAAAAATAACTAAAGAATATCTGGTTAACAAATTAAAATGGCAGCCGGTTGATGAACCTCATATCTTGGCAATGGAATTAAAGGACGACGGAGTTATATTGGCAAACCCTAGTTATCCTGATATAGTGCTCGTAGAATTTGACGAAAACAAGTTTGTCCCGATGCAACGGTCAACTATCAATCATAAACCAAAAGTCATTTCCGATAATAATATCGAAGTGGTCGGCGATTATGATGCTTTTATAATACCGATTTTAAAAATAAAAAAATAGTCCTTTGGAAAGGCTGATATCTGTTTTCCCTTGGATATCATGGATACGATGGACATTAACCATACAACCCCAACAAAATCAGCGCTTTACATTATCCACGGCTCGTGGACACAAAAAACACCTAAAAACCTAAAACACTAATAACTAGGTAAATAACAAAACACCTAGTGTCCACAAGTGTCCACGGTTTCGGCAAAATCACCCGAAAAGCGACATTTGAGGCGGAAAATTACTGCCGAATGCACCCACCACTGGCCGATCAAAATCCTCAATCATCATTGGGATCACCAGCCCCGGCTTCCCATTTTCATCTACGCCCGTTCGCACCTCCAGCCGCTGGCGCTCGCGGTAATACCAGCGCTTCAAATTATCAAACGAAAGATGTTCCTCCTGGAAGCCGTAAAAATCCTGAAAACGGCGGATGTTATAATCAACCTTCGTATCCGGCGCGTCCGGGTGATGGCACCAGCGGTACATTTCCTGTTTGATCAACAAATCAATTGCCTCGCTAAAAAGCTTCAATTTCTCAGCGCTAAGATATCCACCATACTTCCGCAAACCCGTCTCACCCATGCATACATCATACATTTCCCCCAGGCTATGCTTCAAGCAAGGGCGAATGCGCCCCGGATCATCCTTTGCAAAAGGCTCAAACATCGATCGTAACAAGCCAGCGGCATAGTTACGATCGGAGATCAAAAGCTGCGGACCAAATTGGACCAAAAGATAACGCCTTACATGCGGCTTAACGGTTATTCTTACAATGTCGCTCATGGTATTGGGTAATTAGTACCCTCAAATATAGCTAATTATAATCAAAAACTATATAAAAAATATATTAGATAGTTTTTAACTATTTAAATATCCCGTTGGCCTTATAATGCTCTTCCAGTCTGCGCGAAAATTCAATCGTTTCCGTCATTACCTTTTGCAGATAGTCCACACGCCTCCGTAGTCCGTCCCACGGGTTCATCGGCACAAAATCATAATCATTCATGTGGCCACCTGGCTCTTTAACGAGCAACCGGAAAGCCTCATTCTGAAATTCCTGCGGTGTAAACCATTTCTTAGTACTCCGCTGGTAAATCCACCATCCGTTATCTTTTGCCATGCGCAGCGTAAGCTTCAGCTCATGCGGCACTGATTTATCAAAACGTCTAATCGTTCCATGCTCTTCCATACACACAAAATTATACTAATATTTTTAGTCTTCCCAATGTTTCGGATATCAAAGATGTAAATGTATGGACACGCGTGGACACGGATGGATAATGTTTGCGAGCGTTTTCGCGAGCTATAGCATCATAATATGTTGATTATTAATACAATCTTTATATATATAGAACGTGTGTCCACGCTATCCATGCTATCCACGCAGTTTCGCCACCCTCTTAAAAAACAACTTAGTAATTAAACTCCACCACACAAAAAAGCCCCGACCGTGTTACCGATCGGGGCCACCCCAAAGGGATTTGGGGCTATCAACCTAAACCAATGCTAAGATACAAAAAAAGCTCAATACCGAAAGTCCGTGAAGTGGATAATACCGCCTGTAAGGCTTCCGCCAAACCAAGCGCGGAAATCTTCCACCGCCAGCCCATCGTTCGCAGCTACGTATTTTTCGCTTACGCTGCTAAAACTCCCCTCATGAATAGCATTCGTACGTATGCGCACATCTTTACTCACATCCCCATATGGCAATACCATAGTTTCCTGCCACCCCATTTTTTCCAGCCGCAAAAACTCGTCTTGCTTACTATTATATGGCCTTCCAATCCAGTCACGCACACTCAGCACCGCATTCCCAGCGTTAACTTCTTCCGCCACTTTGCGCCAGTACTCCCCGGCGCGTATCGTGTGTATTTTCTTTCCTTCCAGTATCAGCTGCCGGAAGTTCGTAGGCTGGCCAGCCCGCGGGTGGCCCTTCAAAAATACCTTGCTCACCGTGAGCACGTATGTTTTCTTCTTAGTCTCCATGTATGCTATAAATAAGTGTATGCAACTCTTTATACGTAGCCTCAATTATCTCCTTTTGCGTTGATTCGTCAAGAGCTTGAAAATCGCTCTTGTGGCGGTAAACCGGTCCAATAGAATCCTTCAGCACTTTGTGATTGATGATTTCGCCGTACATCACCAGCTCCGCCCCGTCATCCTTTTTAAAGGATACACAACATTGCTTTTCAATCCTCGATACACCGCTGTAAGATAAAGTTGGCATTTTGATAAAAATTAAGTTCAAAAATTAAGTTTCAACTGGTCGCGCCGCCAGTTACGGCCATACTTCCTATTTTCGATATGCCTCGGCAAATCATACTTCAGGTGGCACGCCTGGCACAGCGCCCGCAATCGATCATCCAAAACATCCGCATTGCTCTTATCATGATCGAGGTGGGCAATCGTCAGTACCACCTTGGTCCCGTTAGCCTTTACGGTGTAGTTGGCTACCCCGCAAAACTCGCAGCAATGATTTGCCCGTTCCAAAATCCGTTGGCGGATTTCGTTCCAATTGGCCGGATATTCCGAATAATCGCAAGGCATGGCTATGTGGCGCTACAATCAAATTCGTCAGTCACCGATCGCGTAGTCTTTCGGCCATTAAAATTTTTCAAGAACCGAATAGCCATTGCACCCGTCTGAACAGCCTCCGCCAGCAAAGCCTTTTCCTCACCGCCCTCATATACATATTGCACGGCAGCCTTTACCATTTCCCCGCATTCTTCCTGTACAACAGCTGCCGCATGAATAGGATCGCTAGGCCACGCTGGGTGCTTTGTTTCAGCCCGCTCCAGCTCTTCCAGTATAGGATAAACAGGACCGACATCCATTGCCGCCAGTCGCTGGATATTCGTGGCCGACTGGTCGCGAATTTTAACCAATAAGCCCAGCGCCTTATTCATTTTTCCCACTGGCATTTCACCGTAAATACAGTCCTTCAGCCCTTCGTACAATTCGTCGAGCTTGTCAATTTCTGTGTTCAATAAATTTTCGTTCATGATATTTAGTTATTAAAAAGTGTCAATTGTTCCTTATGCTCGTAGTTCATCCAAATACATTCCTGCACCAGGCCACTACGTATATTATTCCGTTTCGAGGGGAAAGCCACCATTTCCCAATCACCATACAGCTCGCGCATCAGTCCGCAGTCATAAGATGAAATCATCACCATCCCAGTAGCCGCCCGTGCCACCGTCGCCAAGTCAATGTGATCATTATCTGTAAAGTCAAACCGGTAATCATTTTTGCTGGCCCGGCTCTCCACTGGGTACGGCGGATCCAGGTAAAAGAAAGCTTCGGCAAAATCCAGTAACGGAATCAACTCACGAAAACACCTATTTTCAATCTGCAAGCTCATCAGCCTATCCGATATCTCAATCAGTTTAGGTATACTATTCCACCACAGCGAAACCACTTCTCCCCCCCATACATCCGTTTTCGCTTTCGATAGCCGCCATCCCTTATTTTTCTGTTGGCCACCCATGCTAAACATACTTTGCCGTACACGCACGTAAAAACGCCGTGCCCGCTCAACCGGTTCGTCCACATCACCCCAGCACTCATTATATTCCTGCCGCGATATCGGTGTAAGCAAAAGCTGTGTGATCAGCTCACGCGGATAATCGCGCAGCACCCGGAAAAAATTCACTACATCGCCATTGATGTCGTTATATGTATTAATCCGGCTCAGCGGTTTATTCAGCGTAACGGCCATCGAGCCACCAAACACGTCGATAAAATGCACATGCTTCGGAAAGTACTTATACAGCCAGTCAGTCCAGGTAAGTTTTCCCCCGAAGTAGTTGAAAGCAATCAGTTTGCTTGAATCGTGTGACATTTAACCAACCCTATTAAATTGAAACAAACCCTGACTAGACGCCACCCGATTAGTAGAAATATCTCCATACGCCGGATTGAGTTCAATGATAATCCAGTATCTACCCAGTTTATCAGACACAACGGCGGTAGTACCAGCGCCCCCGAATGGATCAATCACTACCCCCCCCTGCGGACTACCAGCCTTTATGCAATCCACTATCAGCTTTTCCGGAAAAGTCGCAAAATGGGCCTCATGGAACTGGGCGGGCGATACCGTCCATACAGACCGCTTATTCCGCATCCCCGGTCCCTGCTCGCGCTTGGTCATGTGATCCCATCTAGCATTAAAACCCTCATGCCGTCTCGAATGGCCCCGCTGTTTGTCGTTGTGTTTTCCGTTAAATTTAGACGCATCTTTAAATCCAGCTCTGATACCGTTTCGCAGCTCATCCGGCACGCTTTTGTTGCTGTTTGCCACGCGCGCCTTTCTCGCCGCGGTACCGGTACCATCCACATCGTACACAGCCAGCTCTTTGATGGCTTCATGGTCATAGTAGTACTTCGGTTGCTTCGAAAGCATAAATATGTATTCATGACTTTTTGTACAGCGGTCGGTAACCGATTCGGGCATGCAATTTGGTTTGCTCCAAATAATATCTTGGCGCAGATACCACCCATCCGCCCGCAAAGCAAAAGCCAGCATCCAGGGTATGCCAATTAGATCCTTTTGCTTCAAGCCCGGCCCCATCTTTTTAGGCTGATTCTTACAAGCAATTTGGTTACCCTTACCACCCATCAAGCCCGATTTTCTGCATGCCTGTTCATCTGTCCGCTTCTTAGCGGCCGATGCATAACTATCCCCAATATTCACCCACAACGTGCCATCATCACGTAGTACACGCCGCACTTCACGAAAAACCGTCACCAGCTTATCAATATACTCTTCCGGCGTAGCCTCCATACCTATTTGGCAGGCCACTCCATAATCACGTAAGCCATAGTATGGCGGCGACGTTACGCATGTGTGCGCAATACCGTCGGGCAATTCCTTTAGCCTCGCCAAAGCATCGCCGATCAATATTTTATTAAGTTCACTCATGATATTATTCAGTTAATAGATTTCTCAAACTCCAGCCACTTTTAAACGTCGCCTTCCCTTCATCTTCCATCTCGATCATTTGTCCCAGCAGCTCCGGGTTGTGTTTCGCTCCACATTGCAGATCACCAATACACGCCAGCACACAAAACATGCAGCTCACCCGCTCGTTTCCGAAAACATACGCAGGATGGAACGGCCACCAGTCAGGCACGAGGCCATTCTGCTGGTAAAATGCCCTAGCAAACATCAAATCCGCCGACGTCATACCATACGTGGCCCACACCTGGTCAATTGAGTAATCAAATACCGGATACCAGTTTATCGTTAGCCGCTTGTCGGGGCGATAATTCCGTAGGGCTTCCGCTACCGTCATTCTTTTGTAAAACTCGCTAGTTTTACTTCCTCTAATGCTAAGTGGCTGCTTCTTTGCACGGGCTTTTGATTCCTGGGCACGTATACCCTCGGCAGATATAACAAGGTTCCCACAAGTAGTAAAGAAAACGTTTGATGGTCCACGCTTCAAATCGCTAGTGCAATAGCGGCTTTTTGCACTACTCCAAAACGGTTTGCCAGTATCCTTCAATAGTAACAAACGGCGGTACCAATAAGCCAGTAGATCCAGCCCGTCCTTACGTTTCAAAATATGCAACGGCAACGTAAACTCTTTCGCTTGCTTCCGGCACATATCAATACTTTGTGGCCACTCTACGCGTCCAAGGTCGCAATGTATCATCGAGGTAATTGGATACCCGTTTGTAGCCAGCATTTTCGTCATAGCTTGGCCATCCTTGCCACCCGACACACTGCAATGAATTTCAGCGCCTAGGGATATAGCTTTATCAATCAATAGATTTTCCATATTTAAAACCCCGCCTCCCCATTAGTCGGCGGCACATTCGTAAAAGGCAAAGCACCCTGCACCGCCGCAGGCTCTTCCGCCACCGGTTCCGCATCTTCCACCACCTCGTTATCATTCACATCCCCCCGGCTCACCTCATCGTCCGGCAATCCCATTTCGCGGTACCGCGCTTTCAGCCTATCCATATCCTCCTCACGGATCAAGTCCACGCCAAGGTCCGCATACTTAAACCGCAGCGACCACTTATACGCCCCGCCAAAAAATATCCGGTGCCGTTTCACGAAAGTTTTCGCATCGCTCATGAGGTAGCTATCCAGTGTAGACTTATCCAGTATATTCGGGTCCCGGCGTTTCTGCATCGCCTCCGTATACTGTTGGTAAATATCCTGCACCCGTATATCAATGTACCCATCACGCAACTGGAAGTGCCTATTTTCCTGCACCAGCCCAGCCGCCACCAGTTGCTCCACAATCTGCCAAAACTTCGACGTATCATCCGAGCCCCGCAATATGTGGAACTGCTCCAGCAGTAGCTGCTTACATTGCTCCTTAAAATCCGACAACTTAAACGGCAATTTCTCCACGCCCTCCACCAACTCACACGTCGCAATCATCACTGAATAATTAGCCAGCATCCGCTCATCCACATCCGCGTTATTAATCTCCCTGCTCAGCTCGCGCAGCACCCGCTCATACACATCCTTGTACTGGTCGGCAAACAGCTTCCTATGCCGCATCAATTCCACTGTAAGGTGAGATACCCCCGCCACCTCCATTTCCCGCAGCTTACGGTACCGCTCGCGCGCAGCCTCACTAAACTTCGTCTCCGCAAAGACCAGCTGTATCACCCGCGTAAACAATGCCGGCTCCACCGTAGGCATTTCCTGCCCGCTCACAATCGCCGCGCTCCGTATAGGCGTGCTCTCTGTTTGGAAAGTATTATCCTTTTTGCCACGCTCATAGCCAATACCGTCAAAAATATTCTTGATCGATTCCACAATCGGTCCCTGCAGGCTATTCTTATACTCATCCAGCCACACCAGCGCATTGCTAAACTGGGCCATTTTCCGCATAAAGCTCACCACGGTCGATTTCCCTCCCAACATAATCTGATCCTGCCCCTCGCCAAATAAACGCATCAACGACTGCACCATCGTACCCTTACCGCTTCCCCGCTTGCCATAAGGAAAAAGCATTGGAAAGCGCTGGCCATTCCGCGCAAAGATGATATCCCTAAACAGCGCCGCCATATAAAAAACCATACCCACACGACCATTGGCGCCAAATACCCTATCAAACAAAACCGCCCACTCCGAAAATCCAACCGTCCCCTCCATCAGCTTAAACTTCTTATCATTGGCGTACATATCATCCTTATCCGCAAACATTCGGCTCATCGCCGGGATAAAGTAGTTTTGCGGCTTACCGTCCACCTCATGCTCTACGATCCCAAACTCATCAACTGGCAAAAACTTTCCAGCGGCAACCACGTATATCCCATTCGCAAACGCATAGAACCCACCGCGCCGATTCCAGCCCAGCGTATCAACCAGCGCCGTAGGCTTTTCCTCCCGTTGCAGCATGTCCTGTAGGCGTATCAGGTCATGGTCAGCACCTTTAAAGATAAAATTACCCTGCCGGGCGATGATTTTCTTAAACGAACCCGCCGAAACAAAATCATCCGTGTTCACGCGGATCACCTTATCCAGCCCGAAAACATTCTTGATTTGGAGAATACGGAAAGCCACATCGTCGCTTGTGGCTACGTGGTAGATAATCCGCATTTTGAAATTTGTTATTTCCTCTTTTTTGCCCTTCAGGTTAAGCGAATAGTACGTTTGCGTTCGTCTATCCAGGTAGATGCCATATTTCAAAAAATCATCTGTCGAATCCTCATCCCCGATGATCGCTTTCGCATCAGAATGCTGCTGGGCCTCATCCAGCGTACGCGGCGCTTTAATGCTAAGCCCATAATCCTTAGCGATCGAGAAAAAACGCGTCGGGTGTTTAATCCGCTTCCGTGTGGCTAGTGCGTTCGCCCATTTCTCATCCGTTAGTTTCGCATCATAAGCCCCATTTTGAGCGCTCACCAGGTGGAACAAATCGCGCGCCCGCTCGCCAAACACCGCCAGCGAGAAAGCAATCACCTGCCAGTCATTATAATCGTCGGTAATGTCCACTTTATCCCGCGCAATTTGCTCGCCTACCCATTCCGCCCGCTTAAAATCCTGATTCAGCTTATGCCGCCGTTGTGCCTCCTCTTCCAATTCGTCACCCTCCCCAGCGGCCCCATCAAAAGGGAGCTCATCCGCCCCCTCGGCAGGTTCCGCCACCACCGGTGCCGGCGGATTATACACCTTCGCTTTCCCATTGTAATAAGCATCCGGGTCCCAGCTCACAAAGCAAGCCCGTGCCACATCCTTCACCCCCTTATCAGCCGGAATATCAAAATTATCCGCAAAAAACGCCTTCAACCCCTCAAAGCTCTCCTCATGCTTAGTAGGCGATATCCGGCAAACCACCTTCAGGCCCTCCCCACTGGGCGATATGAAAGCCGCCGCCACAAAATCCACCTCCGGCAGCAACTTGCGCAGCTCCGCGAGCCTTTCCACGGCCACCCCGTCAAAATCAATACAAATCAGCCCGCTATGCTTCACCAGCGCGTCGTTGGCCCGCTTCTTAAACACCCCGCTAAAACAAAAATAATCCAGCGAGTTTTTCAGCACCTTCGCCGCCACCGGGTCGGCAATCCCACGCAGCTGCTCCACCGTCTCGCGGTAGTCATCTTTGCGTATCTTATCAATAGCCTGTTTCAGCGGATAGGAGCAAAGCGGTTTCGTGTTTTTTATCGGTCCCCTAAAAAAAGAAAATTCAAGCATCAGCAAATCAGTTAGTCATGTTTAGTAATCTCGTGGTACCGCTGCAAAAACAGCGCTTTCACGCGGTCAATGGTTAGGCTCTGTACCGTATCATCCAGCACCTTATGCTCCCATTCAAATTCCAGCGACGATTTATCCAGCGCCTTCACCATCGGGTCTATCCGGTACGGGTCAAACCCAAACTTTCGGCCTATAGCCTCCATCAGCGTAGCCTCTACCTTCAGGTAGTCCGGCATCGCCCGCTTTATCGGCGTCGGCATATCACCAATGTACGCCTCGCTGGCATCGTGCAGCAGCGCCTGCAGCTTCAAGTGTTGGGGTACCATGTCAGCAATGAAAACGCAGTGCTCCGCCACCGTGTGGAAAGATTTCGTATGCCCACCAAATCGGCACCGCATCGCCAGCCCATGCGCAATATCCTCAATGCATATTTGGTGGGGCTGCGGGTCAAACACATCAATGTATAGCCCGCTATACGTGCGTATGGCCGAGCCAGTGCCAAAAAGCGGTGCACTATGCACCACTTCCTTACCAGCTACCACTACCATTGCTTTGTGCAGGTTGCGTGTTACCATTCGGTTCATGCAGCGTCAAGTCCCCCAGCCGCGCGCTGATCAACCAAATATCTTCCCCTGTCTCGCGCTTCTGAAACCTTTTGCTGTCCACATATACCACCACCTCCACACGCTTTTCGTGCAGGTTAGTGTTTAAGCCCATCTTATCAATCCTATCGTTAAAGATGTCCAGCTGCCACTCCTCATCCTGGCCCTTCTTATCGCCAAACCCATCCACATACCCCGGCACAAAAAGAATTACCGATTGGCGCCTGCCTGCCGACTCCCCACTGCCATAATTTACCACCGGCATCACCCGTTTTACGATGCCCTTCAAATTGAACTTTGCCATGATTATTGATTTTTATAGATTAGAAAAATAGATTACCCAATAATGGGGCGGCACTAATCACCGCCCCGGTCAATCCGCCGATACGGCATATCAGCATCACGAATGCGTTGGCACCGGTGCCGAATCCTTCAAGTAGTTGCCACACCACTCCACAATAGGCATTATCACCTCCTGGTAGTGGTGTCTAAAGCGCGAGAAAGGCCCCGGCGCAAGCTCCTCAATCAGATCACTATCAGCCACCACCTTCGCGCACAGCGCAGGCAAAGTGCTCTCATAGCCCCCCATCAGCATAAACAGCAGCTTATCCACCGCATTCTGCGCCCGCGCATGCCTAGCGCCGGTCATCAGCACCACCGCCTTACTGCGCTGCAATACAAAGCCCCTCAGTTGCTCAAAAATGTACTTCCGCGCCTGCACCGTCCACACCGTCACCGCATGGTCCGTGCTCATTACCGGCACCACTCTTTTTGGCAGGTGCGCCCGTTTCGGGTATTCCAATATCAGTACCCGTTGTTTCGTGTCAAGATGTCCTGTCAGCATAACTATTTGATTTTCAAATGTTGTTTAACGTCCTTCATAGCTTTCTCCAGCGCAGGTATGCGCTCCAAATTCTCATATCTCGCTTTTATTACCACGGCCTCGCCCATCACAAACATCACCGCCAAAAACCTATCCTTTTCCGCCACTACACCCACAAATCGCCTACGGCCAAAAACCTCACGTATCTCCATGTGCCGCAGCCCTGAAAACACTGAGTGGCCCACTCCATGCTCCACAAGCTCGTATATCGTAGAGTCGCCCTTGTCAGACCAGTAGCCTAGTTTTTCTCGGAAAATCACCCCCGGTTTAAATTCTCTTCTTTTCATAGTATTGGTTTTTTAAAACTTACAATAGGTTTTTCTGTATGGCAAAGGCAGATATCTCCAGCTTACTGCTAAAGCCACATTTCTGCTGTATATTCTGCACATGGCTCTTTACCGTCTCCTCACTGATCTTTAACTCATCAGCTATCTCGCAATTCGCTTTTCCCTGCCCGGTCAGCTTCACCACATCCAGCTCACGCTTCGTCAGGTAGCCATTAGCCACCTTTATCGCCGGGCAAAGCTTGCCCTCCATCGAGCAGCTACCACGCTTGCCGCAGTCAAAGTATTCCGTATGCTCAATGCGCCCATCCGGCGATATATCCGGCTCCGAGTCAAACCCGCCGAAACGGCAAAGTATGTACTGGCGCAGCATTTCCTCACGCGTAGTCAGGTCCCACGCTACCAGCGCCCGTATCGCTTCCGGGTGCCTCGCCAAGTCATCATCAACTATTGCCAGTATTTGGTCGGGTATTTGGTCAAAGGGTAGGGGAGTGCCACTATGCAGGCACCAAATTTCGCCTTGGTGGTAAAAGAACTCCACCCCCTTATCCATAAGCCCCGCTGGCAAACGTTGGTTTAACGGCTTCCCAGTCATGCCAAAGCAGCAATTTTGTTTTCCATTTCAGCCGCCTGCGCGCGCGCTTCCTCAACAACTTTCAGCGCTTCCTCAACTATTTTCATGTTTACGTTTTTGGTTTTTCCATTGAGAGCCTTACTAACCGCACTTTGCTTTAAATTAAGCCGCTCCGCAATGGTGTTGATCGCTCCTGAAGGCAAAACAGCTCGTAGTGCTTTCAGAGATTTAGTACTTATTTGGGATTTCATAATCACTATTTAAATATGAATTTTGATTTCACAAATATGAAATTCATTCACTGAATATGCAAATCAAATTCACATTTAAGGAATATTTTATTCATACAAAACTGATTATGAGTGAAATAAAATTTCATTTATTTGTGATATGAAAGAACCGATTGGCGAGATTATACGCGAAAGCGTTAAACGATCCGGACTCACGCAAGAAGAGTTCGCAAAGGAGATGGGAATGACACTTAGGAATTTAGCCAACCTATTCAACAAACAGCGCCTTCCGATTGAGCAAGTTGTTAGGGCTTCTAAGATACTGAAAGAGGATTTCATAGAACGTTACACGGACATTCTTTACGACGAGGACCCCGGATTATCCGCCATTAGGCAGGCACCGGTACTTCGAGAACCCGCGTCAGGATATGAAGCCACAGTTCATAAAGAGCCGATACTCACTTTTTCATTAAACATCAAAGGTGAAGCTGGGAAGATTTCAGAAAAATTCCCTGAACTATTAAACGTAATTAAATCAGAAACCGAAGCCAGGGGGCTTCAACTCGGATAACCCAAAACTACGCACAATGGATTTTATAGCTATCGACTTCGAAACCGCCGACGAAACACGTTATTCGCCGTGCCAACTTGGTATTACCACTGTTCGTTGCGGAAAGGTAATTGAAAATAAAAAGTGGAACATCAAACCAGCGTGCTGGCCCGATTTCAATCCTTTCAACATATCTGTTCACGGAATCGAACCGGATCAAGTTGCCAACGCACCTACTTTCCCCGACCTGTGGCCCGAAATCGCTCCGTATTTTCAAGATACCACCATAATTGCCCACAATGCGGCATTTGATGTGGATGTATTACGACAAACACTAGATTATCATAGAATGCCCATGCCAAGCTTTGATTTTGTATGCAGTTACTGTATATCTAAGCAAGCATGGCCACATTTTGGCGCATATTCGTTGCCATTACTTTGTAATCGGTTGGACATTAAGCTTACAACCCATCACGATGCGCAGGCAGATAGTTTAGCGGCTGCTCAAATCTTTCAAAAAATTGTAGACCAGTATCATATTACCGGCCTGCCATCCGTAGCGCTTAACTTTAAAATACGCATCGGCACCTTATCGGAAACCTTATACATAGCGTCCAATACCGTAAGGCAATACGATAATAAAAAACGCGATATGTCACGCTTCGTACCAACGCTAGGCAAAGAGGATACAGAATCTGTCTTTTACGGTCAAAACGTCGTGTTTACCGGTAAGTTATCATCTATGCAACGCGAATTGGCATTGCAGACAATCGTAGATATCGGCGGCTACGTATCTGAAACCCTCACAACCTCTACAAATTTTCTTGTGGTTGGCCAGCAAGACACCGCTATAGTAGGAATTTCCGGCATGAGCGGCAAACAGAAGAAGGCTATTTCGTTCGCCGAAAAGGGGCATCCCATTGAAGTCGTTAGCGAACAGTTTTTTTTAAACAATATATAAATCCGCATTTATGAAAAAATCAATTATCCTGGCGCTAGTGGCGCTGCCCCTTCTTGCTATAAGCCAAGAAGCCGAAAAGAAAACCGACGATTCTAAACTAGCTGAATTTTCCGCTAAAACAGGGACATTGATCCAAAAACAGCACACCGATATCGGCAAACTGGCATCTGTTAAATTTGAATCAGCAGTAATTACTAATCTCATTACGGGCGAAGTTCTAAAAGGTCTGAGACTCGAGAAAACATCTTCCAAACAGTACGGCCGGGATGCCTATGCATTTATAGATGCCGATGAAATTGATGGTTTACTAAAATCCATTGAAATCATCCGCGATAAAGTAATACCATCCACCCCCACGGCATACACAGAAGTCAGTTTTAAAGGCCGATCAGGATTTGAAGCAGGGTGTTTTTTTAATGATAAATCAGAATGGCGATCCTATCTACAAGTAGATAAATATAATTCGGATTCGGTTGTATTTTTTAGCGCAAACGAATTGAATGAACTTAAAGCATTATTAGAAAAAGCAAAAGCAAATATCTCAATATAATGAACGATTTAGAAACCCTAGCGGACATCAAAGCAGCTCAGCATGTCATCATCATGCAGCTCGCTTTCATCCGGCACCAGCTGGATCCAAGTCGCGAAGTAGAAGACTACGCGAATGAGATATTAAAGAACAAACGCGAAGAGCAAAACCGCATTTTAAACGAGTTGATTAGGGGTGAAAATTAAGGCCCGTTGGCCACACCCCTTGTAAGACACTGATTTATTGCCGCGTTAGGAAGCGCGAAAAGGCCCAGCGGGATCACTTCTTGGGACAAACGTGATAAATCCATGTTTGTCCCTTTTTTTGTCCTTTAAGTTGTTGTTAATCAAAAAGATAATCTGTATGGTTTCATTGACCTTTGCGGTTCGATGTCTTGTGCCGTCAAACTCCAAAATAGGGGAACAGTAATCCGTTTTTCCGCCGACGTCTGCCCCTACATTGCTGCCCGACATACCCGTTCACCGTAGAAGGATACCATGGTCGCAACAAGATCCGCCATAAATGTAGTACGATTTTATTCATGATTAGTAATCAGCGCACTTTTTTTGCGTGGACCATGCGGTCAGCACCTTGCATGTCTTGATAAAGATTGACGTTCTCTAACCCTTTTTTTTGAAATAGGTCGACCACATCACGGCCGTAACTGCGGTTTATTTCGACATATAAATCGCCCCCCGACCGCAGGTGCTGCAAGGCGAACGCTGCGATATGCTCATAAAATAATAGTGGCGCGCTTTCTTGTACGAAAAGCGCCCGGTGAGGTTCATGTTCCATCACATTACGGTGCATATCGACTTGTTCTGCAGTTGTAATATACGGTGGGTTGCTTACCACAATGTCAAATCGCTGTTCGTTTTGGAAAACGAATTCCCACTCCAATATGTCTGCATGGATGAAATCGATGTTTTCTGATTGATTTTGTGCATTCTGTCGGGCGATCTGCAGCGCATCCGCCGAAATATCGAGCGCACACACGTGCGCCTTGGGTATGGCTTTTTTCAAAGCAATGGCAATACATCCGCTTCCGGTGCCGATATCTATAATACGGAGGGGAGCTAATGTGGAATTCGAGTGCTGGTTCGCGATCAGATGTACCAGTTCTTCGGTTTCAGGCCTCGGAATCAACACGGATTGATTGACGGCGAGTTTCATTCCCATAAACCAAGCGTGTCCTAAGATATATTGGATGGGCTTCGCGCTTTGAAGAGCTGATAATGCCGATATCAACCAAGCGGTGTCGTCTTCGCTCAACGTGGTGTGGCGGTTCAATAAGTACTGTGCTTTCGACCAACCGAATCGATCTTCAACCAATAAGTAACAAAACTGCTTGATTTCGTCTGCACTATACAAATCAGCCAGATCATCCCTGAATCGTTGCTCGATTTTCGATAAAGATTGCATGAATACAAACATACGCTATATGGCCGGGTTGACCAAACGATAAAACGATACCTCCGCTTACCAGTTGCTTACCTCTCGTTTACCAGTCGCTTACCACTGGTTTACCTCTTCCTTAGTACTGCTTTACTGCTCACTTACCAATTCCTTACCTAATCTTTACCATTTTCTTACCAATCCTTTTCCTTACCAAACCTTTACCAATTCCTTACCAAAGGGGTAAATAACAGGTAAACGCGAAGTAGAAAAAAGGTATGCAAGCAGTTAATGAGGTTTAAGGAAGTACCCCACCATACTTTGGTAAAAAAGGAAAAAGACAGTACCCTAAGGGGAAACTGTAGGGTGATTTTGCTCCACGTTTAGGGAAAGAGCCAATAAAAAAGAACATTTTTAAGTAAGTTTGCCTCATGCAGGAACATGAAGTCTACATGCATCGTTGCTTGGAGTTAGCCCGGCTGGGTATGGGGTCGGTTAGTCCCAACCCGATGGTAGGTGCCCTGTTGGTTCATGATGGAAAAATCATTGCAGAAAATTACCACCGGCGATTCGGTGGCCCGCATGCTGAAGTACTTGTAATCGAAAAGGTACTCAGCAGGTACGGCGAAGGCGCCGAAGCGATTTTCCGTAACTCAACCATGTACGTGAGTCTGGAACCTTGTGCCCACTACGGAAAAACGCCTCCTTGTGCAAGGCTGTTGGCGGAACATCAGATCAGAGAAGTGGTCGTGGCCTGCCGCGATTCATTCGACCAGGTGAATGGACGGGGCATAAGCTTGATGGAAGAGGCGGGAATCCATGTTGTCGAAGGGGTATTGGCGGAAAACTCACGTTGGTTAAACCGTCGGTTCAATACACGTGTGGCTAAGCAACGGCCCTACGTGATCCTGAAATGGGCCCAAACGGAGGACGGATACATGGCACCGGTAGACGGCACTCAACAATGGATCTCTGGTGTTGAAGCCCGACAATTAGTACACCGCTGGCGGAGTGAAGAGGATGCGGTATTGGTGGGTACACGGACCGCGCTTGCGGATAATCCGCAACTCAGTGTGAGGGAATGGCAGGGGAGGAACCCTAAACGGGTGCTCATTGATAAAGACCTTGCCGTTGGGCCGACCGCTCACTTACTCGATGGTAGTGTAGAAACGATTGTGTTCAATGCCTCGCGGGCTGATTGGGTAGGAAATACCAAGTACATCGCCCTAGAGAATTTTGATTGGTACCTGCCTCAGAATATCTTATTTCAGCTTTATCTGATGGACGTTCAATCGGTCATCATAGAAGGGGGGCGCAAAACGCTTGACTGCTTTATCGATGCAGGGCTATGGGATGAGGCCCGCGTATTTACGGCGCCCCAGGTATGGGGCGCTGGCATAACAGCACCGATATTGCATGCTGCGAAAGTATCCAGTCAGCAAGTCAACGCCGACCGGCTGCATATTTATTACCATAACGATTAGAACAGTTAAGCTAGTGGATTTTTACATCGCCGCCATTATTCAAGCCATGTGTTTTGGTCCACTGGTTGTAGGGCTCTTCCTATCGATGAAGATTTTTAACATCCCGGATATTACCACAGATGGAAGCTACACATTGGGCGCTGTCATTTCGGCAGTTGGGCTGTCTAACGGATATCCACCGCTGGTTACGCTCCTTTTTGCTATGGGCGGTGGCGCATTAGCGGGTTGCTGTACGGCGTTGGTCCACACCTGGCTACGTATACATGCGCTGTTGGCCGGCATCTTGGTGATGACCGCGCTTTATTCTATCAATTTAGTGCTCTTAGGACGATCCAATATGCCGCTATTGGATTATCCTGATGTATTCAGCCAGCTAAGCGTGTTTAGCAGCACGGATCACAATACATTGTCCGTATTAATGGTGTTTGTGATTGCCTTGCTATTTGCCATGAGTTATTTGCTGCGTAGCGATTTTGGTATTGCACTGCGTGCCACGGGCGATAGTGAGCCCATGATTCGGGCACAAGGGGTAAACACCACCCGGATGAAGGTGTACGGTTTAGCCCTTTCCAATGCGCTTGTGGCCTGGAGTGGCGGACTGATGGCGCAATTTCAGGGTTTTGCGGATATCAACATGGGTATCGGTATTGTAATTAGTGGACTGGGGGCCGTGATTATTGGCGATACGCTAATCAACTTTATGAAACTACGTGCCATGTTACCTATGCTGCTGTGCATCGTGGTAGGAGTAATCCTCTTCCAATTGATGCTGGCATTGGCGCTCAGCGCAGGTATCAATCCCAGCCTGTTGAAACTCGCCACCGCATTGTTAGTACTCGCTATCGTGGCCTTACCCCGCGTGGGGGGCGTATTACAATTAGCCAAGCGTTAGATATAAAAACAGGAATGCTTCAGCTTCAACATATTACCAAAACATTCAACGCCAACAAAGCCACTGAGGTTATTGCTGTACAGGACCTTACGCTCCGGCTGGAGCCACAGAGTTTTACCGTGCTTGTGGGCGCCAACGGCTCGGGAAAGAGTACGCTGCTAAACCTGATTGCGGGCAGCGTTTATGCCGATAAGGGCCATATATTATTGCATGGCGACCAAATCCAACGATTGCCCGATTACCGACGTAGCAGGTGGATAGGCCGCGTGTTCCAAAATCCGTTGTTGGGCACCGCGGCGTCGTTGAGTGTTTTAGATAACTTCCGGATGGCCGCCCTGCGTAGATCGACAAAATGGTTGAAATTGGGTACAGGCGTTGTATTTCGAAAGCACGTGGCAGAAAAAGTGGCCCGATTGGGTATGGGCTTGGAAGATAAGCTCGCGCAACCCATGGGAACATTAAGTGGTGGGCAACGGCAGGCCCTCACATTGTTGATGACCGTAATGACCGATGTTGACGTGTTACTGCTTGACGAGCCATCGGCAGCACTCGACCCTCGTTCTGCACGGGAAGTGATGGAAATTGCCAACCGACTGATAGCCGAAGATCACCTTACAGCGCTGCTTGTTACCCACAACATCAACGAGGCCCTCCGCTACGGAAACCGGCTCATACAGATGGAAAACGGAAAAATTGTTAGGGATTACGATGCTTCAGCTAAACGCGTGCTTGACCATGGTGCTGTGATATCGTGGTTTGATTATTTCTAATCAAATTCCTACCTTTGGTCAGCATTACCTATAACCATGCTATATGACCTTATCTGAAGATATATTGCATTTTGTATGGAAATACCAGTTGTTTACCGCGCAAGACCTGTGCACACGGTCGAGTAAGCCGATCCGGGTCATTCAGGCGGGCACCCACAACCACGATGCGGGTCCGGATTTTATGGCCGCACGTTTGGTTATCGGAGGTGTCGAGTGGGGTGGCAATGTTGAGATCCACATTCGGGCCTCTGATTGGGATCGGCATAGGCACCATCAAGATAAAGCCTATAACAACGTTATTCTGCATGTGGTTTACGAATACGATAAACCCGTCCACCGGGCAGATGGTACATTAATCGAAACATTGGAATTAAAACCTCGAATATCTGCCACGATTTTGCCGAGATACCGGGAACTTATGAGTGGAATGTGGTGGATCCCCTGTGAAAAACGAATACATCAAGTGCCGTCGTTTCACTTATCACAATGGCTATCCCGCTTATTGATAGAGCGTTTTGAAAACAAAATTTCAGTCATCTACGAAATACTGGGCCAGCAGCGCGGTAGTTGGGAGGATGCATGTTATATCTGGATGGCACGGAGTTTTGGGTTCAAAGTAAATTCCCAAGCCTTCGAACAGTTGGCGCGCAGCCTACCCCAGTCGGTAATTGCCAAACATAAACATAGTCCGTTGGCGGTAGAAGCCTTGTTTTTCGGGCAAGCGGGGATGCTAGAAGGTTTGGCGTTCGAAGATACCTACCCGCAGGCGCTGCAAGGAGAATATGCCCATCTACGGCGATTACATTCATTACGGCCGATGGATGCCGCAACATGGCGTTTTATGCGTACACGCCCGGGTAATTTCCCGACAGTCCGCATCGCCCAGTTTGCGGCCCTATGTTTACGTTCCACGCAGTTGTTTGCCGCCATTACCGGCACTAAAGAAATCCGTCCGCTAAAAGCGTTTTTTGATGAGCTGCCGATAAACCCTTATTGGCTGAAACATTATCGTTTTGATGAGCCATCCTCACCGTCCGGGAATCAACTCGGAGAACGGTCGGTAGACACGTTGCTTATCAATGCCGTTGCGGGCATAATATTTGCCTATGGTAAATATATTGGTAAAGAAACGTATATTTACCGGGCTATTGCCTTGCTTGAGGAACTAAAAGCGGAAGATAACGCGGTTTTGACTCGTTTTTCCGCATTGGGGGTTAAGGCGGCACAGGCTGCCGAATCACAAGCTTTGTTACAAATGAAAGCGTTTTACTGCGACAAGAAGAAATGTTTGGATTGTGGGGTTGGGTTGCAGTTGATCAAACACGATGAATGATGGTAAAGCGAATTCTCTTGTTTTTCGAACAACGATCCTTTGGGGTATGTACCTATATTGGCGAACGTCTGGGTATCTCTATTTCCAAACTGCGGTTATTCTTTATCTATACATCTTTTCTTGCCGTAGGCTTTCCGATCATCTTTTATTTTTTAGCCGGAATTGTATTGGATTTCCGCAATTACATCAAACGCATGCGCCACCGGCTTTGGGATGTTTAAGGGTGTGGTGAGGTAGCCAGCGGGTTAGTTAGACTTTTAGTATACTGGCAATTTCTATATGTCCTTTTTCACCTGCTAGGTCTGATGCGGTTTTGCCCATTTCGTTTTTGACTTCCACCAGTGCGCCGTTTTCCAGCAAAAGGATGATGAGGTCGATATTGCCGGTTTGCGCCGCAAGGTGTAATGGACTCATCCGCGAAGTTTGTAATACGTTTACTTCCCCGCCGGCCTCGATGAGCATTTTAGCAATACCATCAAAGCCAGAACCGACGGCAGCGTGTAGTGGATACACGTTGTAGCCATTTTTGGAGTGGGCATTGGGATCGGCACCCTTTTCCAGTAAAAAGCGCACAATATCTTCATTTCCGAAATGTGTTGCCATACCCAGAGGGGTAAATCCATGGGCCGAAATCAGCTCCAGCGTTTGAGGGCTATCTTCTACCATTGCTTGTACTTGCTCAAGCAGGTTAGCTGCTGCTGCTTCGTGGATGCTCACCTCGTTGATATGCTTGAGCAGCACTTTGACAATTTGAGGTTTGTTGTAATAGCAGGCTAACAGAAGTGGAGAGATTTCGTGACTCGTTCTTTGGTTGCAAAGTGCGGGATTCCCGTTCAGCAAATCGTCAATGGCAATACTGTCGCCGGTCTCAATATATTCTTCCAGTAAACTAAGACTCATTTTTTTATTTTGGATGGTCAACAACTAAATTACAAGGACGAATTAACTAAAAATTTATCAAACCTGCATGAGCTGTCACTTAAAAGAATATGAATAAAACATAGTGCCGACATATCGTTGTAGTATTACGTCTACAAAAACGCTTTTTACGTGTTTATTTGTTTGGTATACTCAATCTTTGATGTACTTTTGTAATGCCCTCCCAAAGGGCATGTTTTTCATAGGTAGATGTAGGGTCGAATATTCAGTTATTCGGCCCTTTTTTATTGCAATTCCCCTAAGCCAAAAAATGTTAAAAAATGTGAAATTATTTTTGAGAAAATAGTGATTTTATACATTTGCCTGTACTATTTATCATTTCTAAATAAGTCAATTTTCTTATGTTAACACGTGCCATTACTTTACCAAAAGTTATCGTTTTGCTATTGGTGTTGTGCGGGGTGGTTCCCATTCCGTGTGTGCAACGCGTTACCGTTGCACAATCATTGTCGCTTTACACACCCTACACTAAAATTTCGGTGCCGCCGGGTGAATCCATTGACTATTCGGTCGATGTAATCAATAATAGCGGGAGTATCAAGAATGCCGAGCTCGCCGTTTCGGGGTTGCCCGAAGGATGGGCTTTTGAACTCAAGTCGGGCGGATGGGCAATAGAGCAACTTTCCGTACTGCCGCGGGAGAAGAAAAATGTTTCCTTTAAGGTACAAGTGCCTTACAAAGTTGAAAAGGGTACTTATCAGTTCCGCCTCGCAGCTAGCGGTGCTGGCAGTCTGCCGCTTACGGTCGTGGTGTCTGAACAGGGTACCTTTAAATCCGAGTTCAATACCGATCAGGCCAATATGGAAGGAGCGGCCAATTCAACATTTACGTTTAATGCCACGCTACGTAATCCCTCCAGTGAAGAGCAGGTCTATGGGTTGCGGGCCCAGGTGCCGCAAGGATGGAATGCACTGTTTCGGGCGAACGGCAAGCAGGTATCGTCTGTAAAGGTGGAACCCAACCAAACCCTGAATGTGACCATCGAGCTCGATCCGCCCGATCAACTCGGTATCGGTAAGTATAAAATTCCGGTGGTAGCTTCCGCAAGCGGTATGACTTCCAACCTTGAACTTGAAGTCGCCATAACGGGTTCATACAGCTTGGAGCTCTCCACGCCAACGGGCAGGCTAAGTACCTCAATTACCGCTGGTGGTGATGAAAAACTGGAGCTTCTTGTGAAAAACACCGGGTCGGCGCCGCTGAAAAATGTAGAAATGAAATCATCGGCACCCGTAGACTGGACCGTTGAATTCCAACCTGCCAAAATCGATGTGATCGCACCCGGCCAGCATGCGCAAGTAGTTGCGACCATCAAAGCGAGTAGAAAGGCCATAGCCGGCGACTATGTGACCGATCTCGAAGCTAAGACTGCAGAGAAGACGGCTACGGCCTCATTGCGCGTATCCGTACGTACGCCGATGCTCTGGGGATGGTTGGGTATCCTGATCATTCTTGGCGCTCTCGGCGGTATTTATTATTTGTTCCACAAGTATGGAAGGAGGTAACCGTGGGGCAATCGATTATTGAACTTAAAGGGCTTACCAAACAGTACGGCGATTTCACTGCTGTAGATAACCTCGATCTCTCGATATACAAGGGGGAGATTTTTGGGCTGCTTGGCCCGAATGGTGCCGGCAAGTCAACAACCATTCTGATGATGCTGGGACTTACCGAGCCGACATCGGGTGCCGTGCATGTTTGTGGAATAGATGCAACGACAAATCCCATCGAAGTGAAACGTAGGGTGGGATATTTACCGGATGACGTGGGTTTTTATGAGCATTTAAGCGGTCGCGAAAACCTGTTGTATACGGCACAGCTCAATCGCCTTTCGTTGCGTGACGCGGCTTCGCGTGTAGACCATCTTTTGGAACGTGTGGGGCTGCGGCAAGCTGCAGGGAAAAAAGTAGGCAAATACTCAAGAGGAATGCGGCAGCGGCTTGGTTTGGCCGATGTACTGGTGAAGAACCCAGAAGTCATTGTCCTTGACGAACCTACCTTGGGAATAGATCCCATCGGTGTACGCGAGTTTCTGGAGCTTATTGTGGTGCTAAGCCGCGAAGAGCAGATAACCGTTTTGCTGTCTTCCCATCACCTGCATCAAGTACAACAGGTGTGTAATCGGGTGGGCATATTTGTAGCTGGTAAGCTCTTGGCAGAAGGGAATGTTGCTGACTTATCACGGACGTTGTTTTCGGATAAAGAACCGTATATCATAGAGGTCGGTATCCACGTGGCCGATTTGGATGACGACCGTGTACAGATTGAAACGCTTAAATCGATCTTACGCAAATTAAGCCACGTGGTATCTGTAACATTTGAAGAAGATAAATTGCGTGTTGGCAGTGTGGAAGATATCAGTGCAGATATAGCAAGGATGGTCGTCAATGCTGGGTTAGGTCTCACTTCACTGACGATGAAGGAATATGGTTTGGACGATATTTATACGAAATATTTCGAAGGAGGCGAAGTGTATGGGAAAATTGCATGATGTGGTCAACGGGTTAAAAAACAACGTGTTATTAACTAAAATGAGCGATCTCGCAGACCGACTTTTCACGAAGGCGAACGACCGGAATGCGCAACGGGCTATTCATCCTTTTTGGATAATTGTTCAAAAGGAAATATCCGATCATGTACGTAGCTGGCGTTTCAATGTACTGTTGTTCCTTATCCTGTTGACCTGTTTCGGCTCGCTTTATACATCTATTACCAATTTGGTAGGCGAGCTTTCGAAGCCCAACACGGAAGATCGGTTCTTTTTTTTGAAACTGTTTACGCTATCCGATGGTTCCTTGCCACCCTTCCACGTGTTCGTTGGCTTTCTTGGACCGCTATTGGGTATCGGCTTAGGTTTCGATGCCATTAATTCCGAGCACAATTCGGGTACGTTGAGCCGTATCATATCGCAGCCTATCCACCGTGATTATTTGATCAATGCCAAGTTTGTCGCTGCGTTAACAGTAATCAGCGTCATGTTTTTTGCGCTGGGTTTCTTGGTCATAGGTTTTGGGATGTTTATAATCGGCATCCCGCCAACAGCAGAAGAGTTTTTGCGGATTGTTTTTTTTCTGTTACTGAGTGTGTTGTATGTCGCGTTTTGGCTCAATTTGGCCGTATTTCTATCCATTCGGTTTCGACAGGCCGCAACTTCGGCACTTACGGCAATAGCAATTTGGCTGTTTTTTACCGTTTTCTACCAGTTAATAGTCAATCTAGTCGCTAGGGCAATGGCGCCTCCCGAGATGGCATCGCAACAACAACTGTTGGGGTATCAGCAATTTATTGTTAATCTGATGCGTGTGGTACCAAGCCAGTTGTATACAGACGCCACCACTACCTTATTGGTGCCATCTGTAAGAAGCTTGGGCCCGCTTACCATGCAGCAAGCCTATGGGGCTATCCCGAGCCCATTGCCGTTAGGCCAAAGCCTGCTGATTGTGTGGCCGCAGCTTACCGGGCTTATCGCAGCGACAGTCGTATGTTTCGCATTATCATATATTTCGTTCATGCGAAAGGAAATTCGCTCACGGTAGCTCGGCGTGCACGAGTTGCAATTACCCCCTGATTTAAGTATGTTTGGCAAACTTTCATAATGATGAAGCGGAAGATTGTTGTTGCCGTTACGGGGGCTAGTGGTTCCATTTACGCCAAGGTATTGCTAGATAAATTGGTGGCACTTGATAGCCAATTGGACACGGTGGCGTTAGTGATGTCTGATAATGCTCGAGATGTATGGCAATTTGAGTTAGGCACTGATAATTATACGGGATACCCCTTTAAGCTATATGAGAAAAACGACTTCTATGCGCCGTTTGCGTCGGGATCCGCCAGGTTTGACACGATGATAGTGTGCCCATGCTCCATGGGTACGTTGGCACGTATAGCAAATGGAACATCCTCCGATTTAACCACACGTGCTGCAGACGTGATATTGAAAGAGCGGCGTAAACTTATTTTGGTGCCACGGGAAACACCATTGAGCGCTATCCATCTCCGCAATATGCTCACCGTTACCGAAGCGGGGGGTATCCTATGCCCAGCAAGTCCCTCGTTTTACAGCCTGCCAAAGAATACCGAAGACATCGCTGCCACCGTAGTTGACCGGGTACTGGGCTTGGTAGGTTTTGAATTGGGTGGCTATGAGTGGGGGCAATAATAAATTCTGAAAATAAATAGTTTCCATTACGGTGGAATTTGTACTTTTGTTGGTTAATGAATGTGCACGCCGCCATAAGTCCATTAAAAATCAACTTTTCAGTCTACTCAACACCCTTTTTGGCTTTTTACGATATCCATGGATAACCTACTCATCAAGTCTGCCAATATAGTTTTTCCCGGCACGCCATTTTATAACCGTGAAATGGACGTGTTGATCGAAGACGGGATGATTACCAAAATTGCAGCGCGTATCAAGGCTGATGGCAATCGATACACCGTTGTAGATGGGAAGGGCCAATACTTGGCGCCCGGCTTTTTCGACATGAACGTAAATCTCGGTGAGCCGGGGTTAGAAACGAAAGAAGACATCGTGTCGGGGTGTGATGCTGCTGCCGCCGGTGGGTTTACAGCGGTAGCTGTCCGACCGAACACACACCCGCCGCTGCATAGCCGCTCGGAGATTGCCCTTATTGTAAATCGTGCGAAGTCGCTACTTGTCGATGTGTATCCAATTGGTACGCTGAGTAAAAAGCGTCAGGGCGAGGAACTGGCTGAATTGTATGATATGAAATTGGCAGGAGCCGTAGCATTTGGCGACGGCGACAAACCTGTGCAACAAGCTGGGTTAATGAGTAGAGCGCTGTTGTACACCAAAGGATTCGACGGCCGCATCATATCCTATGCCGAAGACGTGTCTGTAGCTGCGGGGGCGAAGATGAATGAAGGGGAAATGAGTACTTACCTCGGCATGCGCGGCAACCCGAATCTGGCGGAGACACTCATGGTAACCCGCGATTTATACCTCGCAGAATACAATAATGCACCAATCCATTTTTCTACCATCAGTACGGCGGAAAGCGTAGACCTGATCCGCCGAGCGAAGGCCAAGGGCATACAGGTTACTTGTGAGGTGGCAGCCCACCACCTGGTGATGACGGATGAACTGGTAATCAGCTTTGATAGTTACTATAAAGTAAGCCCGCCCTTGCGGACAGCCGAAGACCGGGAAGCACTCCTCAACGGCGTAAAGGACGGTACAATCGATGCCATCGTATCCCAACACACTCCGCACGAAGTGGAATACAAAGAAGTTGAATACCAGATAGCCGCAGAAGGTATCATTGGCTTGCAAACCGTATTACCGTTGGTAATCCAAGCTGGGCTCACCGTTGACCAAATAGTGGATAAGTTGGCCATCGGTCCGCGGCGTGTTTTGGGGCTGCCCATCCCGGAGTTTAGAGCGGGTATTGCCGCTAACCTCGTTTTGTTTGATGTGAATAAAAGCTGGCGTTTCGACCAACAAACAAACCGCTCCAAATCTAGCAATAGCCCACTGTTTGGGCATACACTGAAAGGTGCCGTAACAATGGTAATCAATAAACGTCAAACAGCAAACACACAACTGTAATGGACCAATATATTTACAAAGCACTTGAGAAATGCCTGCGGAATTATGCTGATGAGGCGCAACTGGAAGTGGCGGGTGTACTGGAGCCATTGGCCGATGTGTTCGGTAGTGATAAGGCCTTTTTAGACAAAGTGGGGCATTTGGATACCGTTTTTGATAACCAGCCCCGTTTTGAAGAGCTACGGGAAGTTGTTTTCGATCTTTTGTTGATGAACTTCTTCGCAGCCGATGTCGCAAAACTGGAAAACGATTACCTCGAATCGGAAGCGTGGGATGCGATTGAAGAGGAGACAATCGATCGAGGCACGGAGTTGTTGAACCTATTGCTCTATTTCCGCGAGTGCGCTGATGAACAGATTGAACCGCAGTTAGACGATTACCTCAAGGAATTTTTGCTCGTAGATGAAGACGAGTTTCAGGACGAGTACCGTATTTATGAACCCGTTATTGCCAACCAGCTGCTGATCGATAGCTCCTATGGTGAAATAGCGAAGGTAGCATCTAAAATTCCCGAAAACCAAGAGCTCGTCGACTTGTTTTATCCGATAATGAGTTTCTTTTATGAGCAACACCCATCGGATGTGGAACGGGAAGCCTATATGGCGGAAAGCACAAATCCCGCTTTCGATTCCGCTATCTACGGATTGTTGGTAGCCTATAATCATTAATTTAAAACAGACATAGCCATGACGACAACAAATCTAAACACCGAGGAAAAGGCAAATGCCAGAAAAGCTACGATTACCAACGCCCTGATTTGGACGTTCATTAATATCGTTATCTTTCTTGTTGTATATTATGCTGCGCCAAGCCTATTATCGAACGCGGCATACGGAATCGTGTCGTTTGCCATTTCGATTGCATTGGCCATTTATTTTATTAGGGATATCCGGACAAAAATCGGCGGATATTGGTCTTTTAGGACTGCGTTGAAATACATATTCCTATTATTTTTCGTTCAGATGGTGCTCACAATAGGTTTTTCCACGGTGTTTGGTAAATGGATTGAACCGTCTTATAACGACACGCGGTTAGAACAAGCCCGCAACCAAGCGGTTGAGCAGGCAGAACAAATGTCTAGCGACCAGGATAAGGTCGATGAAATGATTGCCCAATCGGAAAAATGGGCCAAGATGTTTATCGATCCGGATTTGAAATCATTTACGGTGTTGTTGGGCATCTTTGCTATTTTTTATTTCATAGGGGCATTAATTTTTGCTGCTATTTTCAAACGGAATCCCCCCGTATTCGCACCCGTGGAGGAGGAGTAGTCCCTGATGGATATTTCTGTTGTTATTCCCTTGTATAATGAGGCGGAATCACTGCCGGAGCTCGTTGCGTGGATACGGCGTGTGATGGACGACCATCGGTTTAGCTACGAGATAATCTTGGTTGACGATGGGAGTACGGACGACTCGTGGATGATCATTGAAGGGCTCAAAACCATCAACCCTAAGATTTCAGCTGTCAAATTCCGGCGCAACTACGGCAAGTCGGCGGCCCTCAATGTGGGATTTGCCGCTGCGCAGGGCAATGTGGTCATCACCATGGACGCTGATTTGCAGGATAGCCCAGACGAAATTCCTGAATTATACGGACGAATCACACAAGGTGGGTTTGACTTGGTATCCGGGTGGAAGCAGAAGCGCCATGATCCGCCCAGTAAAACAATCCCCACCAAGCTATTCAACTCCGTAACGCGTAGCATGTCAGGTATCCATAACCTCCACGATTTCAATTGCGGGTTGAAGGCCTATCGAAAAGAAGTGGTAAAAAATATCGAAGTTTATGGAGAAATGCATCGGTACATTCCCGTGATTGCCAAATGGGCGGGCTTCAAACGCATCGATGAACAGGTCGTCCAGCATTTCCCCCGTAAATACGGTACAACCAAATTTGGCCCCGGCCGATTTATTAAAGGGTTTTTGGATTTGCTTTCTATCTTTTTCGTTGGGAAATTTGGGAAGCGCCCCATGCATTTCTTTGGTACGATGGGCGTACTGAGTTTTGTAGCCGGCTTTATTATTGCTATTTGGCTCGTTGTTGAAAAATTGGTTAGTATCGCCAACCAAAGTCCTTATCGGAACGTAACCGAACAACCTTTATTTTTCTTTGCGTTGATTGCCATCGTCATCGGCACACAATTGTTCCTAACGGGGTTCATTGCAGAGCTGGTTTCAAGAAATGGTGTCGACCGCAACAACTATCAGATTGAAAAGGTCATTTGATGGGGAGGATGGATTGACGATTTTGGTATAATCATGTCGAATTCGCAGAATTATTCATGTTTTTCTCGATAATCATCCCGCTTTATAACAGGCCGCAGGAGATAGCCGAATTACTTGGTAGTCTTACCCGGCAAACCTACTCGCCGTTTGAGGTGCTGGTCATTGAAGATGGTTCTACGCTTGATGCACGGCAAATTGTGGAAGGATATAAAGATCGGCTAAATGTGCATTATTACGTTAAGCCGAATGCAGGGCAGGGATTTGCGCGCAATTTCGGTTTCGAGCGGGCTAGCGGTGATTATTTCATAATCTTTGATTCAGACTGCCTCGTTCCCGCGGATTACCTAACAAAGGTTGCCGCTTTTCTCAAAACCACATGGCTCGATGCCTATGGTGGCCCAGACGCGGCCCATGAGACGTTTACTGATATACAACAAGCCATCAGTTATGCAATGACCTCCCCATTTACCACGGGCGGAATCCGCGGAAACCGGAGGCACGTTGGGCAGTTCCATCCGCGAAGTTTTAACATGGGCGTCTCACGAAAGGCATGGGAGCAGGTCGGCGGGTTTAAACTGACCCGCCTTGGCGAAGATATCGAGTACAGTATCCGTATACAGCTTTCGGGGTTCCGTATCGGGCTTATTCCGGATGCGGTAGTATACCATAAACGGCGAACGGACTTCAGGCAATTCTATAAGCAACTGCATTTTTTCGGGAGGGCCCGAATCAATATTTACAAACATTTTCGGGGTGAGCTTAAGCTGGTCCATTTCTTTCCTGCTGCATTCGTGCTCTTTTTGATTGCACTTGCACTCGTCAATTTATGGAAAACGATGGTCGATGTGGCGGCCGTGGGGCAATTGGCTTGGGTGGGTAACGGGCTGCTTTGCGGATACCTCGTATTGCTTTTTATCCATGCATGGGCCCGGACTAAGCATATAAAGGTGGCGTTATTGGGCGTGATCGCTTCCGTCATCCAACTTTGTGCTTATGGGTTAGGATTTATGCAAGACTTTTTTAAGCGGGTCGTATTGAAGCACGGTTGAAAGGGAAGGTGTGTTGATAAATCGCCTTTGTTATTTCGTGGGATGAATTGTATTTTGGCACATCGAAATCTGATTGCATTTGTTATCTAATACACAACATAGCCTTGACAAATTGGAAACCTTGTTGAAAAGCCTGGGTTATAAGGTGCGGTATGAAAAGGGTAATTTCAAGACCGCCGCTTGTCTCCTTGAGCACAGCAAGATAGTGGTGATCAATCGGTTTTCAAACATCGAAACAAAAATCGGTTCCCTTATGGGCATCCTAAGGGATGTACCCACGGCCGGCGTGGAGCTCGATGAAAAGCAGCGGCAGTTTTTACGAAGTATCAAACAAACTCGACTCACGATTTGACGGTTAAATTTTTAGGTACAGGCACATCCCAAGGGGTTCCGGTCATTGCATGCGATTGTCAGGTATGCTCCTCCCAAAATGTTAAAGATAACCGCTTGCGGTCATCCGTATTGGTGGGGCTGGGAAGCAAGAACATTGTTATCGATACCGGTCCGGATTTTCGTTACCAAATGCTGCGCGAGCACGTTACCCATTTGGATGCCGTATTATTTACCCATTCGCATAAAGACCACGTGGCTGGGTTGGACGACGTACGGGCGTTCAATCGGCAACAGGGCGGAGCCATAGATATTTATGGCATGAGGGATGTACATGAAGCTTTGCAACGTGAGTTCTATTATGCTTTTTCGGCAAAGAAATATCCCGGCGTGCCCATGCTTAACCTGCATGAGATTACGTCGGCACCGTTCGAGTTGTTCGACCATGAGGTGATTCCCATCGAAGTGATGCACTATATGATGCCGGTGTTGGGATTCCGTATAGGCGATTTCACCTACATTACCGATGCGAAGACAGTCGATGACAGCCAGGTGGAAAAAATTAATGGCAGCAAAATTTTGGTCGTTAATGCATTGCAGCGTGAGGCCCACATTTCACATTTTACCCTGGATGAGGCTGTGGCATTTGCAGAACGAATCGGCGCTGAACAAACCTATTTTACGCACATTAGCCACCGGCTGGGCTTACATTGCGAGGTCGAGGCTGAACTACCTCGTGGTATTTACCTGGCGTATGACGGCTTGGATCTAACCATTTCTTAAACATTCCCTCGCCTCGCGCTCAAACTTTTTGTCACCGCTGGTGTTATTGTAGGTAAATTGTTTCATATAACCTCAATTAATTATGGGAAATTTGCTTTATATCATCGCGGTAATCCTAGTGATCGTCTGGGCAATAAGTTACTTTGGTGGCTATGTCACAGGCGGAATTATTCACATTTTGTTGGTGATTGCCATCATTGCGATTTTATTGCGCGTCATCCGAAGCGCGGCTTAAAACGCCTTGCTCCAGCAGGATTTCCGCAATGCGAAGATCTTCGGGAAAGGTGATTTTGATATTACGGGTATCTCCATCCACCAGTGTGATGGGATACCCTTTTTTTTCCACTGCCGCGGCATCGTCAGTGAACGAACTGCCGTCTACCCCGGTATATGCTTCGTAGAGGATAGCGCCATTGAACGTTTGGGGTGTCTGCATTAAATACACGTTAGACCGTGGGAAAGCATTGTTTTTTAGCCTGTTGCCAATTACAATCCGTACGGAGTCTGTACTTGGTTTGGCAAGCGCGGCCGCGTTAGTTCGTGCAGCTTGTTTGTATGTTTCATCGATGAGCGTCGGCGAGACCAACGGACGAGCAGCGTCGTGTACGGCAATTAAACTGTGCCTCATTTCAGCTTCCAATGATTTTATAGCTGCTAAACCCTTCTTTACACTTTCAAAGCGGCTGCTTCCGCCGTTTATCACGGTGTGTGGCACGGAAAAAGCGTGCATTTTGCATAATTCCGACCAGTCATCGCAGAGCGATGGATGGATGACCACGACGATTTCCGGTGAACTGGTACTTTGATGGAACGCATAGATGGCATGCATCATTACCGGAAGGCCTTTCAGCAGCAGGAACTGCTTCGGTATATCGGAGCCCATACGGCTGCCCGTGCCTCCAGCTACGATGATCACATAGTTTCTATACACGACTAACAGCCATTGACTAACGACTAAATAATCAACATCGCGTCGCCGTAGCTGTAGAAGCGATACTTTTCTTTTACGGCGATTTCATACGCGTTCATCACATTTTCATAGCCACCGAAGGCCGCAATCATCACCAGCAGTGTAGATTCGGGTGTATGGAAATTGGTGATCATGCTATTGGCAATACTGAAATCGTAAGGCGGGTAAATGAATTTACTCGTCCATTCACTAGCCGGTTTCAAGTGCTTGTCGGCCGATACCGCCGATTCGATAGCCCGCATGGAAGTTGTTCCCACTGCGCATACCCGTCGTTTTTCGTCGATCGCTTTATTTACGGTTTTGGCAGCTTCTTCGGGAATGAAGAACTGCTCCGAATCCATTTTATGCTTGGTAAGGTCCTCCACCTCTACCTGGCGGAATGTTCCCAGTCCGACATGTAGCGTAACCTCCGCGAACTCAATCCCTTTCAGCTCCAGACGCTTCATCAGCTCGCGGCTGAAATGAAGTCCGGCCGTAGGTGCAGCCACAGCCCCTTCATGCTTGGCAAATATGGTTTGGTAGCGGAATTTGTCTTCCGGCGTCGCTTTACGCTTGATGTATTTGGGTAGGGGGGTCTCGCCGAGCACTTCGATATTACGGCGGAATTCTTCGTCCGTGCCATCAAATAAGAAGCGGATGGTGCGGCCACGGGAGGTGGTATTGTCTACCACTTCAGCTACCAATAGGTCGTCCTCACCGAAGTACAGTTTATTTCCTACACGGATTTTGCGGGCGGGATCCACCAAAACGTCCCATAAACGGAGCTCCTTATTCAGTTCGCGCAAGAGGAATACCTCGATGGTCGCGCCGGTTTTTTCCTTATTGCCATACATCCGGGCAGGGAATACCTTGGTATTGTTAAGGATCATCACATCCTTGTCATCGAAATAATCCAGCACATCCCGAAAAATCCTATGCTCTATTTTCCCTGTTTTGCGGTCGAGTACCATCAACCGCGATTCGTCGCGATGGTCGGCCGGTTCGTAGGCAATTAATGATTCAGGTAAATTGAACTTAAACTGTGATAGCTTCATTGTTGATGTGAAATTTTAGATGGTGGCATACCGCTATGCCGACGTGTAAATTAGCGTGCAAAGTTACGAAATTATTTAATAATATAATGTGTATTTTTGCCTGTAACTTAATGCGGTTTTAGTCGTCTTAATTACATATGATGTTATTCCTGAGATTAATCGGCGAGAGTTTTGGATTTGCGTTTGCGGCTTTGCGCGAAAATCGCACTCGTACATTTTTGTCGTTGCTGGGAGTAACGATTGGTATCCTTATTATCATCGGTGTATTTTCGGCCGTAGATACTTTGCGGGCCAACTTGGAGAATAGTGTGGAGAAACTGGGTAGTAAGACCCTTTATGTACAGAAGTGGCCGTGGGGCGGGGGCGAGGAGTACCCTTGGTGGAAATACGTCAATCGCCCGGACCCCGACATACGCGACTTTACCGCGCTGCGCAACCGGATGACCACGGCCGAAGCCATTACCTTCAATATCGATGTAGGCAACAGGATGGCTCAATACGGTAATAACAACGTTTCGGGAATTACCGTCTCAGCCGCTTCCCACGATTTGTACGATATCCGGAAACTGGAGATTGTTGATGGGCGCTATTTTACGGAGTCCGAGTCGAATAGGGGTAGTAACGTGGCAGTTATCGGAGCAACCATTGCCGAAGGGTTGTTCCCCGGCGGAGCCAGTCCCGTAGGCAAGTCAATCAAGGTGTTGGGAAGGAAAGTCACCGTTATCGGTGTTTTCAAAAAAGAAGGAGAAGGTATGATATTCGATGTTTCGATGGATAACATCGTGCTGATTCCACTCAATTTTGGTCGTAATGTCATCAACATCAGGCGGGCAGATTCCTATATCATGGTGAGCGCGCTTCCCCATATTTCGCTGGATGAAACTGAAAGTGAATTACGTGGTACAATGCGGTCTATCCATCGGTTGAGCCCCCAGGAAGAAGACGATTTCTCGCTTAATAAAACCACTATCATCACCGCTCAATTGGATGCAATGTTCAGCGTTATCAATATGGCGGGTGGTTTCATTGGTATATTTTCCATTTTGGTAGGTGGTTTCGGCATTGCTAACATCATGTTTGTTTCGGTTAAGGAGCGTACGCACATCATTGGTATTCAAAAGTCGCTGGGTGCCAAGAATTATTTCATCCTATCTCAATTTCTTATCGAAGCGATTGCACTGTGTATTATCGGTGGGTTGGCCGGCTTGTCGATTGTTTATTTGCTCGCATTTTTGGTTAAGCTCGCTTTCGATTTGGCCATCGTGGTCAATGTCGGTATGGTGATCCTTACCATCGTGCTCTCCACGCTGATTGGACTCATTGCAGGCATCATACCTGCCGCCATGGCCGCGAGGTTAGATCCGGTAGAGGCGATTAGGAGTAAATAATCAACTCAATTTCGCCAAGGCTTCTTTAATCCGCCGGAGGGCTTCCCCGAGTGCGTCATCAGACGCGGCATATGAAATCCGGATGTAATTATCGTTGCCGAACGAATCGCCACCCACAGTTGCGACATGTCCTTCATTGAGCAGGTAAAGCGCCAGATCAGCTGAATCTTTGATCGTATTTCCTTGTGGATCTTTTTTGCCGAAGAACGCACTGATGTCTGGGAAAAAATAAAAGGCACCTTGTGGTAGGTTCGTTTTCACACCGGGGATATCTTTCAGGAGATTATACACCAGTTCGCGCCTCCGTTCAAACGCATTCTTCATTTCCAATACCGTTTCTAATCCTTGCTCATAAGCGGCGATTCCCGCACGTTGTGCGATAGAGCAAGTGCCAGACGTGGTTTGGCCTTGAAGCTTATCGTTGGCAGCTGCAATTTCTTTACTTGCGGCGAGGTAGCCAAGCCGCCAACCCGTCATTGCAAAGGCTTTGGAAAAACCGTTGATTAGAATCACGCGCTCCTTGATGCTATCGAACTGTGCAATGGATTCGTGCTTGCCAATGAAGTTGATATGTTCGTAGATTTCGTCGGAAATGATGTAAATGTTGGGATACTTTTCAAATACACGGGCCAGCCCCTCAAGCTCTGTCCTGCTGTACACGCTGCCCGTGGGGTTACAGGGCGAAGAAAACATGAACAATTTTGTTTTGGGCGTAATAGCAGCTTCCAACTCTGCTGGAGTGATTTTAAAGTCACTTTCTATCGTAGTGTTGATGAAGACCGATTTGCCTTCGGCCAATGTAACCATTTCGGAGTACGATACCCAATAAGGGGTCGGGATGATCACTTCATCACCGGGGTTGATTAAGGTCAGGATTGCATTAGAAAGCGACTGTTTTGCACCCGTAGAAACCACAATCTGGGACACATCGTAGTCTAGGTTATTCTCCGTTTTCAGTTTATTAACGATTGCTTTCCGCAGATCGGGATAGCCCGGGACCGGTGAGTAACGGGTGTAGTTTTCGTCCAGCCCCTGCTTTGCAGCCTGCTTCACGTGGTCCGGTGTGTTGAAATCCGGTTCACCCACACTGAGGCTGATTACGTTGATGCCCTTAGCTGCCAGTTCGCGGCCTAACTTCGTCATTTTCAAGGTGGCCGATTCGGACAGGTTGTTGATCCTGTCGGAGAGAATAGATGGTGTACTCATGGGGGGCAAACTTAGGAAAAGTTAGGCATTAATTGTCAAAAAATCCTCGATGAAATTTCACTTTTCACCGTAGGTTGCGTACTGCTTGAGCCAAAGTCAAATTGCCCACTACGCCATCGGTAACGCCAAGTTTCCTATCTTTAGCACCCAAATCGGGAACATCATGGAACAGTTTCAAACTTTTATCCTCATCATATCGGCGATTGCGCTGTTTATCTACGGGTTGCAAAGCTTCAGTCGCGAAATCCAGGGGATTGGTGCCGATCGGTTGCGGCGGTGGATAACCGGTGTAACTGAAAAGCCGCTGGGCGGTTTTTTTCTCGGGGCGTTTGTTACGGCAATTATCCAGTCGAGCACCTTGGTGTCGTCTCTTACGGTAACCTTTGTCGATGCGGCTATCATCAGTTTCCGTAGCAGTTTGCAGATCCTGCTAGGCGCCAATATCGGTACTACATCCACGGCGTGGATTGTCACCTTCCAATCGGCGTTGTTCGGCCCAGTGTTCATCGTGTTGGGCACTTTGGTCAGCATGATTCCCGCTAGGATCGCCACATTGGGCCGGGCAATATTTTATTTTGGCTTCATCTTTTTTTCACTCGATCTCATCGGTCACGCAGTAGAACCGTTGAAGACCGACCCAACGGTGCAAGCACTGCTTATGCAGGCCACCGTGCCCTTGCTGGGCATACTGTATGGTATCATCGTCACGGTGGTGGTACAATCCAGCTCGGTGGTGATCGGCCTATGCATCGTGCTGGTATCGCAGGGAATCATGACCATCGACGCCGCCGTGCCCATTGTGATTGGTGCCAATGTGGGCACCACATCTACGGCGATGCTTGTCAGCTTGAAGATGTCGAACAATTCGCGCTTGTCGGCGATGGCTAATTTCGGTTTCAACTTCACCGCCATGTTGTTGGTGTTCCCGCTCATTGGATGGTTCATCGGTCTATTGACACGCCTTTCGGCGGAACCGCCCATCCAGATCGCAGCAGCCACCACGCTTTTCAGTGCGTTCACATCGTTGCTCTTCCTTATCCTGCTCCACCCGGTACACCGATTGCTCACTCGGCACCGTTGGTATGATCGCCCAAACCCGCATTAAATTTTACATTTACTGATTTTACATCGATATGCGGTACGCCCGTGCCAATTTAACTACCTTTGTATAAACAACACGGGTTTTGAACAAACAGAAGAACATCATTCGCGTTGCGCTGGCCACCGGTATTGGGCTAATGCTGGTGAAGTTTGCAGCTTACCTGCTCACGAACTCCAATGCGATATTGACCGATGCGATAGAAAGTATCGTCAATGTAGTGGCATCGGGCTTTGCGTTCTATAGCATCCACTTGGCCGCGCGGCCGAAAGACAGCAACCATCCTTACGGCCATGGTAAGGTGGAGTTTTTTTCCGTTTTCCTGGAAGGAGGACTTATCTTCATCGCAGGGGTGCTTATCGTGGGCAAGGCTGGGTACAATATCTTCTTCCCCGAAACCGTAGGTAACCTGATGAGCGGTATCGGGTTGATCGCCTTCACCGGTGTGGTCAATTTTGTTCTGGGTACGTACATGGTGCGGCAAAGCCGCATACTTAACTCCCTGACATTGCAAGCTGATGGCAAGCACTTACAAACCGATGCTTACAGCACCGTGGGTTTGCTAGTGGGGCTGCTGGTGATGTACTTCACTGGGTTGGCATGGATCGATATTGCCCTTTCGTTGGGCTTGGGCTTATACATCCTCTGGAGTGGGTATAAGCTGCTCCGCAAATCGATTGGCGGGTTGATGGACGAATCGGATACTAAATTGGTGAGTGAAATCGCGGAAATCCTGCAACGTTACCGCAAGGACGACTGGATAGATGTGCATAACCTCCGTGTGCAGCGGTACGGGCATGAGTTGCATATCGACTGCCATGTAACCCTGCCCAATTACTACGACTTAAACCGGGTACACGATGAGGTATCTGCAATCGACGATTTGATGAATACCCACTTGCATGCCGACACCGAGCTGTTTATTCACGCTGATCCGTGCATTCCCGCGTGTTGCCACTATTGTCGTGTGGAAAACTGCCCGATCCGGAGCGAACCCCAACAAAAAGAGGTCCGATGGGATGAAAATGTCATCAGTAAGAATGAGAAGCACGTTGACTATTCATCTTCCAATAGCTTCCGATAGGCTTCCAGTTTGGTGCGTTG
This sequence comes from Parapedobacter sp., assembly GCF_035556095.1. Lineage (GTDB taxonomy): Bacteria > Bacteroidota > Bacteroidia > Sphingobacteriales > Sphingobacteriaceae > Parapedobacter. The sequence goes on along the minus strand of NZ_DATMFT010000024.1, from coordinate 26,291 downwards.
CTTATCGGGTAGTTTGGGGAACTCGGGCTCCATATCGGCCAGGGTTTCCATGATGATCTTGCCAACGGCATACCGGGCGAACCATTTCTTGTCGGCCGGGATAACGTACCAGGGTGACTCGTCTGTGGCCGTGGCGGCAATGGCTTCTTCGTAGGCACGCATATAATCATCCCAATAGCCGCGCTCCTCGATGTCCGCCGCCGAAAATTTCCAGTTTTTGTACTTATCTTCCATACGGTCGAGAAAACGCTCTTTCTGCTCGTCTTTCGAAACATGCAGGAAGAACTTGATGATCTTAGTGCCGTTTCGGTGCAGATGGGCTTCGAACTGCCGGATGCTTTCATATCGGTCTTCCCAGAAGTTAACATCAAAATCGGCTTCGCTACGGTAGCCTGGAATACGTTCTGATAGATTGAATGCTGGGTGCACTTTGCAGATGAGCACGTATTCGTAGTGCGACCGGTTGTGGATGCCTATACGTCCACGCTCGGGTAGTGCCTTGTAATGCCGCCAAAGGAAATCGTGTTCGTAGTCGTTACTGGTGGGTTGCTTGAAACTGAATACTTGGCAGCCTTGGGGATTCACGCCGCTCATCACATGTTCGATAGCGCCATCTTTGCCGGCGGCGTCCATGGCCTGGAAGATGATAAGCAGGCTTTGGGAGTCTTCGGCGTACAGCCTTTCCTGGTATTCCTTCAATTCATCTCGGAAATCGGCCAGGTCGGCCTTCGCTTCTTTCTTCTTGAGGGTACCGGTATTAACGGTCCGGAAATTTGCCAGCTTGAATGACTTGCCAGATGTAACCCCGAAGTTATCACTGATTTTAGACATGATGGTGAGAATTAAAGTGCTTGCAAGATAGTGTTTTATCAATAAGGTGCAAGGGCAAATGTAGCGGAAAACCAGATATTACCGTATGCATTATGAAAACAAATCGTCATCTTTACCCAATGTTTAAGGAGATACGGAACCGCTACATACGTTATATCGTCATCGGCATCTACATGATTATTTTGCTGGTGTGTATGGTGGAAGTGAATTTCCTGTGGCTGTTTGGTTATTCGCCAACAGCAAAAGATATCCGCAAGCCCATTCAAAACATAGCCTCTGAGGTGTACACCGCCGACAGTGTGCTTATTGGCCGGTATTTTAAAGAGGACCGCTCGCCAGTGCCTTACGATCGTATTTCTGTCGACGTGGTGAACGCGTTGGTGGCAACGGAAGACATCCGTTTTTTCAAGCACAACGGTGTCGACTACCTGGCTATTTTATCGAGTATCGCGTCGGCCATACAGGGCGATCCGCGAGGTGGCAGTACCATCACACAGCAGCTGGCCAAAAACATGTACCGCACCCGTTACAGCCAATCAACCGGGCTGCTGGGCAATGTGCCGGGTGTGGGCGTGCTGGTGTTCAAGCTCAGGGAATGGCTTACTGCCTATAAGCTCGAAAACAATTATGATAAGAAAGAAATTCTTGCACTGTACCTCAATACCGTGTCATTCAGTAACAATGCTTATGGCATTAAGACGGTGGCAAGGCGTTACTTCAATAAGGAAGCGTCTGAATTGACCGCCACGGAAGCCGCGGTGCTCATAGGGATGTTGAAGGGAACAACACGTTATAATCCAGTACGTAACCCAGAACGCTCCTTGGAACGGAGAAATGTGGTATTGGGGCAGATGTATAAAGCCGGAATGCTGACTGAAGTGGCTTATGAGGCGGCAAAAGCGGAGCCGCTAGACTTGCGCTTGGGTGAAACAGAAGAACTGGGAAGCGGCGATTCGTACCTCCGTACGGCAGTGGAACGATGGCTGGAGGATTGGTGCGCAGAAAAGGGTTACGATATCTACGTGGATGGATTAAAAATCTATACTACTATCAACTCGCGCGTGCAGCGCCACGCGGAGGAAGCGGTGGCCAACCAGATGGGTATACTGCAACAGCGCCTTGAAAATGCTTGGCGTGGTGAAATTCCTTGGCGCGACGCAGACGGAGAGGTCATTGATGAGTTTTTGGAAGGACTGGCCAAGGGAACTACCTATTATGCACAATTGGACGAAAAATACGCTGGCAATAAAGACAGCATATTCCACTACCTCAATTTGCCCAAAACGATGGAGGTGTTTACATGGGATGGACCCAAAGAAGTGCAATATTCCAGTATGGATTCATTGGCACATTATGCCATGATGCTTAATGCCGGATTGATGACCATGGATCCCTATAACGGCGAAATCAAGGCGTGGGTAGGCGGTATTAACCATCAGTATTATAAGTACGACCACGTGTTCCAGTCGAAGCGACAGGCGGGTTCTACGTTCAAACCATTTGCCTACCTGGCGGCGTTGGAAGCAGGTATGTCGCCCTGCGACAAATACACCGACAAATTCGTTCGCATTAACTACGTCGAAAACGGCGAAGACAAGGTATGGGAGCCGAAGAATGCCGACTGGGTTTTCAGTGGCCGCGAGATGTCGTTGCGTTGGGCGATGGGACGGTCGGTCAACTCAATCACCGCCCAGATTACGGAGGAAATAGGGTGGGATAAGGTAGTGGATGCTGCCCATCGTTGTGGTATTACCAGTCCGCTCGCCTCTGTGCCGTCAGTGAGCCTTGGTTCGAACGACGTGAGCGTGTTTGAGATGGTCAATGCCTATGCAACCTTTATAAATAAAGGGGAGAAGGTGGAGCCGATTTTGGTGGCTGAAATTGTGGATTTCCACGGCAATACGATAGCCACATTCAAAACCACGGCCACCCGGGTAATCAGTGAAGAGGTGGCTTGGCTGATGGGGTACATGCTACGGGGCACGATGGAAGAACCCGAAGGGACCTCGCAAGCGTTGTGGGAATGGGACTTGTGGCGAAACAACAACCAGATTGGCGGAAAGACCGGTACGTCGTCAGACTATGTGGATGGCTGGTATATGGGCGTTACAAAAGATCTCGTTACGGGCGTGTGGATAGGATGCGACGAGCGTAGCATCCATTTCAGGAATTCGCAAACGGGCGAGGGATCGCGGACCGCATTGCCTGTATTCGGTAAGTTTATGGAACGGCTCTACCTCGACGATTCACTCCCGTACAGTTACGGCCCGTTCCCAGAGCCCGGTGTGGCAATCAACCGAAAATACAATTGTCCGAGCCCGCGGATTACCCGGCCCGATAGCACACGGATCGATAGCATTGCGCCGCTCGAACTGCCGGATACCTTTCCGGAAATTCCGATAGATTTGGAAGAACTAGAGCAGAAAATTGACATCGAAAACCCTGGAGTTGAAGAGCAGGAAGATGTCGATCGGCAGGCACTTTTGGATGAGCAACAATCGCATAATAGGATCCGTATACGATATCCTTCAAAAAAATAATATGTTGCAGATAATTAAACTTTTTCACCGATATTCGTTCTAATTTGACATTATATTCAAACACCCGTTTTTCCATGACGTACCTTAATCGATTTTTCAGGCACGCGTTGTTAAATACGCTTCCTATATTGCTGTTTCTCACGATTGCCATAGATGTGCAGGGGCAGTATTTCGGGCAGAATAAGATGCGGTATAAATCGCTTAATTTCAGTGTATATGAGACCCCGCACTTTAACCTGCACTACTACTTGGAAAACGATACGTTGGTTAGATGGCTGGCCAAGGAAAGTGAAGTATGGTACGAATTGCATCAACAGGTCTTCCGCGATACATTTCTGCGTAAGAACCCGATAATTTTATACGCTAACCATCCCGAATTTCAGCAAACTACCACGGTGCAGGGAGAAATAGGTGTGGGAACCGGAGGTGTTACGGAAGCGTTCAAAACCCGCGTGGTAATGCCGGTGATGCAGATCAACCATCAAACGAGGCACGTGCTCGGTCACGAATTGGTTCACGCTTTCCAGTACCGGGTGCTGATGGAAGGTGGCGACTCTACTCGGCTGGAAAACATCGGTAATATTCCATTGTGGATGGTAGAGGGGATGGCTGAATATTTTTCTATTGGCAAGAAAGATGCGTTTACGGCCATGTGGATGCGTGATGCCTACCTTAATAATGATATCCCGTCGTTGCGGGCCATGACCGAAAACATGAACAGGTATTTCCCTTACCGTTTCGGACAAGCGTTCTGGTCGTACATCGGATCCACGTACGGCGATACGGTAATTATGCCATTATTCAAGGCGACGGCAATGTATGGCTATGAAATGGGTATTAGGCGCGTATTCGGCTATGATTCGCAGACGCTTTCCAATCTATGGAAGAATAGCATGATCAATGCCTACCGCAACCTACCGGTAGACACCGCAAACGCACCAGTGGGTCGTTCTATTATTAATAGTACGAATTCCGGTCGGATGAATGTGTCGCCGGCGATTTCGCCGGATGGTAAATACGTGGCTTTCCTTTCGGAAAGAGACCTGTTTAGCATCGATTTGTTTCTGGCCGATGCACAAACCGGCGAGGTGATCCGGAAGCTTTCCAGTAAGCTAACCAATTCAGATATTGATGAATTCAGCTTCCTTGAGTCGGCTGGTGCATTCTCACCGGATAGCCGGAAGTTCGCATTCAGCATTTTCAGCAAGGGGAAGAGTAAACTGATGGTCGTTGATGTTTCCAATGGAAAAACACTTTTGGTGGAGGCTATGGGCGACATCTCGGAGTTTGCTAACATCACGTGGGCACCAGATGGAGAAACCGTGGCATTTTCGGGCCTGAAGAATGGCTATAGCGATATATACCTATATAACCTCAAGACGAAAGCGCTGACACAACTTACCGACGATTGGTATTCCGATTTTCAGCCCAGCTTTTCGCACGATGGGCGTTTGGTGGTATTCAGCACAGACCGTGTGTCACTTCAATCGGATTCCCGTAGTGTGGATATTCCCATGAATATAGCGGTATTGGACATTTCTACGGGAGAAATTACCAATCTGAACGTATTCCAGGGTGCGAACAATCTTAATCCGCAGTTTTCGACGGACGATAGCCATATATACTTTCTCTCTAATGGTGATGGGTTCCGGAACATGTATCGTTATGCGATGGCAGGGGGTAAAGTTGAGCGGATGACGCAATATTTCACCGGAATCAGCGGGATTACGGAATATTCACCTGCATTGAGTCTTTCGGCGAACGATGACGTGGTGTATTCTTACTACCGGCGCAATGAGTATAGCGTATATAACGCCAAAATAAGTGATTTCGAGCCGGTGGAGGTAGACCCCTATGTGGTTAATTTTGATGCAGCGATGTTACCGCCGCCGGAAAACTTGGGTGTGGACGTGGTAAATGCGAACCTGAATAACTTTAATTTGTTCCAGCGCATCGATAGCAACCAGATTGCATCGGTGTCTTATAAACCCAACTTTAAGTTGGATTATTTGGCAAACAGTGGGATGGGATTGGCCGTAGGTAGCCGCTATGGAGCGGGTATAGCTAGTGGTATTCAGGGGATGTTTTCTGATATCCTAGGCCATAATCAAATTTTTGCTGCATTATCCATAAACGGTGAAATCTATGATTTTGGAGGGCAAGTAGCCTATATTAATCAGAAAAGCCGGATTAACTGGGGGGGCGCCATATCGCATATTCCGTATATGTCGGGCTTTTCGATGTATGATGTCAGGGATGTGGGCAGCGGCGATGAGCCGATTCTGGACACCTATATCATCCGCACATTCCAACAGCAGGCTGAAGCGTTCGGGGCCTATCCCTTTTCACGGAATCACCGTTTTGAGGTAGGCGGGGCGATTGCCCGCTATAGCTATCGTGTGGACAGGTGGTGGCAGAGTTATTATTACGGTTATGGAGGCCGTGATAAGATATCGACTGAAGAGGCAAGCCAAGTGTTTGGAGGGAGTTTTAATGCATTCACCATTCAACAGGTAAACACATCCTTTGTTGGTGATAATGCGGTTTTCGGTATTGCGGCGCCGTTGCAGGGCTACCGCTACCGCGTAGGTGCAGAACAGTATTTCGGTGATTACAACTTCACCGCTTATACCTTTGATTTGCGTAAGTATAATCGGTATAAACCAGTAACTGTAGCGGCTAGGGCATATACTTATATGCGTGCGGGCCAACATGAAAATGCATTGTATCCACTGTTTTTGGGTTACCCGCATTTGATACGGGGATATGAGAGCTCCTCGTTCCGAAACAGTACCGGAAGCTTCAATTTCAATAGCCTAATGGGTACGCGGATCGCAGTGGTAAACCTCGAATTACGGCTACCGTTTACGGGACCCGAAAAGCTGGCGGTTATCCGTTCCGGTATGTTGTTCTCCGATTTGAACCTGTTTTTCGATGCCGGTTTGGCCTGGGATAGTGATTCGAAGGTCGCGTTCCGGAGTACCCCTCGGCTCATTGATTCTCAACCGAATCCGAATGACCCCAGTTTGCCGGCTATCGAAACTTACGAACGAATCCCCGCGCTGAGCGCAGGCGTTTCGTTGCGGGTAAATCTTTTCGGCGCGATGATTCTGGAGCCTTATTATGCATTTCCGTTCCAACGGTCCGATGTGCAATTCGGCACGTTTGGCCTCAACTTCGCGCCCGGCTGGTAAAAGCCGATAATTCCCTCCGATCTGACCAATTGGGGGGCGTTAGGCTCGTTTTCGCGTGTGGAACGCCCAAATCCAGCCAATTTGGATTATACCTCCGTATTAAACGCTCTTTCTGCATGCGTGTATAATGGCTCAACTCCGTGAATCTGCGCAACGCATCTGCATTGTCGGTAAAGCTTTCATGATAGACCAACCGGGATACGTTAGAATAGGAGTCGAAGAAAAGTGAGGTAAGCTCGCGGTACGTGTTCGCTGCCTTTTGGAGGTCGTCCGTCATCCCCACATGAAGGCAGTTGCGGTTGCTATCGGTCAGGATATAGATGTAGTTATTCATACTGTGGAAAAATTATTCGTACTTTAATTTCTGCGTTTCGCGAAAAGTTACTAACTTTATTGGCACAATAATACTAATTAATTTAGTGAATGCAAATTTATTTTTACTTTTATGGCTAACATTGCTAACAATCTTAAATATCTCCGTAAGAAAAAGCGGCTTACCCAGCAGCAATTTGCAGATGAGATGGGTATAAAACGGGCATCCGTGGGTGCTTACGAAGAGAAGCGCGCCGAACCTAAGTATGAGTTGCTAAAGAAAATTGCTGACTTTTACAATTTGACAATGGATGAGTTGGCCAATGACGAAATCAACGACAAGTGGAAACCCACGGCGCGGGGCAACGCCGCCAGTGTGCGCGTGCTCAGTATAACCGTGGATGGCGACGACAAGGAAAATATTGAACTGGTCCCAGTAAAGGCCAGTGCAGGGTATCTGAATGGTTATGCAGATCCGGAGTACATTGCAGAATTGCCGAAATTCAGCTTGCCGATGTTCAGGCAGGGCACTTATAGGGCTTTCGAGATCAAGGGTGACTCGATGCTGCCGTTGCAACCGGGTAGTGTGGTTATTGCCGAGTATGTGGAAAATTGGAGCGAAATTAAACCCGGCCAAACGTATGTGGTTATCTCGAGAGATGAGGGGGTGGTTTACAAGCGGATTGCTTTTAAGTACAAGGAAGAGAAAGGACTGAAGCTGGTGTCGGACAACAAGAGCTATGAGCCGTATTGGGTTGCCGCCGATGATATTTTGGAGATATGGAAGGCAAAAGCGTATATCAGTACGCAGTTGCCTGAGCCTGCCCCCGAACCCACCATGGAAACATTGACAGCGATGATGACCCAGATGCAAAAAACCATCAGCACGGTAGTGGAAAAAAGGTGAAAAACGAATGGTGCGGGATTTTTGAATTTTAAAGATTTTATTTATCTTTGCATCATCTTGAGAAAGAGGGGACAGCTGTAGTCCCCTTTTTTCATGGTTAGTAGTTTGTAAGCGCGTGGCACATTCAATAGAAGACAAAGTTAGTGCGTTGGTTGAGGAGAAGATTGCCGACAGGGGCGACCTCTTTCTAGTAGGCGTGAAAATGCATTCAAACGGCACATTGGAAGTGCTCGTTGATGGCGATCAGGGCATCAGTATCCAAGATTGTGCGGCAATAAGCCGATACGTGGGGTTTCAGTTGGAAGAAAACGATGCAATTTCCCATGCCTACCGATTGGAGGTGTCGTCACCAGGCATCGAGCGGCCGTTGAGTATGGTGAGGCAATATCGCAAAAACATTGGCCGAAAGATACAGGTATCGCTGCAGGATGGTGTAACCAAAACGGGCAAATTACTGGAAGTGGCAGACAACGCGATTACCATCGTTGAAACAATAAAGGAGAAGGGAAGAAAAGCTGTTGAGCAACAGCAAACCATAGCCCTCGAAAACATCACAACAATAAAGGTGTTAATTTCATTTAAATAAAATGAGCAATAGTATCAATCTCATTGACTCTTTTCAGGAATTTAAAGAGTTCAAAAACATCGATCGGCCTACGGTCATCAGTGTGCTGGAGGAAGTTTTTCGTAGCATGATTCGCAGGAAATACGGTACGGACGAGAACTGCGATGTGATCGTCAACCCAGATAATGGTGACTTGGAGATTTGGCGTACCCGCGTAGTCGTGGAAGATGAGTTTTCCGAAGACGACGACTTGGAAATCGAGCTTGCCGAGGCCAGGAAATATGACCCGGATTTGGAGGTAGGCGATGATTATATTGAGGAGATTACGCTGGAAAGTTTCGGCCGTCGGGCTATTTTGGCTGCTCGGCAGACATTGGTTTCAAAAATATTGGAACTGGAGAAAGACGAAGTATTTAAAAAGTACAAGGATAGGGAAGGGGAGCTAATTACCGGCGAGGTGTACCAAATATGGAAAAAGGAAACATTGGTGCTCGATGACGAGGGTAACGAGTTGATTTTGCCGAAAACCGAGCAGATCCCGGCGGACTACTTTAAGAAAGGTGATACGATCCGGGCCGTTGTGGATAAGGTAGAGATGGCCAACGCCAACCCCCGTATCATCATTTCGCGTACCGCACCCGCATTTTTGCAGCGTCTTTTCGAATTGGAGGTTCCGGAGATATTTGACGGTTTGATCACCATTAAGAAAATTGTGCGTGAGCCAGGTGAGCGTGCGAAGGTCGCTGTGGAATCTTACGATGACCGGATTGACCCAGTAGGGGCCTGCGTGGGGATGAAAGGCTCGCGTATACATGGTATTGTGCGTGAACTCAGAAATGAAAATATCGACGTAATCAATTATACCAACAACACGCAGTTGTACATACAGCGGGCATTGAGCCCGGCACGTATTGGATCGATTAAGCTGGATGATGAGCGCATGACGGCGGCAGTGTACCTCAAATCAGACCAAGTATCCTTGGCTATCGGGCGTGGTGGGCATAACATCAAGCTTGCGGGCAAACTTACCGGCTATGAAATAGATGTGTATCGCGAGGCGGAGGAAGTGGAAGAAGATGTCGATATCGAAGAATTCGCTGATGAAATTGACGGATGGATTATCGACGAACTGAAGCGCGTGGGACTGGATACGGCGAAATCAGTGCTGGCACTTTCGGTTGATGACTTGGTAAGGCGTACCGATTTGGAGGAAAACACCATCAACGAAATCATACACGTGTTGGAAGCCGAGTTTGAATAGCGTGGGCAGAGCGTCCGCATTGGGGGCCACGCTTTTTTAATTCATTGCCAATAAACGCTTAAAAAAGTATACTTTTGTATAGCACAAAAACGAGAGGTAAATAAATTAGATGTCAGAAGGTAAGCGCATAACATTGCTGAAAGCAGCAAAAGAACTGAACATTGGTATAGGTACCGCTGTGGATTTTTTAGCCAAAAGTGGTTATGAAGTCGAACCCAAGCCAGCAACCAAGCTGGACAGCGAGACCTACGATGTGCTGTTAAGGGAGTTTCAGGGTGACAAGATTGTGAAGGAGGAGGCCAACCAAATTATCATTGGCAAAATTCGCCGCGAAGAGTCGCCCGTTGAAACGGTTGTGCCCAAACCGAAACGGGAAAGCGAAGCCGAGGAAATTTTGATTAAGAATACAGGTTCGTTTATACCGGAAGAGCGGCAGGAGGTTGAAGCCCCCACTCCGGATAAAGAACAGGAAAAGCCTGTTGAACCGACCGTGGCCAATGAAGAACCCCATCACACAGGAATGAAGATTGTTGGCAAAATTGATTTGTCGAACCTGAGGAAAGGGGGCAAGGCCCAGCCGAAAACTGTCAAAGAAGAAGAACCGAAACAAGACGTTGATGAATCAGTGCCTCAGGAAGCGGTGGTGGAACCGGTGGCTATCGACAAACCGGTTGAACAACCGGAAGAGGATAAGCCGGTAGTGAAGCCCGTTGAAGAAGCGCCTGTAGTTCCTGTGCCGCAACAACCGGCGCAACCCGAGGCTGCGAAAGTAGAAGCTCCCAAACCCCAACCCCAAAGTGAAGTCATCCGGGCTCGCGCCCAGCGACTAACGGGACCTAACGTTGTTGGGCGCATTGATTTACCTAAGCACCAGCCGAAGGATAAGCCGGTAGCCTCGTCTAGTGCGGCAGGAGCGGGAGCTCACGACCAGAAACGTAAACGTAAACGTAAAGATAAACCGACGCAACGCCCGGGAACACATACTGCGGGCGCGGGTCAGCAAGGTGGAGGGAAAGGACGGCCAGATTTCAGAGGTAAGCCTCGCCAGGGCGCTGAAAACCGGGAGGAACCGTCAGAAAAGGAAATCCAAGACCAAATTAAAGCCACACTAGCGCGTCTGAGTGGTGCTGGCAAGTCCAGTAAGTTTGCCCAGCGTGCAAAACTCCGTCGCCAAAAACGGGATGACATCGCCCATTCGGCGGAAGAAGCCGCGCTGGAACAGGAGATGATGTCTAAGGTGTTGAAGGTTACCGAGTTTGTGACAGCCAACGACCTGGCAAATATGATGGGTGTACAAGTGACGCAGATTATTGCCACATGCATGAGCTTGGGCCTATTTGTTTCCATAAACCAACGCTTGGACGCAGAAACAATTGCCATCGTAGCTGATGAGTTCGGCTACGAAATTGAGTTCGTGAAGCCAGAAGATGAAGAAAATACGGAGCTTGAAGAACCTGACAACCCGGAAAGTTTGGTGCCGCGAGCACCGATTGTTACGGTTATGGGCCACGTGGATCATGGTAAGACATCGCTGCTTGACTATGTGCGAAAAACCAACGTAATAGGGGGCGAAGCAGGGGGAATAACCCAACACATAGGCGCCTATGAGGTGACGCTTGACGACGGCCGTAAATTGACATTTCTAGATACGCCGGGCCACGAGGCATTTACTGCCATGCGTGCGCGGGGAGCACAGGTAACCGATATTGCGATTATCGTGATTGCAGCGGATGACAGTGTGATGCCGCAGACCAAGGAGGCCATTAACCACGCCCAAGCGGCAGGCGTACCAATCGTATTTGCGTTCACGAAAATTGACAAGCCCGGTGCAAATACCGATAGGATCCGTGAACAGCTCTCCACGATGAACATTTTAGTCGAAGACTGGGGGGGTAAATACCAATGTCAAGAAATATCTGGTAAGACCGGGCAGAACGTGGATTTGTTGCTTGACAAGGTATTGCTCGAAGCCGAGCTACTAGACCTGAAAGCCGATCCCAAGAAACGTGCAGTGGGCTCCGTAATCGAAGCGAGCCTTGATAAAGGCCGGGGTATAGTTACAACGGTACTCATACAGGCGGGTGTACTCCGCGTAGGTGCACCGATATTGGCAGGTTCCCACAGCGGTAAGGTGAAAGCCCTTTACAATGAGCGGGGGCAGCGCGTAACCGAAGCGGGGCCATCAACGCCCGTGCAGATGCTGGGTATGTCTGGCGCACCTACAGCGGGAGATAAATTTTATGAAATGGAAAGCGAGTCCGACGCTCGCCAAGTAGCCAACAAACGACTGCAGTTGCAACGTGAACAGGGACTACGTACGCAAAAGCACATTACGCTCGACGAAATCGGTAGGCGACTGGCTATAGGGAATTTCAAAGAACTGAATATCATTGTCAAAGGTGATGTCGACGGTTCTATCGAAGCATTGTCCGACTCATTGCTGAAGTTGTCAACAGAAGAAATACAGGTTAACGTTATCCATAAGTCGGTTGGCCAGATATCGGAGTCGGACGTGCTGCTTGCGTCAGCATCCGATGCGATTATCATCGGCTTCCAAGTGAGGCCGTCAACAGGGGCGCGTAAGCTCGCTGAACAGGAGCAGATCGATATCCGTTTGTATTCGATTATATACGATGCGATCGAAGAGGTCAAGGCCGCAATGGAAGGCATGTTGGAACCGAAATTTGAAGAGAAGATCGTTGCTAATGTGGAAATCCGTGAGACCTTCAAAATCAGTAAGGTCGGTACAATTGCTGGCTGTATGGTGCTTGATGGCAAAATCAATCGAAACCACAGCATCCGGATTATCCGCGACGGCGTGGTCGTATACTCAGGGCATCTTGCGTCGCTCAAGCGCTTCAAAGATGATGTCAAAGAGGTAGCTGCAGGTTATGAGTGTGGTTTAAATATCCAGAATTTCAATGATATCAAAGTGGGCGATATCATTGAGGCCTATGAACAGGTGGAAGTGAAACGCAAGCTTTAACAATCTCCCCATGTGGACGAATATCATTAAATGGCCGTCGTAATGAGGTACTAAAGATTGCAGCCCGGTTTTTCCTAACCGGGCTGCGCCTTTTGTTAATCAACTACGGATATAAACATTTAATGATTTTGTTCCATGAACACAATAATTGAACCTTTTCGGATCAAATCGGTTGAGCCGATTTACTTTTCTTCTCGGAATGAACGTACCGATATTTTAAAGCACGCATATTATAATCCGTTTTTAATCAAGGCCCGGGATGTCATTATCGACTTGCTGACAGATAGCGGCACGAGTGCCATGAGTGGTGAGCAATGGGCAGGAGTGATGCGCGGGGACGAAAGCTACGCTGGCAGTGATAGTTTTTTTCGTTTCGAGAAGGTCGTTAACGAAATTACCGGCATGCCATTTATCATTCCCACGCACCAAGGAAGAGCGTCTGAGCGAATCTTATTTTCCATAACCGGGGGCGATGGCAAATATGTATTAAGTAATACGCTGTTTGACACGACCCGCGCCAATGTGGAATTTTCCGGAGCAGAGGGTATAGACCTTCGATGTGCGGAAAGTAACGACCCGGACGCCCCGGCACCCTTTAAGGGCAATATGGATGCCGCCGCACTGCAAACATTCGTTGAGCAGCACGGCGCCGCGCGTGTGTCGCTGGTCATATTAACGGTCACCAACAATTCGGGCGGAGGTCAGCCAGTGAGCATGGCCAATATAAAAGAGGTATCGTCGATTTGCAGGGCTTGTCGGATACCGCTATTTATCGATGCCTGTCGATTCGCTGAAAATGCCTATTTCATTAAGCAGAGGGAACGAGGGTATGGAATGAAAAGTGTGTTCCAAATAGCACGAGAAATGTTCTCCTATGCAGATGGCTGTATGATGAGCGCAAAGAAAGATGCGTTTGCCAATATTGGTGGATTCCTGGCCGTGTGGGATGAGCAATTAGCCGAAAAGTGCCGGAATCTACTGATTATCACTGAGGGTTTCCCTACTTATGGGGGGCTTGCCGGTCGCGACTTGGAGGCGATTGCCATCGGGTTGCGTGAGGTGATGGACGAACAATATTTGAGGTATCGGATAAGAAGCATCCAATATATCGGTGAGAAGCTCGATACCTTCGGTATTCCCTATGTAAAACCAACCGGAGGCCATGCCCTGTACCTGAACGCCGGTCGCTTCATGGACCATATACCCGTGCATCAATACCCTGGCCAGGCACTCTGCAATTCGCTGTACTTAGAGGGAGGAATACGAGGTGTAGAAATTGGCTCCGTGATGTTCGGCAAATATGCAGCGGATGGAAACCTCCTGTCGCCGCCCATGGAGCTTGTACGGCTAGCTATACCCCGAAGGGTGTATACCCAAAGTCACATCGATTACGTCGCTGAAGTCATTGCCGAAGTCTATAAAAAAAGACGGAAGTTCCGAGGGTACAGACTCACATATGAACCGCCGATGCTCCGACATTTTACCGCTAGGTTTGAGCCCATTATATGACATCGAATACGATTGAATAAAAAGTTTTCCACATGTTCAAAAGCGTTGCCGTAGTGTAAATGATACACTAAAACGGTGGGTTTTAGCCTTATGACATCAAGAACGAGTGACTAAGGGACAGCGGTGATGAACGAAATTAATCACCGAATTTTTGGATTTACGTAAAAAGGAAGTAAATTCAGCCACCATTTTTTTTGATTATAGTTGAAATGACTGTTAAACCAATTTTTTTTTCGAGCATATTTTTGCTCAATTTTGCCGTAGCTCAAGAAGATTTCAAACCCTATACGCAGCAGATTGAGGGTACGACACTCAGTTTCACCATGCAGCCGATACCGGCTGGGGAGTTTGCGATGGGAAGCTCGGATGGTAACCCTGATGAGCAGCCTGTACATCAAGTAAAGATAGCACCCTTTTGGATGGGGACGTATGAGGTAACTTGGGATATATACGAACCATTTGTTTACAAAGACCTCGAAATGACACGTAGTGGCGGGAAAGTGGCACCTGAAGTGGATGCGGTGACCAGACCGACCAAACCTTATTTGGATATGACCTTTGGTATGGGCAAGGATGGGCATCCCGCCTTGGCTATGACCCATTACAACGCGATTCAGTTTTGTAAATGGTTGTATGTACATACGGGTGTTTTTTACCGGTTGCCTACGGAAGCTGAATGGGAATACGCTTGCCGTGCAGGAAGTACCACTTCCTATCATTTCGGGGATAAAGTGTCCGAGTTGGATGATTATGCATGGTACGCAGCTAATAGCGAAAGCAAAACACACGCCGTGGGCCAGAAAAAACCCAATGCATGGGGGCTTTATGATATGCATGGAAATGTAGCGGAGTGGACATACGACCAATACATTGCTGACTTCTATCAACAGTTTAAAGGCATCACCGCCGACAATCCTGTGGCGATACCGGAGAAACTGTACCCACACAGCATCCGAGGTGGCTCGTTTATGGATGATGAGCAACATTTGCGCTCCGCGTCGCGTACACCCTCAGATCCTTCCTGGAAACAACTTGATCCCCAGATTCCGAAAAGCAACTGGTGGTTTCCCGAGGCTCCTTTTATCGGCTTGCGATTGGTTAGGCCCTTGAACCCACCCTCTGAGGCGGAAATTATGGCCTACTTCGATCGACTGCCGATAGAAGATTATTGATTTTCACGTAACCATATTTTTTTATTAACCATTTAGATAAACTAAAACAGATGGATAAAACAAGTTTGGGCGGGCAACGCCGGGAATTTTTGAAAACATCAGCCCTGTTGGCAGGTGGAGCAATGTTAAGTGGCGCGCCATTTACCGGTGTGCATGCAAGTGTAGACGACACCATCAAGGTGGCCCTAATAGGATGTGGCGGGCGCGGCACTGGCGCTGCGTTTGATGCGATAGCGTCTGGCGCGAATATCAAGATTGTAGCGATGGCAGATGCTTTCCGCGACCCGTTGGATGACGCATATGGTAAATTATCGGCACGTCATTCGGATAAGCTCGACGTGCCAGAAGACCGTAAATTTGTAGGATTTGATGCTTATAAGCAGGCCATTCCACTGGCTGATGTTGTCCTATTGGCTACTTCGCCTGGTTTCAGGCCCATCCATTTCGAAGAAGCTGTGCGCCAGGGAAAACACGTCTTTATGGAAAAACCGGTTGCAGTAGATGTTCCCGGTATCCGAAAAGTGCTCGCTGCTGCCGAAGAGGCTAAAAAGAAGAAGCTGAATGTGGTCGTAGGCCTTCAACGGCGTTACCAAGCCGTTTACAGGGAAACTATAAAACGGATCCAGGACGGAGCAATCGGTGATATCGTGTCAGGACAGGTGTACTGGAACAGTGGCGGTGTATGGGTGCGCGCACGCACGCCCGAGCAAACGGAAATGGAATACCAGATGCGTAATTGGTACTATTTCAACTGGCTTTGTGGCGATCACATTGTAGAGCAACATGTTCATCAGATTGATGTAGCCAACTGGGTGAAAGGAGGCCATCCGGTGTCGATTCAAGGTACCGGTAGCCGCGCCTGGCGTACCGGCAAAGAACACGGTGAGATTTATGACAACCACGCAGTGGAATTAACCTATGCAGACGGGTCGGTGATTTATAGCCAATGCCGGCATTTTGAAGGAACATCTAACCGCGTGGATGAAACCTTTCAGGGCACCAAAGGTAGGGTATACCTATCGGCATCAAATGACGGCATTTTGTGGGACCACAAAGGTAACAAGTTGTACACGCATCCCAAACAAGGTAACGCAAATCCGTATCAGCATGAACATGTGGAATTGTTTGATGCAATTGCCAAGGGAGAGTACAAGTTTGAAGACGCCGAATACGGTGCGCACAGTACGCTTACCGGTATTATCGGCAGGCTAGCCACTTACTCGGGCCAAGTGATTAAATGGGACGATGCGTTGAAATCCAACGTTAGTTTGATGCCTGAGCGGCTTGCTTGGGATGCATTGCCGAAAGTACTTCCCGATGAAAATGGCTTGTATCCGTACGCAATACCCGGGCAAACCGCGGTGTTGTAGTGTCGGGTCTGAAAGGTAGGGGTGTATTGTCTGCTATCATCACCTGTTGGTTTGTATCAACAGGTGGTGCTGGTGATTCCGCTTTAAAGCGTTACCAATTGACTGGCTATGCCCAGGGTACTACGTATGCGGTTACCTATTACGCCAGCGAACAGGTGGTTTCAAAGGCATCCATTGATAGCGTTTTGTCGGTGATTGATAGCTCGATGTCGCTGTATAAACCCTACTCGTTGATTAATAAAGTAAATGATGCCGAGGGAACATTACCGATAACAGACGAGCATTTTTATCGGGTGCTTCGGCGGTCATTTGAAATATATCGACACAGCGATGGCCTGTTCGATATAACTGTGGCACCGCTGGTGCAGCTTTGGGGATTCGGGGTGGAAACGCAGGATCATTTGCCCGACAGCGCTGCCGTAAACGAAGTGATGGATTGTGTAGGTATGGAAAAGGTCAAACTCAGGGGGCGGCGATTGATAAAAAAACAGCCATGTGTGAAACTGGACATGAACGGAATTGCCCAGGGGTATAGCGTGGATGTATTGGCCGATCATTTGGAAACCCACGGCATTACGTGTTACCTTGTGGAGTTGGGCGGGGAACTGCGTGTGCGAGGACCGAAACCAGACGGCACGCCTTTCCGTGTAGGGATTGAACGCCCCGTACAACCGGAAGGAGAAGGCACCGTGATTGACCATGTGGTGGAGATACAAGAAGGTGCAATAACAACGGCGGGCAGTTATAGAAAATTCTTGCAGGATGGAGATAGACGTGTATCCCATCACATAAACCCAAAAACGGGGTATCCATTTGCCACTGGCATCATAAGCGCAACGGTTTATAGTAAAGATGCGATGACGGCAGATGGATATGATAACGTGATTATGGCAATGTCTGTAGCAGATGCCATAACGTTCGTAAACCGGTTTAAGGGAATGGAGGTATTTATTATCTATAAGAATGAGCATGGGTCGGTACGGGATACCATGAGTTTTGGGTTTAGTCAATTAATAGCCAAAGATAATTAGCAATAACTAACAACATGAAGAGAAGTCAATTTGTAAGGAACTCGCTGCTGGCAACGGGAGCTGTAATCGGCGGTGGCTTATCACCAGCCTTTTCTAACGTAAACACCAAGCCTCAACAGACAGGGCCATTTAATCTCAACTACGGACCCCACCAAGGTCAATTTGAGAACCATGCGGGCAAAGACATGCTCGATCAGATTCAGTTTGCTTACGACCATGGGTTCCGTAGCATCGAAGATAACGGTTTCTCAGGCCGGTCGGTAGATGAGCAGGAACGTATAGGCAGTCTCCTCGCCAAGCTAGGCATGACCATGGGGGTGTTTGTACTGGACAAAGGGGGGAACGGGGCGAATACATTAGCCGCGGGCAACCAGGAATATGTCGATGTTTTTCTGAAAGGCTGCCGGCAGGCCGTAGAACTCGCAAAGCGATGTGGTGGTAAGTTTACCACGGTAGTGCCGGGTGATTTTGCGCGAAATCTGCCTCTAGACATCCAAACGGCGAACGTTATCGAAGCGTTGCGGCGGGGTGCGGAAATACTCGAACCCCATGGTATCACGATGGTACTGGAGCCATTAAGCGATACACCGAATCTTTTTCTGCGTAATTCGGCACAGACGTATCTCATTTGTAAAGGAGTGAATAGCCCGTCGTGCAAAATACTCTACGACATCTACCACATGCAGCGGAACGAAGGTGATCTGATAGCGAGCATGGAGCGTTGTTGGGAAGAAATTGCCTATATTCAAGTGGGCGATAATCCCGGAAGAAGAGAGCCAACCACCGGCGAAATCAACTACAAAAATGTTTTCAAATACATTTATGATAAAGGATATCGTGGCGTCGTGGGCATGGAACACGGCAAATCAGAAGGAGGCAAGGAAGGTGAAGTAAAATTGATGGCAGCCTACCGCGAGGTGGATAATTTTCTGAGTTAAGAGGTAAACGGCCAATGAGATGGCTTTAGTTACAAGAATCAAGCTTTCTTTCATGATGTTCCTCGAGTTTTTCATCTGGGGAGCATGGTTTGTTACGTTGGGCAATTTCCTGCCGCAAAATTTGGACGCATCGGGATATGAGATAGCCAATGTGTTTTCTACCCAATCGTGGGGAGCGATTATTGCACCTTTTATCATCGGTTTGATTGCGGATAGGTATTTCAATGCCGAGCGTATTCTTGGCGTACTGCATTTGCTGGGAGCGATATTGATGTATCAAATGTATAGCGCTGCGAGTGTTGGTCAATTCTATCCGTATGTGTTTGCCTACATGATTGCCTACATGCCTACACTGGCGCTTGTCAATTCCGTTTCATTCAGACAATTGGCCAATCCCGAAAAATCATTTTCCGGCATTCGCGTTTGGGGTACCATCGGCTGGATTGTTGCGGGGCTCACCATAAGCTTCCTTGGTTGGGATTCCGAGGGCGGAATCCAGGAAGGGCTGCTAAGGAATACGTTCCTGATGGCCAGTGTTGCCTCACTGGTACTGGGGGTATTCAGCTTTACGTTGCCAAAGACACCCCCCGTTGGAAGATCGGGTGAACAGCAGCGTACACTTTCGGAAGTATTGGGGTTGGATGCGATCAAACTATTGGGTAATCGTAATTACCTCGTATTCTTCATCGCTTCGGTATTGATTTGTATACCCCTTGCCTTTTATTACCAGAATGCGAATTTATTCTTATCGGAAACTGGCTTACCAAACCCGACGGGCAAAATGGCCATCGGTCAGGTGTCGGAAGCATTTTTTCTGTTGTTGTTGCCAGTGTTGTTTGTCCGCATCGGGTTCAAGAACACCATCATGCTGGGTATGCTGGCGTGGGCGATTCGCTACTTACTATTTGCGTATGGCAACGCTGGTGAGCTGGCCTACATGCTGATTATTGGCATCGCGTTGCATGGTATATGCTATGATTTCTTCTTTGTTTCCGGTCAGATTTATACCGATGCGAAAGCAGGACATAAGTATAAAAGCTCAGCCCAGGGACTGATTACGTTGGCGACATATGGTGTGGGGCAGTTAATCGGCTTTTGGGTAGCTGGATTTATCAGTGAATACTACAAGGAAAACCCAACGGGCGACCCGCTATGGCAAAATATTTGGCTCGTACCAGCGGGAATTGCCGCAGTGGTGTTATTTTTATTTGCTGTCTTTTTTAAGGATGAGAAAGCATCGGTTGCTGAACAGCCCGTGGTGACGCCATAAATTTTGAAACCGAGATATAAATGATATGGACACCCAGGGCAATAATTATTTACATCGAGCGCTCATCAGCAAATGAAACCTGCATGAGCTGCCGCTCAAAAAAGGATATGCATAAAATAGCTCATGCAAGCTTCATCGTCCTTTAAAAACAATTTATTCGGATAAAAAATGAAACAAAAAGACGAAAAATGCCGTCATTAGTAGTACCTTTAAATAACTAAGCAAACTAGAGTAATATAACTAAACAACACGATAACAAGCTATGGCAGATAATGTATATGATGCGATCGTGATCGGATCAGGGGTCAGCGGTGGCTGGGCTGCGAAAGAACTAACCCAAAAGGGCCTCAAGACCATTATGTTGGAGCGTGGCCGCAATGTGGAGCATGTGAAGGACTACCCGGCAGCGACCAAGCACCCATGGGAATTCCCCCATCGTGGCGGCCGTACGCAACAGATGATCGAAGATTACCCTGTATTAAGTAGGGATTATCCGTTGAACGAGAAAAATCTTGATTTTTGGGTGGATGAAAAGGAGAGCCCTTACGTAGAAGTAAAGCGTTTCGATTGGTACCGCGGTTACCATGTAGGGGGGCGCTCGTTGATGTGGGGGCGCCAAAGCTATCGGCACAGCGACCTCGATTTCGAGGCGAATCTGACGGACGGGCATGGGGTGGATTGGCCAATCCGGTATAAGGATATCGCGCCTTGGTACAGCTATGCTGAGAAATGGGCTGGCATCAGCGGCAACAAGGATGGACTGGATATATTGCCGGACGGTGATTTTCTTCCGCCCATGGAAATGAATGTTGTCGAAAAAGATCTGGCTGCCCGCATCAAGTCGCACTATAACGGCAAACGGCATTTCATCATGGGACGGGTAGCTAATCTGACCAAACCTCATGAAGGCCGTATGAATTGCCAATACCAGAACCAGTGCTGGCTAGGCTGTAATTTCGGGGCATACTTCAGCACGCAGTCATCTACCTTGCCGCCGGCAGTCGCCACAGGCAACCTTACGTTGCGCCCGTTTTCCATCGTGACGCGTATCCTCTATGATAAGGATACCAAGCGGGCAAAAGGCGTGGAGATATTGGACGCAGAGACGAACCAGACCTATGAGTATTTTGCAAAAGTTGTGTTCGTATGCGCTTCAGCCTTTAATTCAACGTGGGTTTTGATGAACTCAGCAACCGATGTGTGGGAAGGTGGATTAGGTAGCAGCAGCGGTGAGCTTGGCCATAACGCCATGGACCATCATTTTCGTTGCGGTGCTGGCGGAAGGGTTGAAGGGTATGAGGACAAATACTACTTCGGGCGCCGGGCTAACGGACTGTATATCCCGCGTTATCGGAACGTGGGTAATGACAAGCGGGATTACGTGCGCGGGTTTGGCTACCAAGGATCGGCGAGCCGGGGCCGCTGGAGCGGCGAAATAGCCGAGATGAGCATTGGTGGGGAATGGAAGGACGCCATGTGTGAGCCTGGATCGTGGTCCGTAGGTTTTACCGCGTTCGGTGAAATACTGCCGTACCATGAAAATAGGATATTCCTTGACAAAGACGTGAAAGATAAGTGGGGACTACCTGTATTGGCCATGGATATGGAAATCAAAGAAAACGAACTGAAGATGCGTAAGGACATGATGGAAGATTGCCAGGAAATGCTTGAGGCGGCGGGTGTGAAAGATGTCTATACATACGATAACGGATACGGTTTCGGTCAAGGTATCCATGAAATGGGTACGGCACGGATGGGAAGGGATCCGAAAACGTCGGTGCTGAATGGAAACAACCAAGTCTGGGATGCGCTGAATGTATTTGTTACCGATGGTGCGTGCATGACTTCTGGAGCGTGTGTGAATCCTTCACTTACCTACATGGCGTTGACCGCCCGTGCGGTTGATTTTGCCACATCGGAAATGAAAAAGGGCAACCTGTGAAACACGCAGGTACTGCAAAATGTTAACCTTAAAAGAAATAGCAATGAATAGAAGAGAAGCATTGGCGCGGGTTGCCTGGATAATGGGAGGTGCGGTTGTGGGTGCCAATCTATTTTTGGAAGGATGCACCCGGGAGGCGGCCAAGAATGTAGAGAGCCTTTTTGAACCGGGTACAGTTGACCTCCTCGGTGATATCGCAGATACTATTTTACCTCCCACAAGCAGCCCCGGTGCAAAAGAAGCCGGTGTGGGCGCATTTATCCCGGTAATGGTGAAAGATTGTTATGCCCAGGATGACCAAAAAACGTTTGTAGATGGGCTTGTAAAGTTGGAAGATGCTGCCAAGGAAAAATTTGGGCGTAAATTCCAGGAACTTGATCCCAATGAACGTACCGAGTTGTTGGCGGCAATCGATAAGCAAGCTAAAGATCACCAGCGAAATAAAACTGGAGAGGATCCCAACCATTATTTCCACCTGTTCAAGCAACTTACGTTACTTGGCTTTTTTACCTCCGAATTGGGTGCCACAAAGGCACTGCGGTATGTCCAGGTTCCTGGTAGATACGATGGAGACTATCCCTACAAAAAAGGCGATAAAGCGTGGGCAACATAGTGTTTTTTTATCGAATTATTGTGATTTCGGGCGAATTTGCGTAGTATTGTTCTATTCAAATGAACAATATGGCAACGGTTGAGTTAATACCTAAAGAGGATATCCCGAAGTATACATTGGCGCGTGCATCGGAGGATCATGTATCGGAATTACGCCAGAAATTGCGGGGTGCTTTGCGTTTAGGCAATGAGTTTAAATCCAAGGCGACGATTACATTTCAAACGGTTGACGGTCCTAAGCGCGTGGAAACGACCGTGTGGACACTCACGGATGACGCGTTGCAGATTAAGAACGGTGTCGTGTTGCCTTTGGGTAGCCTCTTAGATATCGATTACTGAGCGAGACGGTCGCGTTGACATGAACACATGAACATACATTATTTCCAACACGTACCTTACGAGGGGTTAGGCCATATTCAGGTATGGGCAGAAGAACAGCGCCATCAGCTTTCTCCCACTCGCTTTTTCGATGAATCATGGCAGTTACCGAATTTGGACGAAATTGATGCCTTGATTGTTCTGGGCGGTCCGATGAGTGTGTTCGATGAGGCGAAATACAGCTGGTTGGAAGAAGAAAAGCAATTTATTAAAGCGGCAATCGATTCGGGGAAGAAACTCCTCGGGATTTGCTTGGGAGCCCAGTTGCTGGCTAATGTGATCGGGGCGGCCGTAAAGCCAGCGCCGAATAAAGAAATAGGGTGGTTTCCGGTGAACGCCACCGAAGAATCAAAAGTGCTACCCTGGTTTTTTGAACTTTTTTCCGAGAATCCGACGGTATTCCACTGGCATGCCGACAAATTTGAGATACCCTACGGCGCCATCAACTTGGCATCATCGGAAGCCAACAAAAACCAAGCTTTTGCTATCGGCGATCAAGTGCTAGCTTTGCAATTCCATGTCGAAATGACACATGATGACATTCAAGTATTGTTAGAAAATGCGCGCGCCGACATTGTGCCGGGCAATTTCGTACAGCCGGAGACCGCGCTGATAAATGACGCGGCACTAGTTGAAAGCAGGCAATTGTGTGACAGCCTGCTAGCCCATTTTTTCCATTGATTTTACGGTTTTCCAAAAAGCACAATTCATTCCACTGTGTTGAATGCTATGTGACGACGCAGCGCACGTTGTCGTTCGTACACATTTTTCTGCCGTTTACATGCATTGATTTTCGATTACCTGTTTGACCAATTACCTTTGATCCCCATAAGGATTAAACAAACAGGGAACGTACCTACTATTTGCAGCATGGGAAGTAACTTAGCAAACGTTAAGCACAATATATTCTTGACCTATTGTCACGAGGTAGTGGGCGTTGCGATGAAATGGCTGGTGAAACAGCATTTTCCGATGTCCGCTATTGGCGAAGCCCAGAATTTCCAGGAGACACTTAGTGATTTGCCAAAGAAAAATTATGATTTAGTGGTACTCGACGCTGAGATTGCGGATAATACCCACCTGCTGGGTGCGGTGCAGCATATCAAATCGGTTAGCCCATTGACCCGGATATTGATTTTCTCGGAGTTGGATGAAGCGGTGTATGGCCCAAAATACCTGGCTTTCGGGACCAATGGATTTTTAGCAAAGAACGCTGATGTAGACGACATCGTGCTTGCTATTGAGACTGCGTTAAGTGGGGGAGTCTTCTACGGTGAGCGAGATAAGGGGGAACCTGCCTCTCGACAACAAGCCACCATGCCAGAGATGGCTCATCGCCTATCGTCACGGGAGTGCCAAATTGCCGATTTGCTTGTTAAAGGGACGTCGTTGTCGCAAATCGGCAAATTGACGAACCTAAAGGAAACAACCATTAGTACCTATAAAAAACGGATATTTCAGAAGGTCGGTGTAAAAACCCTGTCAGACCTAATTGCGGTTTGGGAAATCTATAAGTAACGTTTTAAGCATTTTCCATCTTATTCCCCGTTTCAAGCTTCTTGTAGCACAATTGCTACACAAAACTCCGTTCACATACATTTTCATGTCGTTTGTGTACACCGGATTGGTGACTGCGCAACAATTCGTTCTCTTTGTATGCCAGACCAAGGTCGGTGACCTTGGAAAAGCAAGTTAATTACATCTATTAATTTACAATTTGAACATGAATTTGGGGTTTAACCAAGCAACGGCAAGTCCGATGTATCATCGGTCACCAAAAAATGAAAGGGTTATTCGGAACGCTCACTACCTATCAGAAGTTTTCTCTGGCTTGATTTCAATGTACTATTATGAATAGCAGACTTTTACTTGGCATTTTCAAGAAGACAGCACTTTTTGTTTTACTACTAACGTTGTTTGGCGGAATGTATGGCTTCGCTCAAACATCCGGTTATGGTGATTTCATTTTTTTGGAGACTTTCGGCCAAGCCGATCCGAGCGACCCGAGTTTACATGAATTCCATCCGGCGAGTAGGAATTATATCAATAGTGATTTAAATACGGGGATTGATGTTTATTTTAAGACACAGCCGTTACCTTACATCAATAGTTTGCTTTTTTACATCCCTTCCAACCCACCTGATCAGTATCAGGTACCAGGAGGGACACCTAATGACAGACTTCTGCATCAAAACAATTGGGGACCGCAATATAGGGACAACGGCCAAGTTGGATCTTATTCCGTTGTGACCAATTCGCGCGGATATCGAGACAGCTATTTTCATGTTGGACTAGATCACACACCGAATGATGGTGAGTTGGGGTATATGCTTTTGGTCGACGCTTACTCCACGACGGGTCTTTATTTTGAAAGAGATATAGAGGGGTTGTGCGCAGGTACCAAGTTCGAGTTCTCGGCCTGGATTAAAGATGTTAATACTGAAGGGAGTATCCAACCTCGTGTACGATTCGAGGTGTTCAGTGTAGAGTCGAATGGATCTTTGGGCATTAGTCTATTAGACCATGTCAGTGAGTCGAACTATCCTGTAAATGAATGGCGCGAACAAAAGGCAGAGTTTGTGATGCCTCATTCGATAGATAAGATACGTCTTCGTATTTCAAATGCAATAAATGAACAACAAGGCAACGACATCGCGATCGACGATATCGGCTTCCGACCGATGGGACCGGGCTTGGAATTTGTCGTAAGTCCCCAAATGCCAGTATGTTCGGACGACAACGTGACTTTTACCGCAAAAGTGACCCAAGCCAGCGAAGCTTATCCCTTGAATCACTTCATCTTGCAACGTCGTGCAGCAGGTTCAACCGGAGCATGGGAGAAAGTAGGTGAAGAGGATGAATATGAAACGAGTACAGGAATTGGTGAAGTCCATTTTATCGTGGACGATGGTGCTGCCTACAACAATTACGAATATCGCGTAGTCGTTGCTGGAGACCTCGGTACGCTTAATGAGGAAAAATGCCGTGCTGTTTCGGAGCCGATTTTATTACAGCTAGACAATCATCTGCCCGAACTATCGGTAGAAGGCGGCAGTTCAATGATTTGTGTGAATGACGTCGTTGAATTGACCACGGCTGTGTCGGGAAGTGTCGGTGATAATCCGAACTATACCTATGTATGGGAAAAATCGATCGACCAAACGACGTGGGAGGTAGTTGCCGGAGCATCGGGCGCTACCTTGAATTCCGGCGCGTTGGCGCGGACGACATACTATCGGGTTACTGCATATGTTGGTGGTGTAGATGGATGTCCGGGAGCCGGTGCTTCTGATGTTTTTGAAGTTACGGTCAATCCACTGCCCGTGCTTACCATCACGAATCCCACTGTTGTCTGCGCGCCCGGTTCTGTCGATCTGACGGCATCGGCTGTCACTTCGGGTTCCGAGCTCCACGGCGGATCGCTGAGCTACTGGGCGGATGCGGCTGGCACGGTTTCGCTTTCCGGCGCCGAT
>NZ_DATMFT010000023.1:0-87332 GCF_035556095.1 Parapedobacter sp. | reverse complement strand
AGTAAAAAGAAAGCATCGAATCGTTACATTATTGAGAAAAGGAAGAAATAGTGGCTCGTTCAATTAAAAAAGGTCCTTATATCGACCACAACTTAGAAAGAAAAGTTCTTTCTATGAATGAAACAAACAAGAAATCAGTCGTTAAGACTTGGTCTCGCCGATCAATGATTTCACCTGATTTTGTTGGCCATACCTTTGCCGTGCACAATGGCAATAAATTCATCCCCGTATATGTAACGGAGAACATGGTTGGTCATAAGCTTGGTGAATTTGCGCCTACGCGCACATTCAGGGGCCACGCAGAAAAGAAAAAATAATAGGCAATGGAAGCAACACGAAAACTAAAGAAGTCTGTTATCATAAAGCAGCGTAAAGAGCAGGAAAAAGCTCAGGTAGGAGGAGCTTCTACTGCCAAATTATTGAATTGCCCTACTTCGCCGCGTAAGATGCGTTTGGTAGTGGATCTGATCCGTGGTGAGAAGGTAGAAAACGCCCTGTATATCCTGAAGCATACCAACAAGGAAGCGGCCATCCGCGTGGAAAAGCTGCTGCTTTCGGCGATAAAAAACTGGGAAACTAAGAATGAAGATAAGTCTGTTGAAGACAGCGAGTTGTTCGTTAAGGAAGTCTTCGTGGGCGGCGGTCGCCAATTGAAAAGGTTGCGTCCGGCACCCCAAGGCCGCGGTTACCGTATCCGTAAACGCTCAAACCACGTTACACTCGTGGTAGACAGCAAGAACAACGTTGCACAAAACTAATTTATCAAGTAATGGGACAAAAAGCAAATCCAATAGGTAACAGATTAGGAATCATCAAAGGTTGGGATTCCAATTGGTTCGGCGGGAAGAACTATTCCGATAAATTAGTGGAAGACGAGAAGATCCGCAAATACCTGTCTGTCCGTATCGCCAAAGGCGGCGTCGCTAAGGTGGTTATCGAACGTACGTTGAAGCGTATCACGGTTACTATCCATACCGCCCGTCCGGGTATCGTTATCGGTAAAGGTGGACAGGAAGTCGACAAGATCAAGGAAGAATTGAAGAAGTTGACGAAGAAAGATGTTCAGATTAATATCTTCGAGATTAAACGCCCTGAACTGGAGGCACATCTGGTTGCTGAAGGTGTGGCGAAACAGTTGGAAGCACGGATTTCTTTCCGTCGCGCCATGAAGACGTCCATTGCATCGACCATGCGTATGGGCGCAGAAGGTATCAAGATCATGTGTTCCGGTCGACTCGGCGGTGCCGAAATGGCGCGTACTGAACAATATAAAGACGGCCGGATTCCGTTGCATACCTTCCGTGCGGATATCGACTATGCATTGGTAGAAGCACTGACCACGTATGGAAAGATCGGTGTGAAAGTGTGGATATGTAAGGGTGAAGTGTACGGGAAGCGCGACTTGTCGCCAAACGTAGGCCAGACATCGGGCGGTAAAGCACCGCGTGGTGAAGGTGGAGGAGATTTCCGCGGTGGCGACCGTCGCAGTGGTGGTGATCGCCGTAGCGGTGGTGGAGACCGTCGTGGCGGTGGCGACCGTCGTGGTGGCCATGGACAACAGCACCGTGGTGGTGGCAACCGTGGCGGGAGATAGTAATTAACAGTTAATAAGGAATCCCGTTAGGTCGGGAGTTATAAGATACGAACATGTTACAGCCAAAAAGAACAAAGTTCAGAAAGATGCAGAAAGGCCGTATGAAAGGCAACGCCACCCGTGGGGCGGAGTTGGCCTTTGGCTCATTCGGCATCAAGTCAATGGAACCGGCTTGGATTACCAGTCGCCAGATCGAAGCGGCGCGTATTGCGGTTACCCGCTATATGAAACGTGAAGGCCAAGTATGGATCCGTGTTTTTCCTGACAAACCCGTTACGAAGAAGCCTGCAGAGGTACGGATGGGTAAAGGTAAGGGTGCGCCCGAATATTGGGTAGCGGTAGTACGTCCGGGCCGGATGCTGTTTGAAGCAGAAGGCGTCCCCCTGGAAATTGCGAAGGAAGCGTTGCGCCTTGCTGCGCAGAAGCTGCCTGTACAAACGAAGTTTGTGATACGTAGAGATTACGTATAAACCATAGACGCGCTGGCGCTGCCTGCATTTGGTTTTGCCGCCGTTACCGGCAAACCACCGCGGGGTTTTAACCGCGGAAGTCATTGATGAGGGCATCCAGTATAATAGTAATAAAAATGAAAAATTCAGAAATTGTAGAATTGTCAACAGAGGACTTAGTGGCCCAAATTGCAGAAGAAAAGGCTGCCCTCACCAAATTGAAGTTTGCACATGCTGTTTCGGCGATAGAGAATCCCAATCGTATCAAGTACACGCGCAAAACCATTGCGCGGTTGATGACCGAATTGACGAAACGTAAGAAGGCCGAGAAGGCCGCTAACGAAGCTAGCGAAACAGCCGCTGAGGCATAAATTGACGTCGGAAAATGGAAAGAAATTTAAGGAAAACAAGAATCGGCTTGGTAGTGAGCAACAAAATGGACAAGTCCATTGTGGTGGCCGTTGAGCGGAAAGTGAAGCACCCCATCTATGGAAAGTTCGTGAAGAAGACTACCAAATTCAAGGCTCACGACGAAGAGAACACCTGCGGTATCGGCGATACGGTGTTGATCATGGAAACGCGTCCGCTGAGCAAGACCAAGAATTGGCGATTAGTAGAAATTTTAGAGAGGGCTAAGTAACATGGTACAACAGGAATCAAGACTCAATGTAGCCGACAACAGTGGCGCTAAGGAAGTATTAGTGATCCGCGTGTTGGGCGGTACCGGCAAACGTTATGCATCGATCGGTGATAAAGTTGTTGTAACCGTGAAAAGTGCTTTGCCATCAGGAAACGTTAAGAAAGGAACGGTTTCCAAAGCGGTAGTTGTGCGCACGAAGAAGGAAATCCGCCGGAAGGACGGTTCGTATATCCGCTTTGACGACAACGCTGCCGTATTGTTAAATAATCAGGATGAGCCGCGGGGAACCCGTATCTTCGGCCCTGTAGCACGTGAATTGCGTGAAAAGCAGTTCATGAAAATCGTATCATTAGCACCGGAGGTATTATAATCATGGGACAGACAAAGACATCGACACATAAGATTAAAATCCGGACTGGGGATTTGGTAAAGGTTATCTCCGGCAACTCCAAGGGAGCACAGGGAAAGGTGTTGCAGATTTTGAGAGCCGACAATAGAGCAATCGTTGAAGGCGTAAACATCATCAAGAAGCACACCAAACCGAATGCAGCCAACCCGAACGGGGGCATCATCGAAAAGGAGGCAGCTATCCATATTTCCAACCTGGCGCTTATCGATCCGAAATCGGGCAAACCGACCCGGATCGGACGTTTGGTAAAGGAAGTGGACGGCAAGAAGAAAATTGTACGTATAGCAAAAAAATCAGGGGAGGAGATCGACTAATGACTTACATTCCGAGATTAAAGGCGAAGTATAAGGAAGAGATCCGTACGGCGCTGAAAGAGAAATTCCAATACAAAAGCGTGATGCAGGTGCCACGGTTGGAAAAGATTGCCCTGAGCCAAGGTATTGGCGCTGCTACTGCAGACAAGAAACTCATTGACAACGCGATTGGTGAGATGACGTTGATAACCGGCCAGAAGGCGATAGCGACCCGGTCGAAGAAGGACGTATCCAATTTCAAACTCCGTAAGGGAATGCCGATTGGTGTGCGCGTAACACTGCGCGATAGCAAGATGTACGAATTTCTGGACCGCTTGGTAGCTGTAGCGTTACCGCGTATCCGCGATTTCCGTGGCATTAACGACAAGGGGTTCGATGGCCGTGGAAATTACACGCTGGGCATTACCGAGCAAATTATTTTCCCGGAAATCGATATCGACAAGATCAACAAGATACAGGGTATGGATATTACCTTTGTAACCAGTGCCAAGACGGATGTGGAAGCGTTGGAATTGTTGAAACAATTCGGATTACCATTCAAAAATCAAAATACAACGACTAATGGCTAAAGAAGGAATCAAGGCGCGCGAAGTGAAGCGTGCCAGGCTGGTAGCTAAATATGCCGAGAAACGTGCAGCGTTGAAAGCAGCGGGCGATTACGCTGCGCTCGACAAATTGCCAAAAAATGCGTCGCCCGTTCGGTTGCACAACCGCTGCAAACTGACTGGCCGTCCTAAAGGCTATATGCGGCAATTCGGCATTTCGCGGGTAACATTCCGTGAAATGGCACTCGCTGGAAAGATCCCGGGTGTGAAAAAAGCATCCTGGTAGTACATTTTTTAACCGATAGCAGGTCCTGGGGTCGAGGTGGCCGATGGAAACCGTTATCATAACAAATAATATCAATGAATACAGATCCAATAGCGGATTACCTTACCCGAGTAAGGAATGCCATCAAGGCCAACCACAGGGTTGTTGAAATTCCTGCATCGAACCTCAAGAAAGAGATTACCAAAGTACTCTTTGACAAAGGTTACATTACCAATTACAAATTCGAGGATGACGCTGTTCAGGGCACCATCAAGATTGCACTGAAGTATCATCCCGTAAGTAAGATTCCAGCAATCCGCACGTTGAAACGTGTGAGCAAGCCGGGCCTGAGGAAATATGCGGGAGTGGATAGTATGCCACGTGTGTTGAACGGATTAGGAATCGCCATCTTGTCGACCTCCAAGGGTGTGATGACAGACAAGGAGGCCCGCCTCCAAAATGTCGGTGGCGAAGTTTTATGTTACGTATATTAATCAGGAGGAACACGCATCATGTCAAGAATTGGAAAAGCACCGATTGCCATTCCCGCTGGGGTGACGATTACCGTATCCGACAAAAATCTGGTAACGGTTAAAGGACCGAAAGGCGAATTGACTCAACAGGTTGATCGGGATATCGAGGTAGCACAGGAAGATGGTCAGTTGTTGGTAAAGCGCCCTACGGATCAGAAAAGGCATAAAGCACTGCATGGTTTGTACCGTTCACTGCTGAATAATATGGTTGTCGGTGTTACCGAAGGGTATAGCACCACGCAAGAATTGGTAGGTGTAGGTTACCGGGCCAATGCTCAAGGAAGCACGCTTGACCTTACCCTCGGGTTTTCACACCAAGTGGTACTTATCCTGCCGAAGGAAGTGAAAGTGTCAACAACGGCGGTTAAAGGAAAGAACCCGACCATCACATTAGAGTCGATCGACAAGCAATTGTTGGGTCAGGTTGCGGCTAAGATCCGGTCACTGCGCGCGCCGGAACCGTACAAAGGAAAAGGTATTAAATTTGCCGGTGAGCAACTGCGCAGGAAAGCAGGTAAATCGGCAGCTAAAAAATAGTAATCGTCATGGCAGGAAATAAAGTATCGCGTAGGGAACGCATAAAGCAGGGGATCAGGAAACGTATTTCAGGATCGGCCGAGCGCCCACGCTTGTCGGTATATCGGAGCAACAAGGGCATCTATGTACAAATCATTGATGACCAAGCTGGAACCACGTTGGCGGCTGCATCGACGATGAGCAAAGAGTTCGCCTCATCGGGTAATAAAGTAGAGCAGTCTAAAGCAGTTGGGAAGTTGATCGCTGAAAGGGCGATTGCAGCTGGGATTAGTAAAGTAGTTTTTGACCGTAATGGGTATCTGTATCACGGCCGCGTGAAGTCGCTTGCTGAGGGTGCCCGGGAAGCTGGTTTGGACTTTTAATTGATTGAGAACATGTCATTAAGCAATATAAAAAGAGTAAAGTCAAGCGAAATCGAACTGAAAGATCGCTTGGTGAGCATCCAGCGCGTGGCTAAGGTAACCAAGGGCGGTCGTACGTTCAGCTTTTCAGCTATCGTGATTGTGGGCGATGAGAATGGGGTGGTAGGGTACGGACTTGGTAAAGCCAAGGAAGTAACCGAAGCCATTACCAAGGGAATCGACGACGCGAAGAAAAACCTGATTAAGGTGCCTATCATCAAAGGTACGGTACCACATGAGCAGTATGGTAAGTATTCTGGTGGTAATGTATTGATCAAGCCGGCGGTACATGGTACCGGCGTGTTGGCCGGCGGCGCCATGCGCGCAGTGCTGGAGAGTGCGGGAGTAACCGACGTATTGGCCAAATCACTGGGATCGTCCAACCCGCACAACGTGGTCAAGGCAACCATCGATGCATTGTTGAAAATGCGTGATGCGTATACCGTGGCCCAGCAGCGGGGTGTGGATTTAAACAAGGTATTTAACGGATAATCATCATGGCAAAGATCAGAATTACTCAAATCAAGAGCACTATCGACCGAAGCGAGCGCCAAAAGCGGACGATCCAGGCGTTGGGATTGCGTAAAATCAATCACACCGTGGAAGTGGAAGCTACGCCGTCGATTATCGGGATGGTACGCAAGGTGAATCACCTTGTGGCAATAGAACAAGTATAACATACGTTTAATCGTTGTACCTGTATAGTGAAAGCGAAGGTACAGCACAATATCAATGAAGATGAACTTAAGTAATCTAAAGCCGGCGGCGGGATCAACAAAAACTAAGAAGCGTATCGGACGTGGTCCGGGTTCGGGCCGTGGAGGCACGTCTACTCGCGGTCACAAAGGCGCTCAGTCAAGGTCTGGCCACAGCCGGAAGATCGGATTTGAGGGCGGGCAGATGCCGTTGCAACGGCGTGTGCCGAAATTCGGGTTTAAGAACCTGAACCGTGTTGAGTATGTAGGCGTTAATCTCGACGTATTGCAGGGGCTGGTAGACAAATTCAAATTGTCGGCCATCGATTTCGATACCCTGACGTCGCATGGGTTGGTTGGTAAGAAAGATTTGGTGAAAATCCTGGGCAGGGGGGAACTGACTGCCAAGGTGGAAGTAAAAGCACATGCATTTTCAACTTCGGCACAGCAAGCGATAGAGGCAGCAGGAGGCTCGATTGTAAAACTTTAATACATGAAGAAGCTAATTACAACCTTGACCAATATATGGAAGATCGATGATCTGAGAACGCGTATTTTAAATACGCTTTTATTTCTTTTGATTTATCGTGTAGGGTGCCATATCGTATTGCCCGGTGTTAATCCCGCTGCGCTTCAACACGAAGCCAAGGAGGGATTGCTGGGATTGCTCGATATGTTTGCGGGGGGATCATTCTCCCGCTCGGCGATATTTGCATTAGGTGTAATGCCCTACATTTCGGCTTCCATTGTTGTTCAGTTGCTTGGTATTGCTGTTCCCTATTTCCAGAAACTACAAAAAGAAGGCGAGAGTGGCCGTAAGAAAATGACGCAGATTACGCGTTATCTTACATTGGCCATCACGTTGGTGCAGTCTATCGCGTACGTACGCACGCAGATTGATGGTGGTGCCAAGATGATTGCCGATCCGATGTTTACGATTCTGTCGGCGTTTGTACTGACTGCGGGCACGTTGTTCGTGATGTGGCTGGGTGAGAAGATTACCGACAAGGGTATTGGTAATGGGATCTCATTAATTATCATGGTTGGTATCATTGCGCAACTGCCAAGTGGCCTTACCGCGGAATGGTTTTCCCGGATGAGTACGGGTGGCGGCGGACCTATTCCATTGTTATTGGAATTCGTTGCGTTGTTTCTCGTTGTGATTTTTACGATTCTTATCGTGCAGGGTGTACGTAAAATACCCGTCCAGTATGCTAAGAAAATCGTAGGAAACAAGCAGTATGGTGGTGTTCGGCAATATATTCCGTTGAAGGTTAATGCATCTGGAGTAATGCCGATTATCTTCGCACAGGCAATCATGTTTGTTCCGATGAGCATCGGGCAGTTTTTTCCCGATTTGCAATCGCCATTTTTAACCTCATTGAGTAATTATACCTCCGTAGCTTACAACGTGGTATTTGCCATTCTGATTATAGCCTTTACCTTCTTCTATACGGCTATCATGGTCAATCCACAACAGATGTCTGAAGACATGAAGAAGAACGGTGGGTTTATCCCGGGTATCAAGCCCGGGCAGGCTACTAACTATTACATTGATGGCGTAGTCTCTAAGATTACTTTTCCGGGTTCGATATTTTTGGCTATCGTTGCTATATTTCCGGCAATCGCCAGCTTGTTTGGAGTGAACAATCAGTTTGCCCATTTCTACGGTGGTACATCGTTGCTGATTTTGGTGGGGGTTGTATTGGATACGTTACAGCAGATCGAAAGTCATTTGCTGATGCGCCATTATGACGGATTGATGAAGACCGGTCGTATTCGGGGGCGTGCCTCTGCTGTAAATACCGGTACGACCCAGTCGGTCATCTAGTTCTGGCATGTCTAAGGTATATTACAAATCTACGGAAGATATCGAGCAACTGCGGAGGTCGGCTACCGTTCTCTCGCAGTTGCTCGGTGAAATCGCCAAGGTTATCCAGCCGGGCGTAACCACGCTGTCATTAGACAAGTTGGCTCATGATTATATCCGTGACCATGGTGGGAGTCCGGCATTTCTCAATTACAATGGGTTTCCTAATTCGTTGTGCATATCGGTGAACGACGAGGTCGTACACGGCATTCCCAGTAACTATGAACTTCGTGATGGTGACATCGTATCGGTAGACGGAGGCGTCGATTTGAATGGTTATATCAGCGATTCCGCCTATACGTTTGCAGTGGGTGAGGTAACAGCTGAGGTGGATGAATTACTTCGTGTAACCTTGGAGGCGCTTAATCTAGGCATTGCCCAGGCCGTTCCCGGGAAACGTGTGGGCGATATTGCTTATGCCGTGCAGGAGCATGTGAGCCGTTACGGATATGGTATTGTGAGGGAGTTGGTGGGGCACGGCGTTGGATTCAAATTACATGAGAAGCCGGAAGTGCCAAATTACGGGAAGCGGGGTACAGGAAGTAAACTTGAGGAGGGACTTGTAATTTGTATTGAGCCGATGATTAATATGGGAAAGGCCCAGGTTAAGTTTTTGGACGATGGCTGGACGGTGAGCACAGTTGATGGTAAACCATCCGCACATTACGAGCATATGGTAGCTGTCCACAAAGGGTCGGCAGATGTGTTGACGACCTTTGCGTATATTGAAGAAGTTTTGGGTAAAAAGAATTGACATTCAATTTTTTTTGGTTATCTTTGCAACCCTGTTTGTGCAGGGGTATAATTAGATAATAATCAAGACTATATGGCTAAACAAGCCTCAATCGAGCAAGACGGAGTCATTAAAGAAGCGCTATCCAATGCCATGTTCCGCGTGGAATTGGAGAATGGGCATGAGATTATTGCCCATATTTCTGGGAAAATGAGGATGCATTACATCAAGATTTTGCCCGGTGACCGGGTAAAGTTGGAAATGTCTCCATATGATTTGACCAAAGGAAGAATAACATATCGATATAAATAGAGCGGGGGGGACCTGCTTAGCAAGTAACATAAGATCATGAAAGTCAGAGCATCCATCAAGAAGCGTAGTGCGGATTGCAAGATTATCCGCCGGAAGGGTAAAGTATTTGTAATCAATAAGAAGAACCCGAAGTTCAAACAACGTCAGGGATAATCGTAATTCATTAACATATTATATGGCAAGGATCGCAGGTATAGATTTACCTAAAAACAAAAGAGGAGAGATAGGCCTCACCTATATTTATGGAATCGGACGCTCTACGGCTCAACGTATTCTAGACAAAGCTGGCATCGGTTACGATGTGAAGGTTCAGGATTGGGACGACGAACAATTGGGTGCTATCCGGAACGTCATCAATGAGGAAATCAAGGTAGAGGGAGCACTCCGTTCTGAGGTGCAATTGAATATTAAACGTTTGATGGATATCGGCTGTTATCGTGGACTACGTCACCGTAAGCACCTGCCTGTTCGTGGTCAGCGTACCAAGAATAACTCGCGTACCCGGAAAGGGAAACGTAAGACAGTTGCAAACAAGAAAAAAGCTACAAAATAATAATTGAACGAATATAATGGCGAAAAGTAAAAAAGTAAGCAAAAAGCGCGTCGTTACCATTGAGCCGGTTGGTCAGGCACATATCAACGCTACCTTCAATAATATCATTATTACGCTTACGAACAACCAAGGGCAAGCCATTTCTTGGTCTAGCGCCGGTAAGATGGGCTTTAGGGGCTCTAAGAAAAATACCCCGTATGCTGCTTCCCAAGCTGCTTCAGACTGTGGCAAAGTTGCTCACGATTTGGGGCTACGGAAAGTGGAGGTTTTTGTAAAAGGCCCCGGTGCTGGTAGGGAGTCCGCAATCCGCACGTTGCAAAATACGGGGATTGAAGTGACTGCGATTAGAGACATCACGCCGTTGCCTCATAACGGCTGTCGCCCCCCTAAACGCAGAAGAGTATAACACAACAATTTTTTAAAGCTAAGATTCTTCAGCTATAGGCTGAAAGATACTTTAAAACCAATCATTATATGGCAAGATATACAGGACCGAAGTCCAAAATCGCCCGTAAATTTAGAGAACCTATTTTCGGGCCCGACAAAGCACTGGAACGTAAAAATTACCCTCCGGGACAACACGGTGCGTCGAAACGTAGGGGTAAGCAATCTGAATATGCTGTTCAGTTGCTCGAAAAGCAAAAGGCAAAATATACCTACGGTGTATTGGAACGCCAGTTTGCAAATTTGTTTGCAAAGGCATCTTCCAAACAAGGTATTACCGGTGAAGTTTTCCTGAAGTTGTTGGAAGCTCGGCTAGATAATACCGTTTATCGCTTGGGCATTGCCTCCACCCGTTCTGCTGCACGCCAGCTGGTTGGGCATAAGCACATTACAGTGAATGGTGAGGTGGTAAATATACCATCCTACAGCCTTCGCCCCGGTGATATTGTAGCCGTACGCGAGCGTTCTAAATCACTTGAAGCGATTACGAATTCCGTTGCTGGGCGCAAGATTAATAAATTTAGCTGGCTGGAATGGGATGCGGGCGAGCTGGCTGGCAAGTTCCTGAACTACCCCGATCGTACCGAGATTCCCGAGAATATCAAGGAAAGCTTAATTGTGGAGTTGTACTCCAAGTAAGTAGCATACGAGAGCAGTACAGCCTATTGGGTAGTACCGCTCTTGTTGTATGGCATTTTTTGTAAACAATCATTAAGAATAATTAAATGGCAATCTTAGCATTTCAAAGACCTGATAAAGTTATCATGCAGAAATCGACGGATTTCGATGGCACATTTGAGTTTCGCCCATTGGAACCTGGTTTCGGTGTGACGATCGGTAATGCTTTACGCCGTATTCTATTGTCCTCATTGGAAGGATATGCAATTACGTCGGTTCGTTTCTCGGGTGTATCGCATGAGTTTTCTACCATCAAGGGTATTGTGGAGGACGTTACCGAAATCATTCTGAACCTTAAGCAGGTACGCTTTAAGAAGACAGGTGAGATGGGTGACACGGAGAAGGTCTTTATGGTTATCAATGGGCAGGATCAAGTGACTGCTGGTGATATTACCAGCTTTTCGACCAACTTCACCGTGTTGAATCCGGATTTGGTGATTTGTAATATGGAGAGTTCCGTTACTTTGGAACTGGAACTTAATATCGCTAAGGGACGTGGATATATCAACGCGGAAGAAAACAAGGTGGTGGATGGCCCCGTCGGCGTGATTGCAGTTGACTCGATTTTTACCCCGATCAAGAACGTTAAGTACACGATCGAGAACTATCGGGTAGAGCAAAAGACCGACTATGAGAAGTTGCTGTTGGACATTTCTACTGATGGTTCCATTCATCCGGAAGACGCACTGAAGGAGGCTGCCAAGATTCTGATCCAACACTTTATGTTGTTTTCTGATGAAAACATGCTGTTGGAATCTCAGGCCAAAGAGGAGACCAAGGTGGTGGACGAGGAGATTCTCCACATGCGTAAGATTCTGAAGACGGAATTGGTTGATTTGGATTTGTCTGTACGGGCGTTGAATTGCCTGAAAGCAGCGGACATCCGTACACTTGCCGAACTGGTAACCTACGACGTGGCAGACATGTTAAAGTTCCGGAACTTCGGTAAGAAGTCCCTGAGCGAAATCCAGGAATTGGTAAAATCGAAGGGCTTGTCGTTTGGAATGAACCTGGCTAAGTATAAGCTCGACGAAGAGTAAATTTAAATAATAGCGACCTGTTGCATAATTCCTCTTGATGGGAGCAAAGAACAAAGATTATCCTTTAATCCTTACTCCAAAAAAGAACGGTATGCACAAATTTTAACAAGAAAATGAGACACGGAAAAAAATTCAACCATTTAGGGCGCACATCTAGTCATCGCAAGGCGATGTTGTCTAACATGGCTACCTCGCTGATTAAGCACAAACGCATTACCACTACGCTGGCTAAAGCTAAAGCGCTACGCCAATACGTAGAGCCATTGATTACAAAATCAAAAAACGATACGACACATTCACGCCGTACGGTATTCAGCTACTTACAAGATAAAGAAGCTGTGACGATACTTTTCCGCGAGATTTCGGAGAAGGTGGCTACCCGCCCGGGTGGATACACCCGTATCATCAAATTGGAAAACCGCTTGGGCGATAACGCAGAGATGGCATTCATCGAGTTGGTGGATTATAATGAGGTGTATAAGAAAGACGGTGAATCTAAGGAACGTAAGTCTACCCGACGACGCGGCGGTAAGAAAAAAGCCGGTGCTGCTGCCGTACCTACCGCTGAGGTTGCTGAAGAAACGGTGGTCGACGCAGAAGAGGTAGTTGCAGAAGCTGCAGACGTTGCCGAAGCGCCGCAAGTGGCGGAAGAAGCTGTTGAAGTGGATGAGGCGACCGAGACACCGGAAGAAACCAACGAAACGGAGGAAACTCCGAAGGACGAGAAGAAAGAAGACTAGGCAATCGCATTGCCGACTGAGTTAAACCCGTCTCGTTTTAAACGAGATGGGTTTTTTTGTAATGGAAGGTTTCCTTTCAGCTCCTAATAATTAATATTAAGTTTGCATCTTTACAAGATAGACAATGAACCTTTTTGATGTATATCCAATAACGCCTGTTTCCATTGTAAGCGCAAAGGGCTCCACTGTTTGGGATGCCCAGGGAAACGAATACCTTGATCTGTATGGTGGTCATGCGGTCATTTCCATCGGCCATACACACGAGCATTATGTGAAACGCATTACGGACCAATTGAAACAGATTGGTTTTTATTCGAATTCTGTCGAGATTCCACTGCAGCAGCAGTTGGCCGACCTGTTGGGCCGGGTGTCGGGTAAAATCGATTATCAACTGTTTCTATGCAATTCGGGGGCTGAAGCCAACGAGAATGCCCTTAAGTTGGCGTCATTTTATAACGGGCGCAAGCGGGTAATTGCGTTCAAAGGTGCGTTCCACGGCCGTACGTCACTTGCTGTATCCGCTACGGATAATCCGAAAATTATAGCTCCCGTCAATCAGACCGACCATGTCACCTTCCTGCCGTTCAATGATGTAGCGGCACTGGATGCGGCGTTTGCTGCATATGGGGATGAGATTTCGTCGGTTATCATTGAAGGTATCCAGGGGGTTGGTGGTATCCGCACGGCATCGGTGGGATTCCTGGAGCGAATCCGCACACTGACAACCAAGTATGGCGCCCTATTTATAGCCGATTCGGTACAATGTGGCTACGGCCGTACCGGTACCTTTTATTCCCATGATTATGCGGGCATTTCCGCTGATATCTATAGCATGGCGAAGGGGATGGGTAACGGATTTCCCATTGGTGGTATTGCAATTTCACCGGCTATTAAACCGTGGTTCGGTATGTTAGGTACTACATTCGGTGGCAATCATTTGGCTTGCGCCGCTGCATTAGCCGTATTGGAAGTGATGCAACAGGAGGAGCTGATGCAGAATGCCTCGGCGGTAGGGAGCTACCTCATCGATGAACTCAAT
Source organism: Parapedobacter sp. (assembly GCF_035556095.1). Lineage (GTDB taxonomy): Bacteria > Bacteroidota > Bacteroidia > Sphingobacteriales > Sphingobacteriaceae > Parapedobacter. Next base: position 73,541 of record NZ_DATMFT010000023.1, on the reverse strand, counting down.
AAATTCGACCAAATCGTCGAGGTACGCGGGCGGGGACTAATGATCGGCATTGAGTTGCCTATTGAAATGGATACCATCAAAAAAGATTTATTAGCCAAAAACCGTATCTTCACGGGCGAAGCGAAGCCGAATGTCATCCGGTTGCTTCCGGCACTGAACGTGACGAAGCCGCAGGCCGACCGTTTTCTGGAGGCGCTGAAAGAGCGACTGGAGGCATTTTAGGTTGACGATTTTAGATGTTAGATTGGGCTGATGAACGTTTGGTTCCCTGAGGCCATCAAGAGCAAAATTATCGGATGAAACAATTTTTTTCGGTGGCAGATGTATCTAATCTGTCGAATATCGTGGATGAGGCATTGCGCTTGAAACAGGCGCCGTTTGCGTACGAACAATTGGGCAAACGAAGAACACTCGGTCTGGTTTTCCTTAATCCAAGTTTACGGACGCGCTTGAGTACACAGAAAGCTGCTATGCAACTGGGGATGGATGTCATGGTGATGAACATGGATAAGGATGGTTGGGCGTTGGAAACACGCGATGGTGTGGCCATGAATGGCGCTACCGTTGAGCATATCCGCGAGGCCGCAGCCGTGATGGGGCAATACTGCGATGTGTTGGGTATACGGTCGTTTCCGAAACTTCAGGACCGGGAGGAAGATTATAGCGAAGATTTATTCCGGAAATTTTCCAGCCATTGCGGTGTTCCCGTGATTAGTTTAGAAAGTGCTACACGCCATCCCCTCCAGAGTCTTGCCGATTTGATTACCATACGCGAGCATTGGTTGGAACCACGGAAGCCTAAGGTTGTCATGGCGTGGGCTCCTCATATAAAGGCTTTGCCCCAAGCGGTTCCCAACTCATTTTCCGAATGGATGTGCCGAGCCCAAGCCGAAGGCATGGTAGATTTTACCATTGCCCATCCTGATGGATACGCATTGGCTGAATCGTTTACACAAGGGGCAACAATAGCGAATACATTGGATGACGCCCTGGTAGGTGCAGATTTTGTATACGTGAAAAATTGGTCTTCGTACAACGACTATGGGCAGGTTCTGCCCGTGAAAGAACAGTGGATGTTGGACAATCGGAAATTGGCGATTACTAACCATGCCAATGTCATGCATTGTTTACCTGTGCGCCGTGATCTCGAATTAGCCAGCGAGGTGCTCGACGGACCGCAATCCTTGGTGATTCGTGAAGCCGGCAACCGTGTTTGGGCGGCTCAAGCGGTATTGAAGCGAATGCTTGACGACAATTGATCAGCACCATGGCTGCATTTGATTTCGACGTGGATTATACCTTGGAGGATAATGTCGTCCTACTTCGACCGCTGGTCGGCGATGATTATATCAATTTGCTCCCTTTCGCTTTGAATGAGCCGGAATTGTGGACCTATTCCATGATAACGGCCGCCGGCCGGGATGGATTGGCGAATTATTTGGATGGAGCGATAGCCGATAGAAAGAACCGCACGCAGTACCCATTTATCGTATTCGATAAGCGGGTAGGGCAGTATGCCGGATGTACGCGTTATTACGACATCAAATTGCTTGAGCAGACGATGCAATTGGGCTATACTTGGTATGGAAAGCAGTTTCAGCGTACTGGACTAAACAGGCATTGTAAATATTTATTGCTGCAATTTGCATTTGAACGCATGGAGATGCAACGCGTCGAGTTTCGGGCTGACAGTGAGAACGACCGGAGTGTTGCCGCCATGAAGGCAATCGGTTGCTATGTAGAGGGTGTGCTGCGGAGTAATGGTAAACGTGCGGATGGTAGCCGTCGAGACAGCATCATATTAAGTATTTTGAAGCATGAATGGTTCGATACGGTGAAAACATCGTTGACCGACAAGATATATTGATATGGCAATAGATAAATTATGGATAATTAAAATAGGCGGTAATATTATCGACGACCCCGAAGGGCTAAGCCGCTTTCTGGATCGATTTGTTAGCCTTCGCGGCCGAAAGGTACTGGTACATGGTGGCGGAAAAGTCGCGACACGGTTGGCAGCTGATCTTGGCATCGAAGCTACACTTGTGGCGGGACGCCGTATTACCGACGAAGCGATGCTACGGGTGGTGACTATGGTTTATGCGGGATTGACGAATAAACAGGTGGTCGCCGGATTACAGGCACGGAAGTGCAATGCACTGGGCCTAAGTGGCGCCGATGGCAATTGCATAACAGCCGTGAAGCGGCCGGTCAAAGAAATAGACTATGGGTTTGTGGGAGACATCCTTCCGGCATCGGTCGATGACGAAGCCATAACAGCACTGATAGAAAGTAGTTTCGTCCCTGTTTTTTCCGCAATAACACACGATGGGCGGGGACAATTGCTCAATACGAACGCTGATACCATTGCGTCTGCCCTAGCCGTTGCACTGTCGGCACGATATGATACCTCGTTGGTCTATTGTTTTGAGAAACGTGGCGTGTTGCGGAATGTGCATGATGAGGATTCGGTGATACCCGAAATAAAGGCGACTGAATTTGAGGGCTTACAAGCGGCTGGCATCGTAGCGGATGGCATGGTGCCTAAACTGCATAATGCTTTTGACGCCATCGCGAAAGGGGTACGCGACGTGTGTATTGGCCGTGCAGAAGACCTCCACTTGCTGCATGAACAACGATTTGGTACACGGATGGTCAGGTAATCATCAAAGCTACTTTCAGTAATACGATTTTAAATTTACGGTTTGACATACGACTTATTACTTACGACTAAATAAAATGAGCAAAATAACGATCATCGGAAGCGGTAACATCGGCCTATCATTGGCCAAAGGATTGGTGAAAAAGGCCTATTGCCAGGCAGAAGATATCACCTTGACGAGACGCAACCTCAAACTGCTGAGCGAAGAGGCAGCGAAGGGATTCAACGTGAGTGACAATAACAAGGTGGCAATCTATGGTGCCAGCGTTATCGTGCTTGCGGTGTTGCCGCAGCAGCTTAAAGGTGTGCTCGAAGAGATTGCTCCTGCCATCTCACCAGAGAAGCAGCTAGTCGTGTCGGTCGTATCCGGCGTTACCTGTGCAAATGTACGCGAAAAGCTAGGCAACAATGTGCAGGTGATCCGTGCGATGCCGAATACGGCCATTGCTATCGGCCAATCGATGACGTGTATCGCTTCGGATAACGCCTCGGACGAACAGTTGGAAAAGGTAACGACATTATTTGAAACGGTAGGTGCTGTTGTAACGATAAACGAGGACCTCATGACATCCGCGACGGCACTGTGTGCGTGTGGTATCGCATTTTTTCTACGCAGTATCCGGGCAGCGTCGCAGGGGGGGGTAGAAATCGGATTCCATGCACACGATGCATTGAAGATGGCCGTACAGACAGCCAAAGGTGCTGCCGACCTGCTCTTGCAAACGCAAAGCCATCCCGAAGGAGAAATTGACAAAGTAACATCACCCAAAGGCTGTACAATCGCCGGATTGAATGAGATGGAACATAACGGATTCAGCTCGGCCTTTATCAAGGGAATCAAGCTGTCCGCAAGCAAAGCCGGAGGACTTTATAATGATTGAAAAGCTTGTACAAGATAGTGCCGGTCTCTTGCGCGATCTGATTCGTATCCCCTCATTCAGCAAGGAGGAGAATCAAACGGCGGATACGATCGAGCGCTTTCTGCAGCAACGTGGCGTACGCACGTTTCGAAAGATGAATAACGTATGGGCGTATAACAAGTTTTTTGATGAAGGAAAACCTACCATTCTACTCAATTCCCATCACGATACCGTGAAACCCAATACGGGATATACACGTAATCCTTTTTCGCCGGATATGGTCGACGGTAAATTGTACGGCCTTGGCAGCAATGATGCCGGTGGTTGCTTGGTGTCTTTAATTGCTACCTTTCTACATTTCTACGCCCAAGAGGGGCTTTGTTACAACTTTTGTATTGCTGCTACAGCAGAAGAAGAAATTTCCGGTACCAACGGCTTGGAGTTGGTTATCCCGGATTTGGGGCCACTGGATTTTGCCATCGTAGGCGAGCCCACGTTGATGCAGCTGGCAGTAGCCGAGCGAGGACTGATGGTGCTCGATTGTACCGCCCACGGAAAAGCAGGCCACGCAGCCCGCGAGGAGGGAGATAACGCCATTTATAAAGCGCTAAAAGACATCGAGTGGTTTACCAGTTATCGTTTTCCCAAGGAGTCTGAGGAGTTTGGTGCGATTAAAATGAGTGTCACGGTAATCCACGCCGGCTCTCAACACAATGTGGTGCCTGCCACATGCGAGTTTGTTGTGGATATCCGGGTCACCGACGCTTACCGTAATGAAGAGGTGCTTGATATTATCCGCGAGCACGTAAGTTGTGAAGTAAAGCCCCGATCGGTGCGGCTCAAACCATCATCGATACCCAAAGATCACCCGGTAGTACGGGCTGGACTGGCGTTGGGACGCACCACTTACGGCTCTCCAACTACCAGTGACCAGGCACTGTTGGATATCCCTTCGCTTAAGCTTGGCCCGGGCGACTCCGCGCGCTCCCATATGGCCGACGAGTTTATTCATCTCGAAGAAATCGGAGAGGGTATTAGGTTATATATTGATATACTTGAACGCGTAGTGAACGATTGAGGTACCGAATAAATTTTTTCATGTTCGAATAGGGGTAACCCATCTGTATGTTGTCTTGGTATAAATCAAGAACAATAAAAATAGTTAATCATGAAAAAAGTAATCTATTCAGTATTTAGTTTAGCCTTCGCTTTGGTAATGTTCACAGCCTGCGATAAGGAAAGCATTGTCTCTGCAGATGGCCTCCCGAAGAGCGCTCAGCTTTTCATTACGCAACACTTTCCAAACCATGAGATCCTTCAGGTAGTAAAAGAACGTGACGATTTGAAAACTACATATGACGTTTATCTTAGCGATGGGTTCAACTTGGATTTTGATAAAAATGGAAAAATCCTCGGGGTGGAGGGAACCAGCAAACTGCCGGACAGCGTAGTGCCTGAAAAAATACTTGCTTACGTACAGGCGAATTATCCCGATTATTTTATCCGTGACTGGGAGTTGGACGACCGCGGACAGGAAGTTGCGCTCTCCAATGGTATGGATCTTAAGTTTGACAAAAACGGTAATTTCCTGCGGATAGATTAACGGGATGACCCCGTAACTTTTTCCTTCCACTTGCGTCAAAATAAGAAAAGGACGACTATGCTTGTTACAACAACGCCACAGGTGGAAGGAAAGAAGATTATCAGATACATTGGCCTGGTCAGCGGTGAAACCATCATTGGTGCCAATTTTTTCAGGGACATTTTTGCCGGTATACGAGACATTGTGGGCGGCCGGTCCGGTTCATACGAAAAGGTGTTGCGCGAAGCCAAGGAGACAGCTGTTTACGAAATGCAACAACATGCGGCCTCATTGGGAGCAAATGCCGTGGTGGGAGTGGATCTCGATTACGAAACGGTAGGGAGTGGAGGCAGCATGCTCATGGTAACCGCCAGTGGCACAGCCGTAGTTATTGAACAATAGATGTACATTCGGGCTTACCTCCCGAACGTAATCGATTTGAAGGTGAAGCCTCCCCGATCGGCTTGCACACGCAGTACATGCTCCCCGCGGCTCAGTTGAGGGATTTCTACCGGGATGTGCGTCCAGTGCTGGGCGCCTCCCGTAGCTGGCACCATAATGGGTAACGCCAATGCATGGCCGTCGATATGTAAAGTGATTTTTCCGCCCGCTGCTTCGCTCGCTACGTTTAGTGATAAACTACTAATCCCTTCGTCCAGGATAGCTACGGTATATTGTAGCCACTCACCGTCTTCGATGTGGAAAATATGGTAGCCCGACGAGTCTGGGTGGATATCCACCCCGTCGTTGCGATAGCTGCGGCCGCGATTGCCCTGCGTGTTTAAGCCGGGTGTATAATGATAGCTAGCGGTATCTGTATCGTAGTACGCAATCCGTTGCCGGCCCATGTCGAAATCGACAGCAGGCAATACGGTTCCTGCCGTTATCCGGTTATCTCCATAGGGTACCCCGTCATCTGCATACACTTGTCGGAACATCGCATCCACCACGTCGCGGTGGAAAATGTTATTTTCTAGTTTGAGGTTTTCCAACCATTCATTGAGTGTTTGGCGTGCATCTTCGGGCGATGGTTTTTCGCCCTTTCCAGCCCAGTAGTCCAATAGCTTTCCATAACCGGCTGGCTGTTTGATTTCTAGGGGCTGGTTGATGCCCATCTTTTTGTTTTGCCACCATGCCCAGCCTATACCGTTGGTTTCGCATAGCTCGATAGCTTCGGTAAACCACGTGTTGGAGTTTTCGCCCGACTCACCCAACCAAAGAGGGATATTGTGTTCGTTGCGTAGGTCGATGAAGCGCTGTATTGCTTCCTGCACGTTGGGATTGCCGTATTTGTGGAAACTAAGTACGAGGTTGTCATCCCACTTGGGGAATATGCCGTTGTAATTGTTTGCAAAGCCATTGCCCTCCAAGAAAATGATATGATTAGTGTCTACCTCACGGATGGCATGGGTTACGTTCATCAGGAATTCGCGAAGTGGTGCGTTGGTCTGTTCGGCGGTTCCGCGGAAATCCGTGGGATCTTCGAATCCCCAATTGGTTTCGTTAAGCACATCATAACCACCTATCCACTCTTCATCGGCATAGCGTTCGGCCAGCTTGCGCCAAAGCGCGATGGTTTTGGCCCGGTTCTCCTCACTTTCCCAAAACGAAGGTTCGTCCGGATTCCGGTCGGAGATATTGAGGTCGTTGCCTTGGCCGCCCGGTGCGGCATGGAGGTCGAGGATAAGGTACATGTTATTGGCTTTGCACCATGCTAGCAGGCTATCGGTTATGGCAAACCCGATATCCAGCCAGGTATGTTTTCCGGCTATGGGCTCCTCTTTCACCGGTAAGGTGTAAAGGTTGTAATGCATCGGCAACCGGATAGAATTAAATCCCCATGCGGCCATGGAATCAATGTCGGCTTTGCGGGTATGGTTGGCGAGCCACGCCGTATAAAATCGCTCCGTTTCTTCGGTACCGATTACATTTTCTATGTGTTCGCGGATACGGTATTGCTGCCCGATGAAACCCAGCCGGAACATATACCCTTCCTGGAGCATCCATCCGCCAAGGCCCATGCCGCGCAGGATGATGGTATCGCCTTGGCTATTTACGATATGGTGGCCCTGTGCCCTGAGGAAGTTTTTCGTGCGGGAACCCGAATCACATGCAGCTAGTACGATGGTGGAGAGAAATAAGATAAGGAAGAGTGTCTTTCGCATGGCATAAGCAGTTTTAGAAAATATAGGTTGCTACCGCTCCCTGTTGGAGGGTCGCTTCGAATTGTTGTTCACCGTTTTTTACATAGAATGTCTGTGTTGCATTACGATCGTTCAACACAATCAGCACAGTATCACCCTTCGGGGTGACGAATGCCACATTGGGTAGCCCGTCGATTTCGTTGGATGCAATGCGTAAGGAGCCTGGGCGAACAAACTTCGCCGCGTGGGCCACTACGTAATATGCGGGGTTACGGATCACTTCGTCGCCATCGATGGTAATGCCCCCGAGGCACCGATCGCAGCCGCCACGGTCCGTATGTGGTTTATGGTCTGGTCCATTGGCTAGGTTCCATTCCAATACCGTTCGGCTCCAGTTGCGTGTGGCACCAATAGTCAGCTGTTTGGTATGGTAAGGCATATCGGTGGAAAGGTCGCCCGGAGCACCCATCCACTGCTCGGTGAAATGTAACTCCCTGTCAGGATGCTTTTCATGCACAGTAGAGAGCGCGTCGATGGTGCCGCCATATAGGTGAAACGCCGAACCAGCGACATATCGCTTTGCATCGGGATCATCCAAGATGCTTATGGGATAGTCTGGCCGGTCGCAGTTATGGTCATAGATGATAATTTTCGTGTCAATCCCCGCTTGTTCGAATGCTGGCCCTAAGTGGTTTTTTACAAATTCGCCCATTTCATCGGCGAGCATCAACAGACTGGGATTGTTTCCGGGATGGAGGGGCTCATTCTGTACGGTAACGGCATCGATACGGATACCTTCAGCCCGCATTTGCTCAATATACCGTACAAAATAGTTGGCGTAGGTTGGGTAATACTCCGGTTTGAGACTACCGCCCCGCGTATCGTTAGTTGTTTTCATCCACTTAGGTGGCGACCAGGGGGATCCCATGATTTTCAATTCGGGATAGATGGCGAGGATTTCTTTCAATATAGGAATGACATCGTCGCGGTCGGGGCCGAGGTCAAATTGAGTCAGCTCTGGATCCGTTCGGTCTTCGGGCAGGTCGTTGTATGAGAACGGGAATGCGTTAAGGTCAGAGGCCCCGATACTCACACGGAGGTAGCTCACGCCAATACTGGTGCCTTCGGTGCCGAAAAGTTCTTGCAGCAATGACGTGCGCGCATCAGACGACATCCGCATGAGGTGGTATGCACTGCCGCCCGTGAGTGTGAAACCAAAGCCATCGATGGATTGGTAACGGTGGCCGCCGTCGATTTGAATACTACGGGTGCTAATTCCATTACCCGTATCCACTGAGATAGCCGGTTGTTTTTCGAACAATACCGAACCATCGTGGGTATTGGTGAGCCAGTTTTCAACCCCAGGGGAGCTGCATGAAAGCAGCGTTAGGATTGTGAGAAAAGCCGTGTTGAGTCTTGCCAGGATCTTAGGGACTATCATCTCAAGTTAATAGTGTATGGTGCCGCAGCAGCCACGGCACCAGTTGTCATTCGTTGTAAAACCTTAATTTTCGATTAAAGCATAAACGCGGACGTAGTCTACTTCCATTCTGGCCGGAAAAGCGGCCTCATCGACCCCTTGTTGGCCACCCCAATTGCCCCCCACGGCCAGGTTGATTAACCAATGGAATTGCTGGTCGAACGGCCATACCTTGTAGCCTTTGCCTTCGTTCTGGAAACTGAAAATCTGTACATCATCTACGTAGCCCCGGATGTAGGCAGGTGTCCAGTCTACGCGGTAGCGATGGAAATCGGTCGTTGCATTTTGAATTTTCTTTGTGCCGGTTTTCTGGGTGCCTATGGAATGGTTATATGCTTCGGTGTGCACGCTGATGTGCACCACGTCTTGGTCGTAACCAACATGCTCGAGAATGTCGATTTCGCCAGATGCGGGCCAGCCTCCATACTTCCAATCGGTGGGTAGCATCCACACCGCTGGCCATGTGCCCACACCTTGGGGCACCTTAGCACGTACCTCGAAGCGGCCGTATAGGAAGTCCGCTTTGCCGCGGCTCACCAATCGGGCTGATGTATAGGCGAGTCCCTCGTGCTCTTCTTTGATGGCGTTGATGGTGAGTATACCATTGGCCACGTACGCATTTTCGCTGCGCTTTTCGGTATAGAATTGCAATTCGTTGTTGCCCCAACCGTTGTTTTGTGAGCCCACGTCATAGCTCCATTTATCCTCGTCGGGCAATCCTTCGTACTCAAATTCGTCGGCCCATGAGGGGGTGGTGGCAAAGGTGTACTCCTTTTGCTGCGGTGGTCGCTGTGGTTCGGGAATATTTGGTTTTCTCGATTCCTTCCCACAGGCAACGAGCAGCAGAGGGATTAATAAGAAACTGGTCATGCGATTGTTCATGTAAAGTCTTTAAAAATATTCAAAGCAAGTCGATTTTTTGTATCGACTTGCCAAAAAAAATGAACTTAGATGGCGGAGCGAAGCGTAAATGTCCACCATGTTCCCCCACCGATGTCGAGTCCGACCTTCAAGATGTCGTAGCCATTGCCGCCGGCATTCTGGGTCATTTCCAAAATGTCGTAGGTAATGGCGTTCCAGGTAGGTCCCGACGTGGTTTCGCCGGCGTTGTGTACCTTTTGGAGACCTATGTGTGCGCCTATGCCGCTTACGGTTAGTTTACCGAGGTTGCGTACGCCACCGGTTTCAACCACGCTGAATGCGAAGGTGCCTGAAGCCCATTTCTGCTGTGCCGCAGGCAGGTTATTGTTCGGTTCGCAGCCACTAGACCCAGTGCCTAGGTAACCATCGGCATAAAAATCACCTTTATTGTCGTAGTTGAATGTACCGGCGGCATCAAATGCAAACGTGTATTCGTCATTAAATTCACAGGCCCGGCTGGTCACATCACCTGCTGTATTTTGCCACCATGTGCCGTCGTCGGGGTTAGGGCCCACCTTATACGCACCCGCACCGGGATTAAGCTCCCATACTTTTTCCGTACAGCCAGCAATGAAGCCGAGCGCCCGGTCAGGATTGCAGGCCGTGGGGTCGCTTTGGGCAATGGATACCTGTTTGGTCGTCGTGGCGGTGCCACCTGCTGTAACGGCGGTCAATGTCACATCATATTCGCCCTCAAACGTAAAGCGGGCAGACACGTTATCCCCTTTGAATTTCTGCCCTGTGCTGGTTTCCCAGTAAGCGATGGAATTGCCGGGGGTCTTGTTCACGAATACGAGCGTATTGGCGTCTTCGCCGGCCTGTACTTCAAAATCGGGGGTCGGGATACTTCCTAAGCTGTATTTTTCTTCCCTGCAGCCATGCAGGGCAATGGTGGCTACTAAGAGACCACCCACTATCACTTGGAGAGAATGATCAGTTATCTTTCTTTTCATGACTATTTCAGATTAATTGTTTCCACTGTTCATGATCCTATTTGTACGCTTCATGCTGTTCCAACTGGGTATTCAGCAGCTCGTTGTAAGGAATCGGCAGCACCTCATGCTTACCCGCTACAAAACCGCGGGAACCCAATACGGCGGGTGCCCGTCCAGAGCGTACAAGGTCATACCAACGATGACCTTCCGTGGCAAGCTCTTTTCGGCGTTCGAGGAAAATATGATCCAGTGTGGCCTCTATGGGACCTAGATCTACTCGACCGCGCACAGCGTTGAGCAGTTGGTAAGCACGGCTGCCGGCACCGCCACCCTGCCCACTTTCAACCAAGGCTTCAGCCTCCATCAAATAAGTGTCGGCTAGCCGAATCTCGATGTAATTCTGAGGGTAATTCAGTTCCCGTACACCGTTGGTGGCGGCAAATTCGGTGAGTGGTGCATATTTTTGGATAAACCAGCCGGTATTCATATAGCCACGTTCATAGATTTGTAAATTGGGATCGTTTGCAGCAACTTGCATTGCCCGCTCGATACTGTCTACATCAGCCACGGTCGCTTTAAACCGTGGGTCTTTGTGCATTAAATCATATAGGTCTTGGGTAATCGGGCAGAAGCTCCAACCGGAATAATAAAAAGGTCCTCCATATCCTCGAGGGCCAAACATGACGGTAGCAACATTACCATAAAACTGGCCCCATGCACCCCAATCCAATGCGCCAACAGCCGAGTGTACAATCTCGAAGATCGATTCTGAATGAAACTTATTATCCGGGCGGAATACGTCTCCAAAATCGTCCAACAAGTGATAACCATATTGGCTGGTGCCGCCAGGTGTACCGTTCACCTCGGAAAGTTGAGCTGCGGCTTCATTCCATTTTTTCTGGTACACATACACCTTCCCCAGCAAGGCTTGGGCGGCCCCTTTTGTAGCTCGTCCGCCCTCCGTTGCCCCTGGCACCGTGGGTGGCAGCATAGTAATCGCATCTTTCAGGTCCTGTTCAATCTGCGCATAAACTACTTCCGGCGCAACCTGCGTTTGTTCCCGCATGTTGTCGGTGGTCAGCGGTTCTGTGTAGAAAGGGATATTCCGGAACAACCTAACCAGATCGAAATAATAGTAGGCGCGCAGGAACTTGGCCTCGGCAACATATCGACTCGCCAGCGCTTCATTCAACCCTGATACACCTTCTTCAAGTTTTTTGATGTATACATTTGCGCGTGACACGCCTGTAAAGTTCCGGTTCCAATAATCCTGTTGTGGGCCAATGGATTCATTGAGCGTATAATTGCTCCAACGTTGCCAGGTTTCCATGTCATTGGGCCCCCCACCACCGGCCACGTGGTCATCTGATGCTGCGTTGAGTGCGCCGAAGTTAAAGTAAGTTACCGCGGTTTGCCAACCAACGGGGTCATAAACCGAAACTAAACCAGCAAAAGCTTCGTTCGGATTGCTGTAATAGGTGTCTTCCATCAATGTCCCTTTCGGGTCTGGGTTGAGGAATTCTTTGGAGCATGCGTTCAGCAGAAGCAATGCGATGCTGCCCACGGTAAGATATAGCTGAAAGATCTTTTTCATGATATCAATGTTCAAGGTTTATAAAGAGAAATTGAGGCCAAATAGGAAAGAACGCGCTTGTGGGTATACACCTGTATCGATCCCCCAGACGTCGGGACTACCCCCCACTTCGGGGTCATATCCGGTATATTTGGTAAATGTGAACAGGTTATTGCTGCTCACATAGGCCCTTATTTTCCGGACACCTATTTTGCCGGTCAGTGTAGTTGGCAGGGTGTATCCCAGTTGCAGTGTCTTGATCCGAAGGTATGCGCCATCTTCCAGAAAGAATGGCGAAGGCTTGGCGTAATTTTGGTTAGGGTCTGCCAGTGTAGCGCGTGGCTTGTCGTTGGTGCTGCCTTCGCCCACCCATCGATTCAAATATTTACTGTGCCAGTTTGCGCTGGCCACGTCGAGGCGCCGTAGTCCCTGGAATATCTTATTACCCGTGGCACCTTGGCCAAATACCAACAAGTCAAAGTCCCGGTAGGCCACGTTCAACGTTAGTCCGTAGGTAACCGTTGGCATGGGGTTCCCGAGAAATGTCCGGTCGTCGGCATTGATTGTCCCATTTCCGTCTAAATCCGCCCACTGGAAATCACCAGGTATCGCGTTTGGCTGTATGCGGTTTCCTTCCGGACCGGTATAGGCATCGACTGCCGCCTGGTTTTGGAACACGCCTAAGATTTTATAGCCGTAGAATGAATTATATGCCTGCCCCGGTACTGTCCGCTGCAATCCATGTACGAAATTCTGTATGCCACCGGCACCGTCTTCGATAAAATCAACGTTTTCGCCCAGGTATGTCACCTTATTGGTTGTATACGAAATGTTGCCATTGGCATTGATATTAAAATCATCAACCGTTTTCCGATAGCCCAGCTCGAATTCTACACCGGTAGATTGCAGATTGGCCAAGTTGGCTGTGGGCCTGCCCACACCTACATATCCCGGTATATCTACCTCCCTAAGAATACCAGACGTTTTTTTCTCGTACCAGTCGAACGAAAGGCTCCAATCGTTGAACAACGAGGCGTCCACGCCGGCGTTTAGCTGGCTGGTTTCCTCCCATGCCAGAAGCGGGTTTGCAGGGGCATTGGGGCTAGCTCCGATATGCATATTGTCGACGCCGAAGATGTAGTTGCGTCCGTCGCCCATGCCAATGGTGGGTATAAAGAGGAAGTTGTCGATATTGTCGTTCCCAACCACGCCATAGGAGGCTCTGATTTTGAGGTTGTTTAGGATGTTGTTGGGTGTCCAAAACTCTTCATTGGTTAGCACCCAGCCCACCGATGCAGAAGGGAACACGCCGTATTTCCTGTCAGCGCCGAAACGTGAGGATCCATCGCGGCGGATGATACCTGTGAACAGGTATTTCTCTTTGTAATCATAAACGACCCGACCGAACAACGATGAAACGTTGTGCGTGATGCCATCATAGGCACTAGATAATCGGTCTGTGACCGGTACCGATAGGTTAAAGGTAGCTTCGTCGAAGTTATTGGCCGGAATGTTATTGTAGGTGATAAAGACGCCGCTGGTCAGGTTTTCAAAATATGCACCTTGGCCCAGCAGCACCGTGAGGTTGTGATTGTCGATGCTGCGGGTGTAAGATACGGTGTTTTCCAGATTCCAATTGAAACCCTGTTCACGCCCTCTGTTGAAGGCGGTGGTTGACCTGTTCTGGGTTGCACTTAGGTAGTAGATACCATCAAAACTCTCGTTCCCCCACCAGGCGAGCTTGGCACCCACCGTTGAACGTATACGTAGGCCCTCAATAGGCTCCACTTCGGCAAATACGTTACCTACGATATTGTGAGACCAACCGTAATTACCGAGCCGGGTATCTACGTAAGCAAGCGGATTGGTCATTTCTTGCGCGTTTAGCGGGACACCGTACGGATTGCCGTTGGCATCACGTACCACTGACTGGTTGCTATAGGGTACTTGATTCAACATGTCAGGGTCGGTCACGATGATGGGACTAAGCGGCGACAAATTGATTGCTGAACTCAGCGGACCGCCAAACTCGGTGTTGGGGTTCAATGACCCTTGGCTTTTAATAAATGAATAGCCCAGGTTTTCGCCAAACCGCAACCAATTTTTTACCTTGTGGTCCGAATTGACGCGGACATTATACCGGTTATAGTTAGAAATTTCTGGAGTGACCACACCATCCTGCCCGAAATAGCCAAAAGAAGTGTAAAACGTCGACTTTTCATTTCCCCCACTGACGCTCAGCTCATGGTTCTGGATGGGCGCGTTATCATCAAAAATGGTGTTTTGCCAATTTGATCCGTCGCCCAGCGAAGCGGGGTTTGGAAAGATGATGTTGCCGCCGTCGTTTAACGAAATCTCGTTCTGGAGAGTCGCGTATTCGGTCGCATTGAGTAGATTGAGCTTTTTTGCAGGGCCTTGTGTACCGTAATAGCCGTTGTAATTTATGGCCATTTCTCCTGCACGGCCCCTCTTCGTCGTTACCAAAATGACCCCAGCTGCTGCTCGGGTACCGTATATGGCTGCCGAAGCGGCATCTTTCAATACTTCAACCGATTCGATATCCGAAGCATTTAGGTAATCGATACCACCAGCATCGACCACTACGCCATCTACCACATAGAGCGGCGTATTGTTGTTCAGCGTGGTTACGCCGCGTACGCTGATGGTGGAACCCGATCCTGGGGCACCCGAATTTGTCGTAATGGTAACGCCCGATGTGCGGCCCTGCAGCGCCGTTTCCAACCGGCCCACCACCTGGTTTTCAATGTCAGAAGCACGGACGCTCGTGATTGCCCCGGTGACAACACTTTTCTTCTGCGTGCCGTATCCGATAACCACTACCTCTTCCAATGTACTCAAATCTTCCTCCAACGACACATCGATGATGCCGCCGGTTTTTACAACTACTTGCTGTGTAATCATACCCAGTTGCGTGAACACCAAGGTTGCCCCTGCTTCCGGTACGGTGATCGAATAGTTGCCCGAATCGTCGGTGCTGGTCGCAGTGGTTGTGCCCCGTACCGTCACGGTTACACCTGCCAAGGGCCGACTGTCTGTTGCCGTTATCACCTTACCTGTCACCTGAAGGGTTTGGGCGGCCAGCGCGAATGGGGAGAAACACATACATAGCACCATCAATGCATGTAAAACTCTTTCTTTCATAATAACTGAATTATTAAGGGTTAAAAAACTGGTTCAAAGCGCTCCGCCTATTTTGATGGCAAGACCGTGAAACAAAATTAGATTATGGAGCCAGCTTTTTGCCCGTAACCCCTGCCTACAATACCCCTACAACGAAAGTGAAAAATCCCAAAACAGGTTGTTTTAGCCCTACAATGCACCTACATTGAACTTATACTGGTTTGATTGTTAATTGATTATGAAATGCCCAAATCGTTCGGTCGAAAACGTCAGGTTTTGGTCGCGCTATGTAACAAAAATTCATAGAGGTTCTGCTCGGGGTCGAGCTTAAGTTTCTTGCGCAACCGGTACCGGCCGACTTCCACCGCTTTGATTGTAATGTTCATCAATTGGGCAATTTCTTTCGACGAAAGGTTCATCCGAAGGAAAGCACACAATTTAAGTTCGTTGGGTGTAAGATCGGGATATTGTTCTTTAAGGTTGGTAAAAAAGCCTTCGTTAACATGATTAAAATGCACGCTGAATTGCTCCCAGTCTTCATCGGTACGCTCTGCGTTACGGATGAGGCGGATGAGCTGCCTGAAGTTGATGGACCTGTCGCTGAAGTCGTGTTTTTTGACAACGGATAGAATGGTTTCTTTGATTTTTGCAAGCACCTCGCCGCGCTGAACCAAATGCATGGTCACGTTTGCCAGTTCTTTGTTCTTAAAGTCTATCTCGGTTTCCAGTTTTTCATTTTTCAACCGCACAACTTCTTTTTCGCGCCGGTCCAGCTCCAACTGGTTGAGGTATAATTCGCGCTCATGTTTCTGTTGCAGCTTCCGTTTCTGCCACTTGAACAACAGGAAAATCAGTAGGCAAATTAATGTGGCATAGATGGTATAACTTACCGCATTGGCATACCAAGGTGGCGTTATGGAGAACGGATAGTTGCTCACGGTTGATTCGTTCCCTTTGGTATTTCTCGATTTCACTTTAAAAATATAGCGGCCGGGAGGCAGGTTGGTATATTCCTTTTCGCTGCGGTTGTTCCATGTAGACCACCCGTTATCGAATCCGTCCAGCATATAGCTGAACTCTACATTGTCTTGCTGGTCGTATAACGTGGTAGAAAATGAGAAGTGGAAAGAGTTGGACTGATAGTTTACCGTGGGAGAGGCGATATCGTTTGTTTGGTGCCCACCAAAGAGGGTTTGTTCTTGCTTTTTGCCATCGATTACTGTTATCCGGCTGAGCAATATGTCGGGTTGGTTGATTGCCGTCTTATATCGCTTGTAATTGAGATGGATAGCCCCTTTGTTGGCGCCGATAAAAATGTTTTCCTCGTTCAGTGTGTAAATGGTTTCGTAGCCACCAAGTACCTTGCCGTTCAGTTCCGGAAAATAAGTAATGGTAAACGGTGTGTCTCCGTTCGGCTCGCTGAAGTCGGCTACCCCCAGTTTTTTATGGTTTACAAACCATACATCGCCATTGCTGTCTTCTTTCAGATATTGCAGCTCGATACCCTTGAATCGTTCATAAAACAGCGGCGAGGGAATAAAGCTGTCCGTAGCCGCGTCGTATTCATAGATACCATCGTTTGTGGCTACGGTGATTTTATTTTTGATGAGGAAAAGGTAATTATACAATGTGGAAGGCAGCCCGTCTGCCTCCGTATACGTTTTCGAGTCATTTACTGCGGTATAATCTTCGGCTAGTTGTAGTTTGAAAATACCCCGATAAGGGTGTGAAGCCCAGATTGCGTGTTGGCTTTCGTCATAATGGACAAAGCGCAGCGATTCATATGGCCCATCTACACGCCCGGCATTCACGAAACCTTGCTCGCCACTGAACGTAAGAAGCTGAAGGCCCAGGTAAGTGCCCGCGATGGCGAGGGAGGTAGGGAAGACCCGAGACACTGGTTGGAATAACCATGTGCCCGGTACACTGTAAATGTCGCGTGCTACTCCGCCTGCGATTTCAAACGCACCGTCTTCATGTCCCATCAGCAACCGGTTGTTTATTTCATTGAGCCCCCACACCTGTCCATCTGTATGGTGCACTTCGGTGAAATTCGCATTGGAAAGGCTGATATCTGATTGGGCGGCATCAATGGGCGATGCGTATAGTCCATTGGAAGTACCTATATACAACCTGTTGTTAAACAGTCGGATGGCATAGCTGCTCGTTGGATTGGTTTTGTTGGGGTGGATGTATTTCACTGCACTATTGACCGCAATGAAATCGATACCATCATCGAGGGCCAACCAGAGATTTTGGTTGCGATCGATGAATACCTTACGTACATTGTTTTTCTGGAGCCCCTCGCCATAGACGTATTGTTGCACGAGCGTATTCTTGCGATCCATAATCAGCACACCGGCAGATGTGGTGCCAAAGACAAACCAGTCTGCGTTGACCGGTAATCCGCAATAAATACGATCTGCTGTAAATAGGTCGTCTAGTGATGTTTTTTTACGGATGAGTGTATTGTGGGTAAGGTAGTAAAGCCCGTTTTTTAGCGTGGTTACCAATAGTGTGTCTTGACTGTAGGGCATGATGCCCGTTATTACCGTTGTTTCCAAGTCGGGATGATTGGTCAGCGGCTTCCAAAACTCCCCATCATAACGCATGATGCCCTGATGCATCGCCTGTGCATACAAAGCCCCTTCGGCCATACCGAGGAATTGCCACTCGGTAGCGGCCTCATCCACGGTTATACGTCCGTCCTTGTAATGGAAAATTTTGTTATTGGTTCTAAAGAACACTTCATTCCCCCTTACGGCAATGTTCCACACGTCGGCAAACTTGTGTTCTGCTTCGGGGATAAGGTTAACCATGGAATGGTATCGGAGCCGCCCCATCGTATCCGCTTCAAAGTAACCCAGCTCATCCTGCCCGCCTACAAATATCCGGTTGTTTTTGTCGATGGCCACCGAACGGACGACCGTTGCATTTGGCAGCGGGAAAATATTCCAATACCTGCCATTGAAGGTGAGCAGTCCTTCGTTATTGCCGAAGTACATGATGCCTTGTGAGTCCTGAGCGATATCCCAATTCTGCAGGCCACCCTTGTACTGATTGTTGTTATAATTGATGATTTGGGGAATGGCTACGCGGTGTTGAGCAAACCCATGGAAAGACGCGGCAATAATACAACAAATGAGTACGGCTCTTTTCATGGGTTATCGTCAGAAATACAAAGGTAACGATAATTGGATAATTTGGGTGTTTTGAGTAAGTTTGTGTCAGATACGTAACAACAAACAGATTCGCATGGCTCAAAGAGTATCCCCATTATTGTTGGGATTGCTTGCTTTACCGCTGCTATTGGTGGTGCCTGCCTATGCCCAAAGCCAAGTGTCCCTTATCCCGGAACCCGTTCTGCTAGAAATGCACGAGGGGGAATATGTGTTCCCTTCAGCTACGCCGCTGGCTGCATTCGATCCGTTTATGGAAGTAGCCGGGTTATTGTACGACCACCCCAATGTTAATTTTATGGCGGCCGAACGCATCAAATCGCGCAAGCGTATCCCTGAAACAGGAGTGCGCCTTGTCCAAGCACGAGATGCAGACCGGTTGGCCAACGACGCCTATCGTTTGGTGGTTGATACATCGGGTATTATCATCACGGCACATCAGCCATCGGCAATGCTCAACGGTATATTAACGGTACTTCAGCTGGCATACACCCAACCCGATGGACGGCGGCTACCGGCTATGGTGATTGAAGATAAGCCGCGGTTCGGTTACCGGGGGCTCCATCTCGATGTTTCCCGGCACTTTTATCCGCTTCCGTTTTTGCAGAAGTTCATCGACCTGATGGCGCTGTATAAGTTCAACACGTTCCATTGGCACCTCACGGATGGGGCAGGTTGGCGGTTGGAAATCAACAAGTATCCCAAACTCACCCGACGGGCCGCTTGGCGCACCCATCCGGTGTGGAAAGACTGGTGGCATAATGGGCGGCGTTACCTTGAAATGGGAAAATCTAATGCGAGTGGGGGTTACTACACGCAAGCAGAGGCACGACAATTGGTTGCCTACGCCGCCCGAAAAGGTATTACCATCATTCCTGAAATCGAGATGCCCGGTCATTCTGAAGAAGTATTAGCCGTGTATCCCGAGCTTTCCTGTACAGGTGAACCCTACCGACATAGTACTTTCTGCGTCGGTAATGAAGCCACCTTTACTTTTCTCGAAGATGTCTTGACAGAGGTGATGGCTATTTTTCCTTCCGAGTACATTCACATCGGCGGCAATGAAGTTGATAAAACAGCTTGGAAGACGTGTGCAAAGTGCCAAGCACGTATGGAGCAAGCGGGGCTTGATAGTGTAGACGCACTGCAAAACTATGCCGTGGCGCGTATTGATAGCTTTTTGCGGGTACACGGAAGGAAGCTCATCGGCTGGGACGAAATCTTAGACGGAGGGCCACCAGCGGGCGCTACTGTAATGAGCTGGCGTGGTGCTGATCGCGGTTTGAATGCGGCGACTGCAGGACATGATGTGATCATGACGCCCAATTCGCATCTCTATTTTGATCACTACCAAAGTGATCCGAGTACCCAACCGGAGGCTGCAGGAGGGTATATACCGTTGACTGCCGTATATGCCTACGACCCAATGCCTGCCGGACTTGCTGCCGATAAAGCCAAACACATATTAGGCGCACAGGGAACCATATGGACAGCGTACATGCCTACCACCGAACAGGTCGAATACATGGCCTTTCCCCGTGTACTCGCATTGGCCGAGGTCGTATGGTCGGACCCGGCACACCGCGAGTGGGAAGATTTCAATATGCGCCTGCAGCAGCACTATCAGCTGTTACAACGGTGGAACGTAAACTATTATCGTCCCTCGTATTGCGTGGGTATTGACGTGAAATTCAATCCCGATACACTGACCAACACCATATCGTTATCCACGGAACAATATACCTCTGGGATCCGTTACACGACCGATGGGCAAGATCCGGATGCGGGATCAGCACTGTATACCAAGCCCATCGAATTGGCGGTACCTGCCACCATTAAGGCTGCATATTTCGTCGATTCGGCACGTGTGGGCCCAATTGCTACAGCCAAGGCGGACATCCATAAAGCGATTGGCAAAAGTATCACGTATCAAACTCCGTGGGATGCATCCTATCCGGCGCAACGGGATAGCACTTTGCTGAATGGCCAAAAAGGGGGAGGGCTCGCCGCTGATGGGCAGTGGCAGGGTTTTGTTAACAACGTTGATGTTACCATCGACTTTCAACGTCGAGAGGCGATCAAGTCGGTAGCAATTGATTTCTTGCAAGACCCATCTGCCAATGCCTATTTTCCAAGCGACGTGACTGTACTGCTTTCCGACAACGGCAAAAATTTCAGAGAGGCAGGGACCATTTTAACGGAGATCTCCGCAATCGGCAATGTCCGTAAAACGGAGACCTATACCTTCAACTTCGGTACGGTGCAAACGGCCCGGTATGTCCGGGTGGTGGCTACGAACGCAAAGAATGCCATGTTGATGACGGATGAAGTGGTTGTGTATTGAATTTATTTTGTGACGTCAACACCTTCAACCCGGCCAATTGGAGACGGCAGTCAACCGTGGCGCAATGTTAATTGTTTTCAATAAACAATGCCGTGAGCACCTGTGCATACCAGCGGGACAAGTAGTCGTTGGTATGGTTGATGTTGTTGCCGGTCATATCTTGATAAGATTTGTGAACGAGCAACCATTTATGCCAGTACGTCATATCGGCTATCGCCACACCTGTATGCGCTAATGCTAACAAGGCCGGCCGATAAGCTTCCTGTAGCTTATTCTGGATAGCTTTCGGATTGGCCAACATGGGGGTGATAACGATGAATTCGCAGGTTGGTTGCTGGTGGCGCACGGCGTCTATAATTGCTTGGATCTGTTTGGTGAAATCATCGATCGGCACGCCGGCCGAACCGTCGTTCATGCCGAAACCGATGACCAACAAATCTGGTTGTTCGGCGATCACTTGGTTGATGTTTTCAAGTCCCCATGCAGCCATTTTACCGCCTACAGCGAGATTTTTATACGATACTGGTGCATCAAAATGCCTGCGAAGCTGGCGAACAAATAGCTCCGCCCAGTTGGGCATAAACGGGGGTACATGCTGGAAGCCGCTGCTGTTCGCGCCGGTTTCGATGCTGTTTCCCCAGAAAACCACGTGTAACTTGTCGCCGGCTCCGAGTTTGCCAGTAGTATGGGGTAGCCGGTCTGTGGCAGGCGGCAGGCGCTTGGCCGCTTCGCCTCCCCGACGATCAGGGACGTAGGTCACCGCCAATTGCTTGGAACGTATAAGTTCCCCTTCGCTGAATAACACATAGGTTCCGGGAGTAAAACCCGGTTGCGAAATTCCCTCTTTTACCTCACTGTAAACCAGGTCATGGTTATCTAAATACGGGATGTTTGACGAGTCTGTCAACACAATTCGCTGGCCCTCCCATATCCAGTCTTTCCCTTCTTCATATACGATGCCCAGGTACGTGTCACGGACAGATAGGACCGACCGTACGGGAAACAATAGACCCCCGCTCGGTGCAGCATGTCCGTCTTTTAGTGGCATCACTAACTCATTGTAGATGGTGTCGGCAGTCAAAAACGGTTGCATATATTGGTCAAGATCAATATATGCCGGCCAATGCCTATCCAATGTATCAATGTCAATGGTTTGGGCCGTTACCCGATGAATCGAAGCACTAAGCGCGGTGGCCAATACACCACCTACAATAAGTTTCTGTGACAACATGTGATTTTATTTACGTTCTGTTACGGCTAAGATATCAAAATCTTTGAATTCGAAACCGGCGTCAAATGTGCCGGGCACCTCCCATCCGAGGTTCATTCCCGAAATCCCGAAATCGTCAAAAAACGAACCGGTTAGGTATCCTCTTTCTTTTGCGAGTTCTAAAGCACCCACAATGAGGGGATAGATATCTTTTTCGATGGTTATCCAATTCCCCGACTGAAACGATCCTTCCATAAAATCCGTACTTCCGGCGCTGTATATGAACTTGCCCGTCGCATCACCCTTGCCTACGTCCTGAGCGGCGTACAGTGGGATTTGCTCGTAACGGTAGTCATAGAATGGAATACCAAACCATAAATAGTCGCCATAATATGCCGAGTTCGGATTTAAATCCTGTACGGTAATAAAGAGCTGGAATTGGGCGGTATGTAAACCAGGGTTGAAGTCAGTTGCGTCCATTTTCATTTCTGCCTTGGTTAGCCGACCTTCAAATTTCAAGACCAGTCCTTCTAAATCTTTGACAAGGGGTTTTTCAGGAAACGATTGCTCAATCAACAGATGAGGCCATGCTTGGTTTTGCTGGCGTGGCGCATCGTATTCTGTTGATGTGAATATATCCATAGCAACTTTTACGTCTGCTTCATCCTTTGCGAAGGAAATCGCTTTACCGGCATTGGTGTAAGTGATACGGCCATCATTATCCGTTGTCTTATCGGTCTCTTCCAGCTCGTATTTTGTACCCCACTCGGCCATTTCCCATATTGGTGCTGCAGTTGCGGCACCAAAAGGGTAGATATTTCCGGGTGATGGCGTATCGGCGCGCTTGCACAGCAGGCCCCGCTCGAAAGCCCGGTCTCCAAGAACCGATACGGTATCGTATTGGGTTTGGCTTGTTGGTCCGGTCGGCGCCCCGGTGTCGCCACCGGCCGAGCATGATGAGATCAAGCAGCAACCAGTTATTCCCAGAAATGTGATCATATTTTTTACTGTAGTCATGACTTTATGTTATAGTAGTTCTAAATGGAAATTGTCAAATGCGATGGCTACCGGATTGGCCAGTCCAAAGTAATAAACGCCTGGCGATCCACCCAGGTAAGGGTCGGCATCGTCTACGCTTTGCTCGAAGAGTATATTGTTGGTATCCGCATTTGTAACCTTTATACGGAAGTTCCCGGGCTGAGACGAGGAAATGACCGCCTGGTAGGGAGTGTTTGGCGCAAACCCTTCAAACGTTTGATTCACCATGATATTTACCCAATGGCCAAGCCCATTTTCGCCCGTCTTCAAGAGTTGTAACATGTTGTTGGTGGTACGGAGCAGGTAAAAGCGTTTGTTGTCGCTCTGCGCATTGAAAATAATACCGGCGAAAGATTCGGGAGAGCTGCTCATTGTTGCTGTCAGTTCAAAATAGCTGCCGTCACCTACTTTCATGTCTAAATCGGGATTTCGGTAGAACATGTAAGACTCCGATCCGCCTTCCGAACTGAAAAGCCGGTTTTCACTTAACGAAAATTTGCCATTTATAATCTGCCAGTCCGCGCCAAGCGGATTAGGGACGGTAGCCGAGCCCACCGACGGTACATCAGCCCGGTCAAAATCATCCTCGAATACTTTTGAACGTACGAGCGAAAGGTTCCGCTTGTTTGAAATTTTCCCCCGGCTGCGTACCGATACACCAATGATATTGCCTTCTATCACGGGCACAACTACCCGGATTAATGTATCGGAAACAGAAAGTGCTTCGATGATTGATTGGCCGAATTTGACTTCGTTTTCCTCCGGATTGTTCGAAAAATTGAGGCCGTTGATGGATAATGTATCGCCTTCTGCAGCATTCGCGGGTGCTAACGCGAGAATACGTGGTATTGGTGCCGTATTTATCGGTGTAGATTCTTCTTCTTTACAGCCGCTCGCCAGTAGTACAGCGGCATAGAGATATATACTAAAGTTGTTCGTCTTCATTTTTCATGAATATTTTCAATTGTTCATTCACTTTCATCCGTGACATTATTCCCATCCCGGATTTTGATTCCACAGTCGCATTAGGGTCAATTCACTCAATGGGATAGGGAAAACCAGGTGATTGTCGGTCCACGATTTACGTCTTCCGGTTACGATGCGCTTTCCGGTGAAGCTGCTGCCGGATTTTGTCCATTCTATGCCGGTGGTCAATTTATCGGTGCTACTCAATATTTTCCAACGCCTTACGTCCCAAAACCGATGCTCCTCAAATGCCAGTTCGACGCGGCGCTCACGCCGGATGCGCTCGCGCATTTCTTCCTTACTCATTCCGGCGGGAAGGGCGGGCATATCTACACGGTCACGGATCGCATTGACGGCGTCATAAACATCTTCGGTTGGGCCGAAAGCTTCGTTCGCAGCTTCGGCATAATTCAGATACAGTTCGCCCAATCGGTACTTCTTAAACCGCGAGGTTCCCGTATTCGGGTCCAGTTGGTCTGGATCTCGGAATTTTCGGAGGTAGTAACCGTTACCTGTCCGTTGCATGATGTTGGAGATTCCGTCAGCACCGCCGAGATAGGACTGGATGTAGTAGGGCTGGCCATTGATCTCGCCGTAGTATGCGTTATTGTACCACACGGTCGCATAAAATCGGGGGTCACGGTTTTCATATGGTTTTGACTCGTCATAGCCCGAAGTGGTATTGATGATGGGGTAGAGGTGATCTTCATCGTAATAGCCCGTAATGGCCGGCTCACCATTTGCCATGTCGTAGCTATCTACCAGCTCTTGCGAAGGACTAACGCCTGCTTTATCACCGCCTAAAGTAGGAATAGCATGCATACGGAACATCAGATGGCTGAATTCGTGCGCGCGGTACGGTTTGACCTCGAAGATGGTTTCCTTGTCAGCCGGATTGGCACTGATATCCGTACGGCTAATAAAATATGCTTCGTAATCGTTGTGGAGAACGTAATTATTAGCCAACAATTCGTCTAGCGAGTTTTTGCTTGCTTCCGCAGCCTCAGCCCAGTGCGCTTGGTCATCCGTCTCGTTCCACAGCGGGCTTGCGGCGAATAGCAACGCTTGTGATCGTATGGCATGTGCTACCGCTTTTGTAAAGCGCCCACGCTCCGGCTCTGTTGTAATACGGTAGGGCAGGTGCCGCTCCAGGATGGCTTCATCGCAATTCTGTTTGATAAAGTCGACGCATTCCTGGAAAGACTGCCTCGGTAGTGACTCAAATTGGAAATCACCGCCAAAAGGTTTGTCAACGACGGGCATGCCCCCATACATCTTAATCAGCTCTAAGTAGAAAAAAGCCCGTAATACCTTCACCTCGGCGATCAGGCGGGCTTTTACCTGAGGATTGGCAAATGGTGTGCTGCTGATATTTGCTAAAAAGACATTGGTTTGGCGAATGCCCGCCCAGTTTTTCCGGTAATAGTTGCCGTTTGACTCCGTACTTGAAGAACCCGTTGAAAACTGAATGTCCAAGGGGTTCCAATTTGGTCGTAACTCGCCATTGTACCAGCGGGATGGGGCACGTTGCATGTCCTGTGGGAAGTCATTGTCGTGCGCTTCGTCCGAGAAGCCGGCAAGCATCGTAAAATAGTCATATGCCGTACCATATGGGTTGATGTTATCATAGATGGTATTCACATATTCCGACGTCATCATTTCGTCGGCAAAGATCTGTTCCAATGTGAGGCGTCCGTCAGGCATGATATCCAAGGGGTCTTTTTGACAGCCGAGGGTTATCAGAGCAAGCACTACGCATAGTTTATATTGTAATGTTTTCATCTTTTTTATTTCCAAAAACAATTAAAAAGTGACATTAACTCCCCCGTTAAACACCCGGTATACCGGATAGCTTAGCGAGTTATTTACTTCCGGATCGAAATCATTCGTACGCATCCAATCCCAAGTAATAAGGTTAAGTCCGTTTACGTAAAACCGAATCTCTTTAGCGCCGATGCGGCTGAATATGGAGGATGGTAGTCGATATCCTATTTCTGCATTTTTGAGGCGTACGAAACTGCGGTTTTCGATAAAGAAAGCATTCGCATCCCGCTCGCTTACGGAGCTTCCTAAACTTAGTCGCGGGTACTGTATTTCTTCGCCGGCGGCGGCGCGTTCTGCCGTCCACGCATAACGGTGGCGATCCCGGAAGTCATACATACTCATTGTGCCATAACCCGATAGCGGTTGGGTTACATTCATAATCCCTTGAAATAGGAACGAGATGTCGAAATCACGGTAGTTGATGCTGAAAGCTCCACCGAAAGTGTACTCCGGGATACCGGAATAGCCGATGGGCACCATATCGCGTTCATCGATCATTCCGTCATCATTGGTGTCTTTGTATTTGAAATCGCCCGGTCTTACGGTATAGCCTACATAATTGAGGGCTTCGGCTTCAATTTCCTCGTAGCTGGTATAATATCCACTGCGTAAGGGATAGCCAAAGACTTGCCCGATCCGGTAACCGGTTTGGCGGTAGCGGTAAGCATAATCGTCGGGGTATTGCAGCTCGTCCGAGAAGACGACTTTGTTGCGTGCGAAATTATAATTTAGTTTGGAAAGGATGGACCAGTCGTTGTTGATCCGCTTGTTATAGTTGAGTTCAATTTCATATCCGTGGTTTTCAACCACGCCCATATTAACCGGGCTCATACGAGAGGCTTCCACACCATACACCATCGGTATTGTTTGGCGGTTGATCAAGATATTGTTCCGGTTTTCCTTGAATAAATCAACCATCAGCGTGATGTCATTCCATAATCCGAGTTCCAAACCCACGTTGGTTTTCTCGGCCACCTCCCATTGGATAAGCGGATTGCCTAAGTAATTTTCTGCAATTTTGCCGCCCCTACCCAGTGATCCACTATAGCCGCCGCCAGTTTGACGCTGAATGTCATCGAGGTAGAGGAAGCGTCGGCTTCCTAATCGGTCACTACCTACCCGGCCATAAGAAGCACGCAATTTGAGCAGGGTGAGGTAATCGTTGTCTTTCAGGAAGTGCTCGTTTGATACCACCCATCCGCCAGACACCGTTGGAAAGAATCCATACCGGCGGCCTTCAGCGAACTGTTCAGACCCGTTGTAACCCGCGTTGAATTCGGCAAAATAAGTGTTGTCGTAACTATACATAGCACGCAACGAAATCCCCCGTAGATTGAAAGGCAGCCGGTCATTTGGCATTACCCGCATTTCCTGTTGCGCCAACAACATACCTGTAACCGCATGTTTTTCATTAAATGTACGTTGGTAATCCGCCGTAAATTGGAAGTTGAAAAACGATTGGAAGTTGGAGCCGCTGCCGATACTCAAAGGCGTGTTTTCTAATTCCAGAAACATCCGCCGGTATTCCACGCTATCCATGCCCAAGTGGTTTGAAGTGTTCGGATCGATGACCTGTATCCACCGCTGGTATTCTTTGGATGCGGTGAGTGAGTAAATCGTTCGTGTGTCAAAAGACGCCATGAATTTGGCAGACAAGCCATCGGTTATCATGTCAAGATCCTGCTTTAGCCCCCAGGATGCGGTGATGTTGTTCCGAGTTTCCTTCCGATAGCCCGAGCGGTTTATCAGCGCCCATGGTGATACATTATAGTTGCCGGGTCCGATGAGCACCTCCCCGTCGGGTGTCAGCGGTCCAGGCAATACCACCGGAAAGTAGCTATAAGTCCTCCTGAAAATCTCATCCGTATTGGCATTGGGCGAATTAACCTGTTCAAAATACCCTGCGGCATTCAAAAAGGTGCTCAGCCTCCCAGACTTGTTCAGCTTGGCATCGATGTTAGACCGGAAGTTATACCGCTTCAGGTAGCCGGCAGGGTCGTATTCTGTTACGTCAGGGCTTATTTTCCATTGCCCACCTTGGTCAAGGAAGCCTACGTTGACGAAATATTGCACATAGTCGCCGCCCCCACTGATATTTAAATTATACCGTTGCTGGCCCACGAAGTCGTTAAACAACATTTTCTGCCAGTTGGTATTCGGATATGCATCTGGATAATCTTGATACAGGAATCGATCGAGCGCATATTCCGAGTACGGGGGTTGGTTTACTGGATCGTTGGGATTTGCATTGGGGTTGTCGTTTGCCCACGCTTGGTTGCGGAGGCTCGCCCATTCATAAGCGCTTAAAACCGATGGCGTGCGTGTGAAGCCCTGCAGGCCCTGCTCATAAGTCAGCCCGATGGTTGGGCGGCCGCTATCGCCACGTTTGGTGGTTACGAGGATCACGCCATTCGCCCCACGGACGCCGAATAAGGCCGTGGAAGACGCGTCTTTAAGAATAGACACACTTTCTACCTCATTGGGGTCGATATATGTCATTTCGCGTTCTACGCCATCCACCAAAATAATGGGTGCGGTTGCGTTCAACGTTCCCATCCCGCGCAAAAATAGGGCGGTGTGGTCACGCCCGGGTTCACCGCTACGCTGTAAGGCGGTGAGGCCAGGTAGTCTGCCGGCCAATGTTACCGCAAGGTTGGCCGCGGGGCTTTGTTTGATTTCCTTGGTTTGTATCGACGCAATAGCTCCTGTTACCGAGATTTTTTTCTGTGTCCCGAATGCCACGACAACCACTTCGTCCAAATCGCTTATCGTCGATGTCATGGAAATATTTATGGTATTGTCGGCGTTGCCAATTGCAACTTCTGTCCGTTCATATCCCACCAACGAAAATATCAGTATGGTGCCGTCTTGAGGGAGAGAGATTTGGTAATGTCCCGTTTCATCGGTCGTTGTGGCCGTTGCCGTCCCCTGTACACTTACGGTTACGCCCGCTAACGGTCCCCCTTCGTTATCGGTAACTTGGCCACGGATTACGCGCTGTAACGGTACCGTCGGCTCGCGTATGGTCTCAATTGGTAAAGCAACTGGCTGCTCGGTGACTACGATGGTGTTTTCTGTAATTTTGTAGGTCAACGAAACCGGTTTTAATAACATGTCTAATGCCTGGGCCAGCGACATGTCGTTTACGTGGATAGAGACCGGAGTAGACCGGTTTACTAACCGATCGTTGGATATCACCATCAGGTTGGTCTGCGTTTCGATAGCCTGAAATACCTTTCCGATCGGTTGGTTCTTCACATTTAAAGAAACGGTTTGCGATCGCGTTGCCGCACTCAAGTGCAGGCAAACGGTCAAAAGCAATAGTGAGGTCAATCTCATGATTCGAAGTAATTGTTCGATACCAAGGGGCATCTTCTTCTTCCCGAATCGGGAAAAATCATAATTTATCATTACGTTTGTTCGTTTGGATAAGTTAACTAACTAGTTTTAATTCACGTTTTATCACTGGTTTTTCTGAACAAGAGGGGAGTGTTCGCAGCACTTCCCTTATTCATTATATCAGGTCCTTGTTTATTCCATATTTTCGTTTTTAAGTTATCGATTAGTTATTTCCATTTCAGTTTATAATCAGTGTTCCGTTTTCGAACGCCACATTGATCATTGACAACTGTAGGATATCTATTACGCCTTTCAATGACACATCCCGTCTAAATCTTCCCGTGAATGTTTCCTTAGGTACGCCGCTTTTATAGACCACTTCCACATCATACCACCGAGCAATCTGCTTGAGCATTTCTTCCAGAGGGGTAGATTCAAAATGGAATATTCCCTGTTTCCACGCAATGTATTGATTGGTGTCTACGGCTGTTACCCGGATATCGCTGCCGACAACGCTAGATTGCTGGCCGGGAGCTATAGATACCGGTGATCCGGTATTGGCTGTAGACGACACTTGCACACGGCCCGTTACCAATGTGGTTTTGGTATGCGACTCATCGGGATAGGCAGATACATTGAATTGGGTGCCCAATACTTCTACCACTTGACCGTCACTGATCACCTTAAATGGCTTTCGTTGCTTACTCACTTCAAAGAAGGCCTCGCCATTTAATTCCACGACACGTTCGGAACCATCAAACCGTTTCGGATACCTCAGTGTAGAAGCTGCATTTAGCCATACCAGCGTTCCGTCTGGTAATGCTATTTGATAGGTTCCTCCGCTCGGTGTAGTAAGTGCCAATGGTTTGTCGGCATGCTCAGTGTATTCCATGAGCTCGTTATCGACGATTATTGTTCCATCGAGGTATGTAAGGGCATCGTTCACAGCAATGCCCGTATGATCCTTGCTCAATGCTATTGTATGACCATCGGATAACGTTAGCATTGCCCGGTTACCCCCGGGCACAATATCTGCCGCTGTTACTTGGGCGGTCTTAGGGCCATGAGCTTCATCATCCACGATATACCAGACACCCGCTATAGCCAGTATCGCTGCCGCCGCATACGGTATCCATGTTCTGCTGAGTCGCCGAGGCGTATCGTTGGTTGGCCCTATTTGTTTTATTAGACCTCGGTACATACGTGCTTTCAATTGATCAGCACTATCCTCATTTCTTGTCGATAACGTTATCTGCGTGTCGTCGAAACCATTATACCATTTGGCTAGGTCCGCCATTTCCTCATCGGTGATTGTTCCAGCTGCTAACTTGGCGATTAGGCTATCGATACGGTTCTCGTGCTCCATTTCATGTCTTTGGTTATTAATATAGACACCGAAATGATGGGAGGGGGTAGGTTACTTTTGAAAAAAATAGAACAATACGGCGAACCATACACTCAAGTCTAGGTTCCCGCGTATGTCGCGATTGGCTTTCTTGAGATGATATTTCACTGTATTCTCCGAGATACCCAGTTGGTCGGCCATCTGTTTAATGGTTTTTCCTTCCTTTTTGCTCAATTCAAAAACAATTCGGCATTGGCTGGGGAGGTCGTTTATGGTCTGGTCAATGCGTTCTTGCAATTCCTGAGCTATCAACAGCTGTTCGGGAGAAGGTTGTTTGGTGTCGTTTACTTCGTATCCGGCTGCGCGCAGGCGCTCGCGATGGCGTTTCAGTCTACGGTTAAATATTTGGTTACGCATCCCGACGGCTAGGTATGCCGACAGATCGTCATTCTCCACGTACAGGGTGTCCTTGAGGCGCCACAGCTTATACAATACGTCTTGTACACATTCTTCGGCTTCCTGTGCGTTGCCCAAGCGGTTAGCGGCAACGGTAAATAACCGGTCCCAGTACCGCTCATAGATTTCAGAAAGGGCGGCCTCCTCGCCCTGCCGTAGTTTGGCGACCAATTCCTTGTCGGTGTGATGTTGATAAAGGGAAGCCATTGGTTGGGAGGCAAACGCCTAAGGCGTCTTGTTGTTATTGTATTTTATGGAGGCCCTCAAACATCCAGTAGTGTTCTTTGATTCCAATTTCATCCATCAGATTCCTGATTTCAATCGTTTCCCAATTGTGTGTATTGTATCCGTTTCCGGCATCATTGTCATGCAGCCACTTTGGGGTAGGCCATAGGCAAGCCCGGAAGGAGATGTTGCGGTAAAAATCTTTGCTCACCCCGTTTTGGCCATGATGAGCCATTTGTAGGTAATCGCAGTTGAGTTCATCCCGATACGGACCGTTCCACAATTTATCACCACTTTCTAGTCCCAAGTCAGCAAGAAATAATACCGATTTTTTGGTGTCCCATACTTTGATGACCACACTTTGGTTGTTATAGGGGTTTGCCGTGATTTCCTCATTCTTAACGCCTAGGATTTTAAAGGTCGTATTGCCCATGGGTATCACGAGGCCCGGTTCCGTCATATTAACGACCTTTCCTTCAAATTTCCGCAGCCTTTCATAGAATTCTTTGGTAAGCGCCTCACTTCCTTTTTCATATTGTTCCACAAATGATGTCGATAGTTCCGAATGGTAAATGGTGTGGATCGTCAGGTCATTGGGTGCTTTCAATAGTTCATTGAGCGCGCCGATGTGATCGCTGTGGGGATGGGTGATGAACCAAGCCTCCACTTCATTTCCCAGTGCGGCCAGAAACCCTTTCAGGTATGAAGCATCTGCGGCTGTTCCGCCATCCATCACACATAGTTTACCGTTGTCGGTTACAAGCACATAGGAGTTCATCTGAGAGGGCGATTGTGCGGGAAGCTGCCACAGCGTAAATCCGGGTTTCTCTGCCCCAAAAGCGGTTGTACTAAAAAACAGGCCGCACACGAATAGCGAGAGCAACAAATAACGAAAGGTTATATTATGCATAATTTTAAGCTTAAATGCCGAAAATAGGAATAAAACCCGACTATGCCATCCCGGTACATCCTGTAATTATATTGCCCCTATTTTGCCGCCATCTACCGGGATGCTTGTACCGTTAACGTAGGCAGCAGCTGGCGAAGCCAAGAATGCGGCCACCGCCGCTATTTCTTCGGGTTTAGCAAACCGCTGGGCCGGGATTTCCCCAGTCATACTTTCGACAATCCGCTCCACCGTTGTATTGGCAGCTTTGGCTCGTTTTTCAATGAGAGCGTTCAGCCTCCCGGTTTTGGTGGCACCCGGTAGGATATTGTTTACGGTAATTCCGTATTTTGCTACCTCATTAGACCACGTTTTTGCCCATGAGGCTACAGCACCCCGTATGGTGTTACTTACGCCCAGCCCAGCTAATGGGACCCTCACCGAAGTAGAAACTACGTTGATGATACGGCCATAACCAGCGGCTTTCATGCTGGGTAATACGGTTTGGGCTATTACCTGACTGGAAATAAGGTGCTGCTCGAAGGCCTTAAGGAAGTCGGAGGCTATAGCTTCGGTTATCTGGCCCGGGGGAGGCCCCCCGCTGTTGTTGATTACGATGTGTATAGGGTGCTTTTCAACGAGAGCGGTTATTGCCCTGTCGGTGCTTTCCGTATCCTGATAGTCCACCACCAGAAAGGTATGCTGTTGCCCCACGGCGGTATCCAGTTGTACCACCGCCTGGCGAAGCCGGTCTTCATGTCGGGCTACAAGTATGCACGAGGCACCTAACAATGCCAGCTCATAGGCAATGGCCAAACCAATTCCTTCGGAACCACCGCCAATGAGCGCACATTTTTCGTGTAAGGACAGATTCATTGCGTTGTAATTTGATGATACGAAGTTAAAGGATTAATTATATTTGACCCTAATGGCGAGCTATTAAATGATGAAATAAACGTTAATTTCATCGGGAAGTACTAAATTCATGGCCGAAAAGCCCACGCAAACATTAGGGTATTGATCGAAATTAACTGACGATGAAATTTATTATACACGCGCTAAAAGGAGAAATCACATTTCAAATTGCTATTTTGCTGGCTGCTTTCCCGTTGCTCGGCGCCCACGTCTATGCACAGCAAGTCGAAGTAAAGCTGTTTGCGCACCGCGGTGGTGCGCACGAGTACGATGAAAATACCATCAGCGCTTTCGGGGAAACCTACAATAAAGGACTAAGGGGTTATGAAACAGATGTCAGGCTAACGAAAGATGGTCAACTGGTCATCTTTCATGACGCTGACCTGAAACGGATTGTAGGAAAAGAAGGCACCATCGAAGACCTGACGCTCGAAGAAATCAAGCAGCTGCAAACAAAGAAAGGGAATGATATTCCGACACTTGACGAAGTGCTGGCCTTTTTTAGCGATAAACCTGGGGTTTATATTGAATTTGAGATGAAAACCAATAAGCCCATGTACGACGAGAAGAAACTTACAGCATATTGTGACGTGCTTTATCAAAAAGTATATACTGCTATGCCCCCTACGTCGAATTATGTGCTCACTTCTTTCGATAAGCGCCCGCTTCACTACTTGAAGACCACATACCCTTCCGTCGATTTGCTGTTTATCAAAGGTGCGCCGCTGAGCCAAACGGTGCTTGATGAAGCAAAAGAACTCAACATAGACCGGGTAGGGTGTAATATCGACGGCACTTCCCGGGCCATGGTCAAGGAAGCAAAAAAACAGGGATTCAAAGTGAGTTTGTGGCCGGGGCACTCCGTTGCGGATTTTCTGCTCGGTGTTTCCTTGGGCAGCGACTATTTATGTTCGGATGTGCCGGTTGCCGTTACCGAGTGGGTAGGCGCGAATGCCCCTTGGATTACATTAAAATAACTGGCAGGGGGATGTGCCGCGCATATTGCAATGTTCAAGGATGGGGAGGTCGCAGATTTGCCTAACCATATAGAAAGTGAATATAATGATCAGAAATAATGTTATTTGTTTTGGCGAAACCCTTTGGGACAATCTCATCAATGGGCGACGAGTAGGAGGGGCACCGCTAAACGTCTGTTACCATTTGAGTAAAAATGGAATAAAAAGTCAGATTGTTAGTCAAGTTGGGAAAGATGCGGAAGGGGAAGACCTTTTGCAGGCCATCCATTCCCTGGGTGTTGATACCACTTTTCTAAAAAAGACAAGTGATTACCCTACTTCTCAGGTCGTGGTGAACCTGCTGCCAGATGGCCGCATAGCATATGAGATACTGGAAAATGTAGCTTGGGATTATATTTTATTCGACCTAGATGTAGCTGCAGCTATTGAAGGGGCTGATGCATTGGTTTACGGCAGCCTAGCTGTCCGTAATGCTGTTTCCAGGGATACATTATTCGCTTATCTTCCTTTTTCAAAATGTGCTATTTTTGATGTCAACCTTCGGCAACCTTTTTTTAACAAAGCATTGATTTTAGAATTGATGGAGCACTGCCATGTGTTAAAGATCAATGATGAGGAACTTCGATACATTGTCGACTGGCTTGGGTTAGGCCATCAGGCCGAAGAACTAGCGTTGGCAAATCTGCTTCAAGTTTATCCAAAGATATCAGAAATCATCTTGACACGGGGTGCCAACGGTGCCGTGTATTGCTCCCGACAACAGGCAATTTCGTCCGAGGGCTTATCGGTAAATGTGGTGGACACCGTCGGTTGTGGAGATTCATTTCTGGCTGCTTTTATGGCAAACAAACTCGCCGGCAAACCGATAAACCACTGCCTCCGCCAAGCCATTTTGCTAAGTGCGTTTGTAGCTACGCAAGAAGGTGGATGCCCGGTTTACCATGCCGGTTTGATTGCAGAAAAGCAACAAATTAACTAACATTGCATAAATTATAAAACGATCATGAAAAAATATGCAGTAGTCCTTACCCTTGCGCTGATACTGGCGGCCAATGCATTAACGGCAGACGTGCGGCTGCCCCAGATTTTTGCCGATGGCATGGTGCTCCAACGACATCAACCCATTTCGGTATGGGGTTGGGCAGATCCCAATGAGCAGGTAAAAGTGCAACTCAACCATCAAAGCCGGGAAACGACCGCTGATGCCAATGGAAAGTGGAAGCTAACGCTACCTCCCGAAGAAGCTGGTGGGCCGTTTCAATTGGTGGTTTCTGGCAAAAATACATTGACGTTATCGGATGTACTCATCGGGGAGGTCTGGATCTGTTCGGGCCAATCAAACATGCAATGGACGGTTGCTAACTCCGACAATGCCGAAAAGGAGATAGCCGATGCTAATTATCCACAGATTAGGCAAGTGGAAATCCCTCGGAAGACGTCCGGTATACCCTTGGATGATATCGGCGAACCATTGGAATGGAAAACGGCCACCACTAAAAATGTCGGTAATTTTACCGCTGTGGGCTATTTTTATGCGCGTAAACTTCATGGAGAATTGAATGTTCCTATTGGTCTTATCAATACTTCATGGGGTGGTACTATGGTAGAAACCTGGATCAGTAAAGAAGCGATGGAAAAAGATAAGAGCCTGAAAAAAGCGATCCATGTTTTTGAGCAGACACCGGCAGATACCGTAAATAAAAATGGCAACCCAAACCGGTACCCGACGTTATTGTTCAATGCCATGATTAATCCACTCATCCCCTATACGGTGAAAGGCGCCATTTGGTACCAAGGCGAGAGCAATGCGGGCAGGGCATATGAGTACCGGAAATCGTTCCCCATGATGATCACCGATTGGCGCAAACGTTGGGGGCTCGGCGATTTCCCATTTTATTTCGTGCAGTTAGCAAGTTTCAAAGCATCCGGTGGCACCAGCGCCAGTGGAAGCACGTGGGCCGAGCTGAGAGAAGCACAGCACAAAACCCTGTCCTTGCCGCATACGGGCCAAGCCGTTACCATCGACATCGGCGATACGGATGATATCCATCCGCGGAATAAGCAGGATGTCGGCAAGCGTTTGGCAGCCATCGCGTTGTACGATAGCTACGGACAAGACGTGGTATATAGTGGCCCTGTATATAAAAAACTTGCTATTAAGGGAGCACAAGCTACCATTCAATTCGATCACGTGCATAACGGATTAACCACCAAGGGATCGGAAACTGTCATTGGATTTGAAATCGCGGGGGCCGACCAGCAATTCTATCCTGCTGAGGCACGGATTGAAGGCCGAACGGTTGTGGTGAGTTCACCCTCCGTGAGTAAACCCAAGGCTGTGCGTTATGCGTGGGCCGATGATCCCGGCAGAAGCAACCTCTTCAATAGCAACGGGTTTCCCGCAGCCCCGTTCCGTACGGATAAGTGGGCACCGGTTACGAAGGATGTCGTATATGAGCTGAAGAATTAGGCTTTAGACTCTGTGCCCCGCATCATCGTCCAAACACGGGAATGGAATAACCTGCTGCTACCCGATCGATGACCAGCACCCAGTCGTTGCCGGGACCTCGGGTCGGTGTTGTTAGTTCGAATGTCTTAGTCCTGTCTAAGTCTCCCATGTCGATAGTTGCTGCCGTAGCCGGGTTGAACCACCAACCCCGTAACGCACCAGCTTGGAGTGAAGACACATTCACGGTGATGGTTTTTCCCTCGGGTATGTAGGCCATGAGGTAACTGCCCGCACCGTCCCTGAATGCCCTTATGTGCTGCCCCTTTTCTCCCTGTCCGTTTGCGATGATGGACTGGTCTGGAATGCGATCGGCAAATGGGCGCGCTTCAATGAGCTGGCGTAGGTAGCCAACCTGGAAGGCCCCGGGCCTGTCCAGCGCTTCCGTCCAATACCGGTCGGCATGGTTGATCTTTTCCTCTCGTTCACTCCAAAACTGCCAGATACTATGATGGCCGTAGGTAACGCCGCAAGCACCGGCAAAAACCGAACGGTACGTTTGTTTGCGCACATCGTAATCATCGAAATAGCCATTTTTGGGATCCCACTTCGGCCATGGGTTTACCGGATGGTCCTCATAGTTGGGCTCCGAATCCAACGT
Source organism: Parapedobacter sp. (assembly GCF_035556095.1). Taxonomy (GTDB): domain Bacteria; phylum Bacteroidota; class Bacteroidia; order Sphingobacteriales; family Sphingobacteriaceae; genus Parapedobacter. The sequence goes on along the minus strand of NZ_DATMFT010000023.1, from coordinate 36,432 downwards.
GGGCTTGGTGGGCACCATGGCCCGGTCGCGCGTTATCCAATCCCACACGGGTACATCATGGCCCGACCCGTGGCCGGATTGCATCATGTTCACGTGCAGCCAAAGTTCGTCATGAATCTGTTGCGACGTGGCCGAGCCGCCCGAAATATGGTAGGAGATTAGGGCTTTGCCCGCCGTGGCCTTAAGGATGCCCCTTGCCATGGCCCGCCAGATGGGACGCGTATCCACGGAATCGTGGATCGCAGGCCGGTCGCCGCCCAGTATCCAAATGATGTTTTTCTTTTTCTTATAGCGTTTACCAAGCCAATGGCCGTACTGATAGGCATTTTCGGTCGTGAATACCTCGGGGCCACCACCCCACATGCGCGTCACCTTGTCACCCCACGTCGGTAGTAACCCAATGAAAAGTTGCCTTTCATGTGCCATTTGCAGTACATCATCCACCAGTTGGAAATAGCGCTCATTCGGTTTCGCGGGGTCTTGGTCAATTAACGGGATGTCGCCATATCGATTGGGCCTGTGCAACCCATCCATCTCCGCCAGCACCACGGCCTGGATCACATTGAATCCTTTTTCCTGCCGGTTATCAAGATACTGCGCAATCTCTTCCCTGGTAAGGCGATGGAACAGCTCCCAAGCGGTATCTCCAAGCCAAAAAAATGGCGTACCATCTTCATATTGCAAATAATGGCCATTGGGAGCTACGGTCAACCGGCCATGTGGCCAATTCGGTTGCGCTTGGGTTGCTGCCGCGACGGATAAGACAATGAATACCGAGAAGAAAAAACGTTGGAAGTTGACCATAATCTTTTATGCTATTTAAAAATAAAAGTAATGAACATTAGTGAAAGTAGTGCAATCGGGCCTGAATGTAATGTAAATAAATTGCAGAGTCCTGTGGGTTTTGGTAGTTTTGTAGCGTCACACAAAATGAATGAACTATGTTAAAAGGATTTTTTAATGTTCCCACGCCGGTGAATGAACCAATTTTGTCGTATACTGTGGGAAGCAGAGAACGTAAGCTGCTGCAGCAGGCAATCCAGGCCGCACTCGCTCAGGAAGTGGATATCCCGATGTTTATCGGTGGTAAGGAAGTGCGGACCGATCAGAAAGTTTCCATCCATCCTCCCCACCAGCACAAACATACCCTGGGCCACTACTCGGAGGGCGATAAAACACACGTACAGGCGGCTATCGACGCTGCATTGGCGGCGAAGGAAGATTGGGAAAATCTACCTTGGGAGCAACGCGCAGCCATATTTTTGAAGGCAGCCGACCTGATTGCCGGCCCTTACCGATACAAGATCAACGCCGCGACGATGCTGGGGCAGTCAAAGAATGCGTTCCAAGCGGAAATCGATTCCGCATGTGAAATCGTCGACTTCCTTCGCTTCAATGTGCAGTACATGAGTGAGATATACATGCAGCAGCCTCCGGTTTCGCCGAGCGGCAGTTGGAACCGCGTTGAGCAGCGTCCGCTGGAAGGATTCGTCTTTGCACTCACGCCCTTCAACTTTACCGCGATAGCGGGTAACCTACCCACTTCGGCGGCCATGATGGGCAACGTGGTGGTATGGAAACCGGCCAACACACAGGTTTATTCAGCCAACGTGCTTATGGAGGTATTTCGCGAAGCGGGTGTGCCCGATGGGGTCATCAACCTGGTCTTCGTAGATGGGCCGTCAGCCGGTGACGTGATCTTCAACCACCCCGACTTTGCGGGGATACATTTTACCGGATCTACCGCCGTGTTCCAGCACATCTGGAAAACAATCGGCGAGAACATCCACCGCTATCGTTCGTACCCCCGTATTGTGGGCGAAACCGGCGGAAAGGATTTTATATTGATACATTCATCCGCCGATGTCAAAGCCTCGGCAACAGCCATTGTGCGGGGAGCATTCGAGTATCAGGGACAGAAATGCTCCGCGGCTTCCCGCGTGTATATCCCCGAGTCGCTCTGGCCCGAGCTGAAAGAATTAATCATTGCGGATGTCAAGTCATTCAAGATCGGCCCAATCGACGATTTCAGTAATTTCATCAATGCGGTCATCGATGAGAAATCATTTGATAAACTGGCCAAATTCATCGATCAGGCCAAAGAAGATAGCGATGCCGAAATCATCGTTGGTGGTACGTACGACAAGAGTGAGGGTTATTACGTTCACCCCACGGTGATCAAAGCCAGTAGGCCCGACTACGTAACGATGTGCGAAGAACTGTTCGGCCCTGTATTGACCATGTATGTATATAGCGACGACAAGTGGGAAGAGACGCTTGAAGTGATAGACAATACGTCTATTTACGCGCTCACAGGTGCAGTAATCGCGCAAGACCGCTACGCCATCAGCCAAGCGACCCACACACTCCGCAATGCGGCAGGCAACTTCTATATCAACGACAAGTGTACAGGAGCCGTGGTTGGTCAGCAGCCGTTCGGAGGCGCGAGAGGCTCGGGCACCAATGACAAGGCGGGCTCGATGATCAATCTGCTACGGTGGGTGTCACCGCGTACCATCAAGGAAACGTTCGACCCGCCAACGGATTACCGGTATCCATTTTTAGGAGTAGAATAAAAAGAAGGGCGTCTGTCAACTGGCAGACGCCCTTCTTATTTACTTCTTGCCTATTTATAGGCAAACACCTTACCCAACCCCACGCTGTCGGTAAACGTGATGTCGAGGTCGATCAACTTGCCGGTGGCAATATCGATAACCATGCCATGTACGGCGAGGTCATTCCGTTCCTTCCACGCATTCTGGACGATCGAAGTGGTGCATAGGTTAAAAACCTGTTCGGCCACATTGAGTTCGACCAGCCGGTTTACCTTTTGCTTTTCGTCGGTAATGGCGTCTATTTCATCGCTATGGAAACGGTATACATCCTTAATGTGGCAAAGCCAGTTGTCGATGATGCCGAATTGCTGGCGGCTTAAGGCAGCGGCCACTCCGCCACAGCCGTAGTGCCCTGCTACAACGACGTGCTTCACTTTTAACACGTTTACCGCATAGTCAAGCACGCTGAGCATGTTCATATCGGAATGGACGCACATATTGGCAATATTCCGGTGTACAAAAACTTCACCCGGTTGGGTGTTTGTAATCTGGTTTGCTGGAACACGGCTATCGGCGCATCCGATCCAAAGCAATTCCGGCTGTTGGCCATCGGCCAGTTGTTTCAGCTTTCCAGTAGTGTCTTCCTGCACTTGTTTAACCCATTCGGCATTGCCGGCAAGGATTTTTTCGAAACTTACTTTTAATTCGGGATTATTTAATTGTTTTTTAAACATAGCGTATTATTATTTATTGGATTGTATTTGTGGGTCGTTTTATCGACCTGCGTTTCAATGAGTCGTTTTGTAGGATGCTTTGTGTGAAGCGCCTGATATTGGGTACATTCTTCTTGTTTACAATGCCCACCAGCTCGATGGACTTGCCTTTGCTGACGGCATGCTGTTCGAAATCGCTCAGCACTTCTATTACGTCTTTGTCGATAAAGCGGCTCTGCGATCCGTCAATAATGATTTCATTTATACGCCGGGGGAGAGCATATAGTGCCTTCTGTATTGCCGCCTTATTAAGGAATGTCACTTCTTCGGCTAAGGTAAAGGTTATTTTGGCTCCATCCTCATTTTCTTCCACAAGAAATTCAAATACATTGGAAAGATTATTCCGGAGGATGTAAAACATGGCCACCAACAAGCCGATACCCACGCCGGTAAGCAGATCGGTAAACACCACCGCAATGATGGTTACCATGAACGGGATAAACTGGTCCAGGCCTTTGTGCCACATGCGTTTGAAAGTAGATGCATGTGCCAATTTATAACCGGTGTGAAGCAGGATGGCCGCCAAACATGCAAGCGGAATGAGGTTGATGATGGTTGGAATGAGTAGCACGGCCAGTATAAGCCACACGCCATGAAGTATGGCGCTTTGCCGAGAGCGGCCGCCTGCGTTTACGTTAGCCGACGAGCGGACGATGACGGCTGTCAGTGGCAGACCACCTACCAATCCAGAGGTCATGTTGCCGACACCCTGGGCGAGTAACTCCCTGTTGGTCGGCGAGACCCGTTTAAACGGGTCAATCTTATCGACAGCTTCTAAGCTGAGCAAGGTTTCCAAACTCGCGATAATCGCAATGGTAATCGCTGCCATCCACACATCTTGGTTGCCAATCTGTGTAAAATCGGGGAAGGTGAACAAGCCCAGAAATTCACTAAAGGAATCGACTACTGGAATCACGACCAAGTGGTTGGCATCCAATGCAAGGGTGCTTCCTGCAAACGATAGACTCATCAATACACCCACGATGACCACAACAAGCGGTGCCGGCACGACACGCAGTTTCTTGAACTGCGGCCAGACAATCAGAATAACCAATGATACCGCACAGATGAGGAACGCACCGTAATTGATGGCGCTGAAAGCTTGCTGCAACGCTGAAAAGGTGTTCTCGTTGTTCAGCTGGATAAAGCTCTCCTCGCCGAAGAAACTGGAGTCGTATCCCACGGCGTGCGGCAACTGTTTCAATATGATGATAATGCCGATGGCTGCCAGCATGCCGATGATGACCGACGACGGGAAATAGTTCCCAATCATCCCCGCACGGATGATGCCCAGTGCGAGCTGAATAAGCCCAGCCAGCAAAACGGCCAATAAGAACGTTTCGAAGGCGCCCAATTGCTCTATGGCGCCCAATACAATGACGGTGAGCCCAGCCGCGGGCCCACTTACACTGAGCTGTGATCCGCTGACTGAGGCGACGATTATGCCGCCGATAATTCCGGTTAATAAGCCGGAGAATAATGGGGCTCCGGAAGCCAACGCTATTCCCAAGCATAAGGGCAAGGCAACGAGGAAGACCACGATGCTCGCCGGTAAGTCGTATTTTAAGTCGCGCTTTGATAATTTCAAGAACGCAGACGTACGTGTACCAAACATAGTAATAAGTAAAGTAGTGTAAACGTGAGTTAATCATTTTGTAACCAGGATGCCGCACGTGCTGCCCAGCGGCACATTACTGTGCTACTTGGCATACGCTCAACATGCAGTAAAATGGTTAATCGCTAAAAAGTCCATCGGATTGATGGAAAACGGGGTCACACCAGATCGTTCGGAGGCGGGGTAGGTACGGTTGGATAAAAGGCACGGATATGCCGGGCATCATCCGTAATTAAATTTGTTTCAATCGTGTAGTCGGCTGGGGGTTGGAGACTGACAGCAGTTGCCAGTTTGAAATAGCCCTTGGCGAAAATGTCTTTCATTTGGTCGCCTAATCCAGACTTGCCATTGTTATTTTCGATTTCGAGCTGCAAAACGACTTGCAATAATGCTTCCTTGTCAAAACCGTGAACAAAAATGGGGGCTGTTGAGATGGCCATCTTTGCGAAAAAGATGGCAAAGAACAATTTTGCGTATATTTCCCTTGTTATTGCGGTCGACATCTATGTTATTGTACCGTTTGATTGCAAAAAAAAGAAAAATATGGGGCTTTTTGTATAGAACAGTCAAAAAAGTTACAAAAAAATAACACAAAGTGGAAGTCGGTTTATTAGTTCGATAACGCGGGGAGCTTGGTCAGCACATAGCAGTTAAGACGATATGTTGAAATAACGAGAAAAAAATCTGAACGAAAATATACGAATTTGCATTGTTTTGCGTAGCATTGTCTTTTTCGGAAAAATATATCGACATAAGCGCGAATACAATGATGAAAACCCTTTATTCCATTCTTTTCTTATCCTGTTTGCAGGTCGGACAGTTGAGTGCGCAAGAATCGCAGGTTTGGCAACCTGTAGGTGACAAAATCAAATCGCCGTGGGCTAAGCATATTGATGCAGCAAATCCGCTACCTGAGTATCCGCGGCCACAGCTGGTACGCGAGCAGTGGCAAAATCTAAATGGCCTTTGGGACTATGCCATCGCGGCTGGTAAACTGGGTACAGCTCCTGCTAGCTATGATGGTCAACTGCTGGTGCCCTTTGCCGTAGAGTCTGCGCTTTCGGGCGTTGGAAGGACGGTAGGTAAAGATAGCTCGCTTTGGTACCGTCGGACGGTTACTTTGGATAAGAGCATCCGTAAGCAACAGGTAATCTTGCATTTCGGCGCGGTCGATTGGCAATGCGACGTTTATGTGAATGGCGCGAAGGCGGGCTCGCATGAAGGTGGATACGACCCGTTTTCCATTGATATTACCCCATATCTGGCTAAAGGAGCCAAACAGGAGATTGTCGTTGGTGTGTGGGACCCGACGAACGAAGGCCCACAGCCTAATGGTAAGCAGGTGGTGCGCCCCCATGGTATTTGGTATACACCAGTTACCGGCATCTGGCAAACGGTATGGATTGAAGGGGTGCCCCAAACCCACATCGTTGCCACTAAGCATACCCCGGATATCGACAAGGGCATACTCTTGGTACAAACAACCGTTGAGGGGACCCGGGAAGGCGACCAGGTTCAGATCTCCGCATGGAAAAACGGAACGAAGCTCACCGAAGAGACTGTGACTGCCGGTACAGACGCCACGCTGAAAATCGACAATGCTGAACTTTGGTCACCGACATCACCGTCGCTATATGACCTCAAGGTTGCCGTTTTGCGTAAAGGAAAGGTTGTCGACGAAGTGGCCTCTTATTTTGCTATGCGCAAAATATCGATGGACAAAGATGAAAACGGCATCCAACGGATGTTGCTCAATAATGAATTTGTATTCCAGTATGGGCCGCTCGACCAGGGATGGTGGCCGGACGGCTTATATACAGCGCCTACGGATGAAGCCTTACGTTTCGACGTGGAGAAGACCAAGGCGATGGGCTTCAACATGATTCGCAAGCACATCAAGGTTGAACCGGCACGCTGGTATTACCATTGCGATCAACTAGGGTTATTGGTTTGGCAGGATATGCCGAGTGGTGACCTGGGTGGTAATCACTGGGATATGCGTCCGGGTATCACATCAGGGCGCCAGCATGATAAGGACCGTAGCGGCGAATCGGAAGCGATCTATCGTAAAGAATGGAAAGCGATTATGGATGCGCTGCACAACTTCCCCAGTATTGTGGTATGGGTGCCCTTCAACGAAGCTTGGGGGCAGTTTAAAACGGAGGAAATCACCGAGTGGACCATGGATTATGATCCCTCGCGACTAGTCAACAGCGCGAGCGGTGGCAATTTCTTCCCAACCGGGCACATCATGGACATCCATAACTATCCGGATGCAGTGATGCCACGCCCTGAGTTGTACGGCGATAAGCAAATCCTTGTACTTGGCGAATTTGGCGGATTGGGACTGCCTGTAGAAGGACATACTTGGCAGAATAAAGACAACTGGGGATACCAAAGCTTCAAGAATGCCGACGAACTGAAACGTCGGTACCGGGGGCTCGTCAATGATTTGGCCCGCTTAATACCCATGGGATTATCTGCCGCCGTATACACCCAAACCACCGATGTGGAAATAGAAACCAATGGATTGATGACTTACGACCGTGAAGTGGTAAAAATGCCCGAAGCGGAGTTGAAGGAATGGCATCAGCAATTGTACGAGATAAAGGCGGATTGATATAAAGATTAACGAATAAGTGTAATACGCTTGCTAATCAAAGCTAACAGCGGGCTTCACGGCTTTTGCTTCGCCATATATTCGCTAGGCGACATGCCAAATTGCTTCTGGAAATTCCGGCCAAAATGGGTCTGTGAGCTATAGCCAACACGATAGGAGACCTCGTAGATTTTATAGCGTCCTTCGCTGAGCAACTCGGCCGCTTTCTTTAAGCGGGCCACATTGATGAGGTCATTGGGCGTCAAATCGGATATCGCCTTGATTTTGCGGTATAAGGTGGGCCGGCTGATATGCATCTTTTCGGCGAGGTGCTCTACGTCGAATCCCACTTCACCCATGTGTTCATGGATCAACGCATTCAATTCTTCCAAGAAAAGCGCATCGGCCTTGGTGTGTGCCATGGAGTTGATGTGTGCCAAGGGTGAATGGGCAAAATAAGCACGTATTTTATTCCGGTTGGCCAACAGGCTGCCGATTTGCGCCTGGAGGTGCTCGGGTGAAAACGGCTTTTCGATATACGCATCGGCACCCTGTTCCAACCCTTCTATTTTAGATTTGAGTGTATTCTTGGCTGTGAGTAAGATAATAGGGATGTGACTATGCGCCACGTCAGATTTGATGCGCTGGCACAATTCATAACCATCCATTTCAGGCATCATCACGTCGCTCACCACCAGTTGTACAGGATGGGCCGCAAGAACTTCCAACGCCCGTTTTCCATTTTCGGCTTGCAGTACCTCGTAATGCTCACTAAGATCATCCACGATGAAATCGAGGATTTCCACGTGGTCGTCTACCACTAGTATGGTCGATCTATCAATCGTTGGCGATTTTGGCTCCATTGCGTCGTCTGTGTTGGCGTTGTTTAAGGGGCAATGTCAATACAAATACATTCATCCCGTCTTCTGGGTTTGCTAAGCGGAGATGGCCTTTGTGCAGCTGGGCGAGCGAGCGGGCCAGTGCCAAACCCAAGCCCGATCCCTGTTGGTTGTCCGTCATTTTCAAGCGGGTAAACGTTTCGAAAATTTTTTCTCGCATCGATAGGGGAATAAGGTATCCGTCATTTTTGACCAAGACGGAAACGGTACCCGTTTCCGATTCGGTCTGTATGATAATCGCTATTGTGCACTCGGCATATTTCAGGGCATTGGTGAGCAAGTTGCCAATAATCTGGGTAAACGCTTCCTTATCCACCGCCGCTACGCATGGTTGGGGTGGCGAAGTAAGTGTAAGCTTAATGTCTTTCTGTGCAGCCACGAGTTTAAAGGCAGTATAATTTTCCTTCACTAGTTTGGCGATGTCCAAGTCCACGAAATTCAACCGATATCCGTTCACTTCGGTTTTCCTGAAATCGAGCAGCTGATCCGTTAGGTCCAGCAGCCGCTGTGTATTCCGTTCCATGGTTTGCAGATGCTTACGAACAGTGGGCAGCTCCTCTGCCTTTTTCATCACCTTTTCCAAGGGCGCCTTGATGAGGGTGAGCGGCGTGCGTATTTCGTGCGTTACATTGGTAAAAAAATCGATTTTTGCTTGGTAGAGTTCTTCTTCTTTCCGGTGCCGCAGTTGCTCCAGTTTACGTTTGTTTTTTTCCCTGATTCGGCGGTGGTAGCTTCTTATGGTATACCAAACGATGGCGATGACGAGCAACACATAGAGAAAAAACGCAGGGGCGCTTGCCCAAAATGGCGGCAAGATGGTGATACGGAGTGTCGTTTCTTTGCCCTTTAGGTCGCCATTGCTGTCTACCACGTTTACCCGGAATACGTAGTCGCCCGGGGGTAGCTTGGTGAAATAAGCTTTGCGGTTGGTTTGGATGTGTGTCCACTCCTTATCCAGTCCTTCCATTTTATAGGCATATTCGGTCATGCCTGGCGAGATATAACTCAGCGCCGCAAAATCGATACTGAAGGAAGATTGGTTATGGTTGAGCTCCAAGCGATCCATGAATGTAATCGACTGGGTTAGCGGCGACCCCTTCTTGTTAATTTCTAACTCCCTGTCGTGAACCTGCAGCCCGGTAATATAAACCGGAGGTTGGAATGTGCTTTCGGGGTATTCTACCGGATTGAACCGAATCAGCCCCTTTACACTGCCGAAATATAGGGTTCCATCCGCTGCGCGGTAGGCCGAGTTATAGTTGAATTGATCGCTAAGTAAGCCATTGGCTTTTGTGAAAACCTTGATATCACCTGTTTCAGGTGCAAGCCGTACCAGCCCCTTGGAAGTGGTTACCCAAAGCTTTCCGTCCTCATCTTCCAGTAGTGCTAGGATGAGGTTGCTGGGGAACCCTTGTGTGGTACCGTACCGTTGGAAATCGGCACGGTTTGGATTGAACTTACACAACCCGCCCTCCGTAGCTACCCAGATATTGCGGTTGCTATCTTCAAATATGCGGTTTACCCGGTTGCTGCCAATACTGCCCGGGACATGCGCATCGTGCGAAAAGGAACCGCTTTCCCCCGATTTGGGATTCGAATAATACAAGCCATCGCGCCAGCTGCCAGCCCATATCGTTCCGTCACTGTCTTCATATAACGTGGTGTAAAAAATATATGGCGGGAAACCCGTTACATGTTGGAAGTGCTTGGTCGACACCATGTATTCATATAGCCCGGCCCCTGTTGCCATAAGTATTCGCCCGCTTTTGGTTCGGTAGATATTGAAGATAAAATTGTTGTGTAATGCTCCGTCCTTGTTTTCTGCATTGTAGTGGCGGATAACCTTTCCCGTGCGGATGTCGAACAAGTCGAGACCGTGCTCGAATGTCCCAATCCATAACGTGTCACCGGTGATCAGCAAACCGTGGATGTTGGAATGGGCCAGGCTGTTCTGTTCCCCCGTAGGCCTGTAGTTCGTCATGCGGCCGGTACGCATATCCAGCTTGTTCAGGCCATCGTCTTCCGTTCCGATCCAAAGGTTGCCATGATTGTCCGAGCATAATTCCCTAACGGCATTTCCCGAAATGGTATTTCCTCCGCCTAAGGGGAAGAATTTTTCGAAGAACGTATTTGCTTGGGCATAATGGTTGATGCCGCCGAAGTAGGTGCCTGCCCAGATGTTGTTTTCGTTGTCTTTACAAAGCGTATATACAGCATTGTCCGATAGCGACCAAGGATTGCCGCGTTCTTTTTTGAGGTTGAGGTATGTTCCGGTGCGATGATCGTAGATAAAAATCCCCGATTCCGTCGCCAACCAATATTCGTCAGGGCGATGTTCAATAATATCCCGGATGAACATGTCCGTCCCTTTTTCATCCTGCGTAAGCAAGTCGGTATATGTGCCCTCCGTGGTATCGAAGACTTTGACGCCCTGTTTGGATGTCCCTACCAGCAGGTAGCCCTTGTTGGTACAAAATATCCGCTCAATCCATTGAGATACGACTTTTGGCGAATGTTCAAAAATAGGGTATCGGTGCTGGAAGCCGTTGGTGTGGTGATAATGTAGTAAATCGCCAGTGGGGGTCCCTATCCAAGTGTCTCCCATCTCGTTAATGCCGAATGCGCTTACGGAAACTACCGACGGATCTGTGATGGACAGCAAGCTATCGGTGCCTGTCGAATAGCGAAATAATATCAGGTTATTGATAAACCAGATGTTGCCTCGGTGGTCGCTTTGTATATCAAGTATTTCATTTGTAATGGAGGGATGGAAGAGCGAAAAAGTTTCGGATTTCTGATCGAATAGGTAGATGCCTTGGTCGGTGCCTACCCATATGCAGCCCGTTTCATCCACGTGCAATGCCCTGACGAAATTGCTCCTCAGTCCGTTGGGATTTTCAGGATCGCTGTGAAAAACCTTGAAAGAATAGCCGTCGAAACGGTTAAGCCCGTCTTTAGTGCCAAACCAAACGAAGCCCATCGGGTCTTGGGCACTGCATAATACCGCGTTGTTCGACAGTCCGCTCTCTACTTGATAATGTGTGAAATAAAAGGGCTGGCCATAGGCACAGCCAACCGATATCCACACCAATACAATATATGTCAACAACAACGATTTCATCCGTTCATCCGGCTCTCATGGTTAGTAGCCAAAGGTAATGGTAAATTTTGAAGATAGCGGAAATTGTCGAAGTTTTGGATTGTCAATCACATGCCTTTATTCATTTTTCTTTTTTCCTAGAGCCCCCCGCCGGTTTGTCGAGGAACCAAACAGGTACCTGGACTCACCCTGGATTCACCATCCAGTCAATATATGTTCATAGCGAAGCAGGTATTAATCGATTACGGAGCAAATACGAAGCGTTGAGGATGGTCTGGTGGAATCAGCGGCACGGTTTACGGCGTATACGACAAAGGCAAGTGCTTTTTGAGACAAAATAAGGAAAAAATGAAACAAATTGATATAACACCCGGCACCCATAATGCCGTCATTTGTGGTGAAGAAGGCATATAGCCAATTTTATAACCAACGATACGCCAATGACGACACGGATATCCACCACATTTTTGACTTTTTTTACCCTTATTATCTTTTTATTATCCGGCTGCAACAGCAGCAGCAACGGTGTTGATAACGAGCCGCCGAGAGGTATTTGGACGGCCGAGGAGGCCAATGAATGGCAAGCCGAACAAGAGTGGCTCGTAGGACCCAACTATACACCGGCAACGGCCATCAATCAATTGGAGATGTGGCAGGAAGACACCTTCGATCCGGAAACCATTGACAAAGAACTGGGATGGGCAGCCGATTTGGGCATGAACACGGCCCGTGTTTACCTGCATGACTTGCCGTACGAGCAAGATTCCGTCGGGTTTATCTCTCGAATAGAACATTTCCTGCGCTTGGCCGATAAACACGGCATCCGGCCATTGTTTGTCTTCTTTGATTCCTGCTGGGATCCTTTTCCGGTAGCCGGAGAGCAGCGCGCCCCAAAACCACATGTACACAACTCGGGATGGGTGCAGAGCCCAGGGCAGCACGTGCTGAAAGACAGTGCGCAATATCCACGGTTGGAACGCTATGTAAAAGGCGTAATCAACCATTTTGCCAAGGACAACCGGATTTTGGGATGGGACGTATGGAATGAACCGGATAACATGACAGGCCCATCTTATGAGGCTGTCGAAATCAAGGACAAAGTAGCTTATGTGTTGCCCTTGTTGGAGCAAGCGTTTGCATGGGCACGGTCAGCAAATCCCTCGCAGCCGCTTACATCGGGTATCTGGGTCGGCGATTGGTCTACCCATGAAGGACTGAAACCAATTGAAAAATTGCAGGTCGAGCAGTCGGATATCATCAGTTTCCACACCTACGATACCCCCGAGGATTTCGAGAAACGCATACAGCAACTCCAACGTTACGATAAGCCGTTGTGGTGCACCGAATATATGGCGCGGCCAAATGGCAGCACCTTCGCCGGGTTCCTGCCGATCGCCAAAAAATATAATGTGGCTATGTTTAACTGGGGGTTTGTAGACGGCAAGACACAGACCATTTATCCGTGGGACAGCTGGACGAAGACCTATACGGACGAGCCACCGCTGTGGTTCCACGACATTTTCCGGAGCGACGGGACGCCGTATAAACAAGAGGAAGTGGAGCTCATTAAACGACTAACCGGTGAGACCGAAGAAGAGTAGAGTTGCATATCGATTTAATAACCAAATAAAATAAATGAATTATGAGTGAGAAAATTACCCAAATCTTTCTCATGCAATGGCGACACCGCATAGGTATGCGAACCGCTCGTTGCTTGGGAATTGCGCTTACTGTGTTTTTGCTGGCATTTTCAGTTCGGGTAGATGCACAGTCGTCACACGTGCTGCACGGTCGGGTGACGAATCAGCAGGGGGAAGCACTTGCAGGTGCTACCGTGATGGTAAAAAACACAGCTCAAGGCACACAGACCGATATTGACGGAAAGTTTATCTTGGAAATCCCTTCTTCTGAGTCGATTGTGGTCATTACCTATCAGGGTTACTTTCCGATAGAAGTCGTTGCGGGGGCTGAACGGGAGCGGACGTTCGTCATGGAATTTGACGAGGAGCGGGGTAGGCTTGATGAAGTTGTCGTAGTGGGTTTCGGTACACAGAAGAAGGTGACCGTTACCGGGTCCGTAGCTTCAGTGTCAGTTAAGGAATTGGAGCAATCCACTGCACCATCGCTTTCGAATGCGCTTGCTGGCCGGATGCCCGGCATCATTACTCGGCAGACGAGCGGTGAGCCCGGCTACGATCAGGCTCAGGTATACATCCGCGGATTGGGAACCTGGGAAAATCGTGCGCCGTTGGTGCTCGTCGACGGTGTTGAGCGTGGCATGTCGGGATTAAATACCATAAACGCACAGGAAATCGAGAGTTTCTCTGTACTTAAGGATGCCTCGGCCACGGCGGTCTATGGTGTGCGCGGAGCAAATGGAGTAATTTTGATTACCACAAAACGTGGTGTGCAAGGACGGCCGAAGGTGACGCTCAGGTCTGAAACCGGAATGCTTACCGCACAACGGATGCCCAAGTACATTGGTGGTGTGGAATACGCAAGTTTGTGGAATGAGGCATACCGTAATATGGGACAAGACGACTTCTTTTCCGAAGAAGAGATTCAACGGTATGCAAATGGGGAAGATCCTTACCTCTATCCCAACGTTGACTGGACCAACGAAATCATGAAGAAAAACACGTACCAGAGCATTAATAACCTGAGTATAAACGGGGGTACGGAAGTTATACGCTATTATGGAAATGTAGGGTATACCGAACAGAGCGGTCTTTGGAAAACCGATGAAACCAACCTATATAGTACAAATATCAACATGCGCCGATACAACCTTCGGTCAAACATCGATGTAAACGTCACCAAGAACCTGTTATTTGAATTCGGACTGGGCGGCATAATCCAGCAGGGGAATTATCCGGCTAGGTCGGCCCCAGATATTTTCGATGCGCTGCGTAAAACACCTCCCATCGCTTTCCCGAAGGTAAACCCTGACGGGACACCGGCCGGCATTACACAGTTTTTAGGTTCCAATCCCTGGGGGATGGTAACGCAATCCGGATACCTCGTGGAGGCACGTAATACGGTACAGGGTACGTTCGGCGGAAAATGGGACCTCTCCGATTTGGTCACCCCCGGGCTTTCACTCAATGGCAAGTTTGCTTACGACCATTATTACCGGTCGGACGTACGGCGGCAAAAGGATTTTGAGGTGAAACAATACTTAGGGAAAGACCCGGATACCGGGGAAGACATTTATAGTGAGATTCTCCGGGAAGCAAGCCCATTGGGCTATGGAACGGGCAACACCGCGGAGCGGGTATATTATACCGAGTTGCTGACAAACTATACCCAATCGTTTGAAAAACACGAGGTGTCCGGGATGGTGATGTATAACCAGCGCGACATGGTCAGGTTGACGGCACCGGAATCTATGCTGAATTTGCCCTACCGGAGGCTGAGCGCGGCTACGCGTTTCACCTATGGCTATGACAGCCGGTATTTGGTGGAGGTAAACGCCGGCTACAACGGATCGGAAAATTTCCCGAAAGGAAAGCGTTACGGGTTCTTCCCTTCGGTCTCGGCAGGGTGGATTTTGTCCAATGAGTCGTTCTGGGGAGATAACAATCCGGTAAATTCGCTGAAGATAAGAGGCTCTGTCGGAAAAGTAGGAAACGATAACCTTGCGAACCAAGACATCCGCTTCTTATACCTGACCTCGATGAAGACACAAGGAGCTCAATCGTATCATTTCGGTGATAACATGCGTTTCATGCCCGGTATCGAAGAAGACCAGACAGGCAATGAGAATGTGACGTGGGAAGTGGCTACAAAAACGAACATCGGCCTCGATCTGGAAATGTTCCGGAGCAAAGTCGTCCTCCAGGTGGATGCCTTCTGGGAAGACCGCGAGGATATCCTGCTCCAACGGGTACAAATCCCCTTTGTAACGGGCTTTTACCCTTGGGTGATTCCATATGCAAACCTGGGGAAGGCCAAGAACCGCGGAATCGATGGTATGCTGGAGGTGAAGAATTCCACATCTTCGGGTTGGTACTATTCGTTCCGGGGGAACTTCACGTTCGCTAAAAATGAAATCATTGAAAACGACGAGCCCCAACAACGTTATCCATGGCTGTCGGCAAAAGGGCGATCTATCGATCAGCCGTTTGGATGGATAGCCGAGGGTATATTTCAAAGTGCCGAAGAGATTGCCAACAGTCCGGAGCAAAGACTCGGCCGCGCAAGTCAGCCGGGTGACATCAGGTACCGGGATCTGAACAACGACAATATCATCGACGATAACGACCGGACGGCAATCGGCTTTCCACGGACTCCGCAAATCGTATACGGATTCGGTGGAACAGTCGCCTATAAGGGGTTCGATGTCAGTTTATTCCTTACTGGAGCGAGCAAGACCAGTATTTTCCTATACGGATCGACCATGTATCCGTTTCAGGATGGCGTAGGTACCTTCAATGTGCAACGCGAGTATTACGACAACCGCTGGACGCCGGATAACCCCGATGGTACATACCCCGGCGCCATCACCGTGGCCAACCCCAACAATAACCGGGCTTCTACCCTTTGGCAGGTAGATGCTTCTTTCCTACGGCTTAAAAATGCGGAAGTAGCCTACACGTTTACACAACCCGGCCTTGCAAATTGGGGAATGAACAGCATCCGGCTGTTCGTAAACGGCGTAAACCTCCATACATGGGATAAGGTCAAAATAATGGACCCCGAATCTGATAGCGGCACGAATTTTTATCCGTTGCAGCGCACATTGAACTTCGGGTTACAAGTTAATTTTAAATAAGAAAAACATGAAGCGAATATTCATAAATATAACGGTTATTGCTTTCCTTATAGCCTTTAGCGGGTGTACAAAAGATTTTTTGAACAAAATGCCCGATGAAGATATGACGCTGGACGAAGTGTTCGCACAGCGGCAGTACGCCGAGCGGTTTCTTACGTCGGCCTATTTTACGTTGCATGAAGAAATTAGCTTTAACGACTGGTGGGGTAGAAACCCGTTCGTCGGAGCCTCTGACGAGATGGAAATCACCTGGACATACCCTTTTGCACATGTCATGACATCCGGGGCGTGGAGCCCACAGAATATTGAGGAAAATATCTGGCGGTTTGACTGGGAAGGTATGAGGAAGGTTAATATCTTTTTGGAGCGGATCGATCAGACGCTTATGAGTGAAGCGGAAAAAAACAGGTGGAAAGGAGAGGCACATTTTCTAAGGGCGTTTTTCCATTTTTTCCAAGTGCGTCTGCACGGGCCGATACCGATTATGGACCGCGCCGCCACACTGGATGATGATTTTACGGCAATTAAAAGAAGACCTTATACTGAAGTGGTCGATTTTATCGTTGCAGAATGCGATCGAGCGGCATCCCTGCTACCGCCATCGTATATCAATGGTCCCACGGAAGACCGGACTCAACTTGGCCGGCCTACAAGCGCATCGGCGCTGGCATTAAAAGCCCGGATGCTGCTATATGCTGCAAGCCCGCTGTGGAACGGCAATCCCGAGTTCATCGGTTTCGCCGATCGCGACGGTTTGGAACTATTTGCGGGGTATGACGCGCAGCGGTGGCAAGTTGCTGCGGATGCGGCAAAGGCAGTGATTGACGCCGCTGAAGGAGCAGGTTACGGCCTTTATACAGCGGCAAACAATGATCCGATGCGGAGCTACCAGGAGTTGTTTTATATGCGCCATAACAAAGAAGTGCTTTTTGCCCGGAATATGGGGAATTGGGATCACCAAGAACGCTGCACGAGCCCCAATGGCATGGGCGGTTGGAGCGGCTATTGCCCTACCCAAGAGCTGGTGGATGCCTACGAGATGGCGGATGGGTCAACGCCTATTCTGGGGTATGAGGCCGATGGGCAGCCAATCATCAACCCCGAATCGGGCTACCAAGAAACGGGGTACGCCGAAGAAGCCCATCCCAAAGGGTATCACTTGGATCAAATCAGGAATATGTACGTCGGCCGCGAGCCACGCTTTTATGCCGCGATCAATTATAGCGGTGCTTTCTGGCGGGAACGGCGCATTGAGTTTTGGAACAGTGGCCTAGACGGGCGGTCAAGGAGTGCGGTAGACCATTCCGTCACCGGATACCTCATGAAGAAATTTTCCGAAGAATCGGTTCGCATCCCACAGAATATCTTTACCCAAAAAACATGGATTTATTTCCGGTTGGGCGAACAGTATCTTAATTATGCAGAAGCATTGAACGAGGCACAAGGACCAGTTACTGACGTTTACACCTATGTCAATGCGATACGGAATCGGGCAGGTCTGCCGGGGTTGCCCGAGGGGCTGACCCAAGAGGAAATGCGCGAAAAGATCCGGCACGAACGGCAAATTGAGCTTGCCTTCGAAACCCACCGCTACTTCGATACGCGCCGGTGGCTTATTGCTGAGGAAACTGATAACAAAAATTTCTACCGGATGACGGTGGATAAAGGAACGCATTTACAGGACAATGAGTTTTATGAGCGGTCATTTCTGAAACGTAGGGTGTTCGAAAAGAAACATTATATTTGGCCAATACCCCAATCGGAAATCAATAAGACGCCTACGATTATCCAAAATCCGGGTTGGATATAGGTAATTAATATATTGATGAAAGGGTCAGGAGCGACAAAGGACAAGACGATGGACAATTTGAAATTGATGACAAGTAACGTATAAGCGTATAAAGGCATATGAGGACGATTTTCTTAACGATACTTGTTATTAGTTTCAGTGTGCTGGCGCGTTCATCGAGCAATACCGATAAGTTGCTGGAATTGCCAGAAGAACCTGTCGGAAAGAACGTGTTTTTCGGTGATCCTTTCATACTGCTGCACGACGAAACCTACTATGCCTACGGTACGTATGCTGAAAATGGTATTGCCGTCTACACATCCCAGGATTTGCATACGTGGGAAGCTGTGCCCGGCAATAGGTTGGCATTGGATAAAAAAGATTCCTGGGGTGACCGCTGGTTCTGGGCGCCCGAAGTCTATCATGTGGATGGGAAGTTTTATATGTATTACTCGGCAGACGAACATATTTGCGTGGCTACCAGTGATAGCCCCCTCGGGCCATTCAAACAAACGGAGAAAAAGCCGATGCTTGAAGGCGAGAAATGTATTGATAATTCCCTGTTCATTGATGATGACGGCAAGCCATATCTGTTTTTCGATCGATTCAATGACGGTCTCAATATCTGGGTTGCCGAGTTGGAAGACGATCTCATGACCATGCGTGTCGAGACGATGACAAAATGCATTAATGTCTCCCAGCCGTGGGAAGAGGTATGGCCCCGCGTGAATGAGGGACCATTTGTATTGAAGTATGAAGGTAGATACTATATGACCTATTCGGCAAACAGTTATGAGAGTCCATTTTATGGAATCGGGTATGCCACGGCCGATGAGATTATGGGCCCGTGGACGAAATATGAAGGGAATCCCATCCTGCAAAAGCCCGGTGAATTGGTTGGAGTGGGGCATAGTGCGATGTTTACCGATAAGGAAGGCCAGTTGCGCATTGTTTTTCATTCGCATCGAAGCACAACGGCTATTCACCCACGGTACATGAACATCAGCACCGTAAATTTCATAACGAAAGATGGCGAGGTCGTTATGCAAATAGACGGCAATTACCTCACTCCGAAACGGCGGGAGTAACGTGGACAATCGCGTTATGGAAAAAAAAGCGGGGCTATTGATTTCGATGTGTGTGATGGTTTTCCAATGGGGCATCGCACAGCCTGCGATGCACAACGATACCCTCGTGCCTAGCGGTATCCGCATCGAATGGGATCAAAATACGCTTCAGCGCCTAGCCCCGCAGGATGAGCGCCAGCTACGCTATGCGGGTTATCCGCGCGTAAAACGGCTCAGCGACGGCACCGTTATTGCCGTTTATGAGGCGCAGGGCAATACGGAGTTAATCTGGAGCGGCGACTCGGGGAAAACATGGAGTGAGCCGACCATTACGTTCCACGGACATACCCATTCGGATACCCATGGAAATGAAGTTAGGATAAATATGGCCAATCCCGAGTTTATCGAGTTAGGGAACGGTGATTGGTTGGTGGCATGTAATCATAGGCCCACAAAGCCGGAGGTAGCACCGTTTGCTATTGCTGTTGCGCGAAGCAATGATCGCGGAAAAACGTGGCATAAGCCCCAAGTGATCTATGAGGCTGAACCTCGTTTTCGCGATGGCTGTTGGGAGCCGGCTTTCCTGCAATTGCCCGACGGTACGTTGCAGGTTTATTTTGCGAACGAGAAGCCGTATACATCCACAGATGAGCAGGAGATATCCATGTTGGCTTCGATGGACAACGGCTATACCTGGAGCAGCATTGCCCGGACGGTAAGCTTCCGGCCGGGCCGGCGCGATGGTATGCCTGTACCATTGGTGATCGGCGACGAAATTTTGGTCGCCATTGAAGACAACAAGGTGGGGCAATTCAAGCCTTACATCGTCCGCACATCGATTGCTGATAATTGGAAAGAGCCTGTAGGCGCTGAGTCGCCCATGCGCGAGTATGCGTTGCGCGACCCGTTGCCGGAGGACGTTTATGCGGGAGCGCCTTATCTCGCCCGGCTTGCCACAGGGGAGGTGCTGTTAGCTTACCAAACCACAAGGGGCAGGAGCACTGATTGGGAGAAATCGACTATGGAAGTGGCGATAGGAGACAAAGAGGGGCGTAACTTCCAGAAAATATCCCGCCCTTTTCCGGTACCCCCGGATAGGGAGGCCAAATGGAACGCAATTGCGCTGTGGGATGAAAACACGGTCGTAGCTACATCCGCCACCAACTTTGATGGTGGTACGATAAACGCTTGGATGATTTTGGGACGAGTCGTTGTGGACGATTAGTAGTAATTTTTTAGATGATACTGGATATGTTTATTCGCTCTTTTTTTACTCTTTTTCTTAAATCCCTTTCCTATTGCATCGTCTTAATTGCGATGTTGTCAATTCCCGAAACGCAACTCGCGGCACAAGAAAAACAAGAATTGTTTTTTGCAGACCCAACGATTTATGTTGAAAATGGAAAGTACTACCTTACCGGCACGGGGGGAAGTGGAAAGTCGGCATCGGCAGGATTCGCGGCGTTGGAATCGACGGATTTGAAAAATTGGACCGTGCCCACGGGTATGCAAGGCCCTACACACATGATCCTCTCGAAGGGCGGGCAGGCCTTCGGTACCCATGGTTTCTGGGCACCGCAACTATTCAAGGAAAACGGTATCTATTATTTAACGTATACGGCCAATGAGCAAACCGTATTGACCCAATCAACCGATTTGCTGGGCCCCTATACGCAAACGGAAGTTGCCCCTATTGATGGTACCGAGAAGAATATCGACTCATACATCTTCAAAGATGACGATGGTAAGCATTACCTCTACCACGTTCGGTTTTCGGATGGCAACTATTTGTGGGTGGCCGAGTTTGACTTGGAAAAAGGGAAGATTAAGCCTGAAACGTTAACGAAATGCTTTGATCAAACCGAACCTTGGGAAGCCACGCCGGCCTATGAGTCGGCACCCATCATGGAAGGGCCCACCGTTATCAAGTTAAAAGGTAAATATTACCTGTTCTATTCGGCCAATCACTTCATGAATATCGACTACGCCGTCGGGTATGCCGTTTCCGATTCGCCCTACGGGCCTTGGGTCAAGCAAAGCGATAGTCCGATTATCCACCGCTCCATCGTTGGTGAAAACGGGTCTGGGCACGGCGATTTATTTGAAGGGTTGGATGGTCAATTATACTACGTGTACCACATACATTTCGATCAACAGCAGGTAACGCCCCGGCGGACGCGGATCGTTCCTGTCATTAGGAAGTGGGACGAAGCCGCCGACCACTATACGTTCCGTGTGGACAGCGATGGAGTAATTAAACCGATGCTAAAAAAATAGCGTTATTTTTTCATTCAAGTTTAAACGAAATGTTGATTTACAATTTTCTCGTTGTATTACTTTTACTGGCGGGATGTGCGCGCACCGATGAGCAACCGGACGATGTCCCCCAGCAACCGGATCCATCGGTAGCAACCTATACTAACCCGGTCTTCGAGCCCATCCTTGCGGACCCCACGGTTGTTCGTGATCCGCAAACGGGACACTTTTACGCGTATGGAACCCAAGATGACTGGGGCGATGGGCAAGGCAGTCGCCTAGTGCCTATCCTGCGGTCGGCCAACCTGGTAGACTGGCAAGTGGTGGGGCAGGCCTTTGGAGAAAAGCCCGACTGGAAAGCGGCCGGAGGGATATGGGCCCCGGATGTAAACCTCGTGAATGGAAAATATCACCTCTACTATGCATATTCTACGTGGGGCGATACTAATCCGGGTATCGGTGTAGCCGTAGCGGAAAAGCCGGCGGGGCCATTTGTCGATCATGGTAAAGTATTCAGCAGTGAAGAAGTAGGTGTGCCCAACTCCATCGATGCTTTTTATTTTGAGGAGGAAGTGGGAAAATACCTGTTTTGGGGCAGTTTCAGCAGCGCACCCACGCAAGGTACGTATGTCGTGAAGTTGGCAGCCGACGGACTTTCCGTACCCGATTTGTCGCAAAAAGTCAAAATAGCAGCAGGCGACTTTGAAGCCGTGATGATTCATAAACGGGGCGCCTATTATTATTTCTTTGGCTCCAAAGGCAGTTGTTGCGAGGGGGCTGACAGCAAATACCATGTATTGGTCGCTCGGTCGGAAAACCTGATGGGACCGTATTTGGATAAGGACGGATACGTGATCACCGATCGTGGGCGGGGAACGCTTTTTTTAGAAGGTAATGCACGCATTGCCGGCCCAGGCCACAACGCACGGCTAATCGCCGACGATGAAGGAACAGACTGGTTCCTTTATCACGGTATAGACCGCGCAAAGGGCAAGGTGTCGAGCGGGGCAAGCCGGCGGATGCTGCTATTGGATAAAGTCACTTGGCGCGATGGCTGGCCGGAAATTGCAGGCCGCGTACCCAGCACCACCCCACAGAAAGCACCGGTGTTTCAGTGATACTGGTGGTACGAGTCGAGTGCAACCTTCTGGTATTCGTTGCGGTACTGGTGGGGCTGCTTGCCGGTGACCTTCTTGAATTGTTTGTTGAAATTGGTCATTGACTGAAAACCGCACGCAAAACCGATATGGTCAATATTCATTTTGTCTTCCTTGAGGAGTTTACACGCATACTCGATGCGTATTTCTTTCAGGAAGTCTGAAAATGACTGATTGACGCGTGACTTGAAGTACCGACTGAATGACGTATTTGTCATGCTAGCGATGGAAGCGACTTCCTCCAAATGGATTTTCCGATGGAAGTTTTTCATGATGAACTCGTACACTTTGTTCATCCGATCCGTTTCAGCCTCCGTATTGTACGATTTGGAATGTGTATCAGTAATGAGATGACATTCGTTAGAGAGTGCAATGGTATTCAGTATTTTAAGAAGTTGGATGATGCTGTCGGCACCTTTCAGCTCAAGTAACTCAACCATCATGCGCATGACGGCAAGCTTGGTCTTGCCGCTAATCTCAATGCCGCATTGCGAGCGTTGGAAAAGGTGTTTGATACTTTCGAACTCTTCCTTCTCGTGAATATTCTCGCCGAGGAAATAATCGAGGAAATAAATCACGATCACTGTAGTGCTCAAGTTGCTATCTTTTTCGAAATAACTGTTATGGCTGCGCCATACATGGGGTAAGTTGGGACCGATAAGGACCAAATCATTCGCTTTGAACGGTTTGATACTGTCGCCCACGAACCGGTTCCCTTCGCCTTCCATCACGTACGATAATTGAAACTCGGGATGTAAATGGAACGTAGGGTCAAAATAGGGCTCCACTTGCTTACGCACCACAAATGTCCGGTTTTCCGGTATGAGTGCCTTGGGGATAACGTGTGTTTTCTTCATCTATCTAAATTTGTTTATTCATCGCTTTTTTTGTTTCTAAAGGCGTTCATGCTGCCTTCGGCGGTTTTAATGGCAATGAAGCTATCATATTTATTCATCCCCTGAGTGAGCTGAAAAACCATGATGGTTTCATGATTTGTCATTACAAATATATAAAAATATAATATTATGATATAATTTGACTATAAAGGGATAACATACCGCGGTTTTCTTGTAGCTTGGTAGCCTACTTTTGTGTGGTAGACGATTATAGAACTAGTATATATGAAATTACGTTCCCTTTTGAGTATTGCCGTTTGCTGTTTGTTGCTGACCCAGTGCACGCAAGTAAACCGCGATTATCCGCGGCGCGCAGAAGTACTGTTCGTTGGCAGCGCAGATGAAGAGGTGGAGGCAAGCAAATATGCATCGTGGTTGGCTATTGAGCTTTTCCAAAGCGGTATCAACCTTACATACACCGAAGATCTTGGCGACCTGAACAAGAAAGGCCTCCGCGTATACGATGGCGTGGTGCTGTTCGCGGTTTCCGACGCTATTGCTCCCGACCAGCAACGGGTCTTGGCAGATTTTGTGTCTGATGGGCGAGGGCTTTTGTCTTTTGGTACGGAATCATTGGTTATGGATGGCGCCGAACCAGCGGAAGGGAAGGGCGACGCTGTGGGCGATTCGGTACAATACTTGGTGAAAGGAAACGGCCGTATATTCCACACGGCACTCGGTAGAGAAGAAGCTACCTGGAAGCATTTGGACTTCCTGCGGTTAATCAATAGCGGCGCACAATGGGCATTGGGCGATGAGGTGATGGGATGGGTGGCAAAGCTGGAGATTCCTAGTGTAAGTATTTACGAAGATACCATCGCCGATTTCACGGCCCGGCATTTCGTGCCGAAAATGCAGGACCCACTGTCGCCTTCGGAATCAGCTAAGCTTACACAGATTCCTATTGGTTTCGAATTGAAGCTGTTTGCATCAGAACCCGATATTGTCAACCCCATGGCTATGGGTTGGGACGAAAAGGGGCGCTTGTGGGTTATCGAAGCGATGGACTACCCCAATAATTTCGTGGAATTGAAAGGGGAAGCTAATGACAAGATAAAAATTTGCGAAGATACCGATGGTGATGGTGTAGCCGATAAGTTTACGGTATTTGCCGATGGGCTGAATATCGCCACGAGCTTCACATTTGCCAACGACGGCATTATTGTGTCTATGGCGCCCCATTTCGTCTTCCTTAAGGACACCGATGGCGACGATGTGGCCGACCTCCGCGACACCATAATGACCGGTTGGAAAAAGGACGATACGCATGCCGGTCCGTCTAACCTTCAGTACGGGTTTGACAACAAAATTTGGGGCGTTACAGGTTACGCCGGTTTCAATGGCACCGTCAATGGCCGGCGGATGACCTTTGGCCAAGGGGTGTATCACTTTAAGCCCGACGGAACGGACTTTGAATATCTGGCAACGACCAGCAACAACACGTGGGGACTGGGGATGACCGAAGATAACAATGTGTTTATTTCTACAGCAAACAATACCCACAGTGCTTACTATTCCATGCCCGAACAGTTGGTACAGCGGCGGCTCCGGAACGACGATAGCCGTCCAGCGGTCAATGCGGTGCAGAAGATCGACGGTCACTATGAGGTGCATGCCATGACACCCAACCTCAGGCAGGTGGATGTAGTCGGCGGATTCACGTCTGCCGCGGGACACCACTTCTATACCGCTCGGGATTACCCGGAGAGCTATTGGAATAAAGTGGCCTTTGTTACCGAACCCACCGTACGCTTGGTGCACAATGCGATTATCGAACCGGATGGCGCCGGTTTTAAAGAACATGATGGCTGGAACCTGGCCGCTAGTTCGGACGAATGGTTTGGCCCGATCCACACGGAAGTCGGCCCAGACGGCGCGGTGTGGATACTCGACTGGTATAATTTCATTATCCAACACAATGTGTTTGTGCCGGCACAGGCACCATCCGACAAAGTGCTGCCGTTTGTGGAACAACCACATGGGCCCGGCAACGCATTCGAAAGCGAGTTGCGTGACCAAAAGTATGGCCGTGTATACCGGTTGGTGTATAAAGATGCCAAGCATCGTAATGTATTTAAGCTTTCTAAAGACGATCCGGATGGCTTATTGAAAGCACTGAAGAGCGATAATAAGTTTTGGCGTACGCACGCACAGCGGTTGTTGGTAGAACGTCAACAAGACGACGTGGCTAAGGGGCTGATGCAGATTGCGGGCGATCGTAAGGTAGACAAAATCGGACTGAACGCACCGGCAATCCATGCCTTGTGGACACTCCAGGGGTTGAACCTGATTGGTGAGCGGGAAGACGTGGCTGAAGCGGTGATAGCAGCATTGGCGCATCCATCCGCAGGTGTACGCAAAGCAGCGGCTCAAGTACTTCCGATAGCCGACAAGTTCCGCGATGCATTGCTGAGCAGTGGCGTACTGGCCGATACCAATCTGAATACCCGCTTGGCGGCGTTTGTGAAGCTGACGGAGTACCCGGCATCCGAAGCGGTCGCGGGAGCGCTACTTGAGGCGACCAGCGATTCGGTTAATGAAGGCGATAAGTGGCTTTCCCAAGCGTTGTTTGCTGCGATCGCGCACCATGAAGATGCATTCTTCAAACTGGCATCAACGCCGAATGCAAGTAGCTTTGCCACCCGTATACTCGAATCGTTAACCAACGAGGAGTACACGTTAGGTCGCCGGAGCCGGCTTGCCTTTTCGCCCGATGTTTCAAACAAGGAAATTGATATCCAAATGGAAGTACAGCGGCGCGATAACCAACCTTATAATGGGCTCATTGTAGGGCAAGGCGATAAGGCCGCCGGCTACGCTGTCTATGCAAAAGACAACCAGCTATTTTTCGCCGTTTATCAGCATGGCCAAACCGCAACGGTAATGTCACGTGGTAACCTGCCGAGCGAATTTGTAGCCAATGCCCGCCTTTCTGCAGATGCCTCGATGGAATTGCTCATCAATGGAGTGAGCCAAGGGAGCGCCAAGGCCATGCATCTGTTTGCCGAGCCGCTTGGCCTCAACTTGCGTTCGGGAGAGGATTTCGACGAGGCGCATGCCTTCGCCGACTATGGTGGCCCATCCGGATTCACGGGTAACGCCAACAATATCACAGTAAGACTGTCCAGAGCGAGCCGATCAGCCGCTTTAGCACACGGCGATGCACAGGCTGACACCGACCCTGCCGCTGGCGTGCCTTCGGAACGGATTGAGCTAAAAGCGGTGAAAGACATCATGCAATACGATAAAAAGCTGATTAGCGTTCCGGCCGGCAAGCGGATAACCCTCGTGTTTGAGAATCCCGATGGTATGCAGCATAACCTGCTGATTATCCAACCGGGTACACTGGATATCGTAGGGAAGGCGGCGGATGACATGCTACGGTCGTCGGAAGCCTTTGAAAAGCAATATATACCCGATATTCCCGAAGTATTGCATCACACGCCCTTGGTAAGTCCGGGAGAAAGCTATACGTTGGAATTTACCGCGCCTGCCGAACCGGGAGATTATCCTTATGTGTGCACGTTTCCGGGGCATTGGCGTGGAATGAACGGTATTATGCGCGTAGTTAAGTAACGATAGAACAAAAATAGAGTAACATATGGACAACACGATGAAACTGTTAGCGGGATTGGCATTATTGCTCATTACCGCGGGCCACGCACTCGGGCAGAACAAGCCCATCCGGATTTTGATGGTGGGCGGCGGCGGCTCCCATGATTTCGCCCGGTGGTATGGACAAGAGGACAAAAAGACCATCGAGTCAACAGGTAAATATAGCGTTACCTACACCGAGCAGACCGACTCGATACCGGCTTATCTAAAACAGACAGACCTTTTGGTACTTACCAATAACCAACCAATCAATGCCCAAGGCCAGGCCGCAATCACCAAATTTGTCGAAAAAGGCCATGGGTTGCTGCTGCTGCATGCCGCGGTATGGTACAATTGGGAAGATTGGCCCGCATATAACCTCAATTATGTGGGTGGGGGCAGCAGAAGCCACGAAACATTCCAGGAGTTTAAAGACTATGTAGTCAATCCCGCACACCCCATTACGCAGGGCGTACCGGCAAAGTTCGGGTTCAAAGACGAATTATACCGCCACGTGCCAGACCCGGCAGCCAAGGGCATTGAGGTGTTGGTCATTGGCCAATCAATCGAAACCGACGCGGTTTATCCCGTCGTTTTCACGGTAAAGCATCGCAAAGCGAAAATCGCCGGGATCACATTGGGCCACGACGAGCATAGCCATCAGCATGAAGCATACAAGAAATTGTTGATTAACGCCGTCAACTGGGTTGCAAACGAATAAATAAAGATATAAATAGCTAAAAACAAGATCAGAACATGTCACAAATCACTGTCGTTATCGTAGGAATGGGTTTTGGGAAAGAATTCATACCCATCTATCAAAAGCATCCGAATATCAAAGCTGTCGGGATTTGCACACGCAACGAAAATACACTTAACGAGCTGAAAACAAAATTCAACCTCGATGATGATTTGGTCTTCACCGATTTCGAAGAAGTTGTGAAGCGCGATGATGTCGATGCGATCCACGTAGTAACGCCGGTACCGGAGCACGCCCGGATGACATTGGCCTCGTTAAATGCGAATAAGCATACGGCCTGTACCATACCCATGGCGATGACGGTGGAAGACTGCGAAGCGATTGTTGCTGCGAAGCGCAAATCGGGCAAGGTTTATATGATGATGGAGACCGCCCTATACACCCGTGAGTTCCTTTATGGTTTGAAATTAGCCGAAACCGGAAAACTCGGTAAAATCCAGTTTGTCCGGGGATCGCACATCCAAGATATGAGCATGGAAGGCTGGGCTGAGTATTG
This sequence comes from Parapedobacter sp., assembly GCF_035556095.1. GTDB lineage: Bacteria > Bacteroidota > Bacteroidia > Sphingobacteriales > Sphingobacteriaceae > Parapedobacter. The sequence goes on along the minus strand of NZ_DATMFT010000023.1, from coordinate 8,102 downwards.
GAAGGGTTACCCACCTATGTTGAACGGTACACATGCCATTTCACCACTATTGCGCATCAACAACACCATCGCCGAATCAGTGGTTTGCCACGGTTCGGGCCGGCTGTCAGACGATTTGGCGAGCCGTTACAATGCACCCTATGCGGTAGAGACCGCTACGTTTAAACTGAAAGACTCCGATGTGGTTGCAGAGGCTACCCGTTCGCTCTTTGATGTGGTAAGGCAGTATCGCGAAAGTTATGATGTATACGGAACGAAAATGTCTTTTGAGTGGGAACAACTGCAAGACGAGGAACACGTGATATTCGACGGGGGCGAGAATGCACGGCGTATCGACGTGCCTGATACCGATGAATTGTTGATACCTGAGATTGCTGACTTTACCAAACGCGAACGAATTGACGACCCTAACCACGTGTCGTTCCTTCAGGGAGCGGGGCACGGGGGTTCTCATCCCCACTTGGTGCAGGAATTCGTCGCTGCAATCGTGGAAGGCCGGGATTCAGCGGTAGATGCGGCGCTCGCAGCAAACTACACATGTGCAGGTATCTGCGCCCACGAATCGGCTATGAAGGGCGGTGCCAGGGTCGAAATCCCCAGTTTTGAATAAGTTAAGCGAGTTTTTTAGTTAGGTTGGTTTATAATAATGCATATAGGAATTAGCACGTTCGTTTGGGTTTCACCGTTTTCAACGGCATCGTTCGATATTTTGCATAAAGCAAAAGACATCGGATACGATGTCATAGAAATCGCTGTGGAAGACCGCGATCTGATTGATTGGGTAGCTTTGAAGAAGGTCAGCCGTGAGCTGGGTTTGAACGTGACAGTAAGTGGGGCCTTCGGTATGGATCGTGATATTTCCAGTGAGCGGTCAGAAATCCGGGCGAACGGGCTTTCCTATATCATTGACTGTTTGGAAATTGCAAACGATTTTGAAAGTCCTGTGTTTGGTGGGCCACTTTATTCGGCAGTGGGTAAAACCCGGTTGGTTTCTGCCGAGCAGAAGGTTCAGGAAAGGGAGTGGTGCCAAGAAAACCTCTATCAGGCTATCCGCAGGGCAGAGCGGCTTGGCGTCACGTTGGCACTGGAACCGCTAAATCGTTTTGAGACCGATATGGTTAATACAGTAGACCAAGCCATAGCAATCGTAGACGAGCTGGATAGCCCGTTCCTCAAGATTTTATTAGATACGTTCCATAGTAACATCGAGGAAAAAAATATCCCCGCAAGTATTGTCAAGTTGGGTGATCGGCTTGTCCATATCCAAGCCAATGAGAACGATCGCGGAACACCCGGAACGGGACACCTGGATTGGCTGGGTATACGGGATGCGCTTCGCAGCATCGATTACGGAGGAAGCCTGGTGATTGAAACTTTCGGTGCCCCTTCCAAAGAACTGGCCCGAGCAGCTAGCATTTGGCGGCCATTGGCCAACAGCGCGGATGAATTGGCAGCGGAAGGGTTTGCATTTTTAAAGAAGACTTTTGTTGATGATGAGTGATTGATAGAAAATACAATGTAAAGAAATAACCATTTAACACACCAAATTATGAGACGAAGGGAATTCATTTACATGTTAAACACGGGGGTGGCAGCCGGTGTATTATCACAGACAGCTTTTGGCGGGGTATTCCGCGGCGTGTCGCGTGCATCACGCATGCAAGACGAACTGGCCTACCATACCATACAATCGGTAACATTTGATGACGTACGCATGCAATACCCGCGGTTTGTGGGGAAAAATGCGCGGCTGGACGTACATGGCTATGGACCACGTATCGGAATATGCACCATCACTACCGATAAGGGTGCTAAGGGTTGGGCTTCCCTACGGGGCGGCCGCGATGGTGCCCAACGTTTGGTTCCTGAATTGGTAGGTAAGAAAATATCAGACGTGTTCCACGTCGATGTGGGCATCACGGACGATCGCTACCTCCCCTTCGATATCGCGTTGCATGACCTTGCGGGCGTGGCGCTGAATAAACCGGTATATGCGTTGTTGGGCCGAGAAAAGCCGTTTACGACAAAGTACTACAGCGGCATGATTTATTTCGATGACCTCGAACCGTCCCATGCGCCGGGCGGTATCGATAAGGTACTTGCAAATTGCCGTTACGATTATGAATACGGCTATCGGCAATTCAAGCTTAAGATCGGCCGGGGGCATCGTTGGATGGCTCAAAAAGAGGGGCTGGCCCGGGATATAGCGGTAACTAAGCAAGTCGCGGCAGCTTTTCCCGATTGTGAGATACTGGTGGATGGCAACAACGGTTTTACGGTGAATGAATTTACCGCATATCTCGAAGGGATCGGTGATACACCGTTGTTCTGGATCGAAGAACCGTTTCATGAAACCATAGCCGACTACCGGAAACTTCGTGACTGGATGGCAAAGGCCAACGTGCAGAGCCTGCTCGCAGAGGGCGAAGCTGACCCTGACCCCGTCTTATTGGACGAACTGATGCAGCAGAAACTGATGGATGTGCACATCTCCGATATCGAGGGCCTTGGGTTCACCAATTGGCGGAAGCTCATGCCGAAGCTGGTGCAATACGGGGTCCAGGCTTCTCCGCACGCCTGGGGTTCGCTGCTCAAAACCTACTATACTGCACATATGGCCGGCGGCTTGGGAAACACGGTGACGATTGAAGGGGTGACCAGTACCTCGGACGATATCGACCTCAGTGGATATACGATCAAAGATGGGCACCTAATCCCACCAACTGCCCCGGGATTTGGGTTGGAATTGCTGAGGTAGCCACGGCAACGGGGTACCGATGGTTATCTTGTACCCAGTTAATAAACCGATTTAGCTAAATCAATATAAGCGAACAGTTGAGTGTAGAATTAATCGATACAATTATAACAGTAAAATAAAGTAACAGACCGATGAGTACAGCTTTCCTTGCAATAGTGTTAGGGCATGTTGGTCGGAAATACCATAGGAGGGTTCTTCCGCCAGACTAATGACCATCAAGGTCATACCAATTATCAGCATCCGTAGCGACCGCGTTTATTAAGATGTAGTTCAGAGCCTCCCTCGGGAGGAATGCCATGTATTCAATACACCATGGTATAGCGGTCGCCATGACTTTTTTGTAGCCACTTACGGTATCGTAAATTATTGAAAATGAATGTTAACCAACAATTAATTCTATGAAAGTGAAAATGAGAACACGTGATAAAAAGCCACTATGCGTGATGATAGCGGCCTTTATCGTACTTAGCTTTGGTGGTTGTAAGGATAATGATCCCACCGTCGAAGCCGTTCAGCCGTTCGACCCATCCAAGCCGGTGGTCGTATCCGATTTTAATCCCAAATCGGGGGGAATGGGGCAACGCCTTGTGATCTATGGTGAGAACTTCGGGGATGATCCGGAAAAGGTGTCGGTATTTATCGGCGGGAAACAAGCGAAAGTAATCAATGTGCGGGGCGAATCCCTCTACTGTTTGGTTCCCCGGCAAGCATTCAGCGGCGACATCGAAGTGCGTGTGTCGGATGACAGTAAGCAGGTGATCGGTAAATCCCCGCAGGCGTTTGACTACCAGCGTAAGATGGTCGTGTCTACGGTTATCGGATATCGCAACGATCGCGGTGACGAGCCGTGGAAGGATGGGAAATTTAAAGATCCCGATGAGACGAAAATGGCGAGTGGATTTTGGGAGCCGTCTTTCATGAAATTCGATCCGCTCAATCCGAAGCATTTATGGATGACGTTTGATTTTAATAACGGGCTTTACCTGATTAATTTCGAGGATAGCACCGTTACAAAGAAACGTTCCGATTTTGACCGTCCCCGCAGTATTGATTTTACGCTTGATGGCCAGCACATGATTATTGCGGAAGACCGCGGGGGAGAAAACGACCGGGCAACCTATCGGTTGTCGCGTGACAAAGATTGGCAAGACAGGGAAATACTGACCAGGTATCGGCAATGTAATGGTGCCTCCATACATCCCGTGAATGGCGAAATGTATTTCAATAGTTATGAAAAGGGGCAGTTTTTCCGCTTCGACCTGAATAAATATTTTGAAGAGGGTCTCGGGGATAAGGATTATGAAACCTTGTTTGTGGTGCACGACCCGCAATGGGAATATAAGATTTTTATGCATCCGACGGGCAACTATGCTTACATTCTGGTGATTAACCAGCACTATATCCTCCGGGTGGATTATAACTGGGAGAAGGAACAATTTAACCAACCCTATTTGGTAGCCGGCCAGCTTAGAGCCGCGGGCTATGAAGATGGCGTGGGTTCGTCGGTCCGCCTCCGGAACCCTTATCAGGGCGTATTCGTGAAAAATCCCGATTACGTGGAGGCTGGCAAGCCGGACGAATATGATTTTTATTTCACCGAGCAGCATAACCACGCGATCCGTACGCTGACGCCCGAAGGGAGTGTCACCACGTTTGCTGGAAGAGGAAGTTCCAGCATCAACAATGACCCGTGGGGTTATGTGGATGGGGATTTAAGAGAGGAAGCGCGGTTTAACCAGCCGACGGGCATTGCCTACAGCGAGGAGGAAGGCGCCTTTTACATCGGCGACAAGGATAACCGCCGGATACGCAAGATTGCCCTGGAAGAAATGGATGACAACCAATTAGACAATACTAATGAAGGAGATGATGACTAGGTTATTATTAATAAGTATGTTACTTATCGGTGTAACATTACGTACACTGGCTCAAGAAATAGTCGACGTAAGTGGTGTCGTGGTCGATGAAAACAAGACGCCATTAATCGGGGTAAGTGTCTTTGTAACAGATGCCCCCGGCTTGGGAACGGTGACCGATAACGACGGTAAATATAGCATTCGGGTTGAGCGCTATAAGAAGTTGACCTTCTCGTATATCGGCTACGACAAACAAGAAGTACTGATCAAAGATGATTTTGTGATCGATATAACGCTCCAAGAGTCGGAGATGAGCGTATTGGATGAAGTCATCGTAACGGGTACCGGCCCGCAGACAAGGTTGACGATGACCGGGGCCGTGAGTACCCCAGATCTGAATGACATGAAATCGAACCCCACGTCGAGCCTGTCAAATGCCTTGGCCGGAAATGTGCCGGGCGTGTTGGCCATGATGCAATCGGGCCAGCCCGGGAAGAATATTTCAGAATTCTGGATTCGTGGGATATCCACGTTCGGTGGTGGCACAGGCGCATTGGTATTGGTCGATAATATCGAACGCGACCTGAATGAAATCAATATTGAAGATATCGAGACCTTTACCGTATTGAAAGATGCCGCGGTTACGGCGATTTATGGGTCGCGGGGAGCAAACGGTGTTATCCTGATTACGACGAAGCGTGGTAAAGAGGGCAAGATTAACATCAGCTTTAAGGACGAGACCATTTACAATACGCGTACCATTACCCCAGAGTTCGAAGACGGGTTTACGTACGCGAACCTACTTAATGAATCGCGCATTACCCGCAACCACGAGCCGATTTACCAGCCCGAAGAGTTGGAAATCCTGCGGTTGGGCCTGGACCCCGATTTATATCCGAATGTCAATTGGCAAGACCTACTGCTGAAAGATGGCGCCATGACCTACCGGGCCAACGTAAATGTAAGCGGGGGTGGGGCGACGGCCCGTTATTTTGCTTCGGGTAGCTATGTCGATGAAGGTGGTATGTACAAAATCGACGAAACGTTGCGGAACGATTACAATACCAATGCCAATTACCGGCGGTGGAATTACCGGCTCAATGCGGATATTGATATCACCAAGTCGACGCTGCTGAAAGTCGGTGTTTCCGGTGCGCTCAGTAAGCGTAACAGCCCGGGTCTGGGCGATGGGGATTTTTGGGGTGTTCTTTTCGGGTACTCGCCTATACGCACGCCGGTGATGTATTCTAACGGCTACGTGCCGGCGGTTGGTACCGGTAATCAAACGAATCCTTGGGTGGTTGCCACGCAAACTGGGTTCAATGAGAATTGGGGAAACAACATACAAACCAACATCGACATCGAGCAGAATTTTGACTTCATCACGAAGGGTCTTCGTGCACGGGGAATCATCGGGTTTGATACGAACAACTCAAGCACCATTGAGCGCCGGAAGTGGCCCGAGCAATGGCGTGCCGAACGTGCCCGCAATGAAAACGGCGAACTGGTGTTCAGCCATGTTTCTAATCCCGCCGAGATGTTTCAGAACAGCTATTCAAGCGGCAACAGGCGTGAGTTCGTTGACGTGATGATTAATTACGACCGGAATATTGCAAGCGACCATAATGTGGGGGCCGTGGCCCGGTTTACCCGCGATGCTTATATAGAAACGATAGGTATCGGTGGCGATATCAAGAATGGGATATCCCGAAGGAACCAGGGACTGGCAGGCCGTCTTACTTATAACTACAACTACCGGTATTTCGTCGATTTCAATTTCGGTTATAACGGTTCGGAAAACTTCGCTGTAGGCGAACAATACGGTTTCTTCCCAGCATTCTCTATGGCGTGGAATGTGTCTGAAGAATCGTTTATTAAAGACAATGCAACATGGTTGGATATGTTCAAGATCCGCTATTCATGGGGCAGGGTGGGCAATGATCAGTTGGGCGGCGGTGAACGCTTCCCTTATTTGTACACCATCGCAGACGGACATTTCAATGATGATGGCGACTGGGTGAATGAGGCTGGTTACCAATGGGCCGATTATGGTTTTGATCGATCTTTTATCGGTATGAAGTACGCACAGGTCGCTTCCCCCTACGTGACATGGGAAATGGCCGTCAAACAGAACCTGGGCTTCGATATTGCCCTCTTCAGAGACAAGGTGATTGCCAACCTCGACTTCTTCGACGAGGAGCGGACAGGCATTTATATGCAACGGAACTTTTTGCCGGAAATGGTAGGTTTGGAAAGTAACCCGCGGGCCAACGTAGGTGCCGTAAAATCCCGTGGTTTTGACGGGCGTCTCGAATTCAAACAGAAAGTGGGCGAGGTAAACCTGACGGCACGGAGTAACATCACCTATAGCAAAAACGAGATTCTGGAAATGGATGAGGAGAACAACGTGTATGCCTACCAGAATGCAGAAGGCTACCGTGTAGACCAAGCCAGGGGATTGGTGGCCCTGGGTTTGTTTAAAGACTACGATGATATCCGCAATAGCCCTACGCAAGTGTTTGGCCCCTATCAACCTGGCGATATCAAGTATAAGGACATCAATGGCGACGGGGTGATTGACGATGGCGACCGCGTGGCTATCGGCGCTACGAGACGGCCCAACCTGATCTATGGACTTGGCGTATCTGCCAGTTGGAAAGGCTTGGATGTGAACGTGCATCTCCAAGGTGCCGGTAAATCAACCTTCTCTACTTTTGGCAAAACCGTTTACGCATTCAGCGAAGGCGAGTGGGGGCAAGTGATGAAAGGGATGATGGGCGACAACCGGTGGATATCCGCTGATATTTCCGGCGATCCCGCTACCGAAGATCCGAACGCTTCCTATCCGCGCTTGAGTTTTGGTGCCAATCCCAATAACTTCAGGGAATCAACATACTGGCTACGAAACGGCCAGTATCTCCGCCTCAAAACGGTTGATATTGGCTACACGCTTCCCAAGCAGCTGGTAAACCGGATAAAAACCAACAACATCCGGGTTTTTGTAGTAGGCACCAACCTATTGACATGGTCAAAATTCAAGCTTTGGGATCCTGAATTGGCTACGCCGCGGGGAGAAGATTATCCGCCGTCCAAATCCGTTACACTCGGGATCAGTGTTAACCTTTAAGTTCAAAAGCGATGCAAAAGAAGATATATTGTATGTTATTGATGGTGCTTGGCACAAGCATCATTTCTTCCTGTAACAAGGATTACCTCGAATCGGACCAGTATTTCAAAGACCGCCTTACGGTCGAAAAAGTGTTTTCAAGCAAGGTATATACCGAACAGTGGCTAGCCCATGTGTTTGCTGAGTTCACGGGCATTAATGCGGATGTGGCGAGTAAGGGCGTTACACCCCACAGTTTTGCCGACGACATGTATTACGGCGATCGTGACAAAGATTACGACCCATCGAAGAATGAATTGTCATACAACATGTTCAAGATGGGCCTTTACACCGAGAACGATAAACAAGGTACATGGACACA
>NZ_DATMFT010000022.1:0-224580 GCF_035556095.1 Parapedobacter sp. | reverse complement strand
GGCCACGCTTACGGCTACGAGCCCTGGGACGGCTACGATCACCGGTACGCTTGCGGGCACGGACATCACGGACGAGGAGACGGTTGTGGTTACAGTTGGTGCGGCCTCTGTTGGCCATACGACTGCTACTGTCGGGGCCGGAACGGCCGGGGAGGAAACCACGATTACGGTTACGGTGCTGGACGAATATGATAACCCTGTTGCAGGCGCGTCAACCGATTTATCGGGTAGCATCATCGGTGATAACACGAGCACGCTGACGTTCGTTGCGGGTACGGCCCCTGGTACTTACAAAGCGGTTTACACACCGACCAAGTCTGGCATGGATAATATTGCCATTACCTTAAACGGCGATGCCATCAGTGGCAGCCCTTACTCTTCAGAAATCATAGGCGGACCAATAGCAAAATTGGCAATAAGCACCCAGCCTAGTGCAACAACACGGAGTGGTATGGTATTCGGCCAGCAACCCACTATCGAGCTATTGGACGCATTTGACAATCCAGCTGGCCCGCGCACGGGTAGAACTGTTCTATATGCCGCTATTAAATCGGGGAATGGGGCATTGGACGGCACCGCTGCAACGCGGCTGCTAAGTGACACAGAAAGCTGGAGTTTTACCGATCTAGGCATTACCGGAGAGGCAGGTATTTATGAACTGGAATTCAGTATTTCAACAACATCCGCAACAACTATACCGGCGGTAACATCAAATGCAATCACCTTAATCGCAGGTGCACCGGATGCTTCCACCACAACTGCTGTTGTCACGCCGGGTACGGCTGGCGAAACCACTACCATCACCATTATCATTCGCGATAGCGAAGGCAATCCGGTAAGTGATGTATCGCTTGATGACATTGATCTGAATATCGACGGTGCAAATACAGGGGCGGAAGTAGGTGATATAGTCGATAACGGTGATGGCACATACTCGGTGACCTACGTACCAACCCGAGCAGGCGAAGATGAAATCCACATTGCCCTGGGGGGCGCCGCCATCAACGGCAGTCCGTATAACAGTACGGTGTCACCAAATACGGCAACCCAGCTTGTCTTTATCGAACATCCCGTTGCCGGTGCCAGCGGTGAAATATTTGCTACGCAACCGTTGATCGAGATCCGCGATGCTTACGGCAACGTTATTACCTCAGACAACGACACAGAGGTAACCGTTGCAATTGCTGCTGGAAATGGTGGTACACTTACCGGCGCAACAACGCTCGTGGCTACCTCGGGAATCATCACGTTTACTGACATTGCGCTTTCAGGTATCGTCGGTGAAACGTACGTACTCAATTTTACGGCTAATCCAGCACTGACATCAGCTCCATCGAAAGTGATGGTTGCCGGCCATGGTACCGCTGCACAACTTGAGTTGGTAGCAAGCACGGCCGACTTGGCTTCTGGCAATACCCGTCAATTGACAGCCACGTTGAAAGACAATGCTGGAAACACCATTACGACCGGCATTGAGAGTACGCTGCAAATTGTATTTGCACAACAAAGCGGCGATGGGTCAATCACCGGCTTATCGGCGGCTACAACCAATGGAGGTACGGTTCAACTTACGATCACCGGTGAAAAGGCCGGTAACGTGACCCTTGTCGCCAGCACAGCTACACCGACATTGGAATCTAATACGCTGGCCTTCCTCGTAACAGTGGATAAATCGGCACTGCAAACAGCTGTTGGTGAAGTGGATGGATTGGTAGAAACGGATTATACGCCAGCAAGTTGGGACGACCTGCAAGAGGCAGTAAATACCGCACAGGTTGTGCTCGATAATCCGACGGCTACGCAGGCAGCAGTAGACGCAGCGTTGGAACAATTGAATAATGCCATCGCAAACCTATCCGCGGGCAGTAGCTTAGCCGCCCCGACAGCTGTGGTGGCGCAAGCGGGTGATGAACAGGTGCAACTTACTTGGAAGGTACCCGAAAACACCGACGGTGCCCCAATAACGGACTACGTAATCCAGTATACCACGGACAATGGTGCAACTTGGCATACCATTGACGACGGTATTTCTACAGCTACTGAAACAACGTTAACGGGACTGACCAACAACGTGCCTTATCGGTTGCGCGTGGCGGCAGTCAACGCGGCCGGGACGGGCGCGTTTAGTGCTGCCACGCCCGTGGTAGTGCCATCCATACCGGTGCCCGACGAAACCGGTGAACTGCCAACACCGCAGCCGGGAGAGACCGTCGTGATTGTTGACGGCCAGCCGGAAAACGTTACATTGGAAGTGATCGATAACAGCTACTTGCGACTAAGCGGTGATGGATTCGCAATGGATTTGGCTTCTATCGGTATCAATGATCAGCTAATCCCAATTACGGACGTTGAAGCGGTCATCCGTATTATCCGTGGTGAAGGGGCTTCGGTGCGGGTGACAGGTTATGGCTTTGAGCCGGGAACGGTAATCACATTGTACGTGTTCTCCGAACCGCAATTGCTGGGTCACATACCTGTACAGGAAAACGGTACGTTTGAGGGCACATTGGCGATCCCTGCTGATCTGGAATTGGGTAGGCATACCTTGCAAGCCAATGGTGTGGTACGGAATACGAGAGAGGAGCGCTCGGTATCCATAGGTGTGCTTGTAGTGGAAGAATTGGAACAACAAATTGCGTTTGCACCAATCCCGGACAAGACCTACGGCGATAAAGAAATCATATTGCAAGGAACGGCAACCAGCGGATTATCGGTATCTTACCGAATAACGGATGTGCAGGGCAACGATACCGATATCGCGGAAATTGTGGACGGTAACCGTGTGCGTATAAATGGCGCAGGTACGGTGCAAGTCATCGCATCGCAAGCCGGTGCAGGAATTTATGGGGCCGCGGAAGATGTGGTGCGGACATTGGCTATCCAACCCGCTACACTTTCAGTTTCGGTTCAAGCTGTCGACCGACCATTCGGGGAGGCCAATCCGGCGTTTGAACTCCATTATTCCGGTTTCGAGAATGAAGATACGGAACAGGATTTGGAACAAGCGCCGGTGGCCACAACCGCGGCGACGCCGAGTAGCGACGTAGGCAACTATCCAATTACAATCAGCGGTGGAAAGTCGGCGAATTATGTGTTTAAATATAACGAAACAACGCTGACCGTGACGCGCGCCCATCAGCAGATTGAATTTGACGCGCCGGACGAGTTGGATCGCAGCGTGGGCCGTGTACCGCTGGATGTACTGGCCAGCAGCGGCTTGTCGGTGACACTGACGCTAGACGATGAGCAGGTGGCTAAGCTTGACGGGAACACGCTCGATGTACTCCGTGTGGGAACCGTCACCATCACCGCCACGCAGGAAGGAAACGCCAATTATTATCCGGCCGAACCGGTAAGCGTTACCATCCAGGTAACGGATGGAAGCGACTTCCCGGTGCGGGTGCATAAAGCCGTATCACCGAATGGCGATGGGATTAATGAATTCCTGATGATTGAAGGAATCAGGGATTATCCGGAAAATAGGGTAACCATCATCAATAAAAATGGAACGGTATTGTTCGAGGTTTCTGGATATGACAATGCGAATAAGGTCTTCCGCGGCGTCTCTACCGGACAGTTGCAATTGCCTGCGGGAACTTATTTTTACATTGTTGAAATCAAGGAAAATGGCGAATGGCGGGCGCAGAAGGGATACTTTGTAATGAGGTATTGATTAGTCGTTGGTCATCAGTCGTTAGTTATTAGATAAAAGGAAAATGAGAAGAATAACAATGAATACGGTAGCTGCGATTTTGATGTTCGCAGCTGCCGCAAACGCGCAACAACCGCTAACGCATACGCAACATGGGCGGTTGCGCACGGTTTTGAATCCAGCAGCAAGTCTGATAGCCGGTGGTGGCGAAGTAAGTGTGATCAGCCGCCGCCAATGGGTGGGCGTGGATGGTGCGCCTGCCGTATTTTGGGGTAGCGGACATATCGGCTTTAAAGACTTTGGTGCCACGGCGGGGCTCAGCATCCGCCATGAGAGCCTGGCGGTGGAAAAACTTTCCGAAGCCAGTGCATTTTTTGCGAAGAGCGTCCGTATCTCCCAAACGGAATACGTGGGATTGTCGCTGAATGCCGGAGTAGCTTACATGGACGGGCGCTTCTCGCAGTTGGACCCACAAGACCCTGCATTTCGAGAAGACGTAAAGGAAGTCGATCCGTTGGTCGGCTTTGGTGTAATGTTGTATAGACCCGAGCGCTACTACGTGGGACTCTCCCTGCCACGCCTGATGCTGAGCAGCTTGGGTGGGTCGGACGATAGCCGATACAATTTCCGTAACATCTACCACCTTACGGCAGGGGCGTTGTTTCCGTTGGGTACAGATTTCCACTTCCGCCCGTCCGTGTTGGTTACGTACTCCGAAAGCCTCCGTCCACAGGCAGAAGCCTCCGCCTTATTCTTCATTAAGCAAGTTTTTGGTATAGGCGGCAACTTCCGCAGTTATGGGGAGATTGCTGGCATGGCTCAGTTCAATTTCGCGAGTTTCGGGTTAGGATACAGCTACCAGTTTAATCCCGGTAGCGAAGTGTTGAGTAGGCGCATCAACAACACCACACACGAAATTGGACTCAGCTATCGGTTCGGCAATCAGCTAGGTCTTCTCTAGCGCCCGTTGCGTTCGCCGGTAGGCCCACCGCTCCTTGAAATCTAGCCATTTCTGACCGCTTATCTTCCGCATCGAGTTGTCGACAAGTCGCATCACGAAGACGTTATATAGCATCTTTGCCACGCGCCGCGGTGTGCGCGGTAATGCCCGCAACGTCATCGAAAAACCACCGTCGAGATAGGTGATGTAATGCCACCAACCGCTTGGCATATAGAGGGCATCACCGTGTTTCATGTGCACTTCATAACCCTGCACATTTTTTAGGGCTGGGTATCGGTCGAAATCTGGGTTGTCGAGATCGATCTTGTCGATGTTGTGTATTGAAAATGGCACCTTGTATAGGTCTTTGCTTTGATCTGGCCCAAACAGCAGCACACGTTTGTTGCCTTCGAAGTGAATGTGCAGGTTGTCCGGCAAATCGATGTCGTAATGGGGGAAGACCTTGGATAGCCCACCTCCAAAAAACAGAGCTGGTAGCCGCTTGAAGAATTTCAGTCCGATATCGGGATATTCAAAATCTTCCAGCAGCTGTGGGCAATGATCTTTCAACGTGTAAAAGAAAATACGGAGGTCGGTGGGTGTTGATTTAAGCAGGTCGATGTATTCGCCGAACTGCATTTTCATCACCGGTTCATAAACGCTTTCTTTTCCCTCGGCAGGCTTATTGTTATACAGCGGCACGAGCTGCTCGCTGGCCAGGGATTTGATATGGTCAAATGTCCATTTGCTGTTCCATGCGTCCGTGAGGTTCTCAATAAGTACAGGTTGTTGTGTACGGTAATACCGCCGGATAAATTGTTCTTTCGGAATGGGCTGTATACGTTCGAGGGGTTTGAGATTAAGTGCTGCCATATGCATTGGGGATGTGTAATCCGTTTTCTTCATTGATTTTTTGGAGCAGATAGTCCTTGCCCAATAGTTCCGAACACGTTAGCACCGCACAAATGGTTACTCCAAGGATACCGTGCATGTTGACGCTCTGTCCCGTGAGCAGAAGGTTTTTGATCTTAGTGCGCGGTGGGAGATTGTTTTTCAGCGGCTGGTTGGCATCTTTTATAAAACCATACATCCCGCCGGTTTCACTACCAATATAGTCGCGGTAGGTGAGTGGGGTGGATGCATACGTTGCGCGGATATGTTTCCGCAGATCTGGGAATTTCTTCTCTAGCTCATTGAGCATGACCTCAGTTTTCCGTTGCTTGAATTGCTCATAACTGTCGCCACGATCGCTTGCCGATGCAACCGTGTTATGCGTCTGGGCCCACCTAGAGACCTCCTCATAGCGCATGTAAGTGAATACGGTCATCCCTTCTGCCCACTGATCGTTTTCGCTTTTCGCATTCATCGACACCATGTACCCAGCAGGCCAGTCGGTCTCGTCGTAATGGATGTTGCCCCATACGCTGGTTTCGTCTTTAAAATGGTAATAATTGTAATTGAGGTACGGTATTCGTCCCGGTTTCAGTACGATGTAGAGGCTGAATGACGAAATGGTGTCCGCTGCCTGCCGGATGTGGTTGATGTACGATTTGCGTACGGGGTATTGGCCCATGAGGCGAAGTGTTTGCTTGGGGTCAACGTTGGATATAAAGGTATCTGCCCGATACGTACTTCCATCGGTAGTTGAGACCGACCGCACTAGGCCATCTTCGATGTGAAGTTGTGACACCTCTTTATACTTCAGCGTTTTGCCGCCGTTCTTGTGGATTGCCTTGATGAGAAGCTTGGCAATCTGACTGCCACCATTCAAACATCGCCATGCACTTTCGATATAGGAGTTGGTGGATAGTGCGTGAACATAGAATGGGGTCTTGTCGGCGATTCCAGCATATAACAGATTGACGCCGGCCAGGACCGCACGTAGTTTCGGGTTGGTGGTGCAGCTGTTTATCACATCGTGCACTTTCAAACTGAGTATTTCTTCATTCCATTGGTAGGCGTCTTTGCCATTGAGAAAATAGAGAGGAAATTGCTGGCAAACCTCTTGCATACGCGTGTAAAACTTGGCGATACCATGACGCTCGCTAGGAAAATAGTGGCAGAGCTGGTTGATGAAGTTGTCTCCACCCTGTGCGTATGGGTACTCGTGAGGGTCATTATCGAATGTAATCCGGTCGAAACCGTTCTTATCCATACGCTTGAGATGGAGGTTGTCAGCGATGCCAAGATAGTTGAAATACTGATAGAGGTTTTGGCCTTTTTCCAATCCGCCCAGGTAATGGACGCCTGTGTCAAAGATGCAACGATTGCGTACAAAGGTCTGGAGATTGCCGCCGTACTGCTTGTTTTTCTCCAATACGAGCACCTTAAGTCCCTCCTTGGCCAGGATGGTGGCACAGACGAGACCCCCAAGGCCACTTCCGATGACAATGATATCAAACGATTCGCGCATGCGGCGTAAAGATAGGAATTTGTTGGTTGAGATTGGGCCGCAGAAATTGGATATAAAGGTAAATTTAAGTAGGTTTGAAGCACAAGAATACATCCCCAACCATGGATAAAACATACCAATTAGAAATTTGTGCCAACTCGGTATTGTCGGCTTTAACTGCGCAGGAAGGCGGGGCCGATCGTGTGGAACTGTGTCAGAATTTGGATGTGGGTGGAACCACCCCTTCATTGGGGCAGGTATGGCTTACCAGGGCAGGCTTGTCTATCGGTGTGCACGTATTGATCCGACCCCGAGCCGGGGATTTCTTATACACAGACACCGAGTTTTTAGAGATGAAATCGGATGTCATGTTTTGTAAAGAAGCGAAATGTGATGGTGTGGTGATCGGTATGCTGCTTGCGGACGGGCAGGTTGATTCCTTACGTATGGCCGAATTGATTGAGCTGGCTCGGCCCATGCAGGTGACTTTCCACCGGGCATTCGACCGTTGCAGGGACCCTTTCGAAGCCTTGGAGGCCATTATCAACCTCGGCTGCGACCGGCTGCTCACCTCGGGCTTGAAAAACTCTGCCATGGAAGGTGTGGAGACGATAGCCCAACTGATCAAACAGGCTAACGGGAGGATCGAAGTGATGCCGGGCTCAGGTATCAGCGAACAGAACATCACACAAATCGCGGAGCTGACGGGAGCCACTTCGTTCCATTCATCGGCTAAAATCGAACAGCGAAGTGGGATGGACTACGTAGGTGGCGAAGTGGGAGGGATGGGTGACACCGTTTGGGTGTCTGCAAAGGAAAAAATCCGCCAAATGGCGGATATGCTAAAAAATCGTTAGAAAGAAACCGAAGTAAACGGTAAGCTTACTTCTTCAATTCAGTGGCCAGTTTATCAAGGACAGCGTTGTTCTTCACAACTTGGCTGTTAGCCGGCATTTTGGAACGGCTACCTGTTTCAAGGTTACGGCCAAGCTTCAAAAATTGCACTTCGTTTTTTGCCACTACCTTATTTCTTCTGTCTTTTCTTTTTAAGCGTGTAACTCCCATTTTCTTATTTTTTTGTCATAAAAACGAGGTCGGAAGCGGATTCGAACCGCTGTAAAAGGTTTTGCAGACCTCTGCCTAGCCACTCGGCCACCCGACCCTTTCGCTAAAGGACTGCAAAGCTAAGATAAATTATTGATAATAGGAAAGGTAGAATGGATATTAATTGAGTGTACAATAATCCATACACTCGTTGGTATGACTCATGTTAGAGTAGTGTGCTGATAATTAATTGATTAAGCTATTAATGCAAATCGTGGCGCATATCTTGCCACTCTCTATCTGGTTTTATACATAAATTTCAACGAAAAAGGAGAAATCAAAAATGAAAAAATTAGTATTAGCAATAGTAGCATTAGGCGTCTCTGTAGGTGCCTTCGCGCAAGGTCAGCCCATGGGTTTTGGTATCAAAGCCGGGGTAAATTTCCCGAAGTATAATTTTTCGGGCGATAATGCCGCGTACCAAACAAATAGTTCGACTAATTTTCACGTGACCGCGTTTTTAGATGCGCCAATCGCGACCGATTGGTTTTCAATCCAGCCCGGCGTGTCGTTGCAAGGGAAAGGTGCAGAATTAATCGATAACGAATTTGGTTCTTTTACACAGAATACGATGTGGTTGGAAGTCCCAGTTAACTTCGTTGCTAAGTTCCCAGTGCAGAATGCAGGCAACTTTTTCCTGGGCGCAGGTCCATATGTTGCATTCGGCCTTTCTGGGAAGAACAAGTATGATTCAGACTGGGGTTCTACAGAAACTGAATTTGAGTTTGATAAGGAAGGAACGTTGAAAGGCACTGATTTCGGTTTGAACTTTATCGGCGGTTTTCAATTCGCTAATGGACTGATGGTTCATGGTGGATATGGCATGGGGATAACCGATCTCCGCGGCTCAAACAACAACTATTTTACGGGCGACGAAAAGTTGACCAACCGCGTATGGACCGTTGGTTTAGGGTTTGCACTATAGCGTAAGCCAGTTACAACACAAAAAAAGCCCGTCTCGTGCTAAACGAGACGGGCTTTTTTTGTTTTCAATGAAACCGTCACACCTTGATTTCAACTTCAACACCGCTGGGCAGTTCGAGCTTCATCAGCGCGTCTACCGTTTTGGAGTTGGAGCTGTAGATGTCCAACAGCCGTTTATACGCACAAAGCTGAAACTGCTCACGGGCTTTTTTGTTCACGTGTGGTGAACGCAAAACCGTGTACACTTTCTTTTCTGTTGGCAAGGGGATGGGACCACTTACCACCGCGCCTGTGGGTTTTACCGTTTTGACGATTTTTTCGGCAGATTTATCTACCAAGTTGTAATCGTACGATTTCAATTTGATTCTGATACGTTGGCTCATGTTATTTAGTTAAAAGTGAAAGCTGCCCGTTAGAGCTATTAACAACAGGCAGCCTATGGTATTTGAATTAAACGTTTACTTTTCCTTTTGCCTTGGCAATCACTTCTTCTTGGATGTTGCGTGGAGCCTCAGCGTAATGGTCGAATTCCATTGTCGACGTAGCGCGTCCGGAAGTGATGGTACGCAGTTGCGTAACGTACCCAAACATTTCGGATAACGGTACTTTTGCTTTGATAACCTGCGCCCCGGCACGTGTATCGACACCTTGCAACTGTCCGCGGCGGCGGTTCAGATCGCCCATCACGTCACCCATGTTTTCTTCCGGTGTAAGCACCTCGATCTTCATGATCGGTTCCATCAATACCGGCTGGCATTTCGGGAGTGCCTCACGGAAAGCCGAACGCGCACAGATTTCGAAAGAGAGCGAATCGGAGTCGACTGCGTGGAACGATCCGTCGATCAAGCGTACTTTCATGCTGGATAGTGGATATCCGGCTAATACGCCATTTACCATCGAAGATTCGAATCCTTTTTGTACAGATGGGATGTATTCTTTGGGAATAGAACCACCCACGATTTCGTTGACAAATTGCAACGGAGACTTCGAAAGGTCGTAATCGGCATCCACCGGAGAAATGACCACCTGGATGTCGGCGAATTTACCGCGACCACCGGTCTGTTTCTTATACACCTCGCGATGTTGGGTTGTGCCGTTGATGGATTCCTTATAGGCCACTTGTGGTGCCCCTTGGTTTACTTCCACTTTAAACTCACGCCGTAACCGGTCGATGAGAATATCCAGGTGAAGCTCACCCATTCCGGAGATAACGGTCTGGCCAGTTTCCTCGTCAGACTGAACACGGAAAGTCGGATCCTCTTCAGCAAGCTTGCCCAATGCTACACCCAGTTTGTCTACATCGGCCTGTGTCTTCGGCTCAATGGCCAAGCCGATAACCGGCTCTGGGAAATTCATGGACTCCAATACGATCGGGTTTTTCTCGTCGCAAAGCGTATCGCCGGTTTTGATGTCTTTAAAACCAACCACCGCACCGATATCACCGGCTCCGATATTTGGAATCGGGTTCTGCTTGTTGGCATGCATCTGGAATATCCGCGAAATCCGCTCTTTGTTGTCCGACCGCGTGTTGAACACATAGGAGCCGGCTTCCAGATTACCGGAATACACCCGGATAAAGCAAAGCCGGCCAACAAATGGATCGGTAGCAATCTTAAAAGCCAACGCAGAGAACGGCTCTTTCGTGTCCGGCTTACGGCTGATTTCCTGGTCATTGCGTGGGTCCGTGCCTTTTACAGCTTCCTGGTCCATAGGTGAAGGCAACAATTCCATCACGAAATCGAGCATGGTTTGCACCCCTTTGTTTTTAAAGGATGATCCGCAGACCATCGGTACGATGGAGTTATCAAGCACGGCCTTGCGCAGCGCGTCCAACACTTCACGCTCGGTGATGGAATCCGGATCGTCGAAGAATTTCTCCATCAACGACTCATCGTAGCTAGCTACCGATTCCAACAGTTTTTCGCGCCACTGGGCCACATCGTCCAACATATCGTCCGGGATGGGCACTTCGGTAAAGGTCATCCCTTTATCTTCCTCGTTCCACACGATACCGCGGTTGTTGATCAAGTCAACCACGCCTTTGAAATTATCTTCAGCACCGATCGGCAATTGCAAAGGCACAGCTTCCGAGCCAAGCATTTCTTTTACTTGCTTGACCACATTCAGGAAATCAGCACCAGAGCGGTCCATTTTATTGACAAAGCCAATACGGGGCACTTTGTAATTGTCAGCCAAACGCCAGTTGGTTTCCGATTGTGGTTCCACGCCGTCTACGGCAGAGAATAGGAATACCAGTCCGTCCAATACACGGAGTGAACGATTCACCTCTACGGTAAAATCCACGTGTCCCGGGGTATCGATGATGTTGACGTTGTACTTGTTGTCACGGTAGTTCCAGAATACGGTTACGGCAGCTGATGTGATGGTGATGCCGCGTTCCTGTTCCTGTGCCATCCAGTCGGTCGTAGCCGATCCTTCGTGCGTTTCACCAAGCTTATGGTTTACCCCTGAGTAAAACAGGATACGCTCGGTGGTGGTGGTTTTGCCAGCATCAATGTGAGCGGCAATACCGATGTTTCTTGTGTATTTTAAATCCCTTGACATAATGTTCTGAGATGATCCGCAGGGTGCGGATGTTTTCAAAATTGCACCAATAAAAAATACACCGATTTTAGTGGATACGATTGCACCTTACTAAAGATCGGTGTATATTCATTTGTGCTTTGTTGTTAATTCTTAAAACCGGAAATGCGAGAACGCCTTGTTGGCTTCGGCCATCCGGTGGGTATCTTCCTTTTTCTTAACGGCAGCACCTTCGCCTTTTGATGCAGAGATGATCTCAGCGGCTAGTTTTTCGTACATGGTCTTTTCGCCCCGTTTGCGAGCGAAGCTAATCAGCCATTTCATGCCCAGTGCAACCTTCCGCTCCGGACGGACCTCCGTGGGAACTTGGAAGTTGGCTCCACCTACGCGGCGTGACTTCACTTCTACTGCCGGCATCACGTTATTCAACGCTTTTTTCCAAGTCTCTAAGCCATTTTCACTGGTTTTCTTTTCTACCAAATCCATTGACTTATAGAATATGCTGTAAGCAAGTGACTTCTTGCCGTCAATCATCATGTTGTTGACAAAGCGGGTTACCTGCACTTCATTAAACTTCGGGTCAGGCAGAATGATCCTTTTTTTGGGTTTTGACTTTCTCATCTTCTTGTCCTCCGTTTAATTATTTCTTGCCTTTTGCTGGCGCCGCTGCCTGTCCTGGTTTCGGACGTTTTGTGCCATATTTCGAACGCCGTTGGTTCCGTCCTGCAACACCCGAGGTATCCAAAGCGCCACGGATAATGTGATAACGCACACCAGGTAAGTCTTTTACCCGGCCGCCACGGATCAACACGATGGAGTGTTCCTGTAGGTTGTGGCCTTCGCCAGGAATGTAAGCGTTTACCTCTTTGCCATTGGTAAGGCGTACACGCGCCACTTTGCGCATTGCTGAGTTTGGTTTTTTAGGGGTAGTGGTATACACGCGCGTGCATACGCCTCTTCGCTGTGGACAGCTGTCCAACGCTGGGGACTTACTCTTGTCTTCCAGAGCTACTCTACCTTTTCTAACTAATTGTTGAATAGTAGGCATTTACCTTTTTTTAATTTTTGCTTTATCCTAAACTTATTTTAAGGACGGCAAAGGTAGATAGATTATTTTTGATTATCAAGGAGTTTGGTAAAAAAGTACAACGAAAACCCCGCTCGGTAGCACTGCACCCCGATTGACGGTATGGCTGGCACTTATATTTCTTGCAGGACTACGTCGATACCGGTGTAGTATAGCGCGGTTCGGCCCTCATAACCCGAGTCCGTACCTACGGTTAGCCAGAGTACGCCCTGGTGGTCAGTCTCAGCTGAAAACTCACCGGTCCGCTCGATGATGGTGTATACTTCGTCTTCTGTACCGTTTGCCACGTCTCCGATAACAACCATGTCGGTACCGTCGGTACAACACTGCTGTATTTTGTCAATGTTCATCCGGTAGAAGTTGTCTTCGTCGGCTACGGAAATGGGTTTGTCGACCGTAATCCCAATGCCAATGCCTACGGATTCACCCGGAGCGCCGCCGGCACCCACTCCGCCAGTACGTGCGTTTGAAGCCAGCTTCACGGTAAAATGTCCATGGTACCGCATGTTGGGCTTGAGCCCTTGCATCCGCTTCGTGAGGTACATGAAAAGGTCGTCGCTGCGATTCATCCCCGAGATCCGGTACGCCGATTGCCCTTCATCCAGCGGTGGCGGTAGCGGCGCTAACCCTTCTTCCAATTCATAACTTTCTTCGTTATCGCCATTATATTCGGAAAAACCGGCCTCCCAGCCATCTTTACCTTCCGAAAAGTCGGAATGTATGTTGATGGTACGATCGGTGCCGTCATTTTTCACGCACGATGCAAAAATAGAAAGTAAAATACAGACCCCATTGAAAAGCAACAACCTCCTCATAACTATCTCGCTAATTTTCTGAGTTATTCACTGTGTAAAAACAAACCGACGAGGCCAAAGATTGTTTTGCTAAATATGAAAAGATGCCAGTATATTTGTTTTACGCGTTTTGAATGTAGCTTGTATGTTCGTGGGTCTTTCGGCGTTTATTGCCAAGGGCTCCGCTTGGCCAATGAGGAATAAATTATTGAGAAGAAATCAAAAACCATACACATGCAAACGTTCTGTTTACTGTTGCTCTTCCTGTTTCTCTTCCTCGGATGTAATAATTCCGCAAAGGAAAACAGACGGTCTGATAAAATGCCGCAGGCCGTGCGCTGTTACAGTCCGCAAATATCCGATAAAGATTGGTACACATCGGGCAAGCGGGCACCGAGGTTTGCGGGGTTGGAAGGCATCGATTTCAAGATATCCGCTGCTGATAAAGAAGTGCAGGAATACTTTAATCAAGGGTTGATGTTGGCGTATGGGTTTAATCATGCTGAAGCAGCTCGGTCGTTTTACGAGGCTACCAGGCTCGATTCCACATGCGCCATGGCTTATTGGGGTTTTGCCTATGTATTGGGGCCTAACTACAATGGAGGAATGGAAGAGGAGCATTTTCAATGGGCTTATGATGCGGCCATGAAAGCAAAAGCACTTTCTGGAAACTGTACTCCCGCGGAGGTTGCGCTCATTGAAGCATTGACAGAAAGGTACGCGGAACAACCTCCGGCTGACCGCAGTCCATTGGATATAGCTTATGCCGCTGCCATGAAAAAAGTCTATGACCAATATCCGTCCAATCCGGATATCGGAGCGCTATATGCGGAATCTATGATGAACCTGCATCCCTGGGATCTGTATGACAAATCAACAAAGGCTCCTAGGGCCTGGACACCGAAACTGTTGGCCGTGCTGGAACATCTGATGGAAAAGTATCCGAAGCACCCGGGTGCGCATCATTTTTATATACATGCACTGGAATCCTCGGCCACACCTGAGCGCGCATTGCCAAGCGCAAAACTGCTCGAAACATTGGTGCCGGGGTCGGGCCATCTGGTGCACATGCCCTCCCATATTTATATCAATACAGGCGATTATCACCTCGGTTCACTTGTTAATTTACGCGCAATAGAAATTGACAGCCTGTACACCACGGCCTGCCATGCACAAGGGGTTTACCCACTCGCTTACTATCCACATAATTATCATTTTTTAGCCGCAACAGCCACATTGGAAGGCAACTCAAAACTAGCCTGGGAGGCCGCCATGAAATTACAACAGCATACGGCAAAAGATATCATGCGCATGCCGGGTTGGGGAACCTTACAGCATTACTACACCATCCCTTATTACGTAGCGGTAAAGTTCGCCGCATGGGATAACATCCTGTCCATCACTGCGCCGGAACAAGACCTTGTATATCCGCGGGCTGTTTGGCATTATGCCAGAGGAATGGCCTTTTTAGGGAAAGGCAATTTACCCGGTGCGGCAAAACAGTTGGACAGCCTGCGTTTCTTGGCCGCAGACACCAGCCTCCGGCACATTACCGTTTGGGATATCAATACTGCGGTCAACCTCGTTCATATCGCGGTCAACGTATTGTCTGCCGGAATTGCGGTTCAACAGAATGAACTAAGTAAAGCCGAGTCCTTGTTGGAAGAAGCGGTGGCGATTGAAGATGACCTCAATTACAATGAACCCCCGGATTGGTTTTTCGCTGTCCGGCATCATTTGGGAGCCGTATTGCTCAAGGCCGGAAAGTATGAGGAGGCCGTGAACGTTTATCGGGATGATTTAAAGATTTGGCGCAAGAACGGTTGGGCGTTGATCGGTCTATACAACAGTTTGGTAAAGCTGGGCAAAGCCAATGAAGCAGTCGAAGTGAAAGCTGCATTTGAAGAGTCATGGCAATATGCCGACCTGCATCTTGTTTCCTCGTCAAGTATCATGGAATAGTCTGCCGAACCCTCTTGTCGGGTTCTCATCCCTCATTCCCCATGCATTGGGTTGCTTAGAGATAATTGGCTGCTGCGCTCCATCTGTTTTGTTGTTCCTCCTGCTTTTGCTAAAACTGCGTTTTGCAACGCCGTTGAACAACAAAACCCGGCAGTTGCCGGGCTTCTTTTCGGTGGATCCGGAGGGATTCGAACCCTCGTCCAGCCATGGTACAATGTACGCTTTCTACATGCTTAGCTTCCGTTTCATTGTCGGGAAAGGGAAGGCCGGATGCTTGCCTATACCGTTTTCCGTAGTTGCTTTATCTCATCGACCTGTCGCAACACCAGGTCAACCAGCTCCGTAATTCGATGCCCCTGACGCTACGCTACGGAACCAAGCGCGAGCGGGACAAAAGCTGTGCTAATTCTAAATTAGGCAGCTAAGGCGTAGTTATTTTCGCCATTTATAAAGTTGAAAGTTGAGATTAAAGCGCCATACTCACAACGCGCTGCATGCTTACATAACCGTCTCCATCCTGTCAATTCCGGTCGGACCCTTGTTATGAAACTATGTGCAAAGGTACGGAATTTATCGGAATAAATATGTCCCCCCTAGCCCAGCCTGATCGAGACGGCATTTTTGTGTGCCTGCAAGCCTTCCAGTTCCGCTAGCACCTCTACCGTGGGGCCGAGGCGTTGCAACCCTTCGTCAGTAATGTGCTGAAAAGTGATCTTTTTGATAAATGAGTCGACCGATACGCCGGAGTATGAACGGGCAAACCCGCTTGTGGGTAATGTGTGATTGGTGCCCGAGGCATAGTCGCCCGCACTTTCGGGCGTGTTGTGACCGACGAATACAGACCCCGCGTTCATCACCTTCCGCAATAGGGGCTGCCAGTCGTCGATTTCGATGATCAGGTGCTCCGGGGCATATCGGTTGCTAAATGCGATGGCCTCATCTAACGTATCACACAAAACCGCATATGAATTGGCTATGGCTTTCGCCGCGATGGCTGCGCGTGGTAATCCGGCAAGCTGTTCGTCAAGGGCAGCCTGCACACGGTCAATCAACAGCTGGTCCGTACACACCAATACGGCCTGACTATCGGTTCCGTGTTCAGCCTGTGCCAGTAGGTCGGCGGCGACATAGTTAGGGTTGGCCGTGTGGTCCGCAATAACCAATACTTCAGAAGGGCCAGCAGGCATATCAATGCTCACCTGGGTGAGGCCTTGAACCAGGCTCTTGGCCTTGGTGACGTATTGGTTGCCCGGTCCGAATATCTTGTCGACCTTGGGTACACTGGCGGTGCCATAGGCCATGGCAGCCACCGCTTGGGCGCCGCCCACGAGGTAAACCCGGTCGACGTGGAGCAATTGCAGGCAATACGCCACATAGCCGTTGATGCCGCCGTCGGGTTGTGGCGGTGAGCAAACTACGATTTCCTTGCAGCCGGCGATACGTGCGGGTACCCCCAGCATCAACAGCGTACTGGGTAGCACGGCGGAGCCACCAGGGATGTATAGTCCCACCTTTTCGATGGGCCGCGGTTCACGCCAACATTTCACGCCCGGCATCGTTTCCACTACCCGTTCTTTCCGTTGCTGCGTTTCGTGGAATCGGTGGATATTGGCAAAAGCGATTTCCAGCGCACGTTGCTGCTCACGTCCGATGGAGGCGGCCAAGGTAGCGATCTCGTTGGCTTCGAGGTACAGGCGTTCTAACTGTATACCGTCAAACTTCGCGGCGTAGTTTTTGAGTGCGGCATCACCGTTTATACGCACGTCGTCGATAATAGCGGTAACCGACTGCTGTATCTCGTTCGATGGATCCGTATTGCGGTCGAGCAGCCGTCGGATGTCTTGCTCGTTGAGCGATTGGTATCGGTAAGTGTTCAACATGGTGTGGTTACATGATGATTTTCTCTACGGGCATCACCACGATGCCCTGGGCGCCGGCCGCTTTCAATTTATTGATCTTGTCCCAGAAGTCCTGCTCGGAGATGACGGTGTGTACCGCTACCCAGTTTTCCTCGGCCAGTGGTACGATGGTGGGGCTTTTCACGCCGGGTAGCAGGGCGATGATTTCATCAAGGCTGCTACGCTCAACGTTGAGCACCACGTACTTCGTTTCTTCGGCACGTAATACCGATTGGATGCGCTGGATGAGCTCGCGCACTACGGGATTGCCGTCAATGCCATTTTTGCTGATTAAGATGGCTTCTGATGTCATCACGTCGGCAAAAGGCTTGAGCCCGTTGCTACGTAGCGTTCCCCCGGTGGAGACGATATCGAATATGGCATCGCTCAACTCCAATGCCGGTGAAATTTCTACCGACCCTGAAATGATACGGATATCGGCAGATATGTGGTTTTCATCAAGGAATTTTTTGAGGATGGTGGGGTAGGAGGTTGCGATGGCCTTGCCGTTTAGATCGGCCGGTTCGTTGAATTCGCTGTGTGTGGGAACCGCAATCTTGAGGCTGCACTTGCCAAACCCTAGCCGCTGCAGATAGCGTACGCTGGCCTCGGTTTCGGCGATTATATTTTCTCCCACGATGCCGAGGTCGGCAATCCCATCTTGTACATATTCAGGAATATCATCATCGCGCAGGAAAAGGATTTCCAATGGGAAGTTGGCAACGGTGGTAATGAGCGAGCTCTTGTAATTCTCGAAAGTCAAGCCGCAGTTTTTCAAGAGTTGTACCGATTTCTCGTTGAGCCTACCGGATTTTTGTATCGCTATTTTCAGATTGTTCATGAGTTGAGTATATTTTTTTAACGGCTATGAAGCTATGCATGCTATCCATGCTAAGGGCTAATTCCATGCTGGCTTCAATGCGCTTTAATTATTAATACTTGGAGATAAAAACATTGGGTTTCAAATTGCTTCACGTAGAAACATACAAATTACATATCGCCGCAGTGGCGATGGTGGTGTATAAATGTATGGATGAAAGCAAGCTGCATGTTTTCTATTAATAATCCATGAAGTTGGTGGGCAAATATAGGTGGTAAATGTGGTCTATGCAAGTTTTTGTCTAAAACGTTGTTTCTTTTTTCCGCTCTTTCGGCATGTTTTTCTTTTTTGCCCTCGCCGGGTGCGCTTTACTTTTTGGCACGAGCTCCCTTTGGTCAGTTTGATTCTTTGGGTCAAGCCAGAGAACAAGCCCATATCGCGGCAAGCGGCGGAAAGCGAGAACTACTTGAGCAAACAACTGATAACAAGCATATTGGTTTATTTCGGTTAATTTATAAACTGATAAATTGTTTTAATTTCCCAAAAAATGTACTTTGGCTAAAAATATAAGGTGATTTATGGCGAAGGATTCGACTAAACAACAAGAAATAGATACGAGCAGTGCTTCCTCATTATTGGAAGAGGGAATACACCACGTGAATAATCCGGTATTGGATTTACCGGAGATTGTAAAGAACTACTTGGGCCCGGTAGCGGGGTACCATCAGGAGAATAACAACTATTACTTCAGTGACGGCAGTGCCATCGTGGAGGTCAAAGTGGTCAGTGATGAGATTATCCGGGTGCGGCTCGCGCCGAGCGGCCAGTTCTTGGAAGACTTCTCCTATGCGGTGCCGCAGACCGACCAGCACGTAGCCGTGTATAATTTTGAGGAAGACCAACATGTTTACCGGGTAAAAACCAATACGGTAACTTGTGTCATCAACAAGGCTGATTTTCTGATTTCTTTCGAAGATCGCGAAGGAATTGTGTATAATAGGGACTATTCGCCCATGCACTGGGAGGAGAACCCCGACTTCGGTGGTTATTACGTATACAGCACCAAGGTGGCCACGGTCAACGAGGCGTTTTATGGGCTGGGCGACAAGCCGACCCACCTCAACCTCCGTGGGGGGCGTTTTACCAACTGGAATTCGGACACCTACTCATTCCAGTTCAACCAAGATCCGCTGTATCGCAGCATTCCTTTTTATATCGGTTTACAGGAAGGAAATGCGTATGGAATCTTCTTCGACAACACGTTCAAAACCTATTTTGATTTTGCAGCCGAGGCGCACGACCAAACAAGCTTTTGGTCCGAAGGTGGCGAACTGCAATACTACTATATCCACGGCCCCCACATGATGGACGTGGTGAGACGCTATCATAGTATTACCGGCACGCATTACCTGCCGCCGCTGTGGGCCCTTGGGTTTCATCAGTGCCGTTGGAGCTATTATCCCGAAAGCAAAGTGCACGACCTCGCGAGAAACTTCCGCGATCGGAAAATCCCGTGCGATGCGATTTACCTCGATATCGATTACATGGACGGCTACCGTTGCTTTACATGGAACAAACATTATTTCCCCGATCCGAAGAAGATGATCAAGGAGCTGGCCGATGATGGCTTCCGTACGGTGGTAATCATCGACCCGGGTATAAAGGTGGATGAAAACTACTGGGTGTTTAAGGAAGGGAAGAAAAACCACTACTTCTGCCGCCGCGGCGATGATTATTTCATGGAAGGCTATGTGTGGCCGGGCCGTTGCCAGTTTCCCGACTTCACCAATAAGCAAGTGCGTGAATGGTGGGGCGGATTGTTCAAGGAGCTGGTGGAGGCCGGCGTAGCCGGTGTATGGAACGACATGAACGAGCCTGCGGTGTTCGGTAGGGGTACCTTCCCCAATGACGTGCGCCACAATTTCGATGGGCACCGGGGTTCGCACCGTAAGGCACACAACGTGTATGGCATGCAGATGGTTCGGGCAACCTACGATGGGCTCAAGAAACTATTCCAGAAAAAGCGACCCTTCACCATCACCCGTGCCGCCTATGCCGGCACACAGCGCTATGCATCGGTGTGGACAGGCGATAACATCGCTACTTGGGAACACCTCCGATTGGGCGTATTGCAGTTGCAGCGGTTATCGGTGTCGGGATTACCTTTCTGCGGTACGGATATCGGCGGGTTCAGCGGGGAGCCAGACGCAGAACTTTTCACTCGATGGATCCAATTCGGGGTGTTCTCGCCGTTTATGCGTGCCCATTCGGCGGGTGATACCGCCGAGCGCGAGCCATGGAGTTTTGGCCCTGAGAGCGAGGCGCTGAACAGGAAATTCATCGAATTGCGGTATAAGCTGCTGCCCTATATCTACTCGGTATTTTGGGAACACACCAAATATGGCTTTCCCATCCTGCGGCCGGTGACGATGGTCGAGCAGCACTTGGATAGTAACATCCAGCGCGAAGAGGAGTTCTGCTTCGGCGACAAGCTGCTGGTATCGCCAGTATTGAATCCCGGTCAGCAGCGCAAAAAAGTATACCTACCCCAAGGCACGTGGTACGACTATTGGGACAACGTCCGCTTCGAAGGTGGCAAGGAGTACGAGGTGGATACGCCGATCGATAGGATGCCGATATTTGTCAAGGCTGGGGCGGTCATGCCTGAATATCCAGTGATGCAATATGTGCATGAAAAGCGCATAGAATCGCTAAAGTTGTTGGTATACTATACAGATAAGAAAACCAATTCGTACCTTTATGAAGACCACGGCGACACATTTGCATACGAGCAGCACATCTATTTGGAAAAGAAGTTCGTAGTAAAAGGTACATCCAAGGGCTTGGCCATTACACAGCATATCGATGGCCTGTATTCCGAAAAATACGATACGTATGACCTGCACTTGGTTGCCTTGCCATTTGAGCTGAAACAGGTGGTGGTTGACGATAAGACGACAACGTTTAAAAAGGATGATGAGGGCCGCTATGTCGTTAAAGTGCCGAAGGATTTCAGGAGTATAGCTATTGCTTAACCATTTAACCCCAACGTTATGCAGCATTCGGTAGAAGTATATTCGTTATTTACGGATTTTGACGTAAGCCTCTTCCAGGCCGGCAAGCATCACAAACTATACGAAAAGTTTGGGGCGCACGCCGTGCTGCGGAACGGTATATGGGGAACTTATTTCGCCGTGTGGGCGCCCAATGCCGATTCGGTATCGGTAATCGGCAATTTCAACGGGTGGAACCCATATGCGCACACGCTGTTTGTACGTTGGGATGGGTCGGGCATTTGGGAAGGGTTTATTCCCAGCGTCGGTGTAGGTGAGTTGTACAAATACCATATCCGGTCGTATCAGGGTGAGACCTTGGAGAAAAGCGACCCCTTCGCATTGCGATGTGAGGTGCCGCCTAAAACAGCCTCGGTGATATCAACCACATGGTATGAATGGGACGACGGCGATTGGATGCAGTCCCGCCATGAGCACAATGGGCTCAATAAGCCTGTCGCCGTTTATGAGTTACACCTCGGATCGTGGATTCGTAGTCCAGACGACCCGACTCAACTGCTCGGATACCGGGATATTGCCGGAAAGTTGGTCCCCTATATCAAGGAAGCCGGTTTTACCCATGTAGAGCTGATGCCCATTATGGAACATCCCTATTACCCTTCCTGGGGCTATCAGGTTACCGGTTACTTTGCGGCGTCGTCGCGGTATGGGTCGCCCCAGGATCTGATGTATCTTATCGAAGAACTGCACCGCAACGGTATTGGCGTACTGTTGGACTGGGTGCCATCCCATTTTCCGGGTGATGCACATGGCTTGCACTTGTTTGACGGTACGCACCTGTATGAGCATCAGGACCCACGCCAGGGGTTTCATCCCGACTGGGGTTCTTATATTTTCAATTACGGGCGCAATGAGGTACGCTCGTTCCTGATCAGCAATGCTGTATTTTGGTTGGATAGATACCATGTGGATGGGTTACGGGTAGACGCGGTGGCTTCCATGCTCTATCTCGATTATTCCCGCAAGGAAGGTGAATGGATACCCAACGAACACGGCGGCCGTGAGAACCTGCAAGCCATCGGTTTCCTGAAGGAACTGAATGAGGCTGTGTATGGGTATTTTCCTGACGTGCAGACCATCGCGGAAGAATCCACCTCCTGGCCGGGCGTGAGTCGCCCAGTGTATAGCGGGGGCCTTGGCTTCGGCATGAAATGGATGATGGGGTGGATGCATGATACATTGGAATATTTCGGCCGCGATCCCTTATACCGCCAACACCATCACGGCCAGGTTACTTTCAGTATGCTGTATGCCTTCCATGAAAACTTCATGCTACCCCTTTCGCATGATGAAGTGGTACATGGCAAAGGTGCCATGATACAGAAGATGCCGGGCGACGATTGGCAGCGGTTTGCCAACCTCCGTGCGCTATATCTCTACATGTACACCCACCCGGGTACAAAGCTACTCTTCATGGGCTGCGAGTTTGGACAGACCACCGAGTGGAACTGTAATCAGTCGCTCGATTGGCACCTGATGCAATACCAACCGCACCAGGGAATGTTTGAGCTGGTGAAGGCACTCAATTACCTCTATCGGGGCGAGCCCGCGCTGTATGAACATAGTTTTAGCCCGGAGGGTTTCGAATGGATAGAAGCCGGCGACTCGTCCAACTCCGTGCTTGCCTATGTGCGCAAAGGGTTGCGGTCAGAAGATGATCTGCTCATTATTCTGAACTTGACACCTGTGGTAAGGTACGCATACCGCTGCGGTCTACCCGCCGAGGGCGAATGGGCCGTGGTACTCAATTCGGATGACCGCCGTTACGACGGCAGCGGCATCGAGCAGCCCGCGATAAAGGCCGAACCTATCCGCTGGATGAACAAAGACTGGTCGGCCATGCTTACATTGCCGCCGTTGGCAGGCCTTGTGCTCAAACGCGATACCGCACAGCAGCCCGCCCGGAAACAGGTGAAGCAAAGCAGGAAAACACCACTTATCAGTACGGAGAAAGCCAGTAAACCGGAGCGGAAATCGGAAAAAAAACCGGAAAAAGCGGACGTGCCGGTCCGTAAGCGGCATGCTTCCAAAAAAGACACAACAAAAGACAACTAAGACGATGGGGAAACGAACAACACATCGGGCGGGTAAGCACGTAATCCACTTGAGTGCCGAATGTTATCCGGTGGCCAAGGTAGGTGGCCTCGGCGATGTGGTGGGCGCCCTGCCCAAGTACTTGAACCAAGCGGGCATCCGCACCTGGGTGGTGCTGCCGTGGTATAATAAACCCTTTGTACAGCACCATACGTTTGACGTGGTGTATGCCGGTTCGTTCCGCCAAGGGTCACGGCCATTGGAAATGACGGTGCTCAAAGCGCGGAACGACGTATTGGGTTTTGAACTTTATCTGATTAAGATACCGGGTCTATTGGACCGCGATGAACCTTACGGATATGCTGATGAGAGCGATCAATTTATGGCTTTCCAGCATGGTTTTTTGTATTGGATTACCGAAGCGGGTATTGTGCCGGATGTGGTGCACTGCCACGACCATCATACGGGTCTCATCCCTTTCATGATGTATTACTGCGAACAGTTTGCCACGCTGAAGAACGTACCCACAGTAGGTACCGTACACAACGGGCAGTACCAGGGATGGATGGATTGGAACAAAGCTATTTTACTGCCCCCATTCGATACATGGAAATGGGGCTTGCTTGATTGGGATAAAACCATCAATCCCTTAGCGGCGTTAATTAAATGCTGCACCGCGTTTACTACGGTTTCCGAAGGTTACCTCGGCGAGCTGATGACACAGGCTAATGGTTTGGAACATCTTTTTGCCATGGAGCGTGCCAAGGGTGTCGGCATCGTCAATGGTATCGATACCGCAGTTTGGGACCCGGCAAGCGATGCGATGTTGCCGCACCATTACCCGCCAAGCCGCGTGCAGTCGGGCAAAAGTAAAAACAAAGCCTTCCTCTGCAATGCCTATGGCTTAGACCCGAAGAAGCCACTTGTCGCCTACATCGGGCGTTTCGCCGGTGAGAAAGGCGCAGATCTCCTGCCGGATATCATCGAACGCCTATTGGGGCGTGAGGGTGCTGAGCTATCCATCATGGTACTGGGCTCAGGCGATCCGCAGGTGCAGGCCGCGATTGCCCACCTGGCCGAACAGTATGCTGGCAAGCTAGGGGCCTACATTGGCTACCAAGAGGAATTGTCGCACCGTATTTATGCTGCGGCAGATTTTCTCATCATGCCCTCGCGCGTGGAACCCTGCGGGCTCAACCAATTATATGCCATGCGTTACGGTACGGTACCAATCGTACGAAGTACGGGTGGATTGAAGGACACGGTGCAGGATATCCTTGAGCCGGGCGGGTACGGCATCACCTTTGCCGAGGCTAATGCAGCGGATGCTGCCAGCGCCATCGGCCGGGCGCTGGAACTGTATGCCAACCCGCAGCGGATGCAGCAGTTGCGGAAGCAGCTGATGGCGCTCGATTTCTCCTGGGATAAATCGGCCGTTTCATACATAGATCTTTATCAGCATATAAACGAATAGATTATGATCAAGCACAGTGTAATTTCCGTAGTACTGGGGGGTGGCAAGGGCACGCGCCTCTATCCATTGACTGAAAAGCGTTCAAAGCCTGCAGTGCCGATTGCCGGCAAATACCGATTGGTAGATATTCCGATTTCCAATTGCCTCAACTCGGGCTATCACCGCATTTATGTGCTTACCCAGTTTAATTCGGCCTCGCTCAATACACATATCAAAAATACCTACAATTTCAGTCTATTCAGTAAAGGATTTGTGGATATACTGGCGGCTGAGCAGACCAACGAGGGTGAGCGCTGGTATCAAGGTACGGCCGACGCGGTTCGGCATCTGATGCGTTACCTCAAGCACCACGATTATGAGCATGTGCTCATCTTGTCGGGCGATCAGTTATACCAGATCGATTTTCAGGAAATGATCCAGTCGCATATCAAGGCAGGTGCCGAGATCTCCGTGGCTACCATCCCGGTGAGTGCCAAGGATGCCACGTCGTTCGGTATCCTAAAATCCGACGAGGAAGGCAACATCACTTCATTCATTGAGAAGCCTAATAGTTCGCTGCTGCCCGACTGGGTGTCTGAAGTGAGCGATGAGATGAAGGCTGCCGGTAGGGAATATCTCGCCTCAATGGGTATCTATGTATTTAATAAAGAGGTGCTTAAACAGATATTGGCTGAAAGCTCGGGTGTTGATTTTGGCAAGGAGCTATTGCCCGAATCCATCGGACACCGCCGGGTGCACAGCTATCAGTACCCGGGCTACTGGACCGATATTGGTACTATTGGCTCATTTTTCGAAGCCAATATTGGCCTCACAGACGATATTCCTTCGTTTAACCTTTTTGACAAAGATACCATCTTTACCCGGCCACGCATGCTGCCGCCGTCTAAAGTTTCGGGTACCCGGCTGGATAAGGTAGTGTTGGCCGATGGTTGTATCGTCGCGGCTGAGGAAATTGAACGCTCCGTCATTGGTGTACGATCGCGTATCGGTGCAGGCACGGTGATTAAGACCACCTACATGATGGGATGTGATTTTTACCAGACACTTGAAGAAATTGAGCAATCAAATCAACAGGGGATGCCGCTGGCCGGTGTAGGTGAAAATTGCTACATCGAAAATGCCATCATTGATAAAAACTGCTGCATTGGCAATAACGTCCGCATCACAGGTGGCAGTCACTTGGAGGATGGCGACTTCGAAACGCATGTCATACGTGACGGCATTGTGGTCACCAAAAAGCGAGCGATATTGCCTAGCGGTACGGTGATCGGTTGAGTTTTGTACCTTTGCCGCTATGGCAAATCAAGAAACGATTGTAGCGT
Organism: Parapedobacter sp.; assembly: GCF_035556095.1. Taxonomy (GTDB): domain Bacteria; phylum Bacteroidota; class Bacteroidia; order Sphingobacteriales; family Sphingobacteriaceae; genus Parapedobacter. The sequence continues at coordinate 198,559 of NZ_DATMFT010000022.1, read as the reverse complement.
TGGCGACGGCCACCGGAAGCGGCGCCATTGCGATCATCCGTGTGTCAGGTACGGATGCGATAGCCATCGTCAACCGGGTTTTCAGAGGTAAGGACCTTTCGCAGCAGTCTACCCATACCGTCCATTTCGGAACCATCCGTGATGGCGATGAGGTGTTGGATGAGGTGCTGGTGTCATTATTCGTCGGTCCGAACTCCTATACCGGTGAAAACGTGGTTGAGCTCTCCACGCACAATTCGCGCTACATCATCGAGCGGATTATCCAGCTACTCGTCAGCGGGGGTGCCCGCGCAGCCCAGCCGGGCGAATTTACGCTGCGTGCCTTTCTCAACGGCAAGATGGACCTATCACAGGCTGAGGCTGTAGCCGATCTGATCGCCTCTAATTCTGCAGCATCGCACCAAGTGGCCATGCAGCAGATGCGCGGTGGGTTTTCCAATCTATTGAAGCAGCTCCGCGAACAACTGATCCACTTCGCCTCGCTCATCGAGCTTGAGCTGGACTTTTCGGAAGAAGATGTGGAGTTTGCGAATCGGGAACAGCTCAAAAGCCTGGTGCTTGAAATCAATACGGTGGTCCGTCGGCTTATTACTTCTTTTGAACAAGGCAATGTGCTGAAAAATGGGGTGCCGGTGGTCATCGCGGGCAAGCCCAATGTAGGCAAGTCGACGCTGCTCAACAGCTTGCTCAACGAAGAGCGTGCCATCGTATCGGATATCGCAGGTACAACGCGCGATACGATTGAAGATGAGATCAACATCCATGGGGTGTCATTTCGTTTTATCGATACGGCGGGCATCCGCGACACGATGGACATCATCGAAGCGAAAGGGGTGGAGCGCACACGCGAAAAGATGCGGCAGGCACGGCTCATTATTTACTTGGCCGATCCGCAGCAGGATGATGTTGATGAGATCGACAGCCAGATTGCAGAGGTGGCTGCGTTGGGTGTACCCTACGTGGTGGTGGTCAACAAGACAGACCTGCTCACACAAACACACAGGGAAGCATTGGCCAATATTAAACCTTTGTTTATTTCAGCCAAGAACAACGTCGGGGTGGAGGAGCTGAAAGACGAGTTATTGCGTAAAGTAAACCTGCATAACCTAGACAGTGATGATGTGCTGGTAACCAATATCCGGCATGTGGCGGCATTGCGGAAAACAAGTGAGTCGCTTGGGAAAGTACTTGACGGCATCGATAACCCGGTTACATCTGATTTCTTGGCGATGGATATCCGCCAGGCATTACATCACCTCGGAGAAATCACGGGCAGTGTATCCACCGATGATTTACTGGATAATATTTTTTCGAAGTTTTGCATCGGGAAATAAAGCGACAAATCAATAACAAAATCACACGATGTTCAGGCTAATGCTGGCTTTCTAAGTTTTTTGTCAAATTGCGTAATCATAAAAGAATAAAAGTACTTTAATACTTTTATTGAAAGATTATTAGTTATATTTGCTTTGTTTAAATCAGAAATCCATTAAAAATTAGACACATGCAAACAGCCAACGAAAAGATTATCAATGTTCAGGAACTCGAACCAAGGTTGAGGCATCAAACCATATTCGACGTGTTCAATACACTCGTGGAGGGTGAGCATCTGGTTATCCACAACAATCACGACCCGATGCCTGTTTATTACCAATTGATGAACCTGCGTGGAAATATTTTCTCTTGGGAATACCTGCAAAAGGGCCCGGAATGGTGGGATATCAAGGTGACCCGGCAGGTCCCTGTTGTTCCGACGGAAAGACAAGACGATGTTATCCTGAATATCCCGGAAATCGAACCGCAGCAGAAACATGCGTTGATTTTCAAGGTGTTTGAAATGCTGAAGCCCGGAGGAACATTTATCATCCATAATAACCATGACCCGAGACCCGTTTACCATCAATTACAAGCAATGCATGGAGACGTCTTTACCTGGGAATACCTGCAGCAGGGCCCTCAATGGTGGGACATCCGGATAAGCAGAAAAAGCGAGGAAGTCAAGTAACCAATCGATGGAGTTATTGAAATGAATATGTTGATCAATGAACGAACCAAAATTGCGGCACTGCTGAAACACCATCCCGATGCGCTGGAAACCATTGTAACACTTAGTCCTGATTTCAAAAAACTGCGAAATCCTGTGTTGAGGGCATTGATGGCGGGAAGGACTACCATTGCCATGGCTTCGAAGATAGGAGGGTGTAAGCCCGTTGATTTTTTCAGAGCGTTGGCACCTCTTGGTTTTGAAGTGGATCAGTCGCAAACGGTTGCCCAGGAAGAGGCAGTTCCGGAAAACAACCCCAAACCCGAGTACCTGCAAAACATACCACCGGACCGCCTGGTCAATTTTGATGTACGCGCCATGTTGGCCGAAGGGAACGACCCACTGAAATCCATACAGCAGCGGGTGAAATCACTGAATCCCGGAGAGGTTTTGGTAATCATCAACAATTTTGAACCTGTTCCATTGATAAAATTGTTGGAGAAACAGGGCTTCCAGACCTATGTCAATTTTATTGATCAGGATACGATCGAAACCTATTTTTATAAAATAGCGGCAGCCGATACCTCGAAAGCGGAGGAAGTCAATGTCGGAGAAGAGGACCTGTCGACCTCCGGGGACTGGGCTATCTTATTGCGGCAATATGAAAACAAGCTGGTCGAAGTGGACGTCCGCCACCTGGAAATGCCCATGCCCATGATGACCATTTTAGAGAACCTGGAGGTCTTACCTCAGGGTAAAGCGCTTTACGTTCACCATAAAAGGATTCCCGTATTTCTCCTAACAGAATTGAAAGAAAGGGAGTTTGATTACCGGATAAAGGAAGTTCGAGACGGGGAAGTTTATTTGCTGATATTTAAAAGTAAGTAGATTCGGTATGATGTCTCCACTTATCGGCGGATTGCAGAAGACAACCAATTATAAAGTGGTGCTGCCATTTTATAGCTATGCCTCCCTGGGTTTCCTGTTGGGTACCATCCTTCTTTTGTTCAGTACGGAGGCCGTCGGGGCACATTATTTCAATCCAAAGACATTGGCTATTACGCATACCATGGCGTTGGCCTGGGGTACGATGATCATCTTCGGGGCATCCCATCAGCTCTTGCCGGTGCTGGTGGAAGGAAAACTGGACAGCGACCGGTTGGCTTACCTGACGTTTGGTTTTTCAGCCGTCGGTATCCCCCTTTTGGTTTATGGCTTCTATGTGTTTGATATGGGCTGGCCGATGCAGATCGGGGCCGTGCTGGTCAATATCGGCGTAATCTGTTACCTTGCTAATGTGCTGGGCAGTTCGTTCAAAAGCAAGCACAGGAACGTACATGCGTGGTATGTGATCACGGCCACATTGTGGCTGTTCGCAACCACGTTTTTTGGCCTGCTGCTGGTGCTGAATTTCCGTACGCCGATATTGTCCCGAAATTCGGTGGATTATTTGTCTATCCATGCCCATCTGGGGATTGTCGGTTGGTTTGTATTCATGGTGGTCGGTGTAGGTTCGAGATTGATACCCATGTTTTTGATTTCCAAGTATACAAATGACGGGATATTATGGCTGGTGTTTGCGTTGCTGAATATCGCATTAATCAGCTTTATGGTGCTTTATCTCATGGCTGTGCCGACTATGCTATTTTATATCCCGGTTATCATGGGACTGACTGCTATCTTATTGTTTGGCAGGCATTGTTACAAGGCCTATCAGGGCAGGATCAGGAAAAGTGTAGACCAGCAGGTAAAAACCTCATTAATTTCGGTCGTTCAGATGCTGTTGCCTTTTGTAGCGTTGATCCTTGCATTGACTTTTTTACCTCAGGGACAATTTCCACGGATTGCCATGATCTACGGCTTCTGTATCTTCTTCGGCTGGATCACCGCCATCATCCTCGGCATGACCTTCAAAACCATGCCTTTTATCATCTGGAATAAGGTCTATCATAACAAGGCACATAAAGGAAAAACACCGGCACCAAAGGAAATCTTCAACGATCGCGTCTACCGCATCATGTGGTACAGTTATCTTGTGGGTTTCATCATTTTTATCCTGGGTATTATCATCCTCAACCAGCTCATACTGAAAACAGGTGCGCTGGCATTACTTATCGCAGCTATATTATACGTCTATAATGTAGCGGTTACCGCAGGCCATAAAGCAAAGCAAACATGAACATCAAAACAAACAACAGTGAGCAATGCAATTATGCATTGCAGGATCTGTATCACGTGTATGATCCCGAAATCGGACTGAATATTGTGGATCTGGGGCTTGTCTATGAATTATATTTTGATGAAACGGACAATAAAGTAGTGTGTATCATGACGCTGACCACCCAGTTTTGCCCCATGGGCGACGCAATCACAACAGATACGCATAACTCCCTGGGCAAATCATTTCCGGGTTGGGGGGTGAACGTCAACCTGACTTTCGAGCCGCCATGGAGTTTCGCCATGCTTTCCCCGGAAGGAAGGGAGTTTTTGGGACAATAAATTTATGATAACAACGAAACGATATGCTGAGCTTAACGTGTAAAACAGCCATTAAAGCGGTCATTTTTCTATCGAGAAAAAGTGAAGACGGTGAAAAAGCCAATATAAAGGAGATATCCGACAGGATCAATGCCAGTGAACATACTGTTGGGAAAATATTGCAGCTATTGGCCCGGAAAAGAATAATCAATAGCCTCAAAGGCCCGTCCGGTGGTTTTTACCTGACGGAAGAACAGCAGGAGCAACCCATTATCAATATCGTTGAAGCAATCGAAGGGGATGGTGTTTTCAGGGAGTGCGGGCTTGGCCTGAGTAAATGTTCGGCATCCCACCCCTGCCCGATCCATGAGGAATACAAAATCGCAAGGGAATTGATGGAGAAGATTTTCAGGGAAAGAAAAGTCCGGGCCCTTTGCCATTCGGTCACTAACGGGTTGGCCTACCTGATTGGGTAGACCGGGGTTGAGTAACAGACTTTATTAAATTTCATAAAAATGACAATAGCGAAAAATGCAGACGGCGAGTTGGATGTACGGGTATTGGTTCCAATCCAGCGACATGAATTATTAATCCGGCTTTTCGGGGAGCTGCCGGTGGATGACCATTTCATTTTTATAAACGATCATGATCCGATCCCTTTATTTTATGAGTTCCGCTCCATATACGGCGACGTAGTGGGTTGGGAATACCTGAACCGGGGCGGAAGGGAATGGAAGGTTAAAGTGACCCGTCTGGAAGCATCCAAAGGGGTTGAATTCGACGATGTTTCGACGTTGCTCGATTTGAGAAAGGCGGACGAAAAGGTATGGAAGCAAATCGTTTTCCACCGATACGGTATGATGGAGCAAAATACCACGATGGAGTTGATTTCGGGTGAGGACCCCGTGGAAATACACGAGATTTTCATCAATAAGTTTGAAGGTAGGCACAAATGGATCTATAAAAAGAAGAGTGATGGGGAGTATGTGGTCCATATCACCAAACAGGATGATAGTGGATTGGGGGACGATGGCTTCTCGGTGGTCAGTGAGTTTGATCTACGTCCGTTTCCCCCGGCGGAAAGGCATGAACTATTTTATAAGGCATTCGCCGACATCCGGCCGGGTGAAGCTTTTGAGTTCATAAACGACCACGACCCCAAACCTTTGTATTATCAAATGGAGGCGGAAAGCAACGAACCTTTCCGGTGGGAATATATTGAAAAAGGCCCTGAGGACTGGAAAGTGAGGGTAGTCAAAGTAAAAAACTGAAAAGATAACCAGGGCATAGGCACTATATTCGCTTAAGGTGTATACAGTAATTCCACCTTACCCAAATCATCAAAATGCAGTTTCTTTTCGTTGAGCAGCTCCTCCTGCCGGTTACCCGGTTGGGCATGGATTTGATAGGTGTTGTCTAGGAAATTATTAGCAGCTTTTACTTGGTGCGTATAATCGCCTACAACTAAATGGTTAAATGTGCTGTTATTCACCGATATACGGCTAACCATTCTGTTCTTATCTGCTCCCTTCAACACAATGTTACAAACGCCGGAGGTCAGGCCGCTGATATTAATGTTGTCTGTATGTCCGTTGAATTCGATATTGCCATTAATAATGAAGTTTCCCGAAAAAAGGAAATTATAGCCGATGCCGAAACGGAAGTCGGGATTGAGGTATCCCGTCTCCTGATCATCAAACTTAATAGCAAATCCGTTGACCTGGTTAGCTTCTTGGCAGGAAAAGTTAATGGCGTTTCCCCATTCCAGGTCGTGTACCCGATAGGCTGCTTCCTGTTGATATGTAACATAGTACACTGAGGAGGGTGACGGCCTATCGCCTTTCCAAATAATCTTAGCAGCACCCTGATATGCGCCCGTATCGATTTGCTCGATAACGAAGTCTTCACCCACTGTCCATTCTTTTCCCCCCGTTCTTGGCTGGCTGCCGATGCGGACGATTTCGCTGTACCTCGGCAAGCCATACCATTCGCGTCGCTGGTTTTCATTTGGCTGGTCAACCACATAATGATCATGGATGGTGAACCAATCCCAATCTTTTTCCGGTCGTCGCTTTACAATGGCTTCAGGGTAGGGATTCAACCGATCACCGTACTTGCCTTTGGGCCCAGCAAAGATACCGCTGGTAAAGGAGCAGGAGCTGTTGTGAATGGAGGGGCCTTGCCCACCTGCCCAATCGAAGAATATTCCGTCGGTGAAAACAGCGGGGTTGCCCATGGAATAAATTGACTCGAATTGATATTCACCTTGTCCGCAATGATTGCCGTTGTCGAGTCGAATGCCTGTTCGGGCATCAAGCCGGTTTATGTGCGATGCACGGATATGCCCACCCGATCCCTGGATATCGATGCCGACTTCGAAAAATCGTTGGGCCAAAATGCCTCCGGTATTGTTTTCGCCGATGTCAACTTGTGTGACGACCACATGATCCAGTAAAAAATTTCCTGTACTTGCATCGCCTGTGGTTTCTACGATTCCCACATTATGGTCGGGAAAATAAACAATATGTGCAATGGAAATGGCCGCTGTACCAGCTATGGTTTTGGGTGGCAGTTGATCGGCCAATTTGATTGTCAGCTGTTCTATCCGGCATCCCTTGTGCCGTATCCTTAGCGTGGCAGCAGGTACCCGCTTAAAGTCGGATCGCGCACGGAATCCAAAATCGCGTTGTGCGTTATGCTGGATGATACGGGTGGTTCCCACGCCATCTCCCCGGAAAAGCTGCCCGGTTTGACTGGATTCGATAGTGCCCCTGTTGGGCATGGCGCTACCATTGAAATGATAATCCCCTGCCGGAAAATAAATGGTTGCACCTTGCGGTGCCTTCGCCATGATAAGCGCAATCTGCTCCGTATTGAAATCGGCATATGCCGGATCATTTTTTACCAGGGGCTTGCTGACATAAGGTGAGTTTGCTTCATTCACCTTGATGTATTGCCCAAAGAGCGACGGGGCGCTTCCCATGAGCAAGATGGCTGAGCACCAAAAGGCCTGTGTAATTTTTAGTAAACTCATAATGGTCGATGTGCTGTTATTAGAAGCATAATATTTTTCTGTTTTCAGATGATTAGCCATGGTGAGATAACGCCATCAAATGTAGATGTTTTAGGTCGGCCGGCAACCCGTACTATACTGTAAGGGCGAAACCGAAGCGACCAAAGATAGTGCGGACACGGCAAATAATGTATCAATCTACGCAAACCTAGTATGAACTTTCCGCCACAAGGCAGTTTATATTTGTAACCTGTTGCACAGTACCAAACTAAGAGTAAGCCTGATGAATAGATTAACCACAGGAGACTACGTTGTTTTTATTTGCTACTTTATCGTCGTTGCCGGATATGGCCTGTGGGTGTACTTTCGGAAAAAGTCAGCTGAAATGTCGACCACGGAATATTTTTTGGCAGAAGGCAAACTCACGTGGTGGGCGATAGGGGCTTCGCTCATTGCTTCCAACATTTCAGCCGAACAATTTATCGGAATGAGTGGTTCAGGGTTTCAAATGGGATTGGCTATTGCATCTTACGAGTGGATGTCGGCGCTGACGCTGATCGTAGTAGCTGTTTTTTTTATCCCGGTTTACCTGAAAAACAAGATTTTTACCATGCCGCAGTTCTTGAGCCAGCGGTACAACGATACGGTTGGCTTGATCATGGCTGTGTTCTGGTTGCTGTTGTATATCGTGGTAAACCTTACGTCTATCCTCTTTCTGGGGGCATTGGCCATCAATAGCATATCTGGATTTGACCTAACAGCTTGTATGTATTTCCTTGCAGTGTTCGCTATCGTGATTACACTCGGAGGCATGAAGGTAATCGGTTATACCGACGTTATACAGGTTGGGTTTCTGGTGTTGGGAGGCTTGGCTACTACATACCTCGCCCTTGATTTGGTGGCGGATCACTTCGGGGCTTCGGGCGTCTTACAAGGCTTTAAGCTGATGACTGAGCATGCAGACAGTCACTTCGAGATGATTTTACACCGCGACAATCCGTATTACTTTGATTTGCCCGGCCTCAGTGTCATCCTCGGTGGTCTATGGATTGCCAACCTCAACTATTGGGGGTGTAATCAATATATTACACAACGGGCACTGGGAGCTGATTTGAAAACCGCACGTAGGGGAATTCTTTTTGCTGCTTTTCTCAAATTACTCATGCCACTGATTGTGGTTTTGCCGGGTATTGCGGCTTATGTGCTATACCAGCAGGGAAGTTTTCAGGATGAAATGATGGCCGATGGCTCGCTCAATCCCGACCGTGCTTATCCGGTATTGTTGAACCTCTTGCCTGCTGGGCTTAAAGGGCTTTCGTTTGCTGCCCTTACGGCAGCGGTTGTCGCTTCTTTGGCGGGCAAAGCCAATAGCATAGCAACCATTTTTACCCTGGATATCTACCGAAGGTTGTCGGATAAGCAGGTTTCCGAACGAAAGATGGTGCGCGTGGGGAAGCTCACCGTTATCCTATCCATGTTGATTGCCGTAGTGATTGCTCCGTTTTTGGGTATCGATAAAAAGGGGGGCTTTCAGTACATCCAAGAATATACCGGTTTCGTTTCACCCGGGATATTCGCCATGTTCATCCTCGGATTTTTCTGGAAGGGAACCACATCTAATGCGGCATTATTTGCGACAATTGGTGGTTTTGTCTTTTCGGTGTGGCTTAAGTTTTCTCCATATTGGATAAACTGGGCGTTTTTGGAGCCCATTGGTTTTGCAAAACTAAATTCTTCCGGGCAGTTTGAAATACCCTTCTTGGACCGAATGAGTATCGTTTTTGTGTTGTGTGTCATTGGTATGTGGGGCATCAGTCAGTGGGACCGGCGCCGTGGCGTACAGGCAAAAGGGCTCGAGGTGGATCGTAAGCTATTCGGCGTAGACAACAGTTTTGCTGTGGGCGCGCTTTTGGTCTGCGGTATATTGGTGGCCCTGTATATGATGTTTTGGTAACATGCGACTGGTCGTGACATCAGTCGTTATCTATATTAGGCGATTTCTTCCAACAAGGTCTCTGCGGTACCTACATGGGTAGATCGGTATTCCATTGGCGTGACCCCCATAATGTTCTTGAACTGCCGGTTGAAGTAGGAAACATTTTTATAGCCACATTCATAGCAAATACTGGCAATGTTCCAATTTTCTTTTGACAGTAAGTTGGTGGCGTGAGTAACCCGCACGTAATTTACGAACTGGGAAAACGTCTTTTCCGTCCGCCGCTTAAAATACCGGCAAAACGCTGCATCATTCATGCAGGCAATGGAAGCCGCTTCCTTGCTATCCGGCTCGTCTTTGAAGTGGTCGATAATATATCGGATTACCTTTTCCAGCCGCTCAGCATCTTCTTGTTTGGGCCGGACCTTCGGTATGGCGCTGTTAATCGGGACCAATTGCTCTTGCAGCCGTGATAACCGATGGAGCATTTGCAGCAAAATAAGCATGGCGTCCATTCCCTTTGCCTCGACGATGGCGGGGAAAGCGTGTTGCAGCCACCGGTTCGGCTTGTCGAGCTTCAATCCAACAGCCGCATGTTGGAGAAGCTCTTTTACAGCCGCCAGCTCGGGCTTTTCGAAAAAATCCTTTCCCAAGAAATCCATTTTGAAGAAAACCACGATGGCATGTGCTATTTCGCCGGTTGCCCGGAAGGACGTGTCGTTGAGAAAGCAATGCGGTAATCCTGGACCGAACAGGTAAATCTCGCCATCTGAGAAATTGACGACTTTATTGCTGATGTATAATTTGCCATGGCTTTTCGGAATCATGATCAGCTCATAGGTATCATGGAAATGGAAAGGCGAGTCGAAATGCCGCTGGCGGTATTCCCTCACGATGAAACTCATATCCACCAATGCACTTTGGTGTTGGAAAATACTTTTCAGGTGGTGTTGCGTGGCCATAATCTGTTCGTTAGTAATACATAATTAGCAACTATTTTTCGAATATCCAAATTTGAAGCTTACCAATGTAAATAATGTATCACAGATGGCAAATAAGGTGCTTCTCGGTTGAAATGAAGTCGCCTAACTTAGCCGATATCATTTTTGAAGCGAGCGACGAGTGACCTTCGGGAATAGCAGTGGAATAAATAGTATTAAATCTAATACAACTAAATGGATAGACGATTTCAAGGACAGGTTGCCGTGGTAACGGGTGGTGCGGACGGGCTGGGAAAAGGTATCAGCAAGCGGTTGGCAGACGAAGGGGCAACCGTAGTAATAGTCGATGCCGATGAGCATAGATTGAACGCCACACTAGAAGAATTTAGCGATAGCGAAGGTGTTTCAGGTTTTCCGGTGGACATCGCAGATGAGGAATCGGTACAGCGAGTGTTTGCAGAAGTAGCACGACGGTATGGGAAATTGGATGTGCTCGTGAATTCAGCGGGTATTGTTGGCCCTACAAGTACACCGATTACCGAATACGATACTGCGCAATTTGATCGGATTTATGGCGTAAATCTTCGGGGAGCTTTCTTAGTAACCAAATACGGGGTTGGATTGATGGAAAAAAGCGGCTACGGTCGTATCCTTTTGATTGCCTCGATAGCGGGTAAGGAAGGCAATCCCAACATGGTGGGATACTCGACAACGAAGGCTGGTGTCATTGGTTTGGTGAAGGCTGTAGGTAAGGAATATGCTACCAAAGGGATAACGGTGAACGGCCTTGCGCCGGCGGTAATTAAAACGGCGATGAATGCTGATACGGCGCCAGAGCAACTTAAATATATGACAGACAAGATTCCGATGGGCAGATTAGGAACCATTGACGAGGTGGCTGCTATGGCCACTTGGATTGTTTCGCCGGAGGCGAGTTTTTCAACCGGGTTTGTTTTTGATATTTCTGGCGGGAGGGCAACATACTAACGATGGAAACAAAGAAAGTAATTATACTTGGTGGATCATCAGGTATCGGAAAGGCCACTGCCGATCGATTCGCCAAAGAAGGTTATCGCGTGTTCATCGGGTCGTCAAACCGGCGTAAGGGTAACGACGTTTGTGCAGCGTTAGTGGGTGAGGGCCATCGGGCGTTTGAGGTTGACGTAAGGAACAGCGAGCATATCGGTGAACTGGCTAAATGGATTGAAACTGAGGTCGGCGGCTTCGACGTATTGGTCAATAGCGTAGGCGTTTCGCAGGGTATGCCGGCATTGGAAAGCGAATTTGAACAATGGGATAATGCGTTACAAGTGATGCTGTATGGTACGGTAAAGAGTTGCCGTTTGCTTGTGCCGCTGCTAAAAGACGGCGGCCGGGTGATTCACATCACCTCCATCCATCGGAACCGGGTGGAAAATGGCAGTTCGGCCTATGGGATGGCCAAAGCGGCAATTACTCAATTCACGCGTTCGTTGGCATTGGAACTGGCGCCACGGGGTATTTTGGCCAACACGGTCGCACCGGGATTTATTTGTACACCCATGTCGATTAAGGCACACGGTAACGAATTGGAATCGGATTGGTTCAGGGATAATTATATCAAATATAATCATTTACCACTGAAACGACCTGGGATGCCCGAAGAAGTGGCTGGAGTAGTTTGGTTCCTGGCAGGGTCAGATGCGTCGTATATGACGGGATCTGTGGTGACTGTGGACGGGGGGTTGATGATTACTTTTTGATGTCCGTAAATAGTGTATTATAACAAGCAAATAGGATGTTTTTAGCGACTATCATTTTTGAGGAATTTAGCGGATGTAAGAACCATTGCTTATAGGCCTAAGAAAGATTCTGCGAGCCATGGTTCTTTAATCAGGAAACATCAAACATAATATCAATGCTATGTCAGTTAAATGGTTGATATATTATATTTTAATTCAATTTCTCTCCATGAGCATTGCGTTGGCGCAAGGCCAGGGGGCCGGTGTTGTTATCGAGAACGAACGGTCGGTGATATTGGATGCCGGGCTCTTGAAGCGCGTATTATCGATAGATAAAACGGGAGTGCGCACGGAAGAACTTCATGTGGCAGAACAGAATTTGCTCTCGGGCCCAGCGTCGGAAATATCTTTCCGTATACATCGGGCCGTACCGAACATAGAGCCCCAAGGACTACGTGAATCAAAGGATGGCGACCCGGGTTTGATTTCATTAGCGGAAAATTTGGGAGAAACGGACGAGCTGCATGTGAACAATGACCATACGGTAGATGGGCAACAAGTGAAATGGACACCGGTAACCGTATGTCATGGATCTACCTTGGGGAGCGTATTTAACCATCATGTTATTATCCAATCCCAGCCCAATGCGGGAGTGGACCAACTAAGGGTGCGCTACAGAAGCAGCGGTATGGATAGCCTTGAGGGGTTGGCTGTTGATATCATTTATGAAATTCATGAGAAACATCCGGCCATCAGGAAGTGGGTGGAGATTACCAATGGGAGTGGGTCGTGGTTGAAGTTTGACAGCTTGATGATTGATGATATATGTCTATCCGCTGATTATCGTAACATCTCCGAGTTGACGCCTTCGGGTAGGGGAGCGGTATCCAGTATCCGGGCTTTTTCCGATAGCAGCCAGACCCACGGTGTGTTACAAGTGAGTGAAGTTCCTTCCGCGTTGCGTACCATTTCGACGGAGGGAAGCATGGGATATAATTTGGAACATTTCGAATGGGTATTGGGCCCGGCAGAGCAATTTAAATCCGAACCTGTTTTTACTTATGCCTATGCGGGACCACCCGCGAATACGATATCCGCAATTTCAACCGCCCTGGATAGGACGGTCGAAACCGACTTCCAGCAATATTTGCAGGAGGTAGTGGGCATAAAAACATTCGATCCTTCGTTATTTGCTCCTTTATGGTGCAGTTGGTCCAATTACGGGCCCTTAATCAATGACGAAAATATGCGGAAGGCGGCGGACATAGCTGCCGACATTGGGATAAAGACACTGTTATTAGATGCAGGTTGGTCTGAAGCAAATAGCCCGAGTGCTATTGCACGATTCAGCGTTGTTCCGGACTCAACGAACTTTCCTGATTTTAGTGAGACGACGGCTTATATCCAAAATAAAAGATTGAATGTGGGGCTATGGGTCACTTGCTTTCGGCACCCGACACGTTCGGCGGACCTGAAGGCATTGCCAACTGCATACAGCTATCCTAAAGTGGAGCGCGATGGAGCACTGGCAATGAGTTACGCCAGTAAGTGGCGCTTTTACTATGCATATGATTTGATTGCTTTACATGACCGTTACGATGCTACTTATTTCAAGCAGGATTTAACCAATATCAAATTCGGGGACATCGCTAGCGGACATGACAGCCGTACGCAAAAGGAATCACTATTGCGGGGGCTCCGGGGGTTGTTTGAAGCGCAGGATGCAGTTGCTCGTATGGCGCCTGACGTACACTTGGAATTGACCCATGAAATCTACTGGGGAACGCCCGGTACGCCGTGCGATGTCGCAGCCTTGAAATATGCGCATTATTTTCACGTACCGCCCAACGATTACGCGGGTGCGGGAAATCCGAGGCAACGTGCTGCCGTACAACGCCTGCAGAACACCGATAGCCTCCGTGCGCGGCTGATAGAAGGGTGTTGGAATGCGCGTCAGCAATTCTTTGCGCACAGGGGGTTGCCGCTGCGGTCTATCGAATATTACGGTGCCGCTACGGTGAATCTTGAAAACAGTTTGACACCAGCGATACAACAGCGGCAGCTTTGTAGTTGGTTTATGGGGGTGCCTAGTGTGTTCGCAGGTGATTTGGAATCATTGAGCGAACTGAATAAGACGACTTATCGGGAGGGATTCGCCTTGTTGGATCGGCTAAATAGGCAGTACGGTGTCTATGCACATTTTCAGTTTAGTGGTGTACCAGGCCCAACCGACACCGATTGGCACTGGTGGGGCAAACTCAACGAGCAGGGAAGTGGCGCGGTCGTGGTTTTGAGGGGAAGCGAAGGGCTTGCTAACCGGCAGATTAATGTGCCTTGGGTACGGCCCGATGGGCGCTATCGTGTGCATGCATGCTTCACTGATCAGGAAGTTGGAATATTTTCTGGTGACGAATTAATACGTGGAAAATTGACATTGTCATTGGACCGATACGGGCAGGAGATCCTCGAAATCACGTCTATCTAGAAAGACGAGACATTCTTTAATATTTTGTAATCAATTATATAATCATGAGAAAAATAAGTACGAAAAAAAGTTGTTTTGTGCTGTTTCTGTGCTTGCTGGCCAATGTTGCGTTGGTATCGGCACAAGCGGTCCGGGTAACCGGGAGCGTAAAAGACACGACTGGTATTTTGCCTGGCGTAACGGTACAAATTAAAGGTACCAGTCAGGGCACTCAAACGGATGAAAACGGTAATTATGTCGTCGATGTATCAAGCCCATCAGCTGTTTTGGTATACTCCATGGTTGGTTATGTCAGCCAAGAAATTGAAGTAAATCAATTGACAAAAATCGATGTGGTTTTAGCAGCCGACCCCAGTGCATTGGATGAAGTGGTGGTAGTAGGATTTGGACAACAGAAGCGAAGTGATATGGTCGGGTCTGTAACTTCCGTCAGTGCGAATGATTTGAAGAAAAACCCATCAAGCAATTTAACAACTGCTCTTGCGGGCCGGGTAGCCGGTATGATTGCCTACCAGCGGAGCGGAGAGCCGGGTCAGGATAATGCTGATTTTTTTATTCGGGGAGTCACGACATTCGGGTATAAGGTAGATCCATTGATTCTGATCGACAACATGGAAGTAACCACCACCCAATTGGCCCGCCTTCAACCGGATGATATCGCCAGCTTCAGTATTATGAAAGATGCTACGGCCACTGCCGTATACGGAGCCCGTGGGGCCAACGGCGTTATACTGGTAACAACGAAGCAAGGACAGGTAGGTAAAGCTGCCTTGTCTTTCCGAATTGAGAACTC
This sequence comes from Parapedobacter sp., assembly GCF_035556095.1. Lineage (GTDB taxonomy): Bacteria > Bacteroidota > Bacteroidia > Sphingobacteriales > Sphingobacteriaceae > Parapedobacter. Next base: position 183,208 of record NZ_DATMFT010000022.1, on the reverse strand, counting down.
CCTCTCCACGCCCACAAGGAATGTGGAGTTGGCTGACCCGGTGACGTTCATGAAGCAATATAATGAGGCGGTGTATACGCGCACGCCCCTTGGGCAAATCAATCCGAATACAGTACTGTATTCGGATGAGAAAATCATGAATACTGAACTCGGTTTGAATCCGTACGTGTACCCAGCAAATGACTGGCGGAAGATGATGTTTAAGGATTACGCGATGAACCAGCGGATGAATCTCAATGTAAGCGGTGGTGGCGGAGTAGCACAATATTTCGTTTCAGGCACCTTTAATCGGGATAACGGAGTGCTTAAAGTAGATAACCGCAACAACTTCAACAATAACATCGACTTAAAAAGCTACTCGCTCCGTTCAAACGTAAACATCGGTCTTACGAAGACCACGGACATGGTCGTTCGGTTAAACGGTAATTTCGATGACTATACCGGGCCTATATGGGGCGGTGCCGACATGTATCGGCGTGTGGTGAGGTCGAACCCTGTTCTTTTTCCAGCATACTTCCCTAAAGATCAGCAACACCAGCGTGTTAATCACATTATGTATGGGAATTACGATACCGGCAATTATCGAAATCCGTATGCGGATATGACACGAGGATATAAGGATTACGCATCGTCGACAATGGCGGCACAACTCGAACTCAAACACGACTTTTCTTATTTGACGGAAGGCTTGTCTATCGAAGCGATGTTTAATACCAACCGATATGCCTATTTCGATATGGTACGGGCGTATAATCCTTTTTATTATACACTCAATGGGTATGACCGGTTTACCGATACTTATGGCATCAGCAACGTCAACGAGGCTACCGCGACAGAATACCTCAGCTATGAACCGGGGGTTAAAACCGTCAACTCTTCGTTCTACTTGCAATCCATCGTAAATTATAACCGGAATTTCAACCAAAAACATGGAATAAGTGGCTTGCTGGTATTTATGATGCGGGAATATCTCGATGCTAACGCTGAAGAACTTCAGCTGTCATTGCCTTTCCGGAATTTGGGCTTATCCGGCCGGGCAACCTATTCGTTCGACAATAGGTACTTCGCCGAATTTAACTTTGGCTACAATGGTTCGGAACGGTTCCACCAATCCAGACGGTATGGCTTTTTCCCATCGGCCGGTTTAGCTTGGAGCTTATCCAACGAAAAATTCTTCGCACCCGCACGAGATGTTGTATCCAATCTCAGGTTGAGAGCTACGTACGGCTTCGTTGGCAATGATGCGATAGGATCTCCCCAAGATCGCTTCTTTTACCTATCCAATGTGAACATGGATGATGGAAGCCGGGCGGCGACCTTTGGCCGCGATCAAACCTATATCCGGAACGGAATCTCATTGGGACGCTATGCGAACGAGGATATTACTTGGGAAACCGCGCTGAAGCAGAATTACGCACTTGAATTGGGGTTATTCGATAAAATAAATCTCCAAGCTGAATATTTCTATGAGTACCGCAAGAATATCTTAATGACAAGGAGTTACGTGCCCATTACAATGGGGCTTTCTGCGCCGATACGGGCCAACGTGGGAGAGGCGTCTTCCCAAGGCGTAGATGCATCCGTTGACTATCAGCAGTCGTGGTATAACGGATGGTGGCTATCGATGAGGGGTAATTTCACATATGCTACGAATCAATACCGGCAATTTGAAGAACCGCAGTATAGCGAGTCCTACCGTTATCGCGTGGGCAACTCCATTAACCAGTGGTATGGTTATATCGCTGAGAAGTTATTTGTAGACGACTATGAAGCTTATAATTCCCCGGCCCAGCCTTTTGGCGAGTATCGGGGGGGCGATATCAAGTATTTGGATGTGAATAATGATGGAAGGATCACGGAAGATGACATTGTCCCTATCGGCAATCCGGTGGTTCCAGAAATTGTATATGGTTTTGGGTTTTCAGCGGGATATAAAGGGCTGGATTTCTCCGCTTTTTTCCAAGGGCTTGCGAATGAGTCATTCTGGATTGACGTCAGTTCACCCAATAGTACCTATCCTTTTGTCGGCGATACGCAACTGCTAAAGGCCTACGCCGACAGCCATTGGGCTGAAGACAATCAAGATGTCTACGCGCTTTGGCCAAGGCTCAGCACAACCCTAATCAATAATAACGCACAAACCAGTACTTGGTTTATGCGTGATGGGACGTTTTTACGACTGAAGCAGGTTGAAGTGGGTTATTCGTTGCCGGCCGGTGTGCAGAAGAAATTGCGGACCAGTAATTTCCGGATTTTCGTGAATGGTAGCAATCTGCTGACATTTAGCAAATTTAAACTTTGGGACGTGGAAATGGCCGGAGACGGGTTGGGTTATCCGGTTCAACGCGTATATAATATCGGATTAAACGTCAATTTTTGACAAACGTAAGGTAACCAAATCAATTTTATTATGAACCCGACATGTTTAAAATAATTATTAAGCACATAGGGCAATAATTGTTTTAAACATCAAAGGCTCCATCTGACAACTGAATTAAAAAAATAAACAGATGAATAGTAAGCAATTTAAATATAGGTGTTTGGCGTTGATCGTAGGCCTAAATACCCTAGTAGCATGTGACAGTTATTTGGATATCGTGCCGGATAATGTCGCTACGCTCGATAACGCGTTTACCGTCAGAACGCAGGCAGAGAAGTTTTTACATACTTGTTACTCCTATATGCCGAGAAATGGTGATTTAGGATCCGACCCTGCCATGTTGGGTGGTGATGAAATCTGGCGGATCAATGAACGGGGCGGATCGATGTTTGAAATTGCTCGTGGGCTGATGAATGTAGTGAATCCGTATGGCGACAATTGGCAGTTGATGTACCGTGCGCTTAGAGACTGTAATATATTCCTTGAAAACATAGAAAATGTAACCGATATGGAAGCTCCCGAGCGAGCGAGGTGGGCCAGTGAAGTTAAGTTTTTGAAGGCATACTATCATTTTTGCTTGGTAAGGATGTATGGTCCCATTCCACTTATTAAAGAAAATCTTCCGATATGGGCCGATCCCGACGAGGTAAAGGTGATGCGTGATCCGGTCGATTCATGCTTCAATTACATTGTTGATTTGATCGACGAGTCATTGGAATACTTGCCTACTGAGATCGCTAACCCCATGGACGAACTTGGCCGGGTTACCGCCGCCATAGCGCTCAGCATGAAAGCGAAGGTATTGGTTACCGCGGCTAGCCCTTTGTTTAACGGCAATCCTGACCAAGTGGGCTTAAAAAACCCCGATGGACAACCTTTGTTTAATCCCGAATTTGATGTTGCCAAATGGGCAAGGGCGGCTGAAGCCTGTAAAGAAGCCATAGAAGCCTGCCATGATGCTGGTTTTAGCCTATATTATTTTCAACCAGAATTTGGGCAATATGCGCTTACGGATACCATCCTCACACAGATGAACATACGCAACAGCCTAGCTGAGAAATGGAACAGTGAGGTCATTTGGGCCAACACGCAAACCAGATCAAACAGTATTCAAGTGTTGGCCACAACCTTCATTGACCCGCGGTATCTGGATAATTGGCCACTGCGGGGAGAACTTTCTCCCCCGATGAAGCTTGCTGAAATGTTTTATTCTCAGCATGGTGTACCTATCGAGGAGGATAAAACGTGGAACTACAGTGCGAGATATAACCTTCGCGAGGCAACGGAACAGGACGAGTTGTACATTCGGAAGAATTTCGTTACAGCCGGTTTGCATTTTGATCGGGAGCCGAGGTTCTACGCTGACTTAGGGTTTGATGGAGGTGTGTGGTATGGACAGGGTAAATATGACGATAAGCAACCAGATGAGTTGTTTTATCTGGAAGCCATGGGAGGGCAGCGAAACGGCAGCAACTTGGCAGATCGCGGCACCATAACGGGTTATTTCATAAAAAAATACATCCACTACCAAAATGTTATCGGTACTGGCACGAGCTACTCTGTTACCTCATATCCTTGGCCTATTATTCGGTTAGCCGATGTATACTTGTTATATGCGGAAGCATTAAATGAATCTGGCGGTCCAACAGCGGAGGCTTATAAGTATATAGATTTGGTTAGAGCTCGCGCCGGTCTTAGCGGAGTAGAGGAATCGTGGGCTGAATATTCGAACCAACCGAATAAACCTAATGAAAAAGACGGGCTGCGGGAGATTATTCAACAGGAGCGGCTTATCGAACTGGCTTTTGAAGGCCACCGTTTCTGGGATATCCGTCGATGGAAAGACGCAACCACGGTCTTAAATCAACCTGTCGTTGGCTGGGACTTGAAACAGCAAGTCGCCAGCGCATATTACCGGCCAAAGGTAGTATATAACCAAACATTTAGTACGAAAGATTACTTCTGGCCTATAAAAGATGAGTACATCATCGTGAATCGAAATCTGGTGCAAAACATAGGATGGTAAGTAATAGACTGTCTAATAAAGTAAATGTTATGAACATAAAAAGCATAATCCCCATTGTATTCACAGGGATAGTGATTGGGGTCTTTAGTTGCTCAGAAGTTGAGCGTTTAGACCACTTGGATCCCGATAAGCCTGCACCGGCACAGGTGACAGGTCTGGAAATTAGTGCCACACCCGGAGGAGCAATAATTACCTACGAACTTCCCGATGATCCCAACCTTTCTTATGTAAAGGCCGTTTATGAAATCCAACCCGGTGTAATGCGGGAAACAAAAGCATCGAGGTATTACGATACGTTGCGGGTAGAGGGTTTTGGCAATACCGGTAGTCATCCGATTAAAATTTTTAGTGTAGGTAAAAATGAAAAAACGTCCGAACCGGTTGAAATTTCCGTCAATCCGCTAACACCACCTGTGTTATCAGTATTTAGTTCGATCGACTTGGACGCAACATTCGGTGGTGTGAAGGTTGCTTTCGAAAATGCTAGCAAAGCCAATTTAGCTATCGTGGTAATGGTTGATTCAAGCGGCCAGAATACGTGGGATCCAATAGCTACATTTTTTACCAGCAGTGAACGTGCTATATATTCAGCCAGAGGCTTGGATGATGAAGAAAAAAGAATCGGATTGTTTGTTCGCGACCGCTGGGGGAATAGGTCGGACACGCTTGTGAAATTGCTCACTCCATTATACGAAGAATTTATACCGAAAGACAATTTCAAATTGATTAAGCTACCCAGTGACACCTGGCAGAACACCTTCAACTACAACATAGAGAAGATATGGGATGGTGTTACCAATAACTCCGAAAACGTATGGATCGTATCTGCAACGTATTCGGTGCCTCAATGGTTCACAGTAGATCTAGGCGTATCGGCCACCTTTAGTCGAATGAAAGTCTATCAACGGGCCAATTATCCCTACATCGCACCGATGATAAAGGCATTTGAGATTTATGGTAGTAACAACCCTGATCCCGATGGCGGATGGAACAATTGGGAGTTATTGGGCGCTTTTACCTCGGTAAAACCTTCCGGGCTGCCATTTGGATCCACCACTACAGAAGATGTCGAATATGCTGTAATCAATGGGGAAGATTTTGACTTCGATGGAACGATGGCGACCCCTGTCAGGTACATTCGATTTAAGACCTTGGAGACGTGGGCCCCGGGAGGCGGTGTACAAACCTCTGAGATTTCATTTTGGGGACAGATAAATTAATGCAATTTGATTTTAAATCGGAGAGATCATGAATAATAAGTTGTTAATATTTTGGATATTGGGATGGTGTGTGCTACTCGGTTCCTGTAAAAAGATGGATCGTACCTATGAGGAGCACATAGAAAGGGGTGGTCGGATTTATACGGAGAGGCCAACAAATGTTACGGTGAGCAGTGGCCGGGAACGAGTGAAAATCAGCTGGCCGAAAGGACCGGATCCAAGTGTGGTCAAAGCACGAATTTTTTGGAATGTATTTTCGGATTCTACCGAGATTCCCGTAGCGTCCACTATCGATACCGTTAACTGTACGATCGAAAATCTTCCGGAAGGCAATTACTCTTTTGTTATTGTCACTTATGATAAAGCGGGGAATCGTTCCGTACCGTTGGAAGTATTTGGGAATACGTATGGTGAAAAGTACCAAGCCCAGTTGTTGGATAGACCGGTTTTAACTTCTCAGCAAAAAAAGAATGGAGAAATGTTTATTGTTTGGGGTATAGCTGACACGGCGGGGGGGGCGTTTGCTACCGAAATCAAATATGTAAACCTTGCCGGAGATACTGTACATAGAAATGTCGATGCGATAGCCGATTCGACATTTTTTCAGGACTATTTAACCGGGACTTCCTATTTTTATCGGACGCTTTTTCTCCCTGACTCCAACGCACTCGACATGTTCCGAACGGCCTATTCCGAGCAGCAGGTGGAAGAATATGTGCCGCCTTTAATGATAGATGTCAGTAGCCGCTACCTTAAGAATTTCGAGGCGCCATTCCAACGCGAGGCGTACGACGGTGCCCGATGGGGGACATTAAAAGATTGGGTAACAAACGATGCGATGCACAATCAGGGTCCTGCTGGTAATAAAATTTATGGAGGATATGACAATATCAATAACTCCGGATCGTTCGGTCTGCAGAAATGGGGGGATGGAGATCCAGCGATTGTAAATGGAAAGATTTATCAGACCGTGACATTGCCGGCGGGCGATTATGAAGTAATATGGACAACTGAGGGCAACTCGGCTGCGGTAAATCGTGGTACCGCAGAGCGATATCTGGTGGTGGCTAAGGGCGGCGTTCTTCCAGATGTCGCTGATTTGGATGACGCATTAGGTAAAGTTTCGTTTGTGACAGGCGTGGATCGCTTCAATGTCAAAGTGAATTTTTCGTTGGAGGAATCCACCGAAGTCTCGATTGGTATTTTGGTTAACTTTACCAGCGGTCAACAAGCGGTAAGAGCAGGTGCGCTCTATTTATGGGGACCCGATTTATAAAGGGAACATTTAGTTAATGATGGGCAAATTGGAGAAAATGAAGCTGAGGTTAATAGTCATCGCGTTTTTGATAATCAGTTACTCGGTATCTGCACAGGTTACTTGGGATGGAAAACGGCTTACTATAGAAAACGAGGCGATGACCCAGGTAATCGCATTCGAAGATGGTAAAGTGATACCTAAGTCGATATGGAGCAAGCAACTCGGAAAGGAGTTACTTGCTCCGTCTCACCGTGTGCCTTGGTTTGAATTTGTGATTAATGAGCAGTTGGTGCATGCCTTGCAGCCTGTGTGGAAATATCGTGACCACGAGGTAATAGCGCTGGGCAACGGGGGGACGGAATTGGTAATACGCCTTTCGGGACAACGACAACTGAAAGGTCTGATCGTGGAAGTGCGCAAGCAGTATTTCCCTTTTTCTTCGTTGACTCGTGAAAAGCTTGGTTTGAAAACGGAAGGAAAGCACCAATTCAGCTTAAATAAGCTTGACAATAAACTTCATTTTGTCTTTCCGCAATATGCTTTTACGAGTTCAAGTGCGACGACTAATCTTAAGGAGACACGCATAGCGACCTATGCGCAGGAAGTGTTGCCCGAACTGAACTCTTCTGCTACCTGGGATCAACGGCACCGCGTAAATAATTTAGCATATTGCCATATGTTTGCACCTGACTCGCTATTCTTTTCGCTCAGTAACGGAGACTCGGCAAACGTCAAAGGACCATTCCAGACAATACGGATGGATGGATATACGCTTTTCAGCGCATATGAGCATGCCTCTCAGGACAGCCGAAAAGGTTTTGAAGCAATGTACCAGCCGTCGGAAAGCGGCCAGTTTGCCAATGATGGGGCGCAAGGTGTCGTCGGCGAAACCGATCTGGATAATACCGATGAGAGCTTATGGTTCATCGCTATGGAAACCAGGAAGCTGACTGATCACTTGACGCTCGGCACGAAGATTCGGAGAGGGGGATATTTGGAGGGAGAACGGGTGGATACCACACACCCATATGAAACGGCGTGGATGGCGCTGGCTTTTTATGAAAAGGAGCAGGACACCCGAGCTATTGTGCATCGATATATTATGGAACAGATAACCGACCACGAACCGGCACGCGTTTCCCATTTTTACTACAATACATGGGGAATGCAGCGGGCATCAGGAGATGTAAGGGCTGTTTTTACGGAAGAACGTATTAAAGAAGAGATCGGTTATGCTGCGGAGTTGGGTGCGGAGTTATTCGTATTGGACGATGGTTGGGAAGTGACACAGGGCGTATGGACTCCGAACCAACGGCTAACTAATGGTATTGAGCCGTTGATAGCTGAAATCAAAAATCGGGGTATGATTCCTGGAATTTGGTTGTCGCCCATGGGAATCGACGCAAAGGCCGACCGGTTTAAGGAACATCCCGAATGGGTGATATTGGACAAGAACGGAAATCCCGTCAAAGGGCAATGGAATCATCCGGTATTTGATATGGTGGGAGGTTTTTACGATGTTTTTGTTAATGATTGTAAATGGTTGATTGATCAGGGGGTTCGTTACTTTAAATGGGATGCCATCAACTCCTTCCCTAGTTCATTGGCAGGATTGGCTCATGGCGATAGCACATACAGTGCGCAAGAGCGCAAAGATCGGTATGATTACCTTCTTCCCTTTTATGTGACCCGGGCTATGCGAGCATTACGGGAATATCATCCGGATGTTGTAGTGGAAATTGATGTGACGGAGCCGCAGCGATGTATGGTCGGTTTGATGCCGCTACAGGAGGGTAAATTTTTCTGGATGAATAATGGCGCTTCGGGTTACGGCGATTACAGCACCTACCGAACCAAGTCTATGCGAAGTATTACGAATCGATTTGCAGGGGTTTTACCAAGCCAGGTATTCACATTTGCTGTTTATCCGCATAACGCAGCACCATTTTATGCCCAACGATACCATGTCAACACCGCAATTGTGGGAGGTAATGGATTTTGGGGGAATCTCAAACAAACCAACGAACAGCAACGCGCATCCGTCAATGCAACGGTTTCAAAAAGTAAACGGATACGTCCGCATATCGCTCAATTACCTACCCGCGTTTACGGACGCGTAGGCGAATCTCCGGAAGTGTACACTTGTGTTAATGAAGCAACAGCATACGGACAGGTAATTGGGTTTAGTGGCTCGGCGTTGTCTTATACACACCGTGTCGATTTAAATGATTCCCATTTTTTGGGCGTACTCAATCATGCCTATTCGTTTTCAGACGGGGTGCTTGAGTTGCCGTTTCAGTTCGCTATGCCGGATGATACGCGTGAAGCATTTATTTTGGGTAATGATGGGAAAGGTGTATCGGTTGTGTCTTCTACCGGATGGATTAACGATATGACATTAGCGGATAATACGTTGACGATTCATTTGGGTGCTGCGTCCAATTTGATTCTCAGATTGAAAGCAAAGGTGACCGCGGTGTCTGTTGACAATCAGGAAATTCCGGTTCCGCAATTATCGGATGACAATTTAATGCATTGTTCGGGAGCACCGGGACAAATTATTAAGATTACATGGGAGTAATCGTTTAAGTTTTGTATCCTGCAGTTCACAGATATACCTCATCAAATTGAGATATTTCGCGAAAAGCTGTTGAATTTCAACGGTGTGTATTGGTAGAAATAGCTTTTATATTATTATAAAATCACTATTGCCCGAGTAAAGTCGGCATTTGCGATTATGCGAGATTCAGTGAAAAAACTACAGACATTGGCTATTGTACTGTTAAGCGTAATTACCGGTGGCGCACAGGAGGTCGACCCGCCAAAAAATTCGGGGATATTTTATTCGACGATTTTTGCCAGCGAGGGGCCGGATAAGCGGCTTTCTGGATTTGGTCTCGAGGCCGACTTCTTATTTTTTAAGGATGTCAATGGCGATGGTAAGGACGACGCCGTTGTTTTTGAAGACGGCGAATGGTTGGGTGCTTTTTCCGACGGGGTGTTATTCTCAACACCAAATTTACTGCTCACTTATGACGCGCTTGATACAGGGAACAAGCGGGTGCTTATGGGTGACGTAAACGGAGATGGAAAAACAGACGCGATATTATTTGATCCGGATGATGGAAATTGGTACGTGTCGCTTTCAGAAGGCGATCGGTTTTCAGCGCCCAGTATTTGGTCGGTAGGCAATGGGGTAGGGTCAACCAAGCTGTTTTTGGCCGACGTAAATGGTGACGGAAAAGACGACGCAATTATTTATTTCCATACGGGGCTCGTTGGTGCATGGTACGTGGGCGTTTCAGATGGTGCGGATATGTTCGGTGGTTTTTCCCCTTGGATTGGAGAGTTTGGGCACACTGCAGACGCCCAATTGCTTGCCGATGTAAATGGCGATGGTAAAGCAGATGCGCTTGCATTTGAGAAAACTGCTAGCATATGGTCGGTTGCGCTGTCCACCGGAGCAGGGTTCACAGACGAGGGTATCTGGAAAAACGGGTTTGGCGTAGGAGCTGAAGAAGCATTCGCGTACGATATCGATCAAGATGGTAAGGCGGATATTGCTTATTACACCAATGGAAACTGGTGGGTCGCATACGCCCAAGATGCTGGATTTGCGGAAGCAGATCACCTCTGGATTGCGGGTCATCGTCCGGCTACCATGGTATCGCGGGGTAATAAACCGGCCCCGAAAGCAAGAATGATCGGTAAACTCAACGCGGGTGAAGTGGTTGCAACGGTGGTGTCTGCAGATGAATGGCTATCCTTGGCAAACACGGATAAAACGAAGACAAAATCGGCACCGGAATACAATACATGGGATGCATGGGGAAATGTATACACGCCTACGTTGGGTAGATATGATGCCGGTGATCCGGCCGTGCTTGACGAACAGATACGGTGGATACATGATGCTGGTTTTACCTACATCATGCTCGACATTACAAACGGCAACCATCCGTGGGTCGACAATCGTGCGAAGAAGTTGATAGAACGCTTAGAAAACTGGAATGCCCATCGCTCTGCAGACCAGCACCACATGTATTTCTGTATCGCTATGGGAACAAGTAGGGGATTGGACGATGCTGCGGCGGTTGTGCGGTGTGAGGATGAATCCAGACGTACGTGGGAGGAATTTTACGAACCGCATAAAGATGCTTACTATCATCAGGATGGTAAGCCGTTTATGGTGCACTTCGTGGAATTTCTGCCGAATCGGGCCAATATGCTAGAAAATGTCCAATCGATGCCGTTTTTTCAGAAGTTTACCGTGAGGTGGATGTTCAATCAGGTCAAAGACGAAGCGGAGTACAGCAATACCTATGGTTGGCCTTTGCTAGACAAAGGTGCTAATCCGGTAGGCAATGAAGTCATGGCAGTAAGCCCGGGGTTTTGGAATGGTGTGGGCAATTTGAATGATGTAGCGCGGGAACAAGGTGATTTTTACAGAAGTCTTTGGGTGCGGGTGCTTAAATATGCTCCGGCAAGTGTATGGGTAAATAGTTTCAATGAAAGTTGGGAACATACCAGTGTAGAACCTGCCCGCCTGGATGCATCTGCCGCTGCTGAGCATCCAACTATTCTTCGTGTTTGGACGGATTACCACGGACAGCCGATGGACGATTTTTATTGGCTCATGACCAAGCAGTATAATAGGCTATTTATGCACGGCGAACTGTTTGACGGCGGTTACTTACAGGAGGAGGAGAGTGATACGATATATGTAGTCTCGCGCGATACATTGATGGTCTATGGCAACGGGATGCCCCGTATGGCACCGGTACTGTTGGTGCCAAAAGGTTTTTTGGCAGACTTGGAGGCAACTGTCATTGATGACGAATTGGCCGTTGTGGGAAAGATAGAACGGAAGGAGGCAAGTGATGAAGAACCGGTGTCTTCCTGGGTGCATTTTGAAGAGCGTTATTCACAATAAGAAAATGCTTTATAAATTATCAAGAAAAAACTATAAGTCGATAAACCCAACTATATTTTTTTAGACGAAGTGCAAAACATTCCACAATTTGAAAAATTCGTGGACGGACTTTTTGCGTCAAAAAATACAGACGTCTACATCACAGGTTCAAATGTGTTTTTGTTGAGTGAGGAATTAGCCACATTATTCGTTCAAAGAATATTGGACTGCAAGAGAAATTGACACGAGCATAAAATATCTCCATTACGAAAATTGGAAAAAATCGCGACAACTATCCTAAATATTTACTCACGACAGATGGATTTACACAAGACCGAAGTGACGTAAGACACTTGAACGCTTTTTATTGGTTGCTCGAAACAAAAGAGGTTTACAATATATTCTTTGTTTTGGGACGCTGACGTGATACTATTATCCGGTCAGTAGTGATTTATTTTGTTACTTTGCGAATCGATATATCAGTTTAGATACATTATGAGACTAATCCGTTTTGGAACGCGAACACACTTTAAATGCTTCCGAGAATATTATAGGTGGGTTTTCGCGGTTGCCCTTACTTTTTCATCCTTTTTTGTCTCCTTAGCCCAAACCGATAGTTTGCCGCAGGTGGAAATATGGGAACGAATTGATTTGAAATTAACTAGTTCAGACAATTATGTAAACCCTTTTCTTGATGTCACCGTCGACGCGGTTTTTACCCACGAATCGGGTGCGGTAATTACATTGCCAGGCTATTGGGATGGGGGCAATCAATGGGTGGTCCGTTTTTCACCGAATAGAACCGGTAAATGGAAATATAATATTACAGCTAGCGACGATAGCAATAGTGGCTTACATAAGGCAGGTGAACTGATGGGGATTGTTAATAAAGGAAACACCGAGTTAGACCTCCGCGGCTTTGTACGTATTGCTGATAATGGCCGTATGTTTAGCTATGCCGATGGGCACCCATTCTTTTGGCTGGGGGACACCCATTGGCAGGCGCCCGATTACGAACGACTGGAAGAATGTAATGCATCGGATTGTGACGGGGCCTGCGGGAATAGCCAATTCAAACACTTAGTAAATAACCGTATTGCGAAGGGGTTCACCATCTACCAAACCTACCCGGATGCCGCAGAGAACGACGGCGGTGGCAACCCGCGACGCTATAACTGGTGGGACGATCGCACCAAACTGCTCAACGAGCCTGACGCGATCCGGATTAACCCAGCGGCATTCCGTGAAAACTTCGATGTGATGATGAATTACCTCGCCGATCAGGGGATGACGATTGCGTTGGGTTTCGGTGTACATCAGGCAAATGCAGATGCCATGCATGAGAAGACATTGTTGCACTGGGCAAGGTATCTGGTTGCTCGGTATGCCGCCTATCCGGTCATCTGGATCACTGCACAAGAAGTAAATGCCGTGCCAGACAATGGCGCATATGACAAATGGAAGAAAGTGGCACAGCTCATCGGCCGGCTTGATGGTTACCATAGGCCGCTTTCCATGCATACTGACCGTGATTATCCGGGTAAGTACCCCAGCTTCAATGAAATGAAAGACTTGGAATGGCATCAGTTCTGGGCCATGCAGGGCGGTCACCTTAAAGACAATTCGGCCGAAAACCAGACCCAAGCCTATTATGAAAAATACTGGAATGCGACCCCGAGGAAACCTTATGTCGAAACCGAAGCTAATTACGAGCAATTACATTGGCCGGAACCTATAGCTGCTGAGCGGGTACGTGAGACGGCTTGGCGGGCCTTACAGTCGGGTAGCTATGGGTATACGTACGGTGCTTCGGGAATATGGGCGATGAACTGGGAATCGGGCGACGGACAAGGCTGGGAGGCCTGGTCGAAGCTAAGCTGGTACGAGGCTATAGACCTACCTGGATCGTTCCAGATGACCTATCTTAAGGACTTCTACCAGTCATTGGATTTCCACATGCTGGTACCTCGGTTTGACGATGCCCAATATGTAACGGGTATGGACCAGGACAAGCATTTCCTCTCATCGGATGCGGACAAGACCTATGTGCTTTACAGCAATGCGAACGCTCCGTTATCAGGCGTATTGAAAAACTTACGTGCCGGCGCAACCTATACCGCGCTATGGTACAACCCGCGGAACGGAACCTACCGCAATGCTGCTGATGCGATCGTTACGCCCAACCGCAGGGGAGAGTATGTGCTGCCCGAGAAGCCGGACGAGAACGATTGGGTTTATTTGTTGAGGTTGAATGGTGATGAATATTAGTTATTTTTGGCAACACTTAAATAAAGATACTAATGAAGAATAAATGGAGTAGGTTGTCGGCGATATCTGCCGGGGTTTTGATGATGGCATGCGGCGCGCCGCAAGAGCAAAAGCAGGCGCAGGGCGATGAACTGATCGTGGCAGCCTATTATTTTCCCAATTACCATACGGGAGATGCGCGGCATTCCCAAAATCCGGAAAAGGGCCCGAATTGGTCCGAGTGGGAATTGGTGAAAACAGCCACTCCACGTTTTGAAGGCCATCGGCAGCCATTGGTGCCCGAGTGGGGGTACCTCGATGAGAAAGATCCGGCAGTAATGGCCAAGAAAATACAGACGGCGGTTGACCACGGGGTGAATTGTTTCATCTTCGATTGGTACATGTACGAAGATGAGCCGTTTCTTGAGAAAGCACTTGATGAAGGGTTCTTGAAAGCGGAAAATACAGATAAAATCAATTTCGCGCTTATGTGGGCCAACCACGATTGGATGGATATCCATCCGTATACGTATGGGGAAGAGCATAAGATATTATATCCCGGCAAGGTGTCGCCGGAGCGGTTTGAAGAAATAGGCGACCACCTGATCGAACGCTACTTCCAACAGGCCAATTACCTGAAGATTGACGGGAAGCCTTATTTTTCCGTATATGATGTGCAACGTTTTATCGAAGGATTTGGGACTGTGGAAGCCGCAAAGGCAGCCATGGATCGCCTACGCGACAAGGCCGTTGCTGCGGGGCTTGGAGGTATCCACTGGAATCTAGTAGCGTGGGGTGCTCCAATCCTTCCAGGAGAAGAGGTGCCTGTGAATACGCCTGGGTTAATCCGTGAACTCGGCTTTGATTCGGCAACATCGTACGTATGGATACACCATGTCGACTTGCCGGAAGTGCAGACCGACTACAACGTGGTGCGCGATGCGTATGTTGCACATTGGGAACGTGTAGAAGAAGAATATGGCGTACCGTATTATCCGAATGTGACAATGGGCTGGGATGCTACACCGCGATGCGATGTGAATGTTCCCTGGCAAACGGATGAGTACCCCTATATGAATACCATCGGCAACAACACACCCGAGAATTTCAAAGCAGCATTGCAGCTGACAAAAGACCGGTTGCTGGCCAACCCTGACGGGCCACGTATGCTCAATATCAACTGTTGGAACGAGTGGACCGAGGGCAGTTATTTGGAGCCCGATACCGTGAGCGGTATGGCGTACCTAGAGGCAGTGAAAGCAGTTTTTCGATAAAAGAATAAGGGGTTTGGCAGCCCTGTTCCAATGCCATAGTAGCTGATTCCACAAAGCAAATACGTATCAATATCCGCAAACCTCGTATGGGTTTGCGGATATTTTGTCATTTATATTTGTCTCCTGCTGTGTATTCACTGAAGCATAAGCTAACGAATACCATTTAGCACGTATTACCCTATCTTATCAAAACCACTGCTTATCTTACCATCATGGGGATAGGCCGATAAGTGTTTGCTAGTTTTGAGACGAATGATGGTGCTGGTCAATAATTATTTAGGAATCGATATATAAATTTATAAACATCATGAGATTAATCCGTTTTGGTAATCCTGGAGCTGAGCGCCCGGGTATTTTGGATGAACACAACGTAAGAAGAGACTTATCTGGCCGCTTTAGCGATTGGGACAGAACCTTCTTCAACGATGGTGGCTTAGAAAGGGTTAAGGAGTACCTATCAATCAATTCGCGTCCTACGGCCGTAGCGGAAAACGAACGGTGGGCAGCACCTGTTGCCCGGCCGGGTAAAGTCATCTGTATTGGGCTGAACTATTCTGACCACGCCAAGGAGTCCAATATGGAAATCCCAAAGGAGCCGATCGTTTTCCAGAAAGGAGCGAATACCGTAGTCGGACCGTACGATTCGATTATTATACCGCGTAGTAGTGAAAAAACGGACTGGGAAGTAGAATTGGGCGTGGTCATCGGTAGGGATGCACGTTACCTGCAAACCCAGGCAGAAGCAAAGGACTATATTGCGGGATACACGGTAGTGAACGACGTGTCCGAGCGAGCGTTCCAACTGGAGCGTGGCGGTCAATGGACGAAAGGGAAGTCGTGCGATAACTTCAGCCCCACGGGCCCTTGGCTACTCACGGCAGATGAGGTAGCCGATGTGCACAACCTGCGCCTGCAACTCAGCGTGAATGGCCAGACCATGCAGAACGGCAACACCAAGAATCTGATCTTCGATGTATATTACATTATTCACTACCTTTCGCAATTCATGACATTGGAAGCCGGTGATTTGGTCCTTACAGGTACACCAGCGGGTGTGGGATTAGGTATGAAGCCACCCCAGTATCTCAAGGTCGGTGACACCGTGGAGTTGGGTATCGACGGGTTGGGCGAGCAAAAGCAGGTGTGCGAACCGGCATAAAAAAGAATGGAATCCATGAACATCAAAAAGGTACTCATCGCGAATCGTGGTGAAATCGCTATACGCATCAGCCGCGCATGCAACGAGTTGGGAATCGGAACGGTAGCAATCTATACATTTGAAGACCGGTATTCGCTGCATCGGTACAAGTCGGATGAAGCGTACCAAGTGGGCGATGACCACGAACCGTTGAAACCGTACCTCGATATCGAAGCCATCATTGACATCGCCAAGGAAAGTGGTGCCGATGCAATACATCCGGGTTATGGTTTTTTATCGGAGAATGCAGCGTTCGCCCGCCGTTGCGCAGACGAAGGTATCGTATTCGTTGGACCAACGCCAACGGTAATGGATATGCTGGGCGATAAGGTGAAAGCCAAAGAAGTAGCCCAGAAAGCGGGCGTACCCATTATCGAAAGCAGCGATAAGGCACTTGATGGGGTGGCGGCCGCACTTGATGAAGCGCGCCGGATTGGCTATCCATTGATGCTGAAGGCCGCAGCTGGCGGTGGTGGCAGGGGCATGCGTGTGGTACGCAATGATGCGGAGCTGGAAACTGCATTCAACAGCGCCCGCAACGAAGCGCTCAAAGCGTTCGGTGATGGGACGGTGTTCTTGGAGCGATACATCGAAAACCCGCGCCATATCGAGGTACAGGTAGTGGGCGACCGCCATGGTAACGTGGCTCACCTCTACGAACGTGATTGTTCGGTACAGCGCAGATTCCAAAAAGTAGTAGAGGTGGCACCGGCTGCGAATCTTACCGACGGAACACGTGATAAGCTGTATGGTTATGCAACGGCCATCGCGCAACAAGCGGTCTACGACAACGTGGGAACGGTAGAGTTCCTGGTCGATGCCAATGGCAGCGTCTATTTCATCGAGGTGAATCCACGTATCCAAGTAGAACATACGGTAACCGAATTGGTAACGGGAGTAGATCTGATTAAAACGCAGTTATATATTGCTTCTGGCCACCGGCTCACCGACCAGCGGGTTGGCCTCGGCGACCAGCAGGCTATTCCGTTAAACGGCTTTGCTATCCAATGCCGAATTACAACGGAAGATCCTGCATCAGATTTTAAGCCTGACTATGGAACCATCATTACTTACCGCAACGCAGCTGGATTCGGAGTACGGCTCGACGAAGGGAGTGCTTACCTGGGGATGAAGGTGAGTCCTTTTTTCGACTCGATGCTCGTGAAAGTCAGCACCCATGGCAATACATTAACCGAAGCGGCCAAGCGGATGGATAGGGCACTCCGTGAATTCAGGATACGGGGGGTGAAAAATAATATTGGATTTCTGGAGAATCTTGTCACCCATTCTGTTTTCCTAGCTGGCGAAGCCACCGTGGGTTTTATTGCCGCCCATCCCGAGCTTTTGAAGCCCCGGGGACGGCTGGATCGGGGTACCAAATTGCTTGATTTCCTTGGTAATATATCGGTAAACGGTAATCCGGATGTGAAAAGTGCCTCACGGCCGTCCCAATTGGAGGTACCACGAGTGCCCTCGACCGATATACATGCGCCATACCCCGATGGAACGAAAGACCGCCTCACAGCGCTAGGTCCGGAGGGGTTTTGCGAATGGTTGGCAAAGGAGAAGCAGATACATTATACCGATACCACCTTACGGGATGCGCACCAGTCGTTATTGGCTACCCGCATGCGAACATACGATATGCTGAAAGTGGCCGCAGGCTTCGCAAAAGCGCACCCGCAGACTTTTAGTATGGAGGTATGGGGGGGCGCCACATTTGATGTCTGCCTCCGCTTCCAAATGGAGGATCCGTGGCAGCGGTTGGCGAAATTGCGGAAAGCCATTCCCAATATCTTACTGCAGATGCTGATCCGTGGATGCAACGGGGTAGGGTACGCTGCGTATCCTGATAATCTTATTGAAGCGTTTGTGGAGCGAAGCTGGGAAACCGGCGTGGACATCTTCCGGATTTTCGATTCGCTCAACTGGATGGATAACATCATCCCCTGCATCGAGATGGTGAGGAAGCGTACGGGGGGCATTGCAGAGGGGACCTTGTGCTATACGGGTGATATTCTCGATCTGTCGCGTACAAAGTACGACCTGAACTATTACCTGCGCAAAGCGAAGGATTTGGAAAATGCCGGAGCGCACATGTTGGGTCTAAAGGATATGTCTGGCCTGCTAAAGCCTTATGCGGCGCAAGAACTGATCGGTGCGTTGAAAGACACCGTCAGGATACCCATACATCTACACACGCATGACACGTCTTCACTGCAAACAGCTACTTACCTCAAAGCGATCGAAGCGGGTGTAGACGTAGTCGATTGTGCGCTCGGAGCACTTTCTGGCCTTACTTCGCAGCCTAACCTCAACGCGGTAGTCGAAATGATGCGCTTCCACGAGCGTGAAAATCCGTTTGATGTGGATAGTTTGAATGCCTATAGTGATTATTGGGAAGCCGTTCGCACATACTATGCGCCGTTCGAGTCGGGCATGAAGGCCGGCTCTGCCGAAGTCTTTCAGCATGAGATACCCGGCGGGCAATACTCCAATCTGCGGCAACAGGCCACAGCTCTCGGCCTGGGCGATCGCCTTACCGATATCAAACGTAGCTACGGGGAGGCCAATGGATTATTCGGCGACATTGTAAAAGTAACACCCAGCTCGAAGGTGGTCGGCGATATGGCCCAATATATGGTAGCCAATAACCTTACGGCGGAAGATGTGATGGCTAAAGGAGCGACCCTTTCGTTCCCCGATTCGGTAGTGTCGTTTTTCAAAGGTGATATTGGCCAACCGGAGGGCGGATTCCCAGTAGAATTGCAGTCGATGGTGCTAAAAGGACAGCAAGCCTATACCGAGCGACCCAACTTGCACTTGCCGCCGCTGGATATGGAAGCAGGCTTTAACGATTTCTTGGCAACATTTGGTGAAGATCTCGAATTTACCGATTATCTGAGTTATCAGTTTTATCCGAAAGTATTTGCCGATTATATAAAAGCGTATCGAAAATACGGGGATGTGTCTGTGGTACCCACGCGGTACTTCTTATACGGGATGGAACCGGGTGATGAAACCACCATCGAAATCGCTAAGGGTAAAACGCTGCTCGTAAAGCTTGGCTCTATTGGTCCACCGGATGCGGAAGGTAGACGGATTGTTTTCTTTAAGTTGAACGGTCAAACACGGAACCTCGAAATACACGATGCGAGCTCGAATGCAACACGGAAGGAAAACAGAAAGGCGGATTTGAGCGATGCCCTGCAGGTTGGGTCGCCGTTGCAGGGATTACTGTCGACCGTTTTTGTGGCTAAAGGTGACGCTGTAACGGTAAATCAGCCGCTTTTTGTCATCGAAGCCATGAAAATGGAGACTACTGTCACTGCTGCGGTATCGGGTAAGGTGAAGGAAGTCATACTTACAGCGGGAACCTTGGTAAATACGGATGATTTGGTGTTAGAAATGGAATAGTAGCTGACCGGTAACGGATGATACGTATCTTTAACGCGTGAATAAGCAGGGAAATATGATGATGGCACAAGGCCTGGAGCAGTTGGCAAACCGTTTGGACGGTCCTCTTTATTACAATGAAACTGCCGGGCACCGCGCATTGCTCCGGGCGTATGCTACCGATGCATCGGTATATCAGGAGCTTCCACTCGCTGTGGCTATACCACGCCATGGCGCCGATCTGAATGTGCTGATTGCATTCGCCACCACCTACAGGGTAACATTGATTCCGCGTACCGCGGGTACGTCTTTAGCCGGACAGGTGGTGGGTCGCGGTATCGTTGTGGACGTGTCGAAGCACTTTAATGAGATATTGGAGGTCAATGCAGAAGAACGGTGGGTACGCGTGCAGCCGGGCGTTATCCGCGATGATCTTAATGCTTATCTTCGGCCATACGGCATGATGTTCGGCCCCGAAACATCCACAGCTAGCCGAGCCATGGTGGGTGGTATGGTGGGCAACAACTCTTGTGGCCTACACTCCATCGTGTGGGGCGATACGCGAAGCCACCTGTTGGAAGCGACGGTGCTCCTCGATGACGGTTCGGAAGTGGTTTTCCGGGCATTGGACGATGCGGCGTTGTTTGACAAACTAACTTCTTCGAATCGAGAAGGTGATATATACCGCCGGATGAATGACTTGTTGACGGATCCGGCCAATCGCGAAGCTATAAAAGAAGGATACCCTAAACCGACGCTCACGCGGCGCAATACCGGCTACGCACTGGATATGATGCTGGATACCGAGCAACCCTTCAATTTTTGCAAGTTACTTGCCGGATCGGAAGGGACGTTGGGCATCCTGACGGAAGCGAAACTAAACTTGCTTCCACTGCCGCCCAGCGAAGTGGGGCTGCTCTGTATACATTGCAGCACGCTCAGCGAGTCGTTGTACGCCAACATCATTGCGCTGAGGCACCGTCCTGAAGCGTCCGAATTGGTGGATAAATACATCATGGACTTTACCAAGGGCCATCCAACTTACCAGTACAACCGGTTTTTCATCGAAGGTGATCCGGCCGCGCTGCTGATGGTTGAATTCAGGGGCGATACGGTTGATGAAGTGCAGCGCAAAGCCAACGCGTTGAAGATGGAGTTGATAGGCGAAGGATTGGGCTATGCCCACCCTTTGATTACGGGGCCGGATACCAACTTGGTGTGGGACGTGCGTAAGGCAGGCCTTGGGTTGATACGGAACCTGCCCGGCGACATCCAACCGGTAAACCTCATAGAAGACTGTGCTGTGGCGCCGGAAGACTTGCCGGCATATATCGAGGATTTGCAACATATTCTGCGCCACCATGGATTGGATGCTTCGTATTATGCCCACGCTGGGGCGGGGGAATTGCATGTGGAGCCGCTAATCAATTTGAAAACCGATGAAGGGAAACGGGCTTTCCGGACGGTACTTGCAGATACCACCCAACTGGTGAAGAAATATAACGGCTCCCTGAGCGGCGAGCATGGCGATGGGCGGCTCCGTGGCGAATTTATCGGTGCGGTGCTTGGCGAAAAGGTATACGGGCTCCTACAGCAAGTGAAAGCGATTTTCGACCCCAACGGGGTCTTTAATGCAAACAAAATCGTAGATACGCCGCCAATGGATAAATTTTTGCGATATGAACAGGATACCAGTACGGTGAAAATCGATACGGTATTTGATTTCAGTAAGCAGGAAAGTATCTTACGCCTTTCAGAAAAATGCTCCGGTTCAGGCGATTGCCGGAAGACGCATATTACCGGAGGTACCATGTGCCCCTCGTATATGGCTACACGGGAGGAGAAGGATACCACACGCGCGCGAGCCAACCTATTGCGGCAATACCTCACCGCATCGCCAAAAGTGAACCGATTCGACCACCCTGAAATAAAGGAGGTAATGGATTTGTGCCTGAGCTGTAAAGCGTGCAAAACGGAATGCCCATCCGGTGTGGATGTCACGAAGATGAAGGCCGAGTTCCTGCAGCATTATTACGATGCAAATGGTACGCCCTTTCGCGCTTGGGTAATTGCTAATTTCACCAAATCGCAACGATTGGCCGCTTATGTGCCCAGGTTATATAATTGGGTAATCAAACATGACATCTTATCGCAATGGGTAAAAGGAATACTGGGGTTCGCACAAAAAAGGTCGCTACCAGAAGTGGGGAAAACGACCTTAAGCAAGTGGATTCGTGGTCAGGACCGTAGCCAAGGCCAACCACTAACGGGACGAACCGTTTATTTGTTCTGTGACGAATTCACAGAGTATAACGATGTGGGGATAGGCCAAACCGCTTACCAGTTGCTTACGGCACTGGGTTATAATGTGCAATTAACGAAGCACGTGGAAAGTGGGCGGGCCTACTTGTCGAAAGGATTGGTGCGGAGGGCAAAGGCGATTGCCAATCGTAATATCCAGTATTTGAAAGATACCATCACAGCCGAAACCCCTTTGATTGGCATCGAACCATCGGCTATCCTTACATTCCGCGATGAATATTTAGATCTGGCCGATGAAGCATTATTGGCCGATGCCCGTAAACTGGCTAAACATGCATTGTTAATCGACGAGTTCTTGGTGCAGGAAATGGATGCCGGAAACATCACCCCATCCCTGTTTTCACATACGCCGCGTAAAATAAAACTCCACGGTCATTGTTATCAGAAAGCGTTTCACTTGGTGGATTATACGTCGAAAATGTTATCCTTCCCTGAAGGACATGAAGTATCTGTGATTCCCGCTGGTTGTTGCGGCATGGCGGGTTCTTTCGGCTACGAGAAAGAACATTATGAGGTATCGATGAAAGTAGGGGAGTTGGTACTGCTGCCCACGGTAAAAGATACGCCGCAAGAAGTGTTGATTGCGGCACCAGGTACCAGCTGTCGCCATCAGATCAAAGATGGAACAAACCGGAGAGCCTATCATCCCGTGGAAATCCTGTGGCAAGCATTGCGGTAATCCATCAGTTATTAGCGAGAAAAAAAGGTGCGATTTTTTTGTGGCTCTTAAGGGTTGCAAGTATATCCCGTTTTAATGGCTTTATCATGTAATCTATCACAAATTTAGATGCTCGGGCGGCCTTTTGGTCGGCTCGATTGATGGATGAGGTAACAATAACGACGTGTATACGGTGGTGATGTGGCATTGATTGTAGGCAATCCAATACTTCCCATCCGGTCATTATTGGCATGTTGATGTCGAGGAAGAGGAGATAGGTTATATCCGCATGGTCATGCTGGCTGATATATGCTAGCGCTTCTTGCCCGCTGGTGAAACACTGTGGCTGTGTCGTGATGCCGAGGTCGCGTAGAATGACGTCGGCCATCAAGTTAAAGATTGTATCGTCGTCTATGACAAGCACACGTAATTCCATAAATTTACTAATCAGTGAGGTTGATTTGCTCTGCTTTTTCAGTGATGTCTCCCAATACTTCGTCCAATTCGATAGCAGACTCATGGATTGCGCGCAGTAGCTGATCATGATCTATGCCCGGCGAAAGGCAGTTCTGGATAAGATCGATTAATCCCATAATTCGAGCGAGTGGGGCCCGGACTAGATGCGACTGCATCCAAGCTATTTCCTGCAGTTTATTGTTTTGCGCTTCGATGGCTTCGATGTGATACAGTTTTTCGGTGATATCATTTGCCAAAACCAGCTCGGCTCTTCGTCCGTGGAACTGGATGATATTACTTTGTATATCGACTTGGATGATTTCTCCATTTTTCTTACGGTGCTTGAATGTACCTTTAAAAAACAGCCTATCGTAATGCCGTGATTGTTCAACCGAAGCCTTCAGCTTGGGTATTTCTTCCGGTGGCCGAATGTCCATAAGGGACATCGATAAAAACTCCTCACGCGTATATCGGTAATGGGTAATTGCTGCTGCATTGACATCAAGGAAGCGATAGGTCGCTAAGTCATATACCCACATGGGCTGTGGGCTGAGATGGAAAAGGTCGCTATACTTTTGTTCGGATTGCTCTACTTCTTTGAGGTGCTTCTCCAGTTGAGTGTGCAGTTGTTTCAACTTCAGTTCGGCTTGCTTGCTCTCCGTAACATCCAAGCATGCACCGAATAATTTCGCTGGTTTCTGATCTTCGTTCATTACCAATCGTGTCCAAGATCGAAGATGGCGTACCTCGCCGTCAGGACGGATAATCCGCTCCTCAAATACGGTGTCTTGGTGGGTTTCGAAGATTTGCCCAACCAGTTGTTCCACCCGCCCCCGATCATCTGGATGTACAAGGGCGAGGTAATTGGTATAACTGGGCACGCATACGGTAGGGTCGACACCGTAGATATCGCATAATACCGGCGACCAGGTGTGCCGATTGGTTTCCAGATCAAGTTGCCAATTGCCGAAGCGGGCAAGTTCCTGACCCTGCGCCATCATGGTTGCAGCTTCTCGTGCTCGATCAGCATTTTGCCGGTTCTCGATAATGATGCGAAGTAACGCACTCATCCGGTCGATGATAATAAGCTCATCCGGATTGGGAAAGCGTACCTGCTTGTAATAGATGCCAAGTACGGCTGTCACCTCACCCTGCGCATTCATAATGGGCTGTGACCAGCAGGCTTTCAGCCCATGATCAAGTGCCGAATCCCGGATATTCGCCCATTTGGGATCGGTGGAAATGTCGCTGACAATAATACGTTCCTTACGATAGGCTGCTGTACCGCAAGAGCCCAGGTTATCGCTAATAGGAATGTCATTGATGATTGCGTTATAGACCTCAGGCAGAGAAGGGGCTACCCAATTGACCAACCGATTGTTCTGAACGCCCAATATGGAGCAATACATGCCGTTGAAAAGACCCTCGATGCCCAGGATATAGGTTGACAAAACGGCCATAAGGGAAGTGTTTGGCTGAGCAATCAGCTCCAATACTGTTTTTTCCAGATCATCCAAACAGGTAAGGCGTTTGCTGTCGGTGATATCTTGCGCAATGCCATAAATGCGGACGCATGTTCCGCCTACCAGGTCCGACTTACCTACAATCGACAGCCAACGGTCATTACCTTTTGCGGTGACCATAGGGAGTGTAAGACGAAAGACATTACCGTCTTCAATTGCTTTCACAAAAGCCTCTTCGAACGCACGTCGGGCATTAGCGTCGGGATAAAATTCTTCGAGCACCCGAAAACCCGGATTAAAATCAGGCCCCACCTCATAAATGTCACGTAATCCTTCTGACCACACGACCGTTTGATGGGCCATGTTAACCTCCCAGCTGCCAATGCGCGCGGTACGTTGTGTTTCTTCAAAGAATTTTTCGTCGTGCACAGTGGCGGTAACATCAGTCATCGAACGGATGATAAACTTGATTTCGCCCTTATCGTCAAAGACCGGGGTGTTAACCACCTCAAGATACATCATATCGAGCCGTGCTGGCACATCTGCTGTGGGGAAAGCGTATTTTTGCGGTGGCACTTTGCAGGTTTTTTTCGATTGGATAACCTCGTCGAAGACATTCCGCCAAATGGTATCGTTTTGATAAGGATTGGTTGGGAAAACTTCAAAAAATCCGTTGCCAATCATGTCCTTCCGACGGATATTTGTTATCTCTAAATACGCGTCGCTAACGTTGATAACTGTAAAATGAGGGGCATTAGGAAGAACCACCACGCACGGAGTAGGTAGTGCTTGGAATATATCCGAGTAATGCTGTTCGCGGAACATAGGCTCCGTGTTTTCGTTAGTCTTTTACAAAACCATAAAAATAGATGCTTTGTTTCAAAAAACCTAAATTATTTTGTTTAATAAAATGTTAAAAAAAGTAAACATCCACCCCTAGATTCCGGCTAGGAATATATGGGTGGAATACAAAAATTGATTATGGCCAGATTCCCAGATTTTGATAGGAAACGGCAATTTTATTAATTGAACCTACCAACGCAGCGGTCCGGAGGGTATCGATAGCATTGTTGGAATTCCGGATTTCCCGGATTTCATGGTACGCCCGAATCATGGTATCTTCCAACCCGGAATTGACGAGTTCAAGCTCGTCAGCCCCTTTGACGATGGTCATGCGTTCGGCTTGGGTAAGCGACTTGCCAGTCATCGCCTCGACTGTATTGATCAGGTTTTGGTTAGACATTTCTTCATATCGCTTGTCCATACGGCCAAAAGATACGTGCGACAAGTTTTTCAACCATTCGAAATACGATACGGTTACCCCACCGGCATTGCAATACATATCGGGGATGATGATGCCCCCCTTTTTGACGAAAGCAGCAGCTGCGCCCGGGGTTGTTGGGCCGTTTGCACCTTCGGCGATGATTTTGGCTTGGATGCGGCCGATATTTTCCTCCGTCAGCTGATTCTCCAACGCGGCAGGCACGAGAATGTCGCAGGGTTGTTCTAATCCCTCCGCTGGTGTTTTAAACGATTTCTTGGCTTTCTTATAACCGAGTATGGAGCCGGTATTTTTGCGGTGTTCGAGGATGGCATCGGGGTCTAACCCGTCCGGATTGTATAATGCCCCGTCGTATTCGCATACGCCGACGATAATGGCGCCGAACTCAAGGAGAACCTTCGCGGCATTATAACCAACATTTCCAAGCCCCTGTACAATGACTCGTTTGCCGCCGATACCGGGCTCGAGGCCTACTGCTTTCATGTCTTCAGCTACATCCGCGCATTCGCGAATAGCAATAGCTACACCACGTCCGGTCGCGGCTTTCCGGCCAGCGATGCCGTGTAACGATATTGGCTTACCCGTTACACAGGCGAAAGAATCCAGTTGGCCGGGGTTCATTGTCGTATAGGTGTCGGCAATCCAGCTCATCTCTCGTTCGCCCGTGCCGTAATCCGGTGCGGGTACGTCGATAGCCGGGCCGATAAAGTTCTTCTTGATCAGCTCCACCGTGTATCGCCGGGTGATATTCTCCAACTCGCCAACGGAATAGTTTTTTGGATTGATAGCTATACCGCCCTTAGCGCCACCGAATGGCACATTAACGATGGCGCATTTGAAGGTCATCAATGCGGCAAGCGCCATCACCTCATCTTCATTGACCATATCGCTGTAACGGATGCCGCCCTTGGTAGGCGACATGTGCTGTGAGTGCTCCACGCGCCAAGCGTTGATGACCTCCAAGCTGTCGCCCCGCCTGAAGGGGAAGCTGAATCGGTAAACGCTGTTACACACCTTGATTTGGTCTAATAACCCTTGGGGGTGCTTGGTGAATTGCGCCGCATGGTCAAAGAACGCAGACACATCATCAAAAAAATGGGGCTCTTGCACTTTTTTTGCTATTGACTTAGCCATAACAATGTTTAAATTTATAGATACTTTTTAGTGATTTTATTCATTACCCTCGTGCGCTCCGGTGATCCACGTCATCGCTTACTTGATGGATTGGCACTGCTGGGTAATATCGCGCACAGCTCGGAAGCTAACGCCCTTATCACTACCGCTCCTGTTGTTTTTCCAATCGCGAAAGCTTTTTGTCGATGGTAAATAGATAAATGGCCAGCCCAATGAAAAGCACGGCCAAAACAGCTACCACCACATAAATCTTGCCCGAACTGCGCAAACCCGTGGCCATCTCTACCCCGGTGCTTGATTGGGCAAAACTACACATTAACCCATTGATAACTAATAGCAAAAAAAGAATTGTCTTTTTCATATCGTTTTGTGATAAACGTTGTTGATTTTTTCCGTTTAATCGGTTTATGATTGATACTATGCCAATATTTACAGTGTTGCCGTAACGTTTTGATATTCCATTTTACGCATGCGATACCGCAATGTCATCAACCAAATACCGAGAAGTATCCAGCCAATGGCCCCCGGATACAATACGGCCTTCATCGAGCCATCGAGGTCGAATTCGCCAAACCCAGAATTTCCGCCCGCACCGGGATGGAGCGAATCGGTGGTTTTGGGAAGGATATACATAAATACAATCAGAATCGGGAATGCGAAGATGTTGTATATGGCCGATATGCGTGCCCGCTTTTGCTCTTCTTCTAGTGCGTTGCGTAACACCAGGTAGGCAAGGTACATCAATGTGCCAATGGCAGCGCCATTGAGTTGAGGGTCATTGGTCCAAAACGTTCCCCATGTGAAATTGGCCCATAGCATTCCGGTAAGCAGTCCGAAAACGCAGAAGACAATGCCTACATTCACGCTTTCAACAGCTACCAGATCGTGTCGTGGGTTGGCGGACGATAAATATTTGATGCTATAAACTACGGATATGATATAAAGTGTGAACATGGTGAACCACATGGGCACATGGAAATACACGTTGCGGATGGTTTCATTGACGATGGGCAACGCGGGGACATGCCCAAGCAGTCCCATGATGATGCTGTATAATACTAATAAAATGGCAAGTATTTTCCACCAGTATCTTTTCATTGAAATGTGATTTTGAGCAAAGTATCTGTTCTTGATATCCTTATTCCTTTATTTGAAGGATCAATCCCTCCAAAGGTAAGGAAATAACAGCAAAGAAATGGCAATCGTAATGATGTTGATTGCCCCCAGCACAATCAGCTCATCGTAACTGGCACTGCGTTCCAACCCATCCATCGCGTTTTTGGAAACTTTGATTAGTACAAGTAACATGGGGATGATGATAGGGAAACTGAGGATGGCCATGAGGGTACTGTTATTGCCAGCCTTGGCGCTGATAGCCGCTACCATGGTAAATACGGCTGCGAAACCAATGGCACCGAGTGCAACAACTGCTAAGTAGAGAACCGGGTCGCCCAGGGGATTGCGAAAGATGATGGAATAGACAAGGTACGCTATTGACGAAAGCAATAGCATAATAAGCATGTTATAAATGATCTTGGAAAGAATAACCGCCTGGGCGCTAGCAATTGTATAATAATATAATTGCCGTCCGTGGCTTTCCTGCACAAAACTTTTGTTGATTGCGTTGATTGAGGCAAATAAAAGGATAATCCAGAATAACGCATTCCAAGTAGTGGGGTCTACGGATTTGAACGCTTGATAACAGACAAAAACCGTAGACACCACATAGAGGACGATGCCATTGATGGCGTACTTGGACCGCCATTCTAACACAATGTCTTTCTGTATAAGTGACCTCGCCGCCTTTAATGTCTGCATTGCCACAAAGATACAACCTCGCGGGCAATCGCGGCTACGAAGCGGCTATATTTCTTCTTCAGCCTTACGCTTCGCGGTCTTTATCGCGCTACGTGCTTCGTTTACTCCGGTTTTTGCCATCCGGTCCGCTTTTTTTATCGCGGATTGACTTTTATTCTTCGCTTGGGTGCGCAGGCTGTCTATTTCGTCGGTAGCTCGATTGGCTATTTCCGACGCTTTGCGAATACCCTCCTTGGTGGTCTTCCGGATGGTTTTGCTGAGTTCCCGTATACCGTCACTTGCACGATCCATCTGTCTGCGACCTTCTTTCGTGCCCAATAATAACCATGCCACCGTGCCGGCGGCAAGTCCTACCAATGCGTACGTTACGATACTGTTTTTTGTGTTCATCTTCATGTCCTTTCTGTTGAGCTTTTCGTTCGCTGTTATTATAAGTTATGAACAACATTTTTCCCTTTTTGTTTTTTTCCTGCAGGTGAAAGTATAACTTTGGGACAAAAAAGGAAAAACTATGCAAGAAAAATCGGATATAGGCGTTATCGGCATTGCCGTAATGGGCGAAAACCTCATTCTCAACATGGAGAGCAAAGGATTCCACGTATCGGCATACAACCGTACTGTAGATAAGGTGGAACGCTTTGTTAATGGTAGAGCCAAAGGTAAGAATATCTATGGTGCAACTTCTATTGAAGACCTAATCGGTTCGCTGAAAAGGCCACGTAAAGTGATGTTGATGGTGAAAGCAGGCAAACCAGTAGACGACTTCATCGAGCTGTTGATTCCGCACCTGGAGCCGGGAGACATCATTATTGACGGGGGCAACTCCCATTTCCCCGATACCGAACGCCGGGTGAAATATGTAGAAAGCAAAGGGTTGTTGTACGTGGGTACCGGTGTGTCTGGAGGTGAGGAAGGCGCATTATTGGGACCGTCTATCATGCCAGGTGGGTCGAAAGCAGCCTGGCCGGCGATACAGCCGATTTTCCAAGGGATAGCCGCTAAGGTAGCCGATGGTACACCGTGCTGTGATTGGGTAGGCGACGGCGGTGCTGGCCACTTCGTTAAGATGGTGCACAACGGCATCGAATACGGCGATATGCAGTTGATTAACGAGACCTACCATATCATGAAAGACGTGCTCGGCATGACTCCTGATGAGATGCATGAAGTGTTTAAAGATTGGAACGAAGGCGAGCTGGATAGCTATCTGATTGAGATTACACGAGATATCCTGGCATTCAAGGATGAGGATGGGGTTCCGTTGGTCGATAAAATCCTCGATACCGCCGGGCAGAAGGGCACGGGTAAAT
The DNA here is from genome assembly GCF_035556095.1 of Parapedobacter sp. Lineage (GTDB taxonomy): Bacteria > Bacteroidota > Bacteroidia > Sphingobacteriales > Sphingobacteriaceae > Parapedobacter. The sequence goes on along the minus strand of NZ_DATMFT010000022.1, from coordinate 152,854 downwards.
GGACAGGAACCGTAGCGCTCGATTTGGGCGTACCCCTTACGCTGATCGCCGAGTCGGTATTTGCCCGTTGCCTATCGGCATTGAAGGACGAGCGTGTAGCTGCGTCAAAGGTTCTGCAAGGACCAATCCCGTCATTTGATGGCGATCGTCAGGCGTTTATCAATGACCTGCGGGATGCGTTGTATGCGGCGAAGGTAATCTCTTATGCGCAGGGCTACCAGATGATGGCCGTAGCTGCGAAAGAGTACGGTTGGAAGCTTAATTATGGCAGCATTGCCTTGATGTGGCGTGAAGGCTGTATTATCCGGTCGGCATTTTTAGGTAAAATCAAGGAAGCGTTTGACAAGAACCCCAATTTGCAGAACCTGATTCTGGACGACTTTTTCAAAGACAAAATACAAGCTGCACAAGGCGGCTGGCGGAAGGTGGTGGCCACAGCTGTCATGAACGGCATACCAGTACCTTGCTTGAGCGCTGGGTTGATTTATTACGATGGGTACCGTTGCGAACGCCTGCCCGCAAATCTATTGCAGGCGCAACGTGACTATTTTGGCGCTCACACTTATGAGCGACTCGATAAACCCCGTGGCGAGTTTTTCCATACGAATTGGACGGGTAGGGGAGGTGAAACATCCTCTACGACATACGATGTCTAGTGAAAACTGGTCACATAAAAAAAGCGGCTCTCGCCGCTTTTTTTATGTGATGTTTCCGGGTATTTAATCTTCAATGATTTCGCTGTTGTAGCTCTCGGGCTCTACTAACTCTTCCTTGAAATAGCGTTTCTGATAGATCAGGATAAGTGCTACACCGACGGTAATGGCCGAATCGGCGATATTAAAAACCGGCCTGAAAAACAGGAAGTCCTCACCACCCCAAATGGGAAGCCACGACGGGAAATCCCCCTTGATGATGGGGAAATACAGCATATCGACCACTTTGCCGTGGAGCAGGCTAGAATAGCCGCCATCGGCAGGGAACAGACTTGCCTTTTCGAACCAGGTGCTTTCACTGAAGATCAAACCATAGAAGGTCGAATCGATGATGTTACCCATCGCGCCAGCAAAGATCAACGCCACATTGAGGATAAAACCACGGTGGTATTTTTTCTTGACCATGTAATGCAAGCCGTACGCGATGCCGATTACCGCGGCAATACGGAATAGCGAAAGTGCCAGTTTGCCCATCTCGCCACCAAATTCCAAGCCGAATGCCATGCCGTTGTTTTCGGTAAAGTGGATGATGAACCAGTCGCCAAGAATCTTGTATTCCTGGCCGAGCGTCATGTTCAACTTGATCCAGAATTTGGAAAGCTGGTCTACCAAGAGCACTGAGGCAATCAGTATGAAGGGTTTGGTATAGCCTTTCATCGTATTAGCTGAAAGCTATTTAATATTGTTTCAATTTAGCTTCCATGCTCAGCGTTGTGTGCGGTACGGCGCGAAGACGTTCCTTCTGGATCAGCTTGCCGGTTTCGCGGCAAATGCCATACGTTTTGTTTTCGATACGTACCAAGGCAGCTTCCAAGTTGTCAATGAATTTCTTTTGGCGTGCCGCTAACTGGTTCGTCTGTTCTTTCTCCAACGTTGCCGAACCATCTTCCAATGTTTTGAATGTGCCTGCCGTATCGTCAGTGCCATTGCCATTACTGCTGTTCAACGTTTTGGTCAAAGCCGAAAGCTCTTCTTTGGCAACACGGAGTTTGTCGAGGATGATTTCCTTGAACTCTTGCAATTCCGCATCACTATAACGTGTTTTTTCGTTGCTATTTGCCATAATTTTAAACTTTTTCGATTAATATATTCAATTCCTTTTCTGCAATCTCTATCCGATAATTGGAAATAAGGTTACCCTCGAATATCAAAGAGTCTGCCAATATCTCGGTGCGAATATAAGATAAATTACCTGTTGCCGCTTCTGTAATATCGGGGATATCGCTCAGGCTTACCTTTATCCGGTCCGTTACCTCGAATCCGCGTTCTTTCCGTAGGTTTTGGATGCGGTTTACAAGCTCACGCGAAATGCCTTCCCTTTTCAGGGCCGGCGTGATGCTGATATCCAGCGCCACGGTAAGCCGGCCGAGGTTGGCTACTTGCCAGCCCGAAACGTCTTCGGCAATGATTTCCACATCAGCCAACTGAATGGTGTAAGGCGTGCCGGTGATGGTGATGGAGCCCTGCGTCTCGAGTTCCGCGATTTCATTGGCGGTAAATGCTTGTATGGCCGCTGCAACCGTTTTCATGTCTTTGCCAACCTTTGGCCCCAGGGCTTTGAAGTTGGGTTTTATCTTCTTCTTCACCAGCCCGGAGGTGTCGGCAATGAACTCGATTTCCTTGATGTTGGTTTCGGAAAGAATGAGAGCCGCTACCTGTTCCACTTGCTGTTGGAATCTATCGTTCAGTACTGGAAGTAGGATTTTTTGCAAGGGCTGGCGCACGTTGATCCCCGTTTTCTTACGTAGCGATAACGTGAGCGACGAGATGTCTTGTGCCAATGCCATCCGTTCTTCCAGCCTGCTGTCGACCAGCTCCGCGTGATAGGCGGGGAAGTTGGCTAAATGCACCGATTCGACCTGTTCTTTCTGCGTTACGCCGTTTAGGTCAAGGTAAAGCCTGTCGCTGAAAAACGGTGCGATGGGTGCCATGAGTTTGGCGATGGTATTGAGGCAGGTGTACAGTGTTTGATAAGCCGATACCTTGTCCTCGGTGTAGTCGCCCTTCCAAAAGCGTCTGCGGCACAGCCGCACATACCAGTTGCTGAGGTGTTCATCTACAAACATCTGAATAGCGCGGGCCGCTTTCGTGGGTTCGAAATCGGCGTAGTTGGTATCTACTTCGCGCGTTAAGGTGTTAAGTAGTGAAATGATCCAGCGGTCGATTTCCGGGCGCTGGTCAATGGGTAGATCGGCTTCTTTATAATCGAACTTGTCGATATTGGCGTATAGCGCAAAAAAGGCATACGTATTATATAAGGTGCCGAAAAATTTCCGCCGTACCTCATCTAGCCCATCCTCGTTGAATTTCAGATTATCCCAAGGTGCAGCATTGCTGATCATGTACCAGCGCGTGGCGTCGGCACTATGGGTCTCAATAGTAGCGAAGGGGTCAACGGCATTGCCGTGCCGCTTCGACATTTTGTTGCCGTTTTTATCCAGTACCAGTCCGTTGGAAACCACGTTCTTGAAGGCAACTGAATGCCGGAGCATGGTGGATATGGCGTGGAGTGTGAAAAACCACCCACGGGTCTGGTCTACCCCCTCGGCAATGAAGTCGGCGGGGTAGGCCCCCTCGAAACCGGCCTTGAACGGTGTTTTATCGCCAGCAGCCAATTTTTCCTGGTCTAATCCCCATTGGGCAAAGGGCATGGCACCGCTATCAAACCAAACGTCGATGAGGTCAGGCTCACGGTACAACTTCTGGCCTGCTTCAGATACCAACACCACATCATCTACATAGGGGCGGTGCAAGTCTAACTGGTCGGTGCCGAACTTATCCAGGTATTTCTTGAGGGCATCTTTTTCACCGTCATTAAGCACGTCGGAAGCCAGGCTCTGCTGGATTCGTGCTTTCAATTCGGCGATGGAGCCGATGCATATCGCCTCATTTTCATCCTCGCTGCGCCAGATCGGCAAGGGTGTACCCCAGTAGCGGGAGCGCGAAAGGTTCCAATCGACCAAGTTCTCCAGCCAATTGCCGAAGCGGCCCGTTCCGGTCGATTCGGGTTTCCAGTTGATGGTCTTGTTGAGGGCCACCAACTCGTCTTTTACGGCGGTGGTACGGATGAACCAGCTGTCCAGCGGGTAATAAAGCACGGGTTTGTCCGTGCGCCAGCAGTGCGGATAGCTGTGTTCGTATTTTTTTACCTCGAAGGCTTTATTTTCCTCTTTCAGTTTGATGGCAATGAGCACATCGGTGGATTTGAATCCATCAGTAGCCCGCTCGTCATCGCTGTAGAATTCCTCTTTGACAAAGCGTCCGCCGAACTCGCCGATTTCCGCCACGAACCGGCCCTGCTTGTCCACAATGGGCATATCCTTGCCGTTTTCATCCTTTACGAATACACCTGGCACATCGTTTTCCTTGCTTACACGGAAGTCGTCCGCGCCGAAAGTTGCCGATGAGTGCACGATACCGGTACCATCTTCGGTGGTGACGAAATCGCCCGCAATAACGCGGAAAGCCTTTTCTTCCAATGCCTCATTGGTGACATAGGGCAGGAGCTGATGGTATTTTAAGTTGAGCAGCTCCGCTCCAGAAAACTCTGCCCGAATTTCCCAAGGGATGACTTTATCGTTACGGTGGTAGTCTTTCAAGGGGATTTGCTGGCCTTCCTGTTTGAAAAAGCGGCCCACCAGGTCTTTTGCTAACACCACGCTGACCGGTTCAAACGTATACTGGTTGAACGTACGGATTTTCACATAACGTATGTTCTTGCCCACCACCAATGCGCTGTTGGCAGGAAGCGTCCATGGGGTGGTCGTCCATGCGATAAAGGCCGTGTCTTCGTTTTCCTCTTCAAAAAGCGTAGCCATAGCGGGGTGCACTTGGTCCTTTTTGATACGGAATTCGGCAACGATGGTGGTGTCTTTAAGGGGTTTGTATGTGCCAGGTTGGTTAAGTTCATGCGAACTTAAGCCTGTGCCGGCTGCTGGCGAATACGGCTGGATGGTATACCCCTTGTACAGCAGCCCCTTATTGTATAGTTCTTTCAAGATCCACCACAAGGTCTCGATGTAATCATTCTCATAAGTGATGTACGGATTTTCGAGATCGACCCAATAACCCATTTTTTCGGTAAGGTCGTTCCATACGTCCGTGTACTTCATCACTTCTCGGCGACATGCCGCATTATAATCGGCTACGGAAATGGTTTTGCCAATGTCTTCTTTAGTGATGCCAAGTGTTTTTTCGACGGCCAGTTCAATGGGCAGACCGTGCGTATCCCAACCGCCTTTGCGCTTTACTTGGTAACCCTTCAGTGTTTTATAGCGGCAGAATATATCCTTTATGGCCCGTGCCATTACGTGGTGGATGCCGGGCATCCCGTTGGCGGAAGGCGGGCCCTCGTAGAACGTATAAGGCTTGCTTGCCGGGCGGGAAGCCACGCTTTTTTCAAAGATATTTTCCCGCTGCCAGTAAGCCAATATTTCTTTCCCGATTTCCGGTAAATTCAGCTGCTTATATTCCTTGTACATCAATTATTTGTGTTCAAAAATGAGGATGCAAAGATAAAGAATTAGTACGAAAGGAAAAAGGAAAGGCTGATTATGCGTACCAGCTTTGCGGTGCTCACGGATAGTTGGGGTGTATTACATCCATAGGGCTTTTGCAGCTCGCGCTTATACTTTTCTGTCCCTTCCTAAAAAAAGTTTACATAAGGGAGTTTATCAAAACAGATAAAAATGGATATGATAAACGAGCGGCCCAACTAAGGGAACCGGGGACGGAACAGCAAGTATTCCGACAGTTTCAAGATTCAATTGGCGCTAAAATACCTTGACGGGGATTACAGTCCCGGACAGATCGCAAGGAAGTACGGACTTCCGGTAAAAGCCATGGATTATTTCCAGCCTCTAAGACAACGCTATCGCCGAAAGGGTCAATGGGATATTGAAAGTCGAATTCGACCCGTATAGGACGTTTAAATCCCTAGGGGATGCCCGGATGGCCGTAGATGGCGCAATCTTACGTTACAATCGCCTCAGGCTCCACGCCAGCTGTAATTACAGGACCCCCGAGGAAACACATATGAACGAAAAAAATAATCAGACAACTAAAATCAATGCCTATGTAAACAGCCAGCAGTAATCAAATGGGCTATTGTAAACGATAGTCAGTAAAAGAAAATTTAGCAGTAAACTAATAGTAGTAATATGCTTCCTTAGTGTAAACTTATTTCAGTATAGGACATCTTGCCATTTGTTGACCCCTTTGGTAAGGAATAGGTAAGGATTTGGTAAAGAATAGGTAAGGCGGAGGTAAGGATTTGGTAAGGAAAAGGTAAGCCAGTAGTAAGCAAAGACTAAGCAAGTGGTAAAGAAAAGGTAAGGAACTGGTAAGCGGGAGGTATAAAAAGGCAAAGCCGCAATCGGCTCGGAACGGATTCCCAGGATTCCCATCGGAAATTCTCGAAATGAGCTTCTTGGGGTGTTAAGCCGAAAAAGAAGACCCACAACCGCAGGTACTTTCGGCATTCGGGTTGTTGAATACAAAACCCCGCGCATCCAAACCACTTTTGAAATCGATTTCCATACCCGCAAGATATAGCCCATGCGCCTTGTTCATGAATACGCGTATCCCGGCGATGTCGTACTCGGAGTCACCTTCTTTTTTTTGGTCAAATCCCAAGACATAATTCATGCCGGCGCATCCACCTCCTTCAACACCCACACGCAGGCCGAACGCTTCGGATAACTCCTGCTGCTCCCTTAATTTTTTAAGCTCCTGGATCGCTCCTGGCGTCAATGTCAATGGTGCGGAAGGTGATTGTGTCGCTGTACTCATCTTCTTGCTAATCTAATTCGTTTTTAATTCGTCCAAACCATGCAAAAATACATAAATAATCCCCACTTTTGCAGTGTTGCCGAGATTTTTACGTTCCATAAACAAACGGAATAGATGGATATTGCTTCATTTTCTATTGATATTTTTAAGTATATACTGGCAGGTTGCGCGGTGGCCGGCGTAGCCAATTGGATGTTTTGGACGAAGTATAATAGCCATATTTTCCGGCTCAAAACATGGGAAGCAGGGCATGCGGCAAAAAAAGAAGTATTACCACTGCGGTTGCAGGCTTATGAGCGGCTGGTACTGCTGATTGAACGGATCAATCCTACCAGCGCAGCAGTGCGTCTGCATAACCCCGATTTGGATGCGAAAGCATTTGAACACCTGATTATTGAAGAGATTCGTGCCGAATATCAACACAACATTACCCAGCAGCTGTATGTAAGTGACGTGGCATGGTCGGTCACCGAACGTGTAAAGGACAACACGATAGCCCTCATACGCAATGTCGGCGCCGGCCTACCGCCAAATGCAACCGCTAAGGAACTCAGTACCGTGCTGCTAGCGCATGTGGCCGCCTTGGATGAAAATCCGTATGATATGGCATTAAAAACCATCAAAAGTCAATTGATGGGTTGAATATTGCGTTCAAGTTTATATCTTTGCGCAACTTTTTAACATTCAATTCTTTGTACCACAATGAGAAGGGACGAAACCGTTTTTAAATTAATCAACCAAGAGCTCAAGCGCCAGGAAGAAGGCATCGAACTCATTGCATCAGAAAACTTCGTGAGCCGGCAAGTGATGGAGGCCGCGGGATCTGTATTGACCAATAAATACGCCGAAGGCTTGCCCGGTAAGCGCTATTATGGCGGTTGTGAGGTCGTTGATGAGGTGGAAACGATTGCCATCGAAAGAGCTAAACAGCTGTTTAATGCGGAGTGGGTGAACGTGCAACCGCACTCAGGCGCACAGGCCAATGCCGCTGTGTTTTTGGCTTTGCTGCAGCCCGGCGATAAGATTTTAGGTTTCGACCTCTCGCATGGCGGGCACCTTACGCATGGCTCGCCGGTCAATTTTTCGGGAAAACTATACCAACCGCTATTTTATGGTGTAGATAGGGAAACGGGCTTGATTGACTATAAACAGTTGGAAGAGGTGGCTCTACAAGAAAAGCCGAAAGTTATCATTTGCGGTGCTTCGGCGTATTCGCGCGACTGGGATTACGCTTTCATCCGCCGTGTAGCTGACGAAATCGGTGCACTGGTGGTGGCCGATATATCGCATCCAGCGGGCCTCATCGCCCGTGGACTACTAAGCGATCCGCTGCCACATTGCCACGTGGTGACCACAACAACTCACAAAACACTTCGCGGGCCGCGGGGTGGCCTCATCATGGTGGGTAAAGATTTTGAAAACCCCTGGGGTATCAAAACGCCGAAAGGCGAAATCCGGAGCATCACGTCATTGCTTGACTTAGCTGTTTTCCCGGGTACGCAAGGGGGGCCGTTGGAGCACATTATTGCAGCTAAAGCAATCGCGTTCGGCGAAGCATTGAGCGAAGACTACATGGAATATATCGTCCAAGTAAAGAAAAATGCAGCTACGTTAGCAGAGGCGTTCGTGAATAAAGATTACAACATCATATCGGGTGGAACCGAAAACCACCTGATGCTTATCGACCTCCGCAATAAAGGAATCAGTGGTAAAGCTGCTGAAGCCGCTTTGGGCAAGGCCGGTATCACCATCAATAAGAACATGGTGCCGTTTGATGACAGGTCGCCGTTTGTCACATCGGGTATCCGGTTGGGTACTGCGGCAATCACGACACGCGGCCTTAAAGAAGGCCAGATGCTGGAGATTGCAGAGATGATTGATGTGGCGTTATTGAAACATGACGACGACACGGCGTTGGATAAGATTCACAATAAAGTAAGGACCTTGATGGCCGAATATCCGTTGTATAAATAATCATCGGTCGTTACGCAACGAAAAGCCTTGTTCTGGGAAATACGGGACAAGGCTTTTTTGATTAGCTGATAGCGTTGAAACCGATAAGAAAAACTGAAATTCCAACAAAAGCTTTGAAATGCTGAAAATTTTCCTTTTTTTTGACCTAGTTACATAATTATTGAAAGGAGAGCTGCTATAGGAAATACGACTACAAGAAAGAGATTACTTATTTGTTGAAAATAGTAAAAAGCGGGAGTAGCGTATTATGAAGCTTGAACAACGAACCGACCGAGAGCTTATCCGCCTGTATGTGGCGGGTGACGAAGCAGGCCTCGAGATTTTGATTGACCGATACAAGGCCAAATTATATACATCCATCTATCTATTGGTAAAAGATGAAACCCTAGCAGAGGATATTTTCCAAGATACCTTTATTAAGGTAATCAATACCCTGAGAAGCGGCCGCTATAACGAAGAAGGCAAGTTCCTGCCTTGGGTGATGCGGATAGCACATAACTTGGTCATTGATTATTACCGGAAAGAACGGCGTACGCCTGTGGTGGTAAACAGCGAAGGCTTTGATATTTTCGATGTACTGCAATTTTCAGATGAAAGTGCGGAAGCACGGATGATTCGCGAGCAGACCCATCGTGATCTGCGGCGTATGATACAACGCCTTCCGGACGACCAAAAAGAGGTGCTGATTATGCGTCACTATGGCGATATGAGTTTCAAGGAAATCGCAGCGGTTACCGAAGTCAGTATCAATACGGCGTTGGGCCGGATGCGTTACGCCCTCAATAATCTTCGCAAGATGATGTATGGTGATGAGGCAGCACTACGGGCCGGATAACCGTTGTGTGGTATCAGGCAAACAATTTCCCCTGCGTAAAAACAGGGGATAAGCCCAAAAACTCAAATTTCTGAACGGTTGAATAGACGTGTGTACCTACGCGGCGCTTCAACAATGTCATATTCCGTGCTCGAAATTCACCACGATAGTCAGTGCGGTTCCAAATGGGCCATAAACTCGCATTTTGCGATGGTGTCAGTTTTCTGGCAATCGTGATGTGGGGTTTGGTTACGAACCGGGCCACATGCCCCTTTACGCCGCTCACCAATGGACGGAGTGTGCGGCGATGCCTAGCGAGCAGTTGTAGGATAGGGATTGCTGATTTGACATCTACGAATAATGTATGGCCGAAGCTGCCAAACCCTTGCAGTTCCACGTCAAAAGGGTTTGCCATCTCGGCTATCCGATGAAATTCCCTAATCATGTGTTTCTCGTAGCTGCTATACTGGATAAACCGCATCAACGTTAGGTGACTTTTGGAAACAACCGCATTCGGATAGCGGTAGCTGTTGATAAAGTAGTGTTTGAAAGCCCGTAATTGTTTCTGTGCAAGACCGTTAGGCTCGATAATTAATAAGTACTCGTACAAGTGAAGGCCGTAATGCTGCTGATATATTATATTCATAACGTCTAATATTTTTAGTAAAAATACAAATAATTTTAGAAATTCAATCATTTAATTCAATAATATACTAAAATATTTAACATTTAATTCGAGGTGTTTTTCGAATGTGGCTGGAGAAAACACGTGTTTTCGTGGATTGTTTTTTCTGTTTGATGCGACTACCTTTGAAACGTTGGAGACCTCATATGAACCATCAAAGGCTCCATCTGACAACTGAAAATAAAAATAGATGAAATGGTTTGTTAGTTTGCTAATTGTAGGGGGGTGTTGTATCGGGGTATCTGCCCAGCAGGGTGAGTCTACTGGAGGTGCCTTTGCAGATAGCCTAGAGCAGCTTGTACGGCAATCGCCGGATGATAGTACGAAAATCGAGCGTTTGCTCGAACTGAGTTTTTTTTGGTCAGACCGCGACACCTCGAAGGCGTTCGGTTATATTGAGAAGGCAAGGCGGATTATGGGTGTAAATCCGAGTGCATATTACCAGGGTTTATTATGGCATCACCGTGCCAACGTGATCTATGCGCACGACATGGAGAAGGCCAAATCCTATTACCAGCGTGCCGCACATCTGCTGGCCGAATATTCGTTTCCACGGGCTTACGTGTATCAGTCAAAAGCGTGGAATAATTACGGTACCTTACTACAGGCACAGGATAGCGCGGCGAAATATTTAGACATTATTATTGAACGGGCGCTTCCCTACTCACGCATGGCGGGCGATAGTAGCGCGGTAAGCCAACATCTACAGAACATCGGGTTGATACTCGGCAATCTCAACGATTTCGAATCAGCAGCACAGTATTATCAGCAGGCGATACATACACTTTCTAATTTTTCGCATGCATATGAGAATAAGCTGACCGTATACGTAAATGCTGCGAAAAACGAGATGAATCTAGGCGATATCAATCAGGCAAAACGTTATTTGGACAGCGCCGAGGTACAGCTACACGCAGTACCTCATTCGACCTATGCCCCATATTACTACCGCACCGCAGGTTTTTATTTCCGGCGGATAAAGAACAAGGAGCGGGCATTGGCAACTTTTCACCGCGGGATTGCAATAGCCGAGGATTTGCTGGACGATTATTCCCTTCGTGATCTCTATTTTGAAATTTATGCGACTTACCGGGATTGGGGAGAGTATCTGAACGCGAAAAAGTACTTAGCAATTGCCGATACCCACGTACCGCATACCATCTCCCATAACCGGCTACTGCATGCCCGCGAAATGGCCAAAACAGAGTACCATCTCGGCAACTACAAGGTGGCGTTCGAACAAATGCGCGATTACGCGTTGGCCAAGGATTCGTTACAGGAGAGCGAGACTGCGTTGAAAATCCTGGCTCTTGAAAAAAAATTCCAAACGGTTGAACAGGAAAACGAAATCTTGAAATTGCAGGATGCAAATCGACGGCAGCAATCGGCAATTGACAGAAACCGGCTCTGGATTATGTTGCTTGTAGCGAGCCTGACCATCGCGCTAACGATCGCTTATTTTTCGTGGAAATTGGCACGTAGCAACCGCCGTGCTTTAGGTCAGCGGGAAAGACTGCATGAAGAAGAACTGCTCAACTTTAAACAACAGGAGCAAATCAAGCAATTCGACTCCATCCTACAAGGACAAGAAGAAGAACGAAACCGGATTTCGCGCGACCTGCATGATGGACTGGGCGGTTTGCTGGCGGGGGTGAAGCTGCGCTTATCGGCGGTAGCAACCAAAGAGCGGGAGCAGACGGCGGTGCAGAATAACGAGATGGAATCTGTAATCCGTGAGCTTGACCGGTCAGTTGATGAGTTGCGGCGGGTAGCTCGCAATTTGATGCCCGAGTCGTTGTTGTATATGGGATTGAAGCCGGCCTTAGCCGACTTGTGCGAATTTATGGATACCCCGGGGACTTCGGTGAAATTCCATGGGTTCTATCTGAGTACCACCTATCCGCAACCCGTTCTGATTGGCGTGTACCGGATTGTGCAGGAATTGCTCAATAATGCCATTAAACACGCCTGCGCCAGTCAGATCATCGTACAGTGCAGCGAGAACGATCGATCCCTTTCTTTAACAGTTGAAGATGATGGCTGTGGGTTTGATCCGCAGGAAGTGGGCAAAAAGGGGCTCGGATTAAAAAATGTGGAAAATCGGGTGGCAATATTGCGCGGCATGGTGGAAATAGATAGCTATCCCGGTCGCGGAACAACCATAAATATTGAAATACCGATTTGATATGGATAGTAATTTGTTGAACATCATTATCATCGACGATCACCCTGTTGTACTGCAGGGGTTCTCATTCATGCTGCAGGATATTCCCGGCATCCGGCTTGTAGAAACGTTTGCGGATGCCGATACCGGGTTGGCTTACATCGGGCGGGGGGCAGTAGATATCGTGCTCCTAGATATCAATATGCCCGGCAAAAACGGCATTGATGCTTGTTCGGAGATACAGCAGTTAAATCCCGCCTGCAAGGTTATAGCCATCAGCAATATCAATGAACACAGCATCATTCAGCGCATGCTACAGGCCGGGGCCTCAGGGTATCTGCTTAAGAATGCCTCCCGGGATGAAGTGGTGAATGCTATTCATGAGGTTGTTTCGGGTGGGATGGGCCTCAGCAATAACGTTCGGGAGATTATAGACGGTATAAAGTCGGGAGATTTACCGGTGGTTACCCGTCGCGAGAAAGAAGTGCTTTATTGGCTGGCACAGGGGTTGAACTCTGCGGAGATTGGTGAGAAAATTTTCATCAGTCCACTCACGGTGGAGAGCCATCGGCGCAACCTGCTTCAAAAATTTAAGGTAACCAATGTGGCTGCGCTCATCCACAACGCGATGGAGATGAAGTATATCTAAGATTAAAAATGTAAAACCGAAAGTCGGCTTCTTTTGATGATGTAGACGTAATAAGGCATAAACAAAAAGAGGTTGCCCTTTTGAGACAACCTCTCTTTTAAAACTGGCGGTCCGGACGGGACTCGAACCCGCGACCCCATGCGTGACAGGCATGTATTCTAACCAGCTGAACTACCGAACCTGCTTCCCTTTCGGGTCTGCAAATATAGCTTGTTTTATCTATTTGCAAACAAAAATTTTAAAATAATTAACCGGTGGCACCTTCTTTCATTTTCTCCGCATTTTCGGCAAACTGGAGGGCATCGATAATCTCTTGAATATCACCGTCCATCACTGCTGGCAAGTTGTACATGGTAAGCCCGATGCGGTGTTCGGTGACCCGGCCTTGCGGATAGTTATATGTCCGGATCTTGGCAGATCGGTCGCCTGTAGAAACCATCGTCTTCCGTTTAGCAGCGATATCGCCGTGTTTTTTCTGTACTTCCAACTCATAGAGTTTAGACCGCAGCATTTCCATGGCCAATTCCCTGTTGGCTAACTGAGAGCGTTCAACCTGGCATACCACCACGATGCCGGTGGGTTTGTGAGTGAGCTGAACCTTGGTTTCTACTTTATTTACGTTCTGTCCTCCGGCACCGCCTGAACGGGAGGTCTGCATTTCAATATCGGCAGGATTGACTTCCACATCCACCTCTTCTGCCTCTGGCAGTACGGCTACCGATGCGGCCGACGTATGCACCCTTCCTTGGGTTTCTGTATCAGGAACACGTTGCACGCGGTGTACACCCGACTCGTACTTCAATTGACCATAGACATCCTCTCCGGTTACCTTCAGGATAACTTCCTTATAGCCACCCGCCGTACCTTCGGTCACATCCATTACTTCGGTGCGCCAGCCTTTCTCCTCGAAAAAGCGACTGTACATCCGGTACAGGTCACCGGCAAAAAGGGCAGCCTCGTCCCCCCCGGTACCACCACGTATTTCCAATATAGCGTTCTTGGAGTCCTCGGGGTCTTTGGGAATGAGCATCAGGCGTATTTCTTCTTCTTTAGCTTCTTTCTGTTCCAATAAGATATCCAACTCCTCCTTGGCCATTTCGCGCAGTTCCTGGTCCTTTTCGTTAGCTAGGATATTTTTATTAGTGTCGATATTACTCACCATATTCTTATAGATGTGGTATTGATCGACAATTTTACCCAAGTCTTTGTATTCCTTGTTGAGCTGGGCGAAACGCTTCATATCGTTAATCGCTTCGGGGCTGCTCAATTCACGTTCCACCTCGTCCCAGCGGTCTTTTATGGCTTTTAATTTCTCTAACATAATGCCTTAATTGTGATTTCTGCCTTTGGTTGGGGTGTCCGTTCTCCAGATACCGAACAAAGACCGTATACCGTGCAGTAAAAACTAAGTGCAAAAGTACGTTTTTTTATGGTTTTCAGTCGGTAAATTGAACGACACTCCAATCAATGCGATGCAACAACCTTAAGACCGATGATGGAGCCGATGAGTGTGGTGATGAATATCAGTCGCCATAAGGTAGCAGGTTCGTTGAAGAAAATGATTCCCATCAATACCGTGCCTACCGCCCCGATACCGGTCCATACTGCATAGGCTGTACCCAAAGGCAGTGTCTGTGTGGCCTTAATCAACAAAACCATGCTTACCGTTAGACACACTGCGAAACTACCGTACCACAGGTACGATGCCGTCCCGGTGGTTTCTTTTGCTTTGCCTAGGCTTGTCGTAAAGCCGACTTCAAAAAGGCCGGCGATGATAAGGATAATCCAATTCATATGCTAATCTTTGTTAAATGTCAACAGTGCAAATATCCGCAATTAACAGGACTAACCTTTTTACAAATGATAAAAACTACTTGATATCCGCCCGAATACGGCTTAGAGTTACCTGGCTGATGCCAAGGTACGAAGCGATATAGCCTAATTGTACACGTTGGAGTAATTGGGGTTGTTTCTGCATAAGTTCGCGGTAACGTTCTGATGCTGTATTAAACAATTTGGACATCAGGCGTTCTTCGGTCTTTATCAATTCCTGCTCGGCTAACCGGCGGCCCCAATTTGCGACGTGTATATCCGAAGTGTACAGTTTATCGAGGTCACCGGTTTTTAGCTGGAGTAACCTGCTCGGTTCCAGCAATTCAATGTTTTCGTAGCCGGGCTGGTTTTCAATATAACTTTTTAGGGAAATCAGCACTTCCCCTTCGCTGTTAAAACAGAGTGTAGTGGTGTGATCTCCACGATGATAATAAACACGTGCGATACCCCGGACCATGAAATAAATATCACGTTCGAGTTTGCCGGCACTGAATAACAGATTGCCTTTTGGCAGGTCGATGACCCGGATAATATCGGTAAGTTTCACGAACGATTCGTGGGGAATAGCGAGCCCGCGGGTGAGTATAGCCTCCATAGCTTCGGGTGCAACCGATCCGTTGGGGATTACGCCGGCCATGTCTTCAACTCGAGTTCTCTGCCATCGAATACGGCGTAGGTATCATAGTTTATCCACTCACCCAGATTGATGTACCTACTGCCTTTGGGTAATACGAGGTCAATCGGTAGGTGGCGATGGCCGAAGATGAAATAATCATAATAGTGGTGTTCGAGGAGTTCTTTCGCATACACTACAAGCCATTCGTTAGCTTCCCCCTGAAACGTTTCCTGTCCGCCTGAAGCAATACGGCTATGGGCCGACCATCGTTGGGCTATCCCGATACCCAGATTGGGGTGGAGCCGGGCAAACAACCACTGGCAAAATCGGCTGCGGAATATATTCTTGAGAATTTTGTACGTGCGATCACCCGGTCCCAACCCGTCGCCATGGTGCAGATAGAATGTTTTGCCGTTCCGCTCAATAACTAGTTCGTCGTCGACAATGCTTGCGCCAAGCTCATTTTTCAGGTAGCCGAACATCCACATGTCATGATTGCCTTTAAAAAGGGTGATTTTCACGCCTACGTCGGCCAGCTCGGCCAATTTACCCAAAAACCGGATGTAGCCTCTGGGTACTACTGTGGCATACTCAAACCAAAAATCAAAGACATCGCCCATCAAGTATAATTCGGCGGCGTCGGCCTTGATGTGGTCGAGCCAGGCGACGATACGCGCTTCCCGTTCCCGCGTTGCGGAACGGGGATGTGCGCCCAAGTGGAAGTCGGAAGCAAAATAAACTTTATCGCGTATTGCCATGCGGCCAAACTTAGATAAATTATTGATATCTTGTTCGTTTTTTCGGCATCAATGAGATCGCTACGCTAAGTTATTGATATCTTGTTCGTTTTTTCGGCATCAATGAGATCGCTACGCTAAGTTATTGATATCTTGTTCGTTTTTTCGGCATCAATGAGATCGCTACGATAAGTTTCTTTTATATGCAATATGGTCACTTGGCGTGCCAAGAAAGTTCATTGATTTACCTTCGGTGAGCTCCGAGTGCTGTTCTCCGCGACCGCGGGAGGTTTTCTACAGCGGAAAATTAAAAAATTCTTGTAGCTTTGCTTTAGTCGGATGGGTTATCGAAGACTATTGCACCATGAATAAAAATTTAAAACTTATCGTATTGGCTACGATTGTTACCGCCTGTCAAAACCAGCAGGCTATCCAGCCTGCAGAAGAGATCAGTCTTCTACCTTATCCGGCAACGGGAAAAGGAGATGTAACAGATGATTATTTCGGCACGGAGGTGCCAGACCCTTACCGCTGGCTTGAAAACGATATGGCGGATGATACAAAGGCGTGGGTATCGGAGCAAAATAAGGTAACCGAAGCCTATCTGGAGCAAATCCCTTTCCGTGATGCGATTTATAAGCGATTGGAAAAACTGTGGAATTACGAAAAATTCTCCGCACCGTTTAAAGAGGGTGATTATACCTATTTCTACAAGAACGACGGGTTGCAGAACCAAAGTGTGCTGTACCGCCAGAAAGGCGAAGATGGTAATGTGGAGGTTTTTCTTGATCCAAATAAATTTTCGGAAGATGGCACCACGTCCCTAGCCGGTATCGCATTTTCACGCGATGGTAGCCTAGTTGCTTACCAGTTGTCGGAAGGCGGTTCCGACTGGCGTAAAGTTGTCGTTATTCGGGCGGAAGACAAGTCTATAGTAGGTGACACGTTGGTAGACGTGAAGTTCAGCGACCTGGCATGGCGCGGCAATGAAGGGTTTTATTATAGCAGCTACGATAAGCCTGACGAAGGCAGTACACTTTCGGGGGTGACTGATCAGCATCAGCTTTTCTTCCATAAACTTGAGGCCCCGCAAAACGAAGACACGCTTATCTTTGGCGGTTCGAGCACTCCCCGGCGTTATATCGGTGGATACCTCACCGAAGATGAGCGATTCCTCATTATCACCGCAGCTAATACAACCAGCGGTGGCGAATTATATATCCAGGATTTATCCAAATCGGGCAGTCCCATTGTAAATGTGGTCAATAATTTTGAAAAAGACCACGCGATTATCGACAACGACGGCGATAGGTTGTTTATTTACACAAACCTAGATGCACCAAACGGAAAAATCGTTACGGTTGATGCCGATAATCCGAAGCCGGAAAACTGGGTGGACTTAATTCCCGAAGCCAAGCATGTGCTTAATGCTGGCACTGGTGGCGGTAAGATCTTTGCGAATTACCTAAAGGATGCGACGTCTATGGTGTTGCAATATGACCGAAGCGGGAAACTTGAGCGTACCATTGAACTGCCAGATGTGGGTTCGGCAGGGGGCTTCAGTGCGAAAACAACGGACACGGATTTGTATTATTCGTTTACTTCTTATGTGTATCCACCTACCATTTTTAAATATGATATCGCTTCGGGCGAATCCGAATTATATAAAGCGTCGGGTGTGGATTTCGATCCAACGCAGTATGAATCCAAACAGGTGTTTTATACTTCCCAAGACGGCACGAGGGTACCGATGATCATCACGCATAAAAAAGGACTTGTGCTTGATGGAAGCAACCCGACACTACTTTATGGATACGGAGGTTTCAACATTAGCCTGACACCTTCATTCAGCACATCTAATATTATTCTGCTTGAGCAGGGAGGTGTATATGCCGTAGCTAATCTGCGTGGCGGTGGTGAGTATGGCCAGAAATGGCATGAAGCCGGCACAAAACTCCAGAAGCAAAATGTATTTGACGACTTCATTACAGCCGCTGAATACCTCATTGATGAAGGATATACGTCACCCGGAAAGCTGGGTATCGCAGGTGGTTCCAACGGTGGTTTGCTGGTGGGGGCGGTTATGACACAGCGGCCTGAATTGTTCAAAGTGGCCCTGCCGGCTGTGGGTGTGTTGGATATGCTGCGTTACCATAAGTTTACGGCGGGGGCAGGATGGGCTTACGATTACGGGACTGCCGATGATAATGCCGAAATGTTTAACTATTTGCATATGTACTCGCCTTACCATGCGCTGAAAGCCGGTACGGCTTACCCGGCAACGATGGTTACCACGGCGGATCATGACGACCGCGTGGTTCCCGCACACTCGTTTAAGTTTGCCGCGCGCTTGCAGGAATACCACGCGGGACCAAATCCTGTGCTCATCCGTATTGAAACAAAGGCGGGGCATGGCGCAGGTAAACCCACGGCCATGATTATTGCTGAGCAGGCCGATAAATGGGCATTCCTGTTTCAAAATACGGAAACTGCCTATACCGAATGACGAAGTAATTCAAATAAGGGAGCAAATGGAAATTAAACGAGATGACAACGGGAAAAAGGGACAATTCACGGCTTTGGTGGATGAAGAAAAAGCGGGTTTAATGACCTATACATGGGCAGGTGAACATAAATTTATCATTGACCATACCGAAGTGAGCCCCGATTTTTCAGGGCAAGGAATCGGCAGAAATCTGGTGATGGAAGCGGTGGAATTTGCTCGTGAAAATGGGCTCAAAATTCTGCCTCTATGTCCTTATGCAAAAAGTGTTTTTAAGAAAACCCAAGATATACAAGACGTATTATTCTAGCGCGCATTAGTCCCACTGCCAATCACCCCCAATACGTAGTGCCTCTTCGAGGTTGTTGTCTATCATCAGTTTCCAAGCGAAGTATCCTACGGCAGCGGCGATACGGCCGATTTCGCCAAACAACGGCCGAAGTACAGCTAACGCGCAATGGCTTCATGTCCGCGTATTAGGACTGTGGTATCTTTTTCTTAGGAAAAATGAGCGATGCAGCCACACTGATGAATAATATCGACACAATGATGATCAACGAGTGTGAAGTTGTAAAGCCAATACCTGATAGCCAATCATGCAAAAGCATTTTCGCCCCAATGAATACCAGCAGGAACGAAAGACCGGTTTTGAGGTAATGGAATTTATGGATGATGTTGACCAACAGGAAAAACATGGACCGCAATCCGAGAATCGCGAAGATGTTGGAGAAGAATACGATATAGGGGTCTTTGGTTACCGCAAATATGGCTGGAATGGAATCGACGGCAAAGATGAGGTCGGTAAATTCAATGACCAGTAAAACCAAAAACAAAGGTGTAACGTACCGTTTTGCATTCTCCCTATGGAAGAACTTTCCGTTTACGAAGGTGGGATACACAGAGAAATACTTCGACGCAAATTTGACTACCGTATGGTTTTGGGGATCAATTTCTTCTTCTTGGTTTCGATGGATAAACATCATGATGCCTGTGTACACCAGGAACAGACCAAATATATAAAGTATCCATCCGAATTGACTGATCAATGCTGCGCCCAAAAAGATAAAGAGGAAGCGAAGTACAATAGCACCTATAATCCCCCATACCAGTACCTTATGATAATATTGGGTTGGTACACCGAATGAGCTGAAAACCAGTACCATGACGAATATGTTGTCGACGGAAAGCGCATACTCGACTACATAGCCCGTGATGTATTCGAGCGCGAGGTTGCGGCGGTATAGTTCCAAGCTAGCAAGAAAGTCGTCAGGTATTAGGCGGATATTATGTAAGTGCTTTTCTGTAACCTCCGCCAAGCGGGCAAAATCTTCGATATTATGCAGTTCATGGCCCCAAATACGTAGAATGACGTAAAAACCGAGGGCAAAGCTCACCCATACCGCGCTCATAATGGCGGCTTGTTTAAAGCTTACTGCCGAGTTGCTTTTACTAAACAGGCCAAGGTCTATAGCCAGCATGAGAATGATGAAAAGTAAAAAGCCACCAAAAAATAGAAGTTCGTTGCTCATATTATTTATTTCTTTCGGTTGTATATCTTACAAGTTGTTCTAAGCCATGGCGGTAAGCATTGTCGGGCAGATGGGTGAGGATGTTAAAAGCCTCTTGTTGGTATGCCAACATTTGCGAAGAGGCATATTCCATGCCGCCATTTGCCTTTACAAAGGCAATTACTTCGGTTACTTTCTGGGAGTCGTCGTTGTGATTTTTAACCAAGTTGATGATCCGTTGTTTTTCCGGTTTACCCACTTGTTTCAATGCATGGATCAGTGGTAACGTGAGTTTCTTCTCCTTAATGTCGTTGCCCAGCGGCTTTCCGACATCGTCTATGCCGAAGTCGAACAAGTCATCTTTTATTTGAAACGCCATGCCCACTTTTTCACCAAACTGGCGCATCTGTTCGACTGTCGCATCATCGGCACCTGTTGACGCAGCCCCACATGCACAGCAAGATGCGATTAGCGAAGCTGTTTTCTGTCGGATAACCTCAAAATAGATCGATTCATCGATGTCCATGCGTCGGGCTTTTTCGAGTTGCAACAATTCGCCTTCGATGATCTGTTGGACGGCATCACTCACAATCTTGAGCATACCGAAATCGTCGTTTGCAAGTGATAACTGCATGCCTTTGGCCAACAGGAAATCGCCTACCAGCACCGCAACTTTATTTTTCCAAAGTGCATTCACCGAGAAGAAACCACGTCGCACATTGGCATTATCCACCACATCATCGTGCACCAATGTTGCCGTATGCAAAAGCTCTACGAGTGCTGCGCCACGATGGGTGGCGTCATTGATTTCACCGCAAGATCCCGCTGAAAAAAAGACAAACATCGGACGCATTTGTTTGCCCTTACGCTTTACGATGTAATGGGTGATGCGGTCGAGTAGCGGAACGGAGCTCCGCATCGATTCCTTGAATTTATCTTCAAAAATTGTCAGTTCCCTTTCAATGGGCCTTTGTATTTCGCTTAGTTTGAGCATGTAAAACGGTCGGCAGCCATGAATTTAACTTGTCTGTTTCAAAACGGCGCAAGATACTAAGAAATCCACAATAACCTATAGCAGCGCCACCGATTCTTCCAATTCATCGTACCATTGCTGGCCGTATTTACGGACGAGCGGTTCCTTTAAAAAAGTATAGACCGGCACTTGCAGTTCGCAACCTAAGGAGCAGGCCGCATGGCAGATATGCCAGCGATCGTAATGCAGCACGTCGAATTCGGGGTAGGCTGTTGTACGGATCGGGTAGAGGTGGCAGGAGAGCGGCTTCCGCCAGTCGATTTCACCATTTTCATATGCTTTTTCGATAGCACATTTAGTGATTCCGTTTTCCCAGGTCACATAGGCACATTCCTTATGGCCATCCACGCAGGGTGTAGTGAAATCACCGTCAGTATCAACAACGTGCGTACCATGCTCTTCAACCGTGGCGATTCCCTTTTCGGTCATGTATGGCTGCACTTTTGGATACACAGCTGCCAGCACATCGAGTTCTTTTTGTTCGAGGGGCGCACCCGCATCACCTTCCACACAGCAAGCACCGCGGCATTTGCTGAGGTTACATACAAACTCTTCCTTTATCAGTTCTTCACTCACCAATACGGGGCCTACTTCAATCATCATGATCGGTCGTGTTCTTTTTGTCAATTCGCGGGTTCGCCGAGTGGGTATTTCAGTCCTTTTGCGTCGGTCAATTCCAACGTTACCGATCCCACTAAGATTTCCACTTGGGCCTTCACAGGTATGCGGTTGCCATCGTTGGTCACCCAGAGGTATAGACGGCTATCTTTTCGGAAAATCCGGCCAGGTTTTATCTCCGGACTGAATTTAAGACACTCCAGCGTGCCCAGTGATGTTTTAATTGTTTCTACACCAATATACTCAATGCCAAGCGTAGCTATTTCATCGTTGAGGAAATAGGTGAGTTTGAACGACTGTCCTTTTTTTACGTTGGATAAATCGAGATTACGCGCGAAGTAATAGGCCGACAAAAGGTCGAACGTCTGGGCCGATGGACTCTTGAACGTACCCTTATTACCTTTAACGGTTTGGTTGCGGTGATTGAAACTCACAATGTCTGTACGGCGGTAGCTGCCCTCCCGGATGTTTTCGGTATAGTAATGCGGAAGGAAGGTACGCGAATCGATATAGGAGTTGTAGCGGTTATCCACGGTAAAAAAGATGCTAAATGCACTGGAAGTTTGTCCGCGAGCCGAAAGATGGTAACTTTGCGGACTGCTGAATTGGATTTTCGAATCTTCCACCGTCAATGTCCCGGTAGCTGCCGATATCATACCGTAACGCAAGCGGTAACTGAGCTCTTCGCCTGCTTGGAAGGCAGGCTCCTTAAGGTAGGGGAGCGACTGCCCATGCGTTAGAAAAACCGAAGCGAGCACGGCCCAAATGAGGATAAGCATCTTCTTCATATCCTGAAATATACAAATAAAATGCCGCTTTTACCCATTGGTTACGGATACTTTGCGTTTGAAGACAGGTACGGTAGAACAGGGTTCGCCATACATAATGCTTTTGGCTACTTTACTTACCATCGTGGTGAATTTGACAAAAGCGGATTCGGGTATCTCGATATCGCCACACCCTTTTACCACCACCCGCTGGTCGCGGTAATGTTCCATATCTAGCTTTTCCAATGCCCGTTCATAAAGTACCGTCTCCAAGGTGGCAACATCGCCGAAAACGATATCCGTTGCGTAAGGTTCTAATCGGTTGGCGAGGAGCATATACGCCCAGGTAGGAACAATGGCATCTGCCGAGCAGGTAATGGCCACAAACTTACCCTGATATTGCTGCCAATCGTGGGTGTTTACAAATTCCCTGAAGTCCTTCTCACGCAAGATAAGGCCTTGAAACAGGTTGTCTTTGATGTCGTAGACCACCCGTTCACCCTTGGGGGAGAAACTAGCAAGATCTACGGTCATCAGTCCGCTCTGCGCCACTTTATTTACAATGGTTTCCTGTATTTTCATCTCGTTTCAATCATCACAAAAAATCCGGATAACGGATGCCGTTACCCGGATACAAAGGTACGAAATAAAGTTCAGTGCTCGCCTTAAAAGAACCGGGCACGATTGTCGACAATGTCGGCCTTGTCTTGCAATGCTTGGAACGCCAATGACCAGATACGCTGTGACACCGACTGAGTTAGCTGTTGCTTTTGCGCAGTGAGGTCTGTAGGAGCGTCAGGATTTACGAATCCGCTCACTTCAACTACGTACACACCTTGCGAGCCCCTAATGGGTTTCGACGGTTGCTTGGGTTGCAATCCGAAGACCGTGCCCACCACCGTATTTTCTTGGGCCACTCCCGGGATAACCGGGTTGGCGAACACAATGTTTTCTGCTAAGGCTGGGGTTTTACCCAATTTTTGGCCAATCTGCGCGAGGCTGGTTGCGCCGTTGGCAGCCTCTTCGGCTTGGGTAATCAGTTTTTTTGCCTTCACCCGATTGCGCACCACATCTTCTATGTCACTTTTTACGGCAGCCAATGGCAATTGGCCCTTCTCGCGTACGCCAGTGAGTTTTGCCACGATATAATGATTTTCAGATTCATATATTTTGTCGGTGACATCGCCCTTGTCAGCATCGAAAGCCCAACGTAAGAGTTCGCGAGGTACCTCAGTGCCCATCAGATTCGTTTCCATGGCGGTTACATCGTCGGCCTTTTGTACAGACAACCCTTGCTGGGTAGCCGCTTCTTCGAAATCTGAACTGCCGATTTGGCCGAAGAATTGAGTTGCTTGCCGATAGGCAGCTTCCAACGTCTCCCGGCCACTATTTACCTGCTTATCGATGATAGCGGCTTTGACAAATCGCGATGAACCGATCTGATCTTCGACGTTGATGATATGGATTCCAAATTGAGAGGTAGCAATGACCACTTCGCCTTTCTTCGCCCCAAACGCTGCTTTTTCAAATGCAGGAACCATCATGCCCCGCCCGAATGTACCTAACTCACCTCCGTTTATTTTGCTGCCTTCGTCTACACTGAATTGGATGGCTAACGCGGCAAAGCTTTCGCCGTTTTCAATCAATGTCTTGATAGAGTCGGCTTTAGCAGTTGCCTTGTCTACACCGCCTTCGATAGCGGGGTTGAGCAGAATGTGGCTGGCTTTTACCGAATCGGGGCCAACCAACGACTCCACCACCTTTGCGATTTCAAACCGCCCATTGGCGAGCACGGGACCAACTGTCGTACCTACAGCTGCACCAAACAACAAGGTATCTAATGCAGGTCCGAGTTCACCCTGCTTGCGGAAGATGTAGGGATATTTTGTATCGGAATTGACAGCAGCGAATAAGGAGTCTGTTTTCGTTTCTACTAACTGTGCTTTGAGTTCCTCGATGGTGGTTTGTACCCGAACGGTATCCTGGGCGGTAGGGCTAGCATCGAATACCACGTATTCCAAACTGCGAGTTTCTTCGCGGTTTTGGAAAACTCCTTTGTTCTCGTTGTAATATGCCTGATAGTCTTTTTCGGTAATGGTTATGGCGCTATCGGCTAGTGATTGGTAATCGAGCAATATGTATTCAAAATTAGCCAATTTATTACGTTGACTATAAGCTTCATTCGCCTCAAGTGATGTTACGTAAATGCTGTTGCTGACGAGATTGGTGTATTTGGTGCTCAGCCGTTCGTCAATGACATTTTGCAAGAGTGCTTCCCATTGCCCGTGTGCTTCGTGGCCTTGTGGTAAGGTGTTCACCTGTGAAATGAACATGCTGAGTTGATCGCGGTCAAACTGGCCCGTTTGTGGGTTCCGAAATGCCTGCTGGATTTGCATGGAGGGGTCGTCGCCCTGCACGAGGTCATTCAGTTCTGTTCCCCCAACAGAAAGGCCAATACGTTGGACTTCACTTTTCAGCAATTCACGGTTTAAGTATTGGCTCCAAACCTGTTGCACCGCCCACGTCTTCATCTGTGGACTCAAGTTGCCGCCGCCCATCTGCTGCCGGAACATTTCAGAGGTTTGGTCTACCTGTGCATTAAATGCGTTGATATCAATGGTCTCGCCGTTGATGCTGCCAACCTGGTTTTGGTTGCGAGCCCAAAACGGCGTACCGTAGCTGATTATATCCCCTAATAAAAACGCAACAATCGCAAAACCAATAAAGAAAACGATCACCGTTCCCGCGCGGTTGCGTAAATAATTCATCAATCCCATAGCCTGTGTAAAACTGTTTTTTTTAGCTGTTATATTATTGTGTCAAATTCTTGTTTTCAGGTGGTTGCATCCACATTTTTAAACGAGGCGCAAGATACGACTTTTATCAAAAAAAGCGTAAAAAGTTAAATAAAATGCAGATGCTTATCGGAAAGCAGGTCCCTGTCCTGGTTGCAAATAATGCAACGCTGTCATATTGTCGATATAAACGTCAGTGAAATCCCCGTTTGATGTGAAGTAATCGCCCCGCAAATTGTCGCCATCCTTAAAGAAAGCGGTAACGGGTACGTTGTTGTAGAAGGTGTTCTCCTTTTGATCGTGGATGAGTTCCTCTGTCTTGATAACGGCCCCGTCGGCCCGGGTAATAATCACGTTGTCTCTGAATTCGATTAGTTCTTCTTTCTCCTTCTGGATGGCATAATCGGATGTGATGCGTTGGGTTTCCACACTGTTTTCGTCATAAAAAACGATGGTAACACCCTTCTGGAATTCATAATAAGGTTCTTCAACGTTGTAGTGGCGCATTTCGGGTGCCGTCATCTGGGCTTTCACTAACGCTGAATCGCTATATACAACGGTTACGCCCAATGATATATCTACAGGTTCTTCCGCTTGTATCGCGGCAATGCGGTCCACTTCTTTGAGGTCGGTCTCGCAGGCACTTAGCAACACGATGCCCAATAGGGCATATATACTGAAGATCCTTGTATTTTTGCTAAGCATACCCATCTCATGATGATGCGGATCCGCTAATCGTAGTACCTGCGTCTAAACCAACTATCGTTTAGCGTAAATCCTAAGTTGAAGTTAATATAACGTTCGCGCACCAAGTTGTTGGATAAAGTACCCATTTGGCCGAATTCGGTAGCGAAGTTGATTTTATAGAATGATGAGCCAAACAGAGAAGGCAACGGAAAGCCGAAGCCCACGGTCAACGCCATCCGGTTAATGTCTTGATTGTCGATATTGATGTGTGATTTGTCGTACTTGAAACCGAGCCGGTAGTCCACCACACCGAAGTAATTCACCGATGTTACGTCGGGCGTTATTTGGCCGCCGACGGCAAACCCATAGCTATCTGTCAAATGTGGGTTGCTGTCGCCTACCCGATAATCGCTCCACTTGGCATAATTGAAGTCACCACCAACCAGCCAGTTATTGCCTTTGGCGATACTGAATCCGACGCTGTGTTTCATGGGCATGGTAATCCGTTGCTTTAAGCCCTCGTCTACGGAAACGGTATCTACCGGAAGATTTTCTTGATCATCCTCTACACTTGTTGGAGTGCGTGTAATGACCCGGGAGGTGCTGGTATTCAACGGTGAGCCTGCGGTACCCGTGTAACCGACAGTCAAGTTGACGTTGTTACCGAGGGGTTGGAAATACTGCACCCCATAATCAAAACTGAATCCCTTCACGTATTGGCTACTGTCTGTCCGCACATTCAGTGCGCCTACATCACCGGGGAATTCAATCGAGTTTATCCGCTCAAGCGTACCGAAAATATACGAAGCATTGACTCCTACACTGAAATTTTTCGTGATTTGGATGCCATAGCCGAGGTAAGCTTTCGTGGTGCCGCCTGCACCGGCATAGACGGTACGGATATCGGTGGTGTCAATAGTTCCCGGAATAGCGTAACTGAAACCGACATCAGAAAACGGCATAATACCGAAACTGATGCCACCCGGACGGCCTAAAGGTATGCCGAAATTGATATGGCTAAGGGAAAAATTGTATGAATTTTCAACCAAGTCGTTCTTGCTCAGTTCGGTAATGTTACCGAATAGACCCACATCGATCGTGGTAAGTCCTAACGCTGAGTACGAAGCCGGGTTGCCTACGTTAATGTTGCCATACCCGTTTAAATAGCGAATGCCGGTGGTAATACCACCCATCGCGCGTGCCTGTGGCAACGCATCACCGCGCATCTCTCCCAGTCCGTACCGTGAATACGGTGAACTGGTGGTAGCGCGTTGCGCTTGCGTCGTTGTTGAAAACAGGAGTAATAAGGAGAGCGTGAAGGCGCCAGGGATGAAGCGTGCGGTTGTATAAAGGGACTTCGATATGCGGTGCTGCATGTGTTAATTTAAAAACGGGACGATGATGTCGATGAATACCTATTAATTGACAATCAGTAAATTTAATAACCAGAAAAATGTATGCAAAGCTATCTAATTTTTAGTTGCCACAGGACATCCTTTTTGTTAAAAAAGGTTAAACCATTGCTTATAAATCAATTAGAAGAACTGAAAATAAATGATAGTGAGCAGTAGTAAGGTAAATATGCTTTCGTAAAACCATCGTTTCGTGGCGTAACTGAAATAGTAGGTCATGTAAATGGCAATCGGTGGGGCCGCAAGCAGAAAGTGGTTTATAGACCAGTCGGCGTTGAGGTAAAACGAAACTGCGGCTAACGCAAACATGCAAAACAGCAACTGGAATGATTTACGTATGTGAACTACGCTTTTGAAAAGGTTCTGTTTGAGGGTGATGATAAAAAGTACCATGATGGCTATCAAGGGTATTAGCACCAGATAGTCATAAATATCAATGTGGATCGACGTTGGAAAAGGATAGGTGAGTGGTAGCCAAATTTCGTAAAATTCATCCATCCGATCAAACCATAAATAGACCACGCCAAGCAAGAAATAGACCGTACCGAAACCAACGGGTGCAGCCACCCACTCGCGCCAACTGAACGGCCGGAAAATCATCAGGCTACACCACAGGAGCACCAGCATCACAATGAAGGGGAAATAAACCAGACTGCCTAGGGCAACGATCATGCCCAGGTCAAACATCAACGGCTTGATTTCCGTGCGGCGATAGGTGCTAAGCAACTTGTCCAGCATCCAGATGGTCAGAAAATTGCAAATCAGTATCGGCGACAGCACCAGGAAAGGTAGCATGAGGCTCGCCAACGTCATATACATTAAAGCAGGCAGGAAGCTAGACCGGCCCACCAGGTTAAAGCGGTTCACAATTGCATTGACCAACAGCGCCTGAACAATAGTGAGCCCTAGTGTAATGAGTACATTGACTTGCGGCGATATGATTTCAGGCGACAGCTTGCCGGTGAAATTGCTGATGGCGGGCTCGAAAAACACCGGCATAAGATTATCGGGCAGATGCAAAAACACTCCTAAACAGAGCACAAGCCCTACAACAGACAAAATCAGAATGTTTAACGGTGTGTATTTGCGAAACTGATTGATCATTTTGTATACGCCCGATGGCGTTACAAGTATAGTAGTTAATTGACAATTGACCGATGAAAATTGAAAATTAATTCTTCATTGTCAGTCATCAACTTGCTAAGCCACCGGTTCTGATTTTAGTAGGTCGAGCAATTGCTTGATGTTGAGTTTATCGCTTAGGTTGTCATTTTCAGAAAGGTCCGCATCGGGCAGCGCGTTGGCGTAATCCGCTGCTTTGTATCGGTATATCCGCCAGTTGCCCTTATTGTATTCCAGTGCGGTGAGGTTTTCCACCCAATCGCCCGAGTTGAGGTAGGTGACGCTACCTTTTTCGGTTTCGATCACACGGATCTCGGGCTGATGAATGTGGCCGCAGATGACGTATTGGTAGCCTTTTTCAATAGCCAGCGTAGCTGCCGTCACCTCGAAATCATTAATGAACTTCACCGCATTCTTGATGCTGTTTTTGATGCGTTTGGAGAGGCTCATTTTCTCGCGTCCCAGTTTTACAAGCATCCAGTTGACCACGCTGTTCAGTAAAATGAGGCTGTCGTAACCGATGGCACCCAACCGCGCCAGCCATTTTGCGTGCTGCATGGAAATGTCGAATACGTCGCCGTGGAATACCCATGCCCGCTTTTTGCCTACACGGAGAGAGAGTTTGTTGGTCAACGTCAGCGATCCCAGCCGGAAGTCGGAAAACTTACGCAGCATTTCATCGTGGTTGCCGGTGAGGTAGGTCACCGGTACACCATCGGCCACGAACTTGAGTATTTTCCGTACCACCTTCATGTGCGATTCCGGCCAGTACCGTTTGCTGAATTGCCAAATGTCTACAATATCGCCGTTTAGCAGGATTTGTTTCGGTTTGATGCTTTTGAGGTAATGCAAGAGCTCTTTAGCGTGGCAGCCGTAGGTGCCTAGGTGCACATCGGATATAACCACCAAATCTACATTCCGTTTATTCATAAGTTGAGGCAGTTAGTTGTCGTCCGGGTCATCGAATACCACGTCTACGTATTTGATAAAAAGGTAGGTTAATCCTGCTATAAACAGGGTAACGGAGCAAATGATTATTTCCATTAGGTACACTGTCACTTTATGCAAAAGTGCGAAACCAAGGTTAACAGGACGTTATTGAGGTGTTAACCTTTCTGTATATCAAACCCGTTCTAAAAAATAGTACTACAAATCCACATAAATGTAATAGACCCCCAAAGCCCGTCAGCCTACCTTTGCTTACAAATTCTATTTAAGTTGAAACGTTAGGGAAAGAGGATATGAGTAAACAAAAAATCGTGCATCCGGATCGGGATGCCCATTTCGTAACCGGAGCATATTCCGATGGAGTTATCGCAGGAGGTTTCCTGTTCATCAGTGGCCAAGCTGCGGTAGATTTTAAAACGTCCCGGTTTGTACTGGGCACCATCGAAGAAGAAACCGAGCGTACGCTCGATAATATCAAGGCCATCATCGAGGCGGCCGGAGCTACGATGGATGATGTGGTCAAAAGCACCGTCCACCTCAAGGAAATCGATGATTTCGACCGTTTCAATACCGTCTACGGAGCGTATTTCAGTGGCGTGCGGCCCGCCCGCACCACCGTACAATCCGTACTGGCCGAAGGCATCCGGGTAGAGATCGATTGCATCGTCAAGCTTCCTTAGTTGCGTATGGATAATCAAAAGATCAAGTCCATGCCGGTGGGCGTGGTAGGGCTGGGGCTGATGGGCAGCAGCATTGTCGTCGCGTTGTTGGCAGCTGGCCATCGGGTGGTGGCATTAGCTCCCATAGCCGGCGAAAAGGAAAAGGCATCGCGGCACATCACGGATTTGCTCCGCCATGCCGACGCGTCAGCCATGCTGTCCGAGGGAATAGCGGCTTGCGTTAGCCGCCTTCAGTTAGTTGAGGACTACCGACTATTGGCCGACTGCCGCGTGGTGATGGAATGCGTTATCGAAGATAAGCAGATTAAAGAAACCGTATACCAGCAGATTGCCGACGTAGTTTCTACCGTGACGATCATTGCTTCCAATACCTCAGCCATCCCCATCAGTGAATTACAGGCGTTGGTGCCGCACCCGGAGCGGTTTTTGGGCGTCCATTGGGCCGAACCCGCCTACATCACCCGTTTCCTCGAAATTACCTGCGGCAACGACACCGATCCGGCCGTGGGCCAGTTCATGCTTTCTTTGGGCGAAGCGTGGGGCAAGGAGCCGACGTTGTTATTAAAAGATGTCCGCGGGTTCATTACCAACCGCTTAATGTATGCAGTGTATCGCGAGGCCCTCACCTTGGTTGAGCAAGGCCACGTCACGCTAGCCGATGCCGATAAGGCCTTCCGATATGATGCCGGCTCATGGGTTACCATGATGGGGATTTTTGAACGGATTACCCTCGAGGGTGGAGCAAATTACCTTAACGCGTTAACGCGAATACTTCCCCAGCTCAGCAATCGCACCGATGTGCCGGAAATCATGCAGCAGATGGTGGAGCAAGGCGCAAAAGGTATCCACAATCTAAACGGTTTATACCCCTATACCGAAGTTTCGGCAAAGCGGTGGGAAGTCGCCTTTGCTCAATTCAATAGAGATATCTATGAACTGGCCGCCCGGTATAACGCAGAGGCTGTGGCAGAAGACAAAAAAACACCTGTATCATCGTAACATGACGAACAATCGATATCGAGAATCGGCCCGTTTACTGGCGCGGGCCAAGCACGTTTTAGCCAGCGGCGTTTCTTCCGAGTTCCGGAAGTACAATCACCCTCACGCTATTTTCTATTCCCATGGAAAAAGCAGTCGTATATACGATGTAGACGGGAACGAATATTTGGATTTCACCCTCAGCCAAGGGCCGTTGATTGTAGGCCATTCCCACCCCCACGTCGTCGCAGCTATTGCCGACTACTCCGCTACCGGACAGTTGTATGCCGGCCAGCACATCAAGGAAGTTGAGCTTGCCGAAAAGCTCCATGAGCTTATCCCATCGGCCGAGCTGATGCGCTTTTGCTTAGATGGTTCAGAAGCAGTGCAAACGGCTTTGCGCGTTGCCCGTGCCAAAACAGGCAAGCAGAAGTTCCTCCGGTTTGAAGGGCATTACCACGGTTGGTTAGACAACGTGGCGTGGGGCATCAGTACACCCTCGGCAGATGCGCTGGGTAGCCGCGAGGAGCCTACGGTATATGCATGGTCTGGCGGTTTAGCAGCCCGGAGCCGCGACGAATTCCTCGCAATGCCCTGGAATGATTTGGAATTGGTACGGGCGGCCGTGGCCGAGCACCATTCGGATTTGGCGGCCATCATTACCGAACCGGTCATGTGCAACAACGGATGCATTCCTCCGGCTGATGGATTCCTGCAGGGTTTACGAGCTATCTGCGATGAATATGGCATCGCATTGATTTTCGACGAAGTCATCACCGGCTTCCGGCTGGGCCTGAGTGGTGCGCAGGGCTATTACGGGGTTTTTCCAGACCTTGCCATTTTCGCCAAGGCTATCGCCAGCGGTTACCCGATCAGCGCGATTGTGGGCAAACGCGAATGGATGGACGAAATAGCCTCCGCACGGGTTATCCATGCCGGCACGATGAACAGTGGCAACGCCACAGTGGCTGCCGCATTAGCAACCATTGAGGTGTTGGAGCGCGATCCGGATACCTATACCAGGATGTTCCGTCTGGGGCATCGGCTCATGGACGGATTGCGGGCAGCAGCAACAGAAACTGGCCAGCCGCTACTGGTGCAGGGCATGGGACCTATGTTCAATACCGCATTTGCTCCGCTCACCGCTATGCGCGATTACCGGGATACACTCCAAGCCGATAAGGCCAAACTGGGCCGGTTCATTGCCGGATTGCACGACCGGGGCATCCGCGTAATCGGGCGGGGCCTGTGGTACATCAGCGCAGTGCATACCGAAGAGGATATCGATGAGGCCATTTCCGTGGCCCGAGAAGCGTTGCGAGCGCTCTAAAGATAGTTTGAAACAATATAAAATGAACAAACCGAAAGATCATATATTTATAGTTGGCGATGGAGAGCCGACGTATCGGGTGGCCTGCAACATGCTGAATGCCGGCCAGGAGACGGTGTTGCTCACAGCCAGACATGCCGAAGCACGGACCGAAATAACACAAGCAGGTTGCAAAAATACCCATTTGCTTACGCTGCTGGTTGATTGGCCCGCTACCATCACCTGCTCGGTGGCGGTTGCTATCACAGGAGAAAACGCGGCTGTCAAGCTAAGCGTAATACACCAGTTGGCATGCCGTTTAGACAACGATGCCATCATCGCCGTCAACACCGAAAGCATTCCGCTTGACGAGCTGCAGGCAGCGGACGTTGCACATCCCGGGCGTATTTTGGGGTTAAACTGGTGTTACCCCGCCGAACTCACTTTTTTTTTGGAGATTGTAGCCAATGAACAATCAGTCCCACAATATGTCAATCGGCTGGCTACCATTGGCCGAGAGGTATGGGGAAAAGATCCCTACATCGTACATGGCGGTTTCAGCGTCCGCGCCCGGATGATGGCAGCATGGGTTCGCGAAGCGATGTACCTGGTTCAAAATGGACATGCTTCCGTAGAAAGCATAGACCGCGCCTGCCGCAACGATGCAGGCTATTACCTCACATTTGCGGGTAATTTCCGGTACATGGATTTGATGGGTACCTATGCATACGGCATGGTGATGAAAGACCTTAATCCCGACTTGTCTAAGATGACCGATATCCCAAGCGGTATAGAAGGGCAGTTAGCCACCTACACTAGTCACGACTCTGAGGTACGTAAAGCTACGTTAAGCCAGTTCAGCAAAGAAATCCGTCAACTCATATTGAAGTATCCTCATGAAGCGCTTGATTGTTGACGCCCACCTGGATTTGGCGATGAACGCCATGGAGTGGAACCGGGATCTGTCGTTACCGTTGGCCGAAATCCGCAGACGGGAATCGAATATGGATGATAAACCCGATCGTGGCAAGGGTACCGTATGCCTGCCCGCCTTGCGCGAAGGGAAAGTAGGTTTGGTAGTGGCTACGCAATTGGCGCGATTCCGCCCGGCCAGCTACACGCCCACAGCGTGGAACTCTCCCCAGCAGGCTTGGGCGATGACCCAGGCCCAACTCGCGTGGTACCGTGAAATGGAAGCACTGGGCGAAATGGTACAGATTACCGACTCGGCTGGGCTTGAAAACCACTTGGCATTGTGGGCAGACGAAAGCAAGGCCGATAGCGAAAAGCCGGTCGGCTATATCCTTAGTTTGGAGGGGGGCGATTCGTTAGTAGATATTGATTACCTTTATCGGGCCCACGATTACGGTCTGCGTGCGGTGGGCTTGTCGCACTTTGGCCCGGGTAGGTATGCCGATGGCACAAAAACATCCGGGCGGATCCATCAGCAGGGATTGGAACTGATGAAAGTGATGGGCGAGTTGAACATGATTCTAGATGCAACCCATTTAACGGATGAAGGGTTTGATCAGGCGTTGGATGCGTATGATGGGCCGATTTGGGCGAGCCATCATAATGTGCGGGCCATCGTTTCGAACCAACGGCAGCTGACTGATGAACAAATCAAAAAGCTCATTAGCCGAGGGGCGGTTATCGGCGGCATGCTGGATTGCTGGGCGATGGACATCCGATTTATCGATACGGTTTCCGATCCTTGGCAGTTGGACATCCGGTTGGAACACTTGGTTGATCACTGGGACCACATCTGTCAGCTGGCCGGAAACGCAGAGCATATCGGTATAGGCAGCGACCTGGACGGTATATTCGGTACCGAGCAAAGTCCTTGGGATATGGACTCGATAGCCGATTTGCAAAAATTTGAGTATATCCTGCAGGGCCGTGGGTATTCTGAACAAGATATCGATCATATTTTCAGCGGAAACTGGTTACGGTTTTTACGGCAAGCATGGAACAAATAGATAGTACGGGATGCAAGAACATTCATTTAGCGCAGGGGCCGCACAAGTAGATATCACGCCGCCCCTGGGCACGGTAATCAACGGTGAGTTTACCAACCGTTACGCCAATAATATTGCCGACCCGTTGTTTGCTAAAGCACTGGTACTGCAACAAGGCAAAACGACCCTGCTCATTATAATGGTTGATATTTGCGCTATGCAGCGTGATTTTCTGGATGAGGTCAAAACCACCATCAGCCATTTGCTGGGCATACCTTGCAGATGCCAGCTTATCGCCGCTACTCATACCCATTCTGCCGGTTCGGTGGCGGAACTACTGATGGGCCACATCGATTGGGCGTACCGAAGGCGGTTGCGCGGTCTGATTGTAGACGCAGCGAAAGCGGCGTTCAATAATTTGGAGCCTGCCAAAATCGGCTGGGGCGCGGTAGACCAACCCCAACACCTGCTTTGCCGACGCTATGAGATGGATAGCGGCTTTCAAGCCGTAAACCCCGTTACCGGTGGGAGGGATGAGGTAAAAACCAATCCGTTCGGAAACGAACATCGTATCGTGAGAGACACTACGCAGCCCGATCCCGGCTTGGGTTACCTTGCTATCCAAGCCATAGACGGTCGGTGGCTAGGCCTATTGGCCAACTATTCGTTGCATTACGTAGGCGACTGCGATCGCGGTACCATCAGCGCAGATTATTTTGGTTATTTTGCAAAAGCGGTGGCAATACAGTTGGGTGCGGACGAGGGTTTCGTGGGGTTGATGAGCAACGGTACGAGCGGCGAAATCAATATCTGGGACTTTCAGCACCCGGACCGTTACCCGAAAGGCAATCACGAAAAGAGCCGATTGATTGGCGGTGAGCTGGCAGCGGCGGTAGCTCATTCGCTACAGCGTGTATCATGGGAATCGAGCCCTTCATTGGCCGTTCGATACACAGACTTTGTGGTCGGATTACGAAAGCCATCTGTTGAAGAATTACCCGTTTTCGAGCGGATAGTTCGTGAAACCGACTATGAGACGATCTCATTTGGCAATGAACGTTTTTTCGAACAGGTATACGCCCGCGAGCAGGTGTTACTGGCTGAGTATCCCGATGAAAAGCCTTTTCCCGTCCAAAGTTTCCGTATCGGGCAGGGTGCTATCGGGGCGTTGGGCGGGGAGTTCTTTTCAGAGACGGGTTTGAAATTGAAATCAACTGGGCCGTCGGGTAAATATTTTACCATTTGCTTGGCCAACGATTATGTAGGGTATGTGCCGCCAGCGCACGAGTTAGCGCGTGGAGGGTACGAGTGCTGGCGGTGCCGCACGAGCCATCTTGCTGTCGACGCCGAGGAGAAAATCAGGACGATACTTGCTGAACAATTAGCAGATTATGGAGTGGTATAGGCTTAACAACGAACACGACGTGGATTCGCCTGCTTTGCTGGTGTATCCCGAGCGGATTACGCATAACATCGAGTTGGCTATTTCCATGATTGGTGACGTCAGCCGATTACGGCCTCACGTCAAAACCCATAAAACCGCGGAGATCCTGCAGCTTCAGCTGGATGCCGGGATTACAAAATTCAAATGTGCCACCATTGCCGAAGCCGAGATGTTGGGCGTATGCGGGGCACCCGATGTATTATTGGCTTATCCGTTGCATGGTCCCAAGGTAGCGCGTTTTTTGGCGTTGGTTCCTCGTTTTCCGAACACACTGTTTTCAGCTATCGTAGATCATGAAGCAGCAGCCGGGCATCTTTCAGCAGCAGCGCTGACTGCAGGAGTAGCCATCAATACATACATCGATTTGGATGTTGGCATGGGGCGTACGGGCATCCGGCCCGGCGAGGATGCGTTGCACCTTTATCGCTATTGCGCTACGTTGCAGGGGTTGCAGGTACGGGGATTCCACGCCTACGATGGGCACGTTCGGGAGATAGACCTAGCGAAGCGTAAAGCAATATGCGAGGATAATTTCCAGCCCATCCAGCACATGGTACGTACACTTCAAGAAGAGGGGGTTACCTCGCCTCGTATCATCATCGGCGGCTCACCATCGTATCCCGTGTACGCCCATTACCCTGATGTAGAATGCAGCCCAGGCACATTCGTGCTTTGGGATAAAGGGTACGGCGACACGTTGCCCGAACAAAAATTCCTGCCAGCGGCCGTGTTGTTGTGTCGTGTGGTATCCACACCCGGTCCTGACCGTATCTGCGTAGACCTGGGCTATAAGGCTGTGGCATCAGAGAATCTGCTGGAGCGGCGGTTGCATTTCTTGAATGCGCCAAACCTTAAACCCATCAGCCATAGCGAAGAACATTTAGTGCTAGCCGCACCGGCAGATCATGGATATCGCGTTGGCGATGTGGTTTACGCCTTGCCTATCCACGTTTGCCCTACGGTGGCGCTGTATAATCAGCTTACCGTGGTTAAAGCACAGCGAGCCGTTGGCACATGGGAGGTGGCGGCCCGCACTCGTTAGCTAATTATTTCGATTTTGTGTATCTTTGTGAAAGTCAATGGAGGTAGGATGAAAACAGCAAGGAAAAAAATAGACAAGGAAAA
This sequence comes from Parapedobacter sp., assembly GCF_035556095.1. GTDB lineage: Bacteria > Bacteroidota > Bacteroidia > Sphingobacteriales > Sphingobacteriaceae > Parapedobacter. The sequence goes on along the minus strand of NZ_DATMFT010000022.1, from coordinate 115,992 downwards.
TATCGATCAATTAATAGCAGAAGCAGAAGAGCGGGTAAAAGCAAAAAAAGGTTCAAAAACCTGGCTGGCTTTTCTTAAAGCCGTAAAAGATCCGTATGTTGAAATTGTAGACATGAAGGCAGTCTTGAAGTAACGAGATGGCTCGATATTTATTGGACACAAATATCGTAGCTTTTATTATTTCAGGAGAATACGATCGTATTTCTGCTGATGTCGCCATGATCTTGGATGATTATGCTAGTCAACAATATGTAAGTTCCGTTTCTGTTGTTGAGCTTTTACAATTGTATCGTATAAAGAAAATTTTCCCTAAAAATGTAAAACGAGCAACGGAAATAATCGATATTATCGAAAAAGATCTACATATAGAAATCCTGCCTTTTACAAAACAACATACCAACACACTTTCGATACTTCAGATTGCTGATCGGCACAACGACCCTTTTGACCATGCAATCATATCGCACGCCATTACCGAAAAACTCACACTCGTCTCGTCCGACCGTAAATTTGAAGATTACACTACCCAAAAGCTCAAGTTCGTTTTCAATAGACGATAACTCCATAACCTAAACAATCCCACCACTTACTGATAGGATTTTGCCCTCACTACGTCATGCCGGAAATATCGTGCCAGCGAATCGTTCTCGCCGGATTTGCAAGAACCGATTGCCGCACGTGCCCGAGGCCGATGCGCTCAAGATCGCGACGTATATTAATTCGTTAAGGTAGGGGTGGCGTGCCTCCGTAAAAAAAGCGGTCGCTTAACGAGGTGACCGCTTTTTTCAATCAATTAATGGACTTGTAGGAACCATTTCCATGTCGGGATGATACGGATTGTTATTCCTTCCACGGTCAAGGTTTCTTCATCTTCCGCAGTCAGTATCCAGCCTTCCTTCACCTTGCAATACGTACAGGCCTTCAATAACCCTTTTATTTCACGGGTCCTGGTATCCGTGGGTTGCACTGTCCAGCATACCTGGATGGGAAGTGGCTGTGTTTGCGTGGGAAAAACAATGAAGTCACATTCAGCCGTTGCGTCGTTAAAGTAATAGATGTGCGTTTCGTAGATATTTCCGAAACGTCGATACAATTCCCTGAAAAGCAGGTTTTCCAATAATATCCCCTTATTTCCGATAAAGTGGGCCGTGTTGGCGTTTAGCAGGCCGTTGTCCAGCCAGTATATTTTCTTCTCCGATTTGTCACGTTTGGCGTCTGAGAAATCAAAACGGCTGATGCGCTTAAAAAGATAGGCATGCTCTGCCATATCCATCGCTTCGTAGACGGAATTGAGCCCCACTGTATAGTCATTTGCCTTCAATTGATTGTGTAATCGACGCATGGACACGGTTTTTCCGATGCTGGAAGCGGCCATTCGGTAGAGGCTCCGCAGGTAGGTGAAATTGCTGACTTTATTGTATTCCACGATGTCGCGTAGCAACATCGCGCTGTAGTATTCCTGCAGCAATGTAGTCCGAAGTGCATCCGAAGGCAGGTTGATGGTCTCGGGATAACCGCCGTTTTCAAGATATTGATAAAAGGCGACCAACGTTTTGGCCTTGTCACGGCCGTACAGGGTCGGCGTGATGTTCGCGAATTTGCAGTATTCCGGAAAAGACAGCTGCAAAACTTCGATCGGTATGCTTCTGCCCCGCATCACCGATTTTATCTCCGTATGCAGCACGGCAGAATTGCTGCCTGTGAAGAAGATTTTTTTGGTTATCGTTTCGCTTATTCGATTGATGAAATACTCCCATCCTCCAGCAGCCTGGACCTCATCGAAAAAGAAATAGCAATTACTTAGTAGCAGCTCAGGAAAAAGTTCTTGCCAAGCCTGCAAGATCAAATCGAGATTGTCCCCGTCCAGTTGTATGCGCTCATCCTCAAAGTTGAAATAGATAATCCTGTCTGGCGAAACGGCATTGTTTTCGATCAACGATTTCATGGCTAAGACCATCGCAGAGGTTTTGCCTGTCCGGCGAGGTCCCAATATCGCCTGGGCCTTTTCAAGATCGATATGCAAATCGATAGCTCTGTTTATCAGTGTTCTACCTAATATTTCCGCTCGGCTCTCGATTAGGATATGCTTTATCTTTTCTTTCATACAATGACAAATATAGATATATTGTCATTATTAAAGTGATATATTTATGTTTTTTGTCTTTTTTATAGTGACAATTATTTGGTTGTTTCGAACGTAGCAAGGAAATCTTCAAGGGGCAGTGCGGCGCCCCAGCCACGTATCCATGGAATCGGCCCTAACCTATTGGGGGGTATTTCCGAACAGGTATTCGAAGTCAGCTCCGAAGACCTCGATTTTTCATTGTTGGAGGCAGACCCCCCACATTTTCTATGTAAGAACTCCAATCTCATGGTTGTGAACACACGCTAACCAATACAAAAATAGCAATTAATATAGTGATTTCCCGGTAGGAGTTACTGCGACAATATCCGGTAGAGTTCGAGGTTAAGGTAGTAGTGGTTCCCGTCAATGGTCCTTCTTTCCAAAATGTGCATGTCACTGAGTTTGTTGAGGTATTGGCGTGCTGTTTTCTCAGCGAAAATGCCCTTCTCAACAAAATGTTTCACCTTGCTGTACGGCTGTGTAAAGATTACCTCGGTCAAGATTTCCGGGCGTAGCACGTCGGTTTCCCTACGTATGGTATCCAGTATCGCATCTTTTACGTTCACGATATCGTTGATTCGGTAGTAGGTGTCATTTGCTGTCGTCTCCACGGCCTTCAGGATGTAACTAAGCCAGGTCGACCACGCCCCGCGTTGCGTCACGCCCGCCAAAGCATGGTAATAGTCTTCCTTATGCTCCACAATGTATTTACTCAGGAACAATATCGGGTAATCAAGCAATCCCTTTTTGACCAAGTAATGGATATTCAGTATCCTACCCGTACGCCCGTTGCCGTCCCTGAACGGGTGGATCGCTTCAAATTGCAGGTGGCCAATCGCCATTTTGATGAGCGGGTCTACCCGTATGCTATCGTCATTCAAAAAATCCAGCAAGTTATCCAGTTTGGCTTCAACAATGCCCATACCACGTGGAGGAGTATAGATCGCCTTTCCCGCATTCGGCCCGGATCCGCCTTGGCGGATATACGTTTGCGCAAAAGGCTGGCGTATGCCATCCCCTTGCCCCGTCACTTTCTGATAGATTTTCCCCAGGTATTCCTTGTCTATTTTTTCTTTGTTTTCCAGATCATGGTATCCTTCCCATAGCGCCTCCCGGTAATGAAGGATTTCTTTCTGCGGGCCGCTTTGCAGGTGCGATGCGTTTTCGCTGTACGCCTTGTAAAGCTCATCATCCGTAGTGAAGATGTTCTCGATAGCGCTGGATGCCTTGGCTTCCTGCAAACTAATGGTGTTTATCAGCATACCTTGGTCGGGAATGACCACGCTTCTCCCTTGCAACCTGGATATAGCGGCTTTCGCATTGACCAATTGCTCGAGGATGTCGACTGTGCGGTAATAGCTTTCTTCGATCGGAAGATCGGGCAGCCCATTCCAGGGCTTGTTTCTGTCGGGATTCACGCGATAGGCCATGATACAAAGGTAAACATCCTGATTGGCCTAACGGTAAAAAATGGAAATTTTACCGTTAGGTTTGCTGCCAAACGGTAACCGTATCGTCAATTATCCAAGCTAACGGTAAAAAACGGAAATTTTACCGTTAGGTATACTGTCAGGCGGTAATGAGGCCCTCAACCATCCAGGCTAACGGTAAAAAATGGAGATTTTACCGTCAGGATTCGGTGCCATGCCGACGGCAAGATGTCATCGGCAAAAACCTGTATAAAGGTGGCTGCGCAAACTCGCCGACAAGGTCTTTGATTATGAAATCTGTTTTTCGTCATGACTATTGACGAACTCGATTTCATCACGAATCGAATTAATTCGCTCCGGTAACGCGTGTTTGCAAAAATTCGGACGAAAAGATGGTGCAATTGATTTACAACCCGCAGCCAGCCAACTGGCCGGGTCACGTCAACGAGATGCCGCCCATGCCTATAGAAAGCACCGAATATCCAATCATCGACCTCATAGATTTTTGGAGTTTTTTTTTGTAAGATTTCAGCGTTTTTCCACTGCCCGTTATCGGCTGTACAACCATGATGTTCCTATATTTCAGATACCTGATACGATTTCCCGATTGGATAGGGGTGGGTAGAAATATTGTATTACTTATGTAAATAAAAGTAGTAGTTTAAGAAGGGGCGCTGTCATATTTTTGACAACATTATTCAACTAACTTATATATGGTATAAAACTAAATGGTATGAAGATTGGATCTGTTAAAAAATCAAGGAAACCTTTTCCTCGAAGTTCAGCTTTTGTTTCACACGTTTCACTTTGCGTTGCGATTTTTTTGTTATCGGTTTCCGCAAATTACGTTTTTGCACAGAACTCAATAAAAGGAATTGTGACTGACACCCATAAGAACGGTATCGAAGGCGTAACGGTTAGTGTAAAAGGTGGAGGTGCGCAAACGTCTACGGACGGACAAGGTTATTACCGGATTACACTATCTGTTGGCGATTCAATTTTGGTGTTTTCTAGCATTGGTATGCGTACAGAAGAGCGTACAGTAGGTAGAGACTCCATTATCGATATACAGCTTTTCGAAGGAGGTCAACAAATGGACGAAGTCGTTATTGTTGGATTCGGCTCGCAAAAGAAGCTAACGGTCACGGGTGCTATTTCATCAATACAAACGAAAGAAATTAAGCAAAGTCCTGCTGCAAACCTGGCCGTCAGTTTGACCGGTAGACTGCCTGGACTTACCGCAATACAAACAACCGGCGAGCCTGGTCGAGACCTCACACAACTTTTCATTCGAGGACAAGGAACCACGAATACTCAGGCTCCAATCGTACTCGTAGATGGAATCGAACGTGATTTGACATATATCGATCCCAATGAGGTCGCGTCAGTAACAATCCTTAAAGACGCGTCCTCTACTGCCTTGTTTGGCGTAAGGGGTGCAAATGGTGTTATCTTGGTGACAACTAGGCGGGGCACTGCTGACGTTCCGGAAATCAATGTCTCAACGGAGACTTCGGTTCAGGGATTCACCCGCTTCGTCAATCCGGTGAATTCTTTTGACTATGCTACGTTAAGGAATCTGGCTCAGCGGAATGACGGTATGGGAGATGCCTTTTCCGCTTATGCATTGCAAATGTATAAAGACGGTTCCGATCCTCTTCGCTACCCAAACACGGATTGGAAGGACATCATGCTTAAAAACCAAGCTATCCAACAACGAGTGAACCTAAACGTATCAGGAGCGACTAAAGCTACTAAGTATTTTGTGAATGCAGGTTACCTCAAGCAGGGAGGGATGTTCAATACAGAGCAGGATTTAAGTTACGATCCCAGTTTTAAATTAGACAGATATAATTTTCGTTCTAATATAGATATTCGGCTAACGGAGTCACTGAATGCTTTTTTGAATGTCGCTGGATACCTGGAGTCACAAAACTCGCCAATGGGTACGCTTACTGCAGGTTCTACGTCTACACCATCAAGTTTGATTATCGCGAAAATGCTTGATTTGAACGCAACAATTCCCGGCCCCATTACTCCTGATGGAGGGGTGTTGACGTCCAGTGTCGAGGAACACCCTGCGTATGGACAATTGAATAGGTCAGGATACATTAAACAAACGAGATCCAATGTTATTGCCACATTTGGCATGGAGCAGGATCTTGGGATGTTACTTGATGGATTGTCGGTGAAGGCAGTGATGTCATTTGATTCCCATACTGGTAATCATTTTTACGCATCCAGGAATTACGAACGTTATATACAGGTAATCGATCCGAATTTAGTAGGTCAAGACGGGCAGGATAGCGTGTACTTCACACGATTTAATGCTGCGGAAAACACTCCTTTGGCTATATCGGGGGTGCGCACTTTCACTTCGCTTTCAAATTTTCAGGGTTACCTGAATTATAGCGATGTCTTTGGTGAGCATAGCCTGTCCGGTCTATTGCTTTATCAGCAACAAAAGAATATCATTAACCATGATTTGCCCTATAATATGCGAGGGTTATCCTCAAGGGTATCGTATGGTTTCAAGAATCGTTATTTTGTTGAATTTAATGGTGGATACAACGGGTCGGAACAATTTGCTAAAGAGCGCCGTTTTGGCTTTTTCCCCGCAATATCCGGTGGCTGGTTATTATCGGATGAACCATTTTTTCCCCAGCAAAGCTTTGTCGATTTATTGAAATTCAGGGCCTCTTGGGGTTTGGTGGGTAACGATCGAATGGGCGGAAGCAGATTTTTGTATTTGGATAATATCACCGTGGGCGGGGGCGGATACAGTAGCAGTCTTGGAAGTGGTCAGCAGGTAAATACAACCTTTTTGCGTAATGAATTACTTCAATGGGAAGTTGCAAAAAAGACCAATATAGCACTAGAATTGGGATTGTTCAAGTCGTTGAATCTGATTTTGGATGTATTTGACGAAAAAAGGAATAATATCCTCATGACACGGGGAACCATTCCGGTTCTCAATGGACTACCCACTACTGTTTTGCCTCCGGTGAATATCGGCGTGATTCATAATCGTGGTTACGAAGTGGAGCTGAATTACAATAAACGATACAATGAACGCTTAAGCTTTTTAGCCAAATTGAATTTTAATCACGCGCAAAATAGGCAGGTGTTTGTTGACGAGCCGATGTTGGATGAAGAATTCGCTTACCGTTATCGGAGAACGGGGTATCGGATAGGACAAGCTTTCGGTTATATCGTTGACCGGTATTTCGAGAGTGAGGACGATGTTCGGGACTCGCCTTCGCAAGTAGTGGGTGGAAGGCCAACCAAACCGGGCGATTTCAAATACAGGGATTTGAATGGTGACAATATAATAAATGATCGAGACATGGCTCCAATTGGAAACTCTTCTGTGCCAGAATATACATTTGGTGCCGCGTTCAATGTCAACTATCGGAATTTTGATGTCAGCGTATTGTTACAAGGTGTTTCCAAAGTGTCGAGATTCTTCTCAGGAAGGGGGGTATTTGCAGGCACTAATTATGTGGCGCGCCATTTGAACAGTTGGACAGAAGAACGGTTCGCCAACGGCGATCCCATTGATTATCCCCGTTTAACCACGCAGGTATCCCCAAATGAAATAGCCAATACGTTTTTCGTAATGGATGCAAGTTTTATTCGCTTGAAAAACGCTGAGATAGGTTATTCATTCAGTACACGCTTGGCCAAGAAGATAGGGGCAAGACGGCTAAGGGTGTATGCAAACGGCCTTAATTTGCTTACATGGGATAAACTTCCCACAAAGGATTTCGATCCGGAACTTTCGGGTGCCTTGACCTATCCGCAAATGTCTGTGATGAACGGCGGTCTTAATGTTATATTTTAATTCTTGAGAAATGAAAAGATTGATCCAACATACGGTTTTATTGTTGTTTGTTTTAGGTTGTAAGAATGACCCTCTTGATATCACACCCGATGGCCGAATCACGCTTGCGGATGTTTTCAGCGATGAAAGGCGTACCGAAGCTTATTTGAATACGGTTTACTCACAAATTCCGTCCTATTTTTACAAATATCATTTCAACGCATTTTTTGCGACTGTCACGGATGAAGCGGAGGATGGAGATGTTGGCAATGAGCCCGGTGTAATGGCGGCGCAATGGATTACCGGCAACCTGACGCCATCCTTCAATCCCTTGGCTTTGGCTGGGCAAGGTAAGGGTACGGATCGTTACCAAACCTGTTGGGCAGGTATTCGGCATGCTAACGTATTTTTGGCCAATATCGGTGATGCACCTGTCCGGGGCGAGTCGTTTCGTACGCGGATGACAGCTGAAGCCAGGTTATTGAGGGCATTTTATTATTTGGAGTTGATAAAATTCTACGGCCCTCTTCCTGTCATTTCAGAGCCGTTTTCCAGTGATTTCGAGTATTCATCCCTGCAGCGTCCTAGCTTCCAGGAAATCACGGATTTCATCGTCGCTGATTGCGACTGGGCTATTGCAAGTTCAGAATTGCCGGTACGGATAACTTTGGAAGCGGAACGGGGGCGATTCACAAAAGCGGTAGCCCATGCCATCAAATCCCAAACGCTGCTACACAATGCGAGCGCATTGTGGAACGGAACCAATGCAACTGAAAAATGGCAAGCGGCGGCAGTGGCCGGTAGGGCAGCAAAAGACTTTCTTGAGGCAAATGGATATACACTTTATCCAGATTATGGGGACTATTTTTTGAGGGCGTCAGACGTCAATACCAACCCGCAGGATAAGGAAACGATTTTTGAAATCCCAGAACGCCCTGCGGCAACATTTGTAATCGTCAATTCAATCCCCTCTATGCCTGGGCAATATAAATCAGGTGCCTGTCCAACGCAAGAGCTTGTAGATAGCTATGGAATGAAGGAAACCGGGGAGTCCCCGATACTGGGGTATGAGGATGACAATCACCTCAATCCTATCATCAACGATGCTTCCGGTTACGATCCCGCAAACCCCTACGTTGGCCGAGATCCAAGGTTTTACCATACGGTATGGTATAATGGCGCGGAATATGATAACATTGCGGGCAGTATCCATATCGTCGAAACTTTCAACGGGGGAAGAGATCAATTGATTAAGACTCCGCCAAACCGAAAGAATACACATACGGGCTATTACTTGAGGAAATTTATGGACCCAAAACTCCAACCTGGTCATGTTCCGACCGCTCAGTTTAAGAAATATCGGTTAGCAGAAATCTACCTGAATTTGGCGGAAGCGCTTAATGAGGTTGAGGGACCCGTTCAGGAGGTTTATGACGCGGTAAACGCCGTTAGGGCTAGGTCAGAGATGCCAGACCTTCCTGCTGGCCTGACAAAGGAGGCTATGCGTGATCGAATTCGAAATGAGCGTCGCGTAGAGTTTGCTTTCGAGGAACATCGATTTTTCGATGTCAGGAGATGGAAAATCTTGGGGCAGACAGATAAATTGATTACAGGGATGGAAATCAGAAAAACCGGAGAATCATTAACTTATCATCGCTTCATTGTCGGGCATCGGTCTGCTTGGGAAGATAAATACCTTTTATTGCCGATTCCACGATCTGACGCGGCGGTAATACCGGATTTCACTGCAAATCAAAACCCCGGGTGGTAAGTTTAAAAGTCGAGACTATCATTAAAATAAAAGTTCTATGTCGATGTTGAAATTAGTTGTAAGTGCGATATGGCTTTTCGCAGGATTTCAAAGCTGTAAAAAGCTATATTTGGATGAATCAAAGGGTATTTCTGTCCTACCTCCTGTATTAGAGAACGACTCGATACGAGTAGGATTGAACCTGGAATTGGGAGGGGCCATAACCTACCTCGCAAGCAAAATTGACAGTCAGAATCTGATCAATAACTACGATTGGGGTAGACAGGTTCAGATGTCCTTTTACAGTCACCCGGTGCCCTACGCGCCCAATGGAAAGCAACCTGAACCAAGATGGGCCAATATCGGTTGGAATCCAATCCAATCAGGGGATTATTTTGGCAATAAATCTGAGCTATTGGAGTATGCCAATGATGGTTCCGAGATTTATATCAAGACTGTGCCTAAGCATTGGCCTTTAGATAATGAACCTTGCAATTGCGAATTTGAGAGTTGGATATCCTTAGACGGGAATAGGGTGAAAGTCAGGGCTCGGTTGAATAATAGCAGGGTAGATACGAATCAATACCCTGGTCGGCACCAAGAACTCCCAGCTGTATACACAAATGCCGCTTTCCACAATATCGTCACTTACACAGGCACCAACCCGTTCGCTTGGGATACTATAGATACTATAGATAATGAAAACATTAGCGGGCCGGTACAATGGAGCTATTGGCAATCGACAGAAAAGTGGGCTGCAACCTTGAATGACGACGGTTGGGGGCTAGGTATTTTGAACAATAAGACCCAGAACTATGTTGGTGGTTTTGCAGGGCAGAAGGGCGTTTCTGGAGGCACCAATGACGCGCCAACCGCATATATAGCGCCGATTAGAACAGAGATTTTGGATAGTGATATAAAATATGATTATGATTACACATTAATTGTGGGTTCTTTGGAACAAATCCGTGGCTATGTGTACGATAATGCCGATCGGCCGACATTACCTGACTATGATTTTATAGACGATAGGGAAGGCTGGTATTACCAAAATGTGAAGGACACCGGTTGGCCAATTGCAGGCCAGTTGGATATTACGCAAACTACGAATAATGCCAATATCGTTGGACCTTCAGAGCATTGGGAGGCGAATTCAAATCATAATTTGTATATTGAAATGGCATTGGAGGGGACCGCTGGAACAATGCAGGCTTACTGGCGTAAACATGGCTCTTCGACTTTCGGGGCAAGTGATCATATTGGATTCAGTGTCATCAATGACGGCGAGTTCCGGACGTATACAGTACCTATTGGAACTGCTTCTGGTTATGCGGGCTATATGTCTGGGATTAAATTCGTCCCTCCGGGTGTGTATATGGTTCCAAACAATCTGAAAATTAGAAAAATTTATATCCAGTAGTAAAGAAAGGGGGAGTAAGTGAGAAAATCAGTTCTTGTTTCTTGGCAGTTTTTTGGCGCTATTTTAGTGTCGATTATATTCGGTTGTTCCAACAGAGGCGTCCTGTCGCAGTCTAGGACGTCAAAAGCCATCACTTCACAGAAAATTTACGAAAGCGAATTGCATAGTGCTTTCACTGATATCACATTTTATAAAGGAAAGTATTATGTGGTCTTTCGCGAGGCTTCAAAGCATGTATTAGGTACGGATGGCCAAATAGTCATATTGATGTCTAAAGATGGTCTCGTGTGGGACAAAGTAGGAATGTTATCGAAAACTGGCGTCGATTTGCGCGATCCGAAACTGTCCATTACGGCTGACGACCGTTTGATGGTTATCATGGGGGGGTCAACTTTCGAGGGTGAAAAAGTTGTAAAGATGCACACCCATGTTTCATTTTTGGATGGTGCAAAAGGGGGATTTAGCTATCCGGAACCGATAGAGCTGGATTCAAGTATACCATATGAACAGTTTTGGGTTTGGCGGGTAACCTGGTATAAAGGTGAAGGTTATGCCATATGCTTTCCTCCCCAACAAGAAGGAATTACCGACCTGTATCTGGTAAAGACAGTAGACGGCGTTTCCTATAGGCGTGTTTCGACGATCCCAGTTTCCAACTTTCCAAACGAAAGCACCATCCGATTCGATAGTAAAGGCGCGATGCATGTACTCATCAGGACAGATTCAGGCGATCGAATGGGGTATTTCGCAAGGAGTGAATTTCCTTACCATGACTGGAACTTTGAAAAACTTGATATTCGCCTAGGGGGGCCTAACTTCCTTTTTTTGCCAAACGGCAGGATTTGTGTGGGTTCTAGGGCATTTGAATGGAAGGATTCCACAAGAACCTCTTTGGCCCGGGTCTATACTTCGCTGTTCACTTTTGACGAGCACCTGAAAGTGGATCGAGAATTTCCGTTACCAAGTAATGGCGATACGAGCTACACAGGGATGCTCGTTGTTGGAAATGAGCTTTGGATTTCTTATTTTTCGCAGCACGAGGGGGGGACAGCGATATATTTGTCCAAAGTCCCGTTGTCTTATTTTGATTAGTTTTTGTTCGATAAAACAAGTGTTAAATGTTTGATGTTAGCGATAAGGTCGGTCAAGGTATTTTCTCGTTGAAGGGCCGAACGATTTGGGTTTTGGGCGGTGCTGGTTATTTGGGAGCTTCAGTCACGATGTTGTTGAATGAGCTTGGGGCCGATGTCGTTTGTATCGATTTAGCGGATAAGGCTAAAGATTTGGTTGCGCAATTCGGCAAGGCGACAGTGAGGCCGGTGGAATTGGATGTGCGCAATCTAGAGAGGGTATCGGAGTTTGTCAATGATGAGGTTGCTCAGCGTGGTATTCCCCACGGTTTAGTTAATTTATCATATGCCAGCACTTCAAAGCGTTTTGAGGATCTTACTCCTGCCGATTTTGACGAGGTCAACCATGGAGGGATTACGGCTACTTTCCACTTTACGAAGTTAACCGGGGAGCTAATGGTTAAAAGGAAGTCGGGAAGTATCGTGTTGTTCTCCAGCATGTATGGGATGGTTGTACCAAATGAAAGCATATATCAGCCTCCAATGAACAAGAATCCCATAGAATATGGAGTTGGCAAGGCTGCAATCGCTCAAATGGCCAAGTATATGGCTGTTCATTGGGCAAAAAACAACGTGCGGTGCAATTGTATAGCGCCTGGACCATTTCCTAATTCAAGTGTTAGGCAAGATTACCCGGAATTCGTTGGTCGGTTAATTGAGAAGATTCCTATGGGACGGGTGGGGGAACCCAAGGAAATAGCAGGGGTTGTGGCGTTTTTGTTGAGTGATGCAGCTTCGTTCATTACTGGACAGACACTGATGGTGGACGGAGGATGGACGTGTTGGTAACCTTGCGGATTTGTATTGCTTTTTGCTTGTTCGCTGTAAATTCGATTTGTTTGGCTAGCAGTATAAGTATTAGGGATCGACATGATTTTTTTGAGAATGCGCTTCAAGATTTACATAGTCTTCTTTTGACCGAGAATTTATGGGTGAAGGTTCACGTTGCTGAGTTTTTGTTGCGGGAAAATCAACTGGTTCAAGAAGTCAGAAACGAATTTTTGAAAGAAAATAGAAAATTCAATACTATGGCCCAATACCGCATTGGTATCTGGCGGGTTTTGGCCCAGGTTGCCCTAACAGAAGAAGAACGAACTGGCTGGGTCAGCAGGATTGTGCGTGCCTATGAAGATGCGGAAGGGCCGGATCGCTTACATGCTATTGAAACCTTGGCCAAGTTGAGACATCCTGTCATAACGGATGTCTTGGACTTATCGCAAACTGTCCAAAGGAGTCTTGATGCGTTTGCGCTGTATAGTCTGTGGAATGCTGTATATCGACAAAATCAACAAGTTGATGAGATCCGGGAGTTCTTATTTGATGTGATCGATAGTTGTTTGGCAGCAGGGGATGAGAAGTTGTTGCCTGTGCTGTCATTCATCGTCCGGAACGTGGGGCCAATTGGGCAAGAACACTGGAAACGTATCCGCGAAATTGCTTTGTCATATAGGGGAGCATATCATATTCAGGCAAGTTTGTTGACGACGGCATGGATCAGTGCATCGCCTGATGTTGATTCATCGGAATTGGTTCCCCTAAAACGTAAATTGCAATCGATTAAAGCTGAAGATGGGGTTTTGATAAACCTACTGCTGGTGCTTTCAGAGCCAACAAACGAAGCAGATTACGAAATGTTGAAGAAGATATATGAAGAGGTTCGAAATAAAGATAGGGTTGAATATGATGCGGATACCCACGCTACCGCTGCATACGCGGTTCTTAAAGCATATGCGCTGATTTCGCATACATAAATGAATAATCGAAAATATTACCCCTGGTTCCTGGTCGCCCTCCTTTGCATCGTCGGTTGCCTGAATTACCTGGACCGTATGGTAATCGTGACCATGCGGAGCAGCATCGTGGGAGAAATACCGATGACCGATGCCCAATTTGGCTTATTGACATCCGTTTTTTTATGGGTTTATGGGTTGATGAGTCCCGTTGCAGGGTTCATTGCGGATCGTTATAGCCGGAGTAGGGTGATTATCGGTAGCCTTTTCGTTTGGTCATTGGTTACCTGGCTTACCTCGCTCGCCACCACGTTCGAACAGTTACTGGCCGCGCGCGCGTTGATGGGGGTCAGCGAAGCGTTCTACATCCCTGCCGCCATGGCGTTGATCATGGATTGGCACACGGGTAAGACACGGTCTACGGCCACGGGTATACATGTGGCCGGTGTTATGGTGGGGCAAAGCCTCGGTTTCATCGGCGGTTGGCTGGCCGAAAGTCACAGCTGGAATTATGCCTTCAGCATATTCGGGATCATCGGGGTTGCGTATGCCGTAATCCTGATTTTCTTCTTGCACGACCGGAAAATTTTGCCCGCTTATGAAATGAATATCAAAAGCGCCGCTCCGGCTGCGCAATCCGACATCCGGCAAGCGTTGGGTAGGCTGTTCGGCAATCCGTCCTTCATCCTGTTATTGGTTGTATGGGGTATTGCCGGGGCCATCAGTTGGATGGTCAGCGGCTGGTTGCCTACCTATTACAAAGAGCGATTCGACCTTTCCCAAACCGATGCAGGCCTATACTCGACTGCGTATTTCTTTCCCGCCATGCTGATCGGGGTCATCGGAGGCGGCGCGTTGGCCGATTGGTGGTCGAGGACGAATCCGCGGGCGCGGATGTGGCTACCCGCTATCGGTTTTTTGATTGCCGTTCCTGCCGTATTCTTCGCCAGCTATACCACGGTGCTATGGGCTACCGTAGCGGGTTTCCTGGTCTATGCCTTGACAAGGCCGTTCATCGATGCCAACATGATGCCCATTTTAGGGATGATCGCCGATAAGCGGTATCTTGCCACAGGATACGGTTTCCTGAATCTTTGCAGTTGCATCATCGGCGGCATTGGTATCTATGCGGCTGGAGCCTTGCGAGACAGTGATGTGGATTTGAGCCTCGTTTTCCAGCTAGCAGCAATGAGTATGGTGATTTGTTCATTGCTACTTTTCAGCTTAAAGCAGAAAACAGGAACGAATTAGTTGACGTATTATTTTTACGATATGAGAAAAAGCAAAATCTTACAACTTTTACGGTCAGGTCAAACGGCCAGCTGCTTCAAGGTGAACCTCAAGGATACACAGTCGGTCGAGATCGCCGCCCAGTCAGGTTTCGATTGCGTCTGGGTCGATCTGGAACACATCGGCCAGGAGTGGTCGGTCATCGCCTCGCACGTGTGGGCCACCAAGGCACACGACGTGGACTTGATGGTCCGCGTGCCGCGCGGATCGTACAGCGATTACGTCAAGCCGCTGGAGCTTGACGCCACCGGTATTTTGGTGCCGCACATCATGGGCGTGGAAGATGCGAAAAAGGTCATCCGTATGACCCGTTTCCATCCCATCGGCCGCAGGCCCATCGATGGCGGCAACGCCGATGGCGCATACACAGCCATGGATTTCAATGAATACCTCCAATCGGCCAACCGCGAACGTTTCATCGCCTTGCAAATCGAAGACCCTGAGCCGTTAGACGAGCTGGAGGAAATCGCCAAATTGGACGGGTTTGACATGCTGTTTTTCGGCCCGGGCGATTTCAGCCAAGGCATCGGCGCGCCGGGACAGTGGGATCACCCGTTGCTTATCGAGACGCGCAAGCGGGTGGCCGAGGTGGCTAATCGGCACGGCAAGTTCGCGGCCACGGTGGGGTCGGCCGCCAATTTGCAGGAACTGTTGGCTATGGGGTACCATTTCGTCAGCGTCGGTGCCGACGTGGTGGGCCTGAAAAACTATTGCCAGGATATCGTGTCGGCATTTGGCAAAACAGGTGAAGCAAATAAATCTTACTTGGAGTAGTAGTTTTAAAATGTTGGTTTTCAGGGTCAGTATCAAATCGAATATCTCTTTCTTCAAAGTAAGTAGCAAAAAATGATCAACATCGGCATAATCGGTATGAGCGAAGGGAATGCCCATCCTTACTCGTGGTCATCGATTATCAATGGGCAGTATGACGGTGCGGAAATCACCCGCGCAGGCTATCCGGCGGTAGCAACCTACCTACAAGCCAACCATGATACCTTGGGTATTCCCGGTGCACGTGTGTCACATGTTTGGTGCCAGGACCGCAGCATAGCTGAAAGCATCGCCCGTTCATCGGGTATCGACCACATCGTGGATGGATTGGCGGAAATGATGGGTCAGGTAGACGCCGTCATTCTCGGGCGGGACGATCCGGAGAGCCATGTGGTCCTGGCCCGGCCCTTCATCGAGGCGGGTATCCCCATTTTTATCGACAAGCCCTTAGCCTATTCGCGCGAAGACCTGAATTGGTTTTCCGAACAAAATAGGAATGGCAAATTCATCATGTCGTGCTCGTCGATGCGTTATGCCAACGAATGCCGTATCGCCAAGCAGGAACTTGCCGCGCTGGTGCCCATCGAGCTCGTCACTGCGGTAGGTAAGAAAGACTGGAAAAAATATGGTATACACCTGCTCGAAGCCGTGTTTGCTGTACTGGATGACCCACGGCCGGCCAGCGTGCAGCACCTTGGCGGGTTGGACCGTGAAATCGTTCATGTCCGGCTGGCGAGCGGCGCCGACATCACCTTGCACCTGTTCAATGCCGTTTCCGGCACGTTCCAGGTCACATTTTTCGGTCAGCAGGGCTGGGAATCGGTAGACATCCGTAATTCGTATTCCATGTTCAGGGACAACCTCGTCGAGTTCATCCGCTCGGTGCAGGAAGGCAGCCCGCGCTTGGATTTCGGGAAAACACATCAACTCATGAACATCATCATCGCAGCGAATGAAAGCCGGCTACAGGGCGGCAATTGCATCGTATTATCCTGATATGAACGTAAAAGAACTATTTAGCCTAAAAGATAAAATCATACTCGTTACCGGCGGTTCGGGTATGTATGGGCAATGTATTGTAGAGGGGTTGGCCGAAGCCGACGCCACCGTAATCACAACATCGCGCGAGCTGGCTCGCGCGGAAAATACTGCAGCCGTTTTCCGTGCCGCCGGGCTCGACGTGCGGGCTATGTCGGTAGATCAGGCCGACCCCGTCTCCGTTGCGCAGCTAGTGAAGGAAATCAAGGCGCAGTTCGGACAGTTGCACGGCTTTATCAATAATGCGGTATCCAGGCCCATGAAAAGCTACGAAGCACCGCTCGAACAATTCGCCTCGTCGATGCAAGACAATGCTACGGGTATGTTCCACCTGCTCCGCGAAATGACCGATCTGATTGTGCAGTCGGGCGGGGGCAGTGTCATTAACATCGCCTCGATGATGGGGATGAAAGGACCTGACCTGACCAATTACGAAGGCACGGATATGGGCAACCCGCCGCCCGATTACTTCTTCCACAACGCGGGGTTGATCAACCTCTCGCGTTATATGGCCAGGATCCACAAAGGCAATAATATCCGTTTCAATTGTATAAGCCCGGGCGGGCTGTTCAACCACCAGCCCGAGCGATTCCTCGAAAACTACTGCAAGAAAGTGCCGATGGGCCGCATGGCCAACCGGGATGACATCAAGGGACTGGTCGTACTACTTGCTTCAGCGGCCGGTGCCTACATCAATGGCGAAAACATCCTGATGGATGGCGGATTGAATGCGTAATTTTACGGGAAATGAACGGGAAAATTGCATTGATTACTGGAGCGGCCAATGGCATCGGATTGGAAATCGCTAAAGCGATGGCGGAAGCCGGCGCAACGGTTTGTCTGGCCGATCTGAACGCCGAACAGGCCGAAAGAGAAGCAGCAGCGATAAATCAAAAGGGCCTTAGTGGTTTGGGTATCGGATGTGATGTTACCGATGAGGCTAAGGTGTCCCAAGTCATTTACTGGTTAGTGGATCGCTTTGGTCGCTTGGATATTTTGGTCAATAACGCCGGCACGCAATATGTTTCCGCAATCGAGGCTTTTCCGTCGGAAAAGTTTGAACTGTTGGTTAAAGTCATGTTGACTGCGCCGTTTTACGCAATCAAGCATGTTTTTCCCATCATGAAGGCGCAAGGATATGGTCGTGTCATCAATATGGCTTCCATCAATGGCTTGGTTGGGTTCGCCGGAAAGGCGGCTTATAACAGCGCCAAGCATGGGGTGATTGGGCTGACGAAGGGTGTCAGCATTGGAAGGCGCTCCCTATGGGATTACGGTCAATGCGGTTTGTCCGGGGTATGTCGATACGCCGTTGGTTAGGAATCAGCTAGGTGATTTGGCGAGACAACGCAACGTGGACATAGCTGATGTGCTGGAAGAAATTATTTATCCGCTGGTTCCGCAGCGAAGGCTGCTTGACGTTGAAGAAATCGCGGATTACGTTGTTTTTTTGGCAAGGGAGAAGGCAAAAGGGGTTACCGGACAGGCAATCGTGATTGACGGCGGTTATACTGTGCAGTAATATGATTCTTTGAAGAATGTGCATACATCAACTGCAAAAAATATTCTATATGGATGGAGGATTGAGCGCTTAGATAAATTAACAGCAATACTTTTTATGCTGTCTCAGAAATATCCAGAAAATAACTATGTTTATCCCATGAAAGGTCACCTTATAACTTCCGTCTGCTCTTTTGCAGTGTTTTTCTTGCTTGTTTCATTTAAACCCCATGAGCTGGCGCAATACAAAGTGGATATAACCCGCTCTGCACTGTCATGGGAAGGTCATAAATTTTTCGGAGGCAAGCACGCAGGAACGATCGAGTTGCTCAATGGAACATTTGAGGTGGCGGATAACAAGCTTACCGGCGGTACCTTTGCCATTGATATGAATAGCATCCGGGTTACCGACCTGACGGGAGAAACCGCCGAAAAGCTAGCTAACCACCTGAAAACCGACGATTTTTTCGATGCTGTCAATTTCCCCCAAGCTACTTTCGTAATAAAGCGAGTGGAATATGCGGACGAACAACGGGCGGCGGTGCTAGGTGAGTTGACGATTAGGGGAATTGCGCAGGAACTAGCCTTTCCAGCTACCATTACCATAACGGACGGTAAGCTTAATGCTTCCGCTTCAAATATCCGCGTAGACCGGACGGTACACGATGCCAAATATGGATCGGTACGATTCTTCCGTGATTTGGGTCGTAAAATTGTATCAGACGAGTTTACGTTAAATTTAGAAATACAGGCGGAGCTATAACGCCCGGGTTACTCTCAAGCGGTCATTACACGACGTACTTGACTATTTTTCGGTAAAATAGTATCGTTTTTCGGAATTTTCTGCATGGGCTACCGCTACCTTCCGAATTACCTTTGCCCAACCGAAAATCTTTTCTGCCCATGCATATCCAGATCCAATACTTTGACCGATGGAGACTGATGATCATCGCTTTGTTCATCGGCACGTTTATGGTACTTTACACCGGGCCGGACGGTTTTGGCGATGCCATCCGCGATTGGGAGTTTTACAAAGCGGCAGGTCCTAGCTGTTTGGTCGCCTACATGGTGTTGAAGCTGGTGTCTGCGAGTTTTAAACAATTAGACGCCTCCCACCCCTGGTATGCAGTGCCTTTTGTGCGGTCTGCGCTACAACTTTACCATGGTGTCATTATCCCATCACTTGTGCTGTTGGGATTCTACACCATCTATTTCATCGAGCGAAATGAACCAACTATCATTCCGGAGTATTACGATATCGATTACCCTTTTGCTATTGCGATGGTCGTCGCGATTAACTTGATTTACTTGAGCTACTTCTTGCAGAAAACCGCTGATGCACGGCGGGCCGTGCAGATCTGGTGGAAAGCACAACGGGCACGTGCGGCCGGCGAAAGCACCGGACAACTGGCCACGTGGCATAGGCCAAAAGAGTTGATGGCCGGGACCACAGCGTTTTTATTGTCCAAGAAATCGGAGGTGCGGCCGGTTCGGAAGAGGGGCCGGCCGGTTCGTGGAATTCTGGCCCACGTAGACAGGGCGAAATTCCAGCAGGAAACCAATTTAGAAATCGCCTGCTATGACAATCGTGGTTTGAAAGAAGCAGTTTGGGAGTACCGCATGGATGGTACGCGCGAGTTCAATATGGCGATATCGATGATGGACCTTTACGAGCTCTTGGATCGTAACCAGTTTTTCGAGTATGACCAGTTTAAGTTGGTAAACCGCGATGCGATTGCCGAGCCGTATAAGAACGGCCATTATTGGTACCTCCCTCTGAAGATGGCTTTTGAGGAGGAAGGGCATTTCCGATCCATTGTATTGAAGGTGACGAAACGACGGCGTAAGGCTTTTGAAGCATGGTGGTTTGGTGAATCCACCGAATCCGATTGAGTGAATCTATCGCTAAGTTTCTTAAAAAAACGCATCCATAGTCGCCTCCTTTTGTACCAAGCTAATGGAATGTGCATTTTCCTTCAACCCGAATGGGGTGATGAATGTGAGGAATAAGGTCTTCTGTGTCTTGGTTTGTTGTCGGAATATAGTGAGTTTCTTTTGGAGTTGTTCGGCATAGGTTTTGGCGAGTTATACAAATCTATATCTCGCCAAAACTCCATAAAAAACATGTGTTTTGGCAAGGTATACGGAATTGTAATTCGCCAAAACTCCGTGAAAACAGGCCGAGTCCACCGAATCCGATTGAGTGGGCAACGCCCAGCCAATCCCTTTAAAACCTTAAAATCATTGTTTTTCCTTGTATAGGACGATACGTTTGCATTGGTGACCGGCGAGAGTCCGGTCGAACTATTCACTAACTAATCACGTACGTCATGGAAAGACAAGCAACACCACAATTCGATTTTACACCCGCAGGGGTAGTGCAGTACAATGACTGGCTGAACGGCTTAGCCCCGACGCAGCGGCAAACTGAAGCAACACTGGCCGCTGATGGATTGGCCGAATTTTTAGAGATCCGGTTTATCCTTACCGAGGATCAGTTGGAGTATGCAGAAAGCCTGCCGCAGGAAACCGCTGACCTTTGGTCGCAGCAGATCGCCTATGCCATTGCTCATCAACAGCCGCTTGAACTCATCAAACCCGGGTTGTCCATCCGCGCGAGCACGAAGTATATCCGGTCAGAATCCAGCACATCGGCTGGTGACCGGCCAAAGACCTGTGGAGGGAATGACTACCTGCGCTTTACGATCAGCGAGTATCCCGATGCGCCATGAAAACCGTAGCTGCGTCTTCTTTTCCGCAAACTGCGGTATCGGAAGCTGATGTGGAACGGGTTGTAGCTGTTTTGCATAGCCTATGCAGGCGTCTACACAAGCCACTTCCTGCCGCTTTTTTCGAAGCGTTGAGCTATTCGCTGCGTCGGCAAGAGTTGCCCAAAGCCACTGTTTTGGTGGCTGCGGGCAGCTTTCCCGACCGTGTTTATTTTCTCACTGGGGGCAGTGCGGTGGCGTATGACGGGGATCGGGGCGATGGGGTGCTGTGGATACGCCGTACCGGCGATTTCATTTTGCCCGATTCGCTGCCTAACCGAGAAAAAAGCCATTACACAGCCATCATGGAACAGGAGGGAACGGTGCTGTCAATCAGTGCCGAAGCCTATTGGCATTGTTGTGAGGCCTATCCGGACACGTGGCGGCTTACTGTTCTATGGCTGCTGGCCATGCGTAAACGCGAATACGAACGGCTTACCGCTATCCGCTCCGCGGCATCTGTCGCTGAACGCATCTGCTGGCTCCTGCAGCAGTGGGACGACGCGCTGGCCGTATTTCCAGATGCCATACTGGCGAGTTACCTAGAAACGACACGCGAATGGCTGAACAAACAGAAAGATGCCGGTCTCGGGTTGTACCGAGCAACCAGGCATCGCTAATTGCTAACTAAATCATACCGTAATGAAAAACATGTATATACTTTGGGAGGAGATTCTCCGTGAAAGCAAACGAACGAATGAACTTTTGGAAGTGCGGCTGCCTAAGCCAGTAGAAGAAGTGAAGATTATGCCAAAATTCATCGATACGACATATGCTTGCAGCGAACTGCACATCGGCCGGACCACCTTCTATGCCTGGGTGCGCGGTCGACTGCTGCACCCGGCCGATCGCCAGGGAAATAGCGATTACTACGATGCGGAACAAGTGCGTAATCTATACCAGCGGCATCGGGAGGAACGGGTGCCGTACCGATATATGCAACCCGAGGAATACGTTGCTGATGCGGCGTAAAGGGAGCTATTGATGGCCGCTTGTCGTTAAACGCATAGCGGCTGACTGGACAAACCGGTCTATGCTCGGATACCTTCGACCAACGACGAACCTGCTGCGGTTAATGCGCCTTAATTTTGGATGTACATATTGAATGCTTTGGTTAACCACTAGCAATTTTCGGTTGGGAATTGCGGTTTGCTGAGGGTTGTTCTCAACGATCGGTCGCCTGTACCGTATTCCCGACTGGTGATATGCGCTAACCGATCAGTCATGCAAGAAAAGTGATTGCTCCAACATAAATTATCGCTATTGATTTCTCATCACCCGTAGGTCGTGCAATTAACCGATTATCATGGCGTCATTCCCAGTCTCCCGTTCGCAATTTCCGGTCGTCGATTTTCAGAAAGCGGTCGTTGAAAATGACCGTTTTTTGAAAAGAGTGAAGGACTTCACACCTAATTGAGGTTTTCTGTGAAGCTGTTCGCATAAAACGGGCAGAACCGCAGTCTACCTTTGCTTTATAATCCTAATAGACGATGAAATTACTGACGTTGATAGCCTGTTTTGCTCTTTTTGTTTACTCCGGGGTGGACAAGCTGGCCCACCGGTCGGCATTTGAGATACAGGTAGGCAAGTCGCCCATCCTCACCGGGCATGAAACATTTGTATCGTGGGCAGTACCCATTACGGAGTTGGCTATCGCGGTACTTCTTTTCATACCGTGGACACGGCTTATCGGTTATTACGGGTTCTTCACGTTGATGGTAGGCTTTACGGTTTACATTGGCATGCTGATGAGCGGTGCGGACCATCCACCCTGTGGGTGCAATGCACTGCTCGAATCGCTGTCATTGAAAAATCATGTGTATGTAAACTTGGTATTCATCGGGATGTCGGTGTATGGAGTATTGAACGATTAAATAGACGGGGAGGCCGAAAACCGGAGCAATAGAGTAGGCGCTTACATCATTTAACTTGCTTATCTCATGGAAAGAAAGCAAATAATTGCACTCGTACTGGCCGCAGTGGTGTCAGTAGGAGGCGTGGTGGCCCAGGCGGTTACCCAGAAGTCGTCGGCTGTGAATGAGCCGGTGATTAATTATTTCGACCCAACTGCGGAAGAGGAACCATGTGAGTCCTGCGAAGAGGTGACTTCACAGAGTTGCCAGACGAACGAGACGGACTTTCCATGTCTCTGCAAAGCAACTTCAGGATCAGAAACGGGCAACATGGTACAAGCGCATTTGGACGACAATCAATCTTCTGAATGTACGCCTCTGTATCGATCCATTCAGCCGTAGTAGTAAATGGGTGGTTAACAGAAAGCCAATGGCACCGGGCGGCACTCGTCCGGTGCCATCTTCAAAATTGGAAACTGCTATGAATCGTAATCGAAGAGCAATTGTGTTATTGGTGTGTGTCATGGGTAGTGCAACCATACTCGGTGTGTTGTTTTGCATCAGGCCGCTCCGGCCCAATGAGCAATATCTCGGATTCAGCCGATTTTTCGCTGCCAAACCGGTAGAACTTGTTACACTTCGATTACCCGCTCACGATTTTTATCTGGCTGGTAAAAGCGAAGATAGCCTGTATTTGGGAAATCACCGGAAGGCAATGCACGTCTGGCAAGTCGATCTTGGTTTATTGGATATGACGAGTGTGCCTATCTGGTCGGACAGATTTGCCTATGAGCAGCTCGCCCTTCGTGTGCAGGGTGATTACTTTTACGTGTTAGACGGTGTAAAGCCATTTATACGGTACGGCCGGCGAGGTCAATGGTGGGCTCATGAGCTGATGGATAGTGCCTTTTTTTTGCAGGCAGCGCCAACGTCTGACCGGGGGCTGGTAATGCTGGGTATGGTAAACAGCGAGAATGCACTTGGTAAGTGGCAGGACGGCATGACGAACCCCAAATGGCGTACCGACCTATTGGAGAAGCAGGTGGATGGCTTCTTTTGTACCTACGGCAAATTGCATACTGATGAAGCGAAAAATAGGGTGGTGTATATTTACACGAACCGCAACCAATTTCTCGTGGCCGATACGAACCTCAACGTGCACTACTGGGCTAACACCATCGATACCATCAGCCGGGCGAAAATCAGAGTTGGGCACTTGGACTCACTGACCTCCACCCTCGCGTCGCCGCCCTTGCCGGTGAATGTGCACAGCGCGCTGGACGGCAATCTCCTATATGTACACAGCAACATCATGGCTGCCAATGAAGACCGAAGTGATTTCGAGCAGCATATTGTCATTGATGTGTATGATTTAGATGAGCGCGGCAGTTACCAATACAGCTTCTATATCCCCAAGATATCCATGAAACCATTCAAAGGGTTTCTGGTGAAACGGAAAAAGTTGTTTGCGTTGTTTGGGGATGAGTTGGTGGGATATGGGCTGTAGAGTAAGTAGTGTCTCCTTAAAGTTTATTTTATAACTAAATCATCCGGATTTTGCTTACACGGCCATAATGTGTGGATGACGAGTGATTCATCTATAAATTCATAAAAAAGTATGTAATCATCGACGATTAATCCCCTCACCCCTTCAAGAGTTGTATTGGCTCCGAGTTTAGGATGCTTGAGAAGTAATTTGGTGTTTTTAGTGAAAAGCCTATACAATTTGGTAGCATAAACCGCGTTGCCATTGCGCTGTACATAAAACTCCATTATCTCATAAAGTTTTATGCGGGCCTTATGAGACCATATTATCTTTCCTTTAGCCATTCGGCAATTTCATCGTCTAAATCGGACTGGTCAACAAACATACCTGCAGCGATGCCTTCGCGGGAAGCCTCTATTTCTTGGATTTGAGCCGCAGATAAATCTAACACCTGGCTTTCTGTTTTTGTATCCAAGATGGTTTTTATCGCTTTAAGAAACTGAATGTCGTCAATTTCGGCGATACGGCTAATTAATACATCTTTTAACTCAAGCGTGCTCATATTAGTGAAATTACTGTAAACAAATCTACAGTTAAACAGGAGAAAATGCAAATCGTTTGAAGCAAACCGGTTGAATCTTCCTATCACGATGGTTTTCATGTAACGGGACCTGCGCGTATTCGGCTATCGTTTCATGACTAAAAGGTATGAAATTGAATCGCGGCAGAAGGAGAGATTTACCTATTTCTTCCTATACCGCTTCGGCTTGGCCTTGTCATCCACCACCAACCAACCTTTCTTAACGGCGTTGTCTAAGGTGTTTGGTACACTGGTGGGGAGGTATTCGTAATGGTATTTCGTTTTGCAGTAGGAAATCACTTGTTCGGCGGTGACCCACTCACTGAAGAGGTCGGTTGCTAGGAGCCTGAACTCGATGAGGTCGATAAGGTCAGGCCGATCGTAAATGATTTTGTAAGCGTCTGAACCGATGGCTTCGTGAAACCTTTTCATCCGGCTTTTTAACTGCTTTTCGGTGGGCAGCGGTTTGTCAAAATCGTAAAATTCCTTGTGCGTAAAGCCGTAGAAGAAAATCAGCGCGCTTAGTTTGTCTGTTTGCCCGCCGGTGCGGCCTTCTTCAAAATTACCAATGGTTTTGCTGTCAACACCTACCTCCGCACCAATTTTGGGTCTCGAAAGCAATAGCAAAGCTCTTAAACCGTATAATTTTTCGGCTACTTTGACATTTGTGATGTTTATTGATTCTCGTGTTATTTCTTTAAACCCCATTCCGTTTAAATTATTTAAGGAAAATTTTTTCTTATATTAATTTTATTGCTACCTTTGTTATACCATCCCGTTTTGCGGATGCAGCATGAATGAATTGAAAAGAAAAAAGCAGTGCCTATGGCATAACATGAATTGATACATACAACATCGGTGTAGGTAAATACATTGAAGGTCTCGTTCCCCAAAAATCCGATACAAGAGGCGAGGCAACAGGTATATACCCAACTCCACACATTTGGCTATCTTTGCCACCCGTGGATTGGGTCCTGTTGTGGAAGCGTGTCTTGTGTCGGAAACATAAGGGGTCACGTGGAGGCAGGATTCCAATCCACATTTTTTTTAGCCGGATGAAAGCCTATCCCACACTTTCCCGTACCCTACGTAACCTACTAAACCAAGAGGTAAAAATGACAAAAAAATCCGACAAAATTTGCGGAATGGATGCTTTTTGCGTGCTTTTCGCCAAGAAACCCAAAAACCCGAGTTAAACGCCGGTTCGAATCGGCCGACACCTCGTTAACCAGTATTGATAACCTAATAACTCATGATGAATAAAAGACAATCCCTATTCATACGGGCTAGCTATGCCCTTATCCTGTCCTTTCCATGCGTAAGCACCTGTACGTGGGCGGCCGGCAACGCGCCGGCCCCCGCGGCTACGGGCAGCATGCCCGACACATCGCAAGTACGGAAAGACACCGTTACCATCGAAGAAGTGGAGATCAACGCGGGCTATTACACCGTAAAAGACCGCGAACGCACGGGCAGCATCGCCCGCGTAACGGCAAAGGAAATCGAGCGACAGCCAGTCCTCAATCCGCTCGAAGCGCTCAAAGGGCGCATGGCAGGGGTGGATATCCAGCAGCAAAATGGTGAAATCGGTGGCGGGTTCACTGTACGTATACGAGGGCAGAATAGTATACGCAACGATCCCGGTGTAAACGACCCACTGTATTTGATTGACGGGGTGCCGTTCACTTCAACCTCGCTGCAGCAATCTGGAGGATATTTTTCAACCAATCCGTTGAACACTCTAAGCCCGAGCGACATTGCAAGCATAGAAGTTTTGAAGGACGCCGATGCCACAGCGATTTACGGCAGTCGAGGAGCAAACGGAGTAGTGCTCATCACTACCAAACGCGGACAAGCGGGTAAAGTGAGTCTGACCGTGGATGCCAATTACGGTCGCGGCAACGTACGTAAATTTATGGACTTGCTAGATACCGACCAATATTTGGAAATGCGACGGGAGGCCTACGCCAATGACCCAACGTTTCCAATGATCGGTAATGCGGCGCGAGACCTGCTCGTGTATGATCAGGAAAAATATACCGATTGGCAGCGGGTGCTGCTCGGCGGCAATGCGGATCGAATGGACATAAGGGCATCGCTAAGCGGCGGCGGCGCGGACGTCCGCTATCTCCTTAGTGGCGGTTTTTTGCGGCAGGGGAATGTTTACCCAGGAGACTTTGGTTATCGACGCGGAAATGGACATGCCGCACTGGCTACTGGTAGCCCCGACGACCGTTTTCAGACACAATTGGCCATTAGTTACACTATGGATCACAACGATTTGCCCAATATTGCCACCAACATCACGTCGTTGGCGCTGACCTTGGCGCCAAATGCCCCAGATATGCTGGATGAAATGGGCGACCTTAATTGGGAGGGAACGAGTTACAGCAATAACCCGATGAATTATATGCGAAAGCCATACATCCAGCTGCAACGGCATACCAATGCTCAAGCATCGATTAGCTACCGAATAGCTGACAGGCTAATCATTAAAGCCGTGGGCGGATACAATACCTTATTTATGGAAGAAGAACAGCTAAATCCGGCAAGCAGTCAAAACCCGGCTTACAACTTAAACAGTACGTTTACGTGGAGAAATAATCGTTTGGTGACATGGAATGTAGAGCCTCAGCTGGCGTATGACCATTCGCTTAATTGGGGCGTAATATCGGCGCTGGTGGGGGGAACCTTACAGCAAATGGACAGAAAAGGAGCCTCGTATCAGGCAAGCGGGTTCCCCAATGAACAGCTCATCCGGAACCCATTAGCGGCTACTACCCTCCGAACGTATGGTATGCCTCAAAGCCAATATAGGTACCTGGCTGCGTTTGCGCGTGTAAATTACGCGTTGAAAAACCGCTATTACTTAAACTTAACAGCTCGTCGGGATGGCAGTAGTCGATTCGGTCCGGCCAAACGATGGGGTAACTTTGGAGCGGTGGGGGCGGCATGGCTATTTACAGAAGAAACACAAGTGAAATCTGCGTTGCCTTGGCTTAGTTTCGGGAAAATACGGACGAGCTACGGTGCAACGGGTAGTGATCAAATTGATGATTATGGCTACTTAGCGACTTATCTACTAGCCCAAGCCAATCCCTATCAGATTGCGTGGGTGGAACCTACTCGAATAGCAAATGTGAATTACCATTGGGAGATAAATCGCAAACTTGAGATGGCGATGGAACTTGGTGTAGTGAGGGATCGTATCCGAACAACGGTAGCGTGGTACCGAAACCGGAGTGGGAACCAATTGGTGGGTTACCCTTTGCCGGCCACGAGCGGTTTTACCTCTGTGCAATATAATTTGCCTGCCACCGTGCAGAACAGTGGGTGGGAGATAGACGTGCAGGCGATAATTAGTAAAAGAAACATGGTCGAATGGCGTATGGCATTCAACGTGAATGTTCCGAAGCGTACGCTGCTGTCATATCCAAATATCGAAGCGAGCAGTTATTATAATGTCTATGAAGTAGGCAAAAGCATGGACCGCAACCGACGGTATCATTATCTCGGGGTGGATGGCGAAACGGGTTTGTATCGGTTTGAAGATGTTGATGGAAGCGGAACGGTTAACACTGCGGATCTCAAATGGCGAGACAAATACCGGACGGTTTACGGGGGACTTCAAAGTTCCCTTCGTTTGTACGCGGTCGAACTCGCTGTCGGTTTCCAGGTAGATAACCGCGAGCGTCTGTTGGTTCGCCAGTTCTCTATGCCGGGACAAAGCGTAGGAAATCAGCCGGTCGGTGTTATGGAGCGCTGGCAACGAAAAGGCGATAACAAGCCCTACCAGCAGTTTCGCTCGGGATATGACGACTATTACGTGCACGATGATTATATGAGCTTTCTAAGTGATGCATCGATAGAGAATACATTTTTTGTCCGGTTGACCAGTGCTTCTATTTCATGGCATATACCTGTGGAATGGCATAGGGCGTTGGGCATCGGTGGATTGCGTCTCTCTGCCAGTGGGCAAAATTTATGGGTGAGCGACAGAGGCAACCGCATGGATCCAGAAATCGGTGGTTTGGCGATGCCCTTGCTGCGCATCGTTACCGGAGGAATACACTTGACTTTATGACCAAACAGCTTCGAAATGAATTCAACAAAAATAGAACGAGTAGGACTAATAAGATGGGGTTTGCTCGCTGTAATACTTTGCAGCTGCGAAAAGTACCTGGATATCGACGTGCCGCATGACCAGTTGGTTCCGGCAACTGTATTTTCTGATGAGGCGTTAGCAGATGGGGCCATTGCGGGTATTTATCAGGAAATGATGTTTGACCGGGCCACAAACTTCGCCAATGGGGGCACAAACAGCGTAACCGCATTGATGGATGTGGCATCGGGCGCGTTAGTTTTTAACCATGGTAGTGCTGAAGTGGAAGCGTTTGAAGCGCGCAACTGGTTGCCTGCTAATAGTATGGTGTACGTGCTGTGGTCGAGTACTTATAAAGCTGTTTTCCGTGCGAATGAAGTGTTGGAAGGACTGACGGTCAACAAGGAAAGCTTGACATCGGCATTGGCGGCACGGCTAAGGGGCGAGGCGCTCTTTGTGAGGGCATTTTGCCATGCACAATTGGTTCCACTTTTTGGAGGGGTGCCTCTTGTAATCACTACGGATTACCGTATAACCAGCCGGCTTCCAAGAACGACACCAGAAGAGATATATAATCAGTTGGAAAAAGACCTTAGAGAAGCTATGGAAATACTGCCAGCCGACTACAGCCACGCTTTTGGCGAGCGGATGCGCCCAAATCGCTGGGCGGCAGCACTCCTATTGGCTCGGATTTATTTATACCAACAGCGTTGGAAAGAAGCAGCGCATGTTTCGAGTACAATACTCGCGCATAACGATCTCTATGAACTTGTCCCGTCTACAGACGTATATCTAAAAGATAATAAAGAAGCTATTTGGCAACTTCTGGTGTTGGAGAACTCGAGGGCTACTCATGAAGGACTGGAGGGCCTGCCTAATCCGGTACTTAATACCCCGCCGCGCTTTAGCTATTCGGCGACGGCAATGGAAGCCTTCGACAGCGATGACCAACGTACATTAAATTGGGTAGGTAGTTATACCATGCCTGATGGAGAGCAGGTATATAATTTCATCAATAAATATAAGATAAGGTCGAACCCAGTGAATGTACCACCCAATGAGGCAAGTATGGTGATGCGTCTCACTGAGGCTTATCTAATTAGGGCGGAGGCCCGCATACGTATGGATGATGGGGTTGGTGCATTGGCCGATATAAATACTGTACGGATGAAACATGGTGGACTAACGCCATTAAATGAATTGAATGCTGATGTGTTGATGGATGTGATTGAGCGGGAGCGATTGATAGAATTTACTTACGAATGGGGACACCGTTGGAGTGATTTGAAACGTTGGGGGCGTAACGAGGCTCTGCTGCCTATACCATACAGGGAACTGGAGGCGAACCCATTTTTAGTGCAAAATATAGGCTATTAAACGAAAGGTCTTTAGTGGTTATGAACAGATTTATATTGATTTCCGTTTTCATGTTGCTTAGCCGGATGGCATGTTCACAGGCAGGTTTGGAGTTGGGAGATCACGTACCTCCAATAGTCGTTTCAAAATGGCTGTATGGCGAACCGGTCACGGAGTTTAAGCCGGGGATGTTATACCTTATAGAATTCACGCATTTAAATTGTAAACCCTGTCGTGAAGCGATACCGAGCCTGACCAGATTGGCTGAAAAATATTCCAACAGATTGAAGGTGATTGGGTTATACAGTTATTTTCCACGAGAGAACCGTGATGAGGTGGTTTATGCTAGACAAATTAACGCGCTTAGGGATAGGTTAGGCGACCAGATGAATTATACCGTCGCACTGGATAAACCGGGTGGTTTGATGAACAAGCTTTGGAACGACGGGGGCGGTTTTCCCAAAGCATATTTACTAGACTCCTATGGAAAAGTTATTTGGGTCGGGATGGGCGATTTCAATCAGCTTGATTTCGTTATTAAACAAGTTACGGAAGTTGGAACCGATGCGGCCTTACTCCAGGAACGTCAGAATGCCTTTACCGAGATTTATCAAGATGTAATGAAAAACCGACAAACACGGGAGTTGGCAGAATCATTAAAAAAGATTGATTCGATAATGACTGCATTTCCTGAGCGCGAAGCGTATAATTTAAGACTAATGTTTTATGTTTTGCTCGCCAAAGATTCACAAAGAGCGACATCCTTCCTCATTAAAACCCAAGATCGTTTACCGAACTGGACATTTAATTCGCGCATGCTGGATTATGTAGATACACATGGGTTGTCGGATAAGAGAATACTAGAAAATTTTGAACGCGAGATACAGAATAATATCAAAGATACGCTAATGGTTGCTGACCTACTGCTCGCCAAAGGACGTTACCTTGCTAAGAATGGCTATTTTAAACAGGCTGCCGATGTATTGTCGGAATCTGAATATGCTCGATTTTCATGGTCGGTGCCGTCAGGCAACATGATGGAGATGACCGTTGGTTGGAAACAAACAGCTTTGTTTGGTGAAGTGTTTTTGTATGGGGGTAAAGCCGCAACTCATTGGCTTGATTACTACATTTCAACCGGCTCATTGACTTACTTTGCTACGACAACCATCATGAGGACATTTGAAGAGAAGCTCAGCGATGAACAGGAAGATCTGTTGGAGGTTTACCTGAAAAAGCAGATGGAACAAAGGCGGGGAGCTCCATAATCTGTCCACTTCTTCCGTTTTCCATCCACATTGTTCGCGGATTTTGAGCGGCTAGTGGTGGAGTATATGTTTGCCGTAACAAAAAAATTAAACGCTTATGTTACAGCAAACAATAATGAACAAACACCTACGGCTGGAAAAGCCGGCAAGCCAACCGGCAAAGCGCCGGTTGCGTAAGGTGAACGATGCGGAGGACTATGTGGATTTCCTCCATGAACAGGCGGCACACCCCGGGCCACGGCCATTCCCTTGGCCGCTAGTGGGTGTGCCGCTTTTATTGATCTTATTCCTATACCTCGGGCCGCTGTTATGGTGGCTAGATGCCACAGCGGCCGTGCCGGATATCGGCATACTCAGCGTATTGGTACTGGCGGCGCTTGCTGTCGGGTTCTTTTGGCTCGTGGCTGCTTGGCTCGCCTGCGTATTCTTTAAACGCCTCACGGGATTCGACCGCGGGGATTTCCATTCATCTTTTAGCGTATTGAAACCATGGAAGCAAATTGGGTATTACCTGCTGCTCTTGCTCTCGCTGTTCTGGGGGTTGGTAGTAGCATTGGTAGCGTTGATATAACGACGGATCAGATTGAAAGTGGCAGGAAAGACGGTTGCCTGCAAACGGTGTACCGTAATGAAATCGGGGTGAAAGAAGCAACAGGCAACAACGACGGCCCAAGGGTAGGGGAGTACCTGCGGTATTGCGGCTTGGGCGAAGGCTATGAGTGGTGTGCGGCGTTTGTGAGCTGGTGCCATGGGCAGGCGGGCTACGCCAAGCCGCGGAATGCGTGGGCCGCCGCGCTTTTTCCGGCAAAACGGACGGTGTGGACAACGAAAAATAGAGCAACGAACAACACAACACCAACGCGAGGAGATGTATTCGGAATCTACATGGCATCTAAAAGCCGCATAGGCCACTGCGGCTTCGTAGATGAGTGGGATGCCAAATGGTGCATCACCGTAGAGGGCAATGTGAATAATGCCGTGGTGCGCAAACGCAGGTCCGTTAAAACCATTCGTACGGTATCAAGATGGACGGGCGCAGTGAATGAATGAAAGAAGTAGTGTAAAATGAGTAGAAACACAAAAAGAAAAAGAGATGAAAAAAAGAACAGCCAGGAGTGGCTTTAAACACATGAAAGATCAGGAGTTATTAACCTTTGGTTATACGGTGCATGCGGCGATGGATGGCAATGCCTATTTTGCTACACCAGAACCCGATCTCGCGACGTTACTCATATCGGTCGACGATTTCCGTACTAAAATGGAAATGGCTAACCGAAAAGGTAGCCCGCTCGATTTCAGTCTGAAAAATGACAGCCGTGAGGTATTGATCGAACTGCTTAAGCAACTAGCATTCTACGTAAACAAGACGGCCCGCGGAGACTTGTCAATAATTTTAAGTAGTGGCTTCCGTCCGGTTGCCCTGCCCACCAAATCGGTGCCGCCCCAGACACCGCTGTGGGTGACGCTTTCGGACTACCGGCAGAAGGGGCAGGCTAGGCTCGATTTTGAGCCGGTAGACAATGTACGCCTTTATGAATACCAGTATACCGACGAAGTGGACGCGAGTGGCCAAGTGGTGTGGCCCGTGGACGTACTGGATACGCCCCGGAGCAGCATTAACGTGTTAGCGCCTTTGCAAAAAGGGGTGGAGTATTACGTTCGCGTACGCGCTAAGAATGGCGTAGGTGCGAGTGACTGGACTGACCCGGTAAGCATCCTCGCCCGATGACCGCTAAGATAATGGAAAGGATAAAGGCAATAGCGGGCATAGGGGCCGTATTAATCGGCCTACTGGCCGGTTGCGCTACGCAGAAGCTTTCGGCCGATGAACGATTGGCATGGCAAGTCCGGGGAATGGAGATGTCTGGGCAGGAAAGGCACTTGCGTCGGCAGGAACAGACGATGTCGGCTAGCATCCGCATGGAATATGTGAATAACGTGGCTGAAATCATCCCAGTAGGTGCCTTCCGGTTGAGTGCCGATAGCGGATATTTGGGGCAGGCCGAGCGGGTGGTCATCCATCGGGAAAGTCGGAGACTGGATGTAGCTGAGTCGAACGGAGCGGTTGCGGCCGTGGATCGCTCGGCAGCCATGGCGGCAACGCGTGAAGATACCGCCTTACAGTGGGATACGCGTATGAGGCAGCAGGAGGCTGATGTTTCGCCGCTACTGAAAATCCCCTGGTGGGCGTGGCTATGTGGTGTTTGCGGCGTTATTTATCTCGTAGCGCGCCTGTTGAAGGGGTAAGCCCGCTAACAGATCGTACAACAAACCCTGGTGTCCACCGGGGTTTGTTGTTTTTAAAGCTCATGCAGAAGCCGGGATGAGCATTTTGCGGTATTCGCTCGGCGACATGCCTTTAAGCCGCTTGAACTGCCTGTTGAAGTTGGCGAGGTTGTTGAAACCGCATTCATAGGCGATGGTAACCACGTTGTCATCGCTATCGGCGAGCAGCTTGCAGACGTGGCCGATACGGATGGTGTTGAGGTATTCTACAAACGTCATCCGGTAATGTTCCTTGAAGAAGTTGCAGAAGGTGGTGATGGCCATGCTGGCTTCAGAAGCGACCTCGTTTAGCGTGATATCGCGGTGATAATTGCGCAGGATGTAATCCGTGATTTTACTGAACCGATCGGAATAATAGCCCTGCGTGTGCTGCATGTAGGTGGGGCTGGCCAGCAGCTCATACTCCGTGCTGTGGGCCAGGATATCAAACATGGCGAATAGCGACGACAGCCGGCTCAGGCCGCTCTCACCAATCATACCATTCATCCGGCTGTTGATTTCGTTTTTGGTCTTGCCGGTAATCACCAACCCACGCTTAGATAAGTCCAGTATCTTTTTGAGTGGCTCTAATTCCGGTAAGGAAAGGAAATGCTCTCCAAGGAAATCCTCAACGAAGTGGACAACTACTGCATCTGCCTCCTGTTGCGCTTTACCCTCAAGATAGGCGGCGTCGTTAACCCATACATG
The DNA here is from genome assembly GCF_035556095.1 of Parapedobacter sp. GTDB lineage: Bacteria > Bacteroidota > Bacteroidia > Sphingobacteriales > Sphingobacteriaceae > Parapedobacter. Next base: position 81,599 of record NZ_DATMFT010000022.1, on the reverse strand, counting down.
CGGAAGGGAAGGACCCATGAACACGAGGTCACCTTCATTGAAGTGGCCGATATGATCGCCGACCATACGCCGGCCGGTACTTTTGTTGACTAACACAAACTCGTACTCAGGATGGTAATGCCAAGGACAAGGGAAGAACGGACCACGCTCGGTAAAGACGATGAACGATTTGTCAAACTCCTTGGGCAACCGGTATTCTACTGCTTTCATAATGCGGGTGTGTTACGGTAGTGATGCTAACTTACCGTTTTTAAGAATGTAAAGCAAATAATGGTCGTTCTGATTGTAAAATAATATCGATATTGTAGAATTGAGTATGAGAATTGAGCGGCCCAATGAAGGCGCATCGGTAAATAACTACTTGCTTTCCCAATTGCTTAGCCGCTTGTGTTTCGAAGTTGAAGGGCACAGAAGCATAACAACAAAAAGACAAATGGCAATTGTTCGTTTGTCTATTGTTGCTATTTTTGAACCATGCAGAAGAAAAGAATTTTTACTACGTTGTTTGTTTTTATAACTTTATGTTTCTTAGTTGGTCAATCTACAGCAATACAGGCGCAAACCTCAAAGGTACACATTACGGATTTGCATGTACGCGATCCTTATATCGTGCCCGATCAGCAGAATCATTCGTATATTCTTTACAAATCGGCACCGGTTAAAGACAAGCAAGGGGTAGACGTAAGTGGTGTGGTCGCTTACCGAAGTAAGGATCTGGAATATTGGGAAGGCCCGTATGTTGTATATGCGACACCGCAGGACAATTGGATTAAAGGTGTCATATGGGCTCCTGAAGTGCATTTGTATCAAGGTAAATACTATTTGTTTGCCACGCTTAATTCCGATATTGAATGGAAACTTCAGCGGGAAGGCTTTCCAAAGTACACCTTTAGGGGAACACAGCTATTTCATGCGGATAATCCGATGGGACCATTTCTGCCGTTTGAAGAAAAGTTACCGCACACCCCCATGGATCGCATGGCATTGGACGGCACGCTGTGGGTCGAGAATGAGATTCCTTACATGATTTATTGCCATGAGTGGGTGCAGATAGAAGATGGTACGATGGAGTTGGTACAACTGGAGCAGGATCTTTCAAAGCCCATCGGACCTTCTTTGACGCTTTTTCACGCGTCAAGTGCTCCGTGGTCTACGGGAAGTCAACATCCTGACGGTACGCTCACTTACGTTACAGATGGTTGTTTTCTCTATCGGACCAAGACGGGTAAGCTGCTGATGATCTGGTCTAGCTTCAAAGAAGGAAGTTACGCAATTGGCATTGCTGAGTCTACGACTGGAAAATTGACGGGACCTTGGAAACAACAGGAAAATTTGCTTTTTGATCAGAATGGGGGGCATGGTATGTTGTTTAAGACATTTGATGGGCGGCTTATGCTCACCTTTCATAGTCCCAATTCGCCTTCGGGGAAGGAGCGCGCCCAGATTTATGAGATGATCGATACAGGCGATACGCTGACTTTAAAAGATTAACTGTCGGCTGTATAGATGATGGGAATGGTCCCTTGGGTAGATTGTACAAAACGATTTATATTTAAAGAAATTATTTTATGGAAATGAGGTTGAAATTAATTATCGAACAGCAGCCTGTTAGAAATCTTACCATTGTTTTCCTACTGGTTTTGAGTATCACAAATTCTTTCGGCCAGGGTACGGAAAAACATACACCCAACGTGCGCAAAATTAAAGATATAGTTATTTATCAGGATTCTATGTATTACAGCACGTTCCCTTCGGTCGTAAAGAAACCCGACGGTGAGTTGTTCGTGGCTTTCCGACGTGCCCCTAACCGGATTATGTTCGGCGAGCAAGGTAACAATCACGTTGACCATAATAGTTATCTTGTTGGAGTGCGTTCTACCGATGGGGAGAACTGGACCCCGGTTCCTGATTTAATTTATGCGCATGCTTTTGGCGGATCGCAGGACCCTTGCTTGCTTCAACTCAAGGATGGTACCCTGCTTTGTGCAAGTTACGGATGGACAACCATTAGAGGCGACATAAAAGTAAAACAGCCCTATTTTGAGGCGGGTGGTTTTATCTTTCTTGGAGGATACTTGGTGCGATCTATCGATGGCGGTAAAACTTGGGAAGGCCCTTATTATCCACCGCATATAGCGCAGGAACGGCATTATAACGCGTTTAATGAACCTATGCCGGCCTACAACCGGGGGGCTTTGTATGAAGCAAAAGATGGACGTATTTTGTGGATCGTTGCTGCACACGACAGTATCGGAAAAACATCCAATTACCTGTTGGTATCAAAAGACAAAGGCTTGACCTGGGAATATTCGGGCGTCGTAGCCAGTGATAAGACTGTCTCATTCAACGAGGCCTCCGTGATCGAGACACCAAATGGCGATATCGTAGGATTCTTGCGCACAGCAGGGTTTGGTGACCAGGCTGTAATCGCGAGATCGACAGACGGCGGGAAAACCTTTCAATGGCAATCCATGGAGTTTCAGGGCCATCCGTTGAATGCGCTGCAATTACCGGGTGGCCGCGTGTTGGTTACCTATGGATATCGGCATGAGCCATTTGGTATCCGGGCGCGTATACTGAACGCCGAGTGTACTGACTGGGGCACGTCACAGGAAATTATCTTACGGACAGATGGTGGAAACGGTGATCTGGGTTATACTTGGCCTGTACAACTTGACGAAAACCGTGTGTTGGTTGCCTATTATTTCAATAAAGAAAATGGATTAAGGCATATCGCGGGAACCATCATAGAGATAGACGCAGAAAAGTAGAAATCAAATACTGGAGCTATTCTGGGAATCACTAGATTTCACAAAAAAAGGCTCCGCCAAACGGCGGAGCCTTTTTTTAGATTTTCTCAATCCGATTGATTAGTTTACCAACGAATCCAGTGAGTCGATGGCTGCGTCACCGAGTGAATCGATAGAATCAGTAGTAGCATCAACCTGTGCTTCGATTTCAGTTGCCAATGAATCGGCAGTTTGCTCACTTTCAGAAGTCGTGGTGTTGCAAGCAGCAAAAGCTACAGAAAACAACAAACCTAAAAAACCGAATTTAAATGCATTTTTCATGTTAATTTCCTTTTTGATGTTTAAAACAAACTTGTTCAATTACGTTTTAATACTCGAGGGGCTAAAAGGTAACCCAAAAAAGTGAAAAAATATCATATACTGCTGTCGAACGTGGTGGCCTTTGTAAGATAAAAAAGAATGCCGTATCTTGTGAACCATGATAAACCTTGAATTTAACCAAAATGAGGACCTGAATAAACAAGCGGTATCTGCGCTAAAAAGCCAGTTAAAGAAGGTATACCAAGGCGGTGGTGCCAAAGCGGCGGAAAAGCAAAAAGCCAAAGGAAAGATGTTAGCTCGTGAGCGCATAAGCCACCTGCTAGATGCCGAACAGCCCTGGCTCGAAATTGGTGCCACAGCTGCCGATGGCATGTATACGGAACATGGGGGATGTCCCTCAGCGGGTGTAATAACGGTTATCGGTTTCGTTGCGGGCCGCCAGTGCGTGATCGTAGCCAACGATGCCACTGTAAAAGCTGGGGCGTGGTTTCCGATGACCGCCAAGAAGAACCTGCGCGCGCAGGAGATTGCCATGGAAAACCGGCTACCAATCATTTACCTTGTGGATTCTGCGGGTGTATACCTCCCCATGCAGGATGAGATTTTTCCCGACAAGGAGCATTTTGGGCGCATCTTCCGTAATAATGCACGGATGAGCAGCGAAGGGATTGTACAGCTGGCAGCGATCATGGGTTCGTGTGTAGCGGGAGGTGCTTATTTGCCAATCATGAGCGATGAAGCCATGATTGTAGACGGTACTGGCTCGGTGTTCTTGGCAGGATCTTACCTTGTTAAATCGGCTATCGGCGAGTCGGTAGATAACGAGACGTTGGGCGGGGCAACCACGCATTGCGAAATATCGGGTGTAACAGATTATAAACAACCCGACGATAAAACGTGCTTGGATTCCATTCGTCGCATTATGAGTAAGCTAGGGAAGCCGAAAGATGCCGGTTTTGATCGGATAAAGCCGGCTCCTCCGAAATTGGGCGAACACGAAATCTATGGTTTATTGCCGGCCTCGCGCGAAAAGCCCTATGATATGGGCGAGATTATCCGGAGACTGGTGGATGACTCCGATTTTGAAGAATACAAAGCGCGTTATGGCCAAAGCATTGTCTGCGGTTTAGGGCGCGTGGAAGGATGGGCTGTAGGTATTGTAGCCAACCAGCGCAAAGTGGTGAAAAGCAAAAAAGGGGAGATGCAGTTTGGTGGCGTAATCTATTCGGACGCTGCGGACAAGGCTACCCGTTTTATCATGAACTGCAATCAAAAGAAAATTCCCTTAATTTTCCTACAGGATGTAACCGGTTTTATGGTAGGTAGCCGGGCGGAGCAGGGTGGCATTATCAAGGACGGCGCTAAGATGGTGAATGCCGTAGCTAATTCCGTGGTGCCAAAGATTACCATCGTGATCGGCAACTCATACGGTGCAGGTAACTATGCGATGTGCGGGAAGGCTTACGATCCGCGGCTCATTTTCGCATGGCCATCGGCAAAGATCGCGGTAATGGGGGGCAGTCAGGCTGCCAAAACGCTGCTCCAGATTCAAACGGCATCGTTAAAAAAGGCCGGTACGGAAGTTGATACAAAGCAGCAGGAGGCCTTGCTGCAAGCAATTACCGAGCAGTACAACGAACAGACGACCCCATACTACGCGGCGGCACGGCTTTGGGTGGATGGAATCATAGACCCGTTAGATACGCGGAAAGTCATCGCCATGGGGATTGAGGCAGCCAATCAGGCACCGATAGAAAGGCCTTTTAACGTAGGGGTGATACAGACGTGAGATTTGAGACACTAGACAAGAGACAATAGATTTAAGCAAACGGCAAAAAAGCAAACAGCAGAAAAATAAGAAATATGTTTTCAAAAATAAAAAAAGCATACCAGCTGTTCAAGCGTATCGATTTTGAACAGTTGGACAAGCTGTCCCGAAAAGTAGACCTGCCCAAGGTGATGGACTCGTTTTCCAAATTAGACGAAAAACAGCTCAACGGACTGATGAAGATGCTAGACGGCGGAAAGCCGAAACGCGAGTTGCCGCCCATCAATGGAGATTTCTACGAACTGCATTTGCGTCTGAGTGAGGCGGACCGTGCACTGCAACTAATAGTGCGTGATTTTATGGAACGTGAAATACGACCCTTGGTAAATCATTATTGGCTGCGCGATGAATTCCCCTTTGAGATTATCCCTAAGCTGGCGAAACTGAATATCTGCGGGCTTACCTATGAGGGATACGGTTGCGCGGGCAGGTCATCACTGATGGAAGGGATTATTGCGATGGAGATTGCCCGGGTGGATGCGTCAGTGGCTACTTTTTTTGGCGTGCAGAGTGGCTTGGCTATGGGGTCTATATACCTTTGTGGTTCCGATGAACAGAAACAAGAATGGTTGCCGGCCATGCAGCAGATGAAACTGATCGGTGCCTTCGGTCTCACCGAACCCGAAGTGGGGTCGGGGGCAGCGGGAGGACTTACCGTCATGGCTCGCAAAACAGAAAACGGCTGGCTACTAAACGGGCAGAAGAAATGGATAGGAAATGCCACGTTTGCTGACGTAACCGTTATCTGGGCTAAAGACGTGGCCGATGGAGAAGTGAAAGGCTTTTTAGTACGGAAAGGTACACCCGGTTTTGAAGTGGAGAAAATCAAGGGAAAGATGGCCCTTCGGATTGTGCAGAATGGACTGATTACGATGACGGATTGTTTGGTGGGGGAAAATGACCGGTTGCAGCATGCCAATTCATTCAAAGATACCGCCAAAGTGCTGCAACTTACCCGGGCGGGTGTGGCCTGGATGGCCGTTGGCTGTGCAAGGGGTGCCTATGAGAATGCCCTCGATTATACACGTAAACGCAAGCAGTTCGGTAAGCCCATCGCATCATTCCAGTTGATCCAGAATCACCTCGTTGAAATGCTATCCAACCTTACGGCCATGCAGACTTTGGTATACCGCCTATCTGAATTGCAAGACGGGGGCCTGCTGCGCGATGAACATGCATCGTTGGCCAAAGTATTCTGCACACTCCGCACACGTGATATCGTGAGCCAAGCACGGGAGGTGATGGGCGGCAATGGCATCTTGCTGGAGTACGATGTAGCACGATTTTTGGCCGATGCCGAGGCGATTTACTCTTATGAAGGAACCAAGGAAATCAACTCATTGATTGTGGGTAGGTCTATAACGGGGTTCAGCGCATTTGTATAGGCGAACATCAAACACAAACTAATAAAAAAGACTTTTTTATCTTTTATTTATACTTTGTATATTTGCACCGCAATTAATTAATGGATGTTTTCAAAAACATGTGAGTATGCGATCCGGGCGATGATTTTTATCGCTAAACGGTCTAAGGCCGGAGAGAAGGCCGGCATCAAGGAAATCAGCAAAGAGATCGATTCTCCCGAGTCATTCATCGCAAAAATATTACAGGATTTGAGTCGCAAAGGCCTGGTGCTTTCAACGAAAGGACCCAATGGTGGTTTTTTTTTAGATGACAAGCTACTCGACGGCTCTTTGGCTGACATTGTAAAATCAGTGGATGGGGAGAAGATTTTTTCGGGCTGTGGATTGGGGTTGAAGCAGTGCTCAGAAGCAAAACCATGCCCAATCCATTACCAGTTCAAGATTATCCGGGAAGAAATGAGGAACATGCTTGAAGGAGCAAAACTTAGTTCATTCACTGAACAATTGGAGAATAGGCTTACCTTTTTGAAGCGGGATTAGCAAACGTAATTTTTTTTGCTTCTATAAAGGATAAAAAGGTATTAATATATTTTTAGGTTTAGTATGGTAAAGACCTCATCATTGCTTACAATTATTGTGGTACTATTTCCGATGCTGCTTTTTGCGCAGGGGGAAATGCGGCCATTCAGTTTCACCTTCAATAGTGCAGAGGTGATTATTTTGATCTCGCTGTTGGTATTAATCGCCATTTTGCTCTTTGCTATTTGGTTGTTGCACCGTATCGAAACCATCAGAGGGGTAGCTGATCGGCGGTCTGCAGCGAGTCGAACAGGATACAGTAAGTACATCCAGCAATTGGATAGCCGCCAGCTTGAGCAGCTCATCTCCATTGTCCGCGAAAGGAACAAGAAACATACCGCCTCTGGAGGCGATTCATTGCGAAAAGCGCTACTCGTTCTATTGCTTTTGTCCCCAACGTTAGCTACATGGGCACAAACCACCGGTAGTGGAGAAGGGGAGTCACTTTTGGGCCAAGCAGGTATCATCATTACCATTGTGTTGTTGCTCATACCGATTCTGGTCGGTTTTGTAATCATGGTTGGGAAAGCATCGCAAGTACTTAAGCGGTATCGCAGAAAGATGGATATGGCTGAAGCCGATGAGTTTGCGGCTTACCTACGCGAAGTGGATGTCGAACAGGCCGAACGCGAGCTGGTGGGAAGAAAGGAGGCGCTGGATTACCGGTTATCCGATACCGAACTCTCCGGGCCGGAAGCGGCCGAAGATAAGCTGGGCGTTATCAAAATCAGGGAAAATTCGGGGCTTCCTTTCGTTGCCGTTAAGAAAAAGGCGCAGCGCCGGCCCAATATAGACCCTAAGCTGAGCAAATTGATTGTTTGGTACCTGGTGGCCGCCACTTGTTGGTTGCTTTTCGGTACTACCGTAGGCCAATACCTGGGTATTAAGTTTGTCGCTCCTGATGCCGACCAAGTAAGCTGGTTGAGTTTCGGACGCTTACGGCCCGTGCATACCAATGCGGTATTCTGGGGCTGGGCTTCGCTAGCCATGATCGGTTTGGGGTATTATGTGGTACCACGCGTAAGCAATGTGGCTATAGCCAGTTTGAAAATGGGTTGGTATTCGTTTTACCTGATCAACACAGCAGTGGTGTTGGGTTCGCTATCACTCATGGGTGGCATTAACAATGGGGGTGGTGAATATCGCGAATACATTTGGCCCATTATGTTGTTGTTTGGCGTCGGCTTAGTACTCACCTTGATCAATTACCTCAAGACGGTTGCGAGAAGAACAACCCGCGAAATCTATATTTCCAACTGGTACATTATCTCCGCGGTGATTTTCGCCTTGGTGATATCCATTGTGGCTTATATTCCATGGTGGCAGAAAGGATTGGGCGAAACCATCGTTCAGGGGTATTACATGCACCAAGGGGTAGGGATGTGGTTTATGCTGTTCATGTTGGGCGTGGTATATTATTTCTTGCCGCAACAACTGAATAGACCTATTTACTCCTATAGCCTGGGTATTTTGGCTTTCTGGACGCAGATTCTCTTTTATACGCTCATCGGCACCCATCACTTCGTATTTAGCGCCATTCCGTGGTGGTTGCAAACGGTGGCCATCGTGGGCAGTATGGGTATGGTTATTCCGGTAGCAGCCGGTACGGCTAATTTCCTGCTTACCTTTAAAGGCGGGTGGTATAAGGTTAAAGATAGTTATACACTTCCTTTCTTTCTCATCGGTATTATCTTTTACTTTACGGGCTCGTTGCAGGGCACGGCCGAGGCCTTTCGTTACACCAACCTGTTGTGGCACTTCACGGATTTTACCGTGGCACACTCGCACCTTACGATGTATGGTATTATCAGCTTTTTCCTGTGGGCAGGTATATACGCTTTGGTGCCGAGACTGACCGGCAGAGAGGCTCCCCAGTCGACCGTAGGTGCGCATTTCTGGATGGCGCTGATTGGGCTCCTGTTCTATACCGTTCCATTGATGTACGGCAGCACCCTGAAAGGCCTGATGTGGATAGAAGGGAAACCGTTTATCGAGAGTGTAACGCTGATGATGCCGTATTGGCTCTGGCGTGCGATAGGAGGAAGCCTCATGTGGTTATCGCACCTGTTTTTTGCATATAATATGTACAAAATGTTGTCGGTGGATAAAGAGCCGGTTGACATCCGGGAGACGGCCCTTCAGCATGCTGAAAGGGATTAATTCAGTGATTAAAAAAGCGGTTTAATATTTCAGTAGGAGATGGAATTTTTTAACGATCATAGAAAGCTATTTACTTCGGCATTTTTGTTGTTCTTGGTGCTCACGCTGTTTGTCGCCATTCTTCCGGCACTGCATAACCAACAGCAAAACGCTCCGTTGCCGGGACACGAGCCACTGAGCGAAGCAGCCGAGAAGGGGAAATCAGTTTTTATTGCCAACGGCTGCGTGGCCTGCCATACCCAGCAGGTGCGCAATGTGGATATGGACAGGCCGTGGGGGAGACGGCCAAGCGTAGCCGCCGATTACGCCAGTATTGCACGTACCGACGTATGGCGCAATACGGCGACGTTGATGGGTACCGAACGCACGGGGCCTGACCTCACCGATGTTGGCAACCGTCAGCCGAGCCTAGAGTGGAACCTGGTGCACCTGTATAACCCCCGTACGGTGGTAGAAGCTTCAATTATGCCGGCTTATCCCTGGTTATTTGAATACAAGGAATATCCGGCGGCGGATGACGTAGTGGTTAATGTGCCCGAGGCGTTTCTTGAGAAAGGTAGAGGTAAAGTGGTGGCTACCGAAGAAGCTTTACAACTGGTTGCTTATCTGCAGTCCCTCAAACAGGTTCCGCTTCCCGACGGCCGGCCGTCGCCCGAGTTCCTCTATGCGAGGGAGGCAGCCAAAGCGGAAGCCGGCGGTGAAACGGGGGGGTTAGACGGTTCGTTGCTATATGCTACCCACTGCCAAAGCTGCCACCAAGCCAACGGCGAAGGGCTGCCGGGTGCATTTCCGTCGCTCAAAGAAAGCACCGTTGTCAGTGGGGATGATCTGGAGTTGTATATAGACATCATCATGAACGGTTATGACGCGCGGCCCGAGTTTGCAGCGATGCCTGGTATTGGTACCATGATGGAACTTTCCGCGGCGGAGATAGCGGCCATCATCAACCATGAACGCACAAGTTGGGGCAATTCGGGTTCGATGGTGACCGAGGATGAGGTTAAAGAAATTATGGACTTTTTGGCGCAGGGTGCCAGTGAATAAGGTGGAGGAAAGATGAAAATAGGGAGACATAATTGCCTGAAGGGCGCCGTATCCACACTTTTGCTAGTGTTGCTGTCCGTAACTGGCTGGGCATGCCCGGTATGTGAAAAGCAGCAGCCGAAGGTGCTTCGCGGCGTCGCCCATGGGGCTGGACCCGACAGCAATTGGGATTACCTCATCGTGGGGGTGATAACGGTTATTGTACTAATTACATTATATTATTCCATGAAATGGCTGGTGCGTCCCGGTGAGGATACGCCCAACCATATCAAACGGAATGTATTAGACCTTGATTGATTATGGAAGGCAAGAGCAGAATACGCATTTTTTTGGACGACCATCCGCAACCCATAGCGGAAGTGATGTCGCCGATTAACTTCGAATTGGATACTAAGAAATTGGTTGATGGTCCACACACATTGAAGATTGTAGGGAAAGACCCTACAGGTAAGGAAGGGATCCGCGTTATTCCGTTCGTGGTACGTAACGGACCCGCAATCGACGTAGAAGGGATAACCGAAGACGCGGTAGTGGATGGGATAATCCCTATTATGGTCAATGCGTATGGCAAAGGTAACCAGCAATCGTTCCTCATTGAGGGAAGTGAAACCCCCCAAAGTATACCTTCTTGGGTATGGATATTAATTATTGCGTTTGCTGGCTGGGCGCTGTTTTATCTTTTCCGCTACTTCGCGATGCCCTAATTTATTTTTTCCCCTTTGGCTTATTCTGCTGCTGGCGCATATAATCTTCCATGCGCTGCTGGAATTTCGATTTCTTCTTAGCTTCGGGCTTCTTCTTGTTCGCCTCGATGATGGCTAGGATTTTATCGTCATTAACCATCTGGCGGATGACGAGCTGCTGACCGAAAGTGAATACCGTAGATAAGAAATAATAGTAGTTCAATCCAGCCGGGAAACTATTCAGTACGAAAAGGAAAATCAAAGGCATGAAATAGCCGATGTATTTCATCTGCGCATTAGCAGCACCCGAAATAGAGTTATTGTACCAGGTAGACAGTAGAGTGGCACACGTCATCAAAATACACATCAAACTGATATGGTTCACGCCGATCAACGGCAATGGTGAAAACGTAATTACCGAGTCATACGTGGATAGGTCTTTTACCCATAAGAAGCTCTCTCCCCGCAGTTCGAACAAATTAGGGAAGAAGAAGAAAAATGCGATCGTAAATGGCATCTGTAGAAGCATGGGAATACAGCCTCCCAACGGATTTACACCTGCTTGCTTATACAGTTTGAGGTACTCTTGCTGCAGTAACGTCGGATTGTCTTGCCCTACCTTCTCCTTGATTTGATCCATCTCCGGTTTGAGTACCCGCATTTTCGCCATGGACACATACGATCGATAGGTAAGCGGCGAGAGCACTGATTTCAACAGTAAAGTGAGGATGAGGATGACCAACCCGTAGCTCCAATTGAAGCTATCCAGGAAATTGAATACCGGTACGGTGATGAACCTGTTGATCCATTTCATCGGCCCCCAGCCCATATCGATTTGTTTTTCCAGCCCATATCCGTGTGCTTTCAAGACCTTGTACTGGTTTGGCCCAAAGAAGAAATGCATGGGGTAGGTATTGATGTCTTGGCGGTTGAAATCGAGACGGAGGTTAGCAGCAAACAGTTTCACGATTGCCGCATCAGCGCTGGTATATACATTTACCTTACCCCCATCGAAGCCATTTTGAGAAACCAAGACATTGGAAAAAAAATGCTGCTTGAAAGAGACCCACTCAATTTGCCCAGCGAGCTCTTCATTATCGTCTTTGGACGTGTTTAAATGGTCTACTTCATTGTCGGAAAGTGCATAATATAAGGTTGACCGCTGGCGCTCGCTATCCATATCCTTTTCCTTTTGTGTGAGCGCAGCCTCCCAATTGAGTACCAGTTGGTTTTCCGTGGGAGCCACCACATCCTGCATGCCCTTGGTCACGATGGTAAAGCCGATGTTATGGTCGCCGCCGCGTATGGAATATATATAATCGATATACTTATCGGCAGCATAGGTCAAACGGAATGTAACGGAGGCCGAGTCTTGGTCGGTCACATGGACATTGTTGCCCTCGGTGGTAAAATACAGGTCATTGGTGATGATGTTTTTGCCGGCCGCCGAAAAGAAGAGGCCGAATTTATTATGGTCACCCTCAAAGAGCATCAGCGGCTGTCCATCGTACGTTTTCTCATCTTTGACCTCCACCGATTTTATCCGGCCACCTTTGGTACTGATGGTGGCCTTGATATGTTCGTTTTCGAGCGTGATGTTCCGTTCGTCGCCTGCGATAGCTTGGCCGAATGGGCCACTTAATAATGTAGAGTCAATTTCGGGAGTAGCCGTTGTTGGTGCTGCCCCGGTGGTGTCGGTGGTATTTGGTGTTACATTTTCAATGCCCGCCCGGACGCGGGCAAGCGAGTCCTGTAACTGGCGCTCGCGTTTTATTTCTTCGTCTGAAGGTTGCAACAAGTAAAAAGAACCTGCAATGATGACAAAGATTAAAACCAGGCCCGTCAGTGTATTTCTATCCATTTCTTAATCTGCGCTGTACGCTATTTCTGTTTTGCCGCTTTGCTATAGGTCAAAGAAGCGGCTACAAAGCTAACAAAAAGTGGGTGAGGATTTGCAACCGTTGATTTTAATTCTGGGTGGAACTGCCCTGCTACAAAAAAAGGATGGTTTTTGAGCTCCACGATTTCCACCAAGTTGTTGGCTGGGTTGATGCCTGAGGCCACCATGCCGGCTTCTTCGTATTTCTCGAGGTAGTCGTTGTTGAACTCGTAACGGTGGCGATGACGCTCTGATATTTTGTGCTTGCCGTAGATGTTAGCCGCTTTCGTTCCCTTTTTGATTTCGCAGTCGTACGCACCTAAGCGCATGGTGCCACCCATGTTCTTCACCTGCTTCTGCTCCTCCATTAAATGGATTACCGGGTGCTTGGTTTTCGGGTCCATCTCTATACTATTGGCGTTTTTGAGTTTCAATACGCTTCGCCCAAACTCAACCACCGCACACTGCATGCCTAGGCAAATGCCGAAAAACGGAATGTTGTTTTCGCGTACGTATTTAATCGCTGTTAGTTTACCATCTAGCCCGCGTTCGCCGAAACCGGGAGCTACCAGCACACCCGAAGCTTTCCGGAGCTTTTCCTGAACATTGTTTTCGTCGATACTTTCCGCAGCGATGTATTTTACCCTTACTTTGCACTCGTTCATGGCACCGGCATGGATAAAAGCTTCGTTGATGGATTTATAAGCGTCCGGCAATTCGACGTATTTTCCCACTACCGCGATGGTAATCTCTGCTGTGGGATTTTTGAGCTTACCCAAGAACACCTTCCAATTGGCCAAATCGGGCTCATTCTTAGTAGACAGTTTGAGTTTGGTCAGCGCTGTCTTGTCCAATTGCTCTTTGAGCATCAGCAGTGGCACATCGTAAATGGAAGGTGCATCAATCGATTCGATCACCGCGTTGATGTTCACGTTGCAAAACAACGCCAGTTTTTTGCGAATTTCCGAATTGAGGTGGTGTTCCGTGCGGCAAACCAAGATATCTGGTTGGATACCGTACTCCAATAAGGTTTTAACAGAATGCTGTGTGGGCTTGGTCTTGAGTTCGCCTGCGGCAGCAAGGAAGGGAACCAGCGTAAGGTGGATCACCAGCGAGTTGCTGCTGCCCAACTCCCAACGTAATTGCCTTACAGCCTCGATAAAAGGGAGTGATTCTATATCACCCACAGTACCACCAAGTTCGGTTACCACAATATCATAGTCGCCGTCTTTGCCGAGTAAGCACATCCGGCGTTTAATCTCGTCGGTGATGTGCGGCACCACTTGCACCGTTTTACCCAGATAAGCGCCCTCACGTTCCTTGTCGATGACATGTTGGTAGATGCGGCCGGTGGTTACGTTGTTAGCTTGCGATGTAGCGGTATTAAGGAATCGCTCATAATGGCCGAGGTCCAAGTCGGTCTCAGCGCCGTCTTCGGTAACGTAACACTCGCCGTGTTCATAGGGGTTGAGCGTACCGGGATCAATGTTGATGTAGGGGTCGAATTTCTGGATCGTTACCTTGTACCCCCGCGCTTGGAGCAGTTTGGCCAAGGAGGCCGAAATAATACCTTTCCCTAACGACGAGGTGACGCCGCCCGTAACAAAAATGTATTTAGTCATGACAAATTTTGGGTGTCTGCTATACGTTGAGTAAGCTAAAAAAAGCTTGAAACATCACGTTTGTGTACGGGATACAAAGGTAGGCTTTTTTCTGAGATTATAAGTAAAAGATTTTTGGGCAACTTTCTCATTTAATCACCGGCCTTATTCACGGTGTGAAATCGACCTCGATGAACTGCAGAAATGATTATTTGATCGTTATGACTTTAAATAGGGCTGAAATAAATTAGATTCGTTTTAAATAATCTGGAATTTAGCTAAGTTTGCTGTATGAGAACACGATTTAATCGCATGTCAACGATCGTATTTGTTTTGGTATGTTCGCTAACGCTTCATGCACAAGAGGTCAAAACCATTACAGATATAGATGCATCGGCGGAAACAGTCTATTTTAATCTTGCTGCCGGCAAATAAGTGATGGCAGCATCAGACGCGTGGGATATAGCGTTCAAACGCACTACTGTGCTAATCAACGGGGGGAGCAGTGGCGACGGAGGCGCACAGGCTACATTGTTGAAGGAGACTTCGTTTGAAGACGTAAAGCAGCAGCCGACAGCAGGTTTCAAGACCGATACAGAAAAGGAGAAGGCTATCCCGACAGGTAGTGGCAACGGATGGTACGAGTACAATATGGCCGATCACAGCATCAATCCTATTCCCGGCCGCGTGCTGGTGATCAAAACCACCACCGGTAAGTACGTCAAATTAGAGATCCTCGGTTATTACAACAAAACGAACCACAATTCAGCCAACTATTCATTTCGGTATAGCTTTTTGTAGTATCCGCACCGTCTAAATAAAAAAGAAGCCATCTCTTGAAGACAGCTTCTTTTTTATCCTTAAGATTAAGCAGAGCTCTTAGAATCGCTTTGATTTAATACGAGCTGCTTTGCCGGTAAGACCACGTAGGTAGTACAATTTAGAGCGGCGCACTTTCCCATGGCTGTTGATCTCCACTTTCTCGATGTTCGGCGAGTTTATCGGGAAGATACGTTCGACGCCGATGCCGTTTGAAATCTTGCGTACCGTAAAGGTTTGATTGGTGCCAATGCTATTCCGTTGGATAACAACACCTTGGTAAACCTGGATACGCTCCTTGTTTCCTTCGCGGATTTTATAGTGAACGCTAACAGTATCCCCTGCCTTGAATGCGGGAACCTCATTTTTTGTTACCGCCCGATCTTCTACAAACTTTACTAAATCCATGATTTTGAGTAATTAATGACGATTATTATCCCGTAAAAATCGAGCTGCAATATTAGCGATATTTTTTGGAATACGAAAGTTGTTTTTTAAAAAAGAATTGTGCGGTATTTTTTGGAAATAGGATTTAATTTTTACCTTTGCAGACCTCAAGGGTTCGGGGTGTAGCGTAGCCCGGTTATCGCGCCTGCTTTGGGAGCAGGAGGTCGCAAGTTCGAATCTTGCCACCCCGACACAGCTTAAAAGATCGAGTCCTCCGTCATTGACGGAGGACTTTTGTTATTTTAAGAGAATGGGGCCAGCTTTTATTGTCGATGGTTATTAACGAATGGATAAGCTAACGGGTATAATTCAAGCACAAGACAACTACCTCCGAGCACATAGTAGTTGTTCGCCTTGCTTAAGGTTATAAAGAAGCGTGTCGCATGGCTCACGGCAATTACATCCGCATCATCAAACTCGCGTTTCCCATTATATTGGCAAATGCATCCGTTCCGTTATTGGGCTTGACAGATACGGCAGCAATTGGGCAAACAGGCACTGCAGCAGATCTCGGTGCCATCGCCTTGGCCTCGCTCATTTTCAACTTTGTGTATTGGGGCTTCGGTTTTTTGCGTATGGGTACCACCGGCTTTGTGGCGCAGGCCATCGGGGCAGGTGATATCGATGAGACTCATGCCTTGCTGTTTCGCTCCGTATTGCTGGGTGGGATCATCGGGCTGCTCCTTGTTCTGCTCCAGTCATTGATCGGCCTGGCCGTCATCGGCTTGTTAACGGCCAGCGATGAAATCAAAACCCTCGTGGGTACATACTTCTACATTCGTATTTGGGGTGCTCCGGCTACCTTGATAACCTTCGCGTTGCTGGGCACGTTCATAGGGGCGGGGTGGACCAAGCAGTTATTGGCGGTGCAATTATTTCTGAATGGGCTCAATATCCTATTGAATGTCCTCTTCGTTGTAGGTTACGATTTCGGTGTGCGCGGTATTGCGCTCGGTACCGTATTAGCCGAGTGGTGTACACTTTTCTTTGCTTCCTATTTGCTTGTTGGGAAGATGCAGCTTGGCAATCCCGTGCTTCGTTTCCGTGAGCTCCGGTCGCGCATTTTCAATCGGACGAATCTTACCGCCTTGATTAAGGTAAATGGTAACATCATGATCCGTACGCTGGCACTGCTTACGGGATTTGCTTGGTTTGCCAACCAAGGGGCCGATTTTGGAGACCATGTATTGGCCGCCAACCATGTACTGCTTCAGTTTGTGTCGCTTTCCGCATTTTTCCTCGACGGATATGCACATGTCGCCGAAATGCTTACAGGTAAAGCGTATGGAGCACGGGACAGCGAGTCTTTTACCCAGCAGGTGCGGCATTCGAGTGTGTTGGCAGCCATTACCGCATTGGTACTCGCCGGGCTGGTTTCCATCTTCGGTAGTCAACTCATTCCCTTGCTCACCAAAGATGTCCAGGTACAGGCTATTGCGTTGGCTCATAGCAGGTATGCCGCCATCTACATTGCGGTATCCTTTGCCGCGTTCCAGCTTGATGGCGTATTCATCGGCGTCACGAAGAGTTTGGAAATGCGTAATGCTACACTGATAGCCTTGTTCGTATTCATTGGCGTAGTTCTTTTGCTAGCTCCCGCGTATGGTAATGTGGGACTTTGGATTGGTTTTATCATATACGTCATTGCACGGGCGGCTACGCTAGCAGCCTATTACCCGCGAATAACTCGGGCATTCTAGTGGGAGCGGTTGTATTTAAATGATATGACCTCATATCCCGAAGGAGTCCGATTGACGCGGTAGGCCTTACGGCCATGCCACCGTATTACCCCGGATAGCCGTGTCTTATCCCGGATATATACACGCTACATCCGATTCTCCTTAGCCCTGCTGATCATGTATAGGAACGGCAGAGATGACGCCAATGGGCCGTAGGCCCCCTATTGGGGCAACGGAGGGACATGGAAGGGATATCGAAGAGACATGGGAGGGACAACGGACTTTAACGGACTTGCAACGGACTTTTGGGTTTTTTAGGCAGTATTTATGGGGTATCATTTATCCGGGAGGATAATCATCTAAGCAAAAATACGAAATCCCGGACAATCAAAAGGAAGTTAATATAAACATGCGAATTTTTACGGTCTCGAATATTATTCGGAAATTTGTTTTTTTACAACGGAGGACATTTAGAGAAAAATAGATGACGTTTCAAGAAACAATCAATCAAGATAAGCCAGTATTGGTCGATTTTTTTGCCGAATGGTGCGGTCCTTGCAAAACGCAGGCCCCGATATTGGAGGAGTTGAAAGGGCGAATTGGCAATGAAGCAGTTATCATCAAAGTTGATGTAGACAAGAACCCTCAGGCGGCAGCCAGGTTTGGCATACGGGGCGTGCCTACACTGATTATTTTCCGAAAGGGTAAGATTAAATGGCAGCAGTCCGGCGTTTTTCCGGCGAATGAACTTGAACGACTACTAAAAGAGAACCTGTGATACTACAGATGAGAGTACCGACGAAAGCCCTGGCCTGCGGCTTGGGGGCTATGACATTTTTGGCAGCTTGCAATAACAAAGCTGATGTTTTAACGACGCAATCGGGCTTGGATCGGCGAGATTTCCAGGCGACAGTAAACGGTGATTCCACCGACTTATACGTTATCCGTAACGCCGGTGGGATGGAAGTCTGCATTACCAACTATGGTGGCCGCGTCGTTTCTTTGATGGTGCCTGATGCGACAGGTGAGTTACGTGATGTGGTACAAGGTTTTGCTCATATAGACGGGTATACAGCCGAACCTTCTTCTTTTGGTGCTACCATGGGGCGCTTTGCCAACCGCATAAACAATGGGCGCTTTGTGTTGGATGACGATACTGTGCAACTTGATCGCAATAATGGCGAACATACCATCCATGGCGGTGGGGAGGGATGGCGCAGCCAAGTGTTTGAGGCCCACCAACCCAATGACAGCACATTGGTGCTCGCATATATCTCGCCCGATGGCGAAAGCGGCTTTCCGGGTGAAGTAACCGTGAGTGTAACATTTGCCGTAAGCCATCCCAATGAACTGACCATTGATTACAAAGCAGAGACCACAGAAAAAACAGTTATCAACCTTACCAACCACAGTTTTTTCAACCTTTCTGGGAACCCAACCAATACGATACTGGACGATATACTGTACGTTAATGCAACACAATACACGCCACTGGATAGTACGCTTATTACTACCGGCGAAATAAGTCCGGTAGCAGGCAGCCCCTTTGATTTTACTGAACCGGTAAGCATCGGTACGGCATTGGCGCGCAATCCATCGCATGCGCAGCTGCAGATAGCCAGCGGAATTGACCATAACTTTGTATTAGATACCGATGGAGACATCGATAAATTGGCAGCACGGCTGTATGCACCCAGTAGTGGCATCGCCATGGAAGTGTATACCAACGAGCCGGGCATGCAGGTATATACAGGAAATATGCTCGATGGCTCGCGTACGGGTAAAGAGAATGTACCATACAGTAAACAGACTGCAATTTGCCTCGAGACCCAGCATTTTCCCGACGCACCCAATAAACTCCATTGGCCCACTACCGTGCTCGAACCGGGCGAAAGCTATCTCAGCACGTGTATTTATCGGTTTTCGGTTGTAAAGGAATAGTTATCAGCGATCTGGCATACGTTGAAAGTGTAAAAAAATGTTAAAAAATTAAACTTTTTAAATAAAAATGTGTTATTTGCGCTTTTACTACGTGTGATGATGGATGAGTGGTGGCGGCGGCTACCGATTTAACTTAGATGAATATAGGATCAACTTTTGAAGATTCTAACTACCTACATTAAAGAATGACCTCAAGAAAAAATGTACTTGCACTTATTGTGCTTGGTGTGATTGTTTTGGGCGCCACTTTTATTTCTCTTTCTTCTTTCGATGCCACACCTGAACAGCCGTTGGTTATGGCTGAGCCAACCACTGAGGCTGACGACAGGGAATTGTTGTATGGATTGGCCAGCGATCGATTCGATATCGAAACAGCGACCGTGAAGCGTAATGAATTCTTATCGGATATCTTGCAACGCTACCAGATAGACCTGCAACGTATAGCAGTGATTGCAGAGAAGTCAAAGACTGTGTTTGATGTACGTAAGATAGCGGCAGGGCATGATTATACCGTTTTCAAAGATAAATCGGGCAAGGCACACTATTTCGTTTACCAGCCCAATCCGATTGACTACGTGGTCTATGATTTAAGCGAGAACACTTCAGTATACAGCGGGCAGAAGCCGGTTAATACAAAACTGGAAACCGTAGCGGGAGTGATCCAAAGCTCGCTTTATGAAACATTGGAGGCAAACGGCGCTAGCCCCGATTTGGCAGTGCAATTGGCCGAGATATACGGCTGGGCGGTCAATTTTTACCGCATCAATAAGGGCGATTGGTTCAAGCTGGTATATGAGCGAAAGTATGTAGATGGCCAGCCTGTTGGTCCGGGACGGATAGAGTCAGCTATATTCGGCCATAACGGCAAAGAATACCAAGCATACTATTTTGAAGGTGAGGATGATGAGCGTGGAGCATATTACGATGAAAATGGGAAAAGCCTGCGCCGGACATTCCTTAAAGCGCCGTTGAAATATAGCCGTATCTCGTCGCGGTATACGATGCGACGATTCCACCCTGTGCAACGCAGATGGAAAGCACATTTGGGCACAGATTTCGCTGCACCCCATGGTACTCCCATCGTGGCGACAGCTGCCGGTGTGGTAATTGAATCGAGCTATGGCAGCGGCAATGGGAATTATGTTAAAATCAAACATGACAATGTGTATACCACACAATACCTCCATATGAGCAAGCGCGCCGTGAAACGTGGCCAACGGGTAGGCCAAGGACAGGTTATTGGATACGTGGGGAGCACTGGGCTAGCTACAGGCCCGCATGTTTGCTACCGCTTTTGGAAGCATGGTAAACAGGTGGATGCGCTGGCACAGGTTTTTCCACCTTCGGAGCCCATCAACGGTAAGTACCGTGTAGCCTTTAATCGTACATTGAATGCTCAACAACAGGTGTTGGCATCTGTAGGTTTCGAAAAACAAAGCAATTTGGAAATATACAGCGCACTGGCATTTCGCGTCGATCAGCTGTTCGAACCCGTTGAAAGGGATAGCAGCATGTTGGGAGGCTTCGCAGCGCAGATACTCTAGGCAGGCGCTGGTTAGTTTAACTATTCCGTTTTCTGATCAAGATTTTCTTTCCCTTTACAAGCATTCGCATGCTAGACCGCTTGATGGAAATATTGGTTTCCCGCTGGTCGTTAAACGTATCGGCGGCATCGTAGGCAGATAGAATGTTTTTGTAATGCAGTAACCCGATTACGGTGCTTCCTCGCGCATCAAGCACTGGCAATACATCCACATTCTCTTGGGTCATCTTACGGATGGCTTCTCTAAGGCTGTTTGTTGCTCTGAGGTAAGCAGGCTGTCTTTTAATCAGTGATTTAATGGTTTTCTCACGGTCCTGATGATGGGCAAATATACTTGATGAACTGACAATATAATAGTTTTCAGTGATTCCTTCGTCGGTCGACCAGTTGCGCAGCTCTTCGATCGTATTGTCGCCCTCGATGACTGTGCTGGTTTGTTCAATGGCTTGGCCAACGGTTAGCTGGTTAAGCTGGTCGGGCTGATACGAATCAGGTGTGTGGATACCCCGTCGGGTAATTTTCTCAGTCATGATCGTAGTATCCATAAACAGGTATGAAACAAGGTATGCGCCTACGCAAGAACCCAGCAATGGCAACATAGCATTGAACTGTCCGGTAGTCTCTAATGCGAAGACAATGGAGGTGAGAACCGCACGGGATGCGCCTGCAAACATGGCGGACATGCCTACCAGCGCCGCTAGGGGAAGGCTGACACCGCAAGTGGGAAAGATGGTGAGCAATACGTGCCCACACAATAGCCCGATGGCGGCTCCGATGGTAAGCAACGGGGCAAGCGTACCACCCGACGTGCCGCTACCGAGGGCAATTACCCATGAGAGAAACTTGAGCAAGCACAATGACAGCACCACCGTCAACGGCAGGCTATTGTTGAGTAGGTCGGTGATGTTTTCGTAACCCACGCCGAGCGTACGGGGAGCGAAATAGCCCACAATACCTACGACAAGACCACCGATGGCCGGCCACCACATCCAGTGGAAAGGTAAGCGCTCAAAAGCATCTTCTACCCAATAGACTGCCTTGGTAATACCGATCGAGAGAAAACCGATGACGATGCCGATGACGCTATAGCTTAGTATAGCTGGATTAGATGCTGTGGGTATAAGATGTTCTAACGCGAAAACGGGTGTGGCACTAAATAGGAAATGGTGCCCAGCAGCGCCCGTAATGCAAGCCAGTGAGACAGCAATGAGGGATTTGGGTGTGAACTCGAAAAGAAGCAGCTCGATGGCTAGGAAAATAGCCGCTACCGGGCTACCAAAAATTGCCGTCATACCAGCCGTAGCTCCGGCTGCTAGCAGGATTTTGCGCTCGGAATGTGTAATTTTTAGTAGCTGGCCAAGTGTTGACCCCAAGGCTCCACCCGTTGCGATAATAGGACCTTCAGCGCCGAATGGCCCACCGGTACCAATGGCGATGGCCGATGATAGGGGCTTGAGGTAGGTGATGGAAGGTCTGATCTTACTTTGGTTGGTCAGTACCTGCTCCATGGCTTCCGGGATGCCGTGCCCCCTGATGGCTTTAGAGCCATATAACGCCATCAGACCAACAACCAGCCCCCCGATAGCCGGGACAACAATGACCCATATACCTAAATTGGTAGCCCAAGGGGTACCTTCATGGAAGGAAAATGTGCCGTAAAAAGATAAGTTGGTAATTACATTGATAAACATCACCAGAAACTTCGCGATGAAGCTAATCATAGCCGCGATAGCTACCGCGTATGCGGCGATCACGATGATGCGGGTTTTGTTCGGTATCGAGGATGAGTTGATCCCTTCCGAACTTAAGGTATCATTGAGCGACATCGAAATGGGGATGCCCACCTGATTTTTTGAAGCCATAGTTGGCTACAAAAGTAAGATTTATAATAGTTATATAATTATCTCTTTAGGTCTTCCATTGGGGCGTGTATAAAAACCTAACGGAAATCAATCGTATTATCAAACAAAAAACCCCGGTGATTCACATCAGCGGGGATTCTACTAACTAAACTAAACAACTATATAAACAAACCATATATAGACTCTATAAGCGCTGCGGCTGCTCCAAAGATATAAATTATTTAGAAAGATTATAAATAAAATATAATTAATTGTCAAGTATTTGATTAACAGCTTATATTAAGTGTCAAATCAAGATTGCGTAATCCGCTACAACTTGTCGCCAATCTTCGCGCTCCGGAATACGAGGCTTGCGCTTGCCGAAGAACTGGACGATGAGATTGCCATCGGCGTCAAATGCCTCGAGACTAGTGACAACACCGTCTTCGGTCGGTTTTTTAACCAGCCATACGTCAGCGATGGCGTCATCACGTAGGTGCATATTGAATTCCGGGTCAAGCACATTAAACCAAGGTCCTGTCTGCAGTAATTTCTTCGTTTTTCCGGTATGAATCTGGATGCACCCCCGGTTTCCGATAAATACCATAATGTCTAGGTCCCGCTCGGATGCACCTTCCAAAATACGTTTTAATGAGCCGACTGACAACTGGGTGGCATAACCCTTGGGGGCCAATCGCATGGATTGATGACGGGCTACCTCGAATTTCTGAAGTATACCGAAGAATGCATGTGTATCTTTCAACGTCAACCATGCTTCCTGGAAACCGGCTACGTCGATTTCACTGTCTGGTGTCTCATGGATGGTTTTATCTATTGGGGAGGTCTGTGGCACTTCTCCTTGTATTTCGGCTTTGTATTTTTCAACCAGTACATCGTAAGCCGCAGCATCACTTTGCTCGGTGAGGTAAATCTTGTGTACGGCCTCGCCGTCTTTGTCGAAGAATTGAAGGCTGCGCCGATCGCCTTCCTGTACCGCGAAGCCGAGATGCCAGGCACTCATAAATAGGCGTAGGTCGATATCCGGGTTGACCACCAAGCCCACGTGTCCGTTGAACGTAGCTTTGGTGTAAATACCTTTACGCTCATGCACGGCGTAGTCGTTGCGTGTAAGCGCCATCACGTACCCCAAGGTACGGATTTCTTTGAGGATGTCTTGAAATTCGGGTCTGAGTGTGATGTTATGCTCGCCCGTAGCGACAAGTTCGGCTTCCGATACCCCCAGCTGTTTGGCTGCATCGCGGATACGCGTTTTGGGGTTCTCGGCTTTAAACGAGTCGTATTGTTCTCTGAGAGATAGGGTTGTATGTTCCATGTTGTTTTCAGTTTTATGTTTGTTCGGATAATATCATTGATGGAATAACCAGTGGGCACTTGAACTCGTCATCGTTAAGCAAGCGCACCCTGATGTTGAACGCTTGGTGGATATTTTCGCAGGTAACCACGTCTTTCGGCCTACCAAACGCTATACGCTTTCCCTTTTTGAGCATCAACACGTTGTCCGCATAGCGCGAAGCAAAGTTAATGTCGTGCAGGATACTCACCACGCAGTAACCGCGGTCGGCCAGATTCCGCGCCAATACCAAAATCTGTTGTTGGTAGAGTAAATCCAAGCCGTTGGTAGGTTCATCTAAGAAAAGCAGGCCCTTGGGTTGATCATAGATTTGGGCGATAACACGTGCCAATTGCACCCGTTGCTGCTCACCGCCCGAAAGCGTGTTGTAATCACGGTCGGCAAATGAGGTGATGCCGGTTTCTTCCATTACCGTTCGGACGATTTCCAGATCGATAGCTGTAGGGTTGTTTTCGAAATGCGGATACCGCCCCATCATGACCAGTTCATGCACCTTAAAGGAAATGGATAACGTATTGCTTTGGGCCAATACCGCACGGAATTTAGCGAGATGGTCGATCTTGTAACGATCTATGGGTTGTTCGCGGATGTAAATCGTGCCAGCAGAAGCTCTGATTTCCTTGCACAGCAACTTGAGTAATGTGCTCTTACCCGCACCATTTGCACCGATAATCGCCAGCAACTCGCCCGGCTGGACGTCGAAGCTGATGTCATCAAGTAATTTGACCTGACCTGCTGAATAATGAATGTTTTTAACTGCTATCATTCTTGTCCCTGTGCCGTACGCTTTAGACGGCTATATGCAATAAGCTGTAACTCTTAGACCCGTCTACCACCATTAAAATTTAAAATTAACAATTTCTGATGATAACACGCAATCTATCATACTGTTGTTGCGCCTGTCACCGTATTCCCTTTTTTCGGCGTTCTACCAAAATGATGTAAATAAACACCGGTGCACCAATGATGGCGGTCAATATACCAATGGGTAGCTCTGTCGGCGCAAAAATCGTACGCGCAACTAAATCGGCAAGTACTAGTACAGAAGCGCCCAACAGCGCCGATCCGGGTATCACGAGGCGGTGATCGGCCGAAAACGCCATCCGAAGAATATGTGGAATTACCAAGCCGATGAACCCGATCATGCCCGACACGGCAACCGATGCACCCACACCCAATGTGGCTGCAACGATAATGAGCCTCTTGATCAGTCCGACGTTGATGCCCATATGCCCGGCCTGCGACTCGCCCAGTGCCAATGCATTCAAGGGTTTGGCAAAAAAGGGTAATGCCACCAGTGAAACCACTACGAAAGGTACGATACCGCCCAATGTACGCCAACTGGCTCCGCCCAAACTACCTAATGTCCAAAACGTAATGTTACGTAGTTGGTCATCCGTGGCCATATACGTAAGTAGCCCCGTAAACGAGCCGGCAAGTGCATTGATGGCGATACCAGCCAGTAGCAGGGTGGTGATGTCTGCTTTACCATTGCCAACGGCGAGGCGGTAAACCATAAAGGTGGTTACGCAGGCACCGATAAACGCAGCAATCGCTAACGCGTAATAACCGAATGCCGCCGTCATGAAGCTGAAAAAGCGATGCTCCAGCACAATGATAATCACGGCGAAGAGCGACGCACCGGATGAAATACCTATTAAGCCCGGCTCTGCCAATGGGTTGCGGAACAGTCCCTGCAAGGCGGCGCCGGCAATGGCTAACGTACTTCCAACGAGCGCCCCGAGCAATACCCTGGGCAAACGGATATTGAGGAAAACGGCTTCCTGCTGGGGGGCAAATGCTACCTGGTCACTTATTCCGGTGCGGTAAGCGATAATCGACCAAAATTCAGACGCGCTGATTTTGACTGCACCCACACAGATTGACAGCGCGCAGGCTGCAATCAACACGACGAACAAGGCTGCAAGCAGGAGGCTGTGGTTTTTCATTTCGGGTTTTCCATTCTCCGTATTTAATGGATTTTTTGTGCCAACTCCAGAATAGCCTTACCCAAACGCGGACCGAATCCGGTGAGGAACTGGCCATCCATCTCAACGACTTTTCGGTTTTTTCCCGCATTGGTTTGATCTATCCCCTGCACCTCCAGTAATCCGTCTATACCCCCGAGGCTCGATAGACCACTGTCGAACAGCAGGATGACATCCGGATTGGCAGCAACCAATGCTTCAGCAGTAAGTGGTTTGAAATCCTCGAAACCTGATACCGCGTTTTCGCCGCCAGCCAATTTGATTATTTCATCCATTTGGGTGCGCCTGCCGGCAACCATCATAGTGCCTGTACCCCGGGCGTAGATGAACAATACTTTGGGTTTTCCCGTCGATTGGGCCACAACGGAGTCGGCCAAAGCGAGGTCATCATCCAATACGGAAAGAATCGAATCACCTTCTATGGATTTGCCCAAGCTGTCGGCTACGGCACGGATCAATTGCTTGGCACCTGTTACCGAATACTCGTGGTCAAAAAGCAAAAGCTGGGTGCCAGCCGCACGGATCTGTTCGGCAACTTGGGGCTTTACCATCCCCGTAACACCCAGTGCCAGGTCGGCATTCAGCGCCAGCACCCCCTCAGCAGAAATTTCGCGGTTGTGCCCGATTTTCGGCTTCTGCTGCAGGCTGACCGGATAGGTGCTTGCCACGTCCACACCCACGATGTTGTCTTCAAAGCCCAAGTCGACGAGGATTTCAGACACGGTGCCGTTGGTGGACACGATTTTGGTCGAATCGGTTATACCACCTGTTGAAGTGATTGGCACATTACAAGCATGGATAGCTGAAATAACAATCAATGCAAAACTTCCGGAAATGATAAGCTTATTCATCTTTTTATTTTTGCTACCGTAAACCGGTACAATATGTGGTAATTGACTGGATATCATTCAGCCATGTCACTTCAAATTAGTTGATCCGTCCAGTTGGATAGCGTACCGGAAGGTGTATACTTTTGCGGTGGGGCGCCCCTCGGGGTCTTTAAACGCGTCGGAAGTTGTATCAGGGTTACCTTCGTAATAGCTGAGCATTTCCAGTTTTACGTATTTATCGTCGTGCGTCTTAATGACGATGATTTTTCCGGGGATGGGGAGGATTGCATGTTGAGGCTCGGTCATTGCGGTGTAGTTGTACCATGAACCGCTTCCGGCAATGTTGTCTGCCGCATATCCATTGGTAGGTGCAGTAACATAGTTGTTGAATAGACCTTCTGTTAGTATTGCTTCAGCGCCGTTTCCGAATGACAAGGTTGTTCCGTCAAACTTGATATCCCACGACGTGGACGTCTCCGCAACGGCAGTGCCCGATGAAAAACTGAAAAATACGGGTGCTCCAGATCCATCCAGGTCCTCGATGGTTTCGACTTCTAATTCTGGTTTGACCTTGTCGCCGCCGTCGTCCTTGCTGCACGCAGTGAATGAGCAGCTGATTGCCCCTAGCACGAATGCGATGGATAGCATTTTTAATGTACTGATTGCTGTTTTCATTTGTTTTTTGTGTTTTTGTGATGTGATTATTGGATAAACTTAGTTGTTCAAACGGTATGACAGGCCACCATACAATAGCCTGCCGGGCAAGTGGCTGATGTATGCTTTGTTGGTAAACCCGAAGATATTATCGGCTGTAAGTTGTAAGCGCAACCGGTTATCGAGAAGTGATTTAGATAGTGAACCATTAACGAGCGAATAACCCTTTATATATTCGCTATCGAGGTTGATGATGCCGTTGCCATCGATATCCCGGATACCATACCGGCCCCGGTAGTTCCAACGCAGAGAAACGCGGATTCCCGTATGTGCATCATAGTAGGAGACCCGGGCATTAGCCATATACTTGGAACGGTTGAGCAGGCCACCGTACTCATTTCGTTTTACGGCAACGGTTTGTCCCGTCTCCGGATCGCGGGCGTAGGCCCGCCCTTCTTTGACCGTGTTCCATTCATCCACGTCTTTAGCTTCGAGGTATTGGATACCGGCCCCGACTTCCAATGTATTCGTGAGCAGATAGATCCCGTCGATCTCCGCACCATGGGTGAATACCGCATTGCGGTTGAAATAGGAGAATACCGATTGGCCGTTGGTTTTGATGGCGACACTGGCTGTGGAAATCAGGTTGTCCACGTCGTTGCGGAAAACATTGATGTTGAGAATTAATTTATCGATGGGCTGCGTACGCAGGCCAATATTATAAGCCCAGGAGCTTTCTGCATTGAGCTTGGATAACGTAGCCGGATCTATCAATATTTCCCTGATCTGACCTTCATCCTGCATCCGTTGTAGATTTTCCGCGAGATCCTCAAAACCAAATACACTGTAACCCGCCACTGCGTTTGAGAAATTGAGGTATAACTGTCGGAAGTCGGGTGCCTTGTATCCGCGGCTTGCCGACGCTAGAACCGTGAATTTTTCATGAAGTTTATAGCTTGCAGCGACTTTCGGACTGAACTGAGACTTATATACGTTGTGCATATCATAACGCCCACCTGCAATGATGTTGAGCCGGTCGATCGGTTTCCAATCAGCTTGGATATAACCGTAACTCGAATTGAAGCGTTTTTTTTCGTCATAGCGCGTTGCTTCTACAGTCTCTTGTTGGTAACCGATACCCCCGGTGAAAACGAGGTTGGGCTTCATGCGATAATCGTGCTGGAACTCACCCCGTGTAAAACCTTGGTCAAAATAGGTTTCGTCATATAGCTCTTCGGTATCCTCATAACGTATGGATGATTCGGTATTATAGGTGGCGCGGTACAAGCGTAACATGGATGTATGGCTATCCGAAAACCGATGGGTGAGGCTGGGGAAAATACTGAAATCGCGTTGGAGCCCACTACCGGACACCACGCGGTCCTCGATGCCATAGCGGTCGTCTTGCGAATTGTCATAGTAGCGCAACGACACATTGAAAGCAGTTTTATCCGAAAACTGATATCCTACTTTGCCTGACGCGGTGTAGGCTGCAAACGGTGCAACGGTCTGAAAGCCTGATTCAGGCATCAGGCTATAACCTTGATTGCTGAAACGGTTGACAAGCCCCGATACGGTTAATTTTTCCGATCGATATGCGCCGTCGACACTGATGTCCGCCGATTGGTTGGTGCCGTAGCGGGTGGCTATGCCTGCCGATACACCTTTTGGTGGGGTTTTGGTAATGATGTTGATGACGCCCGCCATTGCTTCACTGCCATATAATGAGGAAGATGGACCCTTGACGATTTCGATACGGTCAATATTGGCCATGGTGATTCGGGAAAGCTCCAATGTACCCGATGTGCGTCCAATTAGCGGTTCCCCATCGATTAGTATCATGGTATATTGCGCATCGAATCCCTGCATCTGTACGCCGGTGCCGTGGTCACCAACCAGCGCCAATCCGGTCTGTTCGGCCAGGATTTCATTTAGCCGTACGATGCCCGGGTTTTGGATTTCCCGTGCAGAGATGGTTGTAATTGGAATGGGCAGCTCTTCAATTTTTTTGTCCGTACGCGTGGCTGTTACAACCACCTCATCCAATGGATTCTTTTTTAAGGTATCCGCTGTTGACGTGGCGATTCCATCTTGAGCTGTCAATCGGGAAGCTAGTAGCAACAGGATATATAATACACTTGATTTTCTGGCCATGTTATTTAGAATGTTTAAAAATAACACGATAAACATAGAGGTAATTAAGACTAATTACAAATAATTTTTATTTTTTATGGTGATTGGTTCGGTAGGGATATCCGGTTAGCGAAGCGTCGGTAGGCTTGTTTACAGCATGCTGGTCAGTTGTGTATGCTTGCCCGTGCTGTGTTTACAGCGTGGGCTTTGTGGTTATAAAGGCTTTTGAGGTGTCTTCAGTTACAAAATTACCTCATTGCTCCCGCGGGTAGTTGGCCTTGATTTGCGTCCAATAGCCGAGGATGGTACGTTTATACCATTATTGCTAATCAAACATGATGTTGAAGGTGGTACCTATGCCCACATATTGCATAATACCGCCGTTGGTATCCTTGCGGAAAATGCCATTATAAAAACCAAAAACGTTCCACAATCGGTTGTGATAACCAACCTGTGGTCTTGCATACATGCCGCCGTTGCCATTGAGATCGCTTCCGGTTTGAAAGCTGTACCCTGCGTCGGCACCGACGAAAAATCCTTGGCTAGCCGGATAATAACGTGCAAAAATACCAATAGGTACAGATCCGAAGTTTTCCTGTTCGTCTTTTGGGAAGTAATGGGTATAGCCGGACGCAAGTCCTAGTCCCCAATTGGGCGTAGACATGAGTTGTCCTTTGATATCGGCCCCTAATGCAATGCTGCTTTGGTCAGCCAAATTGCCAATGGGAAGTCCCACATTGATACCAGCTTTTATCCAAGAGTTCATAGGATTGATTTCAGTGGCGCGCTGTTGGGCATAAACAGCCGATGTAGATACCATGACCAAAAGTGTAAGAAAGAACGCTTGATTTGTAAGTTGTTTCCGTTTCATATCTACTCTCCCGCAAAGGTTATACCAATCCTACGTTGAGGGGGCTGCGCAATTTACGGCATTACAACATCTTATGACGCCTGAACCAGTCGATAGCGGTAGCAATGCCGTTTTCGATAGATCTGAACGACGTGCCCAATTCGGCTTGTGCTTTTTTATTAGTATAATAGTTATTGACGCACAGAATTTTCATGTTTACACGCGATAATGCCGTGCGGACGCCAAGCCATCGGAGTATATCGCCAACGTAACCGGCAGCATGCAGTAGCCAAGGCGGGATTTGGATAAATAGCGTCTGCTGGCCAGTTTGTGCGCTTAGCTTTCGGAAAAACGCCCGGTAGGTGAGGTTTTCGCCAGCCAATAGATACGCCTCCTTATGTTTGCCTTTCTCGAGGGCATCTACAACGCCGTTGGCTGCATCTTCAACATTTACAAAGTTTTTCCCACCTGGTGGATGGAGGACTACCTTTTTCCGATAGGCCATATGGATGATCGTGCCGGAACTGGGCTTTCCATCGTATGGGCCAATCATGAATGTGGGACTCACAATAGTAACGTCGATTTTCCCGGCGGCGGCTAATATGCAATGTTGCCCTTCGAGCTTGCTTTTTGCATACCATGCATAAACGAAGGGTGCGTTCGGTGGTAGCGCTTCATTGCCTGGCTCCTCCAATGTACCGTACCCAAAGGTGTTTGCCGTGCCCACATAGACGATTTTTTTGATACGGTGTTTTATCGCTGCCCGGATGACGTTTTCGGTTCCCTGCACATTGATGCGGTGATAGTCATCGTAATGGAGTAGGTGCTGATCGGTTGTTGCGGCACAATGGATAACATAATCGCAATCACCAATTGCCTGATCCAACGATAGGGGGCTGGTGATGTCGCCAACCGTCAGCTCCAGGTTGTCTTGGGCGGGCAGGAGAAATTTCCGGGTATCCCGTATGAGTCCCTTCACCTGATATCCGCGGGATAGTAAGGTGATGATGGTGTTGGTAGCTAGTAGGCCGTTCGCGCCGGTCACTAATACCTTCATGTGCGTTTAACTTCTTTTTTCATGGCTTTGGTCAACAATGGAAGCCGAATGTATATGGGAAGAAATTTCATCACCATCCATGTAAGCCGATTTACCCAGTTGAGCATGATTAGCGTATCCCGCTTGAAGAGTTGCCTAATGGTTATTGCAGCGACTTCTTCCGGGGTAAGCAATCCCATAGTGGCAAAGAATCCCTGCTGCTGCAAGCGGGCCGACGAGTCGGCGTTGGTCATCATGGGACCGGGATTGACCACGCTAAAGAATACATTGCTATCGACAAATTCTTGATAGAGTCCTCGGCTGAGGCTGTGTACAAATGCCTTGGACGCCGGATACACCGTTTTGAATCCGATAGGACTGTAAGCGGCTACACTACCTACATTAAGCACATACGCTTCGTCGCTTTTCATCAGGTTGGGCAGCAATTGGTGGGTGAGCAATGCGGTGGCCTTGACGTTAAGTTGGATAATGCGATCCAAGTAGTCTACATCAACATCCTGAAACCGCTGGGTGCCGCCACAACCCGCATTGTTGATTAATACCGATAACTGAAATCGTTCGTTGATCCAATTGGCTAACGCCACGATATTCGTTTTTTGTGTAAGGTCTGTCTCATAACAATGAGCATCTTGACCTATTTCCGCCACCTGAGCGGCTACGAAATCGAGGCCCTCGCCCGGCAAACTGACCAGGATAATGTTGATTTTGCGCTTCGCTAGTTCTAGGGCAAAAGCTTTGCCCAATCCTTGACTCGCTCCTGTTACCAATGCGTACGTTTTGCTCATCGGTCGTAAAAATACAATATTTTTTGATACTGGATTTGCTTATGTGTTGCCTCTTTTTCTCGTCAACTCCGCACAGAAAAGTGCGGCGGAAATGGCTACATTGAGCGACTCAGCTTGGCCGATGCGCGGGATGGTAATATGCTGTGTGATATGCGGCAATACTGCCGGGCCGATGCCGTTGCCTTCATTGCCTAACACCACCAATCCCTGTTCGCCGAAATCCGTATCGTAAATCGAATTGCCATCGAGAACAGCGCCAAAAACCGGAATGGGCGAATAAGCTACCAGTTTAACGATGTCCGTATAGTGTATTTGCATTCTTGCAAGTGAGCCCATACTGGCTTGTACGGTTTTCGGATTATACGCATCCACTGAACCAATCGAGCAAATCACGTGCTTGAGGCCGAACCATTCGGCCGTTCGGATAATGGTTCCGAGATTGCCGGGGTCTTGGATGTCGTCAAGCACCAAATGGAAGCCCTTCTGCAAAACATCGGTGGTTAGCGGTGGGTAATCAGGTATGCTCACCAACGCCAGTACACCTTGTGGGCTTTTGAGAGAACTGATACGTGCCAACGTCGTATCGTCGATTTTAACCGATTTTATATTTTGCGGGATTTTAGGCAATTTTGCAGCCGCTTGGGTGGTATAGTAAATACGTTGGACGCTATAGTCGGAATGGAGGAATTCCGTGACAGATTTAATGCCTTCCACAATAAACAACCCCTGTTCCTTGCGGAATTTTTTTTGCTGTAGTAATGTAATGGCACGGATTTGCGGTTTTGAAAGCATTGTCAATGGTTAAACGGGATTGTCTTTTTACGTATGCAAGTATAATGCTTTTGCTGGTATTATCCGCATCATGCCGATCCACACGACTGCTAGAGGCCGAACAGGCATTGGTTACCAAAGTAGACATCGAGGGCATTGACCCTCAATTCGCTGAGGAAGCTAAAGCGTATATTCCACCTGCCCTGCGGCCCAATTCGCGCATCAATCTATTTATCTATAACCTGGCGAACGCCAGTAAAGGGCGGTACCGGACAACTAATATACGCAATGTAGGGGAACCCCCGCATATCTTGGATAGTGCTTTGGTCGATTTTTCAACACAGCAGATTACCCGCTACCTGATAGCTAAAGGTTATTTCAATGCGGTGGTAGACCAAGACATCGTTCGACGAGGTAAACGGGCACACCTGTATTTCAATGTAGTGCCGGGCGAACCGTTCATGCTCCGTGAGGTGGGCGTAGATATCGCCGATACGGCATTGGCTCGCTTGTATGCCGAACGGCTCCGTGCGTCGAGTCCGATCAAACCCGGATCGCGTTATGACGCCGATTCGTTGGTCGTTGAACGTGAACGCGTGTACCACCTGATGCGCCAACAGGGTTACCACGACTATTTTAGGCAGTACATGCGCGTTGATGTAGATTCCAGTCTCCAACGTAACCAAGCAGATGTAACGCTTATCGTAGACAATCCCGAAGGTCGAGTACACCATACGAAATTTAATATCGACAGTAGCTTTATGGTTATCAAGCACGATCGTCCGGGTCTCAATCAAGCAGTCCCCGATGAGGTCGAGCTGGACGGGCAGCTTGCTGTTCGGGATTACACAGGTCGCTTCCGGGCGGCACCTATCGCTCGATACTTGTTCCATCGGCAGGGTGATACTTATAATTCCAATTTGGAGAATTTAACTTATGATCGCCTCTACGAGTTGAATGGCTTTCGTAATGTGAAGATCGACTATGAAAAAGTAGATTCTAATCGCCTGAATGTGCATTATACGTTGGTGCCTCGGCCTTATATGGGCAACCAGATTGAGGGTGAGTACACGTTCAATGCAGGGATGAGTGGTTTCAATATTGGAAACACGTTTACCCACCGCAATCTTTTCGGCGGGCTAGAGCAGTTGGAAGTGAAGTTGCGTTATGGCGTGCTGTTTGACTCGCGGCTATCGGGTGGTCTGTTCGACCGAGTATTCAACAACGATTTCCAGATTGGGGTTAATATTACGGTACCTCGGTTGATTACCCCCTTTGCCGTCCCGCCCGTTGGTAGGAGCGGGTTGCCGCGGACGGTGTTTTCCGCGAATGTCCAGGCGTTCGACCAATTTCAAACCTATTCCAACCGCTATTTCAGCGGCACATTATCGTATAATTGGTTCGATACGCGTTACAAACAACACAACCTTACTCCAATAGTACTGGAATACCGCTATGGTAGATTAAACAGTGAGTTTGCCCAACGGTTGATCGACCAAGATTTTTTGCTATATGTACGTAGTAATAACAGGGCCTATTTCGGATTGGGCTCACAATATGCCTATACGGTAAATGCTATCCGGCTTTTGAGGCTGGAAAGCTTTCTTTACTTCCGTGGTGCATTGGACTTGAGCGGCAATCTACTAGGGCTAGCCAGCCGTCTAATCGATTTCAAACAGAATGTAGATGGTGAAAAGGAAATCATGGGGGTGCCATACCTGCAATATGCCAAGATAGAAACAGATATGCGGTATTATCGATATTTTGGTGGTGACAAACAGTTGGTTATCCGACTCAATCCGGGCGTGGCCATCCCTTATGGCAACAACTCGAGTCTGCTGATTTTCGAAAAAAGCTTTTTCGGCGGCGGTATGAACGGTATCCGGGCGTGGCAGGCACGTACTTTAGGGCCGGGCAATTATAACCGGAAGGTGCTCGATCCAGGCCTGCGCCTTAATCTCCGTAATCTCGACCAACTGGGTGAGGTCAAACTCGAAGGAAATGTGGAATACCGTTTTAGGGTAGTGAATGATGTTTTTGGAGCAAAACTCAAAGCTGCTACGTTTGCAGATTTCGGTAATATCTGGCGGATCAATGAAAATGAATTGAATCCGGGAGGGGAATTCAAATTCGACCGTTTCTTCGGGCAATTAGCAATCGGCGCCGGCGCTGGCCTACGTTTCGATTTGGATTATTTCGTTATCCGGCTGGATGCCGGTATAAAAGTGCGCGATCCACAATTTACCGGCGCGCAGCAATGGGTCATTTCGGAGTTTTTCAATAGCAAGGAATTTAAGGGCCAGTACCGCCTCACCAATGCTCCCGATCGTTATAATTTCATTCAGTATAATTTTGGGATTGGAATGCCGTTTTGATTTTAGTCGTAAGCACCAAGTTAAGTTCAAAGTGCTGGTTTTCACAGTTACAAGGAAATGGGATGTTGATTAATGACTAGCAACTAACGACTTAATTCCATGGGTAATGGTCTCGAAGATATTCTCCAAATTCAACCCTTTACTGTAATTATAGATAAACAAGCCAATCAACACTACGATTGCCAATACCATTATCCGTTTGAAAAGATAAGCGATAAACAGGATTACAGCGGGAACAAGGATAAGGAAATACCAATTTATGGCGATAGGATTGATGCGCTGGTCTCGCTTCCATATATAATAAAGTCGGCCGTGCGAGCCTTGTTGATTGTTGTGTTTGATGAATACGAATGCTGACGTTTCGATGGCGTTCGGTGTTATAGCCACACCATCGTTGAACTCCAACTCCTGCTTAAAACCATTGATTACGAACTGATAGGTGCCTGAAATAGTTTCATTTGGATGCTCTTCCGCATCGGTGGCAATAATGGCCAGCTTACTATTCTTAATCAGGTTTTCGCTAACCATGAAATGGTCAATATCGTTGGTTTCTTGTGCATGCACCCACAAGGCCGCTACAAATGCAACCACAAAACAACCGTACTTCGACATATTTTAGTTGACAATGATTGGTGCAATGTTAATGAAAAAATGTAAAAGTTGGGCAGGTTTATATATTTCGCGCTCGGCAGAGGTCGCTTGCCCTAGGCGGTATCCCACAGATATTTCCGTAAAAAATGTGATACAGCTGCGAAATACTTAGAGATTCCAGTAGTTTTGGCTGATAAAGACCGTAGATTTAAGTCTTTTTAGGTTGTTAGGCATTGCCTGATACCTAACATTCAGATACTAAAATGAAAAAAAAATACCTTTATATCGCGATAGCTATCGTTGCTGTGGCCACTGTGAGTTATTGGCTTACGCGGAACCCTAAACCCAAAGTTGCTGCACCGGAACAATCACAAGGTACTGGAGCTATTGAGGTCAATGCCATTGTGGTGGCGCCCCGTGCATTTTCCAATACCATTACCTTATCGGGATCGATTGAGCCCAACGAGCAGGTCCAAATCCGCAGTGAGGTATCGGGGATCGTAAGGGCGTTGACATTCCGCGAAGGATCCGCCGTACAAAAGAACCAGGTGTTGCTACGTATCGATGATTCGGAATTGCAGGCGCGTCTTATCCAAGCACAGAGTAGCGAAGCGTTGGCAGGAGACAATGAAAAGCGAGCACGACTTTTGTTGGAAAAGGAAGCTATCAGTCAGCAGGAATATGACGTAGCGCATGCCGATTACGAGTCGGCCAAGGCGCAAACCGTGCTTATCCGTGCCCAGATCGCCAAAACCACTGTCCGGGCGCCATTTAGTGGTAAGATCGGCCTCCGTTCGATTTCGGAAGGGGAATATTTGACGCCGTCAACTGTGGTAGCCAATTTGCTGAGCATCAATCCGGTTAAGGTATTGTTTTCGGTGCCCGAAAAGTATAGTAATCAAATAAATGTGGGGCAGGGGCTGACTTTTAGCGTCAGTGGATCGGAAGCGAAGTATCACGCCGAGATTTATGCAATCGAGCCGGGTGTGGATGCCGCTACGCGTACGATTAGTATCCGCGCAATCGCTAACAACCCGGAAGAGCGACTGTTTCCCGGCGCCTTCGCCCGCATCGAGCTCCCATTGGACCATACGGAAAATGCCGTGCTCGTCCCTACCGAAGCGGTAATTCCGGTGCAAAATGGCAAACAGGTGTTTTTATTGAAAGATGGAAAGGCAGTCGCAACCCCGGTGGAAGCTGAAAATCGAACCCGGACGGATGTGTTGATTACCGAGGGTGTTGCAATTGGAGATACGGTGTTGACCACCGGGATCATGTCGCTCGCCAACGGGATGGCGGTAACTGTAAAGGTTGATGAATAGGATGATTAAAAGATAAGCACATGAGTCTCTCCACCACCAGCATAAAAAGGCCGGTTCTCACCATCGTGATGAACTTGATCCTTATTTTATTTGGCATTATCGGATACACGTTCCTGGGTGTACGGGAGTTCCCTTCCATTGATCCCCCCATCGTGTCGGTGCGGACTAACTACGCCGGGGCTAACCCGGATATTATCGAATCGCAGATTACCGAACCGTTGGAACGCTCAATTAACCAAATTGATGGGATTCGCAACATATCTTCATCCAGTAGTCAAGGTTCCAGCCGTATTAATATCGAATTTGTGCTGAGCAAAAACTTGGAGGAGGCCGCCAACGATGTACGCGATAAGGTCTCGCAGGCCATGCGCAGTTTGCCGCAGGATATCGACGCACCACCGGTGGTGTCGAAAGCCGATGCCGATTCCGATCCAATCATCGTAATGACGGTTCAAAGCGACTCCCGATCCCCGCTTGAACTCGGTGAAATTGCCGATAACGTGATCGCCCAACGCTTACAGACATTGCCGGGGGTGAGTTCGGTTCAGATATGGGGCGAAAAGCGCTACGCGATGCGGTTGTGGATCGATCCAATGCGGCTTTCGGCTTACGGGCTCACTCCATTGGATGTGCGTAATGCACTGAACCGCCAGAATGTAGAGCTGCCGTCGGGCAAAATTATGGGAGAGAATACCGAATTAGCGATAAAAACCGTAGGTAATCTTACAACCGAAGAAGAGTTTAATAACCTGATCATCCGATCGGAAGGCGACCGGATTATTCGGTTTGGCGACATCGGCACTGCTGTGCTTGGCCCGCAACAGCTAGAAAGCGAATTCCGGGAGTCCAATTCTGTTATGGCTGCAATGGCGATCATACCACAGCCCGGCACCAATTACATTGATATTGCCAACGCATTCTATGACCGTCTCGAGCAACTCAAGAATGAAGTGCCGGCCGACATTGTGATGGACGTAGCGATAGACAATACGTTATTTATCAAGCGGTCAGTTACAGAGGTTGCCGAAACCATTCTGATCGCATTGATATTGGTGATTTTGATTATTTTTCTCTTCTTCCGTGACTGGGCTATTGCATTCCGTCCGTTGATTGATATACCCGTATCGCTGATTGCCACTTTTTTCGTAATGTATCTATTTGGGTTCTCGATCAACGTGTTGACGTTGCTGGCTATCGTGCTGGCTACGGGTTTGGTGGTCGATGACGGAATTGTGGTGACCGAAAACATTTATAAAAAAGTAGAGGAGGGCATGTCGCCAATTATGGCAGCGATTAAAGGAGCAAACGAGATTTTCTTCGCTGTGATCTCCATCTCTGTAACGCTGGCGGCGGTGTTTTTACCTGTAATGTTTATGGAGGGCTTCGTTGGGCGGCTGTTCCGAGAGTTTGGAGTGGTCATTGCTGCCGCCGTGTTGATTTCAGCATTTGTGTCATTATCCCTTACGCCCATGCTCAATGCATACCTCATGCGCCGTGGGGCAAAGCATTCATGGTTTTACACCGTTACCGAACCCTATTTTGTGAAGATGACGAAGGGATATGCCCAGTCGCTACGACGCTATATGCGTGCCAAGTGGGTGAGTTTCCCGATTTTGGCAATTTGCTTTGCGCTTATCGCATGGTTCTGGGTACACTTGCGTAAAGAAACAGCTCCTTATGAAGACCGTAGCTTGTTGCGTGCAAGTATTACCGGCCCGGAAGGTAGCACCTTCGAGTATATGGACCGGTTTATGTTGGAGCTAATCCAGTTGGTTAATGACTCCGTTCCGGAGAAAAAAGTCAATATGGTCAACACATCGCCCTCATGGGGAGGATCCGGGTCGGCCAATACCGGCATGATGCGTCTCGGCCTGGTGCCGCCCGAAGATCGGGAACGCTCGCAGGATGAGATTGCGGAGGCATTGTCAAGACAAACCAGCCGGTATACCGAGGCGCGCACCTTTATTTCCCAGCAACCCACCATATCGGTAGGTAGGAGAGGGGGGATGCCCATTCAGTATATCATCCAAGCACCCAATTTTGGTAAGTTAGAAGAGAAAATACCCGAATTTATGGATCGTGCCACGGCAGATCCTACTTTCGCTAATGTTGACGTTAATCTCAAATTCAATCGACCGGAACTGAATGTCAGTATTGACAGGGACAAGGCACAAAGTCTGGGCGTATCGGTGTTGGATGTTGCGCAAACCCTGCAGCTTTCACTGAGCGGGCAGCGATTTGCCTATTTTCTAATGAATGGCAAGCAATATGAAGTGATTGGTCAGTTTTCCGACCAAGATCGGAGTTCGCCGCTCGATTTGGCAACCATTTTTGTGCGTAGCAGTACCGGCGAGTTGATACAGTTGGATAACCTCGTCGATATGGTCGAGCAAAGCAGTCCACCGCAATTGTATCATAACAATCGTTTTATGTCGGCCACGGTTTCCGCATCGCTAGCACGGGGACAAACGATTGAAGACGGTATCAACGCGATGGATCGCATTGCGGATGAGGTGCTTGATGACAGTTTCTCGACCGATTTGGGTGGAGAATCGCGCGATTTCAAGGAAAGTAGCTCCAATGCCATGTTTGCGTTCGCCTTGGCCCTTTTGCTGGTATACCTCATCTTGGCAGCACAGTTTGAGAGTTTTCTAGATCCTGTAATCATTATTCTTACCGTACCCATGGCGGTAGCTGGTGCAATGCTCTCCCTTTGGCTTACGGGGCAATCGTGGAATATCTTTAGCCAGATCGGCACCGTAATGCTTATCGGGCTGGTTACGAAGAACGGCATACTTATCGTCGAATTTGCTAACCAGCTTAAAGAGCGGGGGTTGCCCGTTCGACAGGCAATTATAGAGGCGGCCGAAGCTCGGCTTAGACCCATTCTCATGACGAGCTTAGCGATTTCGCTCGGTGCGTTGCCGATTGCTATGGCCTTTGGTGCCGCTGCAACCAGCCGCATCGGAATGGGGGTGGTTATTGTAGGCGGGACCATGTTTTCGTTGATACTGACCTTGTATATCATCCCGGCCGTGTATGCGATGTGGTCTCGAGAATATAAACCTAATCCCGATTTGGAAGAAGCTAAACGAATCGAGGAAGAAGTAATGGCAGGTGAACATTCGTTATGAAGAGATTGATTATTGTTGCCTTATTTTTCGTTCCCTTTCTGGGAACCAGTCAACCGGTGCTCACGATGGAAGAAGCCGTAGCCATAGCACTGGAGAATAATTACGACATCCGGTTGGTAGCGAAGGACGCCGACGTGGCCACCAACAACGTGCATATCGGTAATGCGGGTATGCTACCATCGGTTAGCGGTGATGTCTCGGCCGCGGCAAGTATTCAAAATACAACACAAACCCTCCTGAGTGGTGAAACCCGTGCATTGCGCGGAGCCAAAAGCCGGTCGATGGCTTATGGTGTGAACTTGGACTGGACAATTTTTGATGGTTTCCAGATGTTTGCCCGGTATGACCAACTCAAGGCGTTTAAGGAACTCGGCGAGGCCAACCTTAAAGCTGCCATCTTGTCTACGGTGTATGAGGTAGTAAGTGGTTATTTTGACCTTGTGCAACAACAGCAGTTGATTAAAGCCACGCAGACCGCTTTGGAATTGTCTGCCTTTCGCCATCAAACAGCAGAAAACAGGTACCAGATTGGGCGGGCTTCCAAATTGGAAGTATTAGCAGCCAGTGTGGACCTCAACACAGATACCACCAACTTATTGCGGCAGCGCGATGTTTATCGAACGACACAGATTAGGTTGAATGAGCTGCTGGCACGCGATGTAAATGCCGATTTTACGGTGGCAGATACCATCTTAATCGCAAGCGACCTCCACTACGAGAAGCTTGCCCAACAGGCGAAACAGCTCAACCCAGCGCTGCAGTCGGCCCTAGTCAATCATCGGATTAGCCAGTTGGAACTGAAGCGCGTTAAAGGCGAGCGGTATCCCGTGGTCAGTGTTTCGTCAGCTTATACACGCTCGCGCTCGGCGGCCGAATTGGGTTTCTCTACGCGGTCGCATAACAATGGGCTCAATTATGGTGTTTCCGCGTCTATGAATATATTCAATGGATTCATACAACGTAGAAATGAGCAAAATGCCGAGCTGATGCTGGATGCCGCGGAAATCGAAGTAGATAAAATCAAGGAGAATATCGATGCGCAGTTGCTGGCTGCTTACCAAACGTATTTGATGAATTTGGAATTGGTACGATTAGAGGAACGGAATAAAGATATCGCCAAAGAGAATATGGATATCACCCTGGAGAAATTCAAGCTGGGAAGCATTGCTCCGGTTGAATTTCGCGAGGCGCAGCGTAATTTTGTAGATGCCAGTACCCGTTATAGCACGTCACAGTACCAAGCCAAGTTGGCCGAGATAACGCTGCAACAGATCGCGGGCGTGCTCGATATGGAGTGATGGGCCTGTGGAAACAAGTCTTGGAAGATAAATTACTTTTACATTATTATATTGCACATGATATCAAATTTAGCTAAATTTGATATCCCTAGTTAATTCTTATAATAAAGTAATTCAATGATATTAGTAGCAGATAGCGGTTCGTCACAATCGGATTGGATGCTGGCACTCCCTGATGGCAAGCGGTTGGCATTTGCGACGAAAGGATTGAACCCCTTTTTTGTGAACGAAAAAGACATCGCAAAGATTATCCACAATGCGGATGAGATCCTTCCGCATGCGGGGCAGGTAACCGAAGTTTATTTTTTTGGATCGGGCTGTACGAGTCCCGATAGGCGTGAAATGGTTTCCAATGCATTATCTCAGCTATTTGTTAATGCATTCATTTCTGTAGAAACCGATTTGGTTGGTGCAGCTTATGCCACATGTGGAAATAGGAAAGGGTATATCGCAACATTGGGTACGGGTTCTGACGTTAGCTTTTTCGATGGCGAAGAGGTGCTTCCCACACAACAGGGGATCGGTTATGTGCTCGGGGATGAGGGTTCGGGTGTCTGGTTTGGAAAACAATTGGTAACCCGGTTTTTGTACGGTGCTATGCCGGCCGATCTCGCTGCCCAGTTTGAAACCAAATACCGGCTTAACAAGGAAATCGTTATCAAAAACGTGTACCAGCGCGCCACCCCCAATGCGTATCTGGCGTCATTTGCACCATTTATGGCGGCATATAGTGATCATCCCTTCATAGACGATTTGCTTAAGCGCGGTTTTACGGAGTTCATTATGACAAATATAAAGCCGTTTCCGGATCATGGGGACTACGTATGCCATTTCGTGGGATCGATTGCGTATTTTTTTATTGAACAATTACGTGAAGTATGCGAACAACGCGGTGTCAAGATGGGCAAGGTATTGAGCCGTCCGATTAACGAACTGTTTAACTATATTATCCAGCGCGAGAAAAACTACGAAATACACGCTTAATCATTGTATGGTGTCTTCGCAAAGGAAGTAACATAAAAAACTAAAGTATATGAAGGTAATTATTTTAATGTTAGGTGCAATATTGATTGGTGCTCCTGCAGACAACGTGTATCAATTTACCGTCAAGTCTATCGATGGTGAGGAAGTTCATCTTTCTCAGTTCAAAGGGAAAAAGCTATTGCTGGTCAACACGGCCTCGGAATGTGGATTTACCAAGCAATACGCAGGGTTACAAGAATTATCGGAAAAATATGGCGATAAAGTAGTAGTCATTGGTTTTCCCGCTAATAATTTCGGTGGACAGGAACCGGGTAGCAACGAAGAAATTCAGGGATTTTGTGAAAAGAATTTTGGTGTAACGTTTTTGCTGGCCGAAAAGAGCAGCGTAAAGGGAAAAGATATATCGCCATTGTTCGCCTACCTGACGGCGGCTGAAAATCCGGATTTTACCGGTGAAATCAAATGGAATTTTGAAAAATTCCTAATCGACGAGCACGGTAAGCTTGTTCATCGTTTCCGTTCGAAGACAGAGCCGATGAGCGATGCGATCACCAGCGAGCTGTGAAAAAAGTGTGGCTATAGGGTTTAGGTCGCTTATTGGCTCCGATAGAAACAGGCGCGGCACCGCGGCTCGTAACTCTCTTTTTCCCCTACAAGCAGCTGTTGGTCATCTTCTGTAATCCGGTAAGAATAATTGGCAGGCGCGCCGCAACGTACGCATACTGCGTGTACCTTGGTTACGTGTTCGGCAATGGCCATGAGTGACGGTACAGGGCCAAAAGGCTGGCCTTTAAAATCCATATCTAGGCCGGCTACAATTACCCGGATTCCCGCATTGGCTAGTTTTGTACAAACATCGGGCAGTTCATCGTCAAAGAACTGAGCTTCATCAATGCCCACCACTTTTGCAATGCTTCCCAATAGTAGGATGTTAGACGAATGTTCTACCGGGGTAGATGGTATGCTATTACTGTCGTGCGACGTGATAGCCGTATCGTGATAACGGGTATCCAATGTGGGCTTGAATATTTCCACCGGAAGTTTGGCGAGCTGTGAGCGCCGCATTCTACGGATGAGTTCTTCAGTTTTGCCCGAGAACATCGATCCGCAAATCACTTCAATGCTCCCATAAGGAGTATTCTTGTGCACCAACCGGTCTTCTGAAAAAAGCATGGTATCTATCGCTATTTTATGCGGAAATCACAATTAATTGTAAGCCCCAAGCCTGCTAATATCAGAATTTAATGTTAATTTTGGTTTATCATTAGAGGCATACGTTTTAATAGCATGACAACAAAACAGCAGGTTTTAGGGAAAATAGCGGATTTACTCAACGATATTAACAGCCAATTTGGCGATTTGGAAAACGATGCAACAGCAGGCGATGGTCTAAAGGCCGATTTATTTGAAGCTACCGTCAATTATTTTGCAGCGAATGTAACGGTTTACAATAAGTTGCAGAAGGCCGAAATAGAAACATCGGAGCAACCGATACAGGAAACTGAAGTCAATTTTGGCAATTCGCACCAAGTGGATGTCGATGCCAAAACGGATGATTCGGAAGAAATTGTTTTCACGCCGAATATTGAGACCACCGAGTCACATGCGCCATCCGCAGACCAAACTGATACGGAAGAAGCGGAGATCGAAACCGACCTTCCGAGTGAGCGTAGCGAGGAACAGCTTGACGAACGTGAGGATGTCGTTGAGGGCGATAATACGCTAGAAGCTGAAGACGAAGTGGAAATGGAAACAGACGAAGTGGAGACGGAGGAGGTGCATGACGAAGTTAGTGAGCAGGCGCCGGAATCGCGGGAAGAACCCGATTATAACACTGTCATTGAGGAAGAGGAAGTAGCAGAAGAAGACGGAGGAGAAGATGAAGTTATTACGGAAGAAGTAGTAATTGAAGAAAAGGCTGTTGAAATCGATGCTACCGACGTGCCCACCCGGCCGGATAATGATGAAAAGCCGCCACGGCCGCTTTCGCTCAACGAACGCCTTTCTGCACAGCGGAGGGCAAGCAGTAGCAATCCCCTAATAGCAACCCGGGGCGATGGTGAACGGATTTCGGATATTAAATCGGCAATCAGTCTCAATGACAAATTGCTATTCATCAAAGATCTTTTTAATGGCTACAGCTTGGCTTATAGCGAAGCTATCGAGCTGCTAAATAGGTACGATGATTTTACTTCTGCCGACGGTTTCTTGCAGGCAAACTATGCCCAGAAGAACAATTGGGCAGACAAGCCCGAAACGGCGGACAAACTGTATGCAATCCTGCGGAAGCGATTCGGATAGTAAATTACGCAAAATTTACTCACTTATTT
The DNA here is from genome assembly GCF_035556095.1 of Parapedobacter sp. Classification (GTDB taxonomy): domain Bacteria; phylum Bacteroidota; class Bacteroidia; order Sphingobacteriales; family Sphingobacteriaceae; genus Parapedobacter. Next base: position 36,646 of record NZ_DATMFT010000022.1, on the reverse strand, counting down.
TAAACTCACCGCACCATACCGTGCATTGACGCTTACCATGTTATCTACGGCTTTGTTCCAATAGCCTGAGTAGCTGGCGGATGTATGGCTCTCTGACTTGCTGCCAATATTGATGTGATTGCGATCGTAATCGAACCCACCATAACTCACCGCAACATCAAAATTGAAGGCGGCATCGCGTGCCGGGCGAATGTGGATATTGGAGTACGCTGCTGCCACACTTGCTTTTTGTATGGATGGGCCCAGGCCCATTTCAAATCCGCCGCTGTACCGGAGGCTGATATTGGTTTCTTGGTTGATTTTGCCTATTTTTCCGCCGCTCGAACTCATCGCCAACGTGAGCTTTTCGGCCTCGGATAATGTGAATCCCCCATAACGCACGCTTACCTCTCCTTCATTCAAGTATTCAACGTCCGCTTTTGAATAAGCAACCGATAACGAATTATTAGGACCATTCAACCGGCCAGCTTGCAGACTTCCGTAACTTACCGATACGTTAACAGTACCGTCGCGATCGGATAGTTCAATGGCGCCGTAACGGTTTGCAAGTGCCAGTTCATTTTTTTTGGGGAGATAAACGTCGTAGTCTACGCGCAATGTGCGGTCTCCTCCACCACTTGTTAACATTGACCACCAATTCGAATCGCCCGACTCGATGGCCGTTTTGAAGGAAATGACGTTGCTTGAGCGGGATTGGTCGATCCGAACGTGATCCAAAGCTTCTTGGGCCCGTCGCTCGGAGTTCTCGGCAGTGCGCACGGTAATGATTACCTTTATCTCATTTTTTGCCCAATTATTGATAGTTATTTTGCCATAACGGTTATCGATGTTAACCGATTGGCGGCTATTGATGGGATACGCGTATTCGGTTACCTTTTCTTTTTGGTAGATAAGATGCGCCATAGCGTCCTGTTGCTCCAAAAGCCGCTGCCAATCCAGCTGGGTAATCTCTTGGGCCAACGACTCGCTTTCACGGATGAGGGGGGTGAGGTTTGACGCATCCACATCGATACATTCCAAGGCGTTACTTATCCCATTGCTAAGATCTGCAGCCAGTTGGCCGATATCCTGCACCACAGTCTGCAACTCCTGCGGGTCTGCCGGCTGGGCGAATACCGTTGTTGTATACGACAACAGCGGTATCGAAAGAATTAGATATATCTTAAATTTGTTCATTGTGGGTTTCGTTTTTAGCGCTGTTGAGGTAATTTAATATGTCCAACTGCTGGCTGAGTATATCGATTTGTGCTTGTAGGTTTCGTATCATAGCCTCCAATGTCAGCTCTCTATTGGGGCTTTTCGCGAACTCTTGTTTCAACATTTCATAGTTTGATTCCATTTGGTCGATTACTTTCGAAAATTCCCCATATAGTGCGGGATTTGATGTCGCGATATAGGCAATCGAATCTTTCTTTTGCGTAACCAATTGCGCGTACACCTGCTGCTCTGCAGCCAAATCGGGATTAACCCGGCTATAATCGAGGTAGGCCTCCCTTTTTCCATAAAAGTAAATCAACATCCCAACCGTGCCCACCAGGAATGTGACGGCCGCTACTTTCAATACTTGGGCAAACCAGGCCGTCCTGCTACTTGGGATATCGGTGCGCTGGCGGTCCAGCTCATCCAGTCCACTGGCAATACCTTGCCAAAGGTGTAACGAAGGGGTGGCATCATCAAATGCTTCCCTGTTTTCTTGGATGAATGATTTCAAATCTTTTTTCATGTCAACTCCTTTGCTTTTCCATTCAGTTCGCCAAATAACTCAGCAACTTCCGCTTTCCCCGAAGGTATTGGCTTCGAGAGGTCGCCTCACTGATTCGGAGAATATGCGCGATTTCTTCATGGTCATACCCCTCCAACAGATACAATGTGAGTACCAATCGATAGCCGTCGGGCAATTTGTTAATCGCCTGTTTGATGGTGTTCACTTGTAGTTCGATGTCATTTTCAATGTCTTCCTCATTTGCAGGTTCCTCGCCATCTCCAAGCAATTGCAATTCCAACTTCCGTTTTCGCAACGTCGATATCGACTTATTTACCACGATTTGCTTCATCCAGAGACCAAATGTGCTCTCTTGGCGGAAACTATCTAAACGGGAGAATGCATCAATAAATGCTTCTTGTAGCACATCGGCCGCTTCAGCCTCATCCTGTACGATACGCAAGGCGGTATTATACATCGCCTTTGCGTATAAATTATACAATTTGAATTGCGATTGGCGGTCGCCTTGCTTGCAGGCCACTACCAATTCGTAATGTTTATCAGTGAATGAGGCTTCCAACGAGTTTTTTATTATGATGCTTCAATGGTGCAATACGATCAATTCCTCCGCTTAGTTTCCTTTCGCTTTGACCAATAGACGCGGGCAACCCCGCCGATGTTGCATCGCCGGCAGAAATAAATGAGCAATGTTTGGAAGATTTAAATTCAGTGTTTGCGGTCGAGCGCATTCAAAATCGTTTGGCAGGCCTTCGCGATGTCGTCATCACTGATAATAAGAGGCGGTGAGACACGCAAAGCGGTGGCGCAATGCAAAAACCAGTCGATAATGACACCATTGTCTGCGCAGTATCTACTCACGTCTGCTACCTGCTCGAAAGTATCCAATTGGATGCACATCATCAAACCGATACCTCTGATCTCGCGGATAGCGGGGTGCTGTAGGTATTTGCGGAATAGTTGTGCTTTTCGTTCAACATCATCAACGAGGTGCTCGTCAATAATGACATTGAGCGATGCCAGAGCAGCCGCACAACTAACAGGATGGCCGCCGAAGGTTGTTATATGGCCCAGCATCGGATTGTCTTTAATTACATCCATTATCGCTTTATTGGCTATAAATGCTCCTATAGGCATGCCGCCACCCATTCCTTTAGCGAGGAGTAGGATATCCGGCTCAATACCATAATGTTGAAAGGCAAAAAGTTTGCCCGTACGGCCAAAGCCAGTTTGGATTTCATCGAAAATGAGTACGGTGCCCGTTTCATCACAGCGCTCGCGCACAGCGCGCATATACGACAAATCGGGTACACGTATTCCGGCTTCACCCTGTACCGCTTCTAAGATGACGGCAGCGGTTGACGTATCGATTTTGGCGATGTCGTTTTGATTGTTGTAACGGATAAATTCAATTTCAGGCAGCAGTGGAGCATAGGCCCGGTGATATTCGGGGTTGCCGATAAGACTTAATGCGCCCTGGGTGCTCCCATGATAAGCTTTTTCAGCCGCTATGATTTGGCGCCGTCCGGTGAATTTCTTTGCTATTTTCATGGCACCTTCGGTAGCTTCTGTGCCCGAATTGGTAAAGTAAACGGAATCGAAACGCTCAGGGAGGACGGCAAGGAGCTCCGTGGCCAAAGCAACCTGTGGCGCTTGTACAAATTCACCATACACCGTTACATGCAAGTACCTGTCGAGCTGGTTGCTAATTGCTTCGATTACCCGCGGATGGCGGTGGCCGATATTGCTCACCGCAAAGCCAGATACCAGATCAATGTACCGCTCGCCACTCGGGCCATATAAGTATACCCCCTCTGCACGGTCGATTTCGATAAGTCGGGGAGAAGTAGATGTCTGCGCCGTATTAGCGAGAAAAAGCTGCCGATTACTAAGCATATGCAAAGTTACGGAATAATTTATGGATGGTCTCGATCGCGCCGCCGTTGCTGCAATTCGCGGAGCAGGTAATTTCGGAACTCCTCTTCGACCTCAAAGAATCGCGATGCACGGGCTTGGCCAACGACCGTGGCGAAGCGCTGCCGGTATATTTTCTTTAGTTCCAGTTCCTTGGCATCAAATGCAAGGACATCACGTTCAGTGGGGTTGAAACCGTTTCCAAGTGTTTTCTTGTTTTCCAGTTGTGACTTACTGCTGAGCCGCTTCGTTGAACGTCGCTCCTGCTTAAGTTTGGAAATTTCACGATGGTATTGGTTGTACATCGGAAAGAATTTTTGGGCTTCCGACGGTGTCAGCTTTAACTCTTGGGTGATAAATGCGATTTTCTCCGCCTCTATTCGCTCAAAACGCTCAGCCCTTCCTTCCTGTGCCACGATTATGGAGACGGGAAGCAACAGCGCTACTGCGATGAGGTGAAATGATTTTGCGACGGTCATTGTTACAACGTATGATTAAGGTATGCTTCAATATCCTCCTCGCTAATCCCTTGGCCGATGCTATGCCCATCAAAGTCATCGAGTTGCTCGGAGATATAAATCATATCGTTTGGCGGGCCGTAAAGCTCCAGGTAATCGACAATTTGCTCGTCCGATACCGATGCCAACGGGCTTTTAGTGTCGGAAGTGTCAATAGCGATTCCGAACATACCGGCCAATCCCAATACCAAGGCGACGCTCGCTGCTGCGGCATAAGCTACCCATTTTGGGCGGTGTAGCCTACGCACAGGCGTAACGGCTTGATGAGTTTCCGGCATGATCCGGTGCGGCAGCGTATCGAAATAATGGTCGGGAATGGTAAATCCTGTGTCAGTTACGCGTTCATTGATTTTACGGATGGCCATCAGCCGTTGCTCCGACGCACTGAAATAATCGTCCGGTACAACAAAGCCCGATTCATTCACAGTGGTTCTCAGTGTTTGTTCGGCAATTTTCACCGTTATGCTATCCGTCAATTGTTCAAAATAGCCATCGGGCACGCCAAACGTACTAGGGCCGTCACCTGTATTTTGACATTTCTGGATTGTCCGGAAGGATAAGTTTTCAAAGTAACCATTGGGCACGGTATACGGGTTCACACGCAATAGTTCGGGCAGCTTGACCGAAGCATCTACGTGGTGGTATGTGTGTTTTTCCTTCATGGTACTCCTTAGATGTTTTTGTTACGTGAAGGTTTAATCGTTTTCTTCAAAAAAGTGGGCTATTTTCTTTACTGCTAAGTGATATGATGCTTTTAATGCACCTACACTGGTACCCACAATGTCAGATATCTCTTCATATTTTAAATCATCAAAATACTTCATGTTAAACACCATGCGCTGTTTCTCGGGTAATGTGAGTAGGGCCTGTTGTAATTTCAGCTGTGCCTGATCTCCGTTGAAATACGTGGTGTCGGTTAACGTCTCGGCTAAATATGCGGAGCTTTCATCATCAAGCGATACTTGGTGCCGTTGTTTCTTCTTATTCAGGAAAGTGATACACTCGTTGGTAGCGATTCGGTAAAGCCAAGTATACAACTGCGCATCTTCTCTGAAATTCTCCAAGTTTTTCCATACCTTAATGAATATATCCTGAACCAAATCATCGGCGTCATCGTGATCGATAACCAAACGCCGCACATGCCAATAGATTTTTTGCTGATATTTTTTCAGGAGCTGCCCAAATGCGTCATCCCGGGTGCGCTTATCAGCAAAGTTCGCCAGTATTTGAGCGTCTTCCATATTGAACTGTGCGGCGTTCGTGCTTAACGTTTTATTTACGTTTGATCACGCGCTGTACGGCAGCCACAATATTGGCGGCGTTAAGTCCGTATTTTTCCATGAGTTGGGCCGGTGTGCCGCTTTCTCCAAAGCTGTCATCCACCGCAACGTATTCTTGTGGCGTTGGATTGTGTTTGGCCAGCACCTGCGCAATGCTATCGCCGAGCCCGCCGAGACGATTGTGCTCTTCGGCGGTAACTACGCATCTGGTTTTGGCCGCTGACTTCAATACCGCTTCCTCGTCTAATGGCTTGATGGTATGTATATTGATGATTTCCGCGTCGATGCCCAATTCCGCCAACTGCTCGCCGGCTTGAATTGCTTCCCAAACCAGGTGACCGGTGGCAAAGATGCTGACATCTGCACCCTCATTCACCATCCATGCCTTGCCGATTTCAAACTTTTGGTCTGCATCGGTGAAAATAGGGACCACTGGGCGCCCGAAGCGCAGGTAAACCGGGCCATGATGGTCGGCAATAGCGATAGTAGCAGCCTTAGTTTGATTATAATCACATGGATTGATTACCGTCATCCCCGGCAGCATTTTCATCAGTCCAATGTCTTCTAAAATTTGATGTGTAGCACCGTCTTCACCTAGTGTTAGTCCAGCGTGCGATGCGCAGATCTTGACATTTTTATCAGAATAGGCAATTGACTGGCGAATTTGATCATAGACTCGGCCCGTAGAGAAATTGGCGAACGTACCTGTATAAGGAATTTTTCCGCCAATGGTCAATCCTGCTGCAATTCCCATCATATTCGCTTCGGCAATACCTACTTGGAAAAAACGTTCCGGAAATTCTTTGATGAAATCGTTCATCTTGAGCGAACCTACTAAATCGGCGCAGAGCGCTACCACGTTGTCATTTTTTCTGCCCACTTCAAGCAATCCCGCGCCAAAACCCGAACGCGTATCTTTTTTATCTGTATATGTGTATTTTTTCATTGTTTTTAAGATATGAGATATCGGATGTGAGACATGGATAAAACGTCTGACATCTTGTTGTCTAATGTCTAATCAATAGTCTCCTAACGTTTCTTCCAATTGCGAAAGCGCAGATGCCAGTTGCTCATCGTTCGGAGCCACACCGTGCCATTTGTGCGATCCCATCATGAAGTCCACGCCGCTCCCCATTTCGGTTTTCATGAGAATCATTACCGGCTTACCTTTGCCTGTACGAGACTTGGCTTCGGCCAATCCTGACAACACCTCACTCATTACATTGCCATTCATCTCCATCACGTCCCAGCCGAACGCCTCCCACTTGGCTCTCAGGTTACCCAGGGATAGCACCTGTTCTGTGGAGCCGTCTATTTGCTGGCCATTGTAATCAATGGTCGCAATGAGGTTGTCTATTTTATTGTGGGGTGCATACAAGGCAGCTTCCCAGATTTGTCCTTCCTGCTGTTCACCATCGCCCATCAATACATATACCAGGTGGTTATCTTTATTGAGTTTTTTTGCACGGGCTGCTCCGATAGCAACAGAGAGCCCCTGGCCCAATGAGCCTGATGCAATCCGTATGCCTGGCAATCCTTCATGCGTGGTGGGATGCCCTTGAAGTCGTGAATTGATTTTACGGAAAGTAGCCAATTCGCTAACTTCGAAATAGCCCGAGCGGGCTAATGTACTGTAGAATACCGGCGAAATATGTCCGTTTGACAGGAAGAATAAATCCTCATCAATACCGTCCATGTGAAATCCGGCTTTCCGCTCCATGGCACTAAAATACAGGGCCACAAAAAAATCCGTGCAGCCCAATGACCCGCCGGGATGCCCCGATTGGCAAGCATGGACCATCCGGACGATATCTCGTCTTACTTGTGATGCAACTCGTTCTAATTTGTTGATTTCTTCGCTCATTATAAAGTGGTTATTAACGATTTTGGCGCTAAAGTTAAGGATTAATTATGAGATTCGTAGTGATTTAGGCCGCCGGTTTTCGCTTTCGTATCAATTTGGTTTCAACGTTGGCACTGCCACATTAGAGCAGTGGTTCGAGCACTTCCCATACATGCTCCGCCATGATTTGGTGACCTTCTTCTGTCGGATGAATTCCATCTTGCTGATTCAGATCAGTTTCACCAGCAATATCCGCCAACAGGAAGGGTACAAAGGCCATGTTGTTGTTCTTAGCCAGTGCAGGGAATATCGCCGTGAATGCTTTTCCATACGCACCACCCATACTTGGGGGCACCATCATACCCGTCAGCACCATCTTGCAGTCTGGATACTGCGCTTTCACTTTGTCGATGATTTCTTGTAAGTTTTTACTGGTTTCTTCTGTAGGTATACCTCGGAGCCCATCATTGGCTCCCAACTCCAACACAAACACGTCGATTTTCTCTTGCAAAAGCCAGTCAATACGCTCTCTCCCCGCTGCCGAGGTCTCACCGCTCAATCCACCGTTGATTACGCGATAGGGAAGTTCAAGTGAATCTATCCAATGCTGAATAATGCCCGGGAAAGCCAACTCCTGATTTTCGAGGCCGTATCCAGCAGTGAGACTATTCCCGAAAAAGAGGATGTTTTTCGTGTCTTCCTTGAGCAAGGAAGGAGCTGTATCTTGGGGCGGTTTGTTGCTTTCTTGATTTGCCTCGTTAGACGGGCTACCGCAGGCCGCTATCAGAAATATGCCGAGAACAATTTGCCATTTCAAAAACATCGCTACATGGCTTCAGCTACTACTTCCTCTACTTCAGGTACCATCCGCTTGAGCAATCCCTCTATACCCGCTTTGAGCGTAATCATCGATGAGGGACAGCCGCTGCACGAACCACGGAGTTCGACGAGTACCCTTCCTTCCTCAAATGCCACGTAGCTGATTGCTCCGCCATCTTGTTCAACGGCCGGCCGAACGTAATCATGCAAAATTTGTTGGATCTTGATTTCCGTTTCCGATCCTTCGAACGTCACGTCTTCGTCTTTAGCCACTTCTTGCACTTTCAGCTCAGATTCAACGGCACCTTTCACGAAATCTTTCAAGATAGCTTCGATATCTTCCCACTCCGCGTCATCTGTTTTGGTGATGGTTACGAAGTTACTCGCGAAAAATACGCCATTGACAAAGTTAAATTTGAAAAGTTCGCGGGCAAACGGAGATTCCTGTGCTTTTTCCCGATTGGGGTAATCCAAACTCCCATTGATCAACAATTTGTTAACCAAAAATTTCATGGTGGCGGGGTTAGGAGTATATTCAGTATATACGTTTATCGTTGCCATTTTTTCGTCGTTTTTACAAAAGTATCAATATTTCCCCAAAAACTGGGTCAGTATACCGTCAAAGGTTATACACCGGTGTAGTTCCATGGTGTTATTGCCTTGAGTTCAGCTTTAGTTTCATCGCTAACATTGAGTGTTTCTACAAAGGCCCCAATGGTTTCCTGCGTAACCGCCTCATTGGTGCGGGTCAGCGCTTTCAACGCTTCATATGGTTTTGGATAACCCTCGCGCCGCAAGATGGTTTGAATAGCCTCCGCTACAACGGCCCAATTCTGCGCTAGATCGTCTTGTAGCACCTGCTCGTTGAGGATAAGTTTTTGCAGTCCCTTTGCGGCCGACTTGATAGCGACTAGGGTATGGGCAACCGGAACCCCGGTATTGCGCAGTACGGTCGAATCGGTGAGGTCACGTTGCAAGCGCGATATTGGGAGTTTGGCTGCGAAATGTTCAAATAGTGCATTGGCGATACCCAGATTTCCCTCGGCATTTTCAAAGTCGATCGGATTGACTTTATGGGGCATTGCCGATGAGCCGATTTGGCCTTTGGTAATTTTCTGCTTAAAGTAATCCATCGAGATATAGGTCCAGAGATCCCTACATAAATCGATCAAGATCGTGTTGATACGTTTTATCGCATCGCATTGCGCCGCGAAGTGATCGTAATGTTCAATTTGGGTGGTTGTTTGCGATCGGCTGAGCTTTAGTGTTTCGTTGACGAATGTGTTGCCGAATGTCGTCCAGTCTATGTAGGGGTAGGCCACATGGTGTGCGTTGAAGTTGCCTGTTGCCCCACCGAATTTTGCAGCATAGGGAATGCGTTCAAGCAGTTGCAATTGATTGTTCAGCCGCTCTACAAATACCATGATTTCCTTCCCTAAGCGGGTAGGGGAGGCGGGTTGGCCGTGAGTGCGGGCAAGCATCGGAACAGCTTTCCATTCGATCGCCCGCTCTTCCAGTGCAGCGATTAACTTTTTAAGCGCGGGTAGGTACACGTTGGAAATTGCTTCTTTCCAAGCGTACGGTAGCGCGGTATTGTTGATGTCTTGAGACGTTAATCCGAAATGGATAAATTCCAACGAATCAATTAAGCCAAGCGTTTCAAACCGGTCTTTGAGAAAATATTCCACGGCTTTAACATCATGATTGGTTTCTTTTTCCTTTTCCTTAATCCATTGCGCGTCTGCCAAACTGAAATTTATATAGATATCACGGAGTTTCGCATTGAGACTACCATCAAAATGCTGCAATTGCGGTATCCCGCATCCAGACAGGCTGATGAAATATTCGACTTCTACAAATACACGGTATTTAATGAGTGCATATTCGGAAAAATAGGCCGACAATTCCCTGGTTGCATGATGGTAACGACCATCTATGGGCGAGATTGCGGTCAGTGATGTTAACGTCATATAGTTATAGTTACTTTTGGGCAAAGGTAACTATTTGGAGCGCGAAATGCGAAAGACGGGCTAACTTAACCGGTACTACCATTCGTCATGGGAATGATGGACTGGCGAGCGAGTCGGTCGTTTTCGTTGTATCCACGTCCCAGGTCGCGGAATCACTGGCAACAGAATCGCCAAATAGCGAATCGGCGCCCTCCATATCGTCGCGCCCTCCGTTGGTGTACCCACAGGATGCCATTCCGATTAATAATCCGAAGGCTAGCACTATTCTTGACGGCTTCATATTCATTTTTGCTTTAGTTTAACATACGGTCATATCGTGATGCGGCCGCCCGTAACTGGCAGGGTGGCCCCTGAAATATAATTCGCTTCCTCCGATGCCAGGAAAACATAAGCCGGAGCCACTTCTACCGGTTGTCCGGGGCGTTCAAATGGTGTGTTTTCGCCAAAATGCTCATGATCCGGTATGGTAGAAGGAATCAACGGTGTCCAAATGGGACCGGGCGCGACGGCATTGACACGGATGCCTTTCCCTTGTTCCAAGAGCAATTGGTTGAGGTTGGAAGTGAAATTTTGAATGGCAGCTTTTGTAGCGGCATAAGGTAACAGCGTAGGGTTGGGTTCGTAGGCGTTTACCGAAGTCGTGTTGATGATACTTCCGCCCGGCGCCATGTGCGGTTCTGCAGCTTTGCAAAGGTAGAACATGCTGTGCATATTAACGGCAAACGTCTTTTCCCACTCCCATGCTGGAATATCCTGTAATTTTTCGCGAGACATCTGGTATGCTGCATTATTGACCAAAATGTCGATTTTACCAAACTTGTCCACAGCTACCCCGATAATTTTTTGGCAATGCGCTTCTGAACTGATGTCACCTTTCACCGCAATAGCTTCTCGCCCTGCCTCTCGAACGTATTTTACGGTATCTTCGGCATCTCGGTCTTCTACGTCATCCAAGTAGCTGATTAATACGTCAGCCCCCTCTCGTGCGAAAGCAATAGCTACCGCTTTCCCGATGCCTGAATCACCGCCTGTGATAATCGCTACTTTGCCTGCCAATCGGTTTTTGCCGCGGTACGACTGCTCGCCGTGGTCGGCTTTGGGATTCATCGCACTTTCGGTACCAGGCACCTCTTGCGGTGTTTTTGGAAATGGCGGCTTTGGATATTTATTTACGGGACTCTCGCCCAACCCTTCGGTCCCTTTATTATGCTTATCCGTCGTTGAAGCCATACTTGATAATTTAATCTGCTAGATGCGCTACGTTTCAAGGGGCTAACAATTCAATTTGCCGTTGGTTTGAGATTTTTTAAACATTTGCCATTGTCAATTGTCATCTAATACGAGAAGGCAAACAATAGATACGGTATGGCGATAAAGAAAGAAAACGCCTCGCTAACAGCCGGTAGTGAAAAATTGCGCGATAAGAAAGATAACAGCCTTATCCGGGTGCGACACGACTTGAAGGAAAAGAGGCAGCAAAAAAACTACGAGGCAGGCATCGATCCGCAAGATGAGCAGCTTAATACCGTGCCTGAGGGACAGGGCGAGTCGCGCGGTACTACCAAGCCTGGCGGAGGAAACCGATTACAAACCGACAACAGGAAGGATACCTCTAAATAAGTACACAGAAAAATAATATAGGTAAAACATTATTATGGATACGTTTGTACAATCTTTTCAGATACCCAGCGTTATGATGATAACAGTGGCCAGCTTCATTGAATAAACTTAACAATAAAATTTATCAACGGAATAATTGATCATTATAGGCACCCGATGAGGAAGAAAATTTTGTATATCGAAGATGATCCAGATATGGCTGACATCGTTGCGGAAATCATGCAATTTGAGGATTACGAAGTACTTACAGATAGCGGAAAGGCCATGCACAAACTTTTAAAAGATAACGATATCGGCCTTATATTAATGGATGAAGGGCTCAGTTGGTGCTGGGGCAGCAGTCTGTGTAAGGAGTTGCGGTCTGATGAAAAAACAATGAACATACCGATCATCATGATTTCGGCTGTTCGCGAAATCGATAATATCGCGGAGCATTGTGGTGCAAATGCCTATATCCGTAAGCCGTTTGAGATATATGATGTAATTGACGTCGTAAATAACCACTATCCCGGAGGATAATTGTTGTCAGAATATACATTGATCCCATGAGGCCATAAAGAACAAAATTATTTTCGAATGAAAAGAGCAAAAGTAAACGGTAAGCCGGCGCTGGGCGCTGAAGGCCACCACGAGATTCTTTTTGACAAGGCAAATGAGGACAGCATAAGCGATAACAAAGGGCAAGAGGTGTCGCGCACGAGGATGCTTGAAAATCTCAAACTTGCCTTGTTTTTCTGTCGTGTTCAAGGCCGCATGGCCCGTGGAGAACAATAGCATCGGTTGATGACACCTCACGCTTGGCAGTTGCTGCTTACCCTGAGTCGATGGTCTACGGGTTCGATCCATAAGTTTTCCGAAGAACTTGATGTCGATCCAATAGAGCTGCAGGAGGCCGCCCGGGAATTGCAGGCAGCGGGTCTATTGGTAGCTTTCCAAATGAAAGACGATACACCGTTTGGCAACGCGATGTTGGAAATTACACAACAAGGACTTGACTTCATCCAAACGCACGAAAAAGAAACCGACCACTAAGCGTAAACGTATAAAGCTTCGTTACTTATTGGACGTGGGGGCCGGCTACGGTCGGCTACGGCGCGGACGGGGTTTTTCTTATACGGATTTAGTGGGAAACCCGGTTACGGATGCGAAGAAACTCGCACGATTTCGTGCATTGGTTATCCCCCCGGCATGGCAAGATGTATGGATAAGCCCGAGTAAGAAAGGGCATCTCCAAGCCACCGGTATCGATGAGCGTGGCCGGAAACAGTATCTGTATCACCCTGATTGGACTACTGAAAGGCAGGCGAAAAAATTAGGACGAATCGCAGCATTCGGCAAAGCGTTGCCTCGTATAAGGCGGCAGATGGCAACCGATTTGAGAAACCACACATTGACGAAAGAAAAAGTCATTGCCATCGCATTAAAAACGACAGAAGAAACGTTGATTCGCATCGGCAATGACCAATACCTCCGTCGGTATGGGAGCCACGGATTAACTACACTCAAAAAGAAGCATGTAAACGTCTCAGGAAACGAGACCGTCTTTCGGTTTAAGGGCAAGAAAGGGGTGCGGCAAGAAATTACGATCCGCAATGCACAATTAGCCCACCATATGACTGTGTTGGTCGGATTAAAAGGAGTTTATTTGTTTCAATACGTTATGGAAGACAATGGGGCGTCATATCGGCTTCGCGCCCAAGACGTCAACGCGTATATCCGGCAGTATGCCGGCTCGCAGTTTTCTTCAAAAGATTACAGAACATGGTATGCTAGCTTTTGGGCTTTCAGGCTGTTTGCCCGTTGTGGGATGTATGCCAGCGAACACGAGTGCCAAGAAAACATCGTATCGGTATTAGATACGGTGTCTCGCAGATTGGGCAACACACGTACAGTCTGTAAACAGTATTACGTGCCCGATAGTATTGTCCATGCATATAAAACCGGCACATTAGCAGCATACCTCACCAACCCACAAAATGGGCGTCGTTTGCTCACAAAGAAAGAAACGGAACAGCGCTTGCTGACTTTTCTGGAACGCGCCGCGGTGAAAGACTCTAATAATTAGCTGCTTCGGATTGTTTTACGTTTTAAAACATGAATAAACGACGGGCGCTTTTTTGGTGTAGTTGCTGGCCCGATTAGCATACCATAAGCTCGGAGACCGGGCACGTTGTCGCATACAATTTTCACAATACCGATAACCGGAATGGCGAGCGCCATGCCCGCAATACCCCAAAGTAGTTCTCCGGCCACCAGCCCCATAATGGTAAACAGCGGGTTGATGTTCACCCGTTGGCCCACGACCACGGGCTCCAAAACATACGTTTGCAAAAACTGAACCGTTAGGTATACCGCAACGATGCCAATCACCATGCCCAAATCACCTCCCTGTACCAGCGCAGCAAAAACAGCAATGAGGTTGCCTACCAAGTTCCCCAAAAAAGGTACAATTTCTAAGATGCCGCAGATGATGGCAAAAAGTAATGCCCCCTGTAACCCGACAATCCAAAAACCAATACCATACATTACCCACAGCATGGCTATCATGCTGAACAAGCCGGTGAGGTAGTGTCCAGAAAGCGCTTCCGACTTTTGGATGATTTCTTGTGCGTTTTGTTTTTTATCTTCCGGAACGATTCGCAGTATAAACTTTTTAAGGTGATCGCGGTAATACAAAAACAAAAAGATATAAACGATGACAAGAACAGTGTTGATGAAGATCGTTGCAAGCGAATTTATAAAACTCATCAATAACGCATTTGCCTGTCCCGATGCTTGATTCTTTTGTTCCTCAAACATTTTGTTTTGCTCATCGGCGCTGATGCCCACGGTGGTGCTTACCCAATCACGGAGCTCTTTTGCGCCGCTGGCAAGCCGCTCCCTCATTTCATCAATACTGCTCGTCAACTGGCTTAGCTGCCATGAAAGAATAAGAGCCAACAGCGCGATAACCGCAATCAGCATTAGCACAGCAATGGCTGATGAGGCTGCTCGTCCCATACCTTTGCGTTCCAACCATTCGCTGACACGGGTCAACAGCATAGCGAGCAAAGCTGCAAGGACAATCGGAATGAGAAAAGGGGCAGCAAAATACAGTGCCGTGGCCGACAACATGGCGATGGCAGCACTGAAGGCGAGTTGTTTGGTTTTGGTGTACATGGAGTGTCTAATGGTGTTGTTTTGTTCCCTTTTGGGGTTTGTCTTTCTGTTTGAAGTTGTTCATATCGTATCGATTAGAAAAATCAATCTTTTCTCGTATGAGGCTAACAACCATGAGCAAGCATATGTTTTGAATAACTTGTAGGGCAGACGTTTCTAGCGAGGTTTATTCGGTTTACGATGATGTTGACGTGAGATACTTCGTTGTGATTAGCAATAATAGCGTCCGGCCGGCCTTGGCATCTTCGTAATTTTCACGTACGAGGCGCTTTATTTTGTCGTCTTTCATTTTCACCGCGATCATTTGAAGCAGCTGAAAAGAAGCCATCTCAATGCTTTCGATATTATGGAGGTAAAACAGCATGGATAGGTCTCGTAATATGGGTTGCCCACTACGCTGTCTTATTTCTTCGAAAGAATCTTTGATCAAGCCAAGCATACCGCTTGAACTTTCTTCTGAAAATTCAATGCCTAGACGCTGATAGACTTGTTCCATCCTTTTCTGCTGCTTTTGCACGTCGTCGATGGTTTCACGGATTCCCTTTTTTAAATCGGAAAAATGGGCCTCTTCCTCCAATATGATCAGGCTGGAAATAAGATGTGATTTCGCGGTGTAGATCTTATTCAAATGTACGATGAAAAAGTCGCGCAGGCTGCTTGGGTCGAGTTCAATATCCGTGGGCATAGCTTTGTATTTAATGCATTATGAGAGTTGTTTTTGGACTTGCATCAGCAAGCTGTCTATTCCAAAGGGCTTGGCAATATAACTATCCGCCTCGCAGGCAGTAGCCATGGTATGTAGGTCGTGCTCGGCGGAAAAGAGGATAACCGGCACGTGCTTCGTGCGTGCGTCAGCTTTAAGGTCTTTGCAGATGTCGGCTCCCGTTTTGGGCGATCCAACGATACGCACGTCCAAAAGTACGATGTCGGGATGCAGCACGTTAATGAATTCGGTTTCAAGGCCTACCCTAGAGAGAATGACTTCATAACCGGAATCCTGAAACACAATATTTAGGATTTCCAAGATGTCTTCGTCGTCATCAATAACAAGTATCGTTTTTGCCATGTACACTTTTTATTTTTCTTAACAGCGATGCGGTCATTTTGTTTAGCTGCATCGCCCGTGTTAGGGGCTATCGTTTTCAGCAAGTGCTTTATTGACTTGCAATTGGGCTTGGAGCATATTTTTGTCCGTGAGATCAAGTCGTAAGGGAGTAATGGAAACCAAATCGTTTTCCACAGCCCATCGGTCGGTTCCCGCTTCTGCCGGGTCTAAGGGAATAACAGTGAACCAATAATGTTTTCTCCCCATCGGGTCCTGTCCCGGTATAATTTGGCCGTCATAAAATCGTACGGATTGGCGGGTCCAGCGTATACCTGTGGGCCGCGGCGGAAAATTCACATTGAATAACCCCACTTCGTCGGGATTTCGGAGTAATAGCTTGAGCGTTTCTTCAACGAAGGGCGCTAATAAATCAAACGCAGGTTCGCTCTTCCCTACGGGTGTGCTGAATGCAATTCCCTTTTTGCCAAATAGCACCGCTTGCTTAGCAGCTGCCAACGTTCCCGAGTGCCACATCGAGTTCCCTAGATTCGGGCCCATATTAATGCCAGATAACACGACCTGTATATTGTTCCTGAGATGGGTTCCAAGTGCTACACAATCGGCCGGAGTACCATTTACACGATAGGCTTCAATTCCTTCCTCGAACTCGATAGGTGACTTTTTATAAGAAAGCGGACGCGAGTGGGTTACTGCATGACCCATCGATGATTGTTCAACATCGGGCGCTACAACAATTACTTCACCAAATTTTGAAGCAATGGTGGCCAGCGCATTAATGCCAGGACTATAAATACCGTCGTCATTCGTTACTAAAATCCGCATAAAAAAAGTTTTTGACAGCTACTGAATGGTACCATGTCATTCATATTGGTTAAAACAAGTACAAGTGATTCTTTGTTTGGTTGAATGTACATTCGATATCCTTAGCGGAAATTTTGCAAATGAAAAAAAACACCCACGCCCGCCTTCTACATAACCCCAAAGCCGGAGATCAAGACCATGTCAAAGAAGAATTAATCAGGCGGATCGAATCGCTAGGTTTCACGTGCCAGTACGCATCCTTAAAAGAGAAAGGATGGAAACGTTTTGCAAGCAAAACAGCCCTGGTGGTTATTGCCGGAGGAGATGGGACGGTGCGCGAAGTACTGAAAAAACTGCTGACACGAAGTATACTCGACAAGCCACTGACAGTGGCCCTGATCCCGAGTGGTACAGCAAACAATTTTGCAAAAACATTAGGGATTTCGCCCGATTTGGACACATTTGAGCGGAATATACAGCAATGGAAACCGAAACAAGTGGATGTCGGGTTGATCGGCAAGTTGGGGAAAGCCCGGTTTTTTATTGAGGGTCTGGGATTCGGTCTGATTCCTACGCTCATGGAGAAAATGAAAACCGTAGATTTCGATCACGTGCATACTGCTGAAGACGAGTTGGAATTGGCGTTAGAAAAGCTGCTAGAAATTGTAGAAACCTCTCCGGCTACACGAGCGAAAGTAACAATAGACGGCCTAGTGTATGAAGACGATTACCTTTTAGTGGAAGTTTTGAATATCAAATCAATCGGTCCCAATCTTGTTCTCGCGTCGAGTGCCGACCCAACCGATGGAAATTTCGAAGTGGCGCTATTGAAGCAAAGTAACAGGGAGGTGTTTTCGACGTACTTGCGCCGCTTGCGGCAGCAGGTACCGCAAACGGCAAGTGCGGTTCCCTGGCAGATCGTTACCGCCACTCGTGAGGTTGTCATTGATTCCGATGGCCAAACAATCCATGTGGACGATGAGTTAATCACACTCAAAAAAAGGAAAAAAATTGAAATAACCATAAGGGCAGGGGTCATAGATATCCTTACCTAACGCTTAGCCCATTGGCGATTCCAAACGTAGTCAAACAAAAATCCCGGATGTTTGTCAGATGGTAACTTGAGTAGCGTATCGATAGTCACTCGCGGCGCCTGCTTCGTTAACATATAAAATCATGGCAAACAACGTCATCTCCGTGGTATTGGGTGGGGGAAAAGGCACGCGCCTCCACCCGCTGACCGAAAACCGCTCAAAACCAGCGGTACCTTTAGCTGGAAAATACCGCTTGGTGGATATACCGATATCGAATTGCCTCAATTCGGGATTAGACCGGATTTTTGTCCTCACACAACACAATTCCGCATCGCTCAATTCACATATTAAAAACACCTACCATTTCCCGTCGTTCAACAATGCATTTGTCGAAATCCTTGCGGCAGAGCAAACGAACGATGGCCGAGAATGGTTCTCGGGCAACGCAGATGCGGTAAGGCACCTGCATCGTTACCTCGCACACCTTGCATTTGAATATGTCTTGATACTGTCTGGCGATCAGCTCTATCAGATGGATTTAGGTGAAATGATAGAAAGCCATCGCCGTTCAAACGCGCAGATTACGGTGGCTACCATCCCGGTAGCTGCCAGAGACGCAAGCTCGTTTGGGATTCTCAAAGCCGATAAAGCCGGCAAGATCACCTCATTTATCGAGAAGCCACCTGTAGAAGCTCTTCCGGATTGGGTGTCTGACGTGGAAGACAATCTGCGTAAAGAGGAAAGAAACTATTTAGCTTCCATGGGCATCTACCTTTTCAACAGAGATATTTTAGCGCAACTACTCACCGAGCCCTACGCCGATTTCGGGAAAGAATTGATTCCCGAGGCCATCCAGAAACATCATGTCAACAGCTTCCTTTACGATGGTTATTGGACAGATATCGGAAACATTTCATCTTTTTTCGAAGCCAATATTGGGTTGACGGATGATTTACCCAAGTTCAATCTGTTCAATAAAAGTGTGATTTACACGCGGCCGCGGCATTTGCCACCGTCTAAAATCGCGGGGACCTATCTCCGCAATGCCATCGTTGCAGATGGGTGCGTAATCGCAGCCGAGCAAATCGTTCGCTCGGTCATTGGCATCCGATCACGTATCGGTCCCGGCGTCACGATGCACAACACCTACATGATGGGGACCGATAGTTACCAGACGCTGAATGAAATTGAAAAGTTAGCCGAACAAGGTTTGCCGTTTATGGGCGTCGGAGCGGACTGTCACATCGAATGCGCTATTCTGGATAAAAACTGTGCAATTGGCGATAACGTCCGTATCGTGGGTGGGCCGCACCTCGAAAATGGTGATTTCGAAACCTATGGAATTGTCGATGGTCTAGTCATTGTAAAAAAATGGGCGGTTTTGCCCAGTGGTACGGTTATCGGGGAGACTATCCGCTGAAAAAAGCCAACAATTTGGCTGCTCAGGTGTCATCTCCATCCAGGGTGAGTGAAAGCAGTGAAAAAATAGTAGTGTAAAAGGAGTTATTATGTTAGAAAAGAAAGAAAAGTCCATTAATCCGCTCAAGGCAGCGGTGGTGGGCGAAATGAGAAAAATCAACTTGACAAAAGACCAAAGGAAGCGCAACATGGGCGACAAGAAGGACGTGAACGATGCGAGCACCAAGTGGTATACTGGGCGAATCAATCCGTCGCATGAGGGAATGATTTGGTGAATTTAGCTTTGCAATCAGACGCTCAGGTATGGATGTGCTATTAAACGACGGGTCTGAAAATCCGACTTCAATTTACCACGATGCTGTATCGGTATTGCTTAACGGCGCGTGTGATTTTATGGTTGGCGGTGGATTTGCATTGTCTTTTCACACGGGCATACAGCGCGATACGAAAGACCTTGACGTTTTCTGCCAGCCAAAAGATTATACGCACCTGCTTAAGTGTTTTGCGAACGATGGATACCGCGTTGAGCTGACGGATTCCAGGTGGCTGGCTAAGGCGTTTAAAGACGACTATTTTATTGACATTATTTTTGATACCGTCAACGGAATCTGTAGCGTCGACGAAACATGGTTCGCCCATGCAGAGACAGGTGATTTTCTTGGTTTGCCGGTAAGGTTCATTGCGCCGGAAGAGTTGATATGGTGCAAGATTTATGTCCAAAACCGCGAGCGGAATGACAGTGCAGATGTCAATCACCTGCTATTAAAAACCGGACACCGATTGGATTGGCAGCGGCTATTGGCTCGGCTTGATGCACACTGGCATTTGCTGCTGGCACAACTACTCATTTTTCAGTTTGTCTATCCTTCAGATTACCGCGATATCGTGCCCGATTGGGTATTTCATGAGCTGATGAAACGGGCAAATGAACAGTACGAATTGCCGCCTTCGGTCGAAAAAGTATGCCGCGGACCGCTTATCGACCAGACGCAGTATGAGGTAGATGTCAAAGTGTGGAACTACAAGTCGTATACAATGAGGAGCATATAAACATATAGCGATGGAAGTAAGTCAAAAAACAATCAAAATTGCAGCAGTAGGTGACTTGCACGTGCGGGAGACCGACCGGGGGAAGTGGAAGGAATATTTTACGGCCATTTGCCGGGAGGCCGACGTCTTGGTGCTGGCCGGCGACCTAACCGATACAGGTGATGAAGACGAAGCGGCGCTACTGGTAGAGGAACTCAAGGGATGTAACATACCGATGGTCGGCGTACTTGGCAACCACGACTATGAAAAAGGACGTCAAAAACTCATCAAAGAAACCCTGGCACAAGCCAACATTCAGATACTAGACGGCGAATCCGTTGTCATCCATGGTATTGGCTTTGCGGGTGTAAAAGGCTTTGGGGGCGGATTCGGTGCAGCGATGTTATCCAAATTCGGTGAAGAAATGATGAAGCTGTTTGTTCAGGAAGCAGTTGATGAGGCGCTAAAACTGGAACGGGCCCTGGCGCGGCTAGGCCAGCATGGCGGCGAAGTTCGAAAAATTGCCGTATTGCATTATGCGCCAATCGTCGATACCGTCGTGGGCGAGCCGTTGGAAATTTACCCATTTTTGGGTTCTTCGCGGCTATTGGAGCCCATTCAACGGAACACTGATGACATCATCGCCGTGTTCCATGGTCATGCGCATAAGGGGCAATTTGCCGCTGAAACGGCGGATGGGATAAAGGTTTGGAACGTATCGTTGCCCTTACTAGCTCAACAGGGCAAACCGCATCCTTTTCATATGCTGGAAGTAGAATTAGAGCACATCAGTTTAGCAACGAGTTGACGAATCAATAATTCCGGTATAAAAAAAACTTAATGTCGTCCAATGTCTGTATGGCCTCCATCTTATGTGTGCCGTAATTGACGGCATAAATCTCACCAGCCGCAGGCCCCGCTAGGCTGGTTTCCGCTGAGAGATATTCCTCTATTCCCAACCAGGGCCTATCGCGAAAAATAAAAAAACGAAGCCATCGCCCATTGGCGATGCAGGGGCCTTCCGGCGGATTGAACCCCATCTGTTCGAGCTGAAACCTGTCTAGCGTTCCCATATCATTGCTATTGTGAGAAGCCAACAAGCCACACAACGCTTTTGTTTTCGCACATGGATGAACTGTTAGAAAAATGTATATCCGAACAATTACGCAGTGCGTTGGTTAATTCTCCTACTTATGGTGCAACTTCCAAATATGACCTATCGGGTACAGTTCAATAAGGACTTTACGTTTCGCGACCTGGAACATCTTATTCCATATTTGAACCGTTTGGGAGTCGGCGCCATTTATGCATCGCCTATTTTCCGCGCCGTTCCCGGAAGCGGCCATGGTTACGATCAGACCGATCCCACGCAGCTCAATCCCGAAATCGGTTCGCTTGAACAGCTGAAGCGTGTTGCCACTAAGCTTGCCCATGCCGGAATCGGCTGGATACAAGATATCGTACCCAATCATATGGCCTTCCATCCGGAAAATCCGTGGTTGTGGGATGTGCTGGAGAAAGGCCCCGAGTCGACCTATCGCACGTTCTTTGATACACCTTTCGCGTCGCCTAATTATTTTTCCGGCCGCTTAATGCTGCCTTTTCTCGATGTTCCGCTCGAAGAGGCCATCCATACCGGTCGTGTCACGCTCAGCAGCTTTAATCAGCAATTCGGACTAGCATTTGCAGGAAAGGTATGGCCAATCAATCCGGCTGGACAAGCATTTATCCGTAGGTTGAATGGAGACAAATTGTTAGATGACCCGGCGATAATCCGCGACTTAATCACACTTCAATACTACGAGCCCTGTAGTTGGAAGGAAACGCATCATCGCATCAATTACAGGCGATTCTTTACAGTCAATAGCCTCATCGCATTAAACGTACAAGATGGCAGCGTCTTTGATGCGGCCCACCGGTTGATCGCTCAACTCGTAAAAAATGGTGTGTTTACAGGCCTGCGGATCGATCACATCGATGGTCTTGTCGATCCGACAGGTTATCTACTCCGGTTACGTCGATTAGTCGGCGACCATGTGCTCATCGTGGTCGAAAAAATCCTCCAGCCGGGCGAACGTCTTCCAACCCAATGGCCAATTCAAGGAACTTCCGGATACGATTTCCTCGCCATGGCCAACGCAGTCCTATCAGATGGGAGCAATGAGGAGCGGCTAACCCGTTTTTATAGTAAACTTACCGGTCAGGACCAGCCGATTCCACCGCTGCTTTGGCAGGCGAAAGAAAGCCAATTGATGGAAGCGATGAAAGGCGAACTGGACAACCTTTCCCGGTTTTTGCAAGAGGTCGTGCTGGCAGAAGCAACGCTATCTAAAAATCACAGCCAAGAGATGCTGAAATCGGCGTTGGCACAATTTATCATCCATTGCCCCGTCTACCGTTGGTACGGGCATGCTTTCCCGCTTACCGACGCGGAAGTGGAGTCGATAAGGAAGACGCTGGAACTGGCTGCCGCCGATCGTCCTGATTTGCGTAAGGAACTGGCCTTGCTGGAAGGGTTGCTGGTCTCTGCGAAGAAAATAAATACCGGACCTCAATTGGCGCATATCGCTTTGTTTTACCAACGATGTATGCAGCTTACCGGTGCATTGATGGCCAAAGGGCTGGAAGATACATTGATGTATGCCTACAATCGGTATATCGGTGCGAATGAGGTTGGTGGATCGCCCGCGGAGTTCAGCCGATCGGTCGCCGACTTCCACCAATTTATGGAAGAACGTAGCCAATACCAACAACACACCTTGAATGCCACGGCCACACACGATACCAAACGGGGCGAAGATGCTAGCGCACGTTTGCAGGTGATTACGGCATTTCCACGCGCATGGAGTGCGGCCGTGGCGACATGGATGAAATGGAATGCGTCATTCAAAACGAATGGCATGCCTGACGCGAACGACGAATATTTCATCTACCAAACGCTATGGGGCACCTTTCCGATGCCCCGTAAGCCGCTTAAACCCTACCGGGAACGCTTGGAGGCCTACCTTATCAAAGCGATGCGTGAAGCCAAGCGACATACGGACTGGGCCGCCCCCAATCAAACATATGAGCAATCGGTAGTGCGTTTCATCCGGAGTATACTTCATCCGCGCGCCCCATTTTTTAAGCATTTTCGCCCATTTCATACGGAATTTGTGGACCTGTCTATCCTGAACTCGCTCGCAAAAGTGGTATTGAAATTTACATGCCCCGGCATTCCGGACTGCTATCAGGGCAGCGAAGGTTGGGACTTTTCATTTGTAGACCCCGATAACCGGCGACCGGTGGATTTCGCCGAACGCCAGGCATGGCAACAGCGACTGCATAAAATGGGTGCCGGAACCGATGTGGTACATCAACTATGGAAAGACCGTCATTCGGGGCAGGTGAAATACAGCATCACGGAATGGCTGGCACAGCTACGCCGCCAGTACCCTGACCTTTTTCAGAAAGGATTGTATATCCCCATTGCGGCGTCAGGAAGATATCGGAAACATGTCTTGTCCTTTATCCGCCGCCTAAACCACCAATGGCTGCTGGTGGTGGTGCCCATCCATATCGGAAGCCGCATGGTGGGTCGAACTAGAAAATTAGAGCATATCGACTGGGGTACTACCCGGATCATGCTACCGGACCATGCACCCCGGCAGTGGCGCAACGTATTTACCGGCGAAATCAAGGAAAACGTAAGCCAGTTCATACTTGGCCAGCACGTTCATCCGCTTCCGGTAAGTGTGTGGATAGCCACCGACGACACGCAGAAAACTCACCGGGCAGCGGGCGTGTTGATGCCGCTATTCTCCTTGCCAGGGCCGTTTGGAACCGGTGATCTGGGGCGCGGAGCCTATCGGTTCGTGGATTTCTTGGGGCAAGCGCGCCAACGGTATTGGTTGATGCTGCCTCACCATCCAACAAGCGCGGCAGTAGGCTATTCCCCGTATAGCGGGCACTCGGCAATGGCCGGCAACGCCTTGTTTCTCGATCTGGCCGATTTTGCGCGACAAGGGTGGCTTGTCCAAGCCGATCTGGAAATGCACGAGCTTCCCAACGCGTCAGAAGCGGTATACGACCAAGCATCGGCGCTGAAAAACGTGCTTTTTGGTAAAGCTTTCCGAAACTACCTTCGTCAATGGGTAGGTCGCCGAGACCAAGGGTTCGAGGCATTTTGCAAACGTGAGTCCGGGTGGCTAGACGACTATGCGTTATATTCGGTGCTAAAGGATAGATACCGCGGTAAGCCTTGGTATAGCTGGCCGGTTGCCTACCGTAACCGCAAGCAAGATGCACTGAAAGCACTCGGCACATCATATCCATACGAACTAAAAAAAGTAAAATGGCTGCAGTATCAGTTTCTTTTGCAGTGGAATCGTCTCCGCCAATACAGTCGGCAATCGGGCGTGCAGTTCATCGGCGACATTCCTTTTTACGTTAATCATGATGCCGCAGATGTATGGGTGCACCGTGGGCTGTTCAAGTTGGATGACAATGGGGCAATAGCGGATATGGCAGGTGTACCACCGGATTATTTCAACGCTGACGGACAGCTATGGGGCATGCCCGTTTTCCGTTGGGAAAACCACGCCAGCGACGGCTTTGCCTGGTGGACGCAGCGGATAACAAAAAACTTGGCATTTTACGATCTGTTGCGGCTCGATCATTTCCGGGCGTTTTACGATTATTGGGAAATTCCCATTACGGCAAAGCGTGCGAAAGAAGGCGCGTGGCAGCCCGGCCCGGGAGTAGCGCCTTTCAGGGCCTTCAAAAAATCCGTTGGCGGTCTGCCGTTCATCGCTGAAGATTTGGGCGACATCCATGAAGGGGTTTACCGGTTGCGTGACGAGCTGAGCATTCCCGGAATGAAAGTCTTGCAATTCGCTTTCGGCGACGATATCGCTACTAATTTACACGCGCCGCATCATCATTCGGCCCGCGATGTCGTGTTTACCGGTACACATGATAATGACACGGCCGTGGGATGGTATCGCAATGAGTCAACGGCCGCAAAGGCACGGTTGAGCGCGTACGCCGGTGCTGGCACGCTTACGCCGCAACGTGCTGTCGTAACGCTGTGCCGGCTGGCCTACGCGTCCCCGGCCCGCTTAGCCATTATCCCCTTACAGGATTTATTGGGGCTCGGAACGGAAGCACGCATGAATATACCGGCAGTGCCCACGGGTAACTGGCGCTGGCGGCTCGATCCGGACCAACTAACCACCCGTTTACGACGCCAATTGAGCGAATGGGTACAATTGTATGGCCGGTAGTGAATTTCAAAACAATTACAAGTGCTCCGCGGTTGGTTGTTTATGAAATATACAATCTATCCCGGTAAACCGTATCCCCTGGGTGCAACTTGGGATGGGGAAGGCGTGAACTTTTCCATCTATGTCGAACAGGCAACAGCCGTGCACCTTTGTTTGTTTGATGGCGCTACCCCCGATGCCGGAGAAACGGTGATTACCCTTACGGAGCGCACCCATCAGGTGTGCCACGGTTATGTGCCGGGTCTGGCGCCGGGGCAATGCTATGGCTATCGGATGGATGGTCCCTTCGAACCGTCGGCTGGTCAACGTTACAATCCCAATAAGCTATTGCTAGACCCCTACGCCAAAGCGATATCGGGCGTTTTAGATGCACACGAAGCCCATCTGGGCTATGAGGCGGGCCATCCGGATGAAGATTTGAGCTTCAGTAAACAGGACAGCGCACCACACGTGCCAAAATCGGTCGTTGTGGATCCGGGTTTCGACTGGGAGGGCGATAAGCAGCTCAACATTCCTTTTCGCCAAACCGTTATTTACGAAGCCCACGTGCGGGGGCTGACGAAACTGCGTCCGGAAATTCCGGACGATCTTCGCGGAACCTATGCCGGTTTGGGCCACCCCAAAACAGTAGAATACCTGAAAAATCTCGGCATTACAGCCATCGAACTGATGCCCGTACACCAATTCGTAAACGACCGGCATAGCGATGGGTTATCCAATTATTGGGGCTACAATACCATCGGTTTTTTTGCGCCGGAAGTGCGCTATGCGTCTTCCGGCGCGTTGGGGCAACAAGTCAACGAGTTTAAAAACATGGTTAAGGCGTTGCATGCAGCCGGAATCGAAGTGATATTGGATGTGGTGTATAACCACACGGCCGAAGGGAACCACCTAGGGCCCACGCTGAGTTTCAAAGGCATCGACAATGCGAACTATTACCGGCTTACCGACGATCCCCGGTTTTATATGGATTATACCGGCACCGGAAATACACTGAATGCGAACCTGCCCATCGTTCTCCGACTGATTATGGATAGCCTGCGCTACTGGATTACCGAGATGCACGTAGACGGATTCCGGTTCGACCTAGCCGCTACCTTGGCACGCGAACTGCATGAAGTTGATCGGTTAAGTGCTTTCTTCGATATCATCCAGCAGGATCCCGTCATTTCACAGGTGAAATTAATTGCCGAACCCTGGGATTTGGGCGAGGGGGGATACCAAGTGGGCAATTTTCCGCCGGGCTGGGCGGAATGGAACGGTAAATACCGCGATTGTGTACGCGATTATTGGCGCGGTGCCGAAAGCATGCTGTCCGAGTTTGCAGCACGTTTCACCGGGAGTTCGGACCTGTATCAAGACGATTATCGGAAACCGACTGCGAGTATCAATTTCATCACGGCTCACGACGGTTTTACGTTGCACGACCTCGTATCGTACAACGAGAAGCACAATGAGGCGAACCAAGAGGACAACAACGATGGCGAAAGCCACAACCGGTCTTGGAATTGCGGCATTGAGGGTCCTACGGACGATGTGGAAGTAAATGCATTGCGCGCCCAACAGAAGCGCAACCTCTTAGCAACGCTCCTTCTTTCACAGGGCGTGCCCATGCTGCTTGCAGGTGACGAAGCGGGGCGAACACAGCAGGGGAATAACAATGCGTATTGCCAGGACAACGAGTTATCGTGGTTTCATTGGGACCAGGTTGATGGTTCATTGTTGGAATATACGCGGCAGTTGATCGAATTGCGGCTTTCTCAACCTGTGTTCTGCCGACGGAAATGGTTTACCGGTGAGCCAATAAAAGGCGTTGGCACGGAAGATATCGCATGGTTCCTGCCCGATGGGCGGGAGATGCCCGAAGAAAGCTGGGATCACGATTTTGCCCGGTCGCTCGCCGTATTCCTGAACGGCGAGGGCATTCATTCGGTAGACGAAAAAGGGAAAAAAATCATCGGCGACAGCTTTTATCTCATTTTCAATGCGTACCAAGAGCCGTTGGATTTTATATTGCCCAAAGACAAACGGTATGGTGATTTCTGGATAAAGGTAATCGATACCACATCAGCACAGATCGCTGCGTCGCCGAATCAACTCGAAGCGGGTAGTCACTTCGAGGTCGCCGGACGCTCGATGCAGGTATATCAGCTAGCCGACTGATCAAACCCGTTGTCGCCCCGTGTTTGCAGGCGCTCTTTTAGCAAATAACAAGCTTCGCTGCACAACAAACATGCGGCCGCACATTGCTGGCAATGGTCTGCCGGGTGTTTGTTACATTCCCGGGCACACTGGTTACATATCCACTCGCAAAGGTCAAGCAGCGCCGGCAACAAGATAGACTGCCGTTTGATGGATTTGGCTAATAGCACACAAATTTCAGCACAATCCTGGCTGAGCCGTATGCATTCGCTGAGGTGCCCATGGTCTGGCCGTAAAATACTTTCGTTGGCACATTTCTCACACATCAATGTGCAGTGCCATACTTTTTGCAATAAGGTTTGAAATGAATCGTCCATGATTTCTGTCTTTAGTGTCTCACTGCTGATAGCCTTACAATAATACCTTCATCGCCACTCAAATAAATTTGCTCACCGATAGCCATCCCTTTCAATTCCGGTGATGTCGATAGTTCAACCACGCCGTTGCGTAACTGGGATGGGTCCTGGCGGTGCCGGCAGGGACGGGACGAAAGGTTAAGCATCACAAAGAAGCTGTCGCCGTCGGGCGATTCCCGCTGATAGGCCAGGTACTGGTCGTTCGAATGAATCGGTGTATATGTCCCCCGGTTCAAGGCAGGCTCCCTATTTCGTAGCGCGATGAGTTCGTGATATAAGTGCAGGATGGAGGACGGGTTTTCCCGCTGCTGCTGCACATTGTAGCGCGGGTATCGCTTATCTACGCGAAGCCACGGTTTGGCTGTCGAGAAGCCAGCATAAGCAGCATTTGACCATTGCATAGGTGTGCGGCTTGGATCCCTACTGAGGTCTTTTTCCGGCATGTTCAAGCCTTGGGGGTCTTGTTGCTCCTCAAAAGGGATGGCTACATCGCGCATGCCGATTTCATCGCCGTAGTAGAGCGTGGGGGTACCGCGAAGGGTAAGCAGCAGTAGCGCTGCCACGCGGGCTTGGTGTTCGCCTACGCGGCTTGCCAACCGGGGCTGGTCATGATTGCTGAGTACCCAATTCGGCCACCCTTCGGCGGGTAGCGCCCCTTCATACTGGTCAATTGCTGAGGCAATTTCCTGCGCGCGCCACGGCATGGTCAGCAATTGGAAATTGAAGGGCATGTGCACACCGTCGCTTTGCGGCCCGTAATAAGCCATCAGTTGGTGCAAAGGCAGGTAAACTTCGCCAATAATCAGTCGGTCGTCATAGGCATCAACCACCTGTCGCATTTTCTGCACAATATGGTGTACTTCTGGCTGGTCGGTGGAGTATGCGGGCAACAGCTGGTTATAGGTCGATTGCGTATTGTCGTAGTGGGGATTCGGCGGATTATCACGTAGTTGCCGGTCTTTGATCAAATGCCAGATCACGTCAACCCGGAAGCCATCCACGCCCTTGTCCAACCAAAACCGCATCACATCAAACATCGCTTCCCGCACATCGGGGTTCCACCAGTTCAGATCGGGCTGCGCTTTCAGAAAACCATGATAGTAATATTGCTTGGTATGGTCGTCCCATTCCCACGCGTTTCCGCCGAATACGCTTTTCCAGTTGTTTGGCGGACTGCCGTCGGCCTTGCCATCATGCCAAATATACCAGTCGCGCTTGGGTGAATCCCTCGAACTTTTAGATTCGATGAACCACGGATGCTGGTCGGACGTATGGTTCGGCACCAGGTCAAGGATCACTTTCAACTCCCGGCGATGCGCCTCTTGGAGAAGCTGGTCGAAATCAGCCATGGTGCCAAATCGTTCATCTATCCCCGTATAGTCCGCAATATCATAGCCAAAGTCGGCCATGGGCGATGGGTATATCGGCGAAATCCAAATCGCATGGGCTCCCAACCATTGCAGGTAATCCAGTTTATTGATAATCCCTTGCAGGTCGCCGATACCGTCATTGTTGGCGTCCATAAATGAACGTGGGTAGATTTGGTAAATGACGCCGGTTTTCCACCAAGGGGCATTTGTAGTTGTGACCATAACAAATTATCATGCGTTAACATCAAAATTCCGGTACCG
Organism: Parapedobacter sp.; assembly: GCF_035556095.1. GTDB lineage: Bacteria > Bacteroidota > Bacteroidia > Sphingobacteriales > Sphingobacteriaceae > Parapedobacter. The sequence continues at coordinate 7,001 of NZ_DATMFT010000022.1, read as the reverse complement.
GAGTATCCGGATGTATTTATGTTTCAGCCGTAAACACCGATACACTCACCGGGGGCAGGAGCAGCGCATGGGCGTTAGCGGTTGTAGTCGCTGCCGCGGCAAGGGGCGCTGTTGAATCTAACAAACACGTCCACGTTGTGTTTGCGGGTAGCGTATGCCGTATCGTGTCGCCGGAAAGGTTGAAAAGGGCTAGCAACAGCGACTGCCCGGATTCATCCTGCCTGCGCAATGCCCATGCATGGGAATTGATGACGTCGACTTGCGTGGCTGGCTTGTTGAAATTCCGTAATGCGGCATGCGACTGGCGCAGCGCGATGAGCCGTTTATACCATTCCAGCAACTCGCCATGTTTCCCCTGCGTGCGGATGGGCCAATCAAGAATGCACGATGCGAAAGATGACTCCGCCTGTGGATCGGGGGGATCCTCATGGTCAAAAAAATCGCTGAATTCACGCTTCCGTCCGGCCCTTACCCGGGCAATCAGTTTCGGATCACTGTGGCTGGTGAAGTATAGAAAAGGCCGTGTTTCTCCGTATTCTTCACCCATAAACAACAGGGGGATATAAGGGGAGAGGAGCAACGCAGCCGCGGCCACGCGTAGATGGCTTTCGGATACGAGGCTGGATAACCGTGCTCCGTTCTTTTGGTTGCCCACCTGGTCATGGTTTTGGATAAACGCCACGAACTTAAATCCGGGGATGCCTGCGGAAGATGCACCATGTTTTCGTTGGCGCGCCTTCACGTACTCGCTGCTATGCACAAATCCATCCGTATAGGCCTTGGCCAGCTGTTCCATGGCACCGAAGTCTTCGTACCGTTCCCTACCTTCCGGATATAGCAAAACAAACAATGCATGATGAAAGTCGTCTAACCATTGTGCATCGAAACCATATCCACCTGTCTGGGAATTCTGGATAACACGCGGTGCGTTCAAGTCGCTCTCGGCAATCAAATAAACATTTTTTCCGCTTTCTTGAATATATTGGTCTACATGCTTGTTGATATACTGTAGCACATGTACGGCCCCGTTATCCATCATGGCATGGATGGCATCTAGCCGCAGGCCGTCGATGTGGTAGTGGTGAAACCAATGGAGCGCATTGCTGGCAAAGTAATCACGTACCCCGTCAGACCAAGGGCCGTCGAAATTGATTGCTGCGCCCCAGGGCGTTTGGTATGCTTCGGTAAAGTACGGCCCATACCGATTGAAATAATTGCCTTCGGGCCCGAGGTGATTGTACACCACGTCGAGATAGACAGCTATCCCGATTTGGTGGCAAGCATCCACCAGTTTTTTTAAACCTTCCGGGCCGCCGTACGTGTGTTGGACAGCAAATGGAAAAACGCCATCGTAACCCCAGTTTCTACTGCCGGGAAATTCGGCGATAGGCATGAGTTCGATGGCATTGATGCCGATTGATTTCAGGTCGCCCAGCCTGGGAATAATGGCTTCGAATGTCCCCTGTTCGGTGAATGTTCCCACATGCAGCTCGTAGCCTATCAGCTCTTCCAGGGGTGGATTCTCCCATTCGTGATCTTTCCATTGGTAGTTGCCATGGTCAACGAGTGCGGATGGGCCATGTACGCCGTTGGGTTGGTCGTGTGATGCCGGGTCGGGTAGGTCGTCGCCGCCATCCAGCACATAATAGTACTGGGCGTCTATCGGGCAATCCGGGAGTTCCACTTCAAAGTAGCCATCGCTTCCCCGCCCCATGTCATGCCAGCTTTCGTCAGGCGAGATAAGATGTAGTGTAACCTCATGCGTTAGCGGAGCCCAAACCCGAAAGTGGCAGCCTTTTCCGGCCTTTACATAAGGACCGGTCCTTATCGATGATAATGCCTGCATTGTTATTTGCTATTATGATTTCAACCGTTCCCATGTAAATTAGTTTTCGGTTTTGTTGCGCCACATCCACATTTCATTTAATTAATGCGTCAAACGCGGCACTACATGCTAGGGCGGCGTATCTTAGCAAATACGAGCGACACCGAGCTGGAGAAATAAAGGCGACGCGCCTCTCCGACCCGCAATGGCTACTGGTTGACCGGCTCGATGGTAAAACCCGCCTGTTGTACCGTTTCCATGATCTGTTGCGCGGATGCTCCGGTAGCCGATACGGTCAGTATCTTATCTTTATTATCCGTGTCTACTTCCCAATGCGCAATACCATCTAGCCGGTCGAGATGCGGCGTCACAGTGGCCACACAGCCGCCACAGTTGATGTTTGTTTTGAACTGCAAATGTTGATTACTATTTTCCATCTTGTTTGGATTTGTCGTTAATGAATCGTTTATTTTTTTCCATTTCAGCCGCAAGCTGTTGCTCACCACGCTCACGCTGCTCAAGGCCATCGCTGCCCCGGCTATCATGGGGTTGAGCAAAAAACCATTGATTGGGTACAATATCCCCGCTGCAATAGGGATGCCAATCAGGTTGTAAATGAACGCCCAGAATAAGTTCTGTTTGATAGTTGCTACGGTTTGTTTAGACAGTCTGATGGCCTGCGGGATTTTGGTCAGGTCGGATGAAATGATGGTCATTTTCGCCACATCCATAGCAATATCGCTGCCTTTGCCCATGGCGATGCTTACATCTGCCGTAGCCAATGCGGTACTATCGTTGATGCCATCGCCCACCATCGCTACGGTTTTACCCTGCCGTTGGAGCTCTTTCACGAAATCCGCTTTGTGTTGTGGCAAAACCTCCGCTTTGTAATGCCCAATACCGGTTTGCTGCGCAATGGCCTTGGCCGTGGCTTCATTATCGCCCGTAAGCATGTATAGCGCTATGCCCATTTCCTGCATTTGCTTGATGGCCAATACGGAAGTTTCCTTAATCTTGTCCGAAATAGCCAGTACGGCCAGTGTTTGTGTGCGGTTTGCAAACCAGATGACCGTTTTTGACTGTTTACCCCATTCGTCAGCCTGCTGTTGCAGTACGGCTGCAATGGAAACACCATGCTCTGCTAGAAGCCCTTTGTTCCCGGCGAAATACGTTTCGCCGTTGTAAACCGCTTTTACGCCCTTGCCGGTAATGCTCTCAAATGCCGTTAAATCTACCGTATTTGCCTCGGCGAGGTGATTGGTCACCGCAGCGGCCAATGGGTGTTCGGATTGTTTTTCCAAGCTAAACAAAACCTGTTTTGCCGTATCGTCGTCGTTCAGCCATTTCGCACCGGTTACTTCCGGTTTACCTTCGGTGATGGTCCCGGTTTTGTCGAGCACCATGGCGTTTACTTTTTTCGCCAGCTCCAGGCTTTCGGCATCTTTGATGAGTATCCCGTTTTCGGCACCTTTACCCACACCCACCATGATCGCCGTGGGGGTGGCCAGTCCCAAGGCACAAGGGCATGCGATGACCAGTACCGTAATGGCAGCCAAAAGCCCATGTACTATACCATTGTCGCCGCCCAATACCACCCACAGTATGAATGTAAGCAGGGCGATGCCCATCACAATGGGGACGAAAATGCCAGCGATCTTATCTACGAGTTTCTGTACCGGAGCTTTGCTGCCCTGCGCATCCTGCACCGTTTTGATGATTTGGGCAAGCATGGTTTCCTTGCCTACCTTCACCGCTTTAAACCGGAAGCTTCCTTTTTGGTTGATGGTGCCCGCAAAGACCTTTTCGTCTGCCGCTTTAAGCACAGGCAGGGGTTCGCCACTCAACATGCTTTCGTCTACATACGAGCTGCCGGACAAGACCATTCCATCCACCGCAATCTTTTCACCCGGCTTCACCAAAACCACGTCGCCCACATGCACATCTTCAATGGCGGTTTGCTGTTCGCGGCCGTCAGGCAGTACCAATGTTACGGTTTTCGGCTGCAAACCCATCAGTTTTTTGATGGCTGACGAGGTGTTGCCTTTGGCCCTTTCCTCCAATAGTTTCCCAAGCAGTATAAAGGCAACGATGACCGTCGCCGCTTCGAAATACACGTGGGCCTCAAGGCCCCGCTCGTGCCAGAACTCGGGCATTAGCATATTAAAAACACTGAATACGTAGGCGATGCCTGTACTCAATGCCACCAAGGTGTCCATGTTGGCTTTACGGTGCTTGGCCTGTTTCCAGGCATTACGGTAGAAATCCCGGCCCAGCCACAGCACCACGGGCGTGGTAAACAACCACATGACCTCATTGGCGTAGGGTATGGTCATGAAAAACATACCAATAGCCACCACGGGTAAGGAGAGGGCAACGGCCCAAATAGTTTTTTGTTTTAACGACCGGAATTGCTGTTCGTGGATGGCTTCCAGTGTCTCTTGCCGTGTGTCTTCGCTTTCGAGGAGCAAATCATAACCCACCGACCGAACGGCTTCCTGCAAGGCAAGGGGGCTGGTGATGGTCGGCTGGTACGCCACCGATAAGGTGGCCGTCGCAAAATTAACCGATGCGTCGGTTACCCCTTCGGTAGCTTTGACCATGCTTTCCACACTGGCCGCGCAGGATGCGCAGGTCATGCTCAGTACCGGGAAAGACTGTTTTATCAAATTATTAGCTGTTGCTGTTGCCATTGCTCATGCTTTTATCGTACAATACAAAGGTGGCAACTTAATCCGTTCAAGTCGTTGTGGAATTCTGGAATTGTTTTGTAAGATTTATACCTTATCCAGTGGTTTTCGTTTGTCTTCCTTGATTTTCTTGAAATGGCTAGGGGTAAGCCCGGTCACCTTTTTGAACTGATTGCTTAGGTATGCCACACTGGAGTAGTTGAGCCGGTAGGCAATCTCGCTAAGCGTCAGTTCATCATACACCAATAGTTCCTTCACCTTTTCGATTTTCTGGGCAATGAAATATTTTTCAATCGTGGTACCCTCCACTTCTGAAAACAGATTGGATAGGTAGCTGTAATCATGGTTGAGGGCATGGCTGAGCACCTCCGATAGGTTGTATTTGTTGTCGCTTTCCCGGTGATGCACCAACTCGATGATTGCCGTTTTGATTTGCTCGATGATGCGGCTTTTTCTGTCGTCGATGAGTTCAAACCCCACATCGGTCAATGCATTATCCAGTGCCTTTCTTTCCGCATCGGACAATTCCCGATCGAGAGTGACTTCTCCTAATTTTATATGGCTGGTGCCTATGCCAAGTTTGTCCATCTCGTTCTGTACCACCATGATACAACGATTGCAAACCATATTTTTTATGAATAATTTACTCATTGTCTTACGCTAATCAAAGGTACGAAAAGAATACGATAACAACCTTTACTTTCCGAGGTGTTAACGAGAAAGGCGATTAAGCGCCGTGCCGCGGAAAATGATGCAAGACCCGGTAGGCACGGTGTTTATTGTCAACAACAAAGCGTGAAGTGCGCTTAAAAAAACGGCCGGAAATTCGGTCTGCTGGTAAATGGCGAAAATGCCCAGGGAATCGATGCTAGGATAATCAATAGACCTATCGTATACCAGATGGCCATGGTCTTAAATTTTTCATTGTCCGTTGCTTTCCGCTTGGCTTTTGCCGAACCGATGGTAACCAACACGACGGCTACGACCATCATCAAACTGTGCTCCATGCCGAAGAAACGAAAATCCCGCTGATGGATCGTCTCCGGGAAATGTCGTAGAAAATGATTGGAAAACGGGCTGATGACGTAGAGCCAGAGGCCCAATATCAGCTGGATGTGGGCAATGGTTGCCGTCCAGTGGCGCACGGTATTATCAAACCGGGAGAATTTCCTTTTAAAAAACCAACCGTTGTAAGCGCAGGTAACGGCAATAAGCAATGCAGCCAGCACAAGCCACCGGACCAATGAATGCGTTGCTAATAGCGTAGGGTACATGATGTACCGGCAATAATACGAAATTTATTGTTTGATTAGTTTGGTAGGTCGTCCGAATGATTTTCCCAGTCGTTAAGGAAATGATCCAGTGCATCGTCCCTGATCTCCAGCCAATCCATCGCATCTAGATACCAAGCTTTTGCTTGCTCAAATACCGTGGTAAGTTCATCGGTAACGTAGCGGTGCACGATAAACGTCAGCTTGTCAATTTCCCCGTATTTATTCACGCGGTCCCAGTCGTAGCGCGGGCTGATCGATTCCAGTAAAGGATTACCGGCGCGGACCAATTCCAAAACCGTATGCGTAGGGAAGTGGAAAATCACCACCCGTCCACGCAACGATGCTTTTCCTGGCATCACTTCCGTCAATAAGCTGAAATCAGGTATTTCAAATCGCATATGCGTTAGTTATCCATCTTAATGATATTAACGACATAAGGCGTCATCGGTTTGAAATAATCGCTATTAATCAGCACGTCTAACCGCTGTCGTTGCTATTTGCGTCTATTTTTTTCGTTAAGTGTTCTGAAAACTGTTCCTGAGATTTTAATTCCTCATCACCATCCTTAAATATGCAGAAAATTTCTCCCGCACCTCTTATTACTTTCTCCTGCCGCTCATATTTCTTGCCTTTTACGGGTTGGATGAAAATGAAAATTTCTTCCGGCATTGAGAAGTGAAGAATTATCCAAACGTCTTCGTCCGGGTGGTTTTCAGCATATTCAATTTTGTCAGGTCTTACCCAATAATCTGCTCCCCTCATTCTCTCAGTCCCTGTTACCTCCACTTTTAGCAGTGTAATTCCAGGTTTTAAGCGATGCATCACAGCGATGTCGGGTTTCCCTTTTTCATCTGGATGCTCCTTTATTAGCATTTCCGTATCAGCACCAAAGCCAACAATTTTTACTAATGCCTGCTCATTAATACGTTCAATCAGTTTGGCTACTTTTTCAATTCTCACTTTCTCATCATTCCAAACGTCTTGATAAGCCTGCTTCCAAAAAAAGTTTTCTTGTTCTTTGAGACTATCGCAACTTATCTCATCACCAACTTTCAAATTCATCGCTTGAAAGGTTTATAGTACTCCCCAAAAATTGGACAGCTGCTTAAATGTTTAACTTAGCAGTTGTAAAAATGAAAAAAGAACGCAGGAAATTCAGTGCAAGCTTCAAGGCGAAGGTAGCCATTGAAGCGATTAAGGAGCAGCAGACAATCC
>NZ_DATMFT010000021.1:0-756640 GCF_035556095.1 Parapedobacter sp. | reverse complement strand
TTTGAAAAAGCGGATTTCTTCATTAATATTCTTAAACCCTCTTTTCAGAACATATTCTTTTAGTTCGGATAGGCATTCGAGAACGAGATGTATTACAGTCTCTAACCGATGTAAGGAACAATCGGTTTCTATCTCTACTTCGTCGATTGCTATCTCCAGTTCAGATATTTTCTCATTGTAAAACTGTTTCATTTCACGTCGATTAAGGTTAATGCTGTTTTTGAAACGGCTTTTCCGTTGGTTTTTGATGTTAAAAATCCATTAGAAGCCGATAAGTTTGAAGAAGTAACTGTGTCAAAATCACGACACAGCTACTTGTGCTTGGTTACTTGTTTTCAAAAAGCAAACGCTCCAGTTTTACCTTACTTTTGATTGTACCAAAGAAAACGATAGCCTCATCTCCTTTTATTTCGGATATGGTTCCGACAGCCGATTGTCCCGTTAAACGAACAGTATCGCCAACTTTTATATTTTCTATACCCTTGACAATATCATCAGTTACAACGTGTACTGGCTCGGTAACAGGTTTTGATTTACCTAAACCGTTTTCTATTTCCTTTCTCTTATTTTCCCAGTATAGTTTGTCTTTCGCAATGGATTGGAGAAAGTTATCCATATTAATAAATTCTTCTCCTATTTTACTGGAAGCATCAGCGATAATACTCTCGTCCAAACCTATTCTTCGGGCTACTTCAATTGCAAAAGAACTCCCCGGATTTCCGATAGAAAGTTTGTACATCGGGCGGTTATTTTCAGAATCGTACAGCATCGCTCCGTTGATTACGCCCTCTGTTTTATAGGCGAAATGCTTTAGGTTTTGGAAATGTGTCGTAATCAATCCAAAGCTTTTTTTGTTATTGAAACGTTCCAAAAGTGTTTCGGCAATAGCGCCTCCGATTTGAGGCTCTGTTCCACCTCCAAACTCATCAATCAAAAGAAGTGTTTTGTCGTCGTTATGTTCTACAAAAAACTTCATATTTGTTAAATGCGATGTATAGGTACTCAAACTGTTCTCCATACTTTGCCCATCGCCTATATCCATGAATATATTTTGGAAGACACCGGCTTTTGACCCCTCATCTACCGGGATTAACAATCCGCACTGTAGCATATATTGTAATAAAGCTACTGTTTTCAAGCAAAGAGACTTTCCTCCGGCATTAACCCCCGATACGATTAAAATCCTATCTTTTTCAGTCAGAAAAATATCCAGTGGATGTGCGTGTTTTTTTTGTTGTCGCAGTGCAATGTCCAATAAAGGATGTACAGCATTCGTCCATTCAATATTCTGTTTGTTTTCCAATACGGGCTTTATAGCTTTGATACGTATCGAAAAAGAGGCTTTTGCCTGAATAAAATCTATTGTTCCGAGGAAGTCGTATGATTTTAGAATTTCATCCGCTTCGGGTCTAATTAAATTCGTGAATTCTGTCAATATCCGGGCAATCTCTTTTCGTTCATCATTTTGCAATTCCCTCAAGCGATTAGATGCCTTGACTACTGCCTCGGGTTCTATAAAGAATGTTTTTCCACTGCCGGAGCTGTCACGAACGACACCTTTGATTTTTCTTTTGTTAGTAGCCGTCACCGGGATAAGATAATGCCCACCTCTCATATCAGCTTGAACATCTCTACCTACGATGCCCTGGGCTTGTGCCGTTCGAAGTGCGGCAGCCATAGCTTTGGTAATATCTTTTTCCGCATCAATTTTATTCTTTCTGATGGTGTTCAATAACTTTGAGGCATTGTCCTTTATTTGTCCAGACTTATCCAAAATTGAATTTGCCTTTTCGATGATCGATGGAAATGTTTTTATTTCATCTGCCAGTTTTTTGAGTTCAGGGTATTTTATCTTACCGGGCTGGTTTCTCGATTCGTCATTCAAAAACTCAACAATCCGAACAATGGTTTCCAGTGAATCGGATAATTGGGGAATTTCCTTTTCAGATAACCAAAATGAATGGTCTGCCGCAACCTGTTTAAGGGCATCACGGATATCAATAAAGTGCTCCGTAGGGAAACTTTCTTTGTTGTTTATGATTTGAGAAAACTCATAGGTTTGTGTTAACCAACGTTCAATGGTTTCGAAATCAGTTGAAAAACGCATAGCGTTTACCTTGTCGATTCCTAAGGGGCTTAAGCACTTCTCTTTAATATACTCACGTATAGCGTCGAAATCTATTTTATGTTCAAAGTTTTCCGGATAAATATTCATCTCAAAATGTGTTTAATAGCAAGCAAACAGACTATTGTGGTCTGAATACTAACTGTTTTAAAAAAAATGTTAAAGGATTAATTTGAGATTGCCCATACCGCATCCTGATACTGTCGATTTTGAGATATGGAATTAACTATTCTTATATCTACAACAGCGCCCGGGCTTCTCTAAGAGTAGAGAAACGAAATGGCGATATGGTATTTATGCGGAAAGAAAAAACATACTTATGTGATTCTAATTATGTGCAAATATAAGCTTATTTTTAGGATTTCATACCCTGTATTGGACATACGGGGCTACTTTATCGCGGTATTAAACTGATGTACTCTATATCCCAATATTCCTGCATTGAGATCAATTGAAATATGCAGCGCAACAACAATCCAGATGTTTTGTGCAAAGTAGTAAACTAAGCTAAACACCAAACCCAGAATAAATGCCCCTACTAAGTTTTTTATTCCCGTATCAATATGTGTAATAGCGAAAATAACGTTAGCAAACAGAATGCTTCCGATTACGCCGATATATTCTAATGCAAACTCGTACACAAACATCCTAAACAGAACTTCTTCGCAAAATCCGGCACTGATGGCGACCATGATAAACCAAGATAGTTCCTGTCTCGATTTTGGCAGATAATTTACAACTGTTTTTGATTTACTGGCGAAAGCGGTGATGTTTGTTTCGGTAATCCTTGAACTTCTGTACTGGATGTAACCAAGTAATACCACCAAAGACATAAAGACTGTGTTCATTAAAGACAATTCAAATTGAAAATTTATTGACGGGATAGGCTGTAAGTATTCATTCAAAACGACCAAAATCGTCAAAAACCAAAAGACTAAGATGGTCTTTTGGTACTCTTTGATTTTATTGCGAGAGGAATCTAGTCTCTTTCGTTTTTCTCTTATGTAGTGGTCTGCGATAAGAAATATTGGGTACAGAACGGTTATCAACACAAAAAGAAATTGTCTCTCCATTTGAAAAGTCTTATAAAGTGGGGTAAGCCCTATACTTACCCCGGAATTATTATAGAGGAATGTTTCCTACGATTGATATTACAGCACCTAATCCATTCAGCTTATCGGTAGAAAGCCCCCATTTATCCTTGCTCCCGATGTGATAGCGATAGTTCAGCCCTGCTTCTATATCAATGTATTTGTGAACTTTCACACCAAGTTTAATGTCTGGACTGGCAAATACACCGCCCAACTTTTCTCTGGTCATGGTTTCATCAGAATCCACCCCATTATTGTATCGGTATTCCATGTGCATGGCTCCATATCCGGCACGAAGCCCCGTATAAAGATAAAGCGGAGATGCCAAGTCAAACTTATATCCCACCTGTAAGCTGTATTCATACGCCCGGATTTTATCAGGGTTATACGGATTGTTTTTCCAGATGTCCGAAGGCGACAGACTGCTGTATTGTGCAAGACCCAGATACAGTTTGTCGTTGAAATACAGACCGACTTCTCCACCCAACGAATAAAAGCTATTCAATGGTTTTTTACTGAAATGGTACAGATTGTTAGCTTTCACCACCAAAGACACTGTCGGTTTGGTGTCGTCAGGAATTTGTGCCTGCAAACCAAACGGTAAGGCACATAAAAGTAGCATTCGAAGCAATAGGTTCTTTTTCATTTTATTTATATAACATTTAAAATTAACGATGCAAAGAAAGCCATATTCAACACCCGTTTTTAAAAGTATTGACGAGTGGTTGCGTATTCTTGACGAGCTGTATGGTGACCTCGTTTTAATACGGTAAGTTTGTTTTATGAATAAAGTGCGATATCTAAATAACAACCTGATGATTGTGCTATTTTGGGCATTTATAGCAACCATCCTTATATTCCAATTATTGGCGGTAGATGAATATAACCTCCATAAAGCCATTATATATAGCTCGATAATTACTGGTACTTTCGCCATTTATGTACATTTGGTACTAAGAAAAATCATAAAGAAATACATCCAGACCAAAAGGATATCCTCCCTTATTTTGTGGGTTTTTATTACTGCTTTCATAGCTTCCATCATACTTACTCTTGAAGATTACGCAATCGACAGTTTTTTTAACCAAGATTGGAATCGGCACAAGGAAACTATGTTGCCACAGTTTTTTGGAATGCTGATGGCAACCATACTTATATCGGGTATTGCATATTCCTTTGAATTATACCGACACCATATAGATACTTTAAAAGCTACACAGGTGCTTAAAGACAGTTTAAACGACTTAGAAGTGAAGAGTATTCGTCAGCAGTTAAGCCCCCATTTTACGTTCAACATTCTGAACAACCTGCAGTTCCTGATTCAAAAGGATAAAAATGAAGCATTAAAACTGCTCTCTCAATACAGTAAAATATTAAGGTATTATGTGTACGAGTCTCAGAATAAGGCGATTTTGCTCAATGACGAAATAGCATTTTTAAAGACCTACTTAGAACTTGAAAAAGACAGGTTAAAAGATGAAGCCCAGGTCGATGTAGATATTTCGATTGAACCGAATGATTTAAAAATTGCTCCTTTTATACTATCTACATTTGTTGAAAATGCATTCAAGCACCTCTCTACAAAACACAGGTGGGTATCTGTATCCATCCAATATAAGGGAAATAAACTCTCTATGAATGTAAAGAACAATTATGACGACAAAATAAACGAACAGCCAAAGGGAATAGGATTAGAGCAGGTCAAAAAAAGACTCCAATTGATATATCCCGATAAATACGTTTTGGAATTTGATAGAACCAATAATGTGTTTTCTGTACAGTTGAATATTAAATTTGAATAAGATGAAACTAAAATGCATTATCGTGGAGGATGAACGTGTAGCAAGAGAAGGTCTCCAAAGCTATATCGAACAATATGATTTCCTTGACTTAGCAGGTAGCTTCTCCAATGCTACGGATGCACTACAGTTTTTGAAAGAGCAGGAAGTATCACTTATGTTCTTAGATATTGAGATGTCGGGACTAAACGGCATTGAGATGGCAAAGCGTTTAGACGGATTTTTACCGCTGATAATTTTCACAACCGCTTATGCCGAATATGCATTAGAAGGCTATCGTGTAAATGCTATTGATTATTTGGTGAAACCCATATTCCCAGACGATTTTCGTCGCTCTATCCAAAAAGCGAAGAACTATTTTGGTCTTATAGAGGTCAACGCTTCATCACCAACCACCCAAGAATTGATCATTAAAAGCGAGGGTGAGTGGCTACGTATTGAACCCTCCGAAATCCTATTTCTGAAAAGCATGCAAAATTATGTTGTTATTCATTTAGCTAATTTCAAACCTAAAATGGTTTTACAGCCATTGCGAGAGGTTTATGCTCTTTTACCCTCTTTTTTCGTACAAACACATCGCTCTTATGTGGTCAACATCAACCTGATAGAGAAAATTGGAGATAGCTATTTAACCCTCTGTGAGTTTACGATTCCACTTAGCAGGTCGAGAAAGAAAGAAGTAACTGAACTTTTTTTAAGAGAGAGATAAATAGTCTTTCGCTGCTAAAACCTTGCTCTAATTCTACTTAATGATACTGGAGAAACACCAATATAAGAAGCTATTTCTTTGAGCATGACCCTCTGAAATAGTGATGGTTGTGTTGATAGGAGTTTTTGATATCTCTCTTCAGGGCTTAATAAAATGTAGTCAAGATGACGTTCTTCCGATAATATCCCTTCCTTTTCAGTTACCACACGAGACCAGTTTGCTATTTCTATATGTTTATTATATAACTCTCGCATTTTTTCCATGTCAATTTTTAGTAAACAGACATTTTCTAACGCCTGAAAATTTTCATATCCCTTTGTTTTGTAAAAGTATCCATACGTGGATGTAATGATATCTCCTTCTTTTGGAAACCAAAAGGTGATCTCTTTCTCTTCGGTATTTATATATGCACGTAATATACCTTGCATTACGATATAGGAGTGGACATCTAATTTGATGTCAGATATTAGCAATTCTCCCTTATCTTTTTCTACAAGTGATAAGCAAGCGTTTACTTTCTCCAAGGATTCGATAGAAAGCAATTCTTTAAAAGGAATGAATTCGGTAAAATTTACATTTTTCATTATAAAATTATCACTACAGAAATAGATTGTGTAAAACAAAAGTACTAAAAACAGAGGCTTTAAACACTAATTAACACATGTAAAGTGGTTTTAGGATTTACTGCGATATTTTTGCCATATGTTGGAACAGAAGCAATTTTTAAAGCAAATTCATATAGACACTTGTTCTGAAGAGCCGTACGTAACGTTGGAAAATATACTTTGTGATATTTATATAAAACAAAGTGTAAAAACACTTGATATTTCCGAAACATTCAACTTACCAAAGCCTACAGCTGTTGCCATTAGAAACGAATTGATATCTCATGGTTTTATTGAACAAGCAAATAGAAAAATTATTTTATCCGATCGAGGTGACGAATTTGTAAGAAATATACTTGGATACGGATTTGTCTGTTTGGATAAATACCATAAGTTTACCCATGGGGATTCTAAGACAATCGAAGAGCTAAGCTCCAAAATCCAACTAATTTTAGAACAAAGACCGAGTGTGAAATTTGAATTAGACCAAGCACATTGCACGGTTGAAACCCTTTTGGATAGGGTCAGATTATCTTTGTTAAACTTTGATATCATTGGCAGAAGGATACTTTGTATTGGAGATGATGACTGTCTCAGCATTGCGATTACGTGTGTTTTAAAATCTATCGCCATGGATAAAGGTGACATTTGCGATATTACAGTAATCGATATTGATGAACGGTTAACACAGTTTATAAAGACAACTGGTGTTAACGAGGAACTTCCAATTGATATATTGTCTGGAGATTTGCGATTTTATCATTTAATCAATCTTCCTCAAAATATTGATACTGTTTTTACAGACCCACCTTATACCATAAACGGTCTCGACTTATTTCTATCAATAGCAAATCTTTCATTAGAGCCTATTGTAGGAGGAAAAATCTATTTGTCATTTGGTCAAAAGAAAATCAAGGAATTGATGGAAGCGCAAAACCTAATTCATAGAAAGGGATTTTTAATAGAAAAAATTATAAAAAAATTCAACAGATATGAAGGAGCTAGCATTCTAGGTAGTAAGAGCAATATGTATTATTTGATAAAGACAGATTTGAAGAATGTGCCGACGGTATGCAACCAAAATATTTATACCTATTCGAATAAGAATAAAAATGTAACTTGAAAAATTGGACAAATATATTAGTACGAAAGGGATACACTACTTATTAGACCTCTGGAATTGCAACCAGAAAATTTTGAATCAGCCAAATACTTTGTTGAATATTCTTACCACTTGTAGTGAGAAGCTTGACACTCAAGTTGTCGGAAAATGCTTTCACCAGTTTCAACCGCAGGGAGTGACAGGGATATTACTGTTGGCCGAATCCCACATTTCAATACATACATTTCCTGAGTATAACTATGCCAGCATTGATTTTTATCTATGTAGTACGGATAGGGATGCGACGGAAGCAATTACTTGGATTATAGACCAACTTTCCTCTCAAAAGTGGCATATCAAAACTTTGGTTCGTGGCGTGTTCTGAAAGATAAACCACACTGAAAGTCGTATGAAATGCCTCCACCTAATTGTGTCAAACGCATACATTGGAGGCACTTTTAATCCGCTAGAAGCTTGTTGAGGTGATTGGTTTACCAAGATTTGATATACGAGGTATCGCTCAATCTTTTGATAATTCTTTTGCCTGCGCTTGTTTGGCGTAAAAATGATACACCTCCACTTACACCGTATAGGTCGATTCTGTTCAGCATTTCAGGTTCTAAACCCAACCACATCGCATTGAATAGACTCAATGTATCTCCGTGAGAAACAATAATGATGTTTTCTTCGTCATTGCTAATGATTTCATCGTAGAAAGGTAATAGCCTTTGCCAAACATCATATCTGGATTCTGCATCACTAAAACATTTATCGTAAATTGTTCTTTCCTCATTTTCAATGTTTTCTTTTAGCCATTGCACAGACTTTCCGTTGGCTTTGCCCAAGCTCCTTTCTTTTAAGGCATCTATTATCCGAAGTTGTATATCCAGCTTTTTTCCAATGGTTTCGGCAGTTAGTTTTGCTCTTTTAAGAGGCGATACAAAGAGCGAAAATGAACTGTTCTTAATTTCCGATTTTAAATTATAGGCTATATTCTCTGCTTGCTCAATTCCTTTTTCTGTTAGCTCCCAGTCTGTCCATGAACCAATCATTCCGTTGGTGTGATGAATAGATTCGGG
This sequence comes from Parapedobacter sp., assembly GCF_035556095.1. GTDB lineage: Bacteria > Bacteroidota > Bacteroidia > Sphingobacteriales > Sphingobacteriaceae > Parapedobacter. The sequence continues at coordinate 748,130 of NZ_DATMFT010000021.1, read as the reverse complement.
GTGTTGGATGGTAATTATATTCTTCTGTACGGCCATTATCTTTTACGGTTTCTATGCAAAGTTTGGTAACAGTTTTGACGTCCGCATCGGGCGGAAAACATTCTTAACCAAAAAATACGTAGGAATTTTGTGCTAAATTAAAGAAAAATACAACACGAAATATGTTGTAAGCTGAAAATATACGGTGTTAGATTTTTACTAATCCTGTTGTATCAAATGCTGTAAATCGGGGTCACTCTTTATACGTTCCATTTCGCTTTCTACAATCTGAACGACGTCTGTTTTAATCTGCCTGTAATTGGCTTCAATTACCTGTTTCATATTGTCGTTTCCATGTTCATCGGTAAAGGATAATATCTGCGGTATCTTTTTGTAGGCTTTGGTTTCTACTGAAACCTTTTCGTTATCCACCACGATTTCAGCATGAAATATTTTTTGCTCGATACGTTCATCGAAGTTGTCTGCTACGGCTCCTACAAACATACCCTGCGTGAGCGTGGATATTTTGGAGGCAGGTATAAGGGTGTCCAATTGGGTTGATATGGATGTGGATTTATCATTTCGGTTAATGGTCATACTTTGGCGTTTCTGCAACACCTTACCAAACCGCTCACTTAGGTTTTTCGCCGTTTCGCCGACCACCTGACCGGAGAAAACATTACCAACCGTATTTTGGATGACCTTGCTTTCCTTGTCGCCATAATCTCTTGTTAATTGCGAATAGTCTTGAAAGCCTAAACATACCGCCACCTTATTGCTACGTGCGGTAGCGATAAGGTTGTCCAATCCTCGAAAATATATCGTAGGCAATTCGTCTATGATGACGGAACTTTTTAATTGTCCTTTCTTATTAATGAGTTTTACAATCCTTGAATTGTACAATCCCAAAGCCGAGGAATAGATATTTTGGCGGTCGGGGTTATTCCCGACACAAAGTATCTTCGGCTCTTGTGGGTTGTTGATGTCCAGTGAAAAATCATCGCCCGTCATTACCCAATAAAGCTGTGGCGAAATCATCCGTGACAATGGAATTTTCGCCGATGCTATCTGCCCCTGCAATTGGTCTTGCGCTCCACCTTGCCACGCATCCATGAAAGCTGACAGGTAGTTTTCCAGTTCGGGATATGAGGTTAATATCGTGAATATGTCCGCATATTTTTTGTTCAGAAATTCAATGGCGTGTGGGAAAGTACAATACTTCCCGTTTTCATAGATTTTTAGATACCAAATGATTGATGCAAGCAATATAATAGGACTTTCCACGAAAAAATCCCCTTGCTTGGTTATCCAAGTTCTGTTGAGGTTAAGCATAATAGTATAGGATGCTTCGTAAGCATCCGATATATCCGTCATAAAGTTTGGATTGAGCGGATTGCATCGGTGGCTTTGGCGTGGGTCATCGAAATTGATAACATAAAACTTGGGCTTGACTTTATATTTATCCGAGTGTTTCAGCAAATGGTTGTAGGCAATCCTTGAAAGGTCGTCAAACTTGAAATCGTAGATGTACATCGCAAATCCCTTTTCGATGTGTTGCTTGATGTAGTTGTTTACGATGGCGTAGGATTTTCCGGAGCCGGGAGTACCAAGTACAATCGAGGCTCGAAAAGGGTTGACGACATTAATCCAACCGTCATTCCATTTGCCTTTATAATAGAACTTCGTAGGAAGATTGACGGAGTATTCATTTTCCATCAGACGGGTTTCCTGTTGGAAACTCTCGTTTTCATTATTGAAAACATCGTCCATCAGATTGTTGCGGAGTAGTCGGCTCATCCATACCCCTGCCATGAGCAAGGCTATATATCCCAAGCACGTTGTAAGGATATAAAGCGATGTGGCAATCCCTGCCGACAGCTTCAACAATGGCGTGTTCAGAAAGAACAGTACAAAGCCGATGGCTAAGGCGGTGTAAATCTTACCCCATGTTATCTTTTCATTCTTTACGCCCTTAGTACCGAGACAGCTTAACGCCAATAATACCACTGCAAAAATCTTGGTGTAAAGCGTGTGTTCAAAAAGCCCTGCGGTACGGTTGAAATTGGTCAATATCTTACCGATAATTTCCAGTGCCCATCCCCGTTCGGCAAAGAACCCGTAACAGAACCAATAAAAGTGCATCAGTACCAACAGAATACTTACGGCACGCATAAAAGCCGTGATTTTGGCTAATCCTCTCAAATCGTCTTCTCCTTGCATAACAAAAATTTTTAGTGATGCAGGAAATTTAGAGGCTATTTAAAAGCACTTATACAAAAGGGGGGCGGATGGCTTTTGGTGGCAATAATTGGCTATGAATATCGGTTACAGTGAATAACTGTAACCGATGATAACTACTCTAAAAGAAAAACTCACCCTCTGTTTTGTAGCCTTTTGCTGTTTGAGTGGGGAGATTAAATAATTCCTCTTTATCTACTTTTCTTGTGTAGATGTCATAAATTCTCTCTTTGCCTTTACCCTGCATAAACTTTCCGGTTTTTCTTTCAAGCCAAGCTGTCGCAGTAACACCTACAATTTTTTTGTAGTGTTGTCTTTTTGCCAAAGGGCTTGTTGTGGTAAAACGCTCACGACTGTTTCCGCTAAGGTTAGCTTGTGGGTGTTGGCTGTGGTCATATTTCCACCAAACTGATATTCTTAGTTCTTCGTAACCTATATCCTGCCACATTACAACAGACGGGTAACCAAATAAATCAGTAAATAAATGTCCATCATTATCATTCGTAGGGGAATAGTCCAGTGAGATAAGACCTTTATCAAGTAAAATATTTATCCCTGCAACAAGTAGGTTTCTATAAGGATTGACTGCTTTTTGAATGGTTGCAAGCTTAGTTTTAGCAATACCCTGTTCTAAATTTTCTTTAAGATTTGTTTGATTTGCATCTTTACTGGCATTAAGAAAGTGTTTCCAATTCTTGAAACCTGCATTTATAGATGCTTTTTCCAATGCTTGAACATAACTGATATTTTCCTGCTTTTTGATTTTTTTGGCTTGACGTTTAATGAAATCACCTGTATGCCCATTTACTTTATTATTCATCTTTCTACAATTTCTCGTCTGAAAAATGTCACTCATCAACCATGTTCCGAAACGAGATAGTTGTTTCGATGATAATAATATATTAAGAGGTACGGTGCTGATACAGCTTTGCTATGATGAGTGGCACGCTTCCGTCTAAAGCATAGGACAAAGTTAAACAAATATGAGATAACTTTTTCATGTACTTAGAGAATAATTGAATTTGAGTAACGGTTGAAACCAAAACCACAAAGACCAAGATGTTAATCCTGGTCTTTGATGGTTAAAAAAAGCTATTGTTGTCTTCCATACCTTTTGCGTTTCTTCTTTTTCTTCATACGGTTGGCAAATTCCTGTTCCTCGTAGTCTTCGCCCTGTGCCTCCGGCAGTAGCCCTCCCAATCCGTCTATCCACAAATCATGGGTGAGCTGTCCTTTATTCAGAAAGTTAAAAAGTGAATGGGTTTCCTCTTTCTCAACGGTGTTGCCAGTGGTCGAGGATGGGTTTTGTGCGGATGTTTTTTTTGCCTCTTGGCGTTGCCCGATTGCCTGCTCATTCCACCAATCATGAAAGACATTAGCCGAAAGGTTTTTGCCCAAAGCTGAACCGTTCCAAACGGTACGGCTTTCGTGGTCGATAAAAGTCATACCGTATATACGCCCCTCATCGTTGCGCCGTACCACGGTATTGATGCCCTGCTCCATCAGTTGCTTTTTAAAATCGGCTTCGTTTATAGCAATGTGCATGGTTGCTTCAATGGTGCTTTTAAGTACGGCTCTTACGGGGTTGACTTTCATTTTCTCCTTAGCTGTTGCGAATTGCTTTTGCAGTTCGTCCAGTCCTGCCTGCTTACCGAAAAGGAATGCCTTAAAAGGATTGCTCGTTTTTTCTCCCTGCTCGTTCAATGCAAAATAGACAAGCCCATTTTTGGGCTGTCCGTGCAATTCCCCTTTGACTTCCTCGGCGGTGATATGGAACAGGGAAAGCAAGGCGTTGTATGCTCCGAGGCTTGCGTAGCCATAATACTTCGGCAGGTGTCGCACCACGGAAGCGATTTGGCTCTTAACGTCTCCGGCTCTGAAATCTACTGGACTGAATATCTGCTCATTTCCTGTGCGCTGTTTCTCCGTGGCAGGTATAAGATTGTAAGTTTGTTCCAAATCCCGACAGATTGCCATCGAGCGTGGATGGTCGTAGCTGTCCGGTAGTTTCTTCCCGTCCAAACCCACACAGACCGTCACGATATGGATATGGGTACGCTCAATATCGGTATGCTTAAAAACGATATAGGGTTGGTTGCCATACCCCATGCGCTCCATATACTCCTGCGCCATTTCCACGAACTGCCCATCGCTGACCCTATCCGCAGGATCAGGGTTCAGCGATATGTGGCGCACTGGCTTTTCTGTTCTGATATTTGCGGACAGATACGGCTCAAAACACTGGTGCAGGTAGCTTGTGGAATAGGTATTATCCAACGTTTCGGGTATTCTGTTCAGTAACAAAACCTGCCCGTTTTCACTGTCAATTTTCTTTTGGTTGTATGAAATTGCACCGTACAAATTTTTACCTTTGCCAATCTTTGCTATCATATTACTTATGTTTTTGCAGGTGTTCTTTTTCAAATTCCTGTGTTAGCTCAATCACTTTCCGGCACAAGTCCGCCATTTCTGCCGTCTGCTTTTCCAGTTTAAAGAGGTAAGCCGATGCCTTTTTCTCCGAGAAATTGCGGTAAAGTATCTTCACGATTTGGTTATAGTTCACGCCAACTGCTCTAAACTGGCTGTAAAAATTGGTGAGCCTCGTATGAAAATCGACTGCATCCATATCAATTTTTACGGTCTTGATTGGCTTCTGAAAGATACAGGCTGTAATGAAATGTGCCATTACTTTTATTCCCGATTGCTCGAACAGTGTAAGGAATTTCGCATTTTCTTCGTCTGTAAGACGAAATACATAACGGTGGATGCTTGGGTCTGCTTTAGGCTTGCGCCCACCTTTGTTTGTTCGGTTTCTTCTGTTATCTTCCATATCTAAATCCATTAATTAAACTAAACCCCGACTTCGGAGGGTGTTTACCAAGCCCCTGCAAGGGCAAGTGGTTTTGGGGCACGAAACGGGTTTCGAGTGCCTCAAAACATAACTTGCTCTGTTCGGGTGAACAGAAAATCCGCCCTACGGGTCGGATTGGGTAAAGCGGAAAAAAACGGCTTTTCGCCGTTCCGCCCACAACTTCCATACGCCAATGATTTTTCCATTTACCCCTTGCATTTAAGTCCTTACAAAGTAAGGGTGGCTTTTCCGAACCATTGCCCTGTTGGACACGACCAAACATTGCCAACAAATGCCCCGAACTACCACCTTAAAAGAGTGCATCGGAATAACCAGCTTCTTTGTGCCATCAGTCATGCAAGCCTGTTTACAGGCATCCGCTCCCGATGGCAGTTAGGCAAGCCGGAGCGCAGGATTGCAGGAAAGCCGGAACGCATGACGGCATTCCATACGGCAGGCAGGAACAGCGGACAGCATGAAAGCTATCCGGTAGACATTCCATCGGGCAGGGCGACAGGCAAGCCATCGGTCTTGCCTGCCCGAAAGCCGGAATGACGGCACGGTTGACTGAACGGATGACGGCAAGCCCGACAGACGGAATTGTATCAAGACTGCCGGACGGTGTGCAGGGGTGACAACCCTGCTCCATGCAGGACAGCAGGCAGTCCACGGAAACAGAAACTTAAAAATAGAATAGAAATGGAAGCAACAAACAGGACAAAATTCATTGCTTTTTCAAGCCAAAAGGGAGGTGTTGGAAAAAGCACATTTACGACAGTTACGGCAAGCATACTCCATTACCTGATGGGTTATAATGTAGCCGTCCTTGACTGCGATTACCCACAGCACAGCATCTGCCAAATGAGGGAACGGGATTTGAAAGCGGTGATGCAAAACGAGGTGCTGAAAAAACTGGCGCACCGCCAATTTTCCACCATCAACAAGAAAGCCTATCCGGTACTGCAAAGCAAGGCTGACAATGCCCTAACGGATGCACAGGCATTCGTACAATCTTCGACCGTTCCCGTGGACATGGTTTTCTTTGACTTGACCGGAACTGTAAACACTTCAGGCTTGCTCAACACACTGGCAGGAATGCACCACATTTTTTCGCCCATCACGGCAGATCGCGTCGTGATGGAAAGCACATTGAGTTTTACCGATGTGCTGACCAATGTCCTTATGAAACACGGGCAGACCTCCATCGAAACGATACGGCTGTTTTGGAACATGGTCGATGGGAGGGAAAAGTCCCAACTGTACGAAATCTACGGCAACGTCATTAAGGAAGTCGGACTGCAAGCAATGGAAACACGCATTGCCGATAGCAAACGCTTCCGCAAGGAAAGCGAGGCAACGGCAAAGACCGTCTTCCGTTCCACGCTATTGCCCCCCGATAAAAGGTTGATGAAAAACTCTGGACTGGATTTGTTCATCAGTGAATTTTTAAGAACCATTAACCTGTAACCGCTATGGACAACGACAACAAGAAAAAGTCGATTGACGAGGCGTATCTCATGTCGATTATGGCAGGCGAAACAAAGAAGCCCCAACAGGCGGTAGCACCCCAAGAGCCAACGGCAGAACCGCCAAAGGAAATACCCACGGAAAAGCCCGTAGCCAAAGAGCGTACACGGCAAAAGAGGGCTTCCGATATAGGCTACGGCGAGCGGTTTCTCAACAGCCATACCATGACACGCCGAGGCGATAAGAGCATCTACATCCGGCAGGAATACCACGAACGGCTTTCCCGTATCGTGCAGGTCATCGGCGAGGATAAGATACCCTTGTATGCCTATTTGGACAATATTCTCGAACATCATTTTGAACAGTTTGAAAAAGCCATCACCGATGATTTCAACGATAAGTTTAAACCCATTTTTTAAAGTATTCGATTATGAAAAAGACACAGCAAAACCAACCGAAAAAGGTACTGCGCATTGCCCGATACAAGGCGGTTTTTCTAAGACCGACCGGAGTTGTCGCAAGGTGTGGCAAGTCGGTGTATATCTGCACCGATTTCCACAAGAAATTATCCCGTATCGTCTGTGTTCTCGGAGACGGGGAAATCACGCTGACAGATTATCTACACAGCGTATTGAAACAGCACTTTGAGGATTTCGGCGAGGAAATAAATACCATCCATGCCCGAAACCAAAAGCCAATATTATAGCTATGGAAACATTGATTGTAATATGCCTTATCATCGTCATTATCCTTTTGCTGAAAGATAAGGTGGTCATCAATAAGACCGTCCGCAGGGAGGTCAAGCGGAAAAAGCCAAGACCCGACCTGCCGGATATTATGGGGCTTCCCAAGCCTGTGGAGCGACAGGCTTTGCCCAAGCGTGCCACAAAGAGCCAATCCGGTGAACGTGACGGGATAGTTGATAATTTTGGAACAGAAACCTACGGGATAGGTGTTGGATTGGAAAATCCGCAGATTGAGGGAGAACCGGATGAAGTCTTCGGGAGTATGTCCGATTTTGAAAATGAGGAAGACGAATGGGATGAATACGGGTTTGAGGACGGCGACAATGAGTTTGCCACAGGGGTTACCTTTGACGAACTAACGACCGTGGGGGCATGGTTGGAGCAAGATACGCTTGAACCTGCCCTGCAACAAAAAGCGGTGGATATAGTTCAGCGATTACAGGGAACGGAATTGTTGAGCCTGCTCGAAAACTCAATGGATGGGGCTTCACGGAAGATTGCAGAGCTGTTGGACAAGAGCCTCTCCGCCGAAACGGATTTCAGTTCTCCCGATTTGCGGAAAAGTGATTTGGAGGGTTTCGATATTGGGGAGTTTGTGTAAGCAAACTCCCCGCTTTTTTAGGTTGTTGGCTTTTTGTATTTTCTAATCTTAGTACGAATCGCTTCAAAACGTTGGATCTCTTCATTCAGATTAATCGGTTCGGGTTTTTTATAGGCATACTTGTCACTATGAGTGTGTCCTTCCATATATCGACAGCACTGACCGAAACTGTCCTGAAGTTCCTCAATAAGATCACTATCAAAATAGACTGAATTGAGTGAATCAATACTAACTCGTTCATTAAACCTTTGCACTACATTTTTGAAAAGATCATTTATAACAAGAACTTCGTAACTTGTTCGTAACGAAGCAAATCCAGCTTTTAATAAAAATTCTCTTTGCATTGGAGAGCAGTCCTCTTTCTTAGCTTCGTTGTAATGTTTTTTTGAAGGCTCAGCATTCCTATATTCTTTCTCATAAGATGGACTGTTATTTAGCCATATTTGACCAGGACTACCATTTCTGTTTTCAATCCAATGGCAAACATGTTCAACAGTAAGGTCAGCACAATGGCCTATGAGGGAAGAAACAAAAACAAGATCATGAGTGAATATAATCGTCTGCCTATCCTTGCACTCTTGGACTAGTCTTTTGGCAATTTCACTTTTTCTTGTTTCATCCAATGATGTCACCGGATCGTCAAAGACAATTCCTCTATTTATTTCTGACAACTTCATTTCAGCAAGAAAATCCGCTATTGCAATAACTTTTTGTTCGCCTTCACTAAGGACTGCATGAGGATTATTGCCTTTAAGTTTAAGTTGTCGATAAGACTTACCAGCAGATCCTGTATGACTGACTTCAATCCCGAAATTGCCATTTAGTTTTTTGCATTCTTCGTTGAAAGCATCGATATACCGTTGGTTAAAATATTTATCGGAGAGAGCTTTCTCAGTGTTGGTAGTCTCCGTTTTGGATTTTCTAAAATTTGCTTTTCCCGCTTTGGCTATCCATTGTTGGTTTTCAAGAAAAGACTGGAATTTTGAAAAGTGGGTGTTGAATTTTTCCTTGTGGGAAAGAAATGTTTTACTCTTTTCCAGACGTTCTAATTCTTTAAGCTGTTCGTCCTTCTCCAAAATCCCAATGGAAGCATCTATGTTAGCTTCAATAGTTTGGTGATGTAGAAGAGGTATTTGGATGGAATGAAATTCTTTGATGTGTTTATTTTTTACATTAGATACGATTTCTTCACAGAGTAGCTTTTGCGACTCAAGAGAACGCTTAATCTCTCCTAGCTCCTTTGGATATTTCTCATCCAGCCAAGTAGTAAGGGTGTTACCATCAGGGAATAGGTCAAAGTTAAATTTAGATAATCCCACTTCAAGCTTATTTAGTGTCTCTAATGCTTTATTTGCATTTTCTTCAGCAACACTTTTAATGAAGACCCAATAATTTGATATTAGCTGCACAGCTTCTTCAGATAATGGTTGATGACATAATAGACAGTTATCACCTAAATTAGGATATTCCATTTGTCCATCTGTTTGCTTTTTTGCAAAATTTTCAGCGGATAAGATGAGGTCTTTCCATTCTTTAGAACCAACCTGAAGGACTTTCTCGGTTTTGAAGTTTTCTATTCCTTCTGATTTTGCAATTGCTTCCTTATCTAAATAATCTTGAATAGAGCTTACTATTTTTTTTATATAATCGGCGTTAAAATATTGATTTAGTTTTTCTAAAGCTAATCTGTTTTCTCCCAATAATTTCTTATTTGTTTGAAGCTGCTTTATTTCCCTTTCTTTATTTTTTGACGCAAGTAAAAGTTCGTCATAAGCTTTATCAATTTCTGCTTTTTGGACTTTATCATCTTCACTGAAAGGCGTCAATTTTTGTAGATCAGATAATTTGGTCTTTGCGTTTATTGCCTTGACGATTTCTTTAATTTCAGATTCACCCTCAAAAAGATCACCTAGATCTTGAGCGGTATGTCCAGCCTTTTTTAAATCAAGATCAAAACTCATTTTCTGCTCGACCTTTGAGATAGCACCAGTGAAGTCAGCAAAGAAACCTAAACCCGCAGGTCGAAATTCAAATTCATTCCGTTGATCAAGATGCCTAATTACGCTCTTACCATCGAAAACAGAAAATTGCTTAAACTCCGCATTACTTCTTTCTGCAAAAAGAAAGGAACTTTCTCCTGAACTTGATGTAAATGTGAATTTTGCGTTAACTGGCTTATGTCCGTCTGCTATGTGAATGTTTCTAAGTATATCTTCCGGTGATTTCGAATAGAATACCTGTTTGAGCAATCTTGTATATCCAGACTTGCCCGATCCATTTGTGCCGTAAATTACTGTTAGATTATTTCCAAATTCAATTTTTTGTCCTTCAATAAGAGCATTTACTCCCTCGACATCTTCAACTTTGGTCAAAAGTAAGTCCCTTTTATATTTTCCTATCTGTTGTGAACTTGGGTTCAGATTTATGGCGGGTTTATCCGTCTTATCTTTTAATTCAAGTTCTTCTAACAAATAAGAATATGCTGTTGATACAATTCCGTCAGTTATTTCTAAACCGGAAAATCGTTTCTCTGCAAGGTACTTAGACCAGTACGGTAGACCGTCAGCAAATTTTTTTACTTCACTCTCTAAAGTTTCAGATTGCTTTTTCTCTTCTAGTTCAATTTGATTTGGCATACAGCTTAGATTTATATAATTACGGCGAAAAATAACGACAAGTAACATTTCACACTTTACTAAAATACAAAAAATATTGATGTCTAGATACTTAGAGGAAGGTATAAATTGCTTTTGGCAGATGGCATGGGAAAGGAAGCTATGTCAATCCATTTCTCCATATTACTTCGATTTCCATTAGACTTTTGTTCCATAAGCATGAGAGGTACGTGTGTATGAAAAACAACTTAATGGATTTAAATCATAATTAAAAAGTGACAAAGTGTTGCTGAAGTGGAGGGAACTGTCAGTTTTTGGTATGTTCACATAGGAGTGACTTTGATAAACTAACAACAGTGGGGGCATGGCTGGAGCAAGACATGCTCGAACCTGCTCAGCAACAAAAAGCGGTGGATATAGTTCAGCGATTACAGGGAACAGAATTGTTAAGCCTGCTCGAAAACTCAATGGATGGAGCTTCACGGAAGATTGCAGAGCTGTTGGACAAGAGCCTCTCCGCCGGAACGGATTTCAGTTCTCCCGATTTGCGGAAAAGTGATTTGGAGGGGTTCGATATTGGGGAGTTTGTGTAAGCAAACTCCCTTTTGTCACGCAACTATTTAACGGTTTGGCAGCTTGGCGTTTGTGGCGGACATCGAAGCACAAATTTTTAATTTTGCAAAAAAGTTCAATCGAAGAACTGAACTTGAATTTAGCACTAAACCCGCTATTTTGACAAACTGTTGTTAGCTGTAGTCATTTTTACAATGAGATTCTTTCTAATAATTCCCCATTCAATATCATTTTGTATAATATGCAATTAATATTATTTAATTTAAGATGCTCTTTCATTTCCATTATTTTTTCATCTGTAACTCTTACACCAAAGGTTATTGACTTAATAAAATCTTTGCTAATGGGTACATCTGTAAAAAGTTGATCTGTTTGATTAGATACAGTTAAAGATTTCTCATTAGTTTGGAAATTATGTTCAAACTTTATATTACCAAAATTTTCTGAATACATTAATCGATACTCTTCTTCATAATTCCAAATTGATCTTTTAGAAAAAATTACATCTTGAATCATCAAATCTCTAATTTCAGGAGTTTCTCCATATAAAAATACATCTAATGAGTTTGTTCTTGGATATAAATTCTCATGATAATCAACTCTACCTTCTCTTAAACCATGTGGCTTATTAACGTATAAATTAGATAGTTCTATAACACAACCATAATGTTGATCACCATAATGAGCCCACATTAATTTATTGTCAAATTTAGCTGTAACACAAAGTATTCTAAATACTCTTATTAATCCCTTATTAATATATTCTCTATAGTCGGCTTCAGGATTACTTGCTAAATTCAGTACATCATCTATCATATTCGATGAGTTAAAAGTATTTCGCTCAATAGATAATCGAATCATTGCTATAAGAGTATGAGATATAGGTTTTAATTTTTTATAATCTACATCTATATTTTCACCTTTGGCAATCTTTTCAAGAATTTCCAAATATTCACGATTTGCCCTTTCAAAGCTATCTCTAGAATAAGGAACAAATTGACATTCTTCGATATCGTTAAATTTTAAAGGGCTAGACCATCTAATAGTTTTATTTTTAATAATAAGTTTAGTAGTGTCGAATGTTGTGTATTTGAAGTAATTCATGTTTTTGGATATTTCTGTATATGATTACAGCTAACTCTCAAATATATGCAAGTTTTCCGTGTTTAATTATTTATAAACGTTTGTTGTCGCCATTTGCTAAATTATAAAAAAAGCTAATGCAAGCTTCATTAAACGGCATTAACTTTTATAGTTGTTTCAACATCACTTTAAAAAACGTCAAACCGTAAAAAGTTTGACGTTTTTTATGCCTCTTTTCAAACCCATAACGCCACTCCCTGCCAACTAATTCCTCCAATTTCCACTTTCCCATAACGCTTCGATTTCCTTAGGACTTTTGTTCCGAAAGCCTGCAAGGGGTGCGGGCGTCGGAAACAATTTAATGGAATTAAATCATGAAAAAACAAAGCAAAAAAGTGTTGCTGACAGGCGTTGTGTTCCTGTCGGCATTCGGTGTGTTCGCGCAGGGCAACGGCTCGGCAGGCATCCAAGAAGCCACGCAGATGGTAACGAGTTACTTCGACCCTGCAACGCAGTTGATTTATGCGATTGGGGCTGTGGTCGGGTTAATCGGTGGCGTAAAGGTGTACAACAAATTTAGTAGCGGTGACCCCGATACAAGCAAGACGGCAGCGTCGTGGTTTGGGGCTTGTATCTTTTTGATCGTCGCAGCGACTATTCTCCGTTCATTCTTTCTTTAAACCGACAACCTATGAGCAATTACAATATCAATAAAGGTATCGGCAGAACGGTCGAGTTCAAAGGATTGAAAGCACAGTACCTTTTCATCTTCGCTGGTGGTCTGCTCGGCGTGCTTATCCTCGTCATGGTCATGTACATGGCAGGCGTAAACTCCTACGTTTGCCTGTTTATCGGGGTAGGTGGAGCATCACTCATCGTATGGCAAACATTCGCATTGAACGGCAAGTATGGAGAACACGGACTGATGAAAGTCGGTGCAAAGAAAAGGCATCCGAAATACATCATCTGTCGCAGACCCGTACACCGCTATCTGAGGTTCAACGCTAAATCCAAAGCCCTATGAGAAATACAGGAAAAGCCACAACGTTGGAAAGCAAGTTTCCATTACTGGCGGTGGAACACAATTGCATCATTTCAAAGGATGCAGACATCACGGCTTGCTTTCGAATACACCTGCCTGAGCTATTCACGGTAGCATCGGCAGAATACGATGCGATTCATTCGGCATGGCACAAGGCAATCAAGACTTTGCCGGATTATTCCATTGTTCACAAACAGGACTGGTACATCAAGGAAAATTATGCGCCGGATCTGACACAGGAGAACCAGAGTTTTCTTGCCAAATCCTACCAGCAACATTTCAACGAACGCCCGTTTTTAAATCACTATTGTTATCTATTCCTGACCAAGACAACCAAAGAACGGATGCGGATGCAGAGTAATTTTTCATCGCTTTGCAAAGGTGTCCTTATCCCGAAAGAGATCAGGGATAAAGAAACCGTTCGTAGGTTTATGGAATCGGTCGCACAGTTTGAACGTATTATCAATGATAGTGGTTTTGTGAAACTGGAACGTTTGACCGAGGACGATATTATCGGAACAAACGACAAACAAGGGTTACTCGAACAGTATTTCACCTTATCAAGGGAAAGTGGAACACCCATGCAGGACATAGCACTGGGTAGTGAAGATGTACGTATAGGCAACAAAAGATTGTGCTTGCATACGCTGTCCGATACGGACGATTTGCCCAATACGGTATCCTCCAATTCGAGGTACGAAAAGCTGTCCACGGACAGGAGCGATTGCCTGCTTTCGTTTGCTTCGCCAGTCGGTTTGCTTCTTAGCTGTAACCATATCTATAACCAGTACCTGTTTTTGGACAACAGCGATGAGAACCTGCGGAAGTTTGAAAAGTCCGCACGCAATATGCACTCACTGGCGAGGTACAGCCGAGCAAACCAGATCAACAAAGAATGGATTGAACGGTATCTGAATGAAGCGCATAGCTTCGGGCTGTCCTCTATTCGGGCGCACTTCAACGTGATGGCATGGTCGGATGATCCGAACGAACTCAAACAAATGAAGAATGACACAGGTAGTGCCATTGCTTTGATGGAATGCAAGCCGAGGCATAATACCGTGGATGTTGCTACGCTGTATTGGGCAGGTATAGCAGGCAATGCAGGAGACTTTCCGGCAGAAGAAAGTTTCTACACGTTCATCGAACCTGCACTGTGTTTTTTCACCGAGGAAACCAATTACCAAAGTTCGCCATCGCCTTTTGGAATCAAGATGGCAGACAGGCTTACAGGTAAGCCCATCCATTTGGATATTTCCGACCTGCCTATGAAAAAAGGTGTCATCACGAACCGTAACAAATTTATTTTGGGACCATCGGGAAGTGGTAAATCTTTTTTCACCAACCACATGGTGCGCCAGTATTACGAGCAAGGTGCACACGTCCTGCTCGTGGATACTGGAAATTCCTATCAGGGATTGTGCGAACTGATTAAAGGGAAGACCAAAGGCGAAGATGGTGTTTACTTTACCTATACCGAAGATAACCCGATTGCCTTTAATCCATTTTACACGGATGATGGTGTATTCGATATTGAGAAAAGGGAAAGTGTCAAAACCTTGATTTTGACATTGTGGAAGCGAGATGACGAAGCTCCCACACGATCGGAGGAAGTCGCATTGTCCAATGCGGTTTCGGGTTATATCGAACGAATCAAAAACAAAAGTCTTTCTCCGTCTTTCAACGGTTTTTATGAATACGTGAAAGGAGATTACCGCAAGGTATTGGAAGAAAAACAAGTTCGTGAAAAGGATTTTGATGTTGCGGGTTTTCTCAACGTTTTGGAACCGTATTACAAAGGTGGCGAATACGATTACCTGCTCAATTCCGACAAGCAATTAGACCTGCTTTCCAAACGCTTTATTGTTTTTGAGATTGATGCAATTAAGGATCACAAAATTCTTTTTCCCATCGTAACCATCATTATTATGGAGGTTTTTATCAATAAAATGAGACGATTAAAAGGAATCCGAAAGCTCATTTTAATTGAAGAAGCGTGGAAAGCCATCGCCAAAGAAGGCATGGCGGAGTATATCAAGTACCTCTTTAAAACGGTTCGGAAATTCTTTGGTGAGGCAATCGTGGTCACACAGGAAGTGGACGACATTATCCAATCACCCGTGGTCAAGGAAAGTATCATCAACAATTCCGATTGTAAAATACTCTTAGACCAACGCAAGTACATGAACAAGTTTGATGACATCCAGGCTATGCTCGGGCTGACGGAAAAAGAAAAGTCCCAAATCCTTTCCATCAACATGAACAATGATCCGTCAAGGCTTTACAAAGAAGTGTGGATTGGACTTGGCGGTACGCATTCCGCCGTGTATGCGACAGAGGTGTCGCTCGAAGAATATTTGACATACACCACAGAAGAGACCGAAAAAATGGAAGTCATGGAGCTTGCTTCGGAACTGGACGGTAATGTTGAGCAGGCAATCAAGCGCATTGCTGGACAAAGACGTGAGCAAGCAAACCTGCCTGTTCGATAGGCAGGTAATTATTAATCATTTAAAAAATCAGAACAATGAACAAGTTAATGTTACTGGTGTGTACGGCTCTCATATTTGCCGTTGCACCGTCAGCGAAAGCGCAATTTGTAGTGACCGATCCTGCAAACCTTGCATCGGGCATCATCAACAGTGCAAATGAAATAATACAAACCTCATCCACTGTATCGAATGTGGTCAAGAACTTCAACGAAGTCAAAAAAGTGTATGAACAGGGCAAGGAATATTACGACAAACTGCAAGTTGTAAACAATCTGGTGAAAGATGCCCGCAAGGTGCAACAGACCGTTTTGCTTGTGGGTGATGTGTCCGAAATGTATGTAAAGAATTTCGGTAAAATGATGAACGATCCAAATTTCAGCCCACAGGAACTAACAGCCATTGCCAACGGGTATTCCACGCTCTTGAACGAGAGTACGGAACTACTAAAGGAACTGAAACAGATCGTAAGCTCGACCGGACTTTCTTTGAATGATAAAGAGCGTATGGATGTTATCGACAAGGTGTACAAAGAGGTCAAAGATTATCACAGCCTTGTGCGGTATTTTACCAACAAGAATATCTCTGTAAGCATTTTAAGGGCGAAAAAGCAGAACAATACCAAAAGAGTGCTTGAACTCTACGGCACTGCTGAACAAAAATATTGGTAGGCTATGGATTGGAACAATCTTCACGAACTTCTGCGCTCGCTGTATGATGAGATGCTTCCGCTGTCTGCCGATATGGCGATAGTGGCCAAGGGCATCGCAGGATTGGGCGCACTGTTTTACGTAGCCTTGAAAGTATGGCAGGCGTTGAGCCGTGCCGAACCGATAGACGTATTTCCACTTTTGCGACCATTCGCTATCGGGCTTTGCATTATGTTTTTTCCGACTATCGTCTTGGGAACAATCAATGCCGTGTTAAGTCCAGTGGTAAAAGGTACCCATGCGATGCTCGATAACCAAGTGCTCGACCTTAACCAGTTACAACAACAAAAAGACCTGTTGGAAAAAGAAGCGATGCTTCGCAATCCCGAAACAGCTTACCTCGTAAGCGATGCAGAATTTGATAAGAAATTGGAAGAATTGGGGTGGTCGCCATCCGATTTGATTGCCATATCGGGGATGTATATGGAACGTGGGTTATACGATTTGAAAAAAGACATCCGTGATTGGTTTCGTGAGGTACTGGAAGTGCTTTTCCAAGCCTCGGCTCTGGTCATCGATACCATACGGACGTTCTTTCTTATAGTGCTGTCCATACTCGGGCCGATAGCCTTTGCGATTTCAGTGTGGGATGGTTTTCAGTCCACGCTCACGCAATGGCTGACCCGATATATCAGCGTGTATCTGTGGTTGCCCATCGCCGATTTATTCAGCTCCATGCTCGCTAAGATACAAACGCTCATCATCGAACGGGACATTGATATGCTTGCCGATCCAACTTATATCCCCGATACATCCAATACCGTGTATGTCATTTTCATGATAATCGGCATCGTAGGCTACTTCACCATTCCAACAGTGGCTGGTTGGGTGATACAGGCAGGAGGTGCAGGAAACTTTATGCGCAACGTAAATTATACGGCATCGAAAACAGGAAACATCGCCGGAGCAGGAACGGGTGCAGTCGTAGGTAATATCGGTGGCAGGTTAATGAATAAATAAAAATCAGAAAGCAATGGAATTTAAAACATTAAGAAATATAGAAAACAGCTTTAAGCAAATACGGCTGTATGCCCTTGTGTTTGCGGTACTCTGCACTGCCGTGGTAGGTTTTAGCATTTGGAAAGCTTATGCGTTTGCGGAGGCACAACGCCAAAAGGTTTATGTACTGGACAACGGGAAATCGCTGATGTTGGCACTTTCGCAGGATGCGAGCATCAACAGACCCGTTGAAGCAAGGGAACACGTAAAGCGTTTCCACGAATTGTTTTTTACGCTTGCACCCGATAAGAACGCTATCGAAAGCAACATGAAAAGGGCTTTTAATCTTGCCGACAAATCGGCATTTGATTACTACAAAGACCTTTCAGAAAAGGGCTATTACAACCGTATCATTTCGGGCAACGTGCAACAGCGCATCGAAGTAGACAGTGTGGTTTGCAACTTCGATATCTATCCCTATGCCGTGCGGACGTATGCCAAACAGTTTATCATCCGTCCAAGCAATGTGACCAGACGGAATTTAGTCACATCCTGCCTATTGTTAAACTCGGTCAAGTCGGACAACAATCCACAAGGTTTCAATATCGAAAAGTTTGCGGTATTGGAAAACAGGGATATAGAAGTCATAGACCGCTAAAATCAAGATTATGGGAACAATATCAGATTTGAATACGTTCGCTCAAATCCTTGCCGCAAAAGGATACAACGGTTATTTCCAAACCCAAGGGGCTTATGCCGGAAAGTTGAAAGACAGTATCAGTGAATACCTCGCTGACAATCCCAAAGATGTAGCTAAACAGGGTTTGTTGCTAAAAGGCTACCTGCAATGGGCAGGCAATGATAAACCCTATGTACAATGTTGTATGTGGGTAAAGCACCTGAATGGGAAATTCTTTTTGGACAAAATGGAGGTTACGAGAAAAGACCAGTTCGGGCAATTATTGAAACAAAAGGAACTGAACAAACTCTCCGTGGTAACCGCTCCCCATGCAAGGGAAGCAATTGCTATGGTGAGGGATGCGCCGAAGCAGAAAGTGGCTCACCAGCAAAAACGGTTCAGTTTCTAAAGCGGATTAGGCAATGAAAAATTTAAGAACAACAATCCGTAATTGGTTTGATAAGCTCGATGGACAGTGGCGAGCGATGCCTGTGGCAAAACAGCATCGCTATACGCTGCTGCTCTTTGCAGGTTATACGCTATTGACGGTCATTGTACTATTCAAAATGTGCTACGATGTAGCGCATTCCGACAATACCTTAATCATTGAGCATATCGAAAATCCGATTAGACAAAACAGCTCCTCGGTTTCTCCCCAGGATAGTACAACAACAAATTTTAAAAGGTGAAAATCATGAAAGAAAATCAAAACGACAAAATTCGTTTTCTGGTCAAAGATAACGACTCGAAAGACGAGATGCATGCAACCCAAGACGGGGAGCAGAACAAGATTGACAAGTTAAAGAAGCCACTCATTTTTGCCCTTATGGGTGTGGTGTTTTTCGGCTGTATGTACCTTATCTTTAAACCCTCTTCTGATAAGAAAGCGGTTGAAGATATTGGTCTGAATGATGCTGTACCACAGGCGAGCGATGCAGGGCTTCAATCCGACAAGCAGAAAGCTTATGAACAGGAAATGTTCGAACAAAAAATGCAGGAAAAGCGTAATTCGCTCCTGTCATTGTCCGACTATTGGAGCGAGGATAGTACCACTGATTCGAAGGCAGACCAGCTGGATGAAGACTACGAAAGCGGTTATGCTTATGGCGGTAGTACACGCAGGAGCAGTAATCCTGCGCTGAACAGTTACCGAAGTGCGAAAAGTACGCTGACCTCGTTTTACGACAATAGCGATTATGAAACGCAGGAACTTCGTAAACAGATTGAGGAACTCAAAGATCAGTTAGCAGAAAAAGAAGTACCACCCACAACGACCGTGGAAGACCAACTGGCTTTGATGGAAAAATCATACGAAATGGCTTCCCGTTATCTGCCACAAACTCCTGCACAGCCGAATAGCGCAAACAGTATGGTAGCAATCGTTCCTGCAAATAATGCTTCACAAAAAGAGCATTTTGTAGCATTCACTCCTGTACGGAAAAATACGGTTTCAGCCTTGTACCGTGAACCGACCGACAGTGCGTTTTTGGTAAACGTGAACGAAATCCGAAACCGTGGCTTTTATACAGCAGGTGTTTCCCAGCAGGTCATACAACCCAAAAACAGCATCAAGGCCGTGGTACAGGAAACACAGATCGTGACGGGCGAAAGTGGTGTACGTTTACGCCTGTTGGAAACAGCACAAACGCCAGTACGTTCCATTCCGGCAGGAACGGTGCTGACTGCAAATGCTAAGTTTCAAGGTGGCAGATTGCAGTTAAAGGTAACGTCCATCGAATATGAGGGTAATATTATTCCAGTTGATATTACCGTGTATGATGTGGATGGACAGCAAGGTCTAAATGTACCGTATTCGCCCGAAATGAATGCGCTTAGTGAGATAGCTTCCAATATGAGCCAAACCTCTGGCACGTCTATTATGATGACACGCTCGGCAGGGCAACAAATGGCAGGCGACCTTTCCCGAGGTGTGGTACAGGGTGTTTCGGGGTATTTCTCCAAAAAAGTGAGAACACCCAAAGTAACCGTCAAAGCCGGTCATCAAATTTTCCTTGTTTCAAAAAACTAAAGTTCAACAAAAAAATAATAACGATATGAACGCAATATTTAAAAGCCTCTTGGCAATGGTCTGTTTGACAGTATTTATTACAGGCGCAAATGCACAGCAAGTTGCATCCAATACCACAAAATTGAGTATGGGCAAGGTAGAACCTTACAAAATGCAGGTAACCTACAGCAAAACCTCTCATCTGATATTCCCGTCTGCTATCCGCTACGTGGATTTGGGAAGTGAATATCTTATCGCGGGCAAAGCCGAAGATGCGGAAAACGTCTTGCGTATCAAAGCAAGCGTAAGGGATTTTGACGAGGAAACCAATTTTTCCGTCATTACGGACGATGGTCGCTTCTACAATTTCAATGTATTCTATAGTGCTTATCCCTCAACGCTGAATTATGATTTGCTGACGATGCAAAAGGCATCGGACAGGGAAAATGGCAACGATGTGCTGTTTGAGGAATTAGGGGGCAATTCTCCTTCACTGGCGGGCTTGCTCATGGAAACGATTTACAAGAACAACAAACGAATTGTAAAACATATCGGATCGAAAAGCTACGGCATACAATTTCTGTTAAAAGGTATTTATACACATAACGGAAAATTCTATTTCCATACCGAACTGAGCAACAAAAGCAATGTGCCGTTCCAAATTGACTTTATTAATTTCAAGGTCGTGGACAAGAAAGTTGCCAAGCGTACCGTGGTACAGGAAAAGGCAATGCACCCACTAAGAATGTACAAAACACTCGGTGAAATCACGGGTAATACGACAGACCAAAACGTGTTCCTGCTCGACCAATTTACCATCACGGATGACAAGGTACTCGTGATTGAAATCTTTGAAAAGAACGGTGGTAGACAGCAGGTGTTGGA
Source organism: Parapedobacter sp. (assembly GCF_035556095.1). GTDB lineage: Bacteria > Bacteroidota > Bacteroidia > Sphingobacteriales > Sphingobacteriaceae > Parapedobacter. The sequence continues at coordinate 727,225 of NZ_DATMFT010000021.1, read as the reverse complement.
AGTGGAAAATTCAGACCTCGTCAATGCCAAATTGATAAACGATATGCACCTAAAGATTAATTAACCCAAAACGAAAGAACAATGATGAAATACATTTTTGCTGTGATGCTTGCCCTATGGAGTATCACGGCGGTACAGGCACAGCGAATGCTCCCTAAGCAAAAAGGATTGGAAGTAAACGCAGGTATGCTGTCCAAAGAAGTAAGCGACAATTACTATCTGAATTTGACCCTTACTGTGAACGGAAAGAACGGCAATTACTGGATATGGGGTGCGGAGTACACGCATCAGCTCTCGGATTACAGGGATGTACGGATACCGCTCGAAACCTATACGGTTGAGGTGGGTTACAGTCTTCAGCTATTGGGCGATGCACGAAAGACCATTACGTTGAATGCAGGGCTTACAGCTGCTGGAGGCTATGAAACCATTAATCGAAGTAATGCTATGCTACCCGATGGTTCGACCATTCTCGACAAAGACAATTTTGTCTTTGGTACAGGTGGACGGCTCACACTTGAAGCGTATCTGTCCGACCGTTTTGTCTTGCTCCTGCAAGGGCGGACAAAAGTGCTTTGGGGTACGGATTTGAAACAGTTTCGTCCATCGGCAGGGATGGGACTAAGGTTTAACTTTTAAATTGATTTGCAATGAAAACATTCATCAGAAAATACAAGCATCATGTACAGGCAATGTTCATGTTCTTGGTGATGTTGGTCTGCGCTGTGGTGCTGACCTCCTGCGAAAAAGACGAACTCGACATTAGGCAGAATTACCCTTTTGAGGTACAGGTGATGCCTGTACCCAAAGAGGTGACAAGTGGGCAGACGGTGGAAATACGGGTAACCATCGAGCGGTCGGGAAACTTCCATGATGCGCAATATTACCTGCGCTATTTCCAGTTTGACGGAAAGGGAACTTTACGATATCATAATGAACCTCCGTATTTGCCGAATGACTTGTATGAATTACCACAGACACAGTTTCGATTGTATTACACTTCCCAATCGACCGTTTCACAGTCCTTTGACATCTGGATTTCGGACAACTTTGGAAACGAGAAACAGATCAGTTTCCAGTTTAATAGTCGTGACTAAAAGTAAAATCCTGCCCATTGGGTGGGATTTTATACTTTTACAGATTATGGATATGAATATAAGAACGGAAGTTGATAAAGACTTTAAAGCGGTTTTTGATGTGATAAAAAATGCATTTGAAAACGAAGCTTACAGCGATCATCAGGAGCATTATTTGGTTGAGCGATTAAGGAAATCCGATGCGTTTGTTCCCGAACTGTCGCTTGTAGCAGAAATTAATAACGAAATAGTCGGTTATATTTTGCTTACAAAAATTAAGATTATAGACGTCAACGCTAATAGTTACGATTCACTTGCATTAGCTCCTGTTGCGGTGCTGCCAAATTTTCAAGGTAAGGGTATTGGTCGTAAATTGATAGAAACCGCTCATGAAAAGGCGAAAGATTTGGGCTTTAGTTCTGTCGTATTATTGGGACATGAAAACTACTATCCAAGATTTGGCTATAAGCAGGCAAAAGAATTTGGGATTAAATTGCCATTTGATGTTCCTGAAGCAAATTGCATGGCAATAGAACTGATGGAAAATGGTTTACAAAATGTCAAAGGAACAGTCAAATATCCAAAGGAGTTCGGGATCGAATAGAAAGCGGATGTTTTTTCGTAAATTCAACCTGTTGAATTATAATATCATATCGTTATGGGAGCATCACTGGTTATCGGCATTATATTCTTGGTTATAGGTCTGGGATTACGTTATTGGATCAACCGTCGGAGGTTTTATCGACGTAGTCCAACCGGAGCAGAGGGCTTTTCATCCTATGAAAAATCAGTTGCTATCCGACTTGTAGAACGTTTGGGCAAATGGATAGCATATGCCTTGATTATATTTGGAGTGCTGTTCTTGTGGAGTTATTCAAGGCAGAAAAAAGCATCCGAAAAAGCAATGCAAAATATAGAGGCGGAAACCTCAAGTTAGGTTAAACAATAATATACTATTTGAAAACGGTACAGTTCTATTTGATCTGTGCCGTTTTTTTGTGTCAAATATTGTCTTGATAAAGTTGTGTTGCGTAAGAAAATCTACATTGCTATCTTTGCTAATAGAAAATATTAAAATACTTAAAGTGTTTTTGCTTTAAGTCTTGGTACTGAAAACTGGTAATTTTTATATCTCCGAGACAATAAGTAAGAACGCTCACGCTTTAGGCGTGGGCGCTCGCTTATTTGGAGATAAGGTATACCAGTGCCCCAGTATCGAGTAAGTGTAGTTGCCTGCGCTTTTTTTTGTTGTAGGCACTCCATACAGAATAAGTAAAACACCTCAATATGGAGACTAAGAACATAAACCGAATTACTGCTGCCTTTATCAATGATAAGAGTCCAGTGATGGATTTGATACATGATGACCTCGTTTCCTTGGGAATAGAAGTCGTTTTCCGATCCTATAATATTACGGATGGGAACAATCAATTCTCGACGTTAAAATCACTACCTACAATTTGCATTATTGATCTTGATTTTTCCAATAAAGACATTATAAATCAATTACAGGAGCTAAAAAATCAACACCCTACATTGAAGCTGATTGCCCACAGCGATATGGACGATAAAAAAATCATCAAAGAACTTTCGGAACTTGGCTTTTCAAAATATGTATTGATTGGAAATGATATGAAAAAAGTAATCAATAGCATTCTAAATGACTAAAAGGATTGCATAATCCATCATATACATAGGTTTCTTTGCTACTTTCTTTTTCGCATCAGCTCATGAAAGAAAGTAGAATAATAGTTCACAACTTGTTTGGGAAATGCGAGTGTTGGGGATAGCAGAGCGGAAGTATTTCACAAAGGAGTTGTTCCGCTTTCCGCAAAAAGGCTGTTCCGACCTGGGGAGGATCTGCCTTTTTGCCTCGATTTTTTTAGTAAGAGCATTTAACCGAATCATGTACGAATCATGTTTTTATAGGCAACCACCTGTAAGGCGGTCGCCTATGGTTAAATCCTGCTTAGCTATTATAAAACACATGACCGCTATCGCTCCAATAATCACCGCAAAATAAGTCATGCGCATACGCTTTATAATCGAAGTATGTTTTTGCAAATTCGGGTAAATCCATTTCCGCCACCAGTTCAAAAGCAAAATCTTCTTCGTCCTCATACTCGCCTAAATAGTCATCTTCAAAATTGCTGATTAGGTCATCAATATCGCGCTCGGACAGCTTTTGGTGTCCGTTGTTACACCAGATTAAAAATGCCTCTTGTCGGCTCTCGTCCATATCTTCCAAAGCCTCCAAAACCTCAAATATATTATTGCTTATCCAACTTTCGTCAATTAGTCCTTTCGGGATGTTTTCAAAGTCTTGGAACATAAATTCGGGGTCTGTCTCGTCTCTGTGTAGCTCCTTGCAAGCTGTGTAAAACTCCTTTTTATCGGCATAGTCGGACAACTTTAGCCATTCCCCGAAGATTGAACCATTATTATATTTTGCATATGTGCCAACATATACGCTTGCTTCCGATGTGTTGATTTGCTGTATCATTTCTTTACTTTTTTAAATTGATTTATTTGGCAATGAGAGGAGGTGCTGTTGTTTTGTTTCAATACTATTTCCAATGCTTTTACCCTCATGCCTGACATTTTTTTTATTCGTGTAAAGAGCCGGAGTATGCTATGTTTCGTTTCGGGAGCATAAAAGGTAAGTGTTTAGCAGGCACAAGGTTTTGGAGAAAAATACGACCCAAAGGGTGGAGATTTTTGTACAAACATGTTTTGACCTTTTGCCTGCGTTAAGAACATGGACAGACCTTTGCTCCATGAAACGGGAACAACAGGCAATACTCGCTTTTTAAATAAAATCAACCGTGGAAGTTGTGAGGAAAGCCATTTTAAAATAGTTTAAAAACTCCATTCTTGTCGGTAGCTTAACAGGGGATAGAAATAAGGAGTATAACAGCCTAAGCTGTGGAATGACATTTTCTATCTCCTGTTCCAAATCATAGCCATAAGCTCTTTTACGGTAGATCACTGCGTGGCACCGTAAATGTGCTTATGGCTATTCTAAAGTTCGTAGCCAATCTAAGCCAAGTAATTCAGTCCAAAGACATAACCCAACATTCACTTCATCAATGGATAAGTTTGCTTGTACAGGCTAAAGTAACACTGTTAATAAGCAAAAATGAACAGAGGATGGACAAGGAAAAAACAAACGATTTGACTCCCGAAAGAGTTATCCAAATCTTGAAAAAGAAAGGGACGGAGGTCGATTTAGAAGAAGCACAGGCTATTTTGGAGTTTGTTAAGAAGATAGCTCACATTGCAGTTAACCAGTATCTAAGAGGGAAGCTTTAATCCAATGAAAAAGGAAAACTGTTGTGATGAGAAAGGCAGATTTATACATACGTGTATCGACAGACGAGCAAGCGGACAAAGGGTATTCGCAACGTGACCAAGAAGATCGTTTAAGAAAATATTGTGAAATAAAGGGCATTCCGATAAGGGATGTGTACATAGAAGATCACTCGGCAAAATCTTTCAAACGTCCAGAATGGCAGACATATCTATCCAATTTACGGAAAACAAAAACCAATAGTTCGGGATCAATAATACTATTTACCAAATGGGATAGGTTCAGTAGAAATGCTGGGGATGCCTATCAGATGATTAACCAGTTGCGGAAACATGGTGTTGAGCCAATGGCGATAGAACAGCCTTTAGACCTTACCATTCCCGAAAACAAAATCATGCTTGCTTTTTATCTTGCTTCACCAGAGGTGGAAAATGATAGACGCGCCTTGAATGTTTTCCATGGGATGCGTAGGGCTAAGAAAGAGGGGCGTTATATGGGTACTGCGCCATTGGGCTATGTCAACAGAATGACAGAGGATAAAAAGAAATATATTGCCCAACATGATGTCGAAGCACCTCTTTTGAAATGGGCGTTTGAACAAATCATTGCCAATAACTTCAATACCGAACAGATTTGGAAGATGCTTCGGGAAAAAGCCGATGGCAAAGGTCGGTTCAGCAAGAACAATTTTTGGGTCGCTGTGCGCAATCCGTTGTACTGTGGTAAAATATTTATTCCTCCCTACAAAGAAGAAAAGGGATATTTTGTGAAAGGGCAACACGAGCCGTTAATCAGTGAAAAGACCTTTGCGGATGTGCAGGATATACTTGATGGAAGAAAACGTGTTGTCAAGCCTAAAATTGTGGCTATGGACAATCTGCCACTTAGAGGATTCCTCAAGTGTCCGAAATGCGACCGAATGTTGACGGGAAGTGCATCAAAGGGCAAGATGGGCAATTACTATTATTATTACCACTGTACTTCCGCCTGCGGAACACGTTTCAAAGCAGAAACTGTTAATGAGGCTTTCTTAAAACAATTACGGTATATGTCTCCAAAAGAAGGTATGGTTGATGTCTTTATCGAGGCTTTCATAAAAGATTTCAACAACAAAACCAAAGCTCAAAATACCGAACGAAAAAATATCATTGGCGAGATTGATGCACTGAACAAACGTTATCAAAATGCACTTCTAAAGAATGCCGATGGAGAAATGGCGGACGATGATTTCCAAGAGGTAAAGAAATTGACCAAAGGAAAGATTGAGGATTTGGAGAGAAGATTAAATGATTTGGCAGTAGTAGGGACAGAGATAAAAGACTTGGTGGCTTCTGCCTTAAAAAAGGTCGCAAACATCGATAGACGCTATGAAAACGGCGATATTGAGGAAAAAAGGGTTATTGTGAGTTCGATGTTCCCTGATTTTTTGGTTTTTGACGGAACACAACATCGAACTCCGAGACTAAATTCTGCGATCGCTCTTATTTATCAGAGTAACAGCAAGTTACAAGTCAAAAAAAATGGGACAAGTCTATCGTTTTTAGACTTGTCCCAAGACGTGATCCCGCTGGGATTCGAACCCAGGACCCATACATTAAAAGTGTATTGCTCTACCAGCTGAGCTACGGAATCATCTTTTATTCTATTCAGAACGAACTTTCCTACTTTTGGAAAGTGGTGCAAAGATAGAATTATAGGGTGTACTGTCCAAAATAAATTTCAGATAATTTTAGTATAAATGATAAGCACTTTAGTTTCAATAGTTAATATCGCTGTGGAGCAACGTGGACACAACTCTAGTTATGCGACTATTAGGATGTAACGTGTTCTATTGTTGCTCTATTATTCTTTTTCAAGTATTTTTTTTAACGCTTTTAAATCGTTCTTTTTGTTCATTCGCTATTATTTATTCTGTCCAAACAGCGAGTTCGTAGCCATCTAAATCGGTGAATTGGAAACGTTTCCCTCCAGGAAAACTGAAAATATCCTTAATTATAGTGCCTCCTGCATCTATAACTTTACTTTTAGTCGCTTCAATATCTTCCGAATACAGAATAACCAAGATAGTACCGTTTACGGGTTCCCCATGGGTAAAGCCGCCATCAACGTAGTCGCCTGCAAAAGCGGTGTACTCTGGTCCATAATCTGTAAACTCCCAACCAAAACATTTGGTATAAAAATCTTTGGCCCGAACAATGTCCTTTGATAAAAATTCGATATATTGTATCTGCTCGTGTTTTAGTTTTTGCGAATTAATTCCAGTCATAATATCCTGATTTTATTTTTACAAAAATAAACGATAGTTATGACCAGAACTTTGGAAAAAAACGACAAAATCAAAATTTTGAGGGAACTACTCCTGCATATCTTTTTATTTCATTGCTCAAATGAGCGTGGTCATAATACCCGCATTCGTAAGCAATATCCGATAGGCTCTGCTGTTTTCTATTGTGCTTTATTTTGGAAAGAGCGGTTTTGAACCTAACAATATTGGCAAATTCTTTCGGGCTAATCCCAATGTACTTTTTGAAGTTTCGTTCTAATTGCCTCGTTGTCGTATAATTCTGTTTTGCCAATGTATCTATACCAATCAGACCATTGGCTATTTCAATATTTCTCACTACTTTGAATAGATTATGCGTTCCTTTTGTCAGTCCATTTAAGAAAAATTCATCAAGATAAGAAGTAAAGTATTTTTCTACCTTATGAATATCGGGTGAAAGGGGTTTTTCAAATTCAATAATTTTGTCTTTGATTTCATTTAACGGTGCATAGTTGTAAAAAGAAGAAAAAGCTGAAGGCTTGAAGCGAACTCCTACAAGTTTATTCGATGCATACATAACGCTTTCTTTAAAAGTGGTCATTGTTCCCACAAGATAAGTTTTCTCTGGATACATGGTTAAAGCGCCATTGTATGATGTTTCACCCAAATTAAATATCAGGTCAACGCAATTATCCGGCAATATCATGGCTTTGATACGCTGCCTCTCCACTCCCTCACTAATCCAATAGGCATCGATGTAATCTGCTAAATTTGGATGCGGTTTAATCTCTTTGTAACTCATAATTCTCTTTGGATATTATACCATCTTATACTGACATTCGCTTTTTGCTTCAAATCGTTAGTTTATCAATCATCTTCCCTTTAAAGTTTGCCAACATTTCTATCAAATTTAGCAAAATTAATTATTGTATTATGGCTCCTGTTGTATTAAATGTTGTAAATCGAGGTAGTCTTAATACGTTTCATTTCATTTTCTACAATCTTAATAACGTCCGCTTTAATCTGCTTGTAATTGGCTTCGATTACCTATTTCATATTGTCGTTGCAGTCTTCATCGGAAAAAGATAGTATCTGAGATATTTTTCAAAAAAGAGTTCGAATTTTGTACCAATGAGCTCACAAAAACACTAAAAAAAAGGCCTCTAGCGCACCTAAGGGCTGCTTTTTTGTTGGTCACATTTTGGCCGCGCTTTGGCCAAATGTGGGCCAATCCTCTTATACGGCAATATCAGTGCTTTGTTAACCGGGCCATGGGCCGCATATTGGCTACGCTTTAGTCGTATTACCAACAAAAAATTTCCGTGAAGATTCTTACGCGGTCGCGTGCCAATGCTTATTATCGTTTCCGCTGCGATAATAATTACGAAAGCAAATGTCATCGACGAGATTATATAAGGTAATCTTCAAACTTAGAAATTGAAAACGTATATTTAACCCACCAAGCACGGTTAATTACCCAACAATTGCGATGACAGTCATATTCAAGAAACTAAACTTCAAGGAACAACGGGAAGTCTTTGTTTTAAACGCACCAATTGAGTTTGACGGTGAACTCACCGCGATGCAACACGACACAACCGTCAAAAGAGCCATAAACCCGGCCGACCAAATCGAATTCGTGTTGACATTCGTTAAGACCAAAGCCGATATTGATCAAATGGCGTCGGCTATCCAAGGAAAATTAAAGGGCGACGCTGTCGTTTGGTTTGCCTACCCGAAAGGAACATCGAAAAAATACAACGCAGCAATAAACAGGGATCAAGGTTGGGAAATACTCGGAAAATTGGGTTTCGAAGCCGTACGCCAAATAGCCATTGACGACGATTGGAGTGCAGTACGTTTTAGGAAAGTAGCGTTCATTAAGACGATGAGCAGGCGGAAAGACTTTGCGATGACCGAACAAGGGAAACAAAAAACGAAGCCTACCAATCACGGCAAGAAATAAGTACGGAGGCGAGGGAAACATAGTAAATACGATAGTGCATGTCGAAAAATCCAAGTCCCAAAGGAAACGTTTTTCACATTAGAACAACAAATTATGCTCGAATTAGTCATCGAATCACGTACAGCGGCAATAAGCGCCGAAATGAAAGTGAAGCGAATCCTTCCGTTCCGATTGCGGCGGATGATCGGCCCGTTTATCTTCATGGACCACGCTGGTCCCATTGACAACCTAATTGCCTCGCCATCCGATTTGGATGTGCTTCCGCATCCCCATATCGGTTTATCGACCGTGAGCTACCTTTTCGGCGGCGAGGTAACGCACCGTGACAGTTTGGGGATGGAGCAGATTATCCGTCCCGGAGAAGTTAACTGGATGACCGCGGGAAGTGGTATAGCTCATTCAGAGCGGTTTGAAAGCCCCTCCGCACTAGCCGGTGGTCTGGAGATGATACAAACTTGGGTTGCGCTTCCTGAGCAGGACGAAGAGACGACTCCCTCGTTTACCAATTATAAACCGGAACAACTGCCGATTTATACGGATAAAGGAATCTGGATGCGACTGATCGCAGGCAATGCCTACGGATTGCAAAGTCAGGTACATACGAACTCACCCTTATTTTACCTCCATGTGGTTTTACAGAAAAACACGCTTTTCGGCCTTCCCAAAGAGCACGCCGAGCGTGGGTTTTATATTGTCAAAGGGGCGGTAGAAATAGCTGGAATGACGTATAACGAAGGTAAAATGCTCGTCTTTTCTCATGGCGTCGACCCCCGCATTATTGCAAAGGAAGAAGCCACGACATTGATGCTCCTTGGTGGAGAGTCCTTGGGTGACCGTTTCATTTGGTGGAACTTCGTCTCGTCACGCAAAGAACGGATTGAACAGGCTAAAGAAGATTGGAAACAAGGCCGATTTATTTTGCCACCAAATGACAATAATGAATTTATCCCCCTACCTACCGATAAATCAAGGCCATCCGACGCGCCCCCTGGGCCTGAACCGCTCTCGTGAGCTGATTCCTCTGGCAAGGTGCTGAATTGCTTTTCGTACCTTTACGGCGAATGGAGGAACACGATATATGATAGGAAACTGGAAAGCCGTATTGTTTGATCTGGACGGTACACTTATTGATTCGGAATGGTTTTATTACAAGGCATGGCGTAAAGCACTGGAATACTACGGGTTTACACTGAACAGTGACATGTGGCTGAATGAACTGGCTGGCAAAACGGATGGACAGGCATTGGAGCATCTACGTGATAAATATGATTTTGAAGTCGATAAAGCGGCGTTTTACGACCGAACACGTGCACTTATCGCCGACCTGCACGATGTAGAAACGGTATCATTGATGCCTGGTGCGGCAGATTTAATCAATTTCTTGCGTCAGCGAAAAGTTACCATGGCCGTCGTTACTTCCAGTAAACGGGAAGTTGCCACCTACCACCTGGAACGGAATAACCTACGGCATTTTTTTGCCGAACTCGTGAGCCGGACAGATGTGCAACAGCCAAAACCGCATCCAGAGCCGTACCTCCGCTGCGTAGCGCAATTAGGGTTAAACAAGGACGATTGCTTGGTGTTGGAAGATTCGGTAACGGGGGCAACCGCCGCTAAGGCAGCCGGTCTAACTTGCTTCGGCGTGCAGACCCACTTGCCAATCCGGCAGACCCTGCCAACTGCGCGATCTTTCGATAATCTCCATGAGGTAAGAGAATTCTTAGAGCAACTTGTTGCTGACTGAACAGCCTCTGTCACCATGGCCGCGAGGAATATTTCACCTGCATACCCCCCAAAGGGTGTATTTAGCGGACGTAAATACACTATCTTTGAAACCATAAGATACTGAAACCACGTTAAATGAATAGCAGGATAAAAGTAGCGATTGTCGACGACCATAAAATCCTGACGGAAGGGCTTCAAGGGTTGATCGAGGAAGACCATAAAAGGCTACCGTAAAAACCTCCTCCTGAAACTGGGTGCAAAAAATACCGCAGTACTCGTGAAAATCGCCATAGAACAGAAATTGATTTAATCCCCATTCGCCGGTTAAAAGTCTTCGTCGGTCAGCACCTTATTGACCATCGCTCCGGTAAAATTACCTGCCGCAACCGCATTAGCTACCGAACGCATCGGGCTAGTGTTGTCGCCGCAAGCATATACCCCTTCAACGGTGGTTTGCTGAAAGTGGTCTACCTTAATGTGGCCCTGCTCGGTAAGCATGCAACCCAGCGCCTCGGGGATGCCGGAGTGCTGAACGAAAGGAATAGCAGCATATACGGCGTGGAAAGGTGCGACATGATTGTCCTTAAATACGACCCCTTCGAGATGACCGCCATGGTGCTTGAATTCAATTACCTCGGTTTCAATAATCTAAATTGCCCGTTGCCCCAATCTGGCCAGCTGATCTGGAGTGAAAGTTGGGGTGCCCGATGTCATGATGGTGAGATCACTGGTGAGGTTGCTAACCAATGAAGCCAGGTGAAACGCCCGATCGCCGTTTGCCAAGATACCTGTTTGTTGATTACGGAATTCATAACCGTGACAATACGGACAATGGATCACCGAAATCCCCCAACATTCAGCGACCCCACTGATAGCAGGCAATTCATCTTTGATACCGGTTGCCACTATCAGCTTACTACCGACAAATCTATCGCCGCTTTTTGTAGTAACAGCAAAACCTTCCGCAGTTTTCGTGGCATCAATTGCCAAATCGTCCAAGAAATGTACCGTTGGGTATTTCATTACCTGTTCCCGCGCCTTTTTTTTTATAGCGTGGGGTGTCTCGCCATCCTGGGTGATGAAATTGTGCGAATATGGTGTTTGACTATTGCATGGTAATCCACTGTCAATCACGAGCACCTTTCTTAACGATCGCCCCAGTGACATCGCCGCAGACAGCCCAGCATAGCTCCCTCCGATAATAATGGTTTCAAAAAAAATTGCTCCTGTCATCCGAATCATTTATCTGATGTTACCCAAGCCTACCTATCACGCCTGTTCGGACACAAAGCTACACAATATTTCAAAACACGCAACTATGTTGCAACAAAAACCAATTATCGTTGGCCAAACTGAATCACATATCCAGGTGTGTTACACCTGATACCGCTTTGTCTTTGTTCCTTCTGCGCGGAACATGGTAGATACAGGCCAAGATAATCAGGGCAAAGAACGCGCACCCCCAGTAGATATGTTGCATTGCGACATTAATTGCACTACGTAAAAATGCTTTACCTACTTCGGGCAACTCGGGAGTATGGATGATTTCCAGCACGTTGTTTGCCGAAGCGGGTAAATCTGTTGGGGCATGCTTCATTTGTTGCAAGAACGTGTTATTGAAAACGGCACCAAAAATAGCTGCACCAAGGGCCTGGCCCAAATTGCGGCAAAAGACGTTGGCGCTGGTTACCACGCCTCTTTGCTGCCACGGCACCATCGACTGTACGCCAACCATCGAAGGGGTAGATAACAATCCGAACCCCGCGCCGATTAACACCTGATCAAGAACAAGCAGATAAATGGGTTGGGGTTGTGGCATCAAGAGAAATCCCACACAAGCCATCAAAACCAATATGCCACCGACCAACGACGTTTTCCGGAAACCAATCCGCAAATATAGCTTCCCCGACAGCGCAGAAGCCGTTGGCCAACCGATACTGATGCTGGCCAAAATAAATCCAGAAGCAATGACCCCGACACCAAGGGTTGCCTGCGTAAACGTTGGTAGAAAGGTTTCAGGACCCATCATCACAATCCCCATCCCTACCATCGCTAAATTGGTAAATGCCAGCGTTCTATTTCTCCACAACCAGGCTGGCATAATGGCATCTGCCGATTTTTTCTCTGTATGGAACGCCCATATGCCCAATACCAGTATCAAACCCAATAATGAAACACTCGGTAATGAAAGCCAAGGCCATCCCTGCCCACCCTCCAATAAAAAAACAAATATCAAACCGAGTGTACATAAGATTAATATCGCCCCCTTGTAGTCAATAACAGGCGCTGTAGGAATCACCTTCTCTTTGAAGAACGCAGTTAGGAAAAAAAGAGAGACTGCCCCTATTGGGAGATTTATTAAAAATATCCAACGCCAATTGACGTACTCGGCCAATGCACCACCCAATGCCGGCCCCAGGACAGCACTGATACCCCAGATACTGGAGAGATACCCTTGAATACGCGCACGTTCCTGTATCGTGTAGATGTCGCCGGCTATGGTGTTGACCATTGCCATAATGGACCCAGCGCCCAAGCCTTGTACGCCACGGAAAGCAATCAGCGAACCGATATCCCAGGCTACGGCAGACGCGGCAGAGCCCAACAGAAAAACGGCTATGCCAAACAACAGGATGCTTTTTCGGCCGAAAACATCAGAAAGCTTCCCATACAATGGAATCGTAACCGTTTGAGCAAGTAGATAAATAGAAAACACCCAAGAGAATTTCGTGAATCCACCCAAATCCGAAACAATTTGGGGAATAGCGGTGGATACAATGGTAATATCCATGGCAGCCAGCGTCATGGTCATCATGAGTGCGGCCAATACCCATCCCCTCTTCAACTCGCCTACCTGTTTATCCATTCGGCAAAGGTACCCTAATCAGTGAATAATCGGACACCCATCCTTTTCCGGTGATCAGGAATACGCACGCGGTATGATTTTTAAAGAGACATTCCACTGTTATTTATAATTTTGAGTAATATTGGAAGCAATTAAATAAACGAATTAACCGACAATATGGCAAAGGCAAAAAACGAACTGATTCCTGAACAACGCGATGAATTACTCAAAACGCTCCGTGAGCGCTTTGAAAAAAACATGGACCGGCACAAAGGCTTCGATTGGCGTGAAATACAAGCCCGGCTTGAAGCCGATCCGAAAAAATTATGGTCGCTCGACGAGATGGAAGTAACCGGCGGCGAACCGGACGTTGTAGGCCAGGACAAAAAAACAGGCGCATATATGTTCGTTGACTGTGCCGCCGAAAGCCCCAAAGGCCGTCGAAGCATCTGTTACGACCGGGACGCATTGGAATCAAGAAAAGCACATAAGCCGGCGAATAGTGCAATGGATATGGCTACAGAGATGGGCATCGAGTTGCTAACGGAAGACCAGTACCAAGCCTTACAAGAACTTGGAAGGTTCGACACAAAAACATCCAGCTGGTTGAAAACGCCTAACAGCGTTCGAGAACTCGGCGGTGCAATATTTGGCGATTGGCGCTTCGGCCGGGTATTCGTTTATCACAACGGTGCTGACTCTTACTATGGTGCCAGGGGATTTCGAGGCGTATTATTCGTTTGACTGATTGATTGTACGCGAATACTTGTCAATTATAAACAATCCGAGCGCTTTGTAGTTAACCTTAAAAAAAACAGGATGATTAAAAACACCATCATGAAGAATTCTCGTCGCGATTTCCTGCAAAAATTGGCTGCTTCGGCCGCTGCATTCCCTTTCCTTTCGTCTTATGATGTCCTAGCCGATGGCGGGTTAAAGCCCATCACATCATCGCAAGGTCCAACGCTCCGTGTGGCACTGATGGGGCTTGGAGGTTACGCTTCGCGGGTTGCTGAAGCAATGCAATCTTGCAAGCGTGCTAAAATAACAGGACTCATTAGTGGAACCCCCAATAAATTGTCCGATTGGGGAGACCGATTCGGTGTGCCCGAACAGAGCCGGTATAATTACGAGAATTTCGATCGAATTAAAGACAATCCAAACATCGATGCTGTGTATGTGATTACGCCAAATGCACTGCACCACGACCAAGTAATGCGGGTGGCCAAAGCGGGAAAACATGCCATTTGTGAGAAGCCGATGGCGCTTAATGCCACTGAAGGACAGGAAATGGTGGATGCCTGTGCCAAGGCAGGTGTCAAACTGTTGGTAGGCTACCGGATGCATTTCGAACCCAAGACCGTGGAAGTGGTACGAATGCGTACGGCTGGCGAATTCGGAAAAATCAAGTTCTTTCAGGGACAATGTGGTTTTCGGATTGGCGACCCCAGCCAGTGGCGGCTGGATAGAGACCTTGCCGGTGGCGGCGCCATGATGGATATCGGCATATACGCGATTAACGGTTCGCGGTATATGGTGGGTGAGGAACCCGTTTGGGTAACCGCCCAGGAAACCAAAACAGACCCGGTAAAATTCAAGGAAGGAGTGGATGAAACCATCCTTTTCCAGTTGGGTTTTCCAAGCGGGGCTGTGGCATCCTGCCTATCTACCTACAATATGAATTATTTGGACCGCTTTTTCCTCAACGGCGAAAAGGGATTTGCGGAAATGCAGCCTTCCACGGGCTACGGCCCCATCAAGGGGCGCACCAACAAAGGCGAATTGACACAACCCCATGTTACCCATCAAACCCTGCAAATGGATGAAATGGCAGGTATCATCTTAGATGGCAACACGGCCATCGTGCCGGTAGACGGCAATGAGGGCTTGAAAGATCTAAAAATAATCGACGCTATTTATCGCGCCTGTGCGACGGGTACCAAACAGGAACTGCATCTGGTTTAACAAGTTGCAATACGGGTGCTACCTTACACTTTTTCCCATTTACCCGACTTCTTCAGGTAACGAATTGCACCGTAATAACAGGCCAATACCAGCACGGCAATAATAAACCACGTATTCCGCGTGGCGTCACCCCATTGCCAATGTGTGTATTTGAATACCAGAATCACCACGATGCAGAGCAGCCATACCACTTGGGTGTTGTATTCCCGCATTAGCCAGCGTTTCCACGAGAAGTGCATCCCAGCGATGGTTTTCCCCAACCCGAGGGGATTGATTAACCAGCGGTGCACCCGCTTGGCGTACGCGTCGAATTCCACACCGAACTTATTCCGCAAAAAATGCTCCTCGGCCAAAACGATCGCTTGGTAAATGAAGAGAAAAAGGGGGATAAAAACCAATAGATAAAGCTGGGAATTGACAAGAATCCCCACGCCGACAAGCATTAGGATATTACCAACGTAAAGTGGATTGCGGCAGTGTGCAAAAATACCCTCGGTTACCAGGGTATTCGCGTACACTTTCTTGTCTTTGCCGCCCCTGACGATATAAGCCAAAGCGATAGTAGCACCACGGATGAGCTGCCCCAATACAGTAACTGCCAACCCGATGATCAAAGGATATCGGTAATAATCCGAACCGAAGTCTGCCTCACTAAAAACCGGGGCAGACGGAATGAATAACGCCAGGTAGAGGAAAATAAACAGAAAATTCCGGTACTTGAAGAAGAAATTGCCAATCTGAACCATCCCGTTAATTTTTTATGGCAATAAATCCTGAAAAATTGTACCATTTGAAGAACACTTCGGTATGGCCGAAGCCTGCTTCCATTAGCATCTTTATATTTTCGCTCAATTTGTAAGGTATCAACACATTTTCAAGCGCCTCCCTTTTCTGTGAGATTTCCAGCTCGCTGTACTGATTACGACGCTTATAATCGTAATAATATTTGATGAAGTTGCGGTTAAACAGACTGTCTTCTGCGAGAATTTTCTCGGAGATAACCAATACGCCCCCCGGATTGAGTCCTTCATAGATGCGCCGAAGCAATTTTTCCCGGTAGATGGGGCGTACAAACTGCAACGTAAGGCAAAGTACCACGGCTGAGGCGTTTTCAATGACAAAATCCTGGTGAAGGTCTGCGTTCTTCAGTTCGTAAGGGCGTTTGAGTTTCGCCTCTTTTAATTTCTGGGTACACTTTTGGAGCATATCCTTCGAATCGTCCACACCCACAAAACGGATACGTTCATCAACCAGTGGGTCCAAATTCAGGAAGGTTGTGCCCGTTGAGCAACCCAAATCATACACGTTCGTGTCCGGAACCGCAAACTCACACACTTGCTCAATGATCATCCGCTGGATTTCGTTGTAATACGGGACAGAACGCTCCACCATATCATCAAACGCATTGGCAACCGTGGCACCGAACTTAAAATCGGAGGGTTTCTTGATCACTTCGTTGAATACATCATCCTTTTTTGTCATAAAGCGCTATCAGACTACATTATTTAAATGGCGACCAAAGTAGCCGAGAAATCTGGAAAGAATCTGGAAATAATTGGTCAGAAAAGCGGCCTTATTGTTCTTCCCTGAAATACACTTTATAGTAATTCAACCCTTTTTCTTCATCGAACCCTTTTTCAATATACTCTCGCTTCCCGTGTACGTAAATATGGAAATTCTTATCCAATTTCAGCACGCTTTTGTATGTTGCATTGGCTTTCTTTACCGCTCCAGGGGCGATATCAAATTGCTCGCCAAAAGGCGACTCGTAATCGGTTTCAAATTGCTGGCGATAATCATTGAATAGTGCCGCTGCCTGTGGATTACCCAACACTTCCTCTTCAAACTCTTTCGTTTTGAATGTATCTTTCTCTTTAAAGTAGTCCATTGACCGATTCAATAAATCAATTTTATCGGTACGCTCCATTTCAAACGCCGCATCCAGCCCCTCATCAACGAATGCTTTGTACACTTTCAGGAAATTCCCTGTTTTATTGAACGCGTCGTTCCGCACACGTACGCTAAGAAAACTATCTTTCCAATAAGCGGCTTCCTGCTGCCGGTTCGTTTGGTCGATGGCTAATACCTTATACCCTTCCTCGCTGTCGGTATTGATGATTATACACCCTTTATCCAGTTTATTGATATTTATCGCTTCCTGCTCATACGCAATTTCAAACGAGCTCTGTACTGGCGATACCTTGAGAAAAGGCTCTTTGCTTTCAGATTTGAATATGCCGATGGCATCATGCTCCACGCCTTCGAGCTGCACATTGCGCAGATAAACAACATAGAGCTCCCCGCCTTTGATATTGGGGTGGTTTGACGCTTCGAAAAGGTGCTTGCATACTTGCTGCCCGAGTGAATGGAAATCCAGGTTACCTTCAAAAAACGATTTCGAAAAATGATAGATTTCATTCAGTTCGAGTGTACCGCTGGCGTGTGTGAGCCGGTACACCTCATTTACCTTAGTAAACGGACTAAGGAAGTAATGCAGCAGCAAGGTAGTCAGTTGTTCATCTTCCAAAGCGATAGGTGCTTCACTAAGGGCATAAAATTCATCACGTAATTTATTGCCCACGCGGTGGACAGCCAGTTGGTCGATTGTTGCTTCTGTGTGATAAAACATCTTCGTATACTAATTAGTTGAATTCAGTCATATATTCGGGCCGCTTCTTCAAATGTCTGGCAGTGTGCATCCACAATATCGCGGATTTGGGGAGAATAACCACCGCCCATACTTACCTGCACCGGTACCCCCATTGATTTACAGCGTTGGAACACCAACGCGTCACGTTTCCGGCACCCCGACTTGCTAAGCGCCAGCTTTCCCAACTTATCCGTCTCCAATATGTCCACGCCAGCTTGATAAAACACGAAATCGGGCTTTACCTCCTCGAAAACGGTCGCTAGGTGATGTGTAAGTAACGCGAGGTAGGTGTCGTCATCCGTTCCATCGGGCAACCCGATATCCAAGTCAGATCGCTCCTTGCGGAATGGGAAATTACGCTCACCATGCATGGAAAAGGTGAACACGTGCGGATTGCCGTCGAAAAGCTGGGCGGTACCATTTCCTTGGTGCACATCCAGATCGACGATCAGCACGCGTTGGCAAATCCCCTGGCTAGTTAACCAGGCAGCAGCCACTCCTTGGTCGTTGAGCAGGCAAAACCCTTCACCCCAGTCATAGCCCGCATGATGAGTACCCCCTGCCACATTGAAAGCGACACCATGCTCCATGGCAAATACGCAGCCATCTATGGTGCCTTGCACGATCCGTAGCTCACGTTCCACCAATTCCGCAGACATCGGGAAACCGATACGCCGCACCATAGCCAGCGATAGCGATAGGTTGAGCAACTGGCGACAATAATGTGGAGCGTGGGCGAGCGCAATGGTCTCGAATGCCGCCAACCCCGGTGCAAATAGATCCGTCGGTTGCACCGTGCCCCTATGGATCAATTGCGCGGGAATCAGTTCATACTTTTCCATGGGAAAACGATGCCCTATGGGCAATAGATGGAAAAAGCTGGGGTGGTAGGCAATCCGGAACAATGCGCATCGATTTGATTTGACGAAGATAGTTATTGAAGCGCCTTTTTCACACAAAGTTGTTTAATTCGGATAAATATTCCATTTTTGGAAAGTAACGAATTGATAAAAGCCAAACCATGGATATAACATCTCCACTACCCGTCCTGTCTGCCGAAGAGCAACGTGTACTGGGCGTCTTAATGGAAAAAGCGAAAGCAACCCCCGAATACTACCCACTTACCCTCAACGCGTTGGTTGCTGCATGTAACCAGAAAACGTCGCGGAAACCGGTTGTTCAATACGATGATAACACGGTCATTACCACGCTTGATGCACTGCGTAAGAAGGGATTGGTATCAACCGTTGTGGGGGGTGCCAGTCGGGTCACCAAGTACAAGCACAATTTTGCTGTGGTATACCCCGTTATTCCCGCCGAGGTCACTATCATCTGTTTATTGCTGCTTCGTGGCCCACAGACACCCGGCGAATTGAACACCAATTCCGGCAGGATGTACGAATTTGAATCGTTGGAAGAAGTGCAGTCATTCCTCGACAACCTAGCCAATGCCGATCAGCCGTTTGTGAAGCAACTACCGAAACGGCCGGGACAAAAAGAAGCTCGCTACATGCAGCTGCTGGGGGGCACAACGGTCCCCGAAGAAGAGGATTCGGGCGCCGAAGGTGTCGAAACATCAGCCGGACTCGCACCTCGCTTGGCCAAAGTGGAAGCCGAACTCGCCGCGCTACGTGCTGAATTTGATAAACTGATGCAAGAGCTATCATAGCCTTAGCCGGCATAAACGCCGAAAACCAAAATTCATAAATTGTTGTTATCTTTATAGACATTATGGAGTAATACGTAATAACACCATTAGTTATGGAAACGAAATCAGTGGCTTACAATCGCATACTCATCGCTACGGACGACAGCGAATGCTCAAAAAAAGCATTGCAACACGCCTATAGCCTTGCTAAACTAATGGGCGCATCGGTTGCACTCATCCACGTCATTGAGCCCGCTGCACCCACTAACTACGGCGCTGACCCGCTAATGGGCCAACAGCCCATCATAATTCCGGAAACAACCGAAATACAGGAAGAAAACTCCAAATCCATGCTAGATGAAATAAGCAAGGGTTTCGAAGACCTTAAAGAGGTATTTACGTTCAGCCGGATCGGTAACCCCAAACAGGAAATACTTACCGTGGCCAGCGAATGGGCGGCCGACCTCATCATCATGGGTACGCATGGCCGCACCGGTTTTGATCATTTCATATCGGGCAGCGTGTCTGAAAGTGTAACGAGGAGAGCCTCATGCCCCGTATTGGTAGTGCCAGGCAAATGCTAAATTAAAACGCCGTAAACGCGACAAGGCCCCTCATCGTTTGATGGGGGGCCTTGTCTGTTAAACACGAACGATAATGCGAATTGGCATTACTCCGCGTGCAGCCAAGCCTTCTTGGCCAACAGTTCATCTTCCGTCTCGCGGACGTCCTCATCATCCACGCAACAATCCACCGGACATACCGCGGCGCATTGTGGCTCATCGTGAAAACCTACACACTCCGTGCATTTATCCGACACGATGTAATAAACTTCGTCCGATATAGCAGCCTGTTCTTCATCCGCATCGAGGGTGGTACCATCGCCAAAATCGATGACACCGCTCAAACTAGTCCCCTCGGAGAACCGCCAACTTACTCCCGCGTCGTATATTGCATTGTTCGGGCATTCGGGCTCACAAGCCCCACAATTTATGCATTCATCTGTTATCTTAATTGCCATCTATCTCTTACGCTTACGAATATGATAAAATAAAAAAACCTATTTTTGCAACTTGATTAAAAAGTTCACTACAAAATTAGTCGTCTTTTTGTTGCCAAACAAATTTAGCAGCAAATATACAACAAATCTTGTTTAAAAACGGTCTTAATATTCACATTTTGACAAAGAAACAACGCATAGACGCCTTAACCAAACTGGGTGATTATTTGCTATCGGATGCGCCCGAGCTACTGCAAGTCGTTGAATTGGCCTATCGTAATAACCCATGGTTCACTCCGGCAAACACACGTCGCGCACTCGCGACCACTGCTTCTAATTTATCAAAGGAAAAGCTCCGAGATTGGCTTGCTCCTTACCCGTTCGATGGCGATATTAATAAGACTGTCGGACTGGTACTGGCAGGTAATATCCCATTGGTGGGATTCCATGATATCCTTTGTGCATTGGCAGCAGGCTTTAACGTACAAGTGAAGATGGCAGCAGTAGACCCGGTGCTTACCCCTCACCTACTGGCCAAGCTGCGGGAAATCGAGCCCGGTTTTACTCCTAAAATCGAGGTGACGGCCCGGTTGGCCGAATTTGATTTGGTCATCGCTACTGGAAGCGATAACAGTTCGCGGTATTTCTCCTACTATTTCGGGCACAAGCCGCATATCATACGTAAAAACCGCAATAGTGCCGCCATTTTAACCGGAACGGAAAATGCGGATGAAATTCGACTATTGGGTAATGATATTTTTGACTACTTCGGTCTCGGCTGCCGTAGTGTGTCAAAATTGTTTGTACCCGAGGGCTACGACCCTTCGGTATTCTTCAAGGGTATCGCACCGTTTTCGGACATCATCAACCATTATAAATACGCCAACAATTACGACTACAACAAGTCGATTTACCTCATCAATGGCGACCAACACTTTGACAACGGCTTCCTTTTACTCAAACCCGATGAACGCAGCGCATCACCGCTTGGCGTACTGTATCTCGAAACGTATCAATCTACCGGAAAGCTCATTAACCGGCTGGACGAACTGGCCCCACAACTGCAATGTGTGGTCAGTAATGAGCCATTAGGGGTTATCGCTCCGGTAGTCCCGTTAGGACGAAGCCAACAACCGGCTCTCGATGATTATGCTGACGGCGTCAATACGCTGGATTTTTTGGCCGCCCACCGATGAAGCCTTTATCTTTCACGTAATAATGCTAACTTTGTACACCATGTATGTCATCAAAGTCAAGGGCGTAGCCAAAATACCGGATTATGTCCAGTTGCGCGACGATGCATTTACGTTGCTTGCCTACTTCCGGGTAGACCGGCCAGATAAATCCCTTGAGAAACTGGGATTGGGTGAAAAAGCGGCATACATCATGGAAATTGTCAAAGAAATGCCTTTCGGACAAATTAAGAAATTAGAACTATAGTTATATGATCGGCGATACGGTAATCACACTCAAAAATGTTGATATCTACCAACCCAAGCATCTTGTGCTCGCTAACGTAAACCTAACCATCGATAAAGGCGAATTCGTCTTCCTTATCGGGCAAACAGGCAGTGGCAAGAGTAGCCTACTCAAAATCATTTATGGAGACCTGCATATTGCCAGCGGTGAAGGAATGGTCGCCGGATTTGATCTGAAAAAACTCAGTGAGCGTGAGGTACCGTTCCTGCGACGCAAGCTAGGGATTGTCTTCCAGGATTTCCACCTGCTCACCGACCGGACGGTGGAAAGGAATCTAGCCTTCGCCCTGCGTGCAACGGGCTGGAAAGACAAAAACCTGATCAATAACCGGATACTGGACGTGCTTGAAAAGGTCGGCCTCCGCTCCAAACTTAAAAAAATGCCGCACGAATTGTCGGGTGGCGAGCAGCAACGGGTGGTTATTGCACGGGCATTGCTGAACAATCCGGAAATCATCCTGGCCGACGAGCCCACTGGGAACCTAGACCCTGAAACCTCGGAAGAGATTGTTTTATTGCTGAAAGAAATCAGCCGGGGTGGCACTTCCATCCTGATGGCCACTCACGACTACCAAATCATCCGTAATATGCCATCACGTATCATCAAAACCATCGACGGCATGCTGCAAGACAATGTGTCAATATAATTCCAAAATTACGGCACATGGGCACGTGGCCCGATCCAAAATGGCATTTGCAAAGGCAAAATACTGACAGGGTGGCTGAATTTCACGGCTGGCAACGAAATTGTGGTTAGGAGCGGCAGTTGACAACCATCTTTGATGACAGCTATGGCAAAAAATAAGAAAAAACAACACCTCGATAATAACGACAATATGGGAAATCCAGAAGCGCCCGTGCAGGAAACGCCGGAAACTGACGCCGCCTCAACCGAAAAGGAGCAGGTTGCTGACGAGCAAGCGGCAACTGCTCAATTACGCGCGGAGCTAGATACAGCCAATGACAAATACCTACGCCTATATGCTGAATTTGATAATTACAAACGCCGGGTAGCTAAAGAACGTATCGAATTCATGCAATCCGCCGGTAAGGAAGTCATTGCCAACCTGCTACCGGTAATGGACGATCTGAACCGTGCGCTGAAAGCATTTGAAACAACTACTGAAGTAGCGCCGATACAAGAAGGCGTATCGCTGGTTACCCAAAAACTCAAAACCATTTTGAGCAACCAAGGACTGAAAGAGATGGAATCCATCGGAAAACCTTTTGATGCCGACTTACACGAAGCGATTACCAACGTTCCGGCTCCAAGCGATGACCTCAAGGGTAAAGTGATTGACGAGATTGAAAAAGGCTATTTCTTGCACGATAAAGTGCTACGCCACGCCAAGGTTGTCGTTGGAAGTTAACGGATAAGTAAGCATGGCAAAACGAGACTATTACGACATATTAGGTATTTCACGCAATGCCGATCAAGCCGAAATCAAGTCGGCTTATCGCAAATTGGCTATCAAATACCATCCCGACAAGAATCCGGACAATAAGGAAGCAGAAGAAAAGTTCAAGGAAGCAGCTGAAGCTTACGAAGTATTGAGCAATGCTGAGAAGCGTCAGCGCTATGACCAATTCGGCCACGCCGGCGGCGCGTCCGGTGGATTTGGCGGTGGCGGCATGAACATGGAGGACATATTCAGCCAGTTCGGCGATATCTTCGGCGGCGGTGGAAGTCCTTTCGAAAGCTTTTTTGGTGGCGGAGGGCAACGCAGTGGTCGCCGCGTAGCAAAGGGAACGAACCTGCGCATCAAAGTAAAGCTCACACTCAGTGAGATTGCCAAAGGAGCGGAAAAGAAAATCAAGGTCAACAAAAAAGTGGTTTGCTCCACTTGCGACGGAACCGGAGCAAAAGACAAATCGTCATTCAATACATGTCGTACCTGTGGTGGGACCGGTGCCGTACGGCGCGTTACCAACACGATCCTGGGCCAAATGCAGACCACCAGCACCTGCCCCACCTGTAATGGCGAAGGTGTGGAGATATCTGCCAAATGCACGGCTTGCCATGGCGATGGGCTGATGCGCGGCGAAGAGACGATCAGCATCAACATCCCCGCCGGGGTAAGCGAAGGCATGCAGCTGTCCATGAGCGGAAAGGGAAATGCCGCTCCACGGGGCGGTGTACCCGGCGACCTGATCATCCTTATTGAGGAACTGCCCCATGAAAGTCTGAAGCGGGATGGCACCAATGTGATTTATGACCTGTATATCAATTTTGTAGATGCGGCATTGGGCACGAGTGCGGAAATTCCAACCATCGATGGCAAAGCAAAAATAAAAATTGAGTCCGGCACGCAGGGCGGGAAAATATTACGCCTGAAAGGAAAGGGCGTACCCGAAGTAAATTCATATCACAAAGGCGACCAATTGGTCTATGTGAATGTATGGACACCCAAAGCGCTGTCGTCAGAAGAAAAAGAACTTTTAGAGCGTTTACGTAGTTCACCGAATTTTAAGCCCCAACCGGGCCGGAATGAAAAAACCTTTTTCGAACGGATAAAAGAATACTTTGAGTAAACACCACCGACTGTATTAAAACGTTTTTTCCTTTTTATATGTAAGGCAAAGTGAAACACGCCATTGTAATGGGTGGTGCAACTGCTGTGTCTTAGCAACTATTTCGGTGCGCAAATGTAACCATCGGGCATATAGATACGTCAACTTCGAATTTTCCCAACGAGCAGATTTGGCCTGTCAATTATTAATTGACAATATTTATTAAAAAGTCAGAACACCAAACACAACTCTAACCTACCTATAAAATTTATAGTTCACAACAGCAGTATAACTTACGATATAAAGCCATATAGCTCTTTTTATTGATTTACCAAAAGCGACAAACCCATGACAAAACCGACGATTCCATGACGAAGTTTGGCACTGGTATTGCAATACTGACTTCAAAGGTCAAATAGTATAATTCGAAATTTATACCAATTGCCTTGAAAGTTTAACTAAAATTTTAATACATCATGAAAAAATTACTTCTTACACTAACCGCAGCAGCAGCCGTAACATTCGCCGCTAATGCACAAACTGAAAAAGGAAAGACTATTCTAGGAGGAACCGTTTCGTATGATTACTCGAATGTTAAAGATGTTGATGGTAGCGAACAAAGCTTTTCTATTATACCCAGCGTTGGCGTATTTGTAAGCGACAATGTGGCAGTGGGCCTCGGAATTGGCTATGCCTGGGGCCAGGAGGATAATGGTGTTGACAAAGTAAAGGTAGGCGAATTTTCAGCAGCTCCTTATGCTAGGCTTTACAAAGGTGATGGCGACTTTAAATTTTTCGGCCAGCTTTCCGTGCCCATGGGCTGGGGAACTTCTAAACAAAACGACGACAAATTATTTAGTTCCGAGCGTTATGGTGTTGAATTGGCACCGGGTTTTGCGTACTTCCCTACAGACAAAATCGGTATCGAATTTTCTGTAAAGGGACTGTACTATCAGAACACCACATTGAAACCAGAAAGTGGTGACAACGACTCTAGTAATTCTTTCGGTCTGGATGCAAGTTCGTTTGCACCCCGCATCGGAATCCAGTTCTATTTCTAAACAAAATAGACACGCAAACAAAGAGCGCCTCGGTTACCTGCCGGGGCGTTTTTTTTAGCTCCTACTTCGATACCAGAAATAACCAGCAAAAGCAAAGGAAAAAGAGAGGGGGATAAAAACAAGAAAGGTTTCCAAACGGGGAGAATGGAAACCTTTACTAACCAATTATAAACCTAAATTATGAAGCTGCAAAGGTAATGATTATTTGCAACTTTCCAAATTTTATTTCACTCAGTTTATCTGTCCACGCCATTCTCCATCAATAACCATATAAACAGTTGATTATCAATCATCGGTCTACCTCCCCCAACACGATATCGATGGAACCAAGGATGGCTACCAGATCGGCAATCAGCACACCTTTCGATAATTCGGGAAGCACGGAGAGGTTGTTAAAGCTTGGCCCACGGGCTTTCACGCGTTTCGGAATATCAGTTTTTTCCTGCGTTACAAAATAGAAACCCAGTTCACCTTTCGGATTCTCGGCTCGCACGTAGTAATCCTGTGCTTTAAGGTTCACTTTTTTTGGCACCAATGCACGCGGGTCAAAATCGGCGGTACGTTTCAACGGCCCTTCTAATCGCTCCAGACATTGCTCGATAATGCGTACGGATTCCTTGATTTCCTCCACGCGCACCTTGAAACGGTCCCAACAGTCTCCCACACATCCCATCTCGCCCTTGCCTATCGGAATGTCAAACGCTAACTCCGGATAAACCGAATATTCATCCACGCGCCGCAAATCCCACTTAACACCCGAGGCGCGAAGCGTCGGTCCGGAACAGCCATAGTTAATCGCCACATCAGCAGGCAGTGTGCCGATATTCGCAGTCCTCGATATAAAAATCTGATTCGCTGTTAGCAATTCGTCTAATTCGGGCAGCTTGGGCTTAAAATATCGGATAAACTCGCCACAACGCTCTTCGAAGCCAACGGGCAAGTCATAGAATAACCCACCCACCCAGATGTAATTATAAAGCATCCGCGACCCCGATGCCCATTCAAGCATATTCATGATATGCTCCCGGTCGCGAAAGCACCACATAAAAGGTGTGAACGCCCCAATATCGATACCATAGGTACCGATAGCGATGAGGTGCGAAGCGATTCGATTGAGCTCACATACCAGCACCCGGATGTATTCAACCCGTTTTGGGATTTTCTGGTCGATGCCAAGCATGCGCTCCACGCCCATTACAAAAGCGTGGCTGTTGTTCATCGAAGCGAGGTAATCCATCCGATCGGTAAACGGAATGGTTTTACCATAGTTCATGGATTCCGCATGTTTTTCGAAACAACGGTGTAAGTAACCTACATGTGGAATGACTTCTTTGACTATTTCGCCATCGGTAACCAACTGCAACCGTAACACCCCATGAGTGGATGGATGCTGCGGCCCCATATTGATGATCATCTCTTCCGCACCTATAGCAGCCAACCTCGCTTCATATGCCCGTTGCGCTCCCTGATAAGGTTGCACTTCTTGGTAAGATGGTGTATCACTTAATTGCAATGCCATGATATGTTTCCGCTTCTTGGTAATCTTTTCGCAATGGGTAACCTTCCCAATCTTCCGGCAGCAGTATCCGCCGCAGGTCCGGATGACCTTCGAAGTAAATCCCCATGAGATCGAATGCCTCCCGTTCGTGCCAATCGGCGGTTCGCCAGACACCGCTTACCGTAGGTACAACCGGAAGGTTGTCCAAATGCCGGTCGTTTTCAACGATCACTTTCAATGTAAGCTGATGTTGGTGTGGTATGGAGGCCAGATGGTACACCACCGAAAACGAACCGCTCTCCACCCCATTGTCGACCGCACTGATACAAGAAAGGAAGTCGAAATAGGTTTCTTCATGGTCGCGGAGAAATAGACATACTGCTGCCAGCTTTTCGCGATGTATCACCAATGCCGGTTGCAGTCCCAACTCTTCGACCGCCGTCACGGCTTGATCACCAAATTCGGCCGCCAATAATTCTTGAACGCGTATTATGATTCCCATCTGAGTCGTTGTTAAGGAGCCAATCGTATGATTTTCCATCCTGCTTTGTCACGCGAATAGCGCAGGCGGTCATGGAGTCTGTTATCCCCACCCTGCCAAAACTCAATGGTGTCGGGTTTGAGACGATAGCCGCCCCAATGCGATGGCCTCGGAATAGGCGTCCCAGTAGCGTAACGCTGCTCCAATTCGGCCAACTGCACTTCAAGCACCGCCCGTTCCGAAATCTCCCGGCTTTGTGGAGACGCAACAGCTCCCAACTGGCTCCCAGTTGGCCGGGAACGGAAATATGCGTCCGACTGCGCGGCTGGCATTTTGGTTACCTTCCCAACGACACGTACCTGCCGCTGCAGTTCCGGCCAGAAAAACAGCAATGCCGCAGCTGGGTTACCGCTCAGTTCCCTCCCTTTCTGGCTCTCGTAATTGGTAAAAAAACCGAAACCGGAGTCGTTAAGGTCTTTAAGAAGAACAATCCGTGCCGACGGCTGCCCATCTGTTGATACCGTAGCCAGCGTCATGGCATTCGGCTCCATAACATCTTTTTCCAATGCTTCTTCGAACCATCTCCTGAACTGAACTATCCCATCCGGAGCTATTTCGCTTTCACGCAATTCACCCATCTTATACGTCGTCCGAATAGCTGCGATATCGGGTTGCTTTAACGTCATCAGCCTTATCCTCTATTTCTTGTAATAAGTTAGCGCCTCAGGTATCAATTTTTTAATGTTGTTGATGCGGCGCGCATCACTGGGGTGCGTGCTCAGAAACTCCGGAGGCGCTCCCCCACCTTGGGCCTCTTTAGCTTGGGCCATACGCTCCCAAAAACCAATCGCTTCATTGGGGTTATAGCCGGCCATGGCCATGAATACCAAACCCAATCGGTCTGCTTCGCTCTCTTGGTTCCGCGAGTAGTTGAGCAACGCCAATTGCCCGCCTAATCCATAAGCTGTATTGAGTACAGCACGGGTGGTACTCGATTTTTCCGCAGTGGCAACGTCTACGGCAACACCGCCCGCTTGGGCCAATATGGTTTGCGACATCCGCTCGGCCGAATGCTTGGCAATAGCGTGGGCAATCTCATGCCCCATCACGGTCGCCAGGCCAGCCTCGTTTTTCGTTACCGGCAAAATGCCGCTATACACAGCAACCTTACCACCCGGCATACACCATGCGTTGATTTGGTCTTCCTCAATCAGGTTAAATTCCCAATGGAAATCGTATTGGTCGCCATACCCGTTTTCTTGCAGGAAGCGATTAACCGCATTGGCGATATTCTTCCCCACCCGCTGCACCAACTGTGCTTGGTTTGAACTCTTGATTACCTTGGTTTTGGAATCCCCCAAAAAATCCTTATAGACCAACGCGGCTTGCTGTTGGATTTCGGCTTCATTGACCAAGCTCAGCTGCCGTCTTCCCGTAAGTGGAACCGTGGCGCATGAAACGATAATGACAGCGGCCAATAGCATACACGTATGTTTTATGATTTTTTTCATCTGTTTAAATTTTTCTTTAGTGGTAATGAAGCTGTCATGGCTTAATCATTTCCTTGTGTAGTTTTGAAAACCATGACAGTTTCATGATGTAATTTTTTTAGATAGCCAACAACCATTTTCTTTCAAAGAAAGCAATATATATGCCGAAATATAAGAAGTTATACCTTTGCGCGTTTCCCAAATAAATAAACTTTTGACTCCTTGCCTTTGAGTAGGCGTTCAATATTTTTTTGGTGGGTAATCAAAATTAACACACAAATGCATATGCCATACAACAACACCGATTTAACCGACGTATGAAACAGGAAAACGATACTGAACGGAAAAGCAAACCCAGCGCTAATCGAACTTAACGAAACATAATGTGTAAGCAACAGCATGATGAGAAACACAGACACGCACACCAGCGCCGCTTGGAAATGAACTGCTAGAATCATCCCAAACAAGGTTGCTACTCCTTTTCCGCCGCGGAATCCGGCAAAAACCGGAAATAGGTGCCCTACTACAGCAATTACACCCAAGGCAAGCTGATAATTGACAAATTGTGCAGCGGTCTGCGGGCCAGTAACGGAAGGGCCAATGAAGTAGGCCAGGTTAGTCGCCGTCCACCCCTTCAAAATATCGATTAGCATCACGGCTACGCCGGCCTTCGTGCCTAGCACCCTGAATGTGTTGGTAGCACCTGCATTGCCGCTGCCGTATTCCCTCACATCCACCCGATAAAACGATTGCCCCAACCATACGGCCGTAGGGATGGATCCGAACAAGTAGGCCAAGACAACGGCTCCTATGAGATAGATCGATATCATGAATTGCAAATTAACGAAAAAGAAGCAAAAACCAACACCTCCATTGTTTAATCGACCACCTTTGCTTTGAGGCTCATGTCCAAACTTTTCACCGAATGGGTTAGGGCGCCAATAGAAATGAAATCTACCCCCACCATGGCATAATCGCGGATATTGTCTATGGTAATTCCGCCCGATGCTTCGGTAACCAGCCGCCCATTAATCAAGGCCACGGCTTCCCGCAGCGCATCAGGAGTGAAATTATCGAGCATAATACGCTCTACCCCGCCCACAGCCAGTACCTGTTCAATCTCACCCAGATTTCGTACTTCCACTTCAATTGCTATGGGCCTATCCATCTTTTTGCGATAATCGTTTGCCCGCCTAATTGCATTCGTTATCCCCCCGGCATAGTCCACATGATTATCCTTTATCAGCATCATGTCGTATAAGCCGAATCGATGGTTTACACCACCACCGATTAGTACGGCTTTTTTTTCCAGAAACCGAAGCAACGGTGTAGTCTTCCGCGTATCCAATACCTTTGTGCCAGTCCCAGCTATGGCAGCGACGATACGATGCGTGGTGGTAGCAATGCCACTCATCCGTTGCATGATATTGAGCACTAATCTTTCCGCAAGTAAAATACTGTGGATACTCCCCCTCACGGTTAGTACCACTTCACCAACGTCGACGGCATCGCCATCGGATTTGAATGTGGTTATCGACAGGGCAGCTTCCACCTCACGGAACACCGCCAACGCCTCTTCCACACCCGCTAATATCCCTGGTTCCTTGATAATCAATTGGGCCTCTCCTACGGCATTCGGCGGAATGGTAGACCGCGAAGTATGGTCACCGTCGCCTACATCTTCTGTGAGCGCTGCAGTGATAAACCGCTGCAACTGCTCGTTTTCTAGCTGAGTCATTGGTTATTGTTCATGTGCATTTCGTGCACACCAAGCGTACAGAGCCAACTTGGATAGACACAAAAACAGCGTTATTAAACGGCGCTAAGATGGCTATTTAAAACAAAAGAAGAAGAATAAAAATAAAAATCGGATGGGTTGTTAATAAATGGGTTCGATACGAAATTCCGTAATTTGGAACATATTGTCGTTGTTTGTCAGCTTGTAAGAAACCCGGAAAGTGTCTTTAGCGGTCTCGAGATTGAGAACAACGTATCTAAAATTGGGATTTGAATCCAGCCGATGGGCAATCTTCACACCCGTGGGGGCGTTCCTACCGAAAAAATCCCGTAAAATAATCTCAGCTTGTACACGGGAATAAATTCCCTCGTCATTCAGCAACGTCATACTCACTGTCGACGAAAAATACTTGGAAAGCTCCTTGGTATTGCCCCCCCTTACGCAAGAGGCGATGTCGTCAATTACATCGTTGATGTTAGCAAACCCTACTGTCATCACGAAGCACATCACCCCCGTCAACCCCATCTTTCTGATCAATCTGATTCCCATCACTTTCACTGTAATTGTTTATTCAAATATCAATTGCATTTGGCATTCAACCTATTTCTTGTCCGCGAAAAGCGCTCAAGTGTAGATTAAATTCTACAAAAAGCAGCCTCTGACCGAATTATTGCTTAACGACCAACGTACCGCTAAAAACATGCCATCTTTTGACAATCACCCAATCTACACATACCGCGTGCCCACCAACATCGAATAAACTTGCATCTAAAAGCAAGTTTATCTAAGTTTGTTCCGTGAAGAAAGACAAAAAAGTAGCGCTCGTAATCTTAGACGGTTTAGGTTATGGCAAAGAGGACCAATCCAATGCCGTGCGAGCGGCAAACACACCATTTTTAGATGAATTGCTGGCCACCCGCCCCAATGCCACGCTTGAAGCGTCGGGCGAAGCCGTTGGCCTTCCTGCAGGCCAGATGGGCAACTCCGAAGTAGGCCATATGAACTTAGGTGCTGGACGGATTGTCTACCAGGAGTTGGGACGGATACATAAGGCGGTTGCCGATGGTGAATTCAATAGAAATACCACATTGCAAGAAGCATTCGGCTATGCAAAAACCAACGGCAAACGTGTACACTTTATCGGCCTATTATCTGATGGCGGTGTACATGCACATACCAGGCATCTGAAAGGGTTATGCGAAGCAGCCAAACATGCTGGGCTGACCAATGACCATGTTTTCATACATGCATTTTTAGATGGTCGCGACACCGACCCCAATTCGGGAATTGGTTACGTAACGGATATGGAGCAGTTTTTAGCCGCAAGTGTGGGCCAGCTGGCGTCCGCGATTGGCCGGTATTATGCCATGGACCGCGACAACCGGTGGGAACGAGTTAAACAGGCTTACGATCTATTGGCACACGGCATCGGCATGCCCACGACGGACATCCGTGAGGCCATCCAGCAGTCGTACAACGAAGGGGTTACCGATGAATTTGTTAAGCCCATCGTCAAGACCGACAGCAATGGCAATGCTTTGGCGACAATTGCGGGCGGCGACGTCGTTGTTTGCTTCAATTTCCGTACGGACCGCGGGCGGGAAATTACGATAGCCCTTACGCAGCAGGCATTCCCCGAGTTCGGTATGCACCCGCTCGACCTCCACTACCTCACCATGACCACTTATGACGAGACTTTCAAAAACGTTCAGGTATTGTTTCTTAAAGACAACCTTACCAATACGCTTGGCGAAGTGTTGGAGGCACACAACAAGACACAGACCCGTATCGCGGAAACGGAAAAATATCCCCATGTAACCTTTTTCTTTTCGGGCGGGCGCGAACGCGCATTCCGTGGTGAAAACCGCATTCTGATTCCCTCTCCCAAAGTCGCGACCTACGACCTGCAGCCAGCAATGAGCGCACAGGGCGTGGCCGATGCCATTTGTGAAGATATGGTAACCAACAAGCCCGATTTCATCTGCCTAAACTTCGCCAACCCTGACATGGTGGGACACACTGGCGTATTTGACGCTGTGGTAAGCGCTGTGGAGACAGTGGACCATTGTGCTAAACAGGTCATTGAATGTGGGCGCCGGGAAGGTTACAGCTTTATCATCATTGCCGACCATGGAAATGCAGAATTTATGATAAATGACGACGGCTCGGTCAACACGGCACATACCACCAATCTGGTACCTTGTATACTCATCGACGACAACTACAACGCCATAGTCGATGGTAAATTGGGTGATATTGCCCCTACAATTTTGACGATTATGGGCGTACCCACCCCACCAGAGATGACGGGCAATATTTTGGTATAACGACGAGGTCATATGCGGCGGTTAAATATACCCTTTGTTTATAGCGCCACGGTGTTGCTGATCACGTTATCGTCATGCAGCGACTCCGAGCGCGTATCAAATGCATTGCATACGGCACCATACTTCAGTTTAGCAGAATATTTTGAAAAAGAAGCCGCGCGATTGCAGCAACATAATCCCGAAATTATAAAAACGGCAGCAAAAAACGGGGAAGATGAGCGGAAGAAAATCCATGTAGCCGATTGGAAGAGCGAATTTGCTTTATTTATAGACGCTGACATCAATAAACCAGCCTGGCAAAACAGCTATCGGGTGGATAGCACAGGCTCTTCCGTT
The DNA here is from genome assembly GCF_035556095.1 of Parapedobacter sp. GTDB lineage: Bacteria > Bacteroidota > Bacteroidia > Sphingobacteriales > Sphingobacteriaceae > Parapedobacter. The sequence goes on along the minus strand of NZ_DATMFT010000021.1, from coordinate 693,857 downwards.
ACCTATACTCCTATCGATTCGACGTTACGTACGAAAGAAATCCGGATAGAAAAAACAGATTCAGGTACTGTGACGCATGTCCGCGTAATCAACCAAGTTAGCAATATGCTTTATCAAACCAACGAACAGCTCGATTATTACGTAGACTCCTTATACCGGATCACGAAACAGCAACACGTACTGGTAATTGGAGAAAGCCACTACACCGTTACCGGTGAGTGGCTATAATAAAGACACTAAATTCAGTTTATTTCAAGTTATCGCGATAAACTTTCGCTTTCTTGAGTTCCGTTTGGATATCTTTTTTACCCGGAGCCATAACCAGCACCTGCTCAAAATCCACTACACTTTTGTTGTAGGCGTCAGTAGCTATGGATTTGTCGTAGTTCGCAGTTCCGGCTGTACCACGTAATATTCCCAAATCCCTATAGGCAATACCCCTATTTTGGTAATATTTCACGTCCTCACCATTGAGCTCAATCGCCTTGGTATAATTTATTATCGCTTGATTCAACATTTTCTCCCGATTACTCGAACTAATTCGTGTGTCGGTTTGCACAGCCAACGCATTATTTGCTTTGCCGCGGTAATAATAAGCCGACTCATGGTCTGGCCGCAACTCGATGACCTTAGTGAATGATTCCAGCGATTTCCGGTATTCGCCTATTTGGTATTGCGAGTACGCTAACATATACATCACATTCGGATCACCGGCCTCTGCGGGGAGTGCTTTTTGCAAATGACCTGCTGCGGCTTTAAAATCACCATCAATCAGCGCCTTCTGCCCTAAGCGCACGTTAGGATTACTCGGTGCGGTCTCCGTCGTTTGAGCTTGCGCAACCAACGCAGTTAAACACATTATTCCTACCACTACACCAACGTTCAATCGTTTTAAAATAATCTTCAAATCGTTTATTTTCATCGCTTTCTAAATTATACAACATACACGGGGGCACCACTTTTTATTGAACTGACACCCGGTCATTTATCCCTTACTACAATTTCCGTGCTACAAACATAACTATAAGCATCGCTATGTGCAACTCCAGTGACCCCCAGCCTCAACTTAAAACTTCCAAACCAGCAATTTATTATTTGCCAATTTAATTTTATCTCGCAAATCCCTATATTAGTGACTTAACATGACGACACCTCACAATGCATATGCAACCCGACCGTGTCTTTTATTGCTGACTTTTTTTCAGCACATATGTCTGAATGATATGATATTCGTAGAATTAGCGGAAACACATACTATTGGCATAGGCATTGCAATTATGTCCACAAGAAATACAATTAACACAGCGCAAGTATACGGCTGCCAAAATGGCGCCCCATCATAGACGAAAATTTATTCATGAGCAACTTTGATCCATTTGATTTTAATCAAGCCATTCCCATTATAAATGAAGACACGGAATTCTTTCCTTTATTAAGCCAGCAAGATGAAGATGAGATGAGCAATGCCGACCTCCCCGAGTCGCTTTCCATTCTCCCTTTACGCAACACCGTACTGTTTCCTGGTGTGGTCATCCCCATCACCGTGGGGCGCGACAAATCCATCAAGTTGGTAAAGGAAGCCTATAAAGGCGATCGCATCATCGGGGTCGTATCCCAACAGAACATGTCAATCGAGGACCCTACGTTCGAACAGTTGCATCCGGTTGGTACCGTAGCGATGATCATCAAAATATTGCAAATGCCGGATGGCAATACTACCGTTATCATCCAAGGCAAGCAACGTTTTAAGCTCCGTGGCCTCATTCAGAGCGAACCCTATATTAAGGCCCACATTGAGCGTTTCGAAGAGAAAAAACACAAAACCAGCAAGGAATTTAACGCCCTGATTTCCTCCATCAAAGAGATGGCGTTGCAAATCATTCAGCTGTCGCCGCACATTCCCAGCGAAGCAGGCATTGCGATAAAAAACATCGAGAGCCCCGGGTTTCTGATTAATTTTATTTCTTCCAACCTCAATGCCGACCTGCCATTTAAGCAGGAATTACTGGAAATTGCTAACCTTGAGAAGCGGGCGGCCAAGGTGTTGGAACAGCTCAACATTGAACTTCAATTGCTGGAACTTAAAAACCAGATACAGAATAAGGTTAAGGGCGATTTAGATAAGCAGCAACGGGATTATTTTCTCAACCAGCAATTAAAAACCATTCAGGAAGAATTGGGCGGCAACACTCCCGATCTGGAAATGGAAGACCTGCGCAAACGGGCGAAGGGAAAAAAATGGTCCAAGGAAGTCGCCGAACACTTCACCAAAGAGCTCGACAAGCTCGCGCGCATCAACCCCGCTGCGGCAGACTATTCCGTTCAGGTCAACTATTTAGAACTGCTACTTGACCTACCTTGGAATGATTTCTCTAAAGATAATTTCGATCTGAAGCGTGCCAAGCGGATATTGGATCGAGACCATTACGGTCTCGAGAAAGTAAAGCGGAGAATCGTCGAATACCTTGCCGTTCTGAAGCTCAAACACAACATGAAGGCACCGATACTGTGCTTGGTGGGCCCTCCGGGTGTCGGAAAAACATCGTTGGGCAAGTCGATAGCCAAAGCAATCGGCCGTAAATATACCCGCATGGCGCTAGGTGGTATCCGCGACGAGGCCGAAATCAGGGGGCATCGGAAAACCTACATTGGCGCCATGCCGGGGCGCATTATCCAGTCACTAAAAAAAGCTGGAACATCCAATCCGGTATTCGTACTCGACGAGATAGACAAAGTAGGAAGCGACTTCCGTGGCGACCCTTCATCCGCACTGCTGGAAGTACTCGACCCTGAGCAAAACAATGCATTTTACGATCATTATGTCGAACTCGACTACGATCTGTCTAACGTCATGTTCATCGCTACAGCCAATTCATTGAGCAACGTCCAGCCGGCGTTATTGGATCGCATGGAAGTTATCGAGGTTAACGGATACACCATCGAAGAGAAAATCGAGATTGCCAAGAAGCACCTGATTCCGAAACAGCGGGAATTACATGGCCTTAATGCCAAGGAGTTCGCCCTCCGTGCCAACGTCATAGAGAAGGTTATCGATGAATATACCCGTGAGTCGGGCGTGCGTGGCTTGGAAAAGAAAATCGGTTCCCTTGTCCGTGGCGTGGCTACCCACCTCGTTATGGAAGATCCATTGCCTCTGCCGATCGGTGTTGATATGGTGGAGCAAGTACTAGGCGCCCCCATCTTCGATAAAGAATACTACGAAAACAACCACGTAGCAGGTGTTGTTACCGGCTTGGCATGGACCCAAGTTGGCGGTGATATCCTCTATATCGAATCAAGTTTAAGCCCCGGAAAAGGTAAATTGACACTTACCGGCAACCTCGGGGATGTGATGAAAGAATCAGCTACTATCGCAATGGCCTATCTCCGTGCAAACGCTGACGCGTTTGGTATTGACTACCGCATCTTTGACAAGTGGGATGTACACATCCATGTACCCGCCGGTGCCACGCCCAAGGATGGCCCTTCGGCCGGCATCACCATGCTTACCGCCCTGGCATCTAGCTTTACACAACGTAAGGTAAAAGAAAAGCTGGCTATGACCGGCGAAATTACGTTGCGGGGCAAGGTACTGCCCGTTGGTGGAATCAAGGAAAAGATATTGGCCGCCAAACGGGCTAATATCAACCAAGTTATTTTATCGAAAGCAAATCGAAAAGATATCTTGGAAATCAAGGAAGATTACATCAAGGACCTCACTTTCCACTATGTCACCGAAATGCACGAGGTTGTGAATATCGCACTATTAAAACAACAGGTGAAAAATCCCAAGAAGCTCTTAACCGATGATGTATAATACCGCGTCTTTTTGTTGCTTTTGTTTATATAAATTAATTATTACATTAGCTTCATGCTTACCGAATCGCTGATTATCCTGGCGTTAGTTTTGTTGAACGGCATTTTCTCGGCTTCTGAAATTGCCATCGTTTCCAGTAGAAAAGCCCGTTTACAGGTGCTTGTTGACCGGAAAAACGCAGCCGCCAAACAAGTACTCAAACTAAAGGATTCTCCCAACCAATTCCTCTCCACTGTACAAATAGGTATTACGCTGATTGGTATTTTGACGGGTATATTCGGTGGTGCTACTATTGCCCAACGCTTGGATGTGCATCTTTCGGAAATCGCTTGGCTAGACGGATACAGCTCACAGGTTTCGGTATTAATCGTGGTTATCGTGATTACGTTTCTGACCTTGGTGTTTGGCGAATTGGTACCGAAGCGCATAGGTTTGGCTATGCCTGAGAAATATGCGATGATTGTCGCTTTCCCGATGAATATACTAAGCAGGGTGGTCGCTCCTTTTGTGTGGCTGCTTAGTGCCACTACAGAAACTGTTGTCCGACTGCTTGGCGTTAGAACCTCGCAAAGTGCCGTCACGGAAGAAGAAATCAAGGCACTCGTTGATGAAGGCGCCGATACTGGGGCCATTGAACATATTGAGCACGAAATCGTGGACCGTGTATTCAGTTTAGGCGATAAGCGTGCCATCAACCTGATGACACATCGCAGCAACATTGTGTGGCTGGATATCAATGACGGGTACGATGTGCACCGTGATACCATATTGAAAAGCGGCCATACGGTCTATCCGGTTTGCCAAGGTGGCTTGGATAACATCTCAGGCGTGGTTCATATCAAATCGTTGCTCAACCAGTACCTCATCGAAGAGCCGATTCAGCTCGACCGATTGACGCAACCGCTAAACTATGTCCACGAAAATAGTTCGGCGTACAGTATATTGAACAAGTTCAAGGCATCCAAAATACACCAGGCGGTCGTGCTGGATGAGTACGGATCGCTTCAGGGTATCGTAACCATCAACGACATCCTTAGTGGCCTCGTGGGCGATATCTCCGATGGCGATACCGGCGAAAGGCCAGAGATAGTCGCCCGTGAAGACGGCAGCTTGCTTATCGATGGGCAATACCAATTGGATGAATTATTTGTAGCATTAAATATCGATGCGGAAGATGAAGAGGATGGCATGGGGAGTATCAGTACCATTGCCGGGCTGATCCTGCTTAAATTGGGCCATATGCCTACGGCAGGTGAGCGGGTGCAATGGAAAAATCACGAGTTTGAGGTAATGGATATGGATGGTAACCGCATCGACAAAATATTGGTTACCCACCTAGGAGATCAATGATAACAATTAAACGTGCCTTGTTATAGTGAGTGTCCGATCATATGATGCCTTTCGCAACCAGCTCTTTCTCCATCTCTCGCTGCAATGCCGTTGCCTCCTCCCTAGCTCGTTCGGCAAAGTCCTCACTGTCTGATGCGTAAATGATGGATCGGGTAGCATTCACAAGCAACCCGCAATCAGCATTCATTCCATAGCGGCATACTTCCTGTAAACTCCCCCCCTGCGCACCGACACCCGGCACCAATAAGAAATGATCGGGTGCAAGCGCTCGGACAGCCGTAAAAGCTTCGCCCCTCGTAGCACCAACTACATACATTAGGTTATCGATTGTGCCCCAGTCGTTGGCTTTTTCGATTACGCGTTCAAATAACTGCTTCCCACGCGTATCCCGATGGGTTTGAAAATCCAACCCGCCAACGTTGGAGGTCAGCGCCAGTACAATCGACCATTTTCCATCAAAATCAAGAAAGGGCTGTATGGAATCGTGCCCCATATACGGCGCAATGGTAAGCGCATCGAAACCGAGGCCTGACACATCCCGATCAAAAAAAGCTTTCGCATACATCTCGGACGTATTACCGATATCACCCCGTTTGGCATCGGCAATACTCAGGCAGTCTTGCGGCAACGCCGCCCATGTCTTCCGTAAGCTCTCCCACCCCGCTATACCGCGGCTTTCATAAAAAGCGATATTGGGTTTGTATGCTACACACAGGTCGGCTGTTGCCTCGATGATCTGCTTATTGAACTCAAAAACCGGATCAGCATAGTCCAGCAGATGGCGGGGCACTTTATTGATATCGGTATCGAGGCCTACACATAGGAACGAGCGCTTGGTTTTAATCTGTTGGATGAGTTCACTCCGGGTCATAGCTGTCGCGATTTTTGTCACCGCAAACCTAAAACAAAAATCCTTGCTAAAAAAGCGAAAGCCCCCCTATTTCAATACTTCCCGCGCGATGACCATTTTTTGGATTTCGGACGTCCCCTCACCGATGGTGCAGAGTTTAGCATCCCGGTAGTACTTTTCAACTGGAAAATCTTTGGTGTAACCATAGCCCCCAAAAACCTGCACGGCTTCCGTGGCACAGCGCACAGCCAATTCCGAAGCAAAGTATTTAGCCATCGCGGAGTTTTTGGTCACATCGCCACCGCTGTTCTTTAATGCACATGCTTGCCTGACCAGTAATTCAGCCGCCTCGATCTCCGTAGCCATATCTGCCAGTTTAAAAGAAATGCCTTGGAAATTAGCGATCGGCTGCCCAAACTGATGCCGTTCCTTGGCATAGCTTACAGCGGCTGCCAAGGCACCTTTCGCCATGCCAAGTGCTAAGGCGGCAATTGAAATACGCCCGCCATCCAATACGTGCATCGCCTGCTTAAATCCCTCCCCTTCTTCACCAAGCATGTTCTCGCGGGGCACACGACAATTGTCGAACACCAGTTCCGTCGTTTCAGATGCCCGCATACCCAACTTATTTTCTTTCTTTCCGTGTGTAAACCCGGACGTACCTTTCTCAATAACCAATGCCGAGATACCACCCGATTTATTTTTCTCACCTGTCCGGACCATCACCACCGCAATGTCCCCGCTTTTGCCGTGAGTAATCCAGTTCTTCGTTCCATTAACAACGTACTCGTCACCGTCCAATTTGGCCGTGGTACCCATGCGTAGCGCGTCCGACCCCGTATTGGCTTCGGTAAGTGCCCAAGCCCCCAGCCATTCGGCTGTGGCGAGCTTAGGCAGCCACCGCTCTTTCTGACTATCGTTCCCGAACGCCAATATATGGCCCGTGCAAAGGGAATTATGGGCAGCCAGCGAAAGACCGATCGAGCCGCACACCTTTGCTACTTCGACAATTACGTCTACATACTCATCATACCCCAATCCGGCACCACCATATTCCTCAGGCACCAACACCCCCATGATACCGAGCTGCCCCATCGCTTTGAACATATCGATGGGAAACAGTTGTGCTTCATCCCATTCCATTACATGCGGACGAATGTGTTTATCCGCAAATTCGCGGACCATCTGCCGTACCATTTCTCTATTTTCGTCGCCCATTGCTATTGATTCCATAAGATAACTACCTGTTTCATCGCAATAATAAACAATACACCGAAAAAAGCCAACCAAAGAAAATACGGCATAATATAGAATAAGATGGTTTTGGGTATGAAATCCAATTTACGACCAAATCGGCCCGGAAGTACGGTCCTGCGGCAGCAACAAAATATGTTTGAAAAAAAAGCGGTGTAATCGGCGCAAAGCTTATCTTTGAGATTAAATCAAAAACGAAATAGATGAATCGCACAATTACTTTCATACTCTGGGCTTTCTGTTTGCTATTAACTACATCTGTAATTGCCCATGGACCCAAAGAGGAGATCAAAAAGGCGCAGTCCGAAATAGCAGCTGTCCAACTGAAATTCAACCTCAAACCGGGCGATAAGTACCTGTTTTCCTCGGTGGTTAAGCAGGAGATTGTGCAGGAGGCTATGGGGCAGCAGATTACGACTACACAGGATATTTCAACGGAATACATCTACACGATTAAAGCACGGGACAACGGTGTAACTGAAATAGAGGTCTTGATGAACGCACTAAAGATGGATACGGACGTGGGCGGCATGCAACGGATTACATTCGATTCGAACGACCCAGATGGAGGTACGAGCGAACTGAAGGCTATGTCAGGTCTTATCGGAAAATCATTTCAGCTGTATATTAACGAAGATGGCAGTGTTCAAAAAGTAGTTGGTTTTGCGGAGATTTTCGATGGCATGGAAGGCCCCCAAAAAGAAATACTGAAGCAATCATTCGGTGATTCCTCGCTAATCCAGAGCATGAACCAAATCAGCAACATCTATCCAAATAAGGCCGTAAGCATAGGCGACACCTGGGGAAAGACATTTTCGGGTTCCATTGCCAACCTGTTGCATTCAGATGCCAACTCAGACTTTACGCTTTCGGGGCTAGAGGGCGACATTGCGGTGCTCGACGTGGACGCGCAGTTGACTTTCTCGAAGTTTACCGGTGAAGGAGGCAATCCGATACTACAAGCTGCAGAATTTGACATGAGTGGAACCCAACGTGGCACAATTGAGGTTGAGGTCAAATCGGGCCTGCCGGTACTTTCTAAACTTAAACAAGATATCACGGGAAGTATGAGCATCCAAGGTATGGAAATTCCAATGTCCATCGTATCTGACATTACTACGACTGGCAAAAAACTATAGTCGATTACTGTTAGGTATAGCTTAACAGTGTATGGATCTGTGAACTGAAAGTTGCGAGCCGATCCCTTCCGTTAAGGAAGTCTAAGCAGATAATAAAGGTATAGCCTGCGATGTGGCCGCCTAGTCGTTCGATAAGGTGACTGGCAGCGGTCACCGTTCCCCCTGTCGCTAGCAGGTCATCGTGGATGAGTAAACGGCTACCCACGGGAAAGGCGTCGGCATGCATTTCGATGGTAGCGCTGCCATACTCAAGCGCATATTCTTGTTGCACAGTATCATAAGGCAGTTTTCCGACCTTCCTGACGGGTACGAAGGGCTTTCCCCGCCGTTGGGCGAGCATGAGACCGAAGAGGAAGCCCCGGCTTTCAATACCTGCCACCACATCGATGGTTTCGGGGTTTATCGGTTCAGCCATGCGTTCCACTACCGCTTCACACAGGCCCGGATCTTTCAAGATAGGTGTAATATCCTTGAAAATAATTCCCGGCTTTGGGAAGTCCGGCACATCCCTGACGGCCGCTCTCAATCGTTGGTCAATCATCAACTAAGGTTAAATACGGTGCAATCTTACGAAAAATTTGCTCATCCATAATAGCGATATGTAATAAATCGCTGATCGCGCCATAGGGCCCGTGTTGTTTCCGATATTGCACAATTGCATTGGCCAACTTGTGATTGATGAATGGATGGTCACTGAAACGTTGGTATCCAGCGGTATTGATCGCAATTTTTTCTACTTTGGATGTGTCGACATACACATATGCTTCCAGCTCTTCAAACCGCACAGTGTCAAACCCATAAACATCCATTAACTGCGATACCTGATGGAAACCGCCCAACAGATCTCTGAACCGAACGATACGCGACGCGAACACTGGTCCGATACCCGGAAGGTATTGCAATTCGAGGGAGTCTGCGCCGTTTAAATCGATATGAAGTGCTTGCGGCACCGTTGCTTGCATAACCGTACTGATGGTTCGCTGGCCACTATCGCCGTGATTTGCCGCAATAGGATCTGGCTCGGCTTGCTTGATTTCGATATACGGTTCCAACCGGGCATAATCCGCATCGCTGATGGCATAGATCTTCGCAAGATCTTCCTTTTTCCGAAAACGCCCACCTTTGTCCTCATAATTCTTAATCATCCGTATTTGCCTTTCGGACAGCCCTAGCCGTTCCCAATCGCCTATGGGCAACCCATTGGGATCAAACGTAAAATAAGTCACTTCAGAGACAGGTGATGCCCCTTCGCCGACGTTCCTATTCACATGATGATTAGTGGATATTCGTTCTTTATCAGCAGCGGCCAGAAAGCTGTCGATTTCGGCGATTTGAATAGAGAGGTCGCTCTCCGTTTTTTCGCTGTGAAAAGAGAAGATGCGTGGAATGCACCATATCAGGAGCAAAATCAACGCCAATACGCAAACACCATTGAGTTCGCGGCGGCTAAAGCCGAAATACGTTGTAAACCATTTTTGCACGGTCGGTCTACGGTTTGGGTATTCAAAACAAAAATTCAAACCCAACAGGCACAGCGGTGCATTTGGTCGGGTTTGAATTGCGTTACTAATGATAACGTATTCGCTACGCGCTCATTTCATCGGTCATCGAAAGTAATTCCTTATGATTACTTGCTTTAGTCCTGGTTTTCGTTTTATGTTTATTGATTTGCCTGCGCAACGATTCGACCGCCAAGTCTGTAGCTTCTTCAAAAGATTTCGCCTGTGCTTTGGCAAACAGCTGACTTCCTGGAATATTCAGCTTAAACTCGGTAACTTTGTTTGCCTCATCTTCTACGTTTTCTAACTTGAGGTAACATTCTCCATCAATAATTTGGTCGAAGAATTGGTCAAGTTTGTTCACCCGTTTCTGGATAAACTGGATCAGCTTCTTGTCTGCGTCGAAACGAATTGATTGCACAATAATGTTCATGATTCCTCCTTTTTTAAGCTTTTGGATGCGCTTGTTTATAAATTGATTTAAGCCGTTCCACCGAATTATGTGTATAAACTTGGGTAGCAGCCAGTCCGGCATGCCCTAGCAATTCCTTTATGGCATTCAAATCTGCCCCATTATCCAGCAGCGTTGTCGCGAAGGTGTGCCTGAGCACGTGCGGGCTCTTTTTTCGCTGCGGAGATATTATGCTTAGGTAATGCGTTACAATGTCATAGATCAATCCGGGATAAGCATCCTTCCCTTTCTTAGTAACGATAAGGTAAGGTGAATTGTTGTTAAAATACTGTATATTTTTTTCACCGATGTAATGACGCAGCAACACCTGAAGCGATTTATTCATGGGCACCAGCCTTTCTTTATTCCGTTTCCCAAATATACGGATATTGCCGCTGTAGAAATCGATGTGTTCCTCACGGATTTGTAATAATTCGGCGAGCCGAATGCCTGTACCAAACAAGAGTTCCAACACTAACTTGTCGCGCAGCCCCTCAAAGGTATCAGGAAATGTCTCCCCGGTATCCAACAGGATTGAGAGCTTTTCTTTATCAACAGTAACAGGGAGCTTTTTCGGGGTTCTTAACGCTTTGACCAAGGCAAAGGGGTTCTGCTTCACAGCACCTTCACGCATCAGAAAACGGTAGTAGGTACGAAGGGCAGCCAAGCTACGGTTTACAGATACGGGACTAAGCCCCGACTCCAATCGCGCAGCCAAATAAGCGCGGGCCTGCCTATGGGTCATATCGGCAATGTCCGCCTCCAACGCTTTCAGGTAATCGGTATAGGCTACCAGCTCATGACTGTACGCATCAACCGTGTGCTTCGAAAAGCGCTTTTCGTAAGTGATGAAACGGATAAAGCGGTCTATAAACATAGAAAAACTACCCTTATATTCTAATGGTTGAATATACGGATAGTTTTCGGGTATTACAAATAAACCGCCCTATTAACGGAGATAAAATCGTTAGACGATATCCTGGTTGAGGCTTTGTTTATAAATCGCCTTTTTACGTTGCGTACGACGGGTAACGGATTTCTTCTCATAAGCCTGGCGGGAACGGAGTTCGCGCAACACCCCTGTTTTTTCAAACTTCTTCTTGAAGCGTTTCAACGCACGGTCCAACGATTCGCCTTCTTTCACATTTACAATGATCATATCCTGTTATACCTCCTTTCGTACAAAATTTTCGGATTGCAAAGGTATCAAAGTTTTCCCTGATTTCAAAGTGATTATAATAATATTATGAGTTATTTATAAAAAGGAGCCTGTTCCATTTTGCCCAAATACGAACCGTTTTCACCAAAGAGGTTGGCAAATACAAGAAGCTACGGACACGGCTGCTGTTAGCGATATATCGGAGTATCTAACGATTAATCTTCTGTTGATGGACATTCTTACGGATTGTTGATAAACTGCACCGCCCTTTCAAGAACTTCGTCACGGCCGGCTTTCACACCGGCAATTGTTGGCCTCACGACAACATCAGGAACGATTCCCACGCGCTGAGTTTCCCCTCCATCCGGATAGTAAACACCGATGCCGCTAATCGCCGTTGATATTCCTCCCGGAAGCACGATCGGCGACACGTTACCATCCGCACCGGCGGTGGTAGAGCCCATCACCGTAGCGCTGGGATGAACGCGATACGCCATCGCATGGAATTCGGCCGCACTTTGGGTCACTTCGTTTACCAAGATAACTACCTTCCCCTGGTAATATGCCGCATTCTCCTTACCGGTATTCATCGACATACCGCCAAGAACAACCAAACCTGGCTCCTGTATACTGCAAAAGGTAAATTTAGCAAAAGGCGTCTCGTTCGGCATGAGGAATTCCCCTACCCGGTTCGCCCCCGGCTTACTAGGATAATTACGGTTATCAATGATTAAGCCTTTCGTGTCCCGAATCTGTGCCCAGTATTCGCCCAGGTTATCGGCATTCAGTGTGCCGTTGTTCAAATACGCAATGTCATCGGTCAACATCCGGAAGCTGGTATCGGTATTCAAAAAGCGATTATGCATTTTCAATATGTTCGGTTCGTAGGCATTGAGCACCACCGAGTGGGGCTCCCCGTTTCGAGCGACTCCAATGCGCATGGCCGTGTCGTTGGTACGTAGCAGCTTGGGTGCAATGTCGCGCAACTGCGTGGGATAATTAGATGCCGGTGTATACTTCAGCATCCGGCTTACAACATCCGCCACGGTTTCGCCGTTAATCGACGTTATTACGTCACCCACTTCCAATCCGGTATCCTTCCCCCATGTGTTGTGCCGATATCCGGTTATAACCGGTTGTTCTTCCACAAACTGTACCTCTACGGGTGCATAACGGACACCGAGGAAGCTATTCAGCACGGGGTTATTGCCCCACACATTTGCATGGGTGTCGTGGATTCGTGCGATGAGTTCCAGCGTTGCCAGTACGTAAGCTTGCGTATCAGCTGCCTCCATGAATTTCGGGATAAATTCGCCGAGCACGTCTTTCCAATCCTCACCAATTAGATGCCTGTAAGGGAAGAAATACTGAATCACATTCCAATACCGGTAAAGTGCCAGCAGCCGAAACCCATCGTCGGCAACCTGCATCCGGGGATAAGGATTTTCATTACTGAAATTCGGGTTGCCGACGGCAGGGTATACGCTCACGTAGAAATGCTTACCTGTCCGTTTCGCCTGCTTAATATTCAGAAGTAACTCCGTCAATTCGGCTGAGAAACCCGTTGTATTTATCCATTCAAGGTCGGGTTCGAGCTTCACCCCTTCGGCCGGAAGCGTTGCTTCTTCTGTTTCCGTTATCGGTCCTAATCTGGCTATCCACTGCATCAGCACCTCATCCCGCTGGTGCTTCCCGTTTGCTTTCAATACCGCAGGCAACACCCGAAACAGCTCATAGTCCCAATTCACATCGCCAGCAGCTATGACGGGATGGTAATATTTGACAAAGCCCCAAATGAGGCCCAGCACTTCCAAGCTTTCAGATAACGGTTCGTCAAGCGCCGGTATATCAACCGCCGAACCCCGGTCAAACGCTGTATCCAACTGTGCCGGCACTTTCTTTTTCTCCTGTGGCTGCAACGTAGCGATATCCTGGCCATCTATCGTTACCGACAAACTATCGAACCACACTTTGCCCTTGCCTACCAATAGTCCGCCGACTACCGTTTGCTCCGTCTTGTCAGGATTCATGGGTAGCGTAAATTCATATCGGGTCCATTCCGTGGTGCCTTGCAAACCCTCTTGTTGCATGTTGTTGAACGCTACCTGTGGGTCGAGACGCATCCAAAGGCCGGCAAACCCTTCCACATCTTCCGTTTTGATAAAACCCGAAAGTGTAATTTCTTTTCCCGGATAGCTGCCGGGAATCGTAAACGCCCAAGCCCGGTAGCCCGGCTCATCACCTAGCGAAGCTATTGAAGCGGCATACTTTCCACTTTTCACAACGTTGCTGTCCGCTTCCAGTTTATAGCTGCCCTCCCCAAAATTGCTCCAACCTACGGGCACAGTACCCGCCACTTGCTCAAAACCAAAATTAAAAGCCTGTTTCGGATTATTTTGTTGGCCGAAGGCTGAAAAAGCAGCCGCAAGCCCGACGATGAGAAAAGTCAGTTGTTTCATGGATGTAAGCTTTTGTGAAGCAAAGTACTTATTATCAAACAGAATACCAACATACTTGTAATCACGGCATTTGTCACATTTTGGATGTTTGTCTCCGAACATAAAGGATTACGCAGTCCAGACATTGAGGCGTTATCGCGAAAAATATCATTCCTATATCATCATACTAAATAATAACGAAATCAAACGCGTTCCAATAAAGGAGGGTATACGGCTGGATACGTTAACGGAAGTATTCGGCAGCGTTTCACCCAGCGATCGTGTTCTTTCAAATCCGTCGGAAGAAATCAAGGGAGGCCCAATAAAAAGATAGCAGAACTCGCTTTTTTGCACGTTGCCGGCTGCAAACAAAAAGCCGGCAACTTTTATATTTTCGCAGCACCTAAAATGTCTCAAAACACCCCTCAGATCGTCTCTTTTCCACGGCACCGATGTTTATTTAAAACAATAGCTTTGCATAGACGGTTTCTCTAGGTAACTGAAAATACAGAAATTATGAATCCGAAAAAGATTTGGGCCAATCTGGCCGTAGCCGATTTAGACCGAACAGCTAAATTTTACCGTGACTTGGGATTCAAGCCCAATGGACTTGGCTCTAGCGAACTGACAAGCTTTTTTGTCGGCCAAGACAACTTTGTGATACACTTCTTTTTAAAAGATGTGCTCCGGGCCAATTTAAAAATCGAGGTAGCCGACTCCCAGCATGCGGCCGAAGTCGTATTCACGATTTCCGCGGCAAGCAGAGCGGAGGTAGACGCCTGGGAGAAGGAGGTTAAAAACGCAGGAGGTCAGCTAATTTCCGGCACCGAAGCATTTGGCGAAGGATATTACGGCTTTCTTTTCGCCGATCCGGATGGACATCGATTCAATGTTTTCTATATGGATGGTCTTTAATTCTTGGCTTATTATGTAGTCATTCGTTCATCAGTTCTTCCAGCTCCTTTATAAATTTTGCCGACCCATAGTTAGCAAAACCCTCATGCCGAAGCCTAATTTGCCCTGCCTTGTCCAACACGACCGTAGTTGGTAATGCCCCCGTGTAAATTTCACGGGGGACACCACCATTAGACCGATAGAAAGGTATCGAATAGTCCTCCCTTTCTAAGTAGCCATGTGCGGCAGAGAGGTCAGTATCTTCGTTGATCATCAAGAAGAAAATATCCGGGTTATCTTTCAGCGTAGAATAAAGTTTCTCGATAGAAGGAAACTCAGCCCGGCACGGTGGGCACCATGATGCCCAGAAATTGATAAACACAACTTTACCCTGTAACGATGACGTATGCTGAACATACCCATCGTCGTCGGCAAAATCAAAATCAACAGCCGGTTGGCTTAAAGCTGCAGGCCCCTGCTCATCAATGCTAGCATTAAAGAGTCCGGTACGCATCAACTGGCGAAGCACAAACGACTTCGTATCCGGACTTACCACCATGGCTGCCACAAAAAGTCCCATGAACACCGAAAAACCATTTTTCCGGATGAATGCCCAAAATTTATTATTATTCATATGCTATAACTCTCCGTTCATGCATCATCGCTAATCACATGTTAACCAGCTCGTTCAACGCTTTTATTATTTGCGGATCGGTATAATCCCGACCGCCTTCGATCCGGCCTACCATCTTTCCTTCTTTGTCTAGGATAACTGTCGTTGGGATTGCGCCGCCCAAATAATCAGACGGAATAGGGCCCGCCGGTGTATAAACCGGAAGATCGTAACCATTCTTATTCATAAAGGCCGTTGACTGTTCTATCTTATTATCAACGTCTACCATCAGAAACTCGATCTTGTCATTCCCTTCGAACGACTTTTTCAGACCATCTATAGACGGCATCTCGTGAATGCAGGGCGGACACCAGGTTGCCCAAAAGTTGATGAATACCACCTTACCTTTTAACGAATTCAACGAAACGGTTTTCCCGCTTTCGTCCTTGAATAAAATCCCGGGGGTAGTGGCTTGTTCCACTGCAACCGCGTCCTGAGCGACCGACTGATTTATTGAATTATCTTTCTCTTTTTTGTTGGTCCCACAGGCAACGAGTGAAATTATGACGACGAAAAGCCCGGAGCTGACAACGGCCTTTTTAAAGTGTATTTTCATGATGAGTTCTTTTATTTTGTTCACTGTATTGTTGAACGATTATTGTTCTTTTTTATTGGTTGATTGCCGATCTAAGAAACTGATAATCGCGCGGATTCACAAGCGTCAGGTTGCAAAACGGCAATTTACCTCTTGACCACTGCAATCGTTAGGAAAAGGAACGAAAAACATTAAATGATGAGGCTCCGGCATTGGAGGAATACCGGTAAGGCACCGGGTATTTTTAGATGACCGTAATGGGGATGCGGTTGTGCATCGGTCAATACAAAACTGGGCAAGCGATTAAATATCAGCGCGAGAGCGGCCGTGGGCAACAAAGTACCTATACCCGTAGAATTGATTTGGACTATTTTGGTCGCTGCGATTTCGACATCGGCACACTTTTCTACCCCTGTTACCTGAAAAATGATATGGTTTTGCGGTGCACGTTGTTCCTTGTTAACCGGAATGCCCATCAAGTTTTTGATGCTGGCTTTAACGGGGCAGGATCCAAGTAGAACCAACGCCACTGTAACACACACGAAGAATTTATGCCAAATCCTGCTCATCACTCTGCAAAATTAACTAAATTATCCAATTTTAGCACATCATGGAAGGCAACAGCTGCCTGGTGCACTTGCACGGTCCAGTCTGCCGCCGCATTGCCATCGGCACCATCCGAGATGTATTTCAGGCATAGGAACGGTATCTTTTCTTTCATGGCCAACACAGCTAGGGCATAGGCTTCCATGTCTACCACGTTGTAACCGATTGCCGCATGTGCCATTTCAAAATTATCACCCGTTCCACAGATACCGGCCGGCAAACCGTCCATCAGCAAGCCATAATCCAATATAGTGGGTAATCCCGATAACGGTGTTTCATATTGTTCGTATCCTAAACCCCTGACATCCATATCACGCTGTATAAATTTTGTACAGCAGACCACTTCTCCCCTTTGGAAGTGATTACTTCCCGCAGAGCCAAGATTAACAATCAACGCAGGTCTTTCGCGCTGCACCGCCTTCAATAAATTGTAAGTTGCGTTTACCTTGCCTATGCCACATATTAAATGGTTATAAGCTGCAAATACATCGGCAGCTTCCGATGCCAACGCAAAAGTGAATAAAACCCCATCAACGGAAAAGGTGTGGTTTTGATTAATTGTAAGCATTGTTAAGATGTGTAGCTATAAAATCCTCGAGCTCTCCGCCATGTAAATTGATGGCCACTATTTCCCCTTGTTCACCGACCAATACGTTAAAAGGTAATTCCTGGATACCGTAGTCTTTAGCCACCGGACTTCTCCAGAACAGCAAATCACTCACCTGTACCCAATCGATGCTGAAACGTTCGATTGCCTTTACCCAGCTATCACGGTTTTTATCGAGAGACACGCCGAATATCTCAAACCGATCGCCTTTGGTGCCACCGTTATAAGTGTCATATAGCGTTTTTAATTCCGGCTGCTCTTTTACGCAGGGTGCACACCACGTCGCCCAGAAATCTATCAATACCAGTTTTCCTTTAAACGCCGACAGCGATATGGTGTCGCCGTTGGGTGTAGGCAATGAAATTTCAGGGGCCTGTTGCCCTATTTTTACCGTTTCATCTTGTGCATACAGGCCAACGCTCATGATGATCATGGCCATAAAACAAAGTATCAATCTCAAATTATTCATTCATTGGGTAATCGTTATCCAGCCAGTTCACTTTAATATTCTGGGGAATATCTAGCAACTTCCCATTTTTAAATCCCAAATCTTTCAACACCGTAAACGCGGGTCTGATATTAGGGCACCTTTCAAACGGGCAGCACCCGCAATAAATCACCACTTCCTTGTTTTTTGGCACGTCTTTCAGGTAATGCTTTAATTTGTCGAGGTTTTCAGCTTCCATTGTAGGACCGATGTCGACCGAACCTTTAATAACGGCATCGGGCCCTATCGACAGGATAAACAGGTTTTCGGTTTCTCCCTGTTCGATTCGGGAAGCAAGCGTTTCGGTTGCAATCAACTGCTTCTTGCTCCAAGGTTCCGCTTTTTGCTGGGCGTACGCTTTGCTACCAAGCATCAATAACAACGCGTTAAATATAGAAACGAGATGGATTACACTCTTCATAACACAAAAAGATAAGATTAGCTTTTACAATGTTTTTTCCAAAAATTGCTTCAGTGCAGGTCCCCGGAGGTTCTTCGCCGCAATTTTGCCATCGGGGTCGATCATAAACGATGCAGGGATTGCTGTGATGTTGTATAAGCGGCCTGCTTCGCTCTCCCACATCTTCAGATCCGACACGTGGGTCCATTCGAGCTTGTCGTCTTTAATGGCTTTAAGCCACGCATCGCGATCTCTATCCAACGATACACCTAACACGGTGAACCCCCGGTCTTTAAATTGATGGTATTGTGTAACGATGTTGGGGTTCTCATGACGGCATGGTGTGCACCAAGCTGCCCAAAAATCAACAAGAACATATTGACCTCTCAAATCGGAGAGCTTTACCGCCTTACCGTCCGGCGTTTCCAAACTAAAGTCGGGCGCCGGCTGGCCAACGCTTAGCGGCTTTATTTCCTGCATATGCGCAGCAAATGACTGCACGGTCTTGTCATTGGGAAACCGGTCCTTCGCTTTTTCCGCATAGGCTACCAACTCCTGTTCGTGCCCATCCGGATCTACCGAATACAGCACCAATATCCCAAAGAATCCAGCTAGATTATCCGTGTTGTCTGTAGAGAACCGGACGATCTGTTCGGCCAGCTCGCTGGTATAGCGATCATGTTTTGCTATCAATTCCTGTTGAACCACTGCCCGATCTTCGCCATTGGCCATACGTTGTTCGAATTCCTTTTGCAAATCCATCTGCTGTTCCTGGAATTTATCGCGTATCGCAGCAACCTCTTTCAGTTTGGCGGAAGTTTCCGAGCCCTTTACGGTATATTGAGCCGGCTGGTCCATATCCACACTCAATTCAACCTTTTCGCCATTTTCCAATACCAGCATATACGATTGCTGCCCAATGACCAATTCATATAGGGTCGGTCCCAAAGCTGTTCCTGTTATCGAAAAATTACCGTTTTTATCCACGGCTATGGAGTCGACCAATGCTTCGCCCGCATACAGCATTACGTTACTTAACTGATTGGCATTATTGACATGTCCGGCGAGCGTATAACTATCCCCGCTATTCGTGTTGCAAGCGCTGAAAAGAAAAAGTAAAGCAACCAGCTGGGGAAGAAATAAGGTTATTTTCATGGTGTCTATTTTAAGCATTTTGTTTAATTACGTTATGTGCCAGCTTTCCGGCGACTGGTCTTAGTTAACTCCAACAGTTCGATGTTGTTTCTATTCAGCTTGACTTTACCTTCGTTTTCAAGCGCTTTCAACAGGCGCGAAATTACTACGCGCGAACTGTTTAGCGCATATGCAATTTCCTGATGTGTTTTGTTTATCACATCGGATGATGTGATTTTCGCTGCTTCCAAAAGATAATTGTACAGGCGTCTATCCATTTTCATGAATGCGAGATTATCAATCGCCTCCAGCATCTCGTTAAACCGATTATTGTAACTTGAAAACACGAACGCTCGCCAACTGGGGTACTTGCCCACCCATGTTTCCATATAGCTTACCGGAACCATGGCAACCACCCCATCTGTTTCGGCTACCGCCCGGATCTCACTTTTCGTATCGCCCATACAGCACGCCAGGGTCATCGCACAGGTGTCGCCTTTTTCGATAAAATACAATACTAATTCGCCTTTATCCAAGTCTTCTCGCATAATCTTAATGGCACCGCTGATAAGCAAAGGCATCGTCCTGATGTATTTCCCGATGTCGATCAGCATATCACCCGCTTTAAATGCCACCAGTTTGGCTACCGGTGCCATTTCATCAATCAATGCCGGTTCGAATATCGCGCCGTATGCTTCCTCTATCGGTCCTTTCATGCCCAACATCCTTTTCCATGTGTTGATACTTATCGCCGCAAGTATGACAATTATAAATCATTTCTACAAAAATACAACTAAAACCCGACGCTATTTTTCTTAGAAGTGTCTCGATACCCGATGTTGTGTAACCAAAGTAACCGTACAGTATAAAATAAAGTGAGTACTTTGCATGAGAAAAAAATAAGTAGAAACGGATAAATTTAAAATAATGTTTTTTCAGCATGTATATGATAAAAGCCTAGCGCAGGCCAGCTACGTGATTGGTTGCCAGGCAAACGGAGTGGCCATCGTCATCGATGCACAGCGCGATATCGATGTGTATCTGGAGATAGCGAAGCAAAATAACCTGAAAATCACCCACGTTATGGAAACGCATATCCACGCCGATTTCCTCTGTGGCTCGCGCGAACTCGCTGCCGTTACCGGTGCCAAGCTGTACCTTTCTGACGAAGGTGGCGAAGACTGGCAGTACCAGTTTCCACACGTCGGGTTAAAACATGGAGACAAGGTAACCGTTGGCAACCTCACCCTGGAGACATTGCATACCCCCGGGCATACGCCAGAAAGCATCAGTTTCGTCCTCATAGACCACCCTGCATCAGACAAACCCGTCATGGTCTTTACAGGAGACTTCGTATTCGTAGGCGATGTGGGGCGCCCCGACCTGCTGGAAAAGGCCGCCGGTATGGTGGGTACGGTGGAAAAAGGAGCTAAACAGTTGTACCGGTCCATTCAGCATTTTGGTGAATTGCCCGAGTATATACAGGTGTGGCCGGGTCACGGTGCCGGATCGGCCTGCGGCAAATCCTTAGGCGCAGTACCCAATTCAACCGTTGGCTATGAAAAAATCCGCAATTGGGCGTTCCAATATGGCGATGATGAAGCGGGCTTTGTTGAATACCTGTTGGATGGGCAGCCTGAGCCACCGACTTATTTCGCTATGATGAAGCACCTGAATAAGGTGCCCCGCCCCCTATTGATCGAAGTGCCAAAGTACCCAAAGTTGGATAAAGAAGACTTTCTATCGGCATACCGCCACGGGCTAAAGGTAATCGATACCCGAAATAAGGTTGATTTCGCAAAGGGGTTTATTCCCGGAAGCATCAATATCCAGGGAAATAATTCATTTTCTACCTGGGTGGGCTGGATATTAACGTATCAGGAACAGTTCCTATTGGTTGCCGACGACAAAGACGTCGAAGATTTGACCAGGAAATTGATGCGTATCGGCATGGATAATGTTTGTGGTTATGTTTCAGACATTACAAGTCTCGGTTTGGAACTACAAACGGCAGATGTAATCGATATCGAAGCGTTTAAAGGGTATGTAGGGGCAGACGACACCCAGATTGTGGATGTACGTGGAGAAAGCGAATACAAGGCGGGGCATATTCCGGGCGCTGACCACATATTCGTGGGCACCTTGCAACAGCATCTAGACAAGATAGCTAAAGAAAAGCAAGTCGTGATCCATTGCCAGTCCGGCGACCGCGCTACGATTGCCTACTCGCTTTTAAGGCGTAACGGCTTTAACAACGTCAAAAACTATTCCGGTGGCATGAAGGAATGGAAGGAAAAGGACAATCAAGTTGTTAAATAAGAGAAAGAGAAGAAATGAAAAATTATTTGAAAAGCTGGAACTTGGCGCGGGTGCTTCGACTCGCTATCGGTGTCATCATTATCATGCAGGGAATAGAAATCGAACAATGGCTTTTGGTAGGTATGGGTGTTTTATTTGCCATATTGTCGTTTTTCAATGTAAATATGTGCGCAACCGGAAGCTGTGGCGTTCCCACGCAACGGAGGCCCCATAAGCATGCCGGCACCGCCTATGACGAAGTAAAGTAATACATCAAAACAGTATTGAAAAACAAATGTTAGAACTTTTGAAGCAACCGTGGCCTTGGTATATCGCGGGGCCGATAATCGGGCTTACCGTGCCTGCATTACTGATATTGGGCAATAAACCTTTTGGAATCAGCTCATCCCTCCGCCACATCTGCGCGTCATGTGTACCAGCTAAAATCCCATTCTTTCACTATAATTGGAAGAGCGAGACCTGGAATCTATTCTTTGTCTTCGGTATCTTTCTCGGAGGCACACTTGCTACTGCTTTTCTGGCTAACCTTAGTCCGACTGAGGTAAACCCAGCATTGGCAAATGAATTGGCTACTTACGGCGTTACCAACTACAACAACCTCATTCCGGAAGATCTCATGAGTTGGCAATCGCTGTTCACCGTGAAGGGATTTTTCTTTATGGTGGTCGGTGGGTTTTTGGTTGGGTTCGGCACCCGCTATGCCGATGGCTGCACCAGCGGGCATGCCATCATGGGGTTATCTCATTTGCAATGGCCCTCACTGATCGCTACAGTTTGCTTTATGATTGGCGGCTTTATCATGGCGAACCTGATTTTGCCACATATTTTATCACTTTAAATGAACAACATGCAACAGACAAGGAATAACAATCGGGACACAAAATTGCCGGAGGCTGTGTATACCAATGAAAACCGGTTGACGTACGGGTGGCGCCACAATACGAAATACCTTGTGGCGGGTGTGCTGTTTGGTGTCCTGTTAGTGAAATCCGAAGTGATTAGCTGGTTTCGCATCCAGGAAATGTTCCGTCTGCAATCCTTTCACATGTATGGTATTATTGGCAGTGCTGTAATCGTAGGCATTATTTCCGTTTGGCTGATTAAAAAATTCCGAATCAAAACGATTGACGGAGAGCCGATTACCATTGCGCCTAAAAAATTCACCAAGGGCCATATTTACGGGGGGCTCATTTTCGGATTCGGCTGGGCAATCACCGGAGCCTGCCCGGGGCCGCTGTTCGCTCAGATCGGCACGGGCGCCACGGTAATCGCTGTAACCTTATTGAGCGCGGTTGCGGGAACGTGGGTGTACGGCTACTTTAAACACCGGCTACCCCATTAATACGTTCAGCCAAAGTTGCTATAGCTTTTATCAACGGATAAAACGCTAATCGAAGTCGAAGAAATCGCCTAGAAAGGACTTCTTCTTCTTTCGATAACCGCCATGCCGGTCGTCCCGATAATCATCCCGTTCTTGGTATCGGCTGTCAGGATATGCCGGACGGCTGTTAGGTACTTGCGTGTAAGCTTTATCAGACTGTTCTATAATTTTATCCAGTTCACCTCGGTCCAACCAGATTCCTCGGCATTTGGGGCAGTAATCGATCTCAACCTGATTACGTACAGACATTAAAAGCGTTTCGTTGCAACTTGGACAATTCATTGATCGTAATTTTAATCACTATTTACCGCTTATCTACCGTTTCGCAAAAGCCTGAAAACTTCTTACGAAACCTCGGTTCAGAAAGATCGACAGCAATGCAATAACCGTAGCATCTTTCAAACGGCGCTATATTACGAAACAAACGCGGCAACTTCAAAATTATTGCGAATACTTATCGTTAGATTACGTTTACAGCGAAATTCCAGATATAGTCGAAAGCGAATACATCTGGAATTTGCAATACCGCATAACGGCTAATTTTTCAGACTTGCCATATCTATCACAAATCGATATTTCACATCGCCTTTCAATAAACGCTCGTAAGCGATATTTATATCTTGCATTTTAATTAGCTCAATATCTGACACGATATTATGCGCTCCGCAAAAATCCAGCATTTCCTGTGTTTCGGCAATGCTACCTATCGTAGACCCCGCAAAATTCCGTCGTGTCGGTATAAGACTGAATGCAGCAATAGGAAGCGGATGTTCCGGTGCTCCGACAAGAGCTAACGTTCCATCCACTTTTAAAAGGCTCAGGTATGCGTTCACATCGTGCTCTGCAGAAACGCAATCCAAAACGAAGTGTAGCGTGGCTGCGTTAGCTTTCATTTGACCCATGTCCGTAGATAAGATAACCTCATCAGCTCCCAACCTTTGGGCATCTTCCACTTTTGACGGCGAGGTGGTAATCACGACTACGTGGGCCCCCATAGCTTTAGCTAATTTTACACCCATATGTCCCAATCCGCCGATACCGACGATACCAACTTTCATTCCCGGACCCACGTTCCAATGCTTCAAAGGCGACCAGGTTGTTACACCTGCGCACAACAACGGAGCTGTGGCTGCTAAATCCAAATTTTCGGGCACCCGCAAAACAAAGTCCTCATCAACAACTATTTTTTCAGAATATCCCCCGAACGTTTGCTTGTTCAAGTATTTTTCGAGACCGTTGTACGTTTGTACATTGCCATTCTCACAATACTGCTCACTCCCTTTTTTGCATTGTTCACACTCACGGCAACTATCTACCATACAACCCACCGCAGCCAAATCGCCTACTTTGAATTTGGTTACACCGCTGCCGACTTTTGAGATACGTCCCACAATTTCATGCCCGGGTACATTCGGGTAAACCGTTCCTCGCCATTCGTTGCGGGCAGTGTGCAAATCGGAGTGACATACACCACAATACAAAATATCTATTTCCACATCTTTTATCCTCACTTCACGGCGTTCGATGCTTAACTGTTTCAGGTCTTCAGTTGGGGCGTCTGTCCCAAACGCTTTAACAATTTGTGTATTCATACCCTTTAAATTTTTAGTTTTTCTTATTTAAGCAAATGAAGTTCCCTTCAAGCCGTCACACCGTTCCAAAAACCTTTTCTATAACACCACATATCGATTCGGCGTGCGAACTATGACATTCCGTAGTAAGAAAATAAAGCTATCCAATACTACTGCAAACAGCTTTACAATATACAAAATTATGAAATGTTGATACCTCCATCTATGGAATTAGGCCGTTTATTTTGTGCCGGTATAGTTGAAACCAAGACCTTTACATCTCCGCAAGGGCTTAACGCTACGTGCTCCACAGCGTGATGGTCCCGTTTTATCATCACCTTTTCGGGATGTGTACCACGTGTTAATCATGCCCATGACACCAAAGCCCAATGCCGAACTTTACAGTATCATCAGGACAATCAACCCCAGAAATATAAAAATGGAATTGTCGTTGCCTATTCCTGCCATGGATAACGACGGTATGACCTTGTTTAGCCAGTGTTTCTGTTACGGTTGTTTGCTCATTTTATGAATGTCCCTCACATAAATTACGTTTCGTTCATAGCCGTATTGGGCGACATGGATCATCGCCTGTGTAACCTGCTTCATGGTATTGTACATATTGGGAAATAGGCTTTTTATAACCGGAAACAGCCATGAAATATATTTGTACGCGCGCAAAACGAGCTGTTGCCCAGCAGCAGGTTTAACAAAACCTATGCGGAAACCGAACGCTTGTTTGAACGGGAGTTTTGCCAAATCATTTTCGGTTTTTCCTTTCACCCTAGCCCACATCATTCTGCTTTTTTCGGTACCGTCTGTACCGCCTCCGCTTACATAAATAAAAGAAATGTTGGGACGAGGATCCAACACTTTTGCGAAGTGCATGGTGGTATCGTAGGTCACCCTTTTATATTCTTCCTCCACTTTTCCTACAGCACTTATGCCCGCGCAATAGAAACAGGCGTCATATCCTTTCAATATGGCATCATCTTCCTCAAGCGACAGAAAATCCCCAACAATGTATTCTTTCAGCTTGGGATGCTGCTTACCTGTTGGTTTCCGGCTAACGCTCAGCACTTCCGTGATGAGCGGATGGGCCAAGCATTCAATTAAAACACCTTCGCCGATCATACCTGTTGTCCCTGTGATGATTACACGCATTTTCGATTAACGCTTGGGAACAGTCCATAGGTATATCGTGGCTCCATCTATTTTAACAGTTTTGTCAGGCTTCCAGTCGCCCATATCAAAGGCATGGGATACTACCCGTGTTCCCGGTTTCAACTCTTTGAGGATTTTTGGGCGTAACTTCAGGTTCACCGAGGGTAGCAGATAAAGTGTCAACACATCCGCTTTGCTAAAATCAAAATCGAACAAATCACCTTGGACAAATGTTACTTTATCGGTGACGCCCGCTTTTTCAGCATTTTCATTTGCTTCTTCTATGCGTCGCGGATCGAGGTCGACCCCCGTTGAAATGGCACCACGTTTTGCGGCAGAAATCGCGATACGACCATCGCCACACCCCAAGTCGTAATGTATGTCGCCCGCTTTCACCCCGGCCAAATCAAGCATTCCGTCCACCACCGACTGCCTTGTTGGCACATATGGCACATCCAAATCGGGTGTTTGCGCTAATACCGGCAAGCCTCCCAATAACAAAAAGACCAGTAAATAATTTTTCAGGGATTTCATCTTGTTTAATTTAAAGGGTTTAAAAAATACAATCCGATAGCTCATACGCTATCGGTAATACCACTTCATAAAACACTTATTTTGCGTTGTTGTTTTGCTCCATTGGATGTTATCTCCGTGTTGGGAGAATCAGCATTTATGTCCTGCAGTACCGGTGAGAATTTTAGCACCTTTTCGCCCATCACATCCGCCACTTTCTCCAATCCGGCATCATCATTCACGCTCACCCCACCCTTCATCTGGACGGTAGGGTCTGCCCTGCGTCTGCTGTACCATATGCCAAGCTTCGTGGGGAAGGTGTTTTTCCTAGCCAATCCAATTCATTAGTGGCTAAATTACAAAAAAACCAATGCGAACATCGAAAAAAATCCTGATAGTCCACCTTCGGCTCGCGAGTGTCCTATAATGAAATATCCGGGTCCGTGACCATCTTGTTGATGAAATCGACTGAGAGAAATAAAAAAACCACCTCGAAATTTCTTAAGAGATGGCTTTTTGTGCGCCCACCTGGGCTCGAACCAGGGACCAAGAGATTATGAGTCTCCTACTCTAACCAACTGAGCTATAGGCGCAGTGCAAACTAATGCATTGTTTTGCGGCTGCAAATGTACATATTTGCAGATAGAACTAGAAATTTTCATGAGAAATATACGCAACATTGTCCTCGATTACGGGAATGTTTTATTCGATATCGATTTTCCAAAATTGCGGCAATCATTCATCGATCTCGGCATTCCGGATGTGGATACTTTTTACGGCCACAGAGCGCAACACGTTTTGTTCGATGCGTTCGACAAGGGCATCATTACCGCCGCTCAATTTCGCAATGAACTTCGCAACGCCGCGCATAACCGTGAATTGAGCGATGAGGCCATTGACGCTGCATGGAACAGTCTGCTCATCGGCGTGCGGCCAAACCACCATGAATTGCTCCTTCAATTAAAAGGGCAATACCGTACATTCCTGCTAAGCAACAACAACGAAATCCACTATCAATGGATTATGGACTACCTCAACCGTGAATTCGGCATCAATGGCAACAGCGCCTTCTTCGAAAAGGACTACTACTCACACCTCATGCGGATGCGGAAACCGGATGACGAGATTTTCCAATTCGTATTGGATACCCACGGACTAAATCCGGCAGAGACGCTTTTCGTCGACGACAGTCCGCAGCATATCGAAACGGCCAAGAAACTCGGAATCCAGGCGCATTTACTGGCTCAGAGCGACACGTTGCCGAGCCTTTTGGCCCGACTGGGTCATACCGGTTGATTCGTATCCTCGTTATCGAGTCGTCACGACCGCGGCGGAAATACCGCAAGCATTACTTTTATAATTCGTGCGATTATAATTGCATATCATAGCAACTTTAGGTAAGTTTACCTAACTAAAAGGAATGGAGGTCCAACGATGTTCAACAAAAACACCCCCCAAATAGCTAGCCTGCTGCTATCAGAACCTTTTATGCTTGATCCCAACTTCCAACGTTCAGTAGTTCTGTTATGCGAGCACAACGATGAAGATGGAACCGTGGGTTACGTACTCAACCAGCCAGCCAGCATCCAGCTCAGCGACGTCATGAGCGAGTTTCCTGAAACCGATTTCCCCCTATTTCTGGGTGGTCCCGTAGCACAGGACAGTATCCATTTCATTCATAAGTGTTACGATAAACTCCACAGTGGAATCGGGTTGGGTAACGGCATCTACTGGGGCGGCAACTTCGAGAGCCTGCAGATTTTGATCAACAACGGTGACATTACCGCAGATGAGATTAAGTTCTTCCTGGGTTATTCAGGCTGGAGCCCCGGCCAATTGGATAGCGAACTCAAGGAAAATACATGGGTAATCAGCAATCACTATAATCCCGATATTACCTTTGGAAATGACGGTGAAAATCTATGGAAAGAAGCCATCGTATCCCTTGGGCCGAAGTATGCCCATGTGGCCAATTTTCCGCAAAACCCCATGTGGAATTAAACCGCCGGTCTGACCAAGAGCATCCACGTCATTTGCGATCCCGCGCTATTTTCTTTACCTTTGCACCGCCTTGGGGCCATATATTGCCCTTTTTTGATCTGCGAATCCCTTTTATGCCCATATCTAACATAAGGGGGCAGGTATTGGGTCACCTGTTTAAATATCAATCTCCCGTATTTTGTCTCACGTAAGCGTATCGGCACCTCGTCGCAGATGCACCGCGCTTAAAAAAAGAAAAAAACGATGATGCTATTGGCAACTGACCTCGATGGTACGTTTCTCGGCGGTTCCGCTTCGAAGAGACGAAAACTCTACCGTTTAATCAAAAACCATTCGGACTTCAAATTGGTTTTCGTAACTGGCCGGGGAATAGAAACGGTACTCCCTTTGTTGCACGACCCCACCATCCCGATGCCCCACTACATCATAAGCGATGTGGGCGCTACCGTTGTGGACGGCCGAACCCGTGAGCCCTTGGCGACTATACAGTCTGAAATCGAGCAACGGTGGCCGGATGAACATCTCCTCAAACAGCAGCTATCCACCATACCGGGCATTCAACCGCAGGAGGTGCCCCAACAAAGGCGCTGTTCATTCTATTACGACGAGCATGTAGACCTCCAAACGGTACACGAAATCGCCAGCCGCCATCAATGCGATGTGTTGTTGTCGGCGGGGAAATACCTCGATATCTTGCCTGGTGGGGTAAATAAGGGAACCACCCTCAAAAAATTGATCCAGGCCATCGACTTCCCGGAGGACCAGGTGCTGGTTGCGGGCGACACCTATAACGATTATTCCCTTTTCGAAACGGGCTACAGCGGAGTTGCCGTAGGCAACTCCGAACCCGCCCTCCTCGCCGCAGTGGACCATATGGATCATGTGTTCCAAGCTACCAAAGAAGGTGCCGGAGGCATATTGGAGGCTATGCAGCATTTCAAACCCTTCCGTGGTTACTACCCCGTCCGTGAAAAAGAAGTCACGAAAAAAGAGATTAGCAACAAACAGTTGCTCATGGTGTACCATCGGTTGCCCTTCGATATCATCACCGAAAATGGCAAGCCGAAACGCGTGCCCCCCCGTAGCCCCAACGGCATCATCCCATCGTTGCTCGGTTTTTTCGATACCGGCAGGCCGGGCGTATGGATAGGTGAAGAAGTGGCCGGCTTATTGGGAGATAACCCCCAACTCACCCAGTACATCGACAAAAAACAATACCCCAACCTGAAAGCCTCCATCATCCCGCTACCCAAAAAGGATATCGACCTGTTCTACCGGGTATTCTCGAAAGAGGCGTTCTGGCCTACCATATTCTCGTTTATTAGCAAGGCCCAGTTTAATCACAACCATTGGCAACACTACCTCAAGATCAACAAATTGTTTGCCGACCGCGTGGCTGCCGAGGCCGAGCATGGTGCCTATGTGTGGATACACGAATACAACCTATGGATGGTACCCGCGTACCTCCGGCAGTTGCGCCCCGATCTCAAAATCGGCTTCTTCCATCACACTGCATTCCCGCCGGCGGATATCTTTAACATCATCCCTTGGCGGCATGAAATCATCGGCAGTCTCCTGCAGTGCGATTTCGTCAGCTTTCATATCCCGCGGTATGTCGAAAACTTTGTCGATGTCGTGAAAAGCCACGCACCGACGAAAGTGCTTACTCGTGTCAACGCCGCCAAACAGTTCCTTACCTACAGCTGCGCACTCGGCATTGACCAGATGACCAAGCAAATCGCCGTGGGCGACAACACCATCCGGCTGGGCGCCCAGCCGGTAGGCGTAAATATGGACAACATTCGCCGCATCTGTGAAAGCGTCGAAACCAAGGAACGGGTCGAAACCCTTCGGCAGCAAACCTCGGGGAAACGCATCGTACTTTCCGTCGAGCGGCTTGATTATGTAAAAGGTCCGCTTGAAAAAATCCAAGCATTCGGTGAATTCCTTGATGAACACCCCGAATACCACGGCATGTTGGAGTTGATCAATATCTGCACGCCCCCTTCCCAAGGCATGAGAATATACGAGCGTATACAGGAAGAACTGGAACAGGCCGTGGGGAAAATCAACGGTAAATACGCCAGCATGGACTGGACCCCCATTCGCTTTTTCTTCCGGTCGGTACCTTTCGAAGAGGTAATCGCCTATTACGCCATTGCTGATGTGGCTTGGATTACGCCGCTGCGCGACGGATTGAACCTTGTGGCCAAGGAATACGTGGCTGTAAAGGGCTTGCAGAAGGATCCCGACGGCGTGCTCGTCATCTCCGAATTTGCAGGTGCGTCGGTAGAGCTGCCCCATGCCATCCGCACCAATCCCTACGATGGCCAGAGCCTCAAAGACGGCCTGCATAACGCATTGGCACTCGATGTCACCGAACGGAAGCTCCGCATGCAGCGCTTGTTTGAAACGGTAAACCATTACGACGTGCAACGCTGGGGGAGAGACTTCCTGGAGGGGTTGAAAAAAGCAACAGCGCATCGCGACGCTAACGAGCTGGCAGTGCACGAATGAAATCGTGGTCGGCTTGATGTATTACAAATCGTATTTCAACGACTGAAATTCTCCATGGTCGAGGTTTTAACAAAAACGGTTGCCGATTTAGCGGCTCCGGTTGCTGATTGAGAGATAGCAAAGGCCCGTAGCTCGTCAGAAGTAACGCTCAAACGAAACCCCATACGTAAAGAGCAGGTTTTCGCTGCCGGTACGGTTCACACGGTTGTACGTCAGCACCGCTTTGATGCTGAGTCCGCTATATAGCGCAAATGATGTTTCGTTGTTGAGGCGGATATTGAAATCGGTGCCATCGGTGAGCGAGGGTTGGTAAAAATTATTACCCTGAAGTGTTACGAGGGAATGAAAGACAAACCGGTAGGCCAGGCGAAATGAGTTGCGTACCGTCTGGTAATGCACAGGCAGATCATCTTCCAGAATACTGCTGGTGTCAAAGAGAAACCCGTCGCTAAGGTTGAGGTAGGCCGTTTCGGTGTCCCAAAAGCTATATGCCACACCTGCCCCTGCCAGCAACTGGTTTTTAATCTTCAGCGAAAAACTGCTGTTGTAGTTGGCCAGCCCCCAATAGAAGAACTTCCGATCGGGGCGGTAGAAATTGGCATCAAAAGTGGCCGAAAAATCGTTGTTGGATTTGCTGCCATCCTGCTGGCCATACAGCCACGTATTGTTCCAGTTGAGGCTCACGCGTTCTTTCCGGATGGAAAAGCCAAGGCCGTTATTGAATAGGAAGGCGCTTTTATCATTTGCGCGGTTAATCGAGTTTGTAGAAGAAAGCTTGATAAAATAGTTCGTACTATCGTTCGATTGGGCTTGGGCGGCGGTATTGGCCGAGGCCACCAACAGCAATATACAGGCAATACGTTTCATCATGAACCCGCGAATTTACAAAGAAATTTGGTGTCAACAATTCCACGCCCCCATTGTTATTTTTCGTGTGGTTACCTATACTTGATAGCTTTTATACGCTGTTGCACCTGCTGATCATTGGGTTCAATCTGCTGGGTTGGATTTGGCCAGCCACCCGCCGGTGGCACCTGTACGGCGTGCTGCTCACAGCGGCATCTTGGCTTGTATTGGGCATTTGGTATGGCATCGGCTACTGCCCGATTACCGACTGGCAATGGGAAGTGAAAACCCAGCTCGGCGAACGTGACTTGCCCAACTCGTTTATCAAGTACCAGGTAGACAAGCTAATGGTTACCGACAGCAATCCCACCTGGATCGACACCCTTACCGCGGTGAGTTTCGGCATTGTTTTCTTTATCGCGCTGTACCTGAATTTCCGTCGGTCGCCAAGACATTCGCACACAAAAGACGTTTAACCCAGAATATTCATTAGCACTTCTATTACATACTGAAACTGCTTCAAACTCTTCTCGATGCGGCCAGGCGAGCGGGGCAGCGGGACGCATCACGAAAGCTAATGAATATTCTGGGTTTAAGTGGTGTACCCCTCAACGTAGCGGGATTATCCGGTCTGAAGTTTAAGATACGTCTTTTACACGGCAATCACTTAAACCACTTTTGGGCATTGGGCCGGCGGTGTGGGCATCCGGGCCAGCAACAAGGCCGTTTTTTGCCCTCAACGATGTCTTCGCCCAATCGCTTTATATGTTCTGCCCGTGTTTTTTCCTGTTTTACAATTGTTGTCCAGCAAATCCATTCATTGCGCGCCAGCGGCGTTAGCTTATTCCATTTTTCCAATAGTTCCGGATTGGTGCGCAACGCCTTTTTCAAATCGTCCGGCACTTCATGTACCACACCTTCTTCAATTGCTATGGTTGTCATTTGAGGTCATTTTGCGGCTTGCAGGCCTGAAATACCACGAAATAATAATGGCCGCGAGCAGTGTCAACGACGGCACCACTTCGACAAATGGCTCTTTCATAAGGATATGAGAAATTGCAGCACCCGTCATCACAAAGAAAAACCCGGCATACGCCCATTCTTTTACCAAGGGGAACCCTGGCAAGAGAATGGCCACCACACCCAATATTTTCCAAATGCCTATAATGGAAAGCATATAAAGCGGATACCCCAATCGGGTTACGATTTCATTATAGCCACCGATTTGAAGCATTTGTTGGGCTCCCCCTGCAAGCATACCCGATGATAAGAATAGGGTTGCCACCCAATAGATGATTTTATTTAACCTTGTTGAGCTCGCACGCTCGGTTCTTTTTAACATACCGCATTATTTTAAGTTAGCCAGCACTTCCTGTAAACGGGTTTTCTTCTTGGGTCGGTTATCGCATGAAACACGCCCCCTCTAAACTTCATCATGAAGCTATATGACTACAAATATAAACGTAGCTATTCGACTACGCAAATTTTTCTTCAGTTTTTAGTTTTGCTGATTGCGGAGGGCTGGTCAGGTACGAACAGCCAGTACCGCGATAGCTGATTTCCGTAAACGCTTAAGAAAAAAACGGTTAGGCGGCAACCAGCTTTTTAGTACCTTTATGCCCATGATGTTTAGCACACGAACCTATCAATCGCGCAGGGAAGCACTGCAAAAAAATGTGTCGTCGGGAATCATCTTACTGATGGGCAATGGCGAAGCGCCCATCAATTTCAAGGACAACACCTACCCATTCCGGCAAGACAGTACCTTCCTCTATTATTTCGGCATCGCCACGCCGGGCCTTGCGGCTGTTATCGATATCGATGAAGACCACACGACCATTTTCGGCGACGAAATGACCATTGACGATATCATCTGGATGGGCCGCCTCGAAACCTTAAAGGAAAAAGCGAGCAAGGCCGGTGTCACTCATACGCGCCCAACAAATGCGTTAGCGGCGGTTCTCTTGCAAGCGATGCAAGACGGTCGCCCCGTGCACTTCCTTCCACCCTACAGGCATGCCAATTCAATCAGGCTTTCGCACCTCACCGGTATCGCCATCGAACAACTTTCCGAATCGGCGTCAGTAGCGCTCATTAAAGCGGTGGTAGCACAACGCGCTGTCAAATCGGAAGAAGAGGTCGCCGAAATCGAACGGGCCGTAAATACCAGCGTGAATATGCACCTCACGGCGATGCGTTTGGCAAAACCGGGTATGACCGAGCAGCAGCTAGCTGCGGCGGTACAGCACGTGGCGCAACAGGGCGGTGGCACCCTCGCCTACCCTACCATCCTCTCCGTACGCGGCGAGGTATTGCACAACCATTACCACGGCAACGTATTGCAAGAAGGCGATTTGGTACTCAACGATTCCGGAGCAGAAACGGCTATGGGGTATGCGGGCGACTTGACGCGCACGTTTCCTGCCGGAAAGACATTTACCACTTTACAGAAAGAAGCGTATCAGGTGGTACTAAACGCACTGGAATCTGCTACGGCAGCGCTCAAACCCGGTGTCGCCTACCTCGACATCCACCTTCACGCTTGCCGCATGCTTACGGAAGGATTGAAAGCAATCGGCTTAATGCGCGGCGATACCGATGAAGCCGTAGCCGCCGGTGCACATACCTTATTTTTCCAGTGCGGCACAGGCCACATGATGGGACTCGATGTGCACGACATGGAAGACCTTGGTGAACAGTACGTAGGTTATACCGATAACCTACGCAAAGATACCAACACATTCGGGCTTAAATCACTTCGATTGGGCAAGGAATTGGAAGCCGGTTATGTGCTTACGGTCGAGCCGGGCTTGTACTTCATCCCCGAACTGATCGATCGCTGGAAGGCCGAAAACGAACTCGTACAATTTATCGATTATGAAAAGGTTGAAGCATTTCGGAATTTCGGTGGCATTCGCGTGGAAGACGATATACTGATTACCCGAGATGGTCGCCGGATACTGGGGAAACCATTGGTTAAAACG
Source organism: Parapedobacter sp. (assembly GCF_035556095.1). Classification (GTDB taxonomy): domain Bacteria; phylum Bacteroidota; class Bacteroidia; order Sphingobacteriales; family Sphingobacteriaceae; genus Parapedobacter. The sequence goes on along the minus strand of NZ_DATMFT010000021.1, from coordinate 659,268 downwards.
GTGACCGAAATCGAAGGAATAAGGGCAGAAGCGTGGTGATTGATGATTTGAAGATGTGATAATATGAATAGATTTGAATTTCGTAATCAGCTGTGCCGATGCGGCATACTTATTATCCTGCTATTTATCGGCTTAAATGCCCAAGCACAATTTGGGCAGCAAGTGCAATGGTCGTCCGATGGCAGCGCAATCATTAAAGTCGTAGCAGGCGAGCTCGTTAAGGAACCGGTAGCCGACCCGGCGCAACGAACTGTACTGGCTACCCAAGCCGACCTGACGCCCACAGGAAGTAGCGAGCCATTACCTGTTCGGCGGTTTTCGTTAGCAGCCGGATACGATAAAATCCTAATCAATACCAACACCAAACGGGTGTGGCGCTACGATACACGAGGTGACTACTGGGTGTTCAATACGGCAGATAAATCGCTCTCCCCGCTGGGTAAGAGCCTGCCCGAGTCATCATTGATGTACGCCAAACTATCGCCCGACGGAAATCAGGTGGCATATGTGAGCGGCCATAACCTCTATGTAGAGGAACTCGCATCGGGCACCATCACGCCGCTCACCACCGATGGCGCCAACCGCATCATCCACGGCACATTCGACTGGGCCTATGAGGAAGAGTTCGGTTGCCGCGACGGATTCCGCTGGTCGCCTGATGGGAAACGGATTGCGTATTGGACTATCGATGCACGTACCATCCGTAATTTCCTGATGATCAATAACACCGATTCTACCTACTCCTATACCATTCCGGTGGAATACCCGAAGGTAGGCGAAGCACCCAGTCCCGCTTATCTCTCGGTGGTGACGGTAGACAACGGACATACCGTAAAAATGGATATCCCCGGCGACCCCTCGCAACACTACCTGCCTCGGATGGAATGGGCTGCCAACAGCGCGGAACTGATTTTTCAGCAGCTCGACCGTAAACAACAGGAAAGCAACATCTATTTGGCTAGTGCGACAGACGGCACGTGCAGATTGATTTACACGGAGACGGACGACGCATGGGTAGACAGCAAAGCCCGGTGGAACCACGATGACCCTGCAGGCTGGGAATGGATAAACAACGGAAAGGAGTTTATCTGGGTAAGCGAAAAAGACGGCTGGAGACACATTTACCGTATAGACCGCGAGGGTAATGAAAAACCAATTACCCGTGGCGACTACGACGTGATGGGCATCGACCGCATTGATGAGGCTGGCGGCTATATCTATTTCTCCGCATCGCCCGGTAATGCGACCCAGAGATACCTTTACCGCGTAAAACTAAGCGGTGGCAGAGCAAAACGGCTAACACCGGAAAATGAAGCCGGAACACATAATTACACAATCTCACCCAATGGCAAAATTGCCTTGCACCGATACAGCAGCCACACGGGGAACCACACCGGACACGTGGTGAGCCTTCCAAATCACCACACACTTGTTGACGGCGCTTATAGCAAATTGCCAGCCGACGCGCCAAAACCCGAATTCTTCAGCATCACCACGGAAAACGGCATTCAAATGGACGGCTGGATGATCAAGCCAACCAACTTCGACCCCACTAAGAAATACCCCATAGTATTCTACGTGTACGGCGAGCCCGCCGCACAAACGGTTATCGACCAATACGGCGTGGGTGGCAATCGGCTGTATAAGGGAAGCATGGCAGATGATGGTTACCTGTATATTTCACTCGACAATCGCGGTACACCAGCTCCCAAAGGACGCGCGTGGCGGAAAGCCATCTATAAAAACATCGGCATCAGCAACATCCACGACCAAGCCATGGGCGCCAAGGAAATCCTGAAATGGCCGTTTGTCGACCCCGATCGAGTAGCGGTATGGGGGTGGAGCGGCGGTGGATCATCCACGCTGAACCTCCTCTTCAAATACCCCGATATTTATCAAACCGGCATTGCCATCGCCGCTGTGGGCAACCAACTGATGTACGACAACATCTATCAAGAACGTTACATGGGCTTACCGCAAGAAGACCCCACTCCTTTTATCGACGGGTCGCCGATAACGCATGCACAGCACCTTCGTGGTAACCTGCTATACATTCACGGCACCGCAGATGACAATGTACACTACCAGAACGCTGAGCTACTGATCAACGAATTGATAAAGCACAACAAACAGTTTTCGCTCATGGCCTACCCCAACCGGAGCCATAGCATCAGCGAAGGCGAGGGCACCCAAGAACATCTTGCCACACTATACACCAACTTCCTTAAACAGCATTGCCCGCCTGGTGGGCGTTGATGTGACAGTGTGACGATTTATTGATGTGACGATGCCTTCGCCAAAATCTTCAAATCGAATAATTTTTAAATGGAATTAAAAATGAAGCGCCTATTTATCCTTATCCTTTCGGTCGCCATGTTTTCTGAAAGCCACGCCCAATTGCTGAAAGCCCGTGAACTCTTCAGCCGGGCGGACTCCCTGCGCGGCCAGCTTACGCCGTTGCGTACTTGCTACGACATCAATTACTACCACCTCGATGTGCGTGTAGACCCCGATAAGCGATACATCTCGGGTTCCAACCTGTTTGTGTTTACCGCCACAATCAATTTTGACCGCCTGCAGTTCGATTTGTTCGATAACCTCCGCCTCGACAGCGTAATTTACCGAGGCCAGCAACTGCCCTTCAAACGGGAGTATAACGCCGTATTCATCGATTTTCCGCAGGCCATGACCAAGGGGCAATTGGATTCATTCACTGTGTTTTACTCGGGTCATCCGCTGCAAGCCAAACGGGCGCCCTGGGATGGCGGATTTGATTTCAAGAAAGATAGTAACGGGAAGCATTGGATCGCTACGGCCTGCCAGGGCTTAGGGGCCAGTGTGTGGTGGCCCAACAAAGACCATCAGTCGGACGAAGTGGATAGCATGCTCATCAGCATCAGCGTGCCGAACGGCCTTACTAACGTATCCAATGGCCGGTTCCGCGGAAGTGAAGATCTCGGCGATGGTTACACGCGTTTCAATTGGTTCGTGAGCAACCCGATCAACAATTATAACGTGGCTGCCAATATCGGCGACTATGTGCATTTTGCCGATACGTTCGGTGGCGAGAAGGGGGTGCTCGACCTCGACTATTGGGTGCTCCGCGAAAACGAAGCCAAGGCCAAGTCCCATTTCGACGCCAACGTCAAACCAATGCTGCGTGCGTTCGAATACTGGTTTGGCCCCTACCCGTTCTATGCAGACGGATTTAAACTGGTGGAAACCTCCCACCTCGGCATGGAACACCAGAGTGCCATTGCTTATGGCAACAAATACCAAAACGGCTACCTGGGCAACGATGGCTCAGGTACCGGATGGGGTAATAAGTGGGATTTCATCATCGTACACGAAGCGGGTCACGAGTGGTTCGGCAACAACATCACCTCAAATGACCTAGCCGATATGTGGATACATGAAAGTTTCACCAACTATTCCGAGTCACTGTACATCGATTACCACTTCGGCAAACGCGCAGGCCAGGAATATGTGCATGGTAACCGCCGCGGCATCCAAAACCTTGCTCCCATTATCGGCAGCTACCATGTGAACAACGAGGGTTCCGGCGATATGTACAACAAGGGCGGCGTGTTGCACAACATGGCGCGCACCATCATTGACGACGATGAAAAATGGCGGCAAATACTCCGGGGCCTCAACACCAGGTTCTATCACAGCACGGTAGACTATGAAGACGTTGTAAACTACATCAGCGAACAGTCGGGCAAAGACCTCTCGCAATTGTATGCACAGTACGTACGCCACGCCAATATCCCCACACTTGAGTTTTATTTTGCAAAAGATGGCAAAGTATTCTGCCGTTGGATTGCCGACGTGCGGGATTTTGATATGCCGGTCCGCATCCGCACCAAAGGCGGCACCTATCAATTCATCCATCCCAAACGGCAGTTCACTCCTGTCAATATTTCCGGGCTTACACGTGCCAACCTCGAAGTGGATACCTTCAATTTCTACATCGGCGTACTGGTGAACGAATGAAATTATTCGCTGGTAAGCACCACCTTATAGCGGTCCAACATGCTTACCCGGTTGATGAACGCACAAAATTCATCATACTGGTCCGCCGGGTATGTGCCGCCATGCAGCACCAGCTGCCGCCGATAGGAAAGTGTACGGCCTACCTGCTCCAAGACTGCCTCATAATGACCGAACGGGCTTTCTAGCTCGGCATTCCAGGGTCCGCCTACCATTACATAACCCGGTGCCAGCATAAAGGTAAGGTGGTCTTCATCAGTATATCCCCGATTGATGTATACCGGAAGCTGTCTGTCCTTTACCGTGGCTATGCTCGACTGCCGGTTGAAAAGGTTAGGTATCAGAAAGGTCTGTCCACCGTTTTCAGGCGCATAGCGCGGCAACGTTACATCGAGGGTTTCCACCAGCGCCGGCACTTCGCCGGCCGGCTTCTGGTAATCAATATTTCCAAACCCAATATGGTCAATATCATAAGCAGCCTTCAGCATCTTTATCTGCTTCGCACCGCTGCTTTCGGCAATTTCAAGATGGTTATCGTACTGCCCACCAGAAAACACGGTTTGCATATGGCCGGCCACGGTGCCGTCATCAGCGAGCTGTAGCTCGGCATGGCGTTCCTGGTTGGCCACCGCCGCTGTATACCCCGGTGTGTTAAGCAGTTTTCCACCTTCGGGCGTGCAAGCCCATACCGTGCGGTCGTCCGTGAACGACCCCAAGAAGCCGAACGGCAGCCGCTGGCTCGTGCATTCCAGCCAAACCGTATCTTGCTCAAATGGCACACATAGGATCACGTGGTTTCCTTGATCCATACTGGCAAAGGCAGCGCTGATGTCGCGTTTCGCATTGCCCGCCTCTACCACACAGTAATAGGAAGGGATATCTACCACCGCCAGCAGCGCCCGCATATAGTTCACCAGCCCCTTGCAATCGCCATAACCAAGCCGGTCTACTGCCGACGCCGCTACTGGCTTGAAACCGCCGATACCGATCTGCACACTCACGTACCGGGTTTTACGTTGCATGTACCCGTAAAGTGCAGCAGCTTTTTCCTTGTCGCTGGCCAATCCGCTAACCAGCGCTTTCACCTCCGCAACCGTTTGTAGGGGAAGTTCCATCCCCTCCGAAAGCAGGGCCCCAAACATCCATTTACCCAACTCCTCCCAATTGGTATACTGTCCCTTATGTTTATAGTAATTGAATACTACGGGGGCAATTCTCACCGTCGTCTTATAGATTTCCGGATCGGGGCTGTAAGGCTCGTACCGTCTGGCCGGAAGGTTGCCTACGGTCCATGTTAAGGCACTTCGGCCCTCATCCACGTGGCGCACGGGGTCTCCGGTATAATTGATAGCACTTATCCGCACTTTATCCCCTTCCGCACAGATAAATGTATACTGGCTATGCTGCACGGCGACATCCCAATGCGCCTCGGGCCGCCACGCAGGAATAATCAGGTTTTGTTTACGCTCCACTTCGTAACTGTACGCAACAGTATATGGGTAACCCGCCATTGCCGGAAGGAAATGTTTCACCCGACTATCTTCATATAACGAAAAATTGCTCACCGCGCTCTCATCCCTGCAATCCCGCTTCGTAAACTTACGCAATTGGCTACCCCCTTCATCATACACGGCACCCGAAATCTGTTTAATCGACGTAGCTTTGTCGTAATAGACCACCAGCCTTGCCCGTTCGTCGCCAGCGGGATTAAAAACGGTGATGGCCCGGTTTACGCGATAGCGCACTTTGGTCGGCGAATGCATGTCGACCACAATCTCTTCATGGCGCACCACGGCGTCGGCACGGCTTTTTAACGCAGCGGGAATATGTGCTACTGCGTATTCCGACTGGGCCGCTACACGTAGCAAGCCACCCAGCCCCATCAATACGATCAGCAATCCAGCTTTCATTGCACTCCTTTCCTACGCAGTACCACATCAATTTTTTCCTGCTGGATAATCCGGCTAAAGAATTCCTTCAATGCGAAGTAACTTTCCGGCGGATAAGTAGCGTGGTTCAATGCCAACAGTTGCGAAAAAGTCAGTATATGACCCGACAACGCAGTTTTCGTAAGGTAACGCCCGCCCCCGTTTTCCAATACCATATTATAATCATCGGGCTTGGAGACCATCTCGTATGCTTCCGGCAATTCAATGGTTACCAACACCCGTTGCTCACTGGTGGTCCCCATGTCTACGGGATACGTGCGCTCGTCCAGGTTGAATGGATTATTGGTTATCCGATTGATGAAAAATGGATTTAAAAACAGCTCTTTTCCGCCCAAAGTATCGTATAATTTCACCGTGATATCGTACCGTTCAACGAATGGTCGTTCCAAATCAGTATCGCCGATAATTTCGCCCGCCACGATCTGGAAACCGGTAAGCTTTTCATCGCGTTGCTCTATATATTCTTCTGAAGTGTTGTAATTGGCCAGTTCCTTCCGTTTGCGCCATGCGGCATAGCCATAACTTCTGGTGGTCAGCTCGCCCCGCAATACGCCATCATCACCCAATTTGGCCCCCAGTATATATTGGGTGGTAGACTTCTGGGACGATTCCGGAACAATCCAGTACGAAGGCTCCTTCAAGTTGACGACACGCGCTTTCCCATTGATGCAGTGCAACGGCAGCAACCCAAATGGCAGTAACGGATCAGACGCATCCAACAGGTAGTATGTATCGCCGATATTGACTTTAGCGACCACATAGTTGAAATCGCTAAGCACGGGATGCACATCGTTCACCATGCCGTTGTCTCGCGTGGAGAGAATAACTGCTTCGCCATCCAGCCCCGCGGCACGTAACCCTGCCACTAAGGCAAGGTTGATATCACCAATATTGCCCGAACCCCGCCCCAACGCATTGTTCACCCCCGTTTCCGTATATTTTCCCAAGTATCGGTTCCACTTGATGTGCCGCTGAATATAGCCATAGATCGCCTTGGCCTTACCCAGGTCGTCCATGGTATCCGCAAGGATCGTAGGAAGGATGGTCTTAAATGCGTTGTCGCGTTTCATCTGGCGACCAAAGTCGGCATGGGTCAGCAACTCCCGGTCTACATCTTTCCATTCTTTGGTGATCTTGATATTAGCGCCGTTGAGTCGATACATATCCGATAGTTCGAAATAAATAGCTGACTTAAAATTACTTGGGGCCGTCATATAATCTTCCGATACAAATGCTGGAATATCCTCCATTCCGTAGGTCATGTGCGAGCAATCGATATTTCGGCCGGCAATGCGAAAGGCACCCCGATTTAGCTTCGCATCCTTTTTATCGAGCGCGTAGGGTCCCCGTAACGTGACGTTATACGTATATAAGCCCGGGATAATGGCTTCAAACAAACTGTTGACTTTCGGTATATCATCCTGCAGTTGCCACGTATGGAAATTAAAAATACGTGGTGACCGCAATTGATAGCTGTATTCGATAATGCTGCCGTCTTGCAGGTTGGGGAAGGTAAATTTGGTGTGGGTGAGGTACTTGTTGATCTCTTCAGTAAACAGTTGGCTTTTGTCTAGTGGCACGGTTACCAACCGGCCATTTTCCTCGTTGATGGTTACTGCTTTTACTTCGGAGATGACATCCGCCCGCTCCCCACTCTCATCCCGGTGGGCAGGTATAACAACCGTTGCATGCCGATAACCATCACTATTGAACACCTTGATGCGCACATGGTAGTCCACAACCAATAGCGTATACCCCCTTGTATCATCAAAAACCATATAGGCTTTACCGTACTCGTTTAGCACGGCAGCGTTCGAGAAACTATCCAAGTCGTTTTTGGCCAGTTTTCGGTCGGCCGCTGTGGGCGAGCCAAACGCAAAATCTTGGCTATATGTATAGCCGCTCAAAAACACCGAAAAAGCAACGGCTAAACAGGTTTTTATCATCACTGAGGCAATATATTATCGGATTAACACAATTCGGATATAAATCGGATATTGTGGCTAAAGTTATCAGTTTTTTTGGTAGGTTTGCACATTATTTAAAAATCTTATCATATTTGCCGGATGGGCTTATTTAACTGGTTTACACAAGAAGTTGCTATTGATTTGGGTACGGCAAACACCCTCATTATCCATAATGACAAAGTGGTGGTGGACGAGCCATCGATTGTGGCGTTTGATCGTACCACCAACAAAGTGATTGCGATAGGCCGCCAAGCCATGCAAATGGAGGGGAAGACGCACGACAACATCCGGACAGTAAGGCCTTTGAAAGATGGTGTGATTGCCGATTTCAATGCGGCCGAACACATGATCCGCGGCATGATAAAGATGGTCAACAACGGCAAGGGTTGGTTCTTCCCGTCGCTGCGGATGGTCATCTGTATCCCTTCGGGCATTACCGAAGTGGAAAAACGGGCGGTACGCGACTCGGCGGAAATCGCGGGCGCCAAAGAAGTATACTTGGTACACGAGCCCATGGCAGCCGCCGTGGGTATCGGCATTGACGTCGAGGAGCCTATGGGAAACATGGTGATCGATATCGGTGGCGGCACTACGGAAATTGCAGTCATCGCCTTATCCGGTATCGTGTGCGACCAGTCGATACGGGTAGCCGGAGACAATTTCGATTCCGATATCGTCCAGTACATCCGCAGGCAGCACAACATCATGATCGGTGACCGGACAGCGGAAAAAATAAAAATCGAGGTGGGTTCTGCCCTTCCGGAGCTGCAGGAACCACCAGCCGACTTTGCCGTACAAGGCCGCGACCTAATGACAGGCGTACCCAAGCAGATTACCGTATCTTACACCGAAATAGCCCATTGCCTGGACAAATCCATCTCCAAAATCGAAGAGGCAATCCTGAAGGCATTGGAAATCACTCCCCCGGAGCTTTCCGCAGACATATACCAAACGGGCATTTACCTCACGGGGGGTGGCGCACTGCTGCGTGGACTGGATAAACGGATCCAAGCCAAAACCAAGCTTCCCGTCCATGTCGCCGAAGACCCCCTGCGGGCCGTCGTGCGCGGAACCGGCATCGCGTTGAAAAACATTGGTACGTTTAAGTTTTTGATGCAGTAATTCGCTTTTATGCGATAGGCTTCACGCCGGAAGCAATACGCTTTAAGCACGAAGCCACGGGCATAACGGATTTAGGCATATAAGCATCTTGCATAACATGTAAAGCACAACAGGTATGAAGAACCTTTGGCTCATTCTTACTAAATACAATGCCTTCTTCTTTTTTGTGCTGTTCTTTACATTTGCGGTATACCTCGTCATCCAAAACAACTCGTTCCAACGTGCGTCCGCCATCAATTCATCCAACGAGTTCATCGGGTCGGCTTATGCGCGCATCAACGCTTGGCAAAGCTACCTCCACCTTCGGGAACTCAACGTGCAACTGGCTGAAGAAAATGCGAGTTTACGGGAACAACTGCAGCTCCTTACCGCACCGGACAGTGTGGTGAGCGGTGCGGTTACGGATAGTGCCGGGAATATACAATACCGCTACGTGGTAGCCAAGGTGACCAACAATAGTATCCATCAAAAAAACAACTACATCACGTTGGATAAAGGCCGCAAGCACGGCATTGAAAAGGGCATGGGGGTGATTACGTCCAATGGCATTGTAGGTATCGTGCTGAATGTTTCGGCACATTTTTCTACCGTGCAATCCCTGCTCCACAGTGAAACACGCGTAAGTGCGGCACTGGAAGACAGTGGCGCATTCGGATCATTGATGTGGGGCGACAATTACAACGCCCAGCTGGGCCTTTTAAAAGACATCCCAAACCATGTGAAGGTACGGGAAGGCGAGCAGGTGTTTACATCTGGATTTTCACTGTTTCCCCCGGGGATATTGGTGGGCCAGGTAGCGCAGACAGGAGCTTCCGGAGGGGACAGTTTCCTCGATATCCACATCAAGTTCAGCACGCAGTTCCACAACCTGCGGCAGGTATATGTTGTGGTGGATATGCTGGCCGACGAAAAAGAAACCTTAGAATCCCAAAGCGAAAACGATGGCTAAGATATTTTCATACAATATCGCCCGTTTTTTCGTGCTCGTGGCATTGCAGGTATTCCTATTCAAAAACATGGGATATTATAACCTGGCCACTCCCTTCCCCTATGTGCTCTTTGTTTTACTGCTGCCCGTGGGCATACCCAACTTTATCCTTTATTGCCTTGCTTTCCTTACCGGCATTATCGTCGATGGGTTTTACGACACCCTTGGCGTCAACGCTGCCGCGTGCACGGCCTTGGCGTGGGGGCGCATTCTCTTTATACGGGTAACGCTACAAAGCGACCAGCACGAAAACTACATGACACCCCTCGTCGGAACGGTACCTTTCAGGTGGTACTTCCTCTACGTGTTTGTGCTCACCCTATTCCACCATTCGGTATTGTTCATGTTGGAAACGTTCACCTTCCATCAATTCCAATACACCTTCACCCGTATCTTATTAAGTTGTATATTTACCGTCGTTATCATTTTATTGTTCAGTCTGCTTTTTTACCGGAAAAAACAGCGTTAAAACATAGCAGCCGCCAAGGCATATCCACATAAATGAACGCATTTTTTGAGCGAAAATACATTATACAGGGTATATTCATCGCCGTGGCCATCATTATCGCGTCGCGGCTGTTCTACCTGCAATTGATAGACGATAGCTACCTCTTATCGGCAAACAACAATGTATTACGTAAAATGGTCATTTACCCGGCTCGCGGCGTTATCCTCGATCGCAATGGGCAGGTCCTTGTCCAAAATGAACCCGTTTACGACCTCTTGGTAACCCCACGCGAGGTCAACGACCTCGATACCGCATTATTGTGCGAGCTGGTAGGCATAGACCGGGCAGGTTTCGAAAGACGGATGAAAACCGCCCGCGACTACTCCCCATACAAAGCATCCCAGTTTGAGAAACAGATACCCGCTACCGCCTATGCCAAATTGCAGGAGCACCTGTATAAATTCCGCGGATTTTATGTGCAGAATCGGACGGTACGCAATTATCCCGATAGCATTGCAGCCCAGTTCCTGGGTTACATACAGGAAGTCAATGATCGCGATATCGAGCGCTCAAGCGGCTTTTACCGGCCTGGGGATTACATCGGGGCAAGTGGGGTTGAGCGGGCATACGAAGAACTCCTCAGGGGGCAGCGCGGTGTGAAAAATGTCATGGTCGACGCCTTTAACCGGCCCCAAGGTTCGTTTTCCGATGGCAAATACGACACGCTCGCCGTAGCCGGCGATGGCTTGGTGTCGTCGTTGGATAAAGACTTGCAAATCCTCGCCGAGAAATTGATGCACAACAAGATCGGCAGTGTGGTGGCCATCGAGCCCTCCACCGGCGAAATCCTGACGTTCGTGAGCAGCCCAAGTTACGACCCCAACATGATGGTTGGCCGGGAACGGGGCAACAACTACATGAAATTGCTGTACGACCCCTACAAACCGATGTTTATCCGCCCCATCCAGGCCCAATACCCCCCCGGCTCGGTGTTCAAGGTGGTCAGCGCCCTCACTGCACAACAAGCCGGCATTATCGAAGCCAGTACCGTTTTCAACTGCCCGGGCGGATACCGTTATGGGGGCGGCCGGGCCATCATGCGCTGTACGCACGTGGATGGCTCCATCCCGTTGGTTACAGCCATCCAACGTTCATGCAACACATACTTTGGCTATACCTATGCCCGCATGATCGACCAGCGCAACTTGCCTTCTACCGAGGCGTATACCCTGTGGCGCGATGCGACCATGAAATTCGGCATCGGGCAACCGCTAGGAATTGACTTACCGGGCGAGCAGAACGGCCTGTTGCCTACGGCCGACTATTACACCAAACGGTACGGCAACGCCCGGTGGGGATCGGGTTATAACATATCGCTTTCCATTGGTCAGGGCGAAATGGGCATCACTCCCCTGCAGATGGCCAACATCATGGCCATCGTAGCCAACCGCGGCTTTTATTACCGGCCACACCTCATCAAAGCCATCGGCGAAAAGAAAATCGTCAAGCCCGAGTATACCGAAAAGATATCCGCAGGGGTGGATGCGAAATATTATGAGCCCGTGGTGGAAGGGTTGAGCAGGGCCGTCAACGTGCAGGGCGGAACAGGATATTCTGTACGGATTGCCGATATCGAGATGTGTGGGAAAACAGGTACTGCACAAAACCCGCATGGAGCGGACCACGCCGTGTTCTTTGCGTTCGCCCCGCGCGACAACCCCAAAATCGCCATTGCGGTGGTCGTCGAAAACGCGGGGTATGGCGGTGTATGGGCGGGACCAATCGCCAGCATGCTGGTGGAGCAGTACCTGAAAGATACCATCACGCTACCCAAACACATCCAGGATCGGATCTACAATGCCGACCTGCTGCCCAAGGTGGAGTCTGCAAAACCAACCGAATCTGTCAGCGTAGCTCCCAAGCGACCTGCCGCGCCCCGGAAAGACCCCGACGCGGATACCATATTCGTTCACCATAGCCTATTAGCCCGCAGGTATGAATAATCCACATCGAAATAGGTTCTTTGGTGGCGAAGTCGATTGGTTCACCGTATTGCTATGGCTCCTGCTCTGCATCATCGGGTGGTTTAACATCCATGCGGCCGTCTTTGACCCCGAGCATCCTGGATTGTTCAGTATGGAAACGAATTACGGCAAACAGTCCATCTATATCTTTTCAGCGATGCTGCTTGCGGTTGTCATCCTCATTGTAGATGCCAAGTTTTACAGCTCCTTCTCTCCCATCTTATACGCCATTACCATTCTGTTACTGATTACGGTGCTCATTGTGGGGCGCAATGTAGGCGGCAACCAGGCGTGGATCCCCATCGGCAGTTTCAGGCTACAGCCCTCCGAATTTGCCAAGCTAGCCACTTGTTTGTTGCTAGCCCGGTTTCTGAGTGCCCACAGCACAAAAAGCCCCAACCTTAAAACGCTGGTTGCCGGTGCGGCCATCATCGCTTTACCTGTTGTGTTGGTTTTACTCCAGCCGGATACGGGGTCGGCACTCGCCTTTTTTGCGCTGGTCTTTGTATTCTACAGGGAGGGATATATTTCTGGGCCATGGATGCTTTTCGGTGCGCTTGCCATTATGCTATTCGTACTCACCCTTGCATTCAATCAATGGGCAGTTATTGCAGGTGTTGCCTTGGTCGTTGGACTCGCCATTTACTATTTTCGGAAGAAACGGAAAATCATTACCAGTTTGGTTGCCCTCTTTGTCATTGCTACTGCCTATGTGCTTTGTGTAGAGTTTGTCTATGAAAACATATTGCAATCGCACCAGCGCAACCGTATCGATGTGTTATTGGGCAAAATCGACGATCCCCGTGGCGAGGGCTATAACCTCAACCAGTCCATGATTGCTATCGGTTCCGGTCAGTTCTGGGGGAAGGGCTACTTGCAAGGCACGCAAACCAAGTACAATTTCGTGCCCGAGCAAAGCACGGACTTCATCTTCTGCACCGTTGGTGAAGAGTGGGGGTTCGTGGGGTCGATGGTTGTCATCGGTATCTATCTTACACTGCTGCTACGCATCGTGAATATTGCCGAGCGCCAACGCACCCCCTTTGCCCGTATCTACGCCTACGGCGTGGCGAGCATCCTGTTTTTCCACTTTGCCATCAATATCGGCATGACCATCGGTATCGTCCCCATCATCGGCATCCCTTTACCGTTTATTAGCTATGGCGGCTCCTCCTTATGGAGTTTCACCATCCTGCTCTTCATCATGTTGAAATTCGATGCGAATAAAAAGGGAATCGCTTAAAAAAAGGAAAGATGATGCATTGACATCGGAACAATAAAAAAGCAACGTACGGAAAAGTGAAAAGAAGAAATACCAAATGCGCGGCCCTGCATGGGGTGCAGGGCGCTACGCAAATGGCTGCACACATGAATGACCACAAATTTAGGAGATTTTTAACAAACTCCTAATTTTTTTGTAATTTTTTTATTTTTATTTTCAGTACGCTACAAATCTTCCTGCTCGTCTACGGGTACACTACGAATAAAGTCGTCATAATAAGGGTTATCCTGATTAGAATATGTACCGTAAGCGTTCACCAAAAAGCCGTGCTGACCATCGTGGGAGTGAATCGCGTAGACCACAGACATATCAGCCGGGTCCGATTCGCCCTCAAATCGGTAAACCTTTACAATGGTAAGTTGACTGGGAGGGTATAATCGTCCACCATCTTCAAAACGGGCGCCATCCGCGGTGATGAGGAGTTCCCTACCGTAACCTTTTTCTTCCAGCCGCTCGATTACACGGGATAACGGCGTCATGGGTTTGGGCATTTCCATAGCATTTCTTTTACTGGATACAACAATGGAAAGACGAGAATGTTTATTGGAAATTCCTCCCCTTATGGAACACCCCTGCTGCGTCTACCCCTTCGGGTGTAGCCAAGCCACGCAGCCAACCATTCAAGTTGGTGCAGTGATTCACAATCACATGGATGACCTCTCCTTCGATCTGCAGCTTGCCAGTGACCAGCAGCAGCCGGGACTGCAGGATTTCACGGCGGTACTTCTCAAACATGAGGCCCCACACCACGAGGTTGGCAAAGCCGGTTTCGTCCTCAATGGTAACGAACAGCACCCCTTTGGCCGTACCGGGCCGCTGCCGCACGGTAATCATCCCGCATACCTTCACAAACATCCCATCTTTCATGGCGGACAACCTGCCTGTGGGCGTAACGCGTAGCAGATCGAGTTTTTCGCGCAGGAAACTTACGGGATGTGCTTTGACCGACAACCCTGTGCTGGCATAATCCTGTACCACATGCTCACCCGCTGTCATCAGCGGCAACGCAATCTGCCCCTCTTTAGTACATTCCGACGGTTGGCCGGCAAACAGGGCAATGGGTCTATCCTTCAATGCCGAAACCATCCACAGGGCTTGCCTGCGGTCAAACCCCATCGAACGGAACGCATCCGCATCGGCCAGCCGCTCCATGGCTGCCAGTGAAACGCCGGCATCGACCAAGGCCGGGAGTGCTGTATACCCATCCCCACGGCCATTAACCAATCGCTCGCTGTCTTCTTCGGACAGTCCTTTCACCTGCCGGAAGCCGAGGCGCAGGGCGTGGTGTTCCACGCCGAATTCACCTTCGAGCGTGTGGTCCCACCCGGAATGGTTTACGTCTACGGGGCGCACCGCAATGCCATGCTTGCGGGCATCGATGATGATCTGTGCAGGCTGGTAAAAACCCATGGGCTGGCTATTGAGCAGGGATGCGGCGAATATATCCGGATAAAAGCATTTGAGCCACGAAGATATGTAGACCAACAGGGCAAAGGAAGCGGCGTGGCTTTCGGGAAAACCATAGCTACCGAAACCTTCCAGCTGCTTGAATACGCGGTTGGCGAACTCTTCCGTATACCCCTTCTTCACCATGCCGGTTACCATCTTTTCATGGAAGGCTGAAACCTGCCCCTTGGCCTTGAAAGTGGCCATGCTACGCCGGAGTTCATCGGCTTGGGCAGCCGTAAACTCCGCGGCGACGATGGCAATTTCCATGGCCTGCTCCTGGAACAACGGCACGCCGAGTGTTTTTTCGAGGATTTCCCGGATTTCCTCCGAAGGGTAATCTACCGGTTCCTCGTTGTTGCGCCGCCGCAGGTAGGGATGCACCATGTCGCCCTGTATTGGCCCGGGCCGTACGATGGCCACCTCGATGACCAGGTCGTAAAAATCGCGGGGCTTCAGCCGTGGCAGCATGGACATCTGCGCGCGGCTCTCGATCTGGAATACGCCAAGCGTATCGGCACGGCAAATCATCTCGTACACCTCCGATTCTTTCTGGGGGACATTGGCCAACGTGAGGTCACGGCCGTAATGTTGTTTAGCCAGATCGAATGCCTTGCGGATGCAGGTGAGCATGCCGAGACCCAGCACATCGACCTTCAGGAACCCAAGGGCTTCGAGGTCATCCTTGTTCCATTCAAGATTCGTGCGGTCTTCCATCCGGGCATTGATGATGGGGCATAGCTCATCCAGCCGGCCCTGGGTGATGACAAAACCGCCGGTATGCTGCCCCAGTTGGCGCGGGAAGCCGCTGTATTGGTCGATGAGCTGCAGCACTTTCCGCAGGTGCGGGTCGCGGGGATTGAACCCCTGTTCGGCCAGTAACTGTTCATCGATGTAATTGTCCCAATGGCTGCTGACCGTGCCGGCGAGCCGCCCCACGGCATCCAACGATAGCCCCATCGCTTTACCCACATCGCGCGCGGCACCCCGCGCATGCACATGCGTTACCGTAGCCACGATGGCTGCCCGGTCGCGGGTATACTTTTCGTAGATGTATTGGATGACCTCCTCCCGCCGCTCGTGCTCGAAATCCACGTCGATATCGGGCGGTTCGTCGCGGGCATCAGACATAAACCGGGCAAACAACAACCGGATCTCAGCTGGATTGACCGACGTGATTTCCAAACAATAGCACACCGTGGAGTTGGCGGCAGACCCCCGCCCCTGGCAAAGGATGCCGCGCGAACGCGCGAAACGCACATAGTCGTGTACCGTCAGGAAATAGGAAGCGTAGTTTTTCTTGGCGATGAAGGCCAGTTCCATCGTGATGGATTCCCGCACATTATCCGGGATACCCTGGGGGTAACGCCTTCCAGCACCCTCCCACGTCAGCCGGGTGAGCTCCTCCTGTGGCGTACGTCCCTGGGGCACCAGTTCCTCCGGGTAGACATACTGCAGTTCCTTCAGCGAAAAACGGCAGGCATCGGCAATGGCTGCCGCGTTCCGGATGGCTTCGGGGTACTGCCGGAACAGGCGCTCCATCTCGTCGGGAGGTTTTAGGTAGCGTTCTGCATTGGGGTGCAGGCGATAGCCCGCGGTCTGGATAGTACATTTCTCCCGGATGCAGGTCAGCACGTCCTGCAATTCCCGCCGTTCCGGCACGTGGTAATGCACATCGTTGAGGGCCACCATGGGCATATCCAGCGCTGTGCACAATTGGTGGATACGGAACAGCTTCTTGGCATCGTCGCCCGTATAGGTGCGCACGGCACCGAGGCAGAACGTGCTGCCCAATGCCTCGCGGTATGTCGTCATGTGCCGCACAAAATCCGGCTCCAGCTCAAATGCGGCGGTCAGGTTATCGGGTGGCACAGCGATGAAATACATACCCTCGCGCTGTTCAAAAACATCGGCTTTGAACAGGCGGCATTGCCCCTTCTCAGCCCTGCGGTTGCCTTTGGTAAGCAGCCGGGAGAGCCGCCCGTAGGCTTCGCGGTTGGTCGGATAAGCCAGCAGGCTGGGGCCATCCATGAGGTCGAGGCGGCAGCCCGGAATGAGGCGTATGCCGTGCTTTTCGGCCGCCACATGCGCCCGAACGATGCCCGCGAAGCTGTTGCGATCCGTAACGGCCACGGCGCGGCAACCCAATGCCGCAGCCCGCTCCACCAGTTCATCGGGATGCGAAGCCCCGCGGAGGAAACTGAAGTTCGTCGTTACCTGCAATTCTACATATACCATACACGCTCCTTGCTAAGCAAAAAATCCGTGCAGAAACCATTGCCGGGAGCTATCATCATCATAATGCCCCGCGCGGAAAAGCCAGTACCGCCTTCCCTGATCATCTTCCACACAGTAATAGTCGCGGTGTTCACCGGGATCCATCCACCATTCGCGCTCGATGCGCTCCGGCCCGTCGGCCCGCTTGATGGGGTGTGCCGTGCCCCTGTAGCGGAACAGCATGGGCGGATAATCCGGTATCGGTGCCGTTACTTCGATGGATTCGGGTTGGGGCAATAGCCGTGTGGGCCGCGGCCTGTCGCTTTTCCAGCCGGTGGACGGCAGTTCCACGATGGAGGAAGCCTCGCGGAACGACCGCTCGGGCCAGTGATGTTCGTCGGGCAGGTAGCGGTAGATCGCCCGTATCCCGGCGCGGCCTTTCAGCCGGTCGATAAGCTCGGGCAGCGCCGGGTCTTCCAGTCCCGCGGTACTGCTCCACAGCGCTTCCTGCACCGGGTCGGCATCCTCAACGCCCGATGCTTCGAGTACAAACAACTCGATGCCCAGGGCAGGCTCGATCTGGGGCACTTTCAACGCAAACAGTTTTATCAGGTGCGGTATGCTGGCCGTGGCGCGGCTGGTGGTAATCCCCACCTGCACCACCTTACCGTCTATGCGGTGGCCCATAAGACTCGCCGCCCGCAGGCCCTTGCCCTCGCCGGCAAGCCGCTTGCATAGGGATTCCAGCAATCGCTGTATCGCGATTTCCACCCCTGCTGCCGTGCGGATGGGCTCAAGGCAGGGCAGGCGCTCCACGTAGGGCGGTATGGGCCTAAGCGGCACGATTGGCTCCTCCTCCCGGCCTAGCGCCTGCCGCAGGCGCCGGGGCAAATCTTCGCCGAAACGCCGCCGCAGTACAGACGGCGGCATGTGCATAAAGCTGTCGATGGTACGTAGCCCCAGCTTGTGCAACTTCGCCGTCACCTCCGGCTCCAGCCGGAGTGCTGCGGGGGGCAGGGCCATGAGTGTATTGGCCTCCTCTCCGCTGCGCACGATGGGCGTTTCCCTGCCAAAGCGGGCTACCGCCCAGGCTGCACCTATGGTGCCAGCAATGGCCATCCGCACATGGAAACCCCGCGATCGTAGCCTGCCCACGATGTCTTTGAGGTACCTGCGCTCGCCGCCCCACAGGTGGGCACAACCGCTGATATCGAGAATCAGGCCATCAGGTGGTTGCACCGCCACGATGGGCGTATATCGGATGCACCACAGGCCGAGCACATGCAGTAGCCTGGCAGCCAACCCCGGCCGTTCGTCGGCAACCTCCAATACAGGCAGAAACGCCATGGCATCGGCCACCACCATCCCACGAGCAACTCCCTGCGTTTCGGCCACGGCATTCGCCTCGGTGATAACCATGCGGCCGTGCACCGGTGCCGCCAAGGCAAAAGGTACCGCGCGCAAATCAGGCCTACGGACGGCGTGCCTGTCTGTAGTGAGGTAGCGGAACCAAATCGATGCGAAACGCTTTTCCATGTCAACTGATTTTCTTCATCCGGCTGGGTGCGGTCTTGCGCAGGGGCCATCCAATGGGTACGAAGCGCCCTTCAGCCCACCCCAACTGCCAGCAGCCGGGGTTGCCGTTGCGGACTTTAAGCAACTCCACCTCCCACCGGGGGAACCCCACTCCCGGCAGTCCGGCTTCCGGTAGGCTGGGCAACGGTGCGATGCGCCAGCGGGCGGCACAGGCCGTGGCACCAACGATACGGGGGCTGCTACGCAGCATCAGCCCGGTTACCCGGCTTTTCTCCACGGCCAACTGCAACCGGCGCGACTGGGCAAAGTCCATGTCCTGCAATTCGGCTACCACGGCCGACAGGCCATTGCATTTTAGGGCTTCCTCGGCAGCCCACAGCACATCCAGCTCCCGTGCTACCTCTACGAAAACGACGCGATCTGGCTGTACGCCGAATGTGCTCAAGGAAGGTGGGAAAAGTATCCTTGAGGTGCTGATCCAGAGGCAAACCCCAGCATCGCCCATGAGCTCGGCCAATAGCCCGCCCATGAAGCCACTGGTGGCCGCACTTTCTTCCCAGCACCTGCAGATGAACTCATGAACACCGAAGGGCGGGAAAGCGGCATGGGGAAAGGCCTCCTCCACCGGACCAAGACCGATCCGCCGAGCCCCACCACCATCGGGCGGGGTAAATCCCTGCATGCGCAGGATATCCTGCTTCAGTCGATTTATTGTTTCACGTGTGTTTTCACTTGCCGCTGCCATGTCCTGATCAATAGGACATCAAAGCTAATACTAATAATATTAGCAGTCAAGTTTTATTAAAAGATTCCGCAGTGGCCCGATAGCGGTGAGCTTACATTTCATTTCATGCTGCCCGTTTCCCGGTAGCGTACATGCCAGGCGAACGCCTCTTCGAGGATGTGCGGCGTATGTCCGCCCCGCTGTTCAGCGGCACGGTCGAAATACGACTGTAATGCCTCGCGGTAATCGGGATGCACACAGTTGCTGATAATAACCTGTGCACGTTCCCGTGGGGCTAGCCCGCGCAAATCGGCCAATCCTACGTCGGTAACCAGGATATCCACATCGTGTTCGGTATGGTCTACATGCGACACCATGGGCAAGACATGCGAGATGGAATTATCCTTGGATGCGGCCTGGGTCACAAAAATACTCAAGTAAGCATTCCGTGCGAAATCTCCCGAGCCACCGATACCGTTCATGATGTTGGTACCCCCGATGTGGGTGGAGTTCACATTCCCATAGATGTCGAATTCGATGGCCGTATTGATGGCGATCACGCCCAGGCGGCGTATCAAACCGGGTGTATTGCTGATGTTCTGGGGGCGCAGCACCACCCGGTCTTTATATTTCTGCAGGTTGCTGAACACCTTTTCGTAGCATGCCGGCGATACGGTAATCGATGAAGCCGAAGCAAAGCTCATCTTCCCGCTGTCGAGCAGATCGAAGGTACTGTCCTGCAACACTTCTGAAAACATCCGCAAATCGTAGAAATTGCTATCCTTAAAACCCGATAGCACCGCATTGGCTACTTTGCCGATCCCCGCTTGTATGGGAAGCAGCCGGTCGGTGAGGTGCCCCTTTTTCACCTCGGTTTCAAAAAACCGGAGCAGGTGCCGGGCAATGGCCATCGTCTTTCCATCTGGCGGGGAAATATCCGCCGGACTGTCCTGGATATCAGTGAATACAATAGCTGCGATCTTATTGATATCGAGAGGTATGGAACGCCTGCCGATACGATTCTCGGGAGCAACGATGGGGATGACATTGCGATGTGGGTAATTCTCGGGTTGGAAAATATCGTGTAGCCCATAAATGGATTCCGGCACCTTGGTATTGATCTCGACGATGACCTTCTTCGCGAGTGCGGCGAAGGTAACCGAATTACCTACCGATGTGGTGGGCACGATGCTGCCATCCCGCTCGATAAGCGCGGCCTCGATCACCGCAATATCCACAGATGGCAGGCACCGGTTGTGCAGCAGCTCCGCACTTTCACTGAGGTGTTGATCGATAAACAGCACTTCACCGTTATTGATGGCTTGCCGCAGCACCCGGTCTACCTGGAAAGGCATCCGTTTGGCGAGCGCTCCCGAACGGGTAAGCTTGGCATCGGTATCGTGCCCCAATGAAGCACCCGTCATTAGCGTTATTTTGATGTCTTCGCGCTCGGCTCGCTTAGCCAATGCATCGAGTACCACTTTGCTATCCCCGGCCTTGGTAAACCCGCTGGCTCCTACCACCATACCGTTCTCGAAAAGCTTTGCAGCTTCCTCGGCAGTGGTGACCTTATCCATTAATGTTTCTGCTTTTATCCGTCCGTATGGCATTGCGCTGCGCTAGTTTAAATAGGTAAACAAACTAATTCGACTTTTTCCGACGGCAAACTTAACCAAAGTTGCCTATTTATGTAAATGACAACCGTTCGAAAAAAAAGTGACCGATATGATTCGCTGATTTCATAATGGTTTCGCTGATTTATTAGTATCTTCAGCGCGTCTAACAAATTGTTATTTATTAGAGTATATGAAACCATCATGATTTATTCAGTCACATAGAGGAATGAATAAATCTGATAGCTTCATCACGATTAAAAAACAAATTATACACAGATGAAAAAGATGCTTATAATCGCTGCTGCCCTGGCAACAGCGGTGAGTGCCTGTAAAGATGCAGAACCAGAATGGATACAGCTTTTCAACGGCAAGGACCTCAACGATTGGACCGTGAAAATCGCCAAACACGAAGTTGGTGAAAACTATGCCAATACGTTCCGTGTGGAGGATGGCCTCATGAAAGTCCGCTACGATGGTTATACCGATTTCGATTTCCAATACGGGCATATCCACTATAATACACCGTATTCGGCCTACCTCCTCCGTGTAGAATACCGTTTTACGGGCGAGCAGGCACCGGGTGGCGAAGGTTGGGCTTGGCGCAACAGCGGGGCTATGCTCCACGGGCAAGACCCGCAGACCATGCTGAAAGACCAGGATTTTCCCATCTCTATCGAAGGGCAGCTCCTCGGGGGCGACGGCACCAACGAGCGGACGACGAGCAACCTGTGCACACCGGGTACGAATGTACTGATGGAAAAGGACGGTGAGTTGTTTACCCCACACTGTATCAACTCAGCGTCCAAGACCTACCATGGCGACCAGTGGGTAACTGCCGAATTCCTGGTGTTGGCCGACTCCGTGGTGCACCACATCATCGAGGGCGACACGGTGCTGACCTACTACAAGCCTCAGATCGGCGGCGGCAATGTGTCTAATTACGACCCCGAGGTAAAGCAGGATGGGAAGGTGCTGAAAAGCGGCTATATTTCCCTGCAGAGCGAAAGCCATCCGATTGACTTCCGTAAAGTGGAGCTGCTCGACCTGGAACCCTATCTGCACGAGCCGTCAAAATTACAGCAAGTGCTTGAAGCCGCTCGGAAATAAGTGGCAGGGAGCAACGGATGCCGACGAAAAAAGCCGTCTCGTTTGAAACGAGACGGCTTTTCGCTTATTGTATCTGTAGTATTTATTATGACAAGCTGTTCACGAGTTTGGTCAGCTTCGATTTGTTGTTGGAAGCTTTGTTCTTGTGGATAACATTTTTCTTGGCCAAACGGTCCAGCATGGACGCTACGCGTGGCAACAGCGCCTTTGCTTCTGTTGCATCAGTGGTGTTACGCAATTTCTTGATTGCATTACGGGTAGTCTTCGCTTGGTAACGGTTCCTCAAACGCTTCGCAGCGCTGGAACGGATTCTTTTAAGTGATGATTTATGATTTGCCATTTATATGAGCTAAATTTTCCTATCAATTTTCAGTCGGCAAAGTTACTACCTTCTTTTTAATATTCAAAACAAACTTAGATAAAGTATTGATGTTTTAATCTTTTTTTTAGACATCAATGAAATCGCCGCACTAAGTTTGTTTTTATTCAATTATGCGCCGTTATGGATTTCTCCGGCTGCCGCTGAGCGACAATATAGCGGAAATACCACAAAATTTGAAATGCTGACTTTCCTTATCTTTGCCCCACACAGCGCTATTCAAGGATAAATATTTGAGATGGCCCAACAAAAGACAAATCATATGCATATAAAAAAGCTATCCATGGATCAGTTGAAACGCCCGTCTGTCGAAGCGTTCAAAAAGCAAGCGAAGTTGCCGGTCACGTTGGTGCTCGATAATGTCCGCAGCATGCACAACGTCGGTTCCGCATTCCGTACTGCGGATGCTTTTGCTTTGGAGCAAATCGTGTTATGCGGCATCACCGGCACCCCGCCCCACCGCGAAATCGAAAAAACTGCGCTCGGCGCTACCCAGTCCGTGGCATGGCAGCACGTCACTGACACCGTACAGGCCATCCAGCAACTCCGGGGCGAAGGATACCGTATCGTGGCTGTTGAGCAGGCAGCCGGCAGCCGCGCACTCCACCAGTTTTCGCCGACCCCAACCGAAAAGTATGCACTGGTATTCGGCAACGAAGTGCACGGCGTGTCGGACGAAGTGATGGCTATGGCAAACAGTTGCGTTGAAATCCCCCAATCAGGCACCAAGCATTCCCTCAACATCGCGGTGTCTATTGGTATTGTGCTGTGGGAGTTTTATGCAAAGCTCCTGCTCGATGCCTAGAACGGCAGTTTTCCTAGCTTGCATATCAACGCAATTTTAGCTAAGTTTGCGGTGCAAAAAACCAGAACAATGAGCGTATTAGTAAATAAGGATTCCAAAGTAATCGTACAGGGTTTCACGGGCAATGAGGGCACTTACCATGCTTCTCAGATGATCGAATATGGCACGAATGTGGTTGGCGGTGTCACTCCGGGCAAGGGTGGCCAAATGCACCTCGAACGCCCGGTATTCAACACCGTTTCGGAAGCCGTTGAAAAAACCGGCGCCAATGTATCGATTATTTTCGTGCCGCCGGCATTTGCCGCCGATGCCATCATGGAAGCTGCTGCTGCAGGTATCGGCGTCATCGTCTGCATCACCGAAGGCATCCCTACCAAAGATATGATCCAGGTAAAATCGTACCTGAGCGACAAAGATTCGAGGCTTATCGGGCCGAACTGCCCCGGCATCATCACTGCCGACGAAGCGAAAATCGGCATCATGCCGGGCTTCATCTTCAAAAAGGGCTCGGTGGGCGTGGTGTCCAAGTCGGGCACGCTTACCTATGAGGCCGTAGACCAAGCGGTGAAAGCCGGACTGGGCATTACTACAGCCATCGGTATCGGTGGCGACCCCATCATCGGCACCACCACCAAAGAAGCTGTGGAGCTGCTGATGAACGACCCGGAAACGGAAGGCATCATCGTGATCGGTGAAATCGGCGGTGGCATGGAAGCCGAAGCCGCGCGGTGGATCAAAGAAAACGGCACCAAACCGGTGGTCGGGTTCATTGCAGGCCAAACAGCGCCTCCGGGGCGCCGCATGGGCCACGCCGGTGCCATCGTAGGGGGTGCGGATGATACTGCCGCCGCCAAGATGGCAATCATGCGCGAGTGTGGTATCCGCGTGGTTGAATCGCCTGCCGAAATCGGCAAGGCCATGGCCGAAGAGCTCGGTGTGAGTGCCTAACGGTGCTGCATTACGAAATATTCCAAGCGAGGTGTCGGGAAAGATTTACCCGACACCCGTTTTTTTTAGCCTTGCTCGAAAAACCCAATACCCGCCCCCACCCAATCCAAATCCGTATTGTAGCGGACACCGATCAGTTTGCTTTTGCTCAGACGGACTAGGTTATTGACCAATATCGGGCGCTCTGCCCCCGGTTCCCAACAATAGATCATCCGCAACTCACAGGTGGCCATCCCCGTCGGTGTTTCAATGATGGGTGCATAGTTCACCTTCCGCTGCAACACCCATTGTGTTGGATCGGCAATAGCGGCAATATCCGCCGCCCGCACATCCACGATCACCCCCTGCCCCGCAAATGAATACAGCGGTTTCAACACGTAGTGCTCCAAGTCGGCGGGAAGGGTATGCACTTCGTTGAGGAAGTGCGTTTCAGGCACATAAGGCGAAGATAGGATCGGCAAGGTAGATTTACTGATTCGGTAAAACCAATTAGGATGCGGAACCCATTCCACCGCTGCCGCTGCGGTGATATCGGCGAAACGCGATAACCGGTCGCGCTGCGACTCGAAATCTTCCGCAATCAGCCTGTTATATATACGCTTTACAGGGATTTGCTGTCCATTGCGGAAGTAGTGGAACGTATTTCCCTCCCGGAAGAGTTCCGATATGCATATCGGCCGTATCCCTGTAGCAGCTTCCGTCAGGTAAAAATCCAGCCTGGTTTTCTGCGCATGGGGGTTCACCTCCAATAACACGACGTTCTCGGGCGCATGGTTCCCCAGCAACATCCGTTTCAGCAATCGGGCATAACGTTCATCGTCATACCCATTGAAATAATTATCAAAACCTGCGGGAATCTCATAGCACTGCCGATAGGCACGCGCCAGCGCAGCTTGGTAAAAAAGTACGGTGGGAAACCCCTGCAACTCGATCAATTGCGGCATCGGCCGTCCCAGATCATCCAAACACACGGCAAAGTCCAAACACAGCACCTCACAATGCCCTTCATGCCCCGGCACGCGCAAGCGCGGCGGAATCGCACGCTCGGAAAGCACGGAGAAATCGGGTGCCATCAGTTTATCAACGATTCCTTCGCACACCTCGATCAGCCTTTCGGTAAGTAAGCGTGGCACAAATACGGGTGTCTCCGCCACACGGAAGCCCAGTGCGCCACGGTGTGGCCCCTCCAATAAGGCCAACAGCTGTTTGTACCGTGCTAACGAAAACCCGGCATTAAACGCGCTGCGGATGGATGGGATCATAGTGTACCGGCGATTGTGAGTAATCAAACAACCACGTCGCGCCGCTCGCTGTACGCCCAGCGGGCGCCGTCAAGAAACGCAGGCAACATTGTCCGGTGCGTTAGCGCGATTTTCATGGGGTCTGACAGGCATTGCAGCATATCGTTGTATTTGGCCACTCCGTGCTGCTCCACCAATTGCTGTTTCCGCTCGGCTGCCAGCAGATGGGTACGCATCCGTTCCGCATCGGCCTCTGGGTGGAACTGCGTGCCGATCATCTCTGGTGAAAAACGGACGGCCATCACCGCGCGTTCCAACGGCACGTGCGGCCGCTCCTTTTCGATGGCCAGTACGGCCATACCCAGCGCACGCAGGTGCGCCACATCGGCTGCCACCACCTGCCATTCACGGCTATCGATGGCATAAAACGGATCCGGCAACGCAGAGAAAATATCCTCGGACTTACCGACGAGGGTCTTGTGGATGGGGAACGTACCGAAAGCGGCAGACTTCCGCCGGCACAAGGTGCCCACCCCAAAATATTTGCATGCCAACTGGAAGGCGTGGCAGATGAAAAAAACAAACTTCCGTTCGGTGGGGAGTGCTACATTATTATGGGCCACCAGATCCGCTATCAACTTAAAATACCGGGCTTCCGCAACGGTCTCCGATTCGTCGAGGGGCGATCCGGGGCCACCACTTGATAGGTACACGTCATACGATAAATCGGGCACTTCATGCCGCTGGCGCACGTCGAACACGTGGATATCGAGCCGCAAATCCTTTTCCACCGCGTAGCGCTGCACAACGGCATGTATGTTATCCATCCCCTGGTTCGGGTACCCGTTGTTGAAGTCCAACAGCGCTACCCGCATATCATATCCCGGTCGGTCCATCGGGCAAACTTAGCTAAAGTTACATTTCTATGCAAGCTAAACGAGAAACTGGTCACAAACGAAATCAACCACGGCCACCAAGCTCCGGGTATCTTCATAGACGGCCAATTGGCGATCGGCGCCGGTACCGTTTTCCAAAATATGGGGCACAAATGAAATGGCTTCCCGGCTCCCCAGCGCATCCACTACATCATCAACGAAATCGAGCAGTTCGTAAATCAGCACCCGGGTGTTCACCTCCATCTCTTTGCCGAAGTCGATCAACTGCCCATCCAATCCGTAGCGCGAAGCCCGCCATTTGTTTTCGTTGACCAACGAGCGTTTGTAGATCATGTAGCTCATGTTTCGCGAGCGCAGCTTGTGTAACTTCACGCAGACTGCTTGGAAGAGTGCCGCCAATGCCATGGTTTCCTGCACGGTAAGCGACACATCACAGATACGGAATTCAATGGTATTGTAAAAGGGGTGCACACGCAGATCCCACCACACCTTCTTCGCATTGTCGATGCAGTTGGTTTTGATGAGCAGGTTGATGTAGCTGTCGTATTCCTCGATGGATTCGAAATAATCGGGGATGCCCGTACGCGGGAACTTATCGAACACTTTGGTACGGAACGATTTAAAGCCGGTATTCCTACCTTCCCAAAAGGGCGAATTGGTGGAGAGTGCAAAAATATGGGGCAGGAAATACCGGGCAGAATTGGCGATGTGTACCGCCATCTGCCGACTCTCCATACCCACGTGCACATGCAGGCCAAAGATGAGGTTGGACCGCGCCGCATCCTGCATCTCGTTGATGATTTCGAAATAATGTGGGTTGTCCGTAATCAACTGCCGTTCCCATTCCGAAAACGGGTGGGTACCCGAAGCACCCACGATCAGGTCCAGCTCACCGGCGATCTCGGCTACGGTAGCACGCAGTAATCGCACGTCTTCGCGTGCTTCGTCGATGTTATTGCATATCGCCGTTCCCACCTCTACGACCGCTTGGTGCATTTCCGCCTTCACGCGATCCTTCAGGATTTTCTGCGAAAGCTCCACAATTTTTTGGTCGTGCGACTTCAGTTCACGGCTAACGGGGTCCATCACCATGTATTCCTCCTCA
Source organism: Parapedobacter sp. (assembly GCF_035556095.1). Classification (GTDB taxonomy): domain Bacteria; phylum Bacteroidota; class Bacteroidia; order Sphingobacteriales; family Sphingobacteriaceae; genus Parapedobacter. The sequence goes on along the minus strand of NZ_DATMFT010000021.1, from coordinate 631,475 downwards.
ATGCCGATGGTAAAACGATGGATATCCATGATGCGCGAATTTTGAGGTAAGATATTGTATTTTTCCCGGGAAAGCCAAAAATATTTTTTCTTAACAATTTGCCTACCTTTGCCGCTATGCTATCGGATACCGAGGAAAATTACTTGAAGGCACTGCTCCGCATCACGGCCGAGCACGACGGTGCCGGCGAAGCCGGTACCAACCAATTGGCGGGCAAGCTGAACGTTCGGCCGGCCACGGCAACCGATATGTTGAAAAAATTGCGCGAAAAGCAGCTGGTAAACTACGAGAAATACGGAAAGATCACCCTCACCGACAAGGGCCGGAACTTGGCCGTAGCGATCATCCGGCGGCACCGGCTATGGGAAACGTTCTTGTTTGACAAGCTGGGATTCAGCTGGGACGAGGTACACGACATTGCGGAGCAACTGGAGCACATCAAATCGGAAAAACTGGTGGAGCGGCTCGATAGGTTCCTGGGGTTCCCCCAATTCGACCCGCACGGCGACGCCATACCCAATGCCGACGGCGACTACATCCACGAGGCACGCCACACCCTCGCAGAGGCCACCGAAGGTATCCGGCATACCATTATCGCGGTAAAAGACAACAGCCCCTCGTTCCTTCAATATGTAAGCCAGATCGGCATCGGTATCCACAGTGAGATCACCGTGTTGCAGCGGTATGAATTTGACCATTCGATGGCGTTGGAAATCGATGGCACCAAAATCAACATATCAGACAAGGTCGCACAAAATATTTATTGCAGACCGACTGAACTAACAACTTACGACTAACAACGACTTACGACTAAATGGCATTATCTTCAGCTATTCATATCAAAAATAAAAAGGCCTATTTCGAGTACCATATCCTCGATACGTATATCGCGGGCATTCGCCTCCTCGGTACGGAAATCAAGTCCATACGGGAAGGGAAAGCCAACATCAACGACGCCTTTTGTTCGTTTTTCGAAAACGACCTGTATATCCGCAACATGCATATCGCCGAATATTCGCACGGCTCATTTTACAACCACGAAGCCAAGCGCGACCGGCAACTGTTGCTCACCAAGAAAGAGCTCAAAAAACTGAAGACGAAAGCTGACGAGCGGGGTTTTACCATCGTTCCACTGCGCATGTTTATCAGTAACCGGGGGTTCGCCAAAGTAGAAATTGCATTGGCCCAGGGTAAAAAAGATTTCGACAAGCGGGATACGATCAAGGAACGCGACTCGAAGCGTGAGCTGGCGCGTGTGATGAAACGCTGATACGCTTATCCAGCCACATCAATACCGATATTTTTCAACAATAGCGATGCGTTGAAGATCGTGCATTCACCCGGTTTGAGCTTGTAATCAAACAGCATCTCCCCTTCCTGCACCTGGATATCGAAATGGAAGTTAGCGAGTCGATCGGGATATTCCCCGGCGAGTTTCGCCAGCTGTAGATCGTGCGTCGCCACCATTCCCACCCCACCATCGGCAATCAATCGTTTAATGATTGCCTTCGACCCGAGGTATTTGTCTTTCGAGTTGGTACCGCGCAACATCTCATCGATGAGGAAAAAGGTGTCCGGTTGGGTGCGTACAGCCCGCAACACGCCCTCAATCCGATTGAGTTCGGCCTTAAACGTAGACGTACTTTCATTCAGGGAATCGGCGATGCGCATGTAGCTTACCACATGGAATACCGACAACCGCATGGACGAACCGCACACCGGTGCTCCACAAAATGCCAGCACCGCGTTGGTGCCGATAACGCGAAGGAACGTGCTCTTCCCCGCCATGTTCGACCCCGTGATAAGTGCCACCCGGTGGCCGTCCATCGCGTAATCGTTTGGCACAGCCGTTTGCGGCGCAATAAGCGGGTGCGCCAATCCGGTAGCCTCTACGAACGGTTGCGATGATGCCGCCACTTCCGGGAATACCCACTGCGGGTGGTTGCGCCGGAGCGTTGCCAAGCTCACCAATGCTTCAAATTCTGCCACCACATCCATTGCTGCCAGCACTTGGGTGCCATACTGCCTGCGCCAATCGACTACCGCCAACACCTGCCTGAAATCCCACAATGCCACCATATTGAGTACGCCGCCTACCAGCATGTTCAGCCGGTAATCCAACCGGTCAATCAGCGCCGACAGCTCACGGAAAATCACCGAAACCGGCTTATCGCCGCCGCCGGCCTTCAGCGAAGCAACCAGCGCCCGGCCATGTTCGCTTTCCCAGCGACGGTGCTCAATCCGTTCGAACGAATTGGCGAAAGCACCCAGTATCCGCCCTGCACGGTCCACCTGGCCCGCGATACGTCCTACCTTGCCGCCGTATGCCACTGCCGCAAGCAGGTGGGCCAATGCCAGGAAGATAGCCAGCGGGGTAACGGCCGGCCAGAAAACCGCGAGCCCGATAACGAGCGCCATCAGCCAAGGAACAATTTTCACGTAGCGCCTTAGCCAGTTGCTTTCCAGGGTATCGCCCCCCTCCAGAAAGCGGGCAAACTGTTGCTTGAAATCGGTGCCTTGCGTAAGGTTGAACAGCAGGTCCGACTGGAACTGTTGGCACCACGCGGTATCCACAGCCAATTCACCGACTGCCGCCTGCCGCTCCACGATGGTTTCCCGATTTGCCGGTGCCGATAGCCACGCCGCCAGCCGGGCATTGGCCGCAGGTGTTGCACACCGATTGATTAGGGCAAATACGGACGAGGGTCCGAAGATATCCAGATCACCACTATAAGGGTGTTGGCGGTCCATGTGGTTTGCACCGTCGGGATATAAGTTTGGCTTGCCATCGGCCATCGCCAGTTCGTTTTGGTTTACCGTCCGGAAATCCTCCCATACGGCCTTTTGCGCTTCCAGCTTGCTTTGCCGCCACACCAGCGCCATGAAACATATGACGATAACCAGGAAAAGGCCAACGACCAATAATACGTTTTCGGTCTGCACAGCGGCGAACAGGGCCGCCCCGCCGCCGACGATGACGGCCAGCCGCATCAGCGAATTCATATTGATCAACTTCCGTAGGTCCGCAATGCGCCGATCGGCCTCGGCTATATTTTTGCGGTAAGTATCAAAAACAGCTTCCATCACCATGCGCTATCCCCCACTAGCGGAACAAATCGGAAGGTATCCAGCTCAATCCGTTCGTACTCCTGTTCACCTACCCGTAAGATGGTCATCATCTTCTGTTCTTTCTCACTGCCCACCGGAATAACCAAAACCCCTCCGATACGAAGTTGTTTCAGCATCACATCGGGCACAAATGGCGCACCTGCCGTAACCAGAATCTTATCGTACGGGGCGTGTTCGGGAACACCCTTCGAGCCATCGCCGAGAAAAAAATGGGGTTTATATCCCATGTAGGGCAACACCTGTATAGTACGGTTATACAGGTTTTGCTGCCGCTCGATCGTATAGACCTCGGCGCCCAGTTCCAGCAAGATGCAGGTCTGGTATCCCGACCCGGTACCGATTTCCAGCACACGGTCGCCACGTTCAATATGCAGCAGTTCGGTTTGGTAGGCTACGGTGTAGGGTTGCGAGATGGTCTGTCCATCCCCTATTGGGAACGCAATATCGCGATAAGCCTGGTTCCAGAAGGTTTCGTCGAAAAAATAATGCCGGGGCACCTTGCCAATGGCCGCCAGCACCCGCTTGTCTTCAATTCCGCGCCGCTTGAGCAGCTCGACCAATTGTTTGCGTGCGCCACGCTCACGGTAATTGTCAATAAACTTATATGCCATTATGGTCCCAAAAATACGCAGATTAGCTGAGATTACCGCAGCAGTGAATCGATACCCGATTTTATTTATTATTTTCGCACGGTATAAACGATACGACGAATGAGGTATTTACTTTTGGTTGTTCTCCTGTCTTCCGGAGTGGTGCAGTTGTCTGCCCAGGTAACGAACATCGATACGGTTGATTATCCCAATCCGGTTATTCCAAAAAGCAATACATACCACTTCAACACCGATTATTGGTACACCATCGCCGTGCGCGCGTATGCTTACGAGCAGTTTCCGCAATTGCTCAACCAGCCATCGGGGCAGCCGTACCACCCATCCTATCTCAATGGCCTTCTCTTCAAAATCAACGACAACCAAATCAGCTACCGGCTCCAGGCCGCCCACTTCCGCAACGACATTGCGTTTGATAATGAATGCGAAGGCTGCCTACCGCAGGTAAGCGGCAAACTCCGCAATACGGCCATTAAGGTAGGCGTTGAAAAAAGCGTGAACTACTCCCGCGTGCAACCTTATTTCGGGGGCGACCTGGGTTTTATGTTTCAGCAGTTCAACACACGTGGTTTTGACAACACCACCGTATTTGCAGAAGACACCAAAAATGCCCTATTATTTTCACCCTTCGTAGGGGCGAAAGTTTACGTGATTCCACGCATCGCCGTTGGGGTTGAGGCGAATTTTAATATCGCTTATACGTACCAGAAGGTAAACCATTATGCCGATGACTCGTTCAGCGGTGCACCCAACCAAGTTCGGCGCTACCGCTGGGAGTATTTCTTTGCGCCTGTAGCGGCCATTACGCTGCAATACAGTTTTGGACTGATCAATCAATAGGGATCCACATCGACCTGCACCCGTACACCTTTGTTGGCCTTGTTGGTTTCAAACCGTAACAAAGCGGCTGTCAATTGTTCCTTTACCTTTGCGATGCTGATGCCGGTACGCTCAATTTTGAGCAGGATACCGAAAATGTAATAATTGCGCACACGTCCCACCAGCGGCACCTCCGGCCCGAATACCCGATGCCCCAGTACTTCCCGTAGGAGCGTTGCCAGCCGAAGCGCACCGTCGTGGGCAGCCTGCTGCTCCTTGTGTTTCACATCGATTTTAAACAAACGGAAAAACGGCGGATAACCGAAATTCTTCCGTTCAGACACTTCCGCCATAAACATCCCCTCGTAGTCGTTGCCTATCACCTGTTGGATAACCCGGTGGTTTGGTGCGTACGACTGGATAATCACCTTGCCGCTGTTGTTGCGCCGCCCGGCGCGCCCACCCACCTGTGCCAGCAACGAAAACGCCCGTTCATAAGCACGGAAATCGGGGTAATTAATCAAGCCATCGGCGTTGATGATACCGATAACGCTTACCTTCCCAAAGTCGAGCCCTTTAGCCACCATCTGGGTACCCACCAACACATCGTACCGCTGTTCGTCAAATGCCGTCAATACCCGTTCAAAACCATATTTCCCTTTGGTCGAGTCGAGGTCGAGGCGGCCAACGCGCGCATTGGGCAACAGCGTTTCCAGTTCCTCTTCGATCCGCTCGGTACCGAACCCTTTGCTCTCGATATGGGTAGACCCACACGCCGGGCATACCTGGAGCGGTGCCTCCGTAAACCCGCAATAGTGGCAATGCAGCTGGCTGCTGCTCTTATGGTAGGTAAGGCTCACATCACAGTGGATGCACTTGGCGATGTAGCCACAGGTTTTGCACTGCAGTAGCGGCGTGTGTCCACGCCTATTCTGGAACAGGATCACCTGTTGTTTTTCCGCCAATGCCTTTTCCATTTCCTGCAGCAGTGTAGCGCTGAAGTACGTGAACATGGTGCCTTTTCGGCTCTCCTCGCTGATGTTCACCGTGATGATTTCGGGCAGTTTGGCATCGCCGAAACGCTGTGCCAGGGTAACCAACCCATACTTGCCCGCCCGGGCATTGTAAAAACTCTCCACGGCGGGCGTAGCCGAACCCAGCAACACCTTTGCCCCGTGGAGGTGGCCAAGGTATATTGCCGTATCGCGCGCGTGATAACGCGGCGCGGGATCGAATTGCTTATACGAGGTCTCGTGCTCTTCATCGACTACGATGAGGCCCAGCGACTGGAAGGGTAAAAAAACGGCCGAGCGTACGCCCACGATGACCTGGTATTCGTTGTTGAGCACCTTGTGCCACACTTCAGCGCGCTCGTTGTCGTTGAAGCGCGAATGGTATACGCCCAGTTTGTTGCCAAAATGCTTGCGCAGCCTTTCGGTAATCTGTGCGGTCAGTGCAATCTCCGGTAGCAGGTACAGCACATGTTGGCCGCGCGCCACGGCCGCCTCCATGAGGCGGATGTACACCTGTGTCTTGCCCGAGGCGGTGACGCCATGCAGCAGCACGACATCCTTTTCGGCAAACTGCCGGTTGATGCCTTCGAATGCCGCTGATTGGGCATCGTTGAAGGCGAAGTCGCCCGTCACCTCCACATCTTCACCGGCAAGCCGGCTTACGGCTCGCTCTTCGGCAACGAACACCTCCTTTTCCACCAATGCGGTGATGATGGCTGAACTGCAACCGCTCGCCTCCATGATGTCGGCCTTGGGCACGTCGGCCTGTTGGCGGCTCAATTGGATATAAGCCACTACAGCGTCCTGTTGTTTGGGTGCTTTGGCCAGCGAATCCAGTAGCGCCTTGCGGCCTACGCTATCGGTGTAGTCGCCGTGCAACCGGATGAACACCTTCATCTTCGGTTTGTACTTCGGGGCTATTTCCTCTGAAATCAGGATGAGGCCCTTGTCGAATAACCGCTTCAGTAAGGGGAAAACACTTTTCTGTCCCAACAGTTTCACCACATCACTCACCTTCAGTTCGGGTGAAATATCAAGCGCATCGAGGATGAGGTATTCCTTGTCGTTCAATTCCGATCGGTCGATGTTTGTATCGGCCGCGATGATGCGGGTCTCGCTAGCCAGTTTCAGTGCTGCCGGGAGCGCTGCCTGCATAACTTCTCCAAGTGTGCATAGGTAATAGGATGATATCCAGCCCCATAGTTGGAGCTGTGTACCCGCTACCACGGGCGAATCATCAAGTACATCGAGGATGTATTTTGCCTCGTATAATTCGGGGGGGCGATTCACCACCGCACTGATAACGGCCGAGTATACTTTGCTTTTGCCGAACTGCACGATGACGCGTTTACCCACGGCGACATCCGCATTCCATTCATGCGGCACCCGGTACGTGTAAGCCTTGGCGATGGCCAATGGCAATATCACCTCAACGAATAGCGTTACACGTGCTTCTGTCTTCCCGTCAGTAAACTCCAGCATACAAAACTCAAAAAAGCGGTGGGTTGTGCTACCCTTTGTTCTTGATGGTAGCCACGAACAGCCCCACCCATCCCAAAATGAAGCATAAGCCGCCCACCGGGGTAACCGGGCCCAGCATACCAGCTGCACCGAACCCCGTAATCGCACGGGTACTCAGCACATACAACGAGCCTGAAAACAGCAAAATACCCAAGGTGAACGTAATGAAGGAAAACCGGATGTAGGTATTTTTCGCTCTTGAAAAGGTGGCTAGAAACAGTAAGGCCAATGTATGGTAAAATTGATAATCGACTGCGGTCTTCCAGGCTTCGAGGTCGTTGTCAGTGATTTTATCTTCCAAACCGTGTGCGCCAAAGGCACCCAGTACCACTGCTGCCAAGCCAAAAAATGATGCAGTGAGAATAATTCGTTTATTCATCGGTATGTCAGTGATTTTTTCAGGGCCAACTTCTGCTAACAATATTTTGCCAAACTTAATGATAATTGGGTTGAAATGCAAGATTGCAAAATGGCACTTTTTGTGCTAGGTTTGTAGTGGATGAAGAATTTAATCATTGGCATATCGCTTGTATTTATCGCCATCATTGCCGTCTCTTACTTCTATTTTTCGAATCTGGACGAAAGGGTGGCTGAGCAGCCGCCCGAGACCACCACTGATGCGTTAGCGGCGGAGGAGGTGGAGCCGTCGGCGGCGCCTACCAGCAATGGCGCATTGTGGACATTCGCCCTAAACGGCGGTGCCATCTCCCACCCATCTGTGCACCTATACAGCGATAGCACCCGTTTCATCCTCGTGCAGGATGCCTACCACATCCTCCATGCCATCTCGCCCGACGGGCATAAACTGTGGAATGCGCAGTTGCCCGGCCCCATTGTGGACAGCATCTCCCAACTGCCCGACCACAGCTTGGTATTCACCACTGCTGAACGGCTTTACCGGGTCGATACCGAGGGAGATCCCCTACCGGGATTCTCGCTCAAGCTCCCACAACGGGCCATACAGGGTGCCGTAGCCAGTGGTCAAACCGCAGACGACTCTGCCCCCGTACGCATCCAGGTTGGTACGGGTAGGCAAGACCTAACCTATGATGGGCGTGGAAATTTACTCCAGCGGCAGGCACGCAACCATGGCGCACGGACAAGCGACGTTGACCAACAAGCCGACAGCATCCGGAACGACCTACCACCGGATTGTGGCCCATTGGCTTATGTCGGCCCGTTACAGAACGACGACCAGCGTTACTTGCTTTGCGGTGATCGCGATGGAAAACTGCATTGTTTTCGGTATTGAAGCCGAAATCGGGTGACAATATTACCGTATATCTAGAGCAACATTCACCGGCTGACATATTTGCGGGCCCTTCTCGATAAACCACGGTTGAGGAAAGATAGCTGCGATTAAACTCGCTACCGCCGTTACTACACCGGAGGGTTCCTTAGCAAGCAAACTAGCAATATGGCAACATTTGGCACGCCTGCATGAAGGTTGTTGCATAGCGGGTAGATAATTGAAATTTTAATCGAATAAAGAAAGCAAAAAATGAACGTACTTGTAATTGGCGGCGGTAACATGGGAATGACGTATGCAGAAGCGATCGCCAAGTCCAATTTTTTAACATCCGGAAGTTTGATGATACTCGACCAGAGCGAGGAAAAGCAAGCGGAGCTACGGGCTAGCGGGCTTTTCGATGTCCACGACCGGCTGACCACCTGCTTACCGAAAGCCGACGTGGTGCTCGTCGCCGTTAAACCGGTGCATGCACCCGCGCTGATGGTCGAGATGAAGCCCCTGGTTTCGGCCGGACAACTCATTGTATCCATCATGGCCGGGGTAACCATCGACACCATCCAACAGGGGGTCGGCGCAAAAAAAGTGGTGCGGGCGATGCCCAACCTGCCCGCATTGGTAGGTCTGGGAATGACCTCGTTTACCGCCTCCGACCACGTATCACGGCTCGAACTTGCCGCCATCGAACAACTCCTCGGCACCACCGGACGCTCTATCGGTTTAACATCAGAAGCCGAAATCGATGCCTCTACGGGCATATCCGGGAGCGGCCCCGCATATATCTTTTATTTCATGCAGGCCATGATGGATGCTGCGTTGAAAATGGGCTTCAGCCAAGCCGATGCCCGGCTATTGGTCGGACAGACGTTTGCCGGGGCGGTCGAGCTGTTCAATACATCCACCCTTAGTCCGGAAGACTGGATGGCCAGGGTCGCTTCCAAGGGTGGCACCACCCGTGCTGCATTGGACTCGATGGACGATAACAACGTCAATGCGCTCATCCAGGAAGCTGCCTATGCGGCATTCCACCGTGCAGAAGAATTGGGCAAGCAAACCAAAGGAAAGGAGGTCGCCAATGCTTAATGGAACTCCCATGGACACCCCTGTACAGCGTGTCGTTATCAAAGTTGGCACCCATGTCATTACCAACAAGGACAACCGCATCACCGGAAAAATCCTGGCAAAATTGGTAGAGCAAATCGCTTACCTCTACGAACATGGCATCCATTCCGTATTGGTATCGTCGGGCTCGGTCATTGCGGGCAAGGAAGTGATGGGCCACCAATTGAAGGCGACCGATAAAATCACCCGGCGGCAGGTCTTCTCGGCCATCGGGCAACCGCGCATGATGCGGCACTACTATAACCTGTTTCATCACCATGGCATGCGCTGCGCGCAGGTGTTAGCGACCAAACGCGACTTCGATTTGGGCAAGCACCGCGACAATATGGTCAACTGTTATGAAGGCCTGTTGGCCGAGGGCGTTATCCCCATTGCCAACGAAGATGACGCCGTGTCGCTCTCCATGTCGACCTTCACCGACAATGACGAATTGGCCAGCTTGGTCGCCGAGTTGATCCATGCCGATATGCTGATTCTCCTCACCGACACGGACGGCCTCTACAATGGGCATCCCGACAATGCCGGCAGCGAACTGATTCCCCACCTCCGGGTGGACGAACCGGTGGAGCAATACATCCAGCAGACCGACAAAGGGGAAGCAAGCGGGCGTGGCGGTATGGCATCCAAACTCCAGGCCGCCAAGCACACCGCCCGGCGAAATATTCCTACTTTTATCGCCAATGGTAAAAAAGACCATATCATTACCGATATTGTCTTCGGTAAAACAGCAGGTACAAAAATTACCCTTTAAACAACGATTTTTATGGAAATATTGACAACAACTCAGAAAAACAACGTGTTATCATCGATGATCACCATCATCGATGATAGCCGCGAAGCGATTTTGAAAGCAAACCAGCAGGACCTCGACGCGTTTGATCGCGATGATCGGGCGCTTTACGACCGTCTCGTGGTAGATAGCGCCAAGGTGGATGGCATGATCCAAGCCATCCGGACCGTCAAAGACCAGCCCGACCCGATCGGCCAGGTGCGATCGTCGGGCGTGCTCGACAACGGGTTGCGCATCGAAAACCGCACGGCACCGTTCGGCACCATTCTGATCATCTATGAATCGCGCCCCGATGTAACCATCGAAGCTGCCGTGTTGGCTTTTAAGGCCAATAACAAGATCCTGCTCAAAGGCGGCAAAGAGGCCGTGCATACCAACCGGGTGTTGGTAGGTTGTTGGCACCGGGCACTCGCGGAGAATAACCTCAGTGCTGATTGGATCCAGTTGATTACGCTGGACCGCGAAGCGACGCGCGAGTTCCTACGGAACCCAACCCAGCCGGTTGACCTGATCGTGCCCCGGGGTGGCGAGCAGCTGATCCGCTTTGTCAAAGAACACGCGCAGTGCGCCGTTCTGGTGAGCGGACGGGGCAACAATTTCGCCTACATCGCCGCCGATGCCGATTGGGCAAAGGTACTGCCCGTTGTGATCAATTCGAAAACCGATAAGATCAGCGCCTGTAATGCCCTGGACAAGGTATTAGTGGATAAGGCAACGCCCGGCCTGCCCGAGAAATTGAAGCAATTGGGGGATGCACTGCGCGCCAAATCCATGCAGCTGCTGGCCGACGAACAGCTGTTGCCATTGCTGAACGAATCGGAGCCCATCGCAGATGAGTCCGTTTGGTACGAAGAATTCCTGGCGCCTAAAATCTGCTTCGGCCAGGTTGACGGGCTGGAAACCGCTATCGGCAAAATCAACCAGTACAGCGGCGGGCATTCGACCGTTATTCTCACCACCGACAAGCAAAAGGCCGATCTGTTTATGGAACAAGTAGACAGCGCGGCGGTGTACCACAACGCATCGACGCGGTTTACCGATGGCGGAGCAATGGGTGTAGGTGCCGAGCTGGCCATCAGCACGGATAAACTGCACCACCGCGGGCCGCTGGGGCTGGAGCAACTGGTTACCAATAAATACTACGTTTACGGCGACGGGCAGGTGAGGTAGTCAAAAAAGACTTCATTTCTCGTTATTCTTTGTGTACTTTTGCGCGCAGAAAAAATGGCTGTCGCAAAGCCCACAGACTACTAACCGAAATGGAAGATCGCAATCGTAAAAAGACACCCTGGCAGCAAACGCGGAAATTTTTCAACGACATCCATCTTTGGATGGGATTAATCAGCGGACTGGTCGTTGTGGCGGTGTGCTTCAGCGGTACCGTTTACACCTACAACACCGAGCTGACTGAGTGGGCGGCATCGCATTTGCACAAAGTAGACGTACCTCGCGGTAGCGAAAGGCTTCCTGTAGAGCAATTACTGCCCGAAGTGGCCGCGGTAGCTGGCGGCAGCGTGAACGGCATCCATATTTCGGCAGATCCCGCACGTACGTATCGGTTTACTGTGCGGAAAGAAGGGGAACAAAGCCGGTTTGGCACCACCTACTATGTTAATCCCTACAACGGTGAGGTGCGCGGTACCTCTGAAGACCAGTCGAAAACCTGGGTGGCCATTTTTATGCGCGATATGTTCAGCCTGCACCGTTGGCTACTTCTAGATCGTATCGAGGAGCCGATCATCGGCGAGCTACCCAACCGCACGTTGGGCAGCTACATATCAGGAACGGCGACCATCTTGTTTACGCTAGGCGTTATTACCGGCCTGGTTATCTGGTTTCCCCAAAAACTGCGCACATGGCGGCAAGGATTGCGTGTTAAATGGAAAGCCAGTTGGAAGCGGGTAAACCATGACCTGCACAATACGCTAGCCTTCTATTCGCTCATCCTCCTTTTCGTTATGGGCATCACCGGCCCCCAATGGTCGTTCCCTTGGTACCGCGAGGGGTTACAGAAAGCATTGGGTACCTACCGCGAGGCTCCCACCGGGGGCCGTAGCGGCAATAATGCGCAGCGCGGAGGCAATGATAGGCCGGAAGAAATACGCCCCATGTTGCCCATCAACCGGCTGTTGGCCGCTACCGATGAGGTGTTGCCTTACCGTGGTGACTACATGGTGTCGCTATCCGGCAGCGGCCCTGTGACCATACGTAAAAACAAGGTCGGCTTTTTTGCTCCGGCCGCTAGCGACGAGGTAAAGCTGAATGCAGCCACCGCGGAAATCGAAGAAGTAACGGTTTTCCGGGAAAAGCCGTTCAACGAGCGCATTGCCGGCTCGATAAAGGCCCTGCACATAGGCAATGTATACGGCCAGTTTACCAAACTGCTGTATTTCCTGGCCTGCCTCATCGCTACGTCCTTGCCGATCACCGGCACGATGATCTGGCTGAATAAAATGAAGAAGAAATCATCGAAGCGTGGCCAGAAGAAGCAGCGGGCAGTGTTGTCGGATATCGCGTGAAGAGGATTTTAGCAACACCTTATCAACCAATGCTTTTCATGTATTAAAACAAACAAACATCGCCGTAGGTCACGAAAATAGTTCTGATTTGTAGGAAAATAAAATCACCTCAAACAATAAATATTTATAAAATAGTCGTGTTTCAAACTGACTGGGGTCACTTTGGGAAGAGACTTCGGAGAGTTTGGAAAGAGACTTCGGAGAGTTTGGCAACTCGCTTCGTTCAATTTTTAGTTAAAAAGGGGCAAAATTCGATGGGTTAAAAAGTCCATTTCCCAAATAAGGGCATTCAGCGCCCTTCTAAGCGCTTAAAATTCTAGGCGACATAAACCTTCAAAACAAACTTGAAAGTAAAATTAACTCTCAATTAAATCTGGCATTTCAAATACACGCCGCAACCTCGTGGTCGGTACGTGGTGGTTCCGCAGATGTGGTGGGTTGCGGTTGACCAGGTAGGTGAAGCAATTCTTTGTAATCGTATTGTTATTTATATTTTTGCCGTCTGCAAAACTAAAAACGGATAAAAAGCCTAGCACGATGAGTCATTCCCTGTTCCCACACAAACATGTACCGCTTCTTTTTACTTTCTTTATTGTATGTACACTAGCGTTTTCGTTACCTCAAGAGGTAAAATCACAGACGGCCAAAAAAGAGCTGCTCGCTTATAACGTCAAAGATTTCGGCGCTATGGGAGATGGCGAAACGGACGACACGCAAGCCATACAGAACGCTCTGGACCATCTTATAGACCACGGCGGCGGAACATTGTATTTTCCAAACGGACATTACAGGCTTGCCACCATACAGGAAAAATATGAAGTAAAAGCGCACCTCATCATCAAACCAAAATCTACGCCGGGAAGAACCTACGTAATGATCAGGTTAGCAGGCGAAAATTGTGTGGTAACGCCGAGTGCGTATGCCAACCACACAGGGAAAGACGAAGCGGAGGTATGGGATAATGGTACGGTACTTTTCTCGGACATCTTGGGAGAAAAACTGACAAACCCAGCGGAGACCCCTACCTTCTTATTGGCTGCTGGATCTGGCGGCGGGACATATAAACTTAATCAAGCGGTGGTCAGGCTGCAAGACCTGGCGTTCCAGGTCAAATCGGAGAAGGGAAAATACCCGTACTTGTCTGGCATAAATATGGCCCATGCGGCTACGCTCTATACCGACAACGTGTTAGTCTACTCCTCAACGAGAAGTGTAGACCTTACCGCGCCAACGGACGATGGACACTATTCTGCCGGGCTGGTCGCTCCACGGTTATGGTGCAATCCGGAGCAGGAATTACGAAATACATACGTGAAAAGCGCTTTTCGCTACGGGTTCATTTTTTCGGAACATGCCAATGGAAATAACCTATCGGTTTGGAATTGTGACAATGCGTTTGTGTTCGCGAAAATGGACCATGCCGCTTGGTTTGGGCGCATACATGCCCAAAACTGCAAGAATATCGTCAATGCCCTCGATGTTGAATTTGCACGCCATATGCTGGGTGCGGCCTTTTTTAAAATCGAGCAGATCGGCATCGAGATCAATACAGGCCAGGTTCCCGTGGCATTCAACTACAGCAACTTTGTGGTAGACCCTGCCAATTTACTATATGGCTCATTGAACTATCACATTGTGAAGTCGAACGTAGGTGCAGACAATACCTACTTTAACATGCTGGGCGGCACGAATGTAAAGCATCGTCCGTCTTTCTAATGAATTTCAAATAGCTGCACACCATTTCGTTCTTTAAATGTTGTTTGTGTAAAAGAATGCAGGTGCTGTAGCATTCACCAGCTTCCGTACGTTAATGAAGGATATGATGAAGAAATTGAATTTAATCGTTTCCTTGGCAGCCAGTGTGCTGCTGCTGGGGAGTTGTTTAAGGGGCGATCCACAACCCCAGCTGGTGGGTGGAACAACGTTTGTGAACGCGTTTGTCGAAGCGCAAGCAGTGTATTGCTATATTGATCGCAATGCCGCAATCGGCCCGGAGCCACTCCAATACCGGAGCTTCGGACCTAATCCACCCGTATACGCGTACCCGGGAGAAAGCCGCCGGTTGGAAATCTACTCCACATATGACGATAATCGGCTCGTGGATACGGCCATTACGATACAGGATAGCGTGTATTATTCGTCCATCGTTTATGGCACGCATAACGACCCGCGGCATTTCATTACGGAAGACCGGATACCTGAAGGTGCTGATGACCCGGCCGCCATCGCCGGCGTTCGGTTTTATAACCTGGCCAACACCGACCGCCGCATGACCCTACATATTGGCGATATGGAGCCGATCGCCGCTTTTAGCGACCGGCCTACCGAAACACCACAGACCGGTAAGGAGGGTGAGGGCTTTATTCCGGTAACCACAGGCACCTATACCATCAGTGTGGTGGACGAAGATGGCGAAACAGTAGCTACCAGAGAGGGTACGCTTGACTTAGCGCCAGGTAGCTATACCAGTATTTTTCTAACCGGTGATGAGCGGGATCCAACAACGTTTTACGTGGGTAGGGTTTGGCACTGGGTCAATTAACTGTATGACACATGATGAAACCCGATTACATTTCGCGATTAGCCCTGTTGGTGGGGATAATCTTATTCGCCAGCTGTATCAAAGACGAGGACCCGGCACCGGATGTCCGGTCGGGCCTGGTGGTGGTTAATTCCTTTTTGGAAGCACAAGCCGTGCTGCACCGATTGGACGTAGGCCGTGGCCTCCAACAGTTGGGCCAAGGACAAGGTTACCGTGGTATTGATTATTACGCCGTGCCCAGTGCTGAAAATTGCAGGATGGAAATCATCTCATCCAACGAACTGGCGCAGTTGGTTGACACTACCGTCGCGCTGGAGGAAAACAAGTTCTATACGTCATTTATCTTCGGTACGGAGGCGGCCCCCCGGCATTTCGTCACGGATGATCGTTTGCCCAGCGGTATCGAAGATCCGGCGGCCAGTGCCGGCGTACGTTTTTTTAACCTTGCCGAAACACCGCACCGCGTTACCTTACGTATCGCAGCAGCCGAACCGATTGCGGCTTTCCGCGACCGGCCTACCGAAACACCGGAAACCGGCGAAGATGGCGAGGAGTTTATTGCCACAACAGCTACCGGCACGCATGTATTGACCGTAGAAGATGAGGATGGCGTGCAACTGGCCAGGCGTACGGGGGTAGCACTTGATCCCGGCGACTACCTGACCTTCTTCCTTACGGGTGATGGCAGTGAGTCGACTCCCTATTACATCGGTGTGGTGCGCCATCGCGGGGTAAATCAAATTCAGTGATTTTCTGCTCATAATCCAACGGATTTCTCTATTTTAGGCCGATTTATTTTCACGAAAGGCCAATAACGAGTTATGAGCAAAAAATCGATCTTTATCAAGGATGGTGCAAACTATACCACACCTTTCATGGCAATCAGTGTACTGTTCCTCACCTGGGGAATTGCACACGGTTTGCTGGATACACTAGATAAGAACTTTCAGGAACTGCTACACTTGAAAAAATGGCAGTCGAGCTTCATACAGGTTTCCCTGTATGGAGCTTACTTTTGCATGGCCATCCCCGCCGGCCTGTTCACCAAGAAATATGGTTACAAAAAGGGAATCATATTCGGGTTGAGCCTTTTTGGTGTCGGTGCATTGCTGGCAGCTGGCACCGCGCCGTTTCAATCGTTTGTGCTTTTTTTGTTGTGTCTCCTCGTAATCGGGGCAGGCTTGGCAACGTTGGAAACCGGCGCTAATCCATACACCACCAAGCTAGGTCCTCCAGAATCCGCCGAACGGCGAATCAATATCGCCCAATCATTCAACGGCTTTGCGTGGGTGATAGGCCCGCTGATTGCGCTATCCATCTATGGCAACCGCAGCCATGTGGAAGGCGAAAAGATGATTTCCATTGTGATGCCCTTCGCGCTCATCGGATTGGCCGTGCTGGCCATTGCCTTTGTTTTCTCCCGGCTAAAACTGCCCAAAATCGATGAGGAGGATTTGATGCACGCGCACGGAACGGCCCCGACACCGGGCGGTGACATGGAAATTTCGGATCCTTCGCATCCGGCCTTCATTTCGAAGAAACCGTTGTGGAAAAATAACCATTTTAAACTGGGTGTTGCGGCCCAAGCTTGCTATGTGGCGGCACAAACAGGGGTATTCAGCTACCTCATCAATTTCGTAACGGACCACGATATGCACCCTAATTTCGATGTGCAATACGGGCCCTATTTCTTGTCGCTGGGCTTCTTTCTGTTCATGATGGGCCGCTTTTCGGGCAGTGCGCTGATGAAGTATTTCAAGCCTTCCCGCCTGTTGGCGTGCTACGCACTAGTGGTGTGCTTGCTGTTGCCGATTGTATCGTTAAAGCTCGGATGGGTTTCATTCGTGTCGTTGTATGGTGTTTTCTTTTTCATGTCTATCATGTTTCCCACCATATTCGCTTTAGCCATCCGCAGCTTAGGCACCCACACCAAGCAAGGGGCTTCTTTTCTCGTGATGGCGGTGGGCGGCGGAGCCGTGTTTCCACCCATAATGGGTTATGTTGCCGACGTATATGGCATGGCTGCAGGCTTTTTCGTACCCATTCCGCTCTTTGCTTTCATTGCTTATTATGCCATGGCAGGATATAAAATCAAGGCTTAATTTTTTTGCGTACTTTTGCCGCCGATATTGAATTGAGATCATGAGCGACCGTATCAAAAAAATTTTCCTTGGTGTTTGCATTATCATCCCCTTTTTACTGTATTGCTTTTATTACTACAGCCAAATGTTCAAAAGAGCACCGTTCCGTTTCGCTGATTTCGAATCGATTGTGCTTAAATACGGTGAAGGTGACGAACTGATCAACCAATTTGATTCGGAAACGGGGCTTTACCGATTCCTCAACAAACAAGACTCCCTTGTGGTAGATACTGTGAAGCTGCGCAAAGATGACATGCACCACCTGCATGGCAAAGCAACCCAACTGGGTTTCTGGAATCTGCCGGACGACATGACCAGCGGTGAACCGGACGGCACCAAACCCGTCGCCCGCTTCTACCTACAGTTCAATTACAAGGAAAAAAGCAAGGAGGTAACGCTCGACGCGGATTTTAACGGTAACACAAAAATGCGCGATGCAGCGAAAACCATGGTTGATGAGGCGATGCGCGTAGTCAACGATGCCCGGATCCGTTGATTGATGGTCCCCTACCCGTTGCCCTGCCGTATGGGTACGGGCGAATCGCTGTCGCCCTTGGGCGATGAGAGCCCGAGGCTACGAACGTCGTCGGCAGCGGGTGCCTCGAAAACCTCTAGCCCGAAAAACTTGACAGAAGCAAGCAGATGGTCGAAAATATCCGCCATCGCGTTCTCGTAGATCGCCCATTTGGTATTGGAGGTGTACATGTAGAGCTCTATCGGCAATCCGGTTTCCGTAGGTTGCAATTGGCGGACAACCATCGTATAACCTTTATGGATCAATGGATGTTGCGCGGTATACAACGTAATGTACTGCCGGTAAAGCCCAGCGTTCGTCATCTTCCGCCCGTTTACCGGCATGGTCGGGTCGGCTCCGCTTTCCGCATTGTATTGCTCGATTTCTTTTTGCCGTTCCTCGATGAACGGCTTCAATAATTGTATCTTCTTGAGGTGCTCGATCTCCTCCTTTTCCAGATAACGTATCGTGGATATTTTAATGCTCACCGAACGCTTGATACGACGCCCACCACTTTCATGCATACCGCGCCAGTTCTTGAACGAGTCCGTAACGAGGTAATGCGTGGGCACGGTGGTGATGGTCTTATCCCAGTTCCTAACCTTTACGGTATTGAGGTTGATTTCTAGCACATCGCCATCGGCATTGTACTTCGGCATCTCGATCCAGTCGCCCACACGTACCATATCGTTAGTAGACACTTGTATGCTGGCTACGAAACCCATGATGGTGTCTTTGAAGACCAGTAGGAGGATGGCCGACGCCGCACCCAAGGCGCCCAGAAAAGCCCAAGGTGACTGGCCGGTCAACATCGAAAATATGATGATACCAGCCACAAAGAACATAAAGATATTGATGACCTGGAGGTAGCTGTCAAGCGGCTTGTCTTCAAACCCTTTCTTGGTGCGCAGGTGATCGCGGACAGACCGGAACAGTGCCCTGAATAATAATACCCATACAATGACCAGAACCATATCAAAGAACTTTCGCACAGGCGAAATCCAATCTGGAAAAGCTGAAAAAATGACCGGGATGAACTGGATGGAAATCAGGAGCGGCACCAGTCGCGCCAGCTGTGCCATTGCCCGGTTGCGCACGAGGTGGTCATCAAATTTTGTTTTTGACCGTTTGGCAAAAACAGCCAGCGTACTTACTAGGAATTTACGGAGAACATAATAAACGATGCTCAATACGACAACGAGTAGCCCCAGTAAAACAAAAAGGTTGACGATGTCTGCTTGAGCGGCGGGTACGCCCCAACTGATGAGCGTATTGTAGGTCCATTGATAAATAAAGTTTGACGAGCTTGTAATCGTAGGTATTTCCATAAATTAACTGATTGAACGGTAAAAAAAGAAGAAGTAACGGGCCACAAAGTTAAGGTTTCTCGACGAATAACAAAACCGCACTGGCGGCACCAAAAAACATTGTAGAATGACCTAAAATTTTCGTAATTTCGCATGCGCAACAAGCATGTAGTGCATGTTCTTGCTGTGCCTTTTGATTTAAGATTGGTAAACATATAATGGCTGAAGAAACAGAAAACGGCAACAACCACGTTCCGGCGAACGACCGGATCATCCCCATCAACATCGAAGACCAAATGAAATCGGCATACATCGATTACTCGATGTCTGTTATTGTATCACGTGCATTGCCCGACGTGCGGGATGGCTTGAAGCCTGTACACCGCCGCGTGCTGTATGGCATGCTCGACCTGGGTGTGACCTCCGGAAAACCCTATAAAAAATCTGCCCGTATTGTGGGCGACGTTCTTGGTAAATATCACCCCCATGGCGATTCTTCGGTTTACGATACCATGGTGCGCATGGCCCAAGAATGGAGCTTACGGTATCCACTGGTTGATGGCCAGGGCAACTACGGTTCGGTAGATGGCGACCCCCCAGCGGCCATGCGGTATACCGAAGCGCGGTTGAAGAAAATTGCCGAAGAGTTGCTTTCCGATATTAATAAGGACACCATCGATTACCAACTCAACTTCGACGATTCCATCGAAGAGCCTACGGTACTCCCAACGCGTATTCCCAACCTGCTGGTAAACGGCG
Organism: Parapedobacter sp.; assembly: GCF_035556095.1. Taxonomy (GTDB): domain Bacteria; phylum Bacteroidota; class Bacteroidia; order Sphingobacteriales; family Sphingobacteriaceae; genus Parapedobacter. The sequence continues at coordinate 611,442 of NZ_DATMFT010000021.1, read as the reverse complement.
CCTCGGGAATCGCTGTAGGTATGGCCACCAATATGGCCCCCCACAACCTTTCGGAAGTGGTAGACGGCATCATCGCTTACATCGACAACCGCGATATCGAAATCAGTGAGTTGATGCAGCACGTAAAGGCACCCGATTTCCCCACAGGGGGTATCATTTACGGATATGCCGGCGTGCAGGAGGCTTTCCATACCGGCCGTGGCCGCATCGTAATGCGTGCCAAAGCGGAAATCGAAACCACAAAAAGCGGCCGCGAACAGATCATCGTTACCGAAATCCCTTACCAGGTGAACAAATCGGACATGATTAAGCGGACAGCCGACCTGGTCAATGAAAAGAAGATTGAGGGAATTGCTGAAATCCGCGACGAATCCGATCGGCACGGGATGCGGATTGTATACGACATCAAACGCGATGGAAATGCATCCATCATCCTCAACAACCTATACAAACATACAGCCTTACAGACCTCATTCAGTGTAAACAACATCGCCTTGGTTCATGGCCGCCCCATGATGCTGAACCTGAAGGACATGATTTACCATTTTGTGGAACACAGGCACGAAGTGGTGGTGCGCCGTACGAAATTCGAACTCGCGGAAGCGGAAAAGCGTGCACATATCCTTGAAGGACTACTCATTGCGCTAGATCACCTCGACGAGGTAATTGCACTTATTCGAGCGTCAGCGACGCCAGAGGACGCCCGCGTGGGCTTAATGGAAAAGTTCGGCCTATCCGACATCCAGGCACGTGCCATCCTCGATATGACCCTGCGCCGCCTTACCGGACTGGAACGCGACAAGATCAAAGAGGAATACGCCGAATTGATGAAAACCATCGAATACTTGAAATCGGTACTCGCAGATGAAGGGCTCCGCATGGGCATCATTAAGGACGAACTGCGTGAAGTTAGAGAGAAATACGGCGATGAGCGCAGATCGACCATTGTACATTCGGCCGAGGATATGCGCATGGAAGACTTCATCGAAGATGAAGAAATTGTGATCACCATCTCGCATGAAAGCTATGTGAAACGCACGCCGCTAACCGAGTACAGACGGCAGGGCCGCGGTGGAAAGGGCGCGAAAGGCAGCAACACCCGCGAGGAAGATTTTACCGAACACATCATCACCGCCTCGGCCCACAACTACATGCTGTTCTTTACCGAAGCCGGACGCTGCTTCTGGCTACGGGCATTCGAAATTCCAGAAGGAACACGCACGTCGCGCGGCCGGGCGATACAGAACATCATCAACATCCCGAAAGAAGAAAAAATCAAAGCGTACATCAAAGTGAAGAACCTCAAGGACCAAGAATACCTTGAGAACAATTTCATCATCATGTGTACCAAACGCGGCACCATTAAGAAGACCTCGCTGGAGGCTTACTCCCGGCCACGGGCCAATGGTATCAATGCCATCAACATCAATGAGGGCGATCAGTTGCTGGAGGCATGCCTCACCGATGGAAATAGCGAGATTGTGATGGCACTGAAGTCGGGAAGGGCAATCCGGTTCAACGAATCTACGGTACGCCCGATGGGACGTACGGCTACAGGCGTACGCGGTATTACCCTTACCGGTCCGGAAGACGAGGTAGTTGGCATGATTAGTGTTAATAATTACGATACAACCGTACTGGTCGTTTCCGAAAAAGGTTACGGCAAACGAACGGATATTGAAGATTATCGGGTAACCAACCGTGGCGGAAAAGGTGTGAAGACCATCAATATTACCGACAAGACAGGTAAGTTGGTGGCCATCAAAGATGTAACCGACAACGACGACTTGATGATTATCAACAAATCCGGTATCGTCATCCGGATTGCGGCCAGCGAGTTGCGCGTAATGGGAAGGGCCACGCAAGGGGTTCGACTCATCAGCCTCAAAGGCGATGATGAAATTGCCTCGATAACCAAAGTGGAACATGAAGACGAGGAGTTAATTGAAGAAGGAGAAAACCAGGAAAACAGTGAAAATAGCGGTGAAAACAACAACACAACAACGGATGAATCGTCACCTTCGGACGAAGAATAGCGTGAGGGCTGTAACAGCTGTTGCAATGCTGTTGGCGGTCAGTGTATCGCCCGTGCTTGCCCAATCTAACCTTAAAGAGGGGAACAATAGCTTTGCACGTTACATGCAATCTAAAGACTTCAAGCAGCTGGAGGCTGCACGGAAGTTTGCCGACGAAGCGTTTAAAACGAAACGGGATTCCACGAATTACAGGAATATCCTCCTTCGCGGACTCGTATACAGTACCTTGGCGGTGGTCGATTCCAATCGCACGCAGAATTACCCGGCAGACCCCAATAATATCGCGTTAGCGGCATTGAAACGGCTGACAAATAAATCAGTTGGCTTCGAAGATGAGCCACAGATTGATTATGTACGGCGTTCTTTGGCCAATGCTTATCTCATCAAAGCGAATCGTGCGGTTGCCGGCGCCAACTACGAAGAGGCATTTCACCAATACCGCTTGGTCGACTCGATTAGCGGAAAAACCATCGACGTGAAACACAACCTCGCTATTTTGAGTTCCAAAATAGGGAATGTGGAAGATGCCATCAATAGGTACAAGGCATTTACCGCGCAGACAGAAACGTCGTCTCCCAGCTACATCCTTGAACTGTCTAGGTTGTACCAACAACAGGGAGACAGCCGGGAAATGCTCAACACATTGCTCACCGGGCGGCAACAATTTCCAGAAAGTAAGGAAATCCTCTTTACACTGATCAATACGTACATGACCAACGAAGCTTACGCTGCCATAGTGCCATTGGCAGACGAGGCCATCGCACATGAACCGGAGAACGTGGGACTGAACTATATTGCTGGTTTTGCCAACGAAATGGAAGGGAACAATGATGCGGCTAAAAAATATTACGGAAAAGTAATCAACCTCGACGCCAATAATTTTGAGGGAAATTTAGAATTGGGACTACTTTATTTAAAAGAATACATCGCTAATCCCAACGATACGGAAGTACAAAGCAAAGCACAGGAGTATCTGTTGAAAGCCAACCAGATCCAACCCTCCGAAGTGAATACGCTGAAGTCGCTCGCGGTGCTATATAAACAGTCGGGCGATGTCATCCAACAGGAACGAGTAAATAACATATTAAATCAACTCACAATAAACTAGAATCATGAAAGTGAAATCGATTTTATTAGGCATGCTGGTACTTACCTCATCGGCCGCCTTCTCGCAAACAAGTAATTTAAGGAAGGCGAAAGCCAGTTACAACAAATTCAACGAGGTCAAATCCATTGGGAACTCAGCTTTGGGCGCCGCAGATTTGACGGCCGCAAAAGAAGCGTTGGACAAAGCTATCGAGCATGAGAAAACGAAAGATTTAGCCGAAACTTGGACGTACTACGCCCTGGTGAATGCCGACCTCGCAGTGCTCGATTCGACCGACGCTCAGGAAGGCTATATGCAAACTGCTATCCAAGCGCGCGAAAAAGCGATCAGTCTCGACGAGGGAAAGGAGCATGAGCAAAATATAAACGTCCTCAATTCAATCGTCGCACAATATGAGATGAACAAAGGTGTAGCAGCGTGGGACAACCAAGACTTTGAGGGGGCGTACAATGCATTTGACCAGGGCTTGAAGTATTTACCCAATGACACCACCTTGTTGTATTATTCAGGCTTGGCTGCTATCAATTCGCAAGACTACGAAAAGGCATTGGCAAAGTATGTGGAACTCATTCCAGTGGACAGCTTCTCAAACAATAAGCAAATCATACTGGACGTCTCCCGCCTATACCTCATGCAGGGCGACACGACCAATGCCATCAAATATGCAGAATTGGGTACGAGCAAATACCCCGAAGATGGTGAATTGGCCACGCAGAATATCGAGTTGAACCTGATGGCGGGAAATGACGAGAAAATTATCAATACCATCAGTTCACAGGTGGAAAAGGACCCCGAAAACGAAAACCTGCATTATTATCTCGGTATCGCCTACAGCGAAACGAACAATATTGAAAAGGCAGAAGCTTCCTACCGGAAAGCACTCGAACTCAATCCGAATTACCTCGACGCCAACATCAACCTCGGCGGCTTAATCTTGAATAAGGGGATCGACCACTTCAACACCACCAATAACGCGAGCCTTCCCCAAACCGAATATGAGGCAGAAATCAAGAAGGCGTACGACATTTTTGATTCGGCATTGCCATATTTAAATAAAGCTGTCGAATTGGACGGTTCATCCTATCTGGCGTTGACCAACCTGAAGAAATATTACGAAATCAAAGAAGATAAAGATAAAATCGCGGAGCTACAAGCCCGGATAGACGCGTTGCAATAGGGGATTTGTAGACAAGCCTACACATAAAAAAGCCCTCCGGCCTCGATTGCCGGAGGGCTTTTTTATGGCTGCTTTTCGCTAGCCAATGGCTAACTTTTTACAAATACGTTTGACCAACGCGGGCCCCTGATAAATGAAACCCGTATACAATTGCACCAGCGTCGCGCCCGCGGCGAGCTTTTCGACGGCGTCGTCTGGCGTATGTATCCCCCCTACCCCAATAATGGGAAATGCATTCCCCGATTTCGACGCAAGGTATCGGATTACCTCCGTAGCACGCTTGGCTAGTGGCCTTCCACTCAGTCCCCCACCTTCGGAACGAAGATGCTCGCCGCTCCGAAGCCCTTCGCGGTCTATCGTGGTGTTGGTAGCGATTACGCCCGCAATTCCGGTTTCACGAACAATATCTATAATGTCATCCAGCTGAGCGTCGGTAAGGTCTGGTGCAATCTTCAATAGGATTGGCCGGGATACATCGCCCTTACGGTTGCGTTGCTGCAAGGTATCCAATAGGTGCATAAGTGGCTGCTTTTCCTGCAAAGCGCGAAGACCTGGTGTATTGGGCGAACTCACGTTGACCACGAAATAATCCACCACATCAAACAATGCGTCGAAGCACTTGATATAATCGCTTACAGCCTCCTCATTGGGTGTCAGCTTATTCTTACCGATATTCCCTCCGATGATGAGGTTCCGCCTATCTTTCAGTTGGCTTAGCCGCGTCGCGGCTACATCTACGCCTTGGTTATTAAAACCCATCCGATTAATCAGCGCTTGGTCATCAACAAGACGAAATAACCGCGGACGTTCGTTGCCAGGTTGTGGCCGCGGAGTTACCGTACCAATCTCTATAAAGCCGAAGCCCAATGCGGCCATTTCTTCCACATACTCGGCATTCTTGTCAAATCCAGCAGCCAAACCGATTGGATTTCTGAACGTTAGACCAAATACTTTGCGCTCAAGGCTCGGATGCTCGTAGCCATAAGCGGCCCGCAGCAAACGCTTACCACCGATCAATTTGCAAAACGACCGTAAACCGCCCGATACGGTATGGTGGGCAGTTTCGGGGTCCATCGAAAACAGCAGCGGCTTTACCAGTTTATACATAGGCGCAAAGGTACCTGAAAAAAACGTACTTTTGCACTCGGAATGATTGCTATAAATAACCTCACGTTTGAAATAGGTGCGCGTGGACTGTACGACGACGCCAACTGGCATATCAAGCCGGGCGACAAAACCGGCCTAATCGGGGCCAATGGGACTGGAAAAACCACCTTATTGAAATTGATCGTTGGCGAATACGCGGCCACCTCCGGTACGATATCGATGGCTAAGGATATTAAAATCGGGTACCTCAACCAGGACCTGCTTTCTTACCAATCGGGCAAGAGTATCTTGCACGTAGCCATGGAAGCGTTTGAGCGCCAGAACCAACTGCTTACCGAAATCGAGCAATTGCTCAAAAAGATGGAAACGGATTATTCCGATGACATCATCCAAAAGCTAAGCGACAAGCAGACCGAGTTTGAAGCACTGGATGGCTACAATATCGAATACCGGGCCCACGAAATCCTCGCCGGACTGGGCTTTAGCGATGCCGATCAGCAACGTACATTATCCGAGTTTTCCGGTGGTTGGCGAATGCGCGTCATGCTCGCCCGGATATTACTGCAGGCACCCGACATCCTACTGCTTGACGAGCCTACCAACCACCTTGACCTTCCTTCCATCAAATGGCTGGAAGGTTACCTCCAGGCGTTTGAAGGAGCGATTGTTATCGTTTCGCATGACCGGTATTTCCTTGACCGGGTGGTGAATACCATTGTCGAGTCCAAACGCGGAAAACTCATCCAATATGCCGGGAATTATTCATTTTACCTGGAAGAAAAAGCCCTGCGCGAGGAAATACAAGGAAATCAATACAAAAACCAACAAGCGAAAATTAAACAGGAAGAACGGCTTATTGAGCGGTTCCGTGCCAAGGCAAGCAAAGCGAAGATGGTACAGTCTCGCATCAAAGCGCTGGAGCGTATGGAAAAAGTCGCCGATGTGGACGACTTTAACCCCAGTGTGAACTTTCGCTTCAAATTCAGCAAGCAATCGGGCCGGCACGTGGTACGGCTCGAAAATATCACCAAATCGTACCCCGGTATCCCGATTCTCGAAGGGGCAGATGCCATCATTGAAAAAGGTGACAAAATAGCACTTATCGGTGCCAACGGTAAAGGAAAGTCTACGCTGCTGCGCATCGTGGCCAATGCCGATCGGGATTTTACAGGCACAGCGGAATCGGGCCACAACGTAAGCCAGACATTTTTTGCCCAGCACCAACTGGAGGCGCTGCACCTCGATAACGAAATACTACAGGAATTGCAGTTGTTTGCACCTAAACATACGGAAACGGAACTGCGGGCTATTCTGGGGTGCTTTCTCTTTACGGGCGACGATGCATTCAAAAAAATACGGGTGCTCTCTGGTGGTGAAAAATCGCGAGTAGCGTTGGCAAAGGCACTTACCGCTGATGCGAATTTCCTGGTCCTTGATGAGCCTACAAATCACTTGGATATCCAGTCGGTGAATATCCTCATCCAGGCCCTTAAGCAGTTTGAAGGTACATTTGTGGTCGTCTCCCACGACCGCTACCTGTTGGACAATGTGGCCAACAAGATTTGGTATATCGAAGATCGGAAAATAAAAGAATATCCGGGCACCTATCAAGAATATGAGGAATGGCAGGCTAAACGGGCGACGACATCCACTTCAAAAACAAACGACTCGAAATCGGCAAAAACAGTAGCAAAACAGGCTCCGGTAAAAAAAGAAATACCCAAAGAACGGGACACAAAAAAACTCCATAAGGAACTGGAAACGGTTGAGCAGCATATTGCGCAATTGGAGGAAACGGTTAAAGCAACCGAATTGCTGATGGCTGAGGAACACACGTATGCAGACCCAACGAAATTGGGGGAAGCTTCAAGGCACTACGACGCGCTGAAAACCGAATTGGCAGAAAGCCAAGCACGATGGGAACGATTGGCCGAAGAAATTATGGCAATGGATAGTTTATAATTGATAGTTGATAGTTGACAATTATATGAAAATATGGCTGACCGTCGCGGTGATGCTTTTTGCCTGTTTAACCGTGATGGCGCAAAAGCAGAAAAAGAAACGGGTCAATCGTGAACGGACTCCGCAACAAGAGCTGGTTTATGACAACATCAGCTACCTGCCAACCATCAAATCCGTACAGTTTTATCCGGTCGACCAGGAAAATGCACTACCGGTAATCGAGTTGCACAGCAATGACCAACTGATGCTTGCATTTGATGACTTGCGCGGTGATGTTCGCAACTATTATTTCAGCATGGTTCATTGCGATGCCGATTGGAAGCCCAGCCGGCTCTCACCGTTGGAATATGCCGATGGGTTCAACGAAGAGCGTATTACGGATTATGCGCCGTCCGTGAATACGCTGCAACCGTATACGCATTACCGGGTGGATTTTCCAACCAGCAACATTAAACCCAAATTAGCGGGCAACTACCTACTAAGTGTATACGAGGATGCCGATAAGCGCCGTCTTATCATCTCGAGGCGGTTCTACGTGTTGGCCCCGCTGATGACCATTTCGCCCCAGCTCGTTCCGTCGGTAGCAGTAACTAAGCGGCACAGCAACCAGAAAATAAACCTCACAGTTAATACCGCCGGGCTCACTGTTAACAACCCGTACCAAGACATCCGTATCCTCGCGATGCAAAACCAGCGTCCCGACGTGCAGCAATGGCTTACCACGCCTCACTTCGTGAACGACAATCAATTAACCTATAACGACAACAAGACGTTTGATTTCGGTGGTGGAAATGAATTTCGCTATTTCGACCTACGCAGCCTGCGTTTGGCTTCCGGACAAGTGGCTAACATCCGGCTCGACAGTGCCGCCCATGCCGTTCTCGTTACCGACGAAAACTACCGGGAAGCAGTCTATGCGTCTACGTTCGATGAAAATGGAAAATTTTTCGTGCGAAATCAAGATAAAGCCGATGCCGATACGGAATCGGACTACGTGTGGGTTACGTTTTCGCTGGTAGACGAGGCGACCACCGATGGCGCTGTTTATGTGTTGGGTGCTTTCAATAATTACGTCCGCGACGAATCTAATAAAATGACATACGACGTTAAAACGAAAACATGGCAATGTACCTTGTTACTTAAACAGGGGTTGTATGACTACGCATACGTGCATGTCGACGCAGCTGGCACGGTAGACGTATCATTTTCCGACGGAAACCACTTCGAAACGAATAATACGTACCAAATCCTGCTTTATAACCGGCGACCGGGAACAACGTGGGATGAGTTAGTCGGCTTTGTGGAGATCAGCAATTAACCAAGGCCAACCGCTCCTGTAGCATACGGGAAACGCGATTAAAATAACGTTTCTGTTTATATCCCATCACCCACTGAACCCCATGTATGGCGTTGGTATGGAAAATCTCATCCGCTTCTCTTAAAATATGGGGGCTTATCTGCGCCTCGATGACCTCCATCCCACTGTCCACCGCTAAGTCGATGACCACCTTACGCATTACCCCATCGATACACCCCTCGCTGATAGCCGGCGTATACAGTTTCTTGTCGTACCAAATAAATACGTTAGAACTAAGCGATTCACAAAGGAATCCTTCCTGGTTTAACAGCAGCACATCATCCAAGCCATTCTTGGTGCGGTACAACCCGGCCATGACATATACCAGGGCATTGGAGGATTTCAGTTTTGAAAGTTCGCTGTAGGGCTTCTTAAAATCACTATAGACATCTACAATTAACCCGATTTTCCGGTGTTTCACCTCGTCCGGGTCGAGCTTGGAAACTTCCATAATGTAGCAGGCGTGGTTATGCTGTGGGCTATATAAGCCGCCACCACCGCGATAAACCTGGAGCCGTACCCGCACATGTTGGTTTTCCAGGCCGTTGCGTTTGATGAGTTCCGCCGCACGGGAACGGATGAACGCTGAATCGGAGAGTTCCGGCCGCTCCAGCTTAAGCATGCTCATCCCCTCCTGGAGCCGTGCGACGTGGTGCTGCAAAAAGCGGATGTCGCCATCCATCCAACGCATCGTTTCGAATAATCCATCGCCATACCGAAAAGCCCTGTTGTCAGCGGTAAGCACAGCTTCCTGTTCGGGCACGAAATTGGTGTTAAAATCTATAAAATGTACCGGCATTCACTCAATTTATTACGTATTAAAACAAGTTTCGGTTTCCACAGTGCAACTCTTATGCCGCTTATCCTGGTTCCTGATGAGACACGTAGCCGCGCCATTTTTCCAAGCATAACCGGAAGTCATCCGGCAATGGTGTATGAAAAGCCATGGGTTCGCGGGTGGTAGGATGCATGAAGCCTAAGCTCTGGGCGTGGAGCGCTTGCCGCGGCAATAGGGCAAAGCAATTCTCAACGAACTGCTTATACTTGCTGAATACGGTACCTTTCAGTATCCGGTCTCCCCCATACACCGCATCGTTGAATAGCGGATGCCCCACAGATTGCAAGTGCGCTCGGATTTGATGGGTACGGCCAGTTTCCAGCTGGCACTCGATGAGTGTGACATACCCGAGCCGCTCTAAAACGCGGTAGTGGGTCACCGACCATTTCCCTTTCTCCTCGTCGTCATACACGGCCATTACTTTCCGGTCTTTCGCGCTCCGGCCGATATAACCCGTGATGGTCCCCTCTTCGGCAATATCACCCCACACCAACGCAATGTACTTTCGCGATATACTGTGATCGAAAAATTGCTTGGCCAAATAGGTCAACGCCCATTCATTCTTACCGACAACCAACAAACCGCTCGTATCTTTGTCAATACGATGCACCAGCCCTGGGCGGCCATCATTTCCAGGCAACTCCGGCAAACTGGAGAAATGATAAGCTAACGCGTTGACCAGCGTGCCTGTATAGTTATTGTATCCGGGATGGACCACCATGCCCGCCGGTTTGTTGACGATGAGCAAATCATCGTCTTCATAGGGGATATCCAGCGGGATATTCTCAGGGTAAATTTCCGTATCTCGCGGCGGGTGCGGCAAAACCACCGAAATGGTGTCTAAAGGCTTTATTTTATAACTGGCCTTGATGGGTTGTCCGTTGACCAATACCGTACCAGCGGTAATGGCGTGCTGAATACGGTTACGCGAGGCGTTTTCTACCCGGTTCATTAAGAACTTATCGATCCGCAACAAGGCCTGCCCTTTGTCTACCACAATGCGCAGATGTTCATACAGATCCTGCTCGTCCGACTCCTCCAATGCTACATTGTCTGCCATGGCGCAAACATAAAAAAAAAAGCAACCCGTACCTGCAGCTTTTTTACCTAAGTTTGCCCCATGCCCATGGTACCGTTCGATATCCACAGTCCGATAGAATCGCTTGATTTCTCCCTGTTCAGCGATAGGTCGCTCACGGTGCACATCAAGCGCGACGACAAGATACACCCCTTCATTTCTGGCAATAAATGGCGTAAACTCAAATATGTACTGCAGGCGGCACGCCATGCCGGAAAAACACACCTGGTAACGTTTGGTGGCGCGTGGTCCAACCATCTGCTGGCTACGGCATGCGCTGGGGCGACATTCGGCTTTAAAACGACGGGGTTTGTGCGTGGGGAAGCCGTATCCAACCCCAACCTCTCGCTATGCAAAATATACGGCATGGCATTGCGGTTTGTAGACCGGACGGCTTATCGGGATAAGCCCCGGCTATATGAGCAATACACGGCAACCGACCAGCGAGCGTATTTCATAGACGAAGGTGGTTACAGCGTTGACGGTGCGCGGGGATGTGCCGAAATCATTGATGAGCTGCCGCATACTTACGACCATATTTTCTGCGCCTGCGGCACGGGCACCACGCTTGCGGGGTTGTACCACGGTTGCATAAGTCGAGGGCTCGATACCCGGCTGCATGGAGTTACCGTATTGGCTGGTGGGAATTTTATTCCCGATGCAATCCGTGCCCTATACCCCGAGATGCAGCTAGACGGGCTGACCAGCCATACCGACTACCATTTCGGCGGGTACGCAAAAACAACACCTGTACTTCATACGTTCATCAAGGAATTTACGGCACAAACGGGTATTCTCATTGAGCCGGTTTACACCGGTAAACTACTGTACGGTGTGTTTGACCTTGCTAAACGCGATTATTTCCGCGAGGGGGCTCGGATATTAGTTATCCACACGGGCGGATTAACGGGTATTCTCGGCCTTCACGAGCAGTTCCCATGAAAAAAAGCGCCTGTGAAAGCCGACGTCTCGGTGAATAAAGTTGCTTTTTAAAGCGACTTTGTCTAAGTTTGGGCATAACCATCCATGTTATGATGTATCAAATCGCTGTAACACCGGGGGAAGTCCAACACACCTTAGCCAACTACATTCTTGCCGACGGGTATGACATGACCTTCGACATGGAGCGCAGCCAAGGTGTCACCATCTACGATTCAAAGTACCAACGCGAGCTCCTCGATTTCTTCACCTGTTTCGCGTCTGTCCCGCTCGGATATAACCATCCGAAAATGGTGAATGATACGGCTTTTACCAACAGCCTCCTTCGTGCAGCGGTGACCAATCCCTCCAATTCGGATGTATATACCGTAGAGTATGCCCAGTTCGTAAAGACTTTTGGGAGGATAGCAGTGCCCGATTACCTGCCCCATGCCTTTTTTGTTTCAGGTGGGGCGCTAGCCGTGGAGAATGCGCTGAAGGTAGCAATGGACTGGAAGGTTCAGAAGAACTTCCTTAAGGGGTACAACCGTGAAAAAGGCACTAAGGTACTCCACTTTGAACACGCATTCCACGGGCGCTCGGGCTATACGTTGAGCCTTACCAACACCCATCCCAATAAGACGAAGTGGTTTGCTAAGTTCGACTGGCCCCGCATAAGCAGTCCGATGCGGGCGTTCCCCGATACTGCCGATAGCCTGGCCGTAACCCTTAACCGTGAGCGACAGGCAACCCATGAATTAAAACAGGCATTTGCAGACCACAAGGATGACATATGTGCCATCATCATAGAGCCCATCCAGGCCGAGGGCGGCGACAACCATTTCCGCCGGGAGTTCATGGAACAGTTGCGCATCTTGGCCGACGAAAACGAAGCACTGCTTGTGTATGACGAAGTGCAGACCGGTGTGGGCCTTACCGGCAAATTTTGGTGCCACGAACATTTCGGTGAACGGGCACGCCCGGATATCATCGCTTTCGGAAAGAAAATGCAAGTATGCGGCATTTTGGCTGGCACGCGGGTTGATGAAATCGACACCAATGTGTTCCGTGTGCCGTCGCGGATTAACTCCACGTGGGGTGGCAGCCTGGTGGATATGGTGCGTGCCACCAAAATCCTTGAAATTATCGAGGAAGACCAATTACTTGCGCAGGTAGAGACTACCGGCACGCATTTGCAAGCGCATTTACACGATCTGGCGGCCCACTACCCGGCAATATCCAATGTTCGAGGCAGCGGGTTGCTTTGCGCCTTCGACTTGCCCAATACCGCAGCCCGAAATACCTTTCTCGAAAAAGGTTTGGCAAACGGCGTCCTTTTTCTCGGTTGCGGTGACCGTTCCATTCGGTTTAGACCCGCGCTCATCATCGAGCCGGCCGCCATAGATCAGGGAATCCGTGCCGTCCACCGCCTCATGAGCGAGATCGGCTGACACAGCTACGGCCTACTGTGGTAATTCGGGGCTTCCTTCGTGATGGTGATGTTGTGTGGGTGACTTTCCCGAAGCCCCGCCCCGGTGATTTTGACGAAGCGGGCTCCCTGCAACGCTTTTATCGTAGGCGCACCGCAATAGCCCATACTGGCACGTAGTCCACCTACATATTGGTACACCACTTCGGCCAGTGTACCTTTGTAAGCGACACGCCCCACGATGCCTTCGGGCACTAGTTTCTTGATGTCGTCCTCGACATCCTGGAAATAACGGTCTTTCGACCCTTTCTCCATGGCTTCTACCGAGCCCATACCACGATAGGATTTAAATTTACGTCCTTCATAAATGATGGTCTCACCGGGAGCCTCTTCCACACCGGCAAAGAGTGACCCCGCCATCACCGTATCCGCGCCGGCAGCAATCGCTTTGGCAATATCGCCGGTTTGCTTGATACCACCATCGGCAATAACGGGGACCCCCCGGTCGCGAAGTGCACGTGCCACTTCATATACCGCATAAAGCTGGGGAACACCAACGCCTGCGATGATGCGCGTAGTACAGATGGAACCCGGCCCGATACCCACCTTTACAGCGTCGGCCCCGGCGTCCGCCAATGCGGTAGCCGCCTCGGCCGTAGCGATATTCCCCACGATAACTTCGAGGTCGGGAAATGCAGCCTTTACCTCCTTAAGCTTCTCGATTACCCCTTTAGAATGCCCATGGGCCGTATCTATCGTCACGACATCCACGCCTGCCTTTACCAAGGCTGCCACACGCTCCATGGTGTCGCCGGTAACACCAACAGCCGCCCCTACAAGCAGTCTGCCATGGCTATCTTTGGCTGCATTAGGAAAGTGGCGGTATTTCTGGATATCCTTGAATGTGATCAGCCCTACGAGGACATTATGGTCGTCTACAACCGGCAACTTCTCGATTTTATAGTTTTGCAAGATGTTTTCGGCTTTGAGTAAATCAGTGCCTATCGGCGCCACAACCAATCCCTCCTTGGTCATCATCTCGGTGATTGGACGCTTCATGTCTTTCTGAAAGCGGAGGTCGCGGTTGGTTACGATACCCACTAGTTTACCCTCGCCATTGATGATCGGGATGCCCCCGATTCGGTGGTCCTTCATGATCTGGAAGGCATCCCCAACCGTTGCCGCCTCGTTGAGTGTCACCGGATCCTGGATCATGCCGCTTTCCGACCGCTTCACTTTGCGTACTTCTGCCGCTTGGTCTGCAATCGTCATGTTTTTGTGCAGCATCCCCAATCCACCGGCCTGCGCAATGGCAATGGCCAAGTCAGCACCGGTCACAGTATCCATCGCAGCAGAGACTAGTGGTATATTCAGCCGCGTATTGCGGGTCAGGTAAGTGGATGTATCCACCTCGCGGGGCAACACTTCGGAATAGGCAGGAATTAACAGCACATCGTCGTAGGTGAGGCCTTCAGCTACGAATTTTTCGGGATCTAATTGCATGGCAAATATCTGTTGGGGTTATTATTTGCCGGGCAAATTTACTTATTTTTTATGTCTTCTACAAGTAAAAAGAACGGCTGTATTCCGAACGTATCCCCTCAGGGAGTGGGCAAAACAATACCGGAATACAGCCGATACGACTAGAATGAATAGCTCACCCCCAACTGGAATACCCGATTAAGCGATATCTCATCGGGGTCATCAAACATGCCGAGGAAATAATCATTGTTGAAAGCATCCAACATCCCGGTTTTGAAACGGCCTTCGAAGGTGAGCCCGATGGGCAACGTGTAACCGAGTCCAAGGGAAATCCCGAGGTCGACGCCGCCGTACTCATCGTCATCGAAATCGATACGCGGGAAATTCTTTCCGATTTTCATATCGAGCGATGGCCCGATCAGCCCATGAAAGCCGTCTACAAAATAAAACTTGTTGATGACCCCCAATGAAAGGTATTGGATGGTTACGTTCTCCTGTCCGGTTAGCTCGCCGGATGCTTCGTCCACAAAAGTAACGTTGCTCGCTCCCTGCCGCGTATAAATCAACTCCGGTTGCAGCGTATATCGCTGCCCGAGATTAAGACTAAGGATACCGCCCGCATAAAAATCAGCTTTGAAGTCTGCGTCGATGTTGCTCAAGGTCGTCACATTAACCCCTGCCCGGATACCGGGCGAGACCTTCTTTTGTGCGAACAACTGCGTGGTTGCAGCTATCGCTATCGCCAGTAGGAGTGTTTTTCTTTTCATTCGAAATTAATTATTGATTTATTGTCCGTCTTTAGCTGCGTCAATGAATGCTTCGCAGTTTGTTCTTAATGACCTCATGGAACCTGCATTCATCGCCGTTTGTGTCAGGCGCTGACATGGCAGATTTCATCATTTATAATGTGTTGTGTGTTTATTTCAATGTAAACTTGAAACCCAGGGTGAAGCGTGCAGGTTCGAAGTGGCTATTGTTGCTTAAATTCCACCACGGTTTCCAATCGAAATGGAAAGCCAAGGGTGCCGAGGGGATTTTAAATTCCAAACCGGCCGCCGGACGAAGGGCAAAAAAGGTTTCGTTGCCATCCCAGTCGTCATCACCAAACCACCAACCGCCACGGTCTATAAACGCTAATTGTGGGCCGACGCCGACGTACCAAGTCAATCCGTTTGCTCCACTGATGGCTTGGTTGTACGAATAATCTACGCCCAATACGGTAACATCATCGCCGAACAGCACCTGGGCATTGCCAGCGTTGGTGCCATCAAAAAAATGCTTAATCTGCGGACCAACGAGCGTCGGGCCATCGCCCAGATCGATTCCCAGACCCAAGGCCGTCCGGTAACGGGCCTGCGCGTCCGCCGTATGTACGCTTAACATCAAGGCTGCCATAGCCAGTAAAGGTAAGAATGCTTTTTTCATGGTGTTATCGATTTTTGTGTTTCGTTATACTATGTTGAATTTTTGGTAAACTCACTACTATTTTAGCAAATAGTCTGCCAAAATGGTCAGCTGGGGTGTTGATTAAACGCTAAAATACGGTACGCTTTAGACAAAAATTTTATACCTTTGCCGTCTTAACTGAATTTTGTTAAAAATAGAATAGATTAATACTAGCTTACGAAAGAAAATGCAAGGTACAGGGTTGATTAAATTTTTGGTAGTAGTGGTCACCATCGCGTGCCTCTATTCCCTATCATTCACATTCGTAACCCGCAAGGTGGAACGGGATGCCGCAGCGTATGCCCAGGGCGACATGGCGAAAGAGAAAGCATACCTCGACTCCATGGCCGGGGAGGTGGTATATAACTTGGGCGTGGCGAAATACACGTATCGCGAAGCCAAAGGACAGGAGATTGCCTTGGGTTTGGACTTGAAAGGGGGCATGAACGTAACGATGGAAGTATCGTTGCAAGAGTTGGTCCGCAACCTCGCCAATAACCCGAAGGATGAAAATTTCAACAAGGCCTTGGAAAATGCCAATATCCAAAGCCGAAGCAGCCAGAACAACTACGTAAGCTTATTTGTCGATGAGTTTCAGAAACTGAGCCCCAATGTATCGTTGGCCGGTTTTTTTGCCACGAAAGACAACGCAGCTTATGTAAATGCTAACAGCAGCAATGCGGAGGTAGCCAGTTTTCTGCAACGGGAAGCCGGCAATGCAATCGACAACTCGTTTAAAGTATTGCGTACACGGATTGATAAATTCGGCGTTGCATCGCCGAATATCCAGCTGCAACAAGGCACCAACCGGATACTTATCGAGCTGCCAGGTGTAAACGACGAAGACCGCGTGCGCAAGCTGTTACAAGGTTCGGCTAAGCTCGAATTCTGGGAAACCTACGACAACATGGAGATATACCCCATGTTGGAAAACGTAAACAGCGCCTTGGCTTCCACAGTGCGCGAGACCAAAAAAGAAACAGCCACCACAGCCGACAGTGCAGCTGCTGACAGCACCGACGCAGGCTTACTGGCCGCCCTTGGCGCCGGCCAAGATTCGACCGCTACCGACTCGTCAGAAAGTCAACTGGCACTACAGAATCCATTATTCAACGTCTTGAGACCAGCAACGGGCCTCGGGCCCAATAACCAACCGATGCTGGCACCCGGGCCTATCGTAGGTTATGCACAGTTGCGCGACACAGCCAAGGTAAACGATTTTCTCGCGGATCCTGCTGTACAGCAAATTATCCCTGCAAATGTAAAACTGCTGTGGAGTGTGAAACCAAGTCCACGTACTCCCGAGCAATTGGAATTGTATGCGGTCAAACCAACAGGTGTTGAGGCTGGTCCTGTATTGGCCGGCAACGTGATTACCGATGCCAAAGACGATTTCGACCCACAGTCGAACAGTCCGATGGTAACCATGTACATGAACAGTGAAGGCGCGCGTGAGTGGCGGCGGATTACCGCATCGGCTTCCGCCGATCCCAACAATAAGCGCGCTATCGCGATCGTATTGGACGGCGTTGTCTATTCGGCACCTACCGTTCAGGGTGAAATCCCCAATGGGGTATCGCAAATCACCGGTAACTTCACCATCGAAGACACCAAAGATTTGGCCAACGTACTGAAAGCCGGTCGGTTGCCGACGACGGCGAAAATCGTTGAAGAAGCCATTGTGGGCCCCACACTTGGTCAGGCCGCTATCGATGCTGGCATCAATTCAGCCATTATCGGACTCGCTATCGTGCTGATATTCATGATATTCTACTACAACCGCGGTGGTTGGGTAGCCAACATCGCCGTCATATTTAACGTGTTTTTCCTCATGGGGGTGATGGCGTCGCTGAATGCGGTATTGACCCTACCGGGTATTGCAGGTATCGTCTTAACGCTCGGTACTGCAGTGGATGCCAACGTATTGATTTATGAACGGATTCGAGAGGAACTAAGCATCGGCAAGTCAATCAGACAGGCGATCGCCGATGGTTATAAACATGCGATGCCGTCCATTCTCGACTCCCAGATTACCACATTCTTGGTCGGTGTCATCCTATTCTTTTTCGGAAGCGGCCCTATCCTTGGTTTTGCAACCACACTCATGATTGGCATCATTACCTCGCTATTCACTGCAATATTCATCACCCGCATCATCTTTGATTGGATGTTGAATAAAGGGTGGAATATCAAGGTTTCATATCCGTGGAGCGCCAATACGCTGCAAAATGCCAATTTTGCGTTTGTACAAAACCGGAAGAAGATTTATCTCGCCTCTGCCCTATTCATCGTAATTGGCTTTATCGTCATCTTTGTTAAAGGGTTTAGCCTAGGCGTCGACTTCCAAGGCGGACGTACGTATACCGTACGTTACGACCAAGCAATTGACCTGGAAGAAGTTCGCGAGAACCTCAACGAAACCTTCGGTCTTACCACGGAAGTGAAGATCTATGGTGCGGACAACCAAATCAGGGTAACCACCACTTACCATATCGACGATACTGACGATGCCGCTGACGCGGAAGTACTCGCTAAGTTGAACGAAGGTTTATCTAAAATAGACGGAAATTCGTACGAAATATTGAGCTCGCAGAAAGTAGGCCCCACCATCGCCAACGACATTAAGTCGCGGGCGGTTTACGCCGGTATTTTCTCGGTATTGGTAATTGCACTGTACATACTCATCCGTTTCCACAAATGGCAATACAGTCTGGCCGCGGCCATACCCACGATACACGACGCATTGGTAATCCTCATTCTTTTCTCGTTACTGGATGGCATCGTTCCGTTCTCATTGGATATCGACCAGCACTTCGTAGCCGCCATACTAACGGTCATCGCCTATTCTGTGAACGACACGGTCGTGGTATTTGACCGCCTACGGGAATACTTGGGTATGCCAAGGCGGAAAAACGAATACATCGGCGATACGGTCAACCTTGCCATCAACCGGACATTGAGTCGGACGATTGTAACGTCATTGACGGTTATTTTTGTCATGGCAATCTTGTTCATCTTTGGCGGCGAAGTAATCCGGGGCTTCTCTTTCGCAATCTTGGTGGGTATCGTTGTGGCCACCTACTCTTCCGTATGCTTAGCGGCACCGTTGATTGTGGATTTGCAGGGAAAAAAGCCGGTTGATGCGACTGCTCCCGACGCGGAAAGCAAGGCGAAGTTGAATCCCGTAAAAGCATAGGCGGATTTGCGCGTATTATATAGAATACAACAAGAGGTTGCTGACAAAACAGCAGCCTCTTTTTATTTAGCTGTTACCGATTATAATGTTAATTTTGCGATGTTCCGACCTGAAAACAGCATCCCTGTTTCGGAACAGTTGCACATTACCTAAAAAGTGAATAGAACCGGATGAAGTTACACACAAAGATTTTCATAGGGATGGTATTCGGCA
The DNA here is from genome assembly GCF_035556095.1 of Parapedobacter sp. Classification (GTDB taxonomy): domain Bacteria; phylum Bacteroidota; class Bacteroidia; order Sphingobacteriales; family Sphingobacteriaceae; genus Parapedobacter. The sequence goes on along the minus strand of NZ_DATMFT010000021.1, from coordinate 592,095 downwards.
TCGCGGCCGGATTGATCATCAAAAACCTCGGATTGCAACCGGAAACGCTCGACACCATCGTGAAATGGGTGGAGCCGGTGGGAAAGATTTTCATGAACCTCATTTTCATGATGGTTATTCCTTTGATCCTATCAGCATTGATTCTAGGCATTGCCGAAATCGGCGATGTGAAAAAACTCGGCCGGATGGGCGGCAAGCTTTTAATGTACACGATTGTCGTAAGCTTCATCGCTGTGTTGATTGGTATCACGATGGTGAATGTTTTCGAGCCCGGCAAAACCATTTCGCCTGAAACGCGGGAATATCTCGTCAACGAATTCGGTGCCGAAGCGGCCAAAGCGAATGCCCAAGCAGCAGCCAACAGAGCCGACGAGCGCACTGCCGGCGATGTGATTGCACAAATTATTCCACGCAATCCATTTGAGGAAATGGCCAATGCGTTCAACTCGAGCCACACCGGTGGCGGCTTGCTTTCCGTCATGTTCTTTGCCCTGATTTTTGGTGTGGCGATGGCGGCTGTCGGCCCGGAGAAGACCGCAACGCTGAAAAGTTTCCTGGAGGGCGTCTACGAAGTCGTTATCAAAGTAATTGGCTACGCCATGGCGTTAGCTCCTTATGGTGTGGCAGCGTTGCTATTCAACATGGTATTGAATGTTGGCGCCGATTTCCTGATCTCATTGCTGTGGTATGTACTCGTTGTGCTGGGCGCACTCGCCATACACCAGTTTGTGGTATATCCGATCATACTGAAATATTTTGCCAAGCGCAATCCGGTACAATTCATGAAAGACATGGGCGAGGTGACACTCACCGCCTTTTCAACGAGCTCCAGCAACGCCACCTTACCTACCGCCATACGCGTGAGCATCGAAAAGCTCAATATCGCCAAGCCCATTGCCCATTTTGTGCTTACTATCGGTAGCACCGGCAATCAAAACGGAACGGCGCTCTTTGAGGGGATTACCGTACTGTTCCTTGCCCAGGTATTCAATGTCGACCTCAGTATCGGATCGCAGATTACCGTGGTGTTACTGTGTATTTTAGCCGGTGTGGGTACAGCGGGCGTGCCGGGCGGCTCATTACCCGTCATCGTAACCATCCTCATCTCCATCGGTGTACCCGGTGAGGCGATTGCCCTTATCTACGGTGTCGACCGTATTTTGGACATGTCGCGCACAACGCTCAATGTGAATGGTGACATCACCGCGGCAGCATACATCCAATACACCGAAGAAAAAGCAGGAAGGATTTCTGAGGAATAAATAACCTATTCCACATGTACGCTATTTGTAAATATCGACATTTATCTATATATTTGTCATACTAATTATTGTTATGCAAACAGAACACTACAATGCCTATTCATTCCTGTTGGAACGCACTGCACGTCGGGTCAAACAGTATGCTCAATACCAATTCAACTGCCGTGAATTCGGCATTACCGTGGACCAGTGGTCGATATTGAAGAACCTGAAGCAGCATGCCGATTTATCGCAGAAAGAACTGGCTGAGTATTGCGGAAAGGACCAACCCACGCTAACCCGTATCGTCGATTTACTAGTCCGCAAAAACTTGGTGGAACGTAGGGCCAACCCAACTGACAGGCGGAGTTTCGTAGTTCATCTCACCGCGGAAGGCGAACAGAAAATCAGTATGCTCGCCGGCGACGTCAGCGAGATACGCACGCAAGCTTGGAAAAACCTCAACGATGCAGATTTTGAACACTTGAAACGGATATTGAACACCATATACGATAATTTGGAGATTTAAGGATGAATAAAGATAACATGATAACAACAGATATATGCATCATCGGAGCAGGACCGGTTGGCCTGTTTGCCGTATTCGAAGCCGGTTTGCTCAAAATGCGCTGCCACCTCATCGATGCCCTCCCCCAAATAGGTGGACAGTTATCGGAGATTTATCCGCATAAACCCATCTACGATATACCCGGATTCCCGGCTATCAACGCACAGGAGCTTGTCGATAACCTCATGACGCAAATCAGCCCGTTTAATCCGTCATTCACATTAGGTGAACGGGTAGAAAGCCTGGAGCGCCAACCAGATGGCTCCTACCGTATCATCAGCAACGAAGGTACCGTTATACACGCCCCTGTGGTTGTCATCGCGGGCGGATTGGGCTCGTTCGAACCGCGCAAGCCCGAGATTCCAGGCCTTGCCGATTTTGAAGGTCGCGGGGTATCGTACATGGTAAAGAATCCCGAAACCTACCGTAACAAGCGGGTGATTATTGCGGGCGGCGGGGACTCGGCACTGGATTGGACGGTTTTTCTCAGTGACGTGGCGTCAGCGGTTACCTTGGTACACCGCAGCGATAGTTTCCGGGGTGCACCCGATTCGGCCGAAAAAGTGTTTTCCCTCGCCGAACGAGGAAAGATCAACCTGTTGTTGCAAAGCAACCTTAGCGGGGTACGAGGAAACGGCACTCTAAGCCATGTAGGCATCCTCGGTAAGGACAAAACAGAAACGTTGCTGGAAGCGGATGCGCTCATCCCCTTGTTCGGATTGAGCCCCAAATTGGGACCGATTGCCGACTGGGGGTTGACTATCGACAAATCGGCTATTGCCGTGGATACCACGGACTATTCCACGGGCGTGGAGCGTATCTATGCCATCGGCGATATCAATACCTATCCCGGAAAGCTCAAACTCATCCTCTGTGGCTTCCATGAGGCTGCACTGATGGCTCAAAGCGCGTTCCGGTACGTATACCCCGCCGAAAAACTCAGTTTCAAATACACCACCGTTAATGGCGTAAACGCATTCTAAACGAACAGCATCATGACAGATACCATCCATATCACGGTAGAAAATCAGCTTGGCGAAATACGCCAATTGGAGATACCGGAAGGTATTAACCTCAGCCTGATGGAAGTGCTTAAGGCATCCGACTACGATATCCTTGCCACCTGTGGGGGCATGGCGCTTTGCGCAACGTGCCACATCGAGGTACTGGAAGGAATGGAAGCCCTGGAGGCGCGCTCGGATGCGGAGCTCGATATGCTCGATACCCTACCCCGTGCTGGTGACCAAAGTAGATTAGCCTGCCAAATTCGCCTAAATGCCGCATTGGACGGGTTGAAAATACGTATTTTTGCAAACAATTGACTCCGTCATCCGTTCACCACGTAACGATGCCGGGTAAAAAGAATGCGATAAGATGACGACACAACACAACGACAATAAGTTCCCGAAAGTAGTAATTATCGGCGGCGGTTTCGGCGGGATAGAAATTGCCAAAGGACTGAAAAACAAAGAAGTTGAGGTGCTGCTTCTTGACCGAAACAACCACCATACCTTCCAGCCACTCCTATACCAAGTGGCTACCGGAACGCTTGATGCACCTTCTATTGCTTTCCCCCTACGCAAAATGTTCCGTAAGCAGGAAAATTTCACGTTCCGGATGGCTGATGTACGTCGTATCGACGTGGAAAACAAACAGCTGGACACGGATATCGGTCCGATTTCATACGATTACCTCATTATCGCCACCGGGGCAACCACCAACTTCTTCGGCAACAAAGACATCGAGTACTATGCTATGCCGATGAAAAATGTGAAGGAAGCCGTAAGTATCCGTAGTTTCATCCTTCAGAATATCGAGGCTTCTTTGCTTAAGGATGCCGAGAGCCGTAGCGCTTACCTCAATTTCGTGGTCGTGGGCGGTGGTCCCACCGGCGTGGAGCTTTCCGGTTCCATTGCAGAAATCCGCAACAACATCCTGGCGAAAGATTACCCCGAGCTCAAGAAAGAAGACATGAACGTCTATTTGGTAGAAGGGCAATCAAAAATATTGGCCAACCTATCTCCTCAAGCTTCAGAAAAAGCGGAACTGTACCTGAACGAACTCGGTGTAAAAATCCGGCTGAACACACAAGTAACTAGCTATGATGGTGACACGATAACGTTTGCGGATGGCGACCGCATACCGACCAAGACCGTGCTGTGGTCGGCCGGGGTGGCTGGCCAGTTCCCCGCGGGCATCGCTGAGGAAACCATTGTGCGCGGTAACCGTATACGAGTCGATGAACACTGCGGCGTGGTGGGCACCCGAGATGTCTTTGCCATTGGCGACGTAGCAGCGATGATCACTGACGAACTGCCGCGGGGACACCCCGGTGTAGCCCCCGTAGCCCAGCAGCAGGGCCGATTCTTGGCCAAACAACTTATCCGAATAATCAATAACCAACCTGCCGAACGATTTGTCTATTTCGACAAGGGATCGATGGCCACTATCGGTCGGAATAAAGCGGTAGTAGACATTGGCAAAATCCGCTTCCAAGGCTTTTTCGCGTGGTGGGTATGGATGTTCGTGCATTTGATGTCGTTAGTTGGCTTCAGGAACCGAGTCGTTACCTTCATCAACTGGACCATCAGCTATCTCACGTTTAACGCTGGGATACGCCTGATCATTCATCGTTATAAACGGCCGGAGCGCGTGCGGGAGGTGGAAGATTCGCTTTGACGCATGAGGGGGAAGCTAACACGGCTTACTTTGTCCATTCTGCTTGCTCGGAGGAAAGAATAAAAAAGAGTTGCAAATTAGCTTTCGTCCGACACACTAATCGAGTACCTCGGACAGCTTGCCTGTAAGTTCATCACCATACAGATCTTTAGCGATAATTTTGCCGCTTGGATCGACTAAAACGTTCTTTGGAATGGCTCTGACTGCATACAGTGATGCCACTTCATTTTCCCAACCTTTCAGATCGGAAACCTGTGTCCAGGTTAATTGATCATCCTCGATTGCTTTCAGCCATGCCTCCCGTCCTTTTTCGTTATCCAACGAAACACCGAGAACGGTGAAATTCTTGTCTTTATAGTTTTCGTGTGCGTTGACGACATTCGGATTTTCCACACGGCAGGGACCGCACCAACTGGCCCAGAAATCGATCAGTACGTACCTGCCTTTGAAATCCGCCAGTGAAACGGGATGTCCGTCGGGATCGTTCTGGGTAAACCCAGGGGCAGGTTGCCCCACTTCGGTTCGCTTCATGTTTTCAAGGCGTTGTGCATAGGATTTTCCCTGCCCACTGTTTTGTACTTGCTCCGATAATGTAGCAAATAGGGAGGCTACCGTGTCAACATCGGGATCAGCACCACTATAACGTTCCAACGCGATTACACTGATAATACTTTGTGGATTATTCTGCACAAAATCAAGAAAAATAGCGCTTTGCATCTCGTATATCGCTTCATAATCCTTTTCAAACATCTCACTATTACGATCTTCTTCGGATGCAGCCTCATAACGGACATTCAGCGTCCGCTCTTTCGCATTGATCGTTTCAAATGAAGCTTGAAGCCGCCCGAAATCCGCGTTGAGTTTAGAGCCTGTAATCGTAGCTTTATCCAGCGAATCAGTCGAGTTGATTTTTATTGTTCCTTTATGCAGGAAAATTAAACGGGAATCACGTGCGCTATTAAGCCCCTTGCCATCGTGGCTCAATGCCAACGAGCCACCGGTCGCATGTGCAGCTTTACCTTTGAAAATGAACCTGCCATTTTTCAATTCTGCGGAATCCAGTATGGACAGGTCATCATTTTGATATTCCAGATAAACCTTTGCAGGACTGCCAAGCGAACCGATCTTTCCTTTTATCTTAAATGCCTCTTGTTGCGCTACGGCAACCGATAATCCGAGAGACAATGCGATGGCAGTGAGGAATGTTTTCATAACTGGACTTTTTATGATATTCAAAGATATACAATTCTTGGATCCTTAGCATGATTACATCGCTGTTTCCTTTTTCTAATAGCCTATATGATGGAACTGACTTTAAAATCAAATAGCAAGTCCAAATTGGATAAGATTTTAGCTTTAGCTGCGGACAAAAAATCTCATATTATTGTCCGATATAGAACACCGGGTGTTCGATAACGAACACCCATTCGCTCAATACGAACCGTAATAAACTCACCAACAATCACTTGTCCATTTGGTCCGATTCGTGCACCATCTTTTTCGATTCGGCAGCGCAACTGCTAAACAGAAACAACGCTATGATAAAAAACTACTTCAAAACTACCCTCCGCTACTTGTGGCGCAACCGGCTGTTTACCGGTCTAAATATCTTCGGTCTGGCTATCGGCATCAGTGCCTGCTGGATCATTTATCGGATGGTGGATTACGAATTCAGTTTTGATAAGCAACAACCCAATGCTGAACGCGTCTTCCAAGTGGTGAGCCAAAACCGCGATCAACATGGAAGGGGCGGCGGCTTCTCCGCGATCGCAAAGGCGCTACCTCCAGCTCTCGCCGATGGGATGACCGGCGTGGAGCTGGTCGTGCCCATATATCAACAAAGCCGGGAAACGGCGCATGTGGCCACTGCTGAGGGTGGTAAGCCACGGGTAATCGAGTCTCCGAGTGGATTGGTGGCGACGCGACCCGACTATTTTAAAATGATACCATACCGATGGCTGGCTGGCAACCCGGCAATTGCTATTGACGCGCCCGGCAAAGTCGTGCTGACCAGCAGCCGCGCCGAGGACTATTTCCCCGGTGTGCCGCCGCAAGAGTTGGCCGGTAAAACCATTACCTACAACGATACGATATCGGTTACCGTTTCTGGCGTAGTAGCCGACCTTGATTATCCGAACAGCTTTGATGCGAAAGAATTTTTTGCCATTACTCCCTCGGAATGGATAAGTGACAATTGGAGCAGCAGAAGCTCCAACGAAGAGCTGTACATCAGGCTGCACGACGGGGTCAGCCAATCGCACGTATTGCAGCAGATCAATACGTTAAACGAACAGCATAATAGAGAAGGTTTTGAAAAGTACAACTACAAGATGTGGTATGAGTTCCTGCCGCTTGTCGATAAGCTTTTTGCCATACAATACGGCGGACGGATCCCTACAGCCGATAAGAATGTACTGTACGGATTAATGGGTGTCGCCGCCTTTCTGTTGACCCTGGCATGCATCAACTACATCAACCTCAGCACGGCACAGTTACCACAGCGAGCCAGGGAAATCGGCATCCGCAAGACATTGGGTAGCACACCCGCTCGGCTAATCAGCCATTTCCTCGGCGAAACGCTGGTCATTGTCCTGTTGGCCTTGGGCTTTTCCTTCATCCTGTCGTCCATCGGCCTCCGCGTATTCCGGGATTTCATCCCGCAGGGCATGTCTACCTTTGCTAATCATAGCGGGATGGTCGCTTTCGGGTTACTGCTAGCCTTCTCGATTACGCTCATTGCCGGCATTTACCCCGCATGGCTCATTACAAGGGTTCAGACCATAAATGTGCTCAAAGGCCAGGCGGAAAAGGTGCTGGGTAGAGTTCGCTTCAGCTTGCGGAAAGGGCTCATCGTTTTCCAGTTTGTCATCGCACAGGTATTTATCATCAGCGCAATCATTATCGGCCAACAGCTGCGCTACGCATTGAATAAAGATCTCGGGTTCAATCACGAGGCCGTATTGACCGTAGGAATACCGTTCAATATCCGCGATAAAGAACCCTACAAGGATAAACAATTTGTGCTCAAGCAGCAGCTGGAACGCCGTCCCGAAATTGCAGGGGTGGCACTAGGGGACCTCCCGATGAGCAACTCGATGATGGCCACGATACTTTTCCACGATAGTGACACCGGAAGGATGCAGGAACAGGTCATGTTGAAAAGTGTGGATACAGACTTTATCAACCTATATGATATTCCATTACTTGCAGGCCGCAATTTACAGACTTCCGATACTACCCGCGAATACATCATCAACGAAGTGGCGCTAAAAGCATTCGGATTCCCAACCCCCGAGGCCGCCATTGGCCAGCGGCTGACAAAAGGCGATGGTGATATAGGTTTGCCGATAACAGGTGTGGTGAAGGACTTCCACCAATTCAGCCTGAAAAGCGGTATAGACGCCGCCGCCTTGGTTATGTACAAAGACGGGCTGAACACACTGAACATCAAGTTGCCTCCCTCACAACCCGGAAAGTGGAAAGACGCGATAGCGCTGATCGAGGCGGATTGGAAGCGCGTCTATCCGGACATACCCTTCGAATACCGATTTTACGACGATACCATTTCCTCACTTTATAAGCAGGAATACAAAACCTCCACACTCATCACCGCAGCCACCGGCATCACGGTTTTCATCAGTTGCCTAGGGTTGTTCGGCCTGGCCACGCTTATGGCCTTCCAACGAACGAAAGAAATCGGCATCCGAAAGGTGCTAGGCGCCACTGTAACCGGTATCATGGGCCTGCTTTCCAAAGATTTTGTGAAATTGATATTGGTTGCTGTTGCAGTAGCCTCGCCGATTGCCTGGTGGGCCATGAACAGATGGCTGGAAGATTTTGCCTACCGCATCGATATCCAGTGGTGGATGTTCGCCGTGGCGGGCTTGGCCACCGTGGTGATTGCGTTGTTTACGGTAAGCTGGCAGGCTGTCCGGGCAGCGATAGCCAATCCGGTGGATAGTTTGCGCGATGAATAAAAAGAGTCTAAAAATATCATGATAAACCTGCACCCTTGTGCTTTTCCATCTCACAGGGTTTGGCCAAGTAATCAAGGGCACGGATCAGGGAAGCCCGTGAACTGAGCGTTCGTTTAAAAGAAGTACAGGATTCGTTTTGAGGTATGCAGGGAAACCATTCTTGAACGAACTCATGGAGCCTTATTGAGGAGGTTGTATGAATAATGGAATTTGATGCACTACCGCATTGCACCTATAATAGCATCAGGGATTTGGAGTCCGTGACTTAATTTAAATTTTTCGATAAATTGGGAAGCAAGTCTCGAAGCGTCAATTTCAATTACATCATAATATTTGATTCGCTTCTTTAGCCGGGCCAATTCGGGCTTATTGCTCATTCTTTGATAAAGTTCCATCACGGTTATCGCTGACAGTCAGTTAGCCTTTAAGTTGAGATGCTTATTGTTACCTATTTCCATAACTAACCAAGTTTCCGTATCCATGTAGCGTTAGCGCTATCCCGTTCGTTATACCCCGAGTAGAAACCATTATAATAGCATATGAAACCATCATGATCTTCAAAATCACACAGCGGAATGACTAAACGGCTTCAGCCATCTTGAATGCCGTTGAAGTCAAACACAAATGAAAAATCATGATAGCTTCATCACCATTAAAACCGCCGAAGGCAGCATGAATGCCTTTAGAAACAAAAAAGCGATGAATAAACAAATTTAGACAGATGAAAAGTAAAGCGCATCAATTGCGCCCGGACGGTGTAGCCACATCGGTAACACAACTTGGCCGAAAGACTGTCCATATCAACATCCCATAACCGCACCATTACTGCTGTCGTTTTCAGAAACAACATTAACCGTATTGATATAGTGCAGGATTCGCTTTGACACCTGCCGGGAAATCCGTAATTTTCGGCGATGGATAACAAGAAAATCGCAAAAATATTCCGGCGATATGCCCAGCTGATGGAGCTGCATGGTGAAAATCCGTTCCGCACCAAGGCAATGGCAGCCGCAGCCTTCAAACTGGATAAACTGTCCTTTATAATTACACCCCAAACAATCAGCAAACTCAGCGAAGTGCCGGGCATCGGCCAACGTACGGCCGATAAGGTCAACACGCTACTGGCGAGCGGATCATTTCCCGAACTGGAAGCGTTAATAAACGCCACCCCCGAAGGTATTCTAGAAATGCTGACCATCAAGGGTCTTGGCCCAAAAAAAATAAAGGTTATTTGGCGTGATTTGGATATCGAATCGATCGGCGAGTTATATTATGCATGTAATGAAAACCGCCTCGTGGGAGCCAACGGCTTCGGATTGAAAACACAGCTTGAAATTAAACAGGCCCTTGAATTTTCCATCGCCAACAAAGGCTGGTTCTTATATGCCAACGCTGAATCGATGGCCGAATCGGTCATGGTGTCGGTACAGGAGCTTTTACCTCGTGGGCGTAAAATTGCGTTCACGGGCGATTTCCGACGAAAGTGCGAAGTGCTCCAGTCAATAGACTTAATCGCAGAAGCCTCCTTTGATGAACTCACTGCGGCAGTTACTAAAATCGACACGCTCTTGGTTGAAATCCCGAATGCTCCGGCTCCGCTGCTGGCCAAAAATGAAACCGGACTTACTTTCCGCTTTATCCCATCAGATGCAGACTCCTTCTCACGCCAGCTTTTGATAACCACCGGGTCTGACGAACATCTACGGCTATTGGACGAATTATTACCGGAACCGCAGCTGCCCGACTTCGAGTCGGAAGAAGCGATATACGCGTCGCTTGGGTTATCGTATATCGAGCCCGAACTGCGTGAGGGCAACAACGAAATCGTGCTGGCAACAACCGGTGCACTACCCATACTTATCAACTATACCGACCTTCGGGGAACACTTCACAACCACAGCACCTACAGCGACGGCGTAAACACACTCGAAGAGATGGCACGGTACTGTCGTGACGAATTGCGACTGGAGTACCTCGGTATCTGCGACCATTCCAGAGCAGCTGTATATGCCAAAGGGCTCGACATTGGGCGTGTTCAGGAACAGTGGGCGGAAATCGATGCGCTGAATGTAAACTTGGCACCGTTTCGTATTTTCAAAGGTATCGAATCCGATATCCTGGGGGACGGATCGTTGGATTACCCCGATGAAATTCTTGCTGGGTTTGATTTCGTCGTAGCTTCCATCCACTCCAACCTCAAAATGGATAAAGAACGGGCGACCAATCGGTTAGTCAAAGCCATAGAAAACCCTTATACGACCCTCATTGGTCACCCGACAGGGCGTTTACTGCTCAGCAGGACAGGTTATCAGCTAGACTATGAACGGATTATTGATACATGTGCCGCACATGGCGTGGCTATCGAGATCAATGCCAATCCACTCCGATTGGACCTCGATTGGCGCTGGCATCGCTATGCGATAGAAAAAGGTGTCATGCTATCCATCAATCCGGATGCTCACCGCAACAACGGCTTCCGAGACATGCAATACGGCGTGCACGTTGCCCGGAAAGGCGGGGTAGCGGCCCAACACTGTCTGAATACCCTTTCGGTTGAAGCGATAGCCGAATATTTCAATCAACAAAAACAACGAAAGGTAACAAGTTTTTAATCGAACTCCAGCTGCTTCTCGACATTGGCCACGACTACACCTTTCCATTTACCTTTTGCCTCAACGATGGTTCCCGTAGGCTGGCCTTCGAACGTGGCGGTGTAGGAGAGCTCGAATTCGTTAAAATAGACATTCATCATAAGTGTGAGCCGGGTATTTGGCGGTACGGCAATTGTATCGCGGAAATTAACTGTTGGGGCGAGCTGCGCGACCTCACTGCGGTACGGCCATTTCGCTTCGCCAACCGTAATCACACCATCATCCAATTGCAATGGCACGGCCACCTCCGGTTCCACACTGCCAAGCAGTGCAAACGCGTTATTATCGCTGCTCGTAAAAACAGAAGACTCCGTTAGGCCCGCCAAGGGATCAACGATCACCCGCTGGACAACACTGGTGCGATTAGCATACGTGACCGAGTGTAACGGACGTACAAACGTCTCCATTCCGTCCTCTTCCCCTACATCGTAAATGATTTGTTTCAACGAATAGGTGTCTGCAGCCGGATCGGGGGAATATTCTGTTTTTTCGCAGGAAAGCAGTGCAAGGGGAAGGAGCCAAAATAAGATTTTCTTCATTGCATAAGTACTTGGACTGACAGCAAACTTCGTGAATATCACCGGCATTTGCAATGTAAATTGGCGGTTTCCGGCAAAACGCACATACGGCTACTTCAACTCTTCAATGCGTCGCCGGGCATAATCCACGTAAATTTGCTGATCTTCCGGCAGCTGTAGTTCGACATATTGCCGGAAATACCGCAGGGCATTGCGCGCATCGCTCAATTTTTTGTCATATACAACAGCTAGGCTGTAATAATGCAAGGGAATGGTTTCAAACTGGAAGCTCCGTAAATAACTCTTCGCCGCCGCCGAGGGCTGATTGGCCAAATCGTGCAAATCAGCCTTACGACCGTAATAAAAAGCGGTATTCGGCGAGATAGCAAGCTCCAGCACCTTTTCCATACTCTCCAGTCCTTCTTCATATCGTTTCATTGCTTTATAGGCCATTGCCAGATAGTAATAATCTACCTCTCCCATCTGTTTGTAAACCGCCAATAGCCGGCTGTAGGTCTCTTCACAGTCCGCGAAATGTTGGGTATGGAAATAGCCTCGGGCCAATAGCACAAGTACCTCTCGACTCTCGTCGCCCAGCTCACCCAACCGTTCACCCAAGGTAACCACCTCTTCGTAGTGCTTCAATTTTTCAGCAACCTTGATCTTTCCCAACAGCAATAGACCGTTTTGCAGATCGTCGTCCAAGGCCAACTGCAGAACCGTATCCGCCCGTCCATACCGCTCTAAATCCATACATAACTGCGCAAAATCATAGGCAATATCACTGTTCGTCGGTTGGAGGCTATTTGCCCGTAACAGGTAATTGAAAGCAGCGGCGAGATCCCCATTCCTTTTTGTCAGTTCCGAAAGGGCGCGATAGGCGGCAACATGGTTACTATCCACGGCAACGATTCGTTGATAATAGCCGGCAGCCGAGGAATATCGCCCCCGCTTCACATGCAGGCCGGCCAAATTCATCAATGTGGAAACATTCAACGTGTCAAGCGCATAGAGCTGCTGATAATACCGCTCGGCTTCCTCATCGTCGCCCGCCATGCGATAACAATAACCCAACCTGTTCAGTATTGCCGGATCGGCTATTCTATCAGTATAGAAAGACCGCAAATAAGTGGCTGCTTCCCGATATTGCTGTGCCTGATATAATTCGAGTAACTTGTTATTATCCGGCTGCCTGTCTTGGGCGTAACCTACCCCATTACCCACACCAAACCAAAGCAATACGGCTATATATAAAACCCTCTTCATCGTATTGATTGTTTACAACTAAAACTTTCGCAATATAACTAATTAAATAGTTATACAAAACCTTTTTCGGTTTTTCTTGTTTTTGAAAAGTAAATGCTGATGTTATGGATAAATTGAAGAAATTTGAATTGATGGAGAAGATTGTCCGTGAATTGGATGATCTTAAGCGAAGCCAACAGGCTGTGTTGGAGAAAATCGGCAAAGTGGAAGTCGATAATATCGAGTTAGGCGACAGTCGCCTCGAAAAAATTCTCCCTGATATCTATCAGCGTACTGCTGAGAATATGGATGCGATTACCGATTTACTGGAAGCGTTTTCCGGCAAAACAGATGAATTTGCCGATAAGAATAACGTAGATGAGCTCCGCCAGCAACAAGAACTAGGCAACAACCCCCCAAATAATCCATAGACTTATCATCGCCAACCGTCGATGCTTATATCATCGCTAGCGATGATTATGGCGGTTAGTCAACCCATTTTTATGGCATGTAGAAATAAAAAGTCCCGGTTGGTTAACAACCGGGACTTTTTATTAAGTTTATAATTAGTTGGTTTTGTGCAATAAAAATATGGAAATTAAGCCGACGTCGTCAAATAATTTGCTTGAAAAATATCATACTAATTCTAGTTATAACCCTAACCCGCTGTTAATCAATATCAATTGCAACTGCTTTCCATCGAAGTAACCGTCAACAAACGTAACAACATCCTGAAGGCTAAACCATCTAGATCAAAAGCGCGGATAAAAATATAAAACAGGTTTGATGCCAAGTACCGCTTCACCCAAAGTAAAATACCCACTGCCATCACGCGCGAAAGTCATCGCCTCACCTTGCGGTTCTGCCTGATAGGGTTGTCGCATGGCCGGGCGACGGAGCATTTCGCCAACGGACTCATCAACCTTTCGGCGCCAATAAAACACTTCAAGTAAACTCTTCATGAGCACCTCGCTCCCATCCGGACTGATGGCTGCCGATGTAATGAAGGTGTGGGGCAATGTTCCAATTCTACGCAAGATCAATGTATCCGCGGTCAATTCAGGCAGCGTCGTGGTATATACCCCCACTTCCAGCTCCCGTTTACTCACTACATATAGCCGTTCGTCGAGCGGATCGAAGAACAGCGATTCCGCATCCCGCGGTCCATCCTCGTAGCGAAGCACGAATGATCGGGTTTGTTCAATCGGCAACATCGTTGCAGCCGTTGATGTTCCAATTGCCGGTTCTTTTATGACGTGCAGTTTGACGTGCTGCCGCTCGCCTCGGTTATCACCGATATCGCCGATGAGCAAGTAATAACATCCCTCACGTTCCATCAACCCGATATCTTCCCAGTCGTGCGCTAATACGCCTTGCAGATAATAGGTCGCTCGGTGATGCGCCGAATCATCGATCAGGAAAATCCGGGCCTCGTCGCCACTATCATTATGGGTCCAGAAATATCCCTCGTGTCTCCCCGACGCCACGAGTCCAGATGCCTCGTTGATTGCTGGATTGACTATGCGGCCACGGGCCTGCCGTTGGCCGAATACCGTAGTATGATCTTGACCGGCTGCCCATTCGGCAATGAACAAAAATACCAGCGATATGGCCAATGTCTTCCCTATCCACATGGTGCCAAAATACGAATTAATTCAACGCAAAAACATTTTCCATATCTTTGCGCATACAATTGTCATACGCAAATGGAGATACACCAGTTTTACGACGAAGGTTTGGCGCACGCGTCTTATGTGATAAGAGATGCAGGTCAAATAGCCTTAATCGATCCAGCACGAAACCCCGAACAATACCTCAACTTTGCCGAGCGACATGGTGCCGTAATCACAGCCGTGATCGAAACGCATCCACACGCCGACTTTGTAAGCTCACATTTAGAACTGCACCAAACGACCGGCGCAACATTGTATACCAGTGTTTTGGTGGATGCAGAATACCCTCACCAGCCTTTTAACGAAGGCGACCGCATTGCGTTGGGCAGCAGCTGGCTGGAAGCCATCAATACCCCAGGGCACTCGCCCGATAGCATCTGTATCTTACTCGTAGACTCGCACAACAAACCGCATGCGATATTCACTGGCGACACCTTATTTGTAGGTGATGTGGGCCGACCGGACTTGCGGGGACGGGTAGGCAATATCACCGGGGAAGCCGCCGCATTGGCACGGCAACTATACCGTTCTACGCGCGAAAAGTTAATGCGGCTTCCCGCAGACGTGGTGGTCTACCCCGCTCATGGTCCGGGTTCGCTGTGCGGAAAGCACATGGGTGATGCACGGCAGAGCACTATTGGAACCGAAATTAGCAGCAACTATGCATTGCAACCGATGGACGAAGATGAGTTTGTGACGTTAATCCTGGAGCAGCAACCCTTTGTACCGCGCTATTTCGAATATAACGTGATGCTCAACAAAAAAGGAGCACCGGCTTTTCAGGCCAGCATCGATGCGATTCCTACCTTCAGCGATTTGGCCATACATAACAACGGTATGCTTGTTGTGGACGGCCGCCCACAAGCACAGTTCCAATCGGGGCACCTACCCGGAGCCATCAACGTGCCCGACGGACTACGGTTTGAAACCTGGTTGGGAAGCATTGTCAATCCCGGTGAAGCGTTCTATCTTGTAGCCGAAGACACCCAGCAATTACAGGTGCTTGTAGAAAAAACAGCGAAGATCGGTTACGAACAGCAAGTAGCCGGCAAGGCATCGGCCACCGGCGGTCCCGTGCAGGGCGCGCTGTTTGACGAAATGCACTTTGCAAAAAACCAACCGGATTACACCATCGTCGATATCCGTAATCGTGAAGAAGTGAATGCCAACCCCATTTTCCCCAGCGCTATCCCGATACCGCTTCCCGAATTGCGGGAGCACGCACCGCATATTCCCACAGACAAGCCCATCGTGGTACATTGTGCGGGGGGCTATCGATCGGCCATCGGAACAAGTGTCATTGCGGCCGCATTACCCCATGCAACGGTAATCGATATGGGTACACGTATCCAGGACTTTAATCATGTAGGTTAATGTGGTCGTTATTCACCGTTTTATGTCTTACCTGCGGTAGCGGCATACAAGATTCAACCAGCAGTCCTGAGTTCAATGAGCGGTTGAATAATATCTACCGGCACAGCGTAAAGACCATTACCGCTGACGAGCTCAAACAGATGGTGAAACAGGGCGTTATTGTGCTCGACACGCGTGAGCGGGATGAATTTGACGTGAGCCATATCCGACATGCGAAACATGTCGGTTACATTTGGTTTGATATGCGTGAGATTTACGATATACCGAAGACCGATACCGTAGTGGTTTATTGCACCATCGGAAATCGTAGCGAACGGATTGGCGAAAAGCTAAAAAAAGCTGGTTATCAATATGTGTTCAACCTATACGGCGGGATTTATGAATGGGTAAACCTACGAAACCCCGTATATAATGCCAACGATGTGCAAACCACCGAAGTGCATGTATACGACAAAAACTGGTCACAGTGGCTCCGCCGCGGCACGCACGTGTACTAACAAATACATGGATTAATACGCTACTGAAAACTCCTTAGCAGCCAAGTACCTTTCAGCTTCTAGCGCAGCCATACAGCCGGTTCCGGCAGCGGTAACGGCCTGCCGGTATACGTGATCTTGCACATCACCACAAGCAAATACGCCCTCGATATTCGTGCGCGTGCTATCAGGCTGGGTAATCAAGTAGCCATTGGCATCCATATCCAGTTTCCCTTGGAACAGTTCGGTATTGGGTTTGTGACCAATGGCGACGAAAAAGCCTGTCACCGGGATGGTCTTCTCCTCCAACGACTGGTTGTTATATACCCGTATACCTGTCACGTTCTGGCCGTCGCCTAAGATTTCCTTGGTTTCCGTATGATAGTGAATTTCGATATTCGACGTATTCAGCACCCGGTGTTGCATGGCTTTCGATGCCCGGAACTCATCCCTACGCACCAGCATATGCACTTTGGCAGCCAGCTTCGCTAAGTACGTCGCTTCTTCAGCAGCGGTATCCCCTGCCCCCACGATAGCGACATCTTGTCCTTTAAAAAAGAAACCATCGCACACCGCACAGGCCGACACACCGAATCCGTTGTATTTTTGTTCGCTTTCAAGACCAAGCCACTTCGCTGTTGCACCTGTAGCAATGATCACCGTCTCAGCGGTGAGCGTCTTCTCGCCATCTACTACTACTTTGTGCACATCACCAGAGAAGTCCACCTCTGTTATGTAGCCAAAGCGCACATCCGTACCGAAACGTTCCGCCTGCTTCCGGAAATCTTCCATCATCTGTGGGCCAAGTATCCCATCGGCATAGCCGGGAAAATTTTCCACGTCGGTGGTCTGTGTAAGTTGCCCGCCTGGCACGATACCGGTATATACCACCGGCTTCAAATCGGCACGGGCAGCATAAATAGCTGCGGTATACCCAGCTGGCCCAGAACCGATAATCAGGCATTTTATATGTTCAGTTTCTTGTGACATCGTAATACGTAAAATGAATATACAAAAATACGGGTTTGCCCCCGTTTATCAATGGCTGTTTGTCAAGAATGCGTAAGGAATGGCCTGCGACTATTTGCTGAACTTCGCCTGTAGATCTTTCAGCATATCGTCCGTAATGGGCCCAGACTTCCGTTTCGGGCGCCCTTCCTGTGGTTGCCTACCGGCAGCCTGACTGTTGCGTTTAGACGGGTCGGTATCACGTGGCACATTGGCCGTTCCTTTCTGCTTCATCCGAAAGCGTTTCCACACCTTTTCCAAGCATTGCTTGGTATATAGCGGAAAATCCCCCTGCATCATCCATGAATAGTAGCTGGGTTCCATTGCGAAAACCGCCTCTACAGACCGCCCTTTATGCTTTCCGAAATTGAACACCTCTTCACCCTGTTCGTTGAATACCATCCGGCCAGCGAAATCTACCGGGCGGCTCAGGTTGGTAAAATGATGCAGGGCTTCTACATCGTTCACCACGGGGACTGACTTATTGCCCGCTTTGTCTTCCCACTCCGTATCTTGGTAGCGATCCAATTGCGACAGCAGCACGTCGTAGGTTGCCCGTACATCTGCTTCAGCACTATGTGCGTTATCAAGGCTCTTGCCGCAATAAAAGCGGTACGCAGCTTTCAACGTGCGTTGTTCCATCTGGTGGAAAATATTTTGCACGTCGACGAAAAAACGATCAGTTAGTGAAAACTCAACACCCGCACGGAGAAATTCCTCCATCAACATCGGGATGTCAAATTTATTCGAATTATAGCCGGCCAAGTCCGCATCGCCGAGGAATTCGGCTACTTCCATAGCCACTTCTTTGAATGTGGGTGCTTGCGCCACGTCTTCGTCGTATATTCCATGAATCAGAGACGACTCGAGCGGTATGGGTATTTCGGGATTAATTTTGAGTGTTTTCACGGCCTCGCTACCATCGGGAGATGCCTTCAAGATGGAAAGCTCCACGATCCGATCGGCCGATATATTTACTCCGGTAGTCTCCAAGTCAAAAAAAGCCAGGGGGCGTTTCAATTTAAGATTCATCTGTTATCTTTTGCTTTTAGTTGTCGGGCGAAGCCTTCGATGATTAACTAAATCACGTCTGGTTCATTCGGAAATCGTTTTCAAAACTATTTTATTGCAGGAAGTTTCAGGTACTATAGTATGTATTCGACATTCAACTAAAAATAATAATTCCCAACAGAATACCCACTACCATAATCAGATAAAGCAGCAGCTCACTTCCGGCAAATCGTTTATACTTCGTCCAAAAACTATAATCTTCCCTTTCCGGCTGTTTAACATCCATTGTGCGGCAAAGGTAAGGATATTTTTCTCATCCCTATGGGTTATCTTCATCCTTCAGTCATCAATCGATGCCCCTACCATCTGTCTGAATTTCCAGCTCGTCTGGTCGTTAGTGGGGCCTTGCGTCTGTTTCATGAGGATCCCGATTACACCTTCACTGGGGTCGGCAAAATACTGCGTATTGAAGTAACCGCCCCACACGAATGTACCCTCGCCGCCTAAGCCGCCTTTGGCCACCCCACGTGCCGTCAGCATCCCGAAAGCCAAGCCATAATCCTCTGCCTCGCCACCAAATAAGTTCCCCGTTTGGTTTGCCATGATAGTAGCTATTGTGGTGCGGCTCAATATACGAACGCCATTAAGTTCCCCGCCGTTGAGGTACATTTGCAAGAAGGTTGCATAGTCCTTCGCTGTACTGCTTAGGCCCGCTCCACCCGCAAAAAACGTCCGCGCGCCTTTAATGGGATAATCAGGGTCGTAAAACGTGTAAGGTAGCTTCTGCCATTGGCCGTCCACCTTTTGTTGTACGGTCACCAACCGGTCCGCTTTTCCGTCCGGCAGGTAAAACCACGTATCGTCCATACCTAGTGGATCGAAGAGCCTTTCGCGCAGAAAACGATCAAACGGCATGCCCGATACGATTTCGATGAGGTATCCCAGTACATCCAATCCCAAGCTGTACGTATAACGCTCGCCCGGATCGTGGTGCAGCGGTAGCTTTGCCAACTTCTTGACGAGGTCTCCGATACGGACCTCTTCGGTGACAAATATATCCGTGGCGTCGGCCTTTTGGTAAATCATTTTCATCCGCTCGTCGCCATCTATCATACTGTACCCCAGCCCGGATGTATGTGTAAGCAGGTGCCGTATGGTAATTTCCTTATTAGCCGGCCTGGTGGTATAACTAGTGTCGTCATACCTGAACGATTGCAGTACCTGCGGGTTCTTAAATTCGGGAATATATTTTGAAATCGGGTCATCCAATTGGAACTTTCCTTCCTCCCAGAGTATCATTACCGCCGTCGCTGTGATTGCCTTTGTTTGTGAGGCGATTCGGAAGATATCGTCGGTTTGCTGTTTGCGGCCGGCTTCGGTGTCGGCGTTACCGTAAGCTTTATGGTACACAATCTTGCCATTGCGAGCCACCAAGGCTACAACACCCGGTATCTGCCCCTCGGCAACCGATTCCTGTAGCATCGCGTCAATCCGCGCCAGCCGTTCTGAGGAAACGCCTACAGTACTTGGCGGCGCGGCGGTAAGCAGGGGTGATTTCTTAACTGATGGTGTCTGGGCCTGGAGCGACAGTGCCGCGGCAACAAACAAAAGGGATAGGGATGACAGGGATTTCATATCACTAGCTTACTATTGGTTATTAAGTTCCTCGCGCACGGAGCACCTTTTAAAGTTCCTTGATCGTTAGGTCTTTCCACCGCACCTTGATACCACCGCCATCGTGTATCTGGAGGGCAATAAATCCTTCTGCAGCGCCTATCTTTTCATCCGAAAGTTGTACCATCTTCTTCCCGTTTAACCAAGTGGTCACTTTATCACCCTTCGCCCGTATTTTCATGGTATTCCAGTCGTCTGCTTTCAGAATCTTTTCTTTTTCGGGGTCGGGCTGGATCAGCCAACCGCGACCATACGATTCATAAATGCCTCCAGTATGGTTGTTTGGCGGAGCCACTTCCACCTGCCAGCCCTCGATTTTCACACCCTCAATATCCGATCGGATAAACACCCCGCTATTTCCATTGGCTTCCAATTTGAAGCTTACCCGTAGTTCAAAATCTTTATAGGAGGTTTCTGTTGATAAATAGCCATATTGCTCATCCGGCCCACTTTCGCAAACCAGTTCGCCATTTTCAACATACCATTTCTCCGTACCGTGGATGGTCCACCCGGATAAGTCTTTGCCATTGAATAATGATTTGAACTGCGCGAAGGATACGATGCTAAGCATCAGCAGTAGTACCGTTAAATAATACTTTCTATTCATGATCGTCATATATATTTCGTTAGCGTTTCTATCTCGCGCTAAAGATAGTCAACAATACGTTCGTTGGTGCGCTGACATCCATATTTTTTTATTTTTACGCACGGGCAGACCACCTCATTATTATAACTCGTACTCCAGCTGCTCACAGGCAATGCCTACCCGCAGCAACAACTGCTCAACCGCTTCCGGCCGGAGACCGGCTGTCGCTTCGATCCGTAAAATCCGATCGCAATCGTCCAAATCGAAACTCCACCGTTTGATTGCGGCAACCGATCTGAATACACTTGCCGCTTGCTGCACATCGGCGTTCGTATGTACGCCAGTTTTGAATATAAATATTTCGGTCACCATCAATCAGTCCCTTTGTTGCGTTTCACCATCATCGGTTTTTCTATCCGGTTCGTCGGCCATACCCCCCCAGCAATGGGATCTTGAGCGCATATACGCACGTACACGCGCCTTGCCCTCCTCGTCCATTTGATCAAACTTGCGGCGCATCGCTTTTCTCCGCCATGGCGGGCCGCCCCTTCTTGGCCCACCACCACCGAAACCAAACAAAATTTTACACAAAAGGAAGAGTGCTAACGACTGCCATAGGTTGATGGCACTGACACCGAACAACACGGGTAGGGTATAATTCCACAAATGCATGACCAGGAAACCCACCAAAAAGAGGAAAGCTACCGCCATAACCGGAATAAGGACAAAGCGTATTTTGCTTCTAAACAACGTTTTCATATTTTATTTCTTTAAATTATTTATCTGTTAATTCATCGTAAAAAACTTTCAACCGTTTTCGTAAATGCAATACAGCATAGCGCTTACGCGACACCAGCTTCCCAATCGGCTCACCAGTAAACGCTGCTATTTCGGCGAAAGGGATTCGCTCCAACTCGTGCCATACAAATACATCCCGCTGTGCCGCTGGTAATTCTTCCAAAGCCCGGTGCATCTCGTCCCATACCACCCGTTCTTGATATTTGGCCTCCGGATTGCTATAGCCAGCCATGGGCATCTTTCCAAGCCATGCGTTTTCCATATCCCCGGGTGTGCCGTCCGCCCATAGCGATTCTTTTCTTTTCCGCCGCTTGTCGACAATCCGGTTTATGGCCACGCGGTAAAGCCAACCGCCCACCTGCTCTACCGGATGGGAATTGATGACAGCGCTCAGCCGGTACCAAACATCTTGCAGAATATCTTCGGCATCGGCATCGCTATTCACCCGTTTTCGGATAAAACCCAGTAAGCCCTTCCCGTAGGCCGTTATGGTAGCCGTGATTCTGCGTTGTTTTTCGTCGGTCATCTTTCCATGCGATTATTCATTCCATCCGCCAACCACCTCTATAGACGAACGAGGTCCAAAAACATTTCAAAAAAAAATTATTTTGTTTTCACCCTCGCATCGTACAATACACTTCAACGAGGCCGGTATGCTATTCGGACACAATATCATCGCTTAATCACCTGAACGATATCTGATAATTTACGTACCTTTGAATATGGTTGTTTGCATAACAATGTATTATGGGCAATGAGCATGCTGTGTCTTGCTGCGACACGTCTCATCCGCATGGCGAAGCCCATGTGCCTAATACCGATCGGTCTGCCTTCAGGCTTTTCCTACCTGCTACACTAAGCTTCATTTTACTACTATTGGGCCTTGCTTTTGACAACACTTGGCTCTCGCGGCCGGCGTTTTTCGAGAACTGGCTACGCTTGGCATGGTATGGCTTGGCCTATCTTCCGGTAGGTGGACCGGTTATCCGTGAAATGTTCCAAGCCATCGCCAAAAAGGAGCTTTTTTCGGAGTTTTCCCTGATGACCATCGCCACACTGGGGGCCTTTTTTATCGGTGAGTACCCCGAAGGGGTGGCCGTGATGCTTTTCTATACGGTAGGCGAAAACTTGCAGGGACTGGCGGTGCGCCGGGCCAAGGGTAACATCAAAGCATTGCTGGACCAGCGGCCCGATGAGGTCACCATCCGAGATGGCGATGGCCTGCGCACCATCAGGGCCGAGCAGGCCACCATCGGCCAGACCGTGCAGCTTAAACCCGGTGAAAAGCTCGCGCTGGACGGTGAGTTGATTTCGGAGCGTGCCTCGTTCAATACCGCCGCACTGACCGGCGAGAGCAAACCAGCTACGAAGGTAAACGGCGATACCGTACTGGCCGGCATGGTGAACCTAAATACAGTGGCCCAAGTACGTATTACCACGGCATATACAGATAGCAAGCTAAGCAAGATCATTACGTTAGTGCAAGAGGCGTCATCCCGCAAAGCGCCCACGGAGCTGTTTATCCGTAAGTTCGCCAAGGTTTATACGCCTATCGTTGTACTACTTGCACTACTCATCACCCTGCTGCCCGCACTGTTTGTGGCCGATTATGTATTTAACGATTGGTTATACCGCGCTTTGGTATTTTTGGTGATTTCTTGCCCCTGTGCGCTGGTCATCTCCATACCCTTAGGCTATTTCGGCGGCATCGGTGCTGCCAGTAGGCATGGCATCCTCTTCAAGGGTGGCAACTTTCTCGATACGTTGGCACATATCCGGCACATCGTGATGGATAAGACGGGTACGCTCACTAAGGGCGTTTTCCGGGTCCAGGAAGCCGTGATCGCGGATTCGCTCGACCGTTCGACCATCCTCCGCTGGGCCAACGCTCTGGAAAGCCATAGCACGCATCCCGTGGCCACGGCTATCCACGAATACGTCGGTGCCGTCGATCGGTCCGTACCATTGGAAGAGGTAGAAGAAATCGCCGGGCTCGGCATGGTGGCTGTGGCCGAGGGGAAGCAGTTGCTGGTGGGCAGCTTCAAGCTGCTCGACCGGTTCGGGATCCGGTACGACGTCGATACGCGAACCCTTACGGATACAGTGGTGGCAATGGGCTACGATGGCCGCTTTGCCGGATACCTGATCATCGCCGATGAAATAAAGGCAGACGCCGGGGAAGCCATCAATCAGTTGAAAGCACTCGGCATTACCCCTACCATGCTCAGCGGCGACCGGTCGGCCGTTGTGCAGTCCGTGGCCGCCGCGCTCGGCATCTCCGAGGCGTATGGCGACCTACTTCCCGCCGACAAGGCCAACAAGATAAAGGAAATGAAAGCCGCGAACCGCGGCATCGCTTTCGTGGGCGATGGGGTAAACGATGCTCCCGTGGTGGCCCTTAGCGACGTGGGGATTGCCATGGGTGGATTGGGTAGCGACGCCACCATTGAAACCGCTGACGTGGTGATCCAAGACGACCGTCCAAGCAAGATTCCAACGGCAATACGCATTGGTCGCGCTACACGCCGCATCGTTTGGCAGAATATAATTCTCGCTTTCACGGTGAAAGCTATCGTACTTACACTCGGCGCGGGCGGACTGGCTAACATGTGGGAGGCTGTTTTTGCCGATGTGGGCGTTGCCTTGTTGGCTATTGGCAACGCTATCCGTATCCAGCGGATGCGATTCTAATTCGTTTTATTAAATTTGTACGAACACCAATGATAACTTATGAACCCAGCATAATTAATCCGCCAGCTAGCGGATTAATCATCAAAGGCTCCATCTGACAACTAAAAAAGCAAAAATAACCAGATGAAACATCCTATTGACAGAAAACAGTTTCTCCAAACCATGTCACTACTGGCCGGCTCGTCCTTAGTCCCCATGGAAACTTGGGCCGCTCTTGGTGCCAAGCCTGCCAGCAAAATGAAACTCGGGCTGGTTACTTACC
The DNA here is from genome assembly GCF_035556095.1 of Parapedobacter sp. GTDB lineage: Bacteria > Bacteroidota > Bacteroidia > Sphingobacteriales > Sphingobacteriaceae > Parapedobacter. Next base: position 567,663 of record NZ_DATMFT010000021.1, on the reverse strand, counting down.
TGTGGGGCAAAGATTGGGATGTGCCCACCCTCATTGCCAACTGCACGGCCACGGGGTTGACGGGTATCGAACTGCGTGTAGACCATGCGCACGGGGTTTCTCCCGAACTAAGCAAACACGAGCGGCAGCGGGTCAAGGACCAATTCAGCAACAGTGCGGTGCAATGCATCGGTATGGGTACCAACGAACAATACGATTTTCCCGACCAGCAACGACTCCAAGCATCCGTTGCGCGCACCAAGGAATTTATTCAGCTGAGTGCTGATATTGGTGGCACGGGCGTGAAAGTAAAACCCAATGCCTTCCATGATGGCGTACCGCGCGAAAAGACAATGGCGCAGATTGGCGCAGCACTGAATGAACTGGCCGCTTACGCCGCCGACTTCGGGCAGCAACTCCGCCTCGAAGTACATGGCAATGAAACGCAGGACCTCCCCAACATCAAAACCATCATGGACCATGCGGACCACCCCAATGCCACCATCTGCTGGAATTGCAATCCGCAGGACCTCGACGGGCAGGGCTTCCAATACAACTTCGACTTGGTGAAAGACCGCTTTGGCGATACGGTACATGTGCGCGAGCTCGACCGTACAGACTACCCCTACCCCGCGTTGCTGGAAAACCTCACCCGCATGGGATATGCCGGGTGGATATTGCTAGAGTGCCACACTGACCCGGCCGACAAGGTGCAATCCATGCGGGAACAACGTACGATTTTCGACCGCATGACATCCGCATAAGGGCAGCGGGGTTACTCACTCCCCACTGCCAATTCGTTACTTTTCGCCAGGAGCTTCACACTTTCTGCCAGCCGGATAAACTCCGCCCGGTAGCCTTCGTCATCTGCTCCTTTAGCGCCTTTGGCCCGGGCAATCAGCTGGTCATAGTTTGCCTGCTGTTTGTAGTCCGAATCGCGCAGCAGCATGCCCAATTCGGCCACGGCGCTGGCAAACCGGAAATCAATAGAAGCTTTAGCCAGCTCCAGCGGCCGGCCCGCCACGACCACCTGCTGCAAACGGCTCTTTTCACCATCGGGATCTTTATAGCGGAACTTGACCGTAGCCACCTCATTGCTATTCCCCGCTACGTGCCGCTCTTTTGTCTTTTGGTATTTCAGTGGATCCACATCGCCGGGGTAGTTGCTCTTTACCCCTATCGGCACGATTTCATAAAGCGCGGTTACGGTATGGCCTACGCCCATGTCGCCGCCCAATTTCTCATCATTGTTAAAATCTTCTTTTTCCAATAGTCGATTTTCATATCCCAACAGCCTGTACGCTTGCACCTTGCCCGGGTTGAATTCTACCTGTACTTTCACATCTTTAGCCGCCGTAAACAGCGTACCTCCAAACTCGGTTACCATTGCTTTGCGGGCTTCGGTGATGTTGTCGATATAAGCATAATTCCCGTGCCCCTTATTGGCCAACAGCTCCATCTTGCTGTCCTTGAGGTTGCCCATGCCAAAACCCATCACGGATAAGCTTACACCTCGCTGCCGTTCTTTGGTAATGAGCTGCTCCATATCGTCATCGGTGGAAGGTCCTACGTTAAAATCACCGTCTGAAGCAAGAATAATACGGTTGTTTCCCCCTTTTATGAAGTGCTGCTGTGCTGTGCGGTAGGCCAATTGAAGACCAGCACCACCGGCCGTCATTCCACCGGCGGTCAACGCATCAATCGCATCCTTTATTTTGGTTTTCTGATTACCGGGAGTACTCTCCAAGGCTACAGTTGTCGACCCGGCATAGGTTACAATGGCCACATGATCATTATCGCGCAATTGATCGACCAACATTTTCATCGATGCCTGAGCCAACGGTAGCCTGTTTGCACCCATCATCGATCCCGATACATCAATAAGGAATACAAGGTTGGATGGTGGTAGTTTATCGGTAGGCATCGACTTGGCTTTCAACCCGATGCGCAACAAATAATGCTTGGGGTTCCAAGGCGCGGTTGCCAGTTCGGTATGGATGGCCACCGGTTCATTGGTCGACGGTCCTTTGAGGTCATACTGGAAATAATTGACCATTTCTTCAATCCGCACGGCATCAATGGGTGGCAACTGCCCGTTGTTGACGAAACGGCGGAAATTGCTGTATGAGGCGGCATCCACATCGATAGCGAATGTTGACAGGGCTTCATCCAGTGGATCATGGAATTTATTTTCGGCAACGCCGTTGTATGATTCTGTATTGATCGGCTGTCGTATACGACCTACCAGTGCATAAGTCCGCGACACGACGGGCGTTCCAAGGCCCGCGACACTCCCCACCAATTCCGTCTTCGCCTGCGTTCCGTAACCAACCACAACTACCTCATCAAGCTTTTGTTTGGACGGGGCCAGCTTTACATCCATCACATCGTCCTTCCCAACGCGTATACGTTCTGTATCATAGCCGATATAGCTAAATACAAGATATTGCCCCTTTTCTGCGGCAACGGTATAATATCCCTTAACATCCGTTTGGGTGCCTACCCCGGCACCTTCTACAGTCACAGCAACGCTTGCTAATGCCGCGCCCGTCTGTTTATCATAGACTTTACCGCTAACCTGACGTAGCGTATCGGTGCGATGTCCAACCAGAGACAGCGATAGCACCATTGCAACAACGATTGTTTTCATCTGCTTAAATTTTTCTTTAGTGGTGATGAAGCTGTCATGGTTTAATCATTTCCCTGTGTAGTTTTTGAAAACCATGACGGTTTCATAACGTGTTAATTTTGGCGAAGGATGCACAGCCCGTTAGGTTTCCATAAATGGAAAAAATATTTTTATGAGCAGTTATTGCAAAAAATAAAAAATCCACGCAACCTTTTTCTCGCTGTGGTCGTCTGCACTAATAAAGCGGTGTCGGAATATCCTAAATTAAAAAGAACGATGATGACGAACAAAAAGAGCAGTATCAAAATAACCCAGTTACTTTTCACCTATCTGCTGTTAATCCCTGTGTTGCTGTCTGGCGGGTGTGTAGCGAGATTTTCCACAAACGAAGCCGGCAAACGCAACCTGACTATCCGCAATACAGATCCGATGACGTATTACCTTGATCCTTATTTCCGAGATGAGCAAAGGAAGATAGATACATTGCCGGATTATGATTTCGTTTCCAATACCAGGTGGATGCTGGTCAACGAATCGGGAGCGCCCACAATGCTAACATTAATCAATGATAATCGCGAAACAAACGATAGTGTCGTGAAATACGACTTTCCGCTTAACAAAAAGAGAAACAAAATCAATTTTTTCAAAATGGAAACGGGTAGCTATCACGGCGAATTAAAGCGGGGTGACCTGGTGCGGCGATTCCAACTGTCTATAAGCGATTGCCCTGCCCAGTAAACGATAACCCAATGGTGTGAGACCGGTTTAAGAAGCCATTGATATTTCGGGAAGCCGGAAAAAAGATTTACTTTCACCCACCCATGGGCGGATTTGGCACACCAAAAAAAAACATCGATGACGATGTACTCCTCCGGAGTTATCGCGACACTGGCGATTTGGCGGTGCTTGGCGAGTTGTTCCATGCCCATGCCGAAATGGTCTACTACGTGTGCATGCGTTACCTTAAGGATAGTGAGCGCAGCAAGGACGCGGTGATGCAGATTTTTGAGGAACTCATCCATAAGGTCAATAAACAGGAAATCCAGCGCTTCGGCAGTTGGCTATACGTACTTAGCCGAAACCATTGCCTTATGCAGCTGCGTGCTGAGAAAAACAGGCATCACATTTCTATCGATGAATTTGTGGAATTTCCCCTCGCCGTGCATCCCGAGGACGAGGCGGGTGAAAAAGAACAGCAACTCACGGCGCTCGAACGCTGCATGGATCAGCTACCTGAAAAACAAAAACGTAGTGTAGATTTGTTTTTCTTAAATGAGAAGTGCTATAAGGAAATAGCCGAATTGACCGGATATAGTTTAAAAGAGGTAAAAAGCTACATCCAGAATGGCAAACGGAATTTAAAATTGTGCATGGAGGCCAACCATGGAAAAGGGTAAAGTGGATTTGGAATTGATCAGGCGGTATGTCCGCGGGGAGCTAACTCCTCGCGAAATGTACGCGTTGGAACGGCAGGCACAGGATGACCCGATGTTCATGGATATCATCCTCGGTATGGAACAGGAAGCGCCGCAAGTGCACGGTGATAACCTTGCCGATATCCGCAAGCGCATTGCCGAACGTTCCCGTCGGCCACGCGCAGCCTCACGCCGCCTCATGCCTGCACAACGATGGGCAATCGCCGCATCAATATTGGCCGTGCTCACTGTGGGTATGTGGTGGTTCATCCGCGACGACACCCTAGCACAACGTGAAGCCACGGTTGCGGCCACGCCACAGGAAGTGCCACAACAAGCCGCCCCGGAAACAGCACCATCGCCCGAACAAGCATCCCCTACCGAGGAAAGGACAGCTGATGCTGCGCCGCAGCCGGCACGTACAGCCCCTCCGGTGAGTGCGGCTACATCAGCGGAACGTGTAGAAAAGAAAGCGGCACGGCTGGCCGTGACCACGCCGAAATCCGACAACGATACAGCCCCGGTGGATTCAATTGTCGTTGTTAGCTTTGGCACACAAGCAAAATCAGCAATTATCGGATCAGTGGCCCGCACCGCAGCTGCAGAAGTGAACACCCCCGTCAGGGTCAACGAACAGGCCTTTGCGGGCCGCACCGATGGCATCCGCATTCGCGGCACCAGCATTCAGCAGCACGTGCCCCGACCCCGCGTAAGTGGAAAAGTGGTCGACCAGGAAACTCAAGAACCCTTGGCGGGTGTCACTTTACAAACTACCGACGGCCAACGGGTTGCTACCGATGCGCTAGGACGATTTACACTTCCGGACACTTCACGTACGCTGATTTCGCAGTATATCGGCTATGAGCAGCAAACGCTCGATATTACCGGACTGGATACCCTAACCATCGCACTTAAGCCCACTGATGTAGGCCTCGATGAAGTGGTGGTGGTCGGCTATGGTACTGGTAAGCGTCAAACCCCAACGGTGAATGTAAGTCGCCCTGAAAAAAGCGAACCCCAGCCCAAGGGCGGTTGGCCAGCTTATCGGCAATACCTGAAAAACGCCATGAAATTAGCAGACGACCAGGGCTCCGTCGAATTGGCATTTAAGGTCGACGATGAGGGTCGCCCTACCGCGGTAACCGTTACCGAGACCACCAACGAGAAACTCAACGCGTTTGCAACGCTTATCGTTCGTGACGGACCACGTTGGCTACCCGGTGAAAATGATGAACGTAACGTTACGTTGCTGATCACGTTTTGAAAGATAACTTGCTTCCTAAGCTACGGCTTTCTGTCGATTGCAAGCAGAAACACCGTTGCCACAACCAGCATCGCGCCCAGCCAGTCAACCGCCTGAAATGGAACGCCAAGCCACAAAACAGCAATTAATGTAGCCGACAAGGGCTCTGCCGAGGTAAGCAAGCTGGCTTTCTGTCCGCCAATGATTTGCACGGCCCGTAGGTACATATAAAACGGGATCAACGTACCAAACACCACGACGAACAGGACGTTCAACCGCGCGTACACGTCCCATATGCCATCAGCTTGCCATGGAACCTTAACGAATGAAATGACCACACCACCGATAAATAGCCCCCAGCCGATCACACTCACTGCACTGTATTTGCGGAGCAATTTTCCCGGCATGAGGGTATATAATGCTAAACTAACGGCAGAAGCTATACCCAAAACAAGTGCTAAAGGCGATATCGCCAACGTATCCAATCGGCCGTGCGTTACAAGAAGGAATGCACCCAATATTCCAGAAAGAACGGCCAGATAACCGAAAAGGTTGAGCCGTTTGCCATACCGCGCAGCCAGGTAGATGGCAATCATCACGGGTGCCGAAAATTGCAGAATAGTGGCCGTGGCCGCATTGGAATGTTTTATGGCTGCAAAATAGGTATATTGCACAGTCAACATGCCCGCAATACCGAATACGAGTAACCGCAGGCGATCCCCTCTTTCGTGCCAAATACCCCAGACATGGCTATCTTTTTGGAAAATACCCAAAAGCAGCAGCAGTGAACCCGCACTGAGCATCCGCACGGCCATGAGCCACTCCACACCCACGGCGCGCTGCTGGAACAGAAATTGACCGGCCGTACCGGAGACACCCCATAACGTGGCGGCAAACAATGCCATGGCCACCCCTTTTGCGTGCGCATTCATTACGGCAAAAGTAGACTGAAAATTCCACATTCCAGTATGCTGTAGCCCCCCGAATTTTCAGGGTAGCGCAAATGCCACATAGCTGTCTCCCCCGCGCGTACCCAGCTTCGTACCGCCGCATGCAATAACGACATATTGCTTTCCAGCTATCGAATAGGTTGCTGGCGTAGCAAAGCCCGCGGCGGGTAGTTCATAATCCCACAACAGGCGGCCCGTTTTCCGGTCGAACGCCCGGAACATATTATCCCGGGTGGCAGCGATGAATAACAATCCGCCTGCGGTCACTATCGGCCCGCCGTAGTTTTCCGTTCCCGTTATCGGGATACCACGTGCGGTTAGCTCGCTATGCTCACCCAACGGGATCTGCCAGATATGCTGTCCGGCATTCAAGTCAATTGCCGTCAATGTGCCCCACGGCGGTGAAATCGCCGGGTAGCCGGCCCCGTCCAGAAATTTGTTGTAACCGTTGAACGTATAAGGCACCTCGGGCACTTCTTCCTGGTTAGCCGATACGACTTCGGTTTTTTCTTCACCGAAAAGATAGCCGATGATGGCCTGCTGCTCCCGTTTATTGATCTGCGCAAAGCCCGGCATCATCCCTTTGCCGGCAGCGATCAGGGTGGCGATTTCCGTCCGCGACATTTTTTCTTTCAGTCCCCGTAGCCCCGGATACCCACTTGCCGGGCTACCCGAAAAGTCAGCTTGGTGGCAGGTGGCACAGTGAGCAGTGTATAGCTGTTGGCCGGTTATGACACCCCCAGATTTGGCAGGTATCCGCGGACTGAGGCTGAATAGCCAAGCCATCTCGTTGGAATTGACGTACATGATGCCGTCCGTATCGACGGCGGCACCCCCCCACTCCGCACCGCCGTCGGCCCCCGGGAAAAGGATGGTCTGGTTCAGTTCTAACGGGTGGTACAGCCCCTTATTGGCGTTGTCATATATGCGAAGAATGGAATCGCGACCCGCGGCGAAGGTATTGATGTCTTCCCGGTGTAACACTTGCCGCGCAAAAGGCTGTGGCAAACGAGGTATCGGCTGGGTAGGCCACGTCTCCTCACCAGGCAGGGTAGAGGCCGGAACAGGCACTTCGTCGATCGGAAAAATCGGGGTGCCATCTTCGCGGTCGAACACAAAGACATGCCCCGACTTGGTAACTTGGGCAACGGCGTCAACCTTCTTACCGTCTATGGTCAGTGTCACCAAATTGGGTGGTGCGGGCAGGTCGCGATCCCACACATCATGGTGTACCATTTGATAATGCCACACGTACTCGCCCGTCGCCGCCCGTAGCGCCAACAGGGAGTTGGCAAACAGGTTCTGCCCTTTCCGATTGCCCCCATAAAAGTCGAAAGCCGCCGAACCCGTAGGGACATATACGATTCCCCTTTCCTCATCCAGCGCCATCCCGGCCCAGTTGTTCGCCCCACCAATTACGGGGTTTTCATGCGCCCCCGCAGGCCAAGTGTCGAAACCCCACTCACCCGGTCCCGGTATGGTCCGGAACACCCATTCCAACGCACCTGTGATGACGTTGAATGCCTGTATAAACCCGGGTGCGGCATCCACACCTTCACTCACCCGGATGGGCATGATGATTAAATCATTGAATATGGTACCGGGCGTCGTGGAAGCCACAAACTTGTCAGCGGCAGCTTCCCCCAACCCCGACCGTAGGCTTACACGGCCGTTATCGCCAAAGGTAGGTATGGGCAGGCCCGACTCGGGATCAACCGCATAGAGCCACGACTGGAACGCATACATAAGCTGCTGCCGGTCGCCCTTTCGCCAATACGCTACGCCACGGTTCACATTACTTGGCCCTGTCCGCTCCGGTACAAATTGCCACAGTTCCTCACCCGTGGCGGCATCCAGGGCAAAGAGGTAATTGGAAGCCGTGACGCCATATAACCGTCCGTCGATAATCAATGGATTACATTGCACCTGCCCGGTATCGCCCGAGTGGTAGGTCCAGGCAACACGAAGGGATTGCACGTTAGTGGTGTCAATTTGCGACAATGCCGAGAAATGGTTACGCCCGTGATTGCCCAGGTACGTAGGCCAGCCTTCATCGCGAATGTGCTTGGGGTCACATCCCGTTAGTCCACACAGCATAAATCCGATGGCGAGAGCCACGATTGTACATTGTATGTGGACTGGACGCTCCACTTCTTAGCGACTTGACTTCATTGCCTTTACTTTTTTTATTGTTGGGTCGGTTGAGAATTTTTGATACGCCGCTGTTTCCATCCCGTAAAGTGCTATTTTCCCTTCGTCATCGCTATGGATCCCGAACCCGTAGGTCTTACCGAGCGGCGACACACGCAAACAGGGTTGCCCTTTTGAGAAAAACTGCGCCCTGGCTAGCCCGTATTCCTTTTCTACCAAACCGTTCCGATCGGCATACACTTGAAACAAAACATCATCCGATGTATATTGGTAAGGATGATTTGCTATGAGGTCGTATTGTAGCTCGGCGACGGATTTCTTAGCCTTACTCGGCGGTTTCATTCCCGCGGTCGCCTTCGTATCTTCCGCGACTTCGATAAACGTATTAAAGTAATTCGTGGTATGCGTTTTCATGCAAACTAAATAGATTGTCCAAATGTGAGCAGATTGCTATCCGGGTCGAGCAATGCAAATTCCCTTTGCCCCCACGGTTTTATCGCCAACGGACCGTTTGGATGGATCAAGCCGATTGTTGAATATAGGTTATACAAACGGTCAATATCATCTGTCCGGATATAAACCTGGCCATAATTTGCTTTTGGTTCGAGGTCTTTAAACTCAAAAAAATGAATCTGTACCTGGTCTTTTTCTACCATTAAGTAGCCGTCAAAATCAGTCGTTCCAAACTCATGGAAGCCTAATTTATTGATATAGAAATCCCTTGTCGTGGCTTTATCGCGCATCGGTAGCTTCGGATGTATTGCTGTCAGCATATTTTTTTATAAAGATGGTTATTTTTTGACAATTCCTGCTGATTAAAGCCGGAGATTCATCAATGTATTGCGGCTTCGACATCATTTTTCAATGTCAATGTCGTATTTACCGAGAAGCCCCGCGATATTTGAAATTGAAAACCGTGCCTTTTTAATACGATTGGCTTCCGGGTCAATGGCGTAATTGTAAGAAGTCCTAAAGTCAACTTTCTCAAGGGTTGTATGGTCGAAAACCGAATGCATAAGGTTGCAGTTATCAAACACGGCGCTGGTCAAATCAGCTTCCACAAAGTCGGTTTCCTGTAACTGCGAATCTTTGAACACGGTCTTTTTAATTTTCATTCTATAAAACGATGAATGATTCAGTTGGCAACCCTCGAAGGAAAAAGCAAGACCAAAGGCATTGCAGGTATCAAACCGAAGCCCGAGCATTTTGCAATCCTTGAATTGGACATCCCGAAACGCCGTTCCACTGAGCTTAGCCAAACTGAAATTGCACCCATTGAAGTTGCAATCCACGAATTTAAACTCCGAAAGGCTATGCCCGGCAAAGTCGCAGCCATTGAAAACGCAATTTTCGTACTCGCCTTTTGCCAGCGAGGCGTTCCGGTCAAACGTCCGGTTCTGAATGTATGTATCTTCCATTCGTTAAGTTTTATTTCAGCTAAGCTATTTCAGCCGCAAAATAGCGCCGTAGTCGTCCGTTTCTTCTTTTCTGATGTTCATATCAGCCGCTTATTAAACAGGTTACTAATTGCCAAACTCATTATTTATATTGCAGGTTTATATCTTCCCAACCCAATCAGTGATTACCGCCCATGCCTTTTTAGACGGCTTGTTGTTTTCGGATGCATCGTAGCGGGGCCGTTTCACCATCCCATCCGATTCCTGAAACGAATGTCCCAAATCGTCCAATACGACGATTTCGTAGTTTCGCTTTCCGATATCCTTGAAGATTTTTTTAATCCCCTCTAAATTGGACTGACAATCCAGCTGGTCGTCCATCTTACCACACATTACCAACGCAGGGCACTTTATTTTGGAATAGTAACGCGCAGGTTCAAATCGCACGTAAGCAATTAGCCGAGGTTTCAACCACATCGCGCGATTGGTGACAACTGCCTCTTCGACAGTTTGATTACCGTACAATTTTGGGTCGAGTTCATACCTCGCCCGCACGTAATTGTCCATGCGGTATTTCAACGAATCTGGATCGTCATAATCGTAAATAAGACTGAGGCTCGTACGAAGACCATCAAACACCGCGGCGCTGTCGGCTTTGGGCAATATATGAAACGTATCTTCTATTTTCCGCTTAGCCTGTTCGAACGCCAAGTCTTTTCCTTTGATGCCCGTGGTAGACAGTAGTACAACAAAAGAAATATCCTGCCGCTCCGAAACGGCAATAGCAGCGGCACTCCCCCCTTCACTGTGCCCTACAAGACCCACAGCGCTAAGGGCGAAGCGATGATCCGACTTAACCGCATCGAATGCACGTAATGCATCATCTTTTTGGATGAACATCGTACTCTTTTCATATCGTAATGTGGTATCTACAAAAGCCCTGTTGTCAAAACGCAATACCGCCACACCGCTTATAGTGAGTGCATCGGCAAGACTTTTATAGACTTCCCCATAGTCGCGGGAAAATGCCTGCGGCGGGGACACCAGAATGGCCACCTTATCGGTTGGCCGAAAAGACGCCGGTATGGTTAATGTGCCGGACAAGACGAGGCTATCGCCTTTGACCGGAAAAGAAAAATCCTCAACCGTATAGGGTTTACCCCCACTTCCCCCGTAGCCGACACCCACAGCAATCAGCAATATTAAATTAAACAATGTTTTCACCATGTCCAGATTTATTTGTAAACGTTCCCCAATGACCCGCTTCCGCGGCGTTATACTATCGTTCCGTTATCAGGTTAATTTGTAAATAAATTCTTCTATTTCCGTTCGCCTAAGTTTTATGTCAAGTTTATTATTCGTCATTTTACGCTGTGTCGGATGGTCGCTTAGCATGTTATAATAATGGTCAACTCATGTGGGTTTCATTCAGCTGATTTATTTTTCAGCAGCAACGACGCTTGTTGATGCACGTTTCCCACGTATACGTTTGTGCCAAAGGTCGAAAAAAAGCCTGATCCATCAGTAATACGAAACCACTAATTCCGAAATTTGGCCAAAAATAAAAGGCTGCCATTAGACAGCCCCTTACACCATAACCGTATCAATGCGTAATACGCTTTAAAGACTGAGAATAGTATCCATCTGACTAGATACCTTCTGCAGGTATTCGCGGTCGCCATCACCCAGCTCAACGGTGAGCCATCCACCTTGGTAATCGATATCGCGGAGTGCCTGCATCACCACCGGCCAGTTGTTGTCGCCCGCGAGTAAATCCACCCCAAACCCTTTCCACAGTCCCTCGTCGTTCATCTTCCCGCGACTGAATTCCTTGGCGTGGAGCTTCACAATACGCCGGTTGAGCTCTGCGATCCAGTGTTCAGGCCAACCGTACCGCAATATGTTGCCGATATCGAAGTACCAGCCTACCAGCGGGTGGTTGATTTCATCAACAAATTGCCGCGCTTCTACCGGACTCAGGATGAAGTTGCTCCATACATTCTCCAAGCCGATTTTCATGCCGGTCTTTTCGGCATGGGGAATCAACTTCCGCACGGAATCCAGTGCATTCCGGTAGGCCACGCCATAGGGAACCTTCTCGTTGACTACACCGGGCACCACCAATACCGTGTCGCCACCGAGTGCTTTCACATCCGCTAACGACTTGGCAACCGAATCGATGATGAACTGCCGCACTTCCGGATCGGGATCGGACAACGGCTTGCTCCAATGATCTTTGTTGACCACGCTGGGTATTTCGATGCCCGATTTCTCCTTCGCCGCTAGCAATTCATCCAGACTGAAATCCACCGGACTATTGAACTCAACACCGTCGAAGCCCAGATCCTTCGCCAGCTTACACTTGTCGACCAACGAAAGCTCCTCCTTGATCATGTAGAAGCTAACGCCCTTTTTCAGCTTCAACGTGTTGCTCGTTTGGCTTGCCATCAGCGGGCTGTTGCCGCCAAGTGCCGGGGCAATCACGGCCCCACCCGTCAATAGCGATGCTGATTTTATAAATTTCTTCCTGTCCATAGCGTTAAATCGTTGTGTTTTCGCCAGGGATGGCAATGGGAAAATCGTATTTCATATCCCACGATACATTTCCGGGGAACAACACCTCGTTGGATGCCAGCGCCGCCTCAAGTGAAACGGCTTGGCCTGTGTAGCCTGCCATCCTACCTGCCAAGGCCACGAGATTCGATTTCACCATCCAGTCGCCGTCGTTCATTGGTTTGTTTGCCCTGATAGACGCAAAGAGCTCATCGTGTTCTTGCTGGTACATGCCCCTTGAGTTGCTTTCCTTATAGGCATTTTCATCGGTGAACTTCGTGCTATCATCATACTTCCACGGGTTCCTTCCTGTGATATCATGCCCGCCCGTGCGGCAGTCCACGATACACTTGCCCTGATCCCCCACGAGTTCCACGGCATAAGCGGGCTCGGTATTGTTCTGCTGCCGGCATGAGAAATAGGCCTTCGTGCCATCATCGTATTGGTACACCATCGCAAAATGGTCATATACATTACCAAACTTAGGGTCCACCCGCTTTTGGCGGCCACCGCTGCCTGTTACGCTCACGGGCAATTTATCTCCCAGTGCCCATTGCATCATATCTAAGCTGTGAATAGCCTGTTCGATGATGTGATCGCCTGAAAGCCAATTATAGTACAACCAATTCCGCAGCTGGTATTCGAAATCCGTCCAACCGGGTTGCCGCTCTTTATACCACAGCTCTCCCGTGTTATAACTGCTTTCGGCCGTGAGTACCCGGCCAATCTGCCCATCAAGCACACGACTGAATGTCTCACGCTTCGGAAGGTGGTAGCGCCAGCAAAATCCGGAGACGAGTGATAGGTTCTTCGCCTTCGCCTGCTTTGATGATTCGATAACCCGACGTAGGCCCGGCCCGTCCACAGCGAATGGCTTCTCACAGAAAACGTGCTTACCCGCGTTCACGGCAGCTTCCAGGTGGTCAGCCCGGAATGCGGGCGGTGCGGCGAGCAGTACCACATCCACGTCGAGGTCGACCAATTGCTGATAGGCATCGAGTCCGACCAGTTTGCGGCGCTTGTTCACCTGTATTTTCTTACCAAACTTTTCCTTCAGGGTGGTAAAGGACTGTTCGAGTTGGTCATCGAAAGCATCGGCCATGGCATACAGTACAACGTTGGGATCAGCGTTAAGCGCCTCCATGGCTGCGGCGGTACCCCTGCCCCCACAACCAACGAGGCCTACCTTCAGGGTCTTTGAATTGAGTGTCCAAATGGAATTGGATCCAAATGCGTAATCAGCGGCAACCGCTCCGGCGATGGTGGTCAACCCCGCTGTTCTTAAAAACCGTCTTCTCGAATAGTTCATATGAATCATTAAAATGGATAATTGATTATTGGCTAATTCATAGCCGCTTAAGCTCACAAATATTGAAAAAATAAAGTTGGACACCAAGCACAAAACCGCCTACAGCTATTTTTACGTTCAATCAATCGATTGTTCTATTTTTACCGATCGTTATATCGGCACGTATTTACGATTAATGTGCCGCCAAATGTATCCCATGAACGCCACTACGACCAGCACGCCGGCCACGCCTTGCAGCAAGAGTGTGTAATGAATACCCCACGCACTGGCCATTGCCCCCACCAAAAGGCTCCCAAGCGGGAATATCCCCTGGAAGGCCATGATGTAATAGCTGATGGCGCGCGCGCGGTACACGGGCATGGCGTGGGTTTGGATGTAGGTATTGATGCTCGAATTTTGCACCATCATCCCCATGGCAGCGAGCAGCGTGCTAACCAATGCCAACGGCAACCATGAGGCAAACGAAAGGGCGAGGATACCTACCGCCAATAAGCCGGAAGCTTTCATCACGCGGAAGCGTAGGTTGGTACCCATCCGCGTTTTGGCCATGTAAATGGCACCCGCCATTGCCCCTAGCCCTGCGGCGCTCTCAAACCAGCTGAAGGTGGTGGCATCGCCATCAAACATCTCGCGGGCAATAACCGGCAGCAACGTGGTGTAGGGAATCACCAGCAGACTGGATGCCGCAAGTAGCATAATCAACGATGAGATATGCGGTGAATGCCGCAGGTAGCTAAATCCTTCCTTGAGCCCTTGCCACGTGCTTTCCTTTCGCGCAACGGAACGCTGCGGTTTCAACCGCATAAGGAGCAATGATGCGATGACTGCAAAGAAGCTGATGAAATTGATCCCGAAACACACTGCTTCGCCATACGTACTCAGCAATATCCCACCCAGTGCTGGCCCTACCATCCGGGCGGCGTTGAAAGCCGACGAATTGAGCGCGATGGCATTGGGCAGGTCTGCTTTATTATCCACCAGCTCCACCATGAGCGATTGCCGTGCAGTCACATCGAACGTGTTGATTATCCCCTGCGCCAGACTGAGCACCCCAATCCACCATACGTTGTAATAGCCGAAAAAAACCATTGACGCGAGTGCTCCGGCTTGGAGCATCAAACCGATTTGGGTAAGCAGTACAATACGGTATTTCTGGTGCCTATCTACAAAACTCCCGATAAAGGGCGATAAAACCAACGAGGGGATCAGCGAAACAAATGAGACCACGCCGAGCACCAACGCCGATTCGGTAAGCCGGTAAACGAGCCAGCTCACTGCGATACGTTGCATCCATGTACCCATCAGGGAAATGGCTTGGCCTGTGAAATGCAGTCGGTAGTTGCGATGCGTTAATGCACGGAAGATATTCACTCGATGATAAGTACAAAAGTCATACCACGCAAGCATATATTTAAAACGCCAAAACAACTACAATTTTTCGTTATTCGGGTTATTATCGCTAATTTTACGGGCTGTATAGCAACGTTTACAGCTAGTTAACACGTACATTATTTTATATCATTCAAAAACATGAAGTTTTTTATAGACACCGCTAATCTGCAACAAATTAAAGAAGCCCAAGACCTGGGCGTGTTGGATGGCGTAACGACCAACCCAAGTTTGATGGCCAAAGAAGGCATCACCGGCGAACAGAATATCATCAACCACTACAAAGCCATCTGCGAAATTGTTGACGGCGACGTCAGCGCGGAGGTCATATCTACGGATTTCGACAACATCATCAAAGAAGGCGAAGCATTGGCCAAACTCCACGACCGCATCGTGGTAAAAGTACCGATGATCAAGGAAGGCGTTAAAGCGATCAAGTACTTTAGCGATAAAGGCATCAGAACCAACTGTACGCTGGTATTTTCTGCCGGACAGGCCCTATTGGCTGCAAAAGCCGGAGCCACCTATGTGTCGCCGTTCCTGGGCCGCTTGGACGATATTTCGACCGATGGTCTTGCCTTGATCGAGGATATCCGTTTGATCTATGACAATTACGGTTATGAGACACAAATATTGGCAGCTTCCATCCGCCACGTGATGCACATCGTAGAGTGTGCTAAAATCGGTGCCGATGTGATGACCGGACCGCTATCGGCTATATTAGGCTTGCTCAAACACCCGCTTACCGACAATGGACTGGCGCAATTTTTGGCAGACCACGCTAAAGCCGCAGGTAAGTAAACACTTTTCAAAAGGAGTGTGTCTCAAAATAGCTTATCTTTTGAGGCACGCCCCTTATTAATTTAATAAAATGATGTTGACCGCAATAGCAAATACACGGAAAGAGAACGCCAACGAGCGGTTCGCACCCCTATTGCGCCGCAACAAACTCAAGGTAACGCAGCCCCGTCTGCAGGTACTGCAAATCATCTCCGAAAAAGATACGGCTATTTCCCAGCCCGAACTGGAGAAACTTCTGGGCGACTCCGTGGACCGCGTAACGCTTTACCGAGTATTGGCCACCTTCGAAGAGAAAGGCATCCTCCATAAGATATTCGACCTGCACGGCACGGCTACCTATGCGCTCTGCTCTACCGATTGCGACGAACACCAACACCAGGACGAACACGTGCACTTTATCTGCTCGGCTTGCAACAGCATCTACTGCTTGGAGGACTTCAAGATACCGAAAATCAACCTGCCCGAAGGATACCTGCTTCACGCTGTGGGCGTCAATGCCGTAGGGCTCTGTGCACAGTGTAACGCCTCAGGGTAGTAGCTATCCTATACCGGTTGAATGGGGTTCCATCCTCTTCCAATTCAGGGGAGCATCGAATCGAGCCGGGGCAATTGCATTTAAATAATATGACTTATATCCCGAAGGCGTCCGATTGACGCGGTAGGCATTGCGAACATGCCACTGTATTACCGGATAGCCGTGTCCTATCCCGGATATATACGCTATAGACACCCTACATCCGATTCTCCTTAGCCATGCTTACCATATATGGGAACGGCAGGGATGATGCCCATGGGTCGTAGGCCCCTATAGGGGCAGCGGAGGGACATCAAAGGGACATGGGATGGACTAGGCATATTTCAACTGTCAAATTCCGCCCAATCTCCAAAATGGACCGACGAAACCATCAACATTCCCGCAACGAAGCTCAATGTTTTAAAAAAAATTTCGTTCATCGTTTCCCAAGCTGTCCTCAGCCAAATGAGCGTGATGGAGATCTTTAGTATGAAACGACATCGGAATTTATGCCACGTTATTTTGTAGACGAGGGAACCCGTACTGCAAAAATAGCCATGGAAACTAGCACGCAACGTCAAGGAAGATCTGATGCGATACAACATCATCGCAAGAAGCTAAAACAGTCTATTATTCATTGCTAATAGAACTATCTTAATATTCTTATAAATTTAATATACAATATATTAGATATAATAAAAAACAAAATTAGTTTATATAAATAATTTAGCCAACGGTAGTACTGACGATAAAATCAACCGTCACACAGCCTAAAACCGTTAAAACGCCCCTTGGCTAAAAAAAACAAACCAATATTTTGCTAAAATTTAATCTATATGAATCTCAATAAGCTTTACATCAAATCTATTACAAATATAATCTGAACTAATTGATTATATTACATTTTTAGCATCAAGTAGATTCGGCCTTCACGCCTGCGGGCATCGATATTTTCGTATTTTAGCGGAGTGATCAGGTGGGTATCCAAACAAGTGCAACGATTCGTTAGCCGCTACAAAACCAGAAGTGGCATCATCGCTCTCGCAGTCGCCGCAACGCTGCTGCTGTTGTTCTACCTGGCACTTCCAAAACCGTTGTTCCGCTCCCCTACTTCATTCGTCATCGAAGACGCCTCGGGCAAACTGCTTGCTGCATCTATTGCGGCCGATGGCCAATGGCGCTTCCCGGCTACAGGAGAAGTGCCGAAAAAATTTGCCAAGTGCATCACAACCTTCGAAGATAAACGTTTCTATTATCATCCCGGTGTAGACCCCATCGCACTGGCGCGCGCCATCCGGCAGAATATCGTTGGCGGCCGGGTCGTCAGCGGTGGCAGCACCATCAGTATGCAGGTAATCCGCATGAGCCGTAGCCAAGACCGTACACTATGGCAAAAATTGATCGAAGCGTTCCTAGCCGTGCGGCTGGAAGCAGGTTACAGCAAAGCCGATATCTTGGCACTCTATGCGGCAAATGCCCCGTTTGGAAGCAACGTGGTGGGACTCGATGCAGCGGCCTGGCGCTACTTCGGTCGTGCACCCGAGCAACTATCGTGGGCGGAGAATGCTGTACTGGCCGTACTGCCTAATGCCCCCGCACTTATCCATCCGGGGCGCAACCGTGGCCAGCTGCTCACCAAACGCAACAATTTGCTGGATAAGCTCGCATCAACCGGCACGATAGATCAGCAGACGGCCGACCTAGCCAAGCTGGAACCCCTGCCCGATAAACCACACCCACTGCCACGACTTGCCCCCCACCTGCTGGAGCGCTTTAAACAGGAATACACCACGCTCAAACTGCACACCACCCGTGCCGCCACGACGATTAATGCGTCCTTGCAGCAACAGGTGGCCGACATCGTAGACCGCTACCATCGCAACCTCAGCGCCAACGGCATCCAAAATGCTGCTGCACTGGTACTGGAGGTGGAGACGGGTAAAACCCTCGCATACATAGGCAATGTACACACGCCGCAAAACAGTAGCGCGGAAAGCCAGGTAGACATGATTACGTCGCGTCGAAGTCCGGGGAGCACGCTAAAACCCATACTCTACGCGGCCATGCTTACCGATGGATTGATCCTGCCGAACACGCTCATCGCTGATGTGCCCACCCAGATCGGCGGTTATACCCCGCAGAATTATGATCTGGGGTACGACGGTGCCATACCCGCTTCGCGGGCACTGAGCCGATCACTCAACATCCCCGCGGTGAAGATGCTGCAGCAATATAAGTACCAACGCTTCCACCCCTTCCTCAGGTCCGTGGGCATCCAAACACTCAATCGCCCAGCCGATTTCTACGGGCTATCGATGATCCTGGGCGGATGCGAAGTTACACCATGGCAACTAGCTGGTACCTATGCCAGTATGGCCCGAGTCCTAAACCATTACGAACGGTACGAAACCAACTATAACCGCGCCGACTACCACGACCCGCTTTACCTCGAAAGCGCACATGAGCCACCCGGGGAATCTATCGAACGTGCGTCCATTATCGACCATGCCTCGCTCTACTTTACCTTCCAAGCCATGAATGAGGTGATGCGTCCAGGTGAAGAGGCTTTATGGGAACAGTTTGCCTCCTCCAAGAAAATCGCTTGGAAAACAGGTACGAGCTTCGGTTTCCGCGATGGGTGGGCGGTGGGCCTCACGCCCGCACACGTGGTGTGCGTATGGGTGGGCAACGCCGATGGTGAAGGACGGCCGGGCCTGACTGGAATTAACACAGCTGCGCCGATATTGTTCGATATTTTTGACCTCCTGCCGTCGCCGGGATGGTTTAGCCCGCCTGTGGATCGCATGGTGCAAACGGCGGTATGCACCCAAAGTGGCCACCTCGCCAGCCCGGATTGCCCCAATCCCGATACGCTATACATCCCCGTACCGGGCCATCGCTCTACCGTGTGCCCCTACCACCGGACCATACACACCAACCGTGAGGGTACGCTCCGCGTAACGGCCGATTGCACTGCTCCTGGCGACATCGTGGCTGCCAAGTGGTTTATACTGCCGCCGGCCATGGAATATTATTATAAACCACGGCACAGCAATTACCACGAGCTGCCACCTTATGCGCCGGGATGCACGGACAATTCGCCGGGCTTGGTAATGGAAATGATATATCCGAAAAATAATGCGAGAATTTACATACCTTTAGAAATTGATGGGAAGCGCGGGCAGGTGATTTTCAATGCGGCCCACCGCAGACGCGGCAGCAAAATATTCTGGCACCTTGACGATACGTTTGTCGGTGAAACGGAAACGTCCCACCAACTGGCGCTCGAAATATCTCCAGGAGAACACCGCATTACATTAGTGGACGATGATGGGACACGCATTAGCCAGCGATTTGCAATCTTAGCAAAATAGTGAAATAATATGCTCGAAACGGTAGACCTGCAACAAGTAATGGTATTGGATATCGAAACGGTCAGCCAACAAGCTACTTTCGATGAGTTGTCCGACCTTTTCAAGGAGCTGTGGGCTCATAAGGTACGCAACACGCTGGAGGCAGAGCAAACAGCCGCTGATGTATACCCCAACGCAGGGTTGCATGCCGAGTTCGGTAAAATCATTTGCATATCCGTGGGTGTGTTCAACCAGCGTCAGGGTCAGCTAGGCTTCCGCCTGAAATCATTTGCCCACGCTGATGAACGGGAGCTGCTGATAGCCTTCTCCAACTTGATGCAGGCACAACCAGCCAGCCTGATGCTTTGCGGCCACAACGGCAAAGCCTTCGATTTTCCCTACCTATGCCGACGGATGATCATCAACGGACTTCCACTCCCGGCCCAACTGGATGTATGGGGCAAAAAGCCCTGGGAAATCAACCATCTGGACACGATGGATCTTTGGCGATTCGGCGATTTCAGGAGTTACGTCTCCCTTAACCTCATGGCGGCAGCCTTGGGCATCCCCTCGCCCAAAGACGATATCAGCGGCGGAGATGTATACCGGGTGTACTACGAAGAAAACGATTTGGAGCGTATCCGCGTTTACTGCGAAAAGGATGTGCTCACCACGGCACAAATCTTGCGGCGGTTGCGCAACGAATCGCCAATCGCTCAAGAGGCCGTTAGTTATGCAGGTTAAGACAATAAACATGAGACGTGAGACATTAGACCGGGCAGTCTGATGTTTCAAATCACAAATCTCAAATCAAAATATGGCAAATAAAAAAAACAACGCATTCAAACACGTACTTACCCAACTGATTTCCGATCTAATAGAGAAATCGGGCAATAAGGCGATGAATTATAAGCAGGTGGCAGCCAAACTTAACTTGGCCGACAGCGAGTCGCGCGAGGCCATCCGCGACATCCTGCAGGAGGAGGCACAAACTGGTGGGCTCTTCAAGGAAGTAGAAAAAGGTAAATACACCCTTAAGGAACTTAAAGCATTCGTCATCGGCAAAGTAGACATGACCGCCGACGGGTCGGCTTTCATCGTATCGGAAGATGAGTTTGAGGACGACATTTACATTGCACCACGGAAACTTCGCCAAGCCCTACATGGCGACCGTGTGAAAGTGCATACGTACGAAAAACGGCGCGGCAAGCGCAAGGAAGGCGAAGTAGTGGAAATACTCGAACGGGCGCGCACCGAATTCACAGGAACCATCGCCATCTCCCCCCGCTTTGCGTTCCTCAATGCAGACGACCGCAAGATGCTGCATGACATCTTTGTGCCGTTGGCCGACCTCAACGGTGCCCAAGACGGCGAAAAAGTCGTGGTGGCTATCACCGAGTGGCCGCGCGACGGTAAGAACCCTGTGGGTAAGGTGACTTTTGTGCTGGGCAAAAAAGGGGAGAACGACACCGAAATGAATGCCATCTTGGCCGATTTCGGCTTCCCGCTCGAGTTTCCCAAAGCTGTGGAAAATGCGGCGGCGGGGTTCAGCGCC
Source organism: Parapedobacter sp. (assembly GCF_035556095.1). Lineage (GTDB taxonomy): Bacteria > Bacteroidota > Bacteroidia > Sphingobacteriales > Sphingobacteriaceae > Parapedobacter. The sequence goes on along the minus strand of NZ_DATMFT010000021.1, from coordinate 546,425 downwards.
GAAATACCGGCCGAAGAAATCGCCAAACGCCGCGACTTCCGGCCGGTCACCACGTTCACCATCGACCCGGAGGATGCCAAGGATTTCGACGATGCCATTTCTTTCGAGCAGCTGCCCAACGGCCACTACGAAATCGGCATACACATTGCCGACGTAAGCCATTTTGTGCGGCCCGACTCACCACTCGACAAGGAAGCCTACGAAAGGGGCACCTCCGTTTACCTGGTAGACCGTGTAATCCCCATGCTTCCTGAACGCTTGTCGAACGACCTGTGCTCCCTCCGGCCAAACGAAGACCGCCTCGTATTCTCAGCGGTGTTCGAAATGGACAGCAACGCCAACGTGATACGCGATTGGTTCGGAAAAGGCATCATCCATTCCAATCGACGGTTCAGCTATGAAGAGGCTCAGGAAATCATCGAACAGCAATCTGGTGAGTTCAGCACCGAACTACACACCCTCAACAACCTAGCCTATATCTTGCGCGACCGCAAATTCAAACATGGGGCCATCAGCTTCGAAACTACCGAAGTGAAGTTCCATCTCGACGCAGCCGGCAAACCTTTAGGTGTATACGTAAAGGAGCGTAAAGACGCCCACAGGCTCATTGAAGACTTCATGTTGCTGGCTAACCGCCGGGTAGCCGAATTCATTGGTAAACAGGGCAAAAGCGGAAACAGAAAAACATTCGTGTACCGTGTGCACGATGTACCCAAGGAAGAGAGCATCACTGCTTTCGCCCAATTTGCAGCCCGCTTCGGTTATAAAATCAATACCAAATCCGACCGCGAAACCGCCAAGTCGCTCAATACACTGATGGAGCGCGTGGAAGGCACCAAAGAACAGAACGTGTTGACCACCCTCGCCATACGGTCCATGGCAAAAGCCATCTATACGACCAAAAAGACCAGTCACTACGGTCTGGCGTTCGATTACTACACGCACTTCACCTCACCCATCCGCCGCTATCCCGACGTGATGGTGCATCGCCTGCTTGAACATTACCTGGCCAGTGGCAAATCTGTCAATGCCGAAGCGTATGAAAAGCAATGCGAGCATGCCTCACAAATGGAGAAACGGGCCGCCGACGCCGAACGGGCATCGGTGAAATACAAACAGGCGGAGTTCTTGCAAGACCAGGTGGGCGAAACGTTCACCGGCATTATTTCCGGTGTAACCGAATGGGGTATGTACGTGGAAATTGAGGAAAACAAATGTGAAGGTATGGTGCGCTTACGCGACATTACTGACGACTTCTACGCGCTGGATGAAAAAAACTACGCCATCATCGGCCAACGGCGCAAAAAACGGTATCAATTGGGCGATGAAGTGCAGATACGCGTAAAGAAAGTGGATCTCGCCAAACGGCAGATCGACTTCACGCTTGTTTCGTGACCGCCATGGCGATTGACCTTTTGACGGCTATTGTCAAATTTCCGTTATTAATGGGTTAAACCTCGTCATTTTCGCAAATAATGTTTTCCTTTGCCACCCGAATGAACGTTCAATTAAGCACGGAAACAACAGCGAAAAAGCGATCTATATTTGAAAGCACCCTACGTCTGATCAAGGAATTTGGCTTCCACGGCACGCCGATGAGCCAAATTGCACAGGAGGCGGGCGTCGCAACGGGTACTATTTACCATTATTTCACCTCAAAAGACCAACTAATCGTCGAGCTCTACCACTATACAAGGGAGCGGATGCAACAGGTCATCTTCAAGGATAACGATCGTGCCCTGCCCTACCCAGAGCGGTTTACCGCCGTGTGGATGAACCTGGTGAAATATTATATACAGCATCCGGAAGTATTGAGTTTTCTCGAACAGTTTTTTTCCTCTCCTTATGTAAAGGATGTTTACCCGGAAGACCGCGTATGCTTCCAAGATGAAGTATCGGTATTCCTGAAACAGGGCGTCCAAGAAGGTTATGTCAAGCCTTTGGATATCAATATCATCAGTGCAGCGTACATCGGCACCGTATCGGCAACGGCCAAACGAAATATCCACGGGCGGTTTGCGTTAAAAGAAGAAGACCTCAAAAAGATGATCGCCATCATCTGGGATGGCATCAAGAATTGATTAGTAATATGACGACAACGGCAAATATGTATTTAAAGAGACTTGTTTACAGCACCCTATTCGTTATCAGCGGAAGCATGTTTTCGCCGTCGCTGGCACAGGAAAGCGCCCCTGATCTGCCCGAACGTGCGCGGCTGCAAGACCTGATCGATTTCGCGCTCGATAACCGGGCGACGATACAACAGGCAATATTGGATGAGGAGATCGGTGAACGTGAAATAGCGTCGGCACTCTCGGGATGGTACCCCCAGATTAATGCCACCGGCACTTATAATTACAACGTTAAAATCCCTACCACGGTAATTGGCGACCAGGTTATCGCGATGGGGCAAAAACATTCCAGTGCGGTGGTACTACAGGCCGACCAGCAACTGCTTAATCCCGGACTGATGCAGGCCTCGAAAGCGGCCCGCTACATCCGGCAACAAAATGCACTGAATACGGAAAACAGCACCATCAATACCGTAGTAGAAGTGAGCAAAGGCTATTATGACATCCTTACCAGCGAAGAGCAGCTGAACATCATCGGGGAAAACCTCCAACGCATAGAAAGGCAGCTGGCTGATGCACGGGCTCGGTATGAAACCGGTATCGTAGACAACATCGACTACAAGCGGGCGGAAATTACACGGGCCAATACAAAAGCCGAACAAAAGCGTGTGGCCGAAATGCTCAACTACAAATATGCTTACCTGAAGGAGTTGATCGGTTTGGAAGCGGAGCAGTCATTATCCTTGTCGTTTGAAGATACGGCTATGGAACAGGAAATCCTGCTGGACACCGCGCAGACCGTCAACCTAGAAAACCGCGTGGAATTCCGGCAACTGCAAACGCTCAAACAACTCCAACAGGTAAACACCCAGTATAACAAATGGACGTTCCTGCCAAATTTATCGGCATTCTACAATTATGCGTGGGATTTTCGCGATAACCATTTCTCAGACCTATACAATCCGGCGTTTCCTCGGTCTGTTTTTGGTCTCACGCTCAACGTGCCCATCTTCCAGGGCACCAAACGCATCCAGGAAATCCGGAAGTCCAAGCTACAAGAGGAGCGTATCGACTGGGATATTTTCAACCTGAAAAACCAAATCAATACGCAATATCAAATGGCCATGGCTACATACAAGGCAAACCTCAATGATTGGACCACGGCGCAGTACAATATGGTATTAGCCGAAGAAGTATATAATACGCTAAAATTACAATACGACGAGGGTATCAAGACGTATCTCGATCTGATGACAGCCGAGACGGATTTACGTACTGCCCAAATCAACTACCTCAACGCGCTGTTTGCAGTGCTTTCCGGAAAGCTGGAGGTACAACGCGCATTAGGATCGATATTGGATTAGTGGGGAGACTTTGGACATTAAACATTAGACACGAGACATCAGATACGACTATTGACATACGACTATTGACTTATAAACATATGAACAATTACAAGATAGCCCCCATCCTTCTCATTGCTGCCAGCCTCGCAGGCGCTTGTGGCAATAAGCAACAAAAACAGGCGGCCGGACCGCAAGCCCAGGCCATTCCGGTTACTACGGATGTGGTAACGGAAGAAATTGTGGCAGGTGTAGATGCCTACCCCGGAAGTGTGGTACCCCTCAATGAAACCGACCTCCGCGCGGAGGTAAGCGGCTACATTACCGGTATCTTCGTGACCGATGGTGCTTCGGTTTCCAAAGGTCAGAAACTGTACGAAATCGACCGTACCCGCTATGAGGCGGCGGCGCAGCAGGCCAAAGCGAGTCTAGCCATTGCAGAAGCCAATCTAGATCGCATAACACGCGATGTGGAGCGGTACCGAAAGTTGGCCGATCAGGATGCAATTGCACGGCAGACGCTTGACTACGCCGAAACCGACCTCAACAATGCCGACGCCCAGGTAGCATCGGCCAAGGCCGCTTTGGTTACGGCCACCACAAACCTCGATAGGTCTACAATTGTGGCTCCTTTCAGCGGCACGATTGGCATTTCCCAGGTACGCACGGGTGCATTGGTAACGGCAGGAAGCACGCTGCTCAACACCATCTCATCAACCAGCCCCATTGCTGTTGACTTTGCCGTGAACCAACGGAACATCCAACAATTCGTAGCCTTGCAGAAGCAACCAGCTATCGAAAAAGATTCCGTGATCACCCTTACTTTCGCAGGTGGGACTGTGTATCCCCATGCTGGCAAAATCACGGTCATCGACCGCGCTGTCGACGCCAACACCGGTACCATCACCGTGCGTGCAACGTTCGCCAATCCCGACGACTTGTTGCGGGCGGGGATGAACACCAACGTTCGCGTTCGGACAACATCAGAAACCGAACAGCTCGTTATCCCCTACCAGGCGGTTACCGAACAATTGGGGCAGTCGGCGGTATATGTGGTTACCGATAGCAGTACGGTAGAGGAACGCCTGGTCGAGCTCGGCGCGAAAGTAGCCGACCGTGTGGTGGTACGCAAAGGGCTATCCCGCGGCGAAATGGTGGTAACGCAGGGACTGATCAATTTAAGATCTGGAGCCAAAGTGGCCGTTCAGCAGCCTGCCAAATCAGAACAGTAGATAGATTACAGTGTAGCTCAAGTGTAACATGATTTCAGAAGTATTCATAAGAAGGCCGGTCACATCCATTGTTATCTCCATACTGATCACGTTGATCGGTGCCATATCCATTACTACGCTGCCGGTAAGCCAGTACCCGAACATCACACCACCTACGGTCAATGTTTCGGCCAATTACACGGGAGCAGATGCTGAGACGGTAGAGCAAACCGTTACCACCTTGATCGAGAGCCAAATCAACGGCACCCCGGGAATGACTTATATGTCATCGAACAGCACATCGGATGGGCGTGCAAATATCACCGTTACGTTTGACGTAGGCACCGACATCGACATCGCCACGCTCGACGTACAGAACCGCGTAGGCATTGCCGAACCCGCACTGCCCGAGGCGGTACGCCGGCTGGGGGTAACCACGCGCAAAGCCAACACGGATGTGCTGATGATGATCAACCTGTTTTCGCCCAATGGTACGCGCGACCAGCAGTTTATGAACAACTACGCTAACCTCTACGTGCGCGATGCATTGATGCGTGTGGATGGCGTGGGCGACGTTATGGCGTTTGGACAGCCTTTCAGTATGCGGGTGTGGCTTGACGCCGACAAACTCGCCAACCTCAACCTCACACCAGCCGACATCAATACGGCAATCCAGGAACAGAACATCCGGATGCCCGGCGGCAGCGTAGGTGCGCGGCCGCAGCAATCCGATCAAGTGTTCGAGTTCCCCGTCATCCTCGATGGCGACCTTGATACGGAGGAACAGTTCAAGCAAATCGTTGTCAAAACGAACATTGACGGCTCCTTGGTATATCTCGATGACGTAGCCCGTGTAGAACTGGGCCAGTTTGCCTATACCATCACCAGTACCGTTAACGGTCGGACTGCATCGGGGATGATGATCAACCAGATGCCCGGCGGCAATGCGGTACAAACCGCCGAAGGCATATACCAAGCATTGGAAGCCCTCAAGGAGACCTTTCCCAGTGACCTGGACTATGTCGTGAGTTACGAAACTGTATCGGTAGTCGAAGCATCCATCAATGCCGTATTGGCCACCCTCATCGAGGCGCTCATCCTCGTTACACTGGTGGTGTTCATCTTCTTGCAAAGCTGGCGGGCTACATTAATACCCGTATTGGCCATTCCCGTATCGATCGTAGGCACGTTTATTTTTTTCAATCTGTTTGGCTTCTCCATCAACAACCTTACAATGTTGGCATTTGTATTGGCCATTGGCATTGTGGTGGATGACGCCATTGTGGTGGTGGAAGCGGTACAGCACCACATCGACAAAAACAGGCTAAGTGCCCGGGAGGCAACCCTCCGCGCTATGAAGGAAATTACCGCACCGGTTATTGCCATCGCCCTTATCCTCGCTGCGGTATTCATTCCTGTTGGTTTTATACCCGGTATGGTGGGATTACTGTATCAGCAGTTTGCCATCACCATCGCGGTTTCCGTGCTTTTATCCGCATTTGTTGCCCTCACACTCACCCCGGCATTGTGCTCCATTATGCTTAAACCCTCACAGCTCAATGAAAAGTCAACCGGTATGAATAAAGTGTTCTATCGGTTCAACAACTGGTTTGACCGGGTCACCAAGCGCTACTCGTTCGGCGTGAGAGCCGCCATCAAACGGGCACCAATCGTTATCATCATCTTGGTGTGCCTCTATGTGGGTACGTACGGGTTGTTTTCTGCCAAACCGGCTGGGTTTATCCCAACGGAAGACAACGGTATATTTATGACGGGGATCACCCTCCCCGAAGGATCGTCTGCTTCCCGAACAACGGAAGTATTGGAAGAGATGGAAGCCACATTCATGGAGGCCTTCCCCGAAATCAACAACATTACGGCCATCAATGGCATCAACCTCCTCAACCGCTCGTTCAAATCGAATGGTGCGACTTTCTTCGTACAATTGAAGCCTTGGAAAGATCGTACACGTACGGCAACGGAGATCCTGGGCCAAATCCAAGGGATGTATGCAGGCTATCCCAAAGCAACCGTTTTGGCGGTTGCCCCACCGGCTATTCCAGGATTGGGGGCTAGCGGTGGCTTCAGTATGCAAATACTGGATCAGCAGGGCGGCGATATCAAGGATTTCGAGGCTGCGGTCAGCAAGCTCGTGATGGCCGCCAACCAGCGACCGGAAATCGGCATGGCTTATACCTTGTTCAACTCGAAAACGCCAAATTATGAGGTAACCGTCGATCGGGACCAGGCAAAAAAGATGGGTATACCCCTCAGCAGTATTTACCGCACGATTTCCGGCTACCTGGGTAGCAGCTACGTGAACGACTTTACGCGTTTTGGTCGGAATTTCCGCGTGGTTACCCAAGCGGACACCTCCTACCGGATGGCGATCGAAGACATCAATAAACTGTACGTGACCAACCAACAGGGCGTATCTGTGCCCTTGAGTACCGTAGTCTCCTACGCTATCGTACAAAATCCGTCGATTATCAGCCACTACAATATTTTCCGGTCTATCGATGTAGGCGGTAGCGCCGCTCCGGGATACAGTAGCGGTGATGCACTGAATGCGCTTGAAGAGGTTGCTGCCGAGACGCTCGGGGCTGGGTATAGTTATGAGTTTTCGGGCTTAAGCCTGCAGGAAAAGGAATCAGGCAACGCGACCTTACAGATTTTCGCACTGTGTATTATTTTCGTGTTCCTCTTACTGGCCGCCTTGTATGAAAGCTGGTCCGTTCCGTTCTCCATCCTGCTTTCCGTGCCGCTGGGTATATTCGGCGCCATTCTGGCACTAACGTTCCTTCCGCATCTCGATAATAACGTTTATGCTCAGATCGGACTGGTGGCGATTATCGGATTAGCCGCCAAGAACGCAATCCTCATCGTAGAATTCGCTAAAGAGCGGGTGGATATGGGCATGGGACTACTTAAAGCAACCATTGAGGCCGTCAAATTACGGCTCCGCCCAATCATCATGACCTCGCTCGCATTTATCATCGGCATCATGCCGCTCATGTTTTCCGTGGGGGCAGGTGCCGTATCGCGCCAAACCATTGGCTGGACAGTATTCGGCGGTATGCTCATCGCTACCATTATCGGTATTTTCATCATTCCGGTGCTGTTTGTACTGATAACTAAAATGGCATACGGCAAGAAGAAACTCGCCGAACTTAAGGCAGCTTACAAACCCGAAGAACACCGGGATATGCTGCATAGCGACGAAGAAGAATAGTTGATAGTTGATAATTAGTGATTGACAATCATTAATAAATTTCTCTTATCAGCAACTTCCGAAAGCAACTGAAAATAGATAAAAATTATCTTTTATGCAGCATATTTATATTGCATATAAAAATGAATTTATCTAAGTTTGCAACCCCGAAAGGGGTGTGCCGCCCGGATGGCGAAATTGGTAAACGTTGCGGTCTCAGAAGCCGTTGGGAGCAGTCCCTTGAGAGTTCGAGTCTCTCTCCGGGCACAAAAAAGCGAATCTTGTTGGATTCGCTTTTTTATTTGGCTATTTTCTTGCCTGGTAAGCGTCCCCGCCATATTCCAGTTTATAGTCGCCGATGTGTTGTTGGCTGCGGGTAATCTTTTTCCGATGTATCGCGAAGTTGAATACGCCTACAACCAAAACGACGGCGGCAATCACGAAAAGAACATATTCGTAAATACGCCCGCCGGGTATATCCAGCAATCGGTCGACAGAAATTCCAGCTACCGCAAAATACATGGATGTCCGTAGGAACGACAGAAACGTAGACTGGTTGGCCAATATCGTCCGCTGGAGGGCTAGCCGTTCGCGAAGGATCAAATCTTTATTCATAACCCAAAGGTACGAAACGTTCACGTCCCTTACCACCACCATTTCTGTATATTACCAGACTTCACTAACTTGCAACCGTTACACACGAATATAACAACCATGAAACACAAAGCACTGATGATTGCAGCAGCGTTAGCCACCGCAGGCGTTAGCCAAGCACAACAACCACTCACCCCCGAAATGCTCTGGCAACTGGGCCGGATATCGGCAGAGTCCCTCTCTCCCGATGGCAAAGATGTGGTTTACGGGGTCACCTATTACGACCTAGCTGAAAACAAATCCGAGAAGAACCTTTTCCGCATTCCCGTATCGGGGGGCACAGCCCAGAAGCTCACCACCAGTGAGGGGGGCGAAAGTGTGGTACACATCGATAGCCAAAGCGGCGCTATTATTTACCTGCACAAGGGGCAGCTTTGGCAACTGGCTACCAACAATACCGAACCGAAGCAATTGACCGACCACGCTACTCCCCTACAGAACGTCCGCTTCTCGCCAGACGGTAAACACATCCTATTCACAACGGCCGTTCCGCTCGAGAAAATGCATAGTACCGACCGCCATGCCGATTTACCCAAATCGGATGCCTATGTGTATGACGCATTGGATTACCGGCATTGGGATACGTGGTCCAATGGGACATACAACCACGTGTTTTATGCCACATACCACAATGGTGAACTCGGCACGCCTGTCGATATCATGGCCGACGAGCCTTACCATACCCCGCAACAGCCTTTCGGCGGCAAGGAAGACGTGATATGGAGTGCCGACGGTCAAAGCATCCTCTACGTCAGCAAAAAAAGCGTTGGCACGGCTTACGCACAAACCACCAACACCGACATTTACCGCTACGAACTGGCTACCGCTAAAACCACCAACCTTACCGAAGGGATGATGGGTTATGACCAAGCACCCGCCTACAGCCCCGATGGGCAACGCCTGGCGTGGCTGAGCATGGCCGAAGACGGCTACGAAGCTGACAAAAATGATATTGTCGTTTTTGACAAAAAGACGACCCGGCGACACAACCTCACGGCTGCTTGGGACGGCACCGTAAACGCGTACCTCTGGAGCAATGATGGCCGCACCATCTGGTTTACGGCAGCCGTGAAAGGTACGGTGCAACTGTTCGAGATCCGGCTACCCAATAACCTGGCGGATGCAACCGCTGAACACATTCAGCAAATCAGCGATGGACAGCATGACATTGCGGGCATCGTAGGTCAGGCAGGCGGCCAATTAGTGGTATCGCTCACCGATATGAACCACGCCGCAGAATTGTACCGCTTTGACCTGACCAGCCATCGGCTCGCCAAAATCACATCGGTAAACGACAACCGCTATGCTGGGATCGCCAAAAGCAAGGTGGAAGCCCGTATCACCAAAGCGACAGACGGCAAGGACCTGCTGTCGTGGATCATCTATCCGCCCGATTTCGACCCCAACAAAAAGTACCCCACCCTATTGTATTGCCAAGGCGGACCACAAGGCGCGCTTTCGCAATCTTACTCTTACCGGTGGAATTTCCAGCTCATTGCAGCGCAAGGCTATATCGTTGTTGCGCCAAACCGTCGGGGAATGCCCGGCTATGGCGTCGCGTGGAACGAACAGATCAGCGGCGACTGGGGTGGCCAGGCCATCAACGATTACCTCTCGGCCATAGACGACATGGCTATAGAGCCATATGTGGATACCAATAGGCTCGGAGCCGTAGGTGCCAGCTACGGCGGATACTCCGTATTCATGCTGGCCGGAATGCATAAGAACCGGTTTAAAACATTCATCGCCCACGATGGTTTATTTGATATGCGCAGCTGGTACGGTACCACGGAGGAACTTTTCTTTGCCAATAAAGATTTGGGTGGGCCGTATTGGGATGAACGCAACCAAAAGACATATACCGACTTCAATCCCATCACCCACGTAACCCAATGGAATACACCCATTATGATCGTCCAGGGCGGGAAGGATTTCCGCGTCGGCATCGAGCAGGGCCTTGAAGCTTTCCAGGCAGCCCAGTTGCGGGGAATCAAAAGTCGGTTGCTGTACCTGCCCGATGAAAACCATTGGGTACTGAGTGCGCAAAACGCCCTCGTTTGGCAACGGGAGTTTTTCCGCTGGCTTGACGAAACACTCTGAGCGAATTAGCTATGCATGATGACTACACCCTGGTATCGCGAGAATAGCGATGACATACTGAAACGGTTAGACTCGTCTACCGACGGGTTAGCTAAAAACGCCATCGGTGCATTGCAAGAACGGTATGGGCCGAACAAACTGGAAGAAGGTAAACGAAAATCTAGACTCTCGATATTCGGCAGCCAGTTCAAAGACAACATGATCGGCATTTTGGCGATTGCCGCCGCTGTATCGTTTTTCGTGGGCGAACATACGGACGCATACGTTATACTTGGCATTATCCTCGGCAACGCATTAATTGGCTACATTCAGGAAAACAAGGCAGAAGAATCTATCCGTAAGCTACAGGAGATGGCAGCCCAGCACACCACCGTCATTCGCAGCGGTGCCGCCGTAGAAATCAGCACGACAGAGCTCGTACCAGGCGATGTGGTTGTACTCGAAGCGGGCGATATCGTTCCAGCTGACGGGCGACTGTTCCAGATCAACGGTCTCAAAACCGATGAAGCTATTTTAACCGGCGAAAGCCATTCGACGGAAAAACACACCGACCCGCTGGATGGATCGGATTTACTACCCGGCGACCAAGTCAACATGGCCTTCAAAGGAACAGTGGTAAGCAGCGGGTCGGGCCGCATGGTAGTCACCGGTACGGGCATGGATACCGAGATGGGCAAGATCGCGGCCATGCTGGAACGGGAAACCCAAGAACCGCCGCTGCAACGGCGGTTGAAAAAATTCAGCAAACAACTCGTTGTCATCATATTAGCCGTTTGTGCACTGATATTCGGGTATGGGCTCTATCGTGGCGAAAAAATATTGACCATTTTCCTCACCGCGCTCTCTTTGGCCGTGGCAGCACTGCCAGAGGCACTTCCGGCGGTCATCACCATCGCGCTGGCCAACGGCGCTGCCCGCATGGTGAAGCAAAAAGCCCTTATCAGGCGGCTCCCTGCCGTAGAAACGTTGGGTTCGGTTACCTATATCTGCAGCGACAAAACGGGCACACTGACCAAGAATGAGATGACCGTAGAGAACGTATGGAACACCGAAGGAAAAGAGCAATTGTTGCTGCATGCTTTTCTGCAGAACAATGAGGTACAGTTTGACGAAGATGACAACCCATTGGGCGACTCAACGGAGACCGCGCTCGTTAGCTACGCATTAACCAAGGGGCTATCTGCTGAGAAGTCAAAAAAAACATACCCATTGGTATCCAAAATCCCATTCGATTCGGAACGGATGCGTATGGGTACACTCCACAAAGATGGCAATGGCTACCTGCTGCTCGTAAAAGGGGCTCCGGCTAAAATCGCAGAAGCGCTGTCAGGTGATTACGACGACAAAAAAGAGGAGTGGCTCAAGACTAACCGTGAGTGGGCAAGCGAAGGATTACGCGTACTCTTCGTGGCATATAAATCCATGGCAACAAAGCCGGATACCGTGGATGAATCGTTGGAAAGCGACCTTGATTTCCTCGGCATGGTCGGCATGATCGATCCGCCGCGTGAAGAGGTGGTGGATGCCATCGCCCAATGTAAAACAGCAGGTATCCAACCAGTGATGATAACGGGCGACCAGCCTACTACGGCTGTTGCCATTGCGGAAAGGTTGAAACTCATTGACCGGGAAAAGGACGACGTGCTGACCGGAAAAGACCTCAACGAACTGGATGATGGCGAATTGAACGAAAAGGTAAAACATGCTACCATCTATGCGCGCGTATCGCCAGAACAGAAGTTGAACATCGTGAAAGCCCTACAGCACAACGGTGAGTTTGTGGCGATGACGGGCGACGGGGTGAACGACGCCCCTTCGCTGAAGCAGGCAGACATCGGCGTAGCCATGGGAATAACTGGTTCTGATGTGACTAAGGAAACCGCCCATATGATCCTGTTGGACGACAATTTCGCCACCATCGTGAAAGCCATCAAAGAAGGGCGCCGCATTTACGACAACATCCGCAAGTTTGTGCTGTATGTATTGTCATGCAATTTGGGCGAAATACTGGTCATCTTTTTCGCCCCGATTTTGGGGCTTGCCATCCCGTTACTGCCTATACACATCCTGTGGATTAACCTCGTAACCGATGGGCTGCCCGGTCTTGCTTTGGCGGCCGAACCGGCAGAAAAAAACACCATGGAACGGCCACCCCGCGATCCGAAGGAAAACCTATTCGCCGGGGGGCTTATCCCACGGATGGTCGTAACGGGATGCATTATGGCCATTGGTGCATTTACCTTACAGTTTATGGCTGTAAACCGCGAATACGGAATAGCCCTACAGCAAACGATGGTTTTCTCGATGCTTGCTTTTGTACAACTTGGAAATGCCTTGATTGTACGAAGTTTGGATAGGTCGATCGTGCAAATGCCACTGTTTAGCAACCCGCTGCTGATGGGCACCGTGGTCGGCTCCATTGGCCTTCAGCTGCTGCTTATATATACGCCGTTGCTGCAACCTATATTTAAAACCGAAGCACTGCCGTGGGATGCCCTGGGACTAATGGCCACGGTTTCTATAGCCTGTGTAGCGCTTATTGAACTAACGAAGTTATCGATTACCAAAATATCCAAAGCTTGATGGTTTTGGTATATTTTATGCTTATTAATCTTACTAAAATATAAGTGCCATGAATACAACGAAATTACTAAAGGCGGCCGCAGGTGCAATGATCGTTACATTAGCCATTGCTGCATGCCAAACAAAAAAAACAGTGGGTAATGACGGTGCAGACCCTGCCCACAACAGCCGGAATTCGGTCGATTGGGCTGGTACGTACCAGGGCACATTACCCTGCGCTGACTGCCCGGGAATTCGATACACAATCACGTTAAACGACGACGACACCTATGTGGTGAAAACGCGTTACCTTGAACGAGGTGATTCCGTGTTTACCGAGTCTGGTACCTTCGCCTGGGATGAAAATGGCGGAAAAATCACCCTGGCTGACCGGGGAGAAAAATTCCAGGTGGGTGAAAACAAGCTGTTCCACCTGGACATGGAAGGCAACCGCATTACGGGCACGTTGGCCGAACATTACGTACTCGCCAAGATGTCTGACCAAATTACCGACCGGTATTGGAAACTCATTGAAGTCAGCGGCCAAGCCGTAGCGGATAAATCGACCCAAAAGGAACCGTACATCCAGCTGAACAGTGAAGATAACCGAGTCCAGGCCACCGGGGGGTGCAACGGCATGGGCGGCACCTACGAGTTGAATGAACCCAACCGCATCAAATTTTCACAACTGATAGGTACACTGATGGCGTGTGAAAACATGGAAGTTGAAAACGGACTGAAACGGGCATTGGAGTCGGCCGATAGCTACCATGTGCACGGCGACACCCTCCAACTTTTCCGTGCCCGGATGGCACCGTTGGCTAAGTTTGTAGCCAAAGCACAATAAAAATAAGGTATCATAAAAAAAGAGGCGTCTCAAGGCGCCTCTTTTTTATGCATCAATCTATGAACGATACTATTTCAATTCGAGGAATTTGTTGTACTCGATTTCCTTCTCTTCCAACTTCACCAGCCCCTTCAGGTAGTCAAATACTTTCAACGCTTTCACTTCATCGAATAATCGGTTGGCCTGTTCCTTATCGCCCAGCAACTGCACGGCATATTGCGCGAGCTGCTGGTCATCGATTTCCTGACCAGGGTTGTACATTTTCAACTGTGCGGAAATCCGTTCCTTTGCCAATGCAAGCACCTCTTCATACTTCACTTCCAATCCGTTCTGAGTGATGATACGATTTTCAATCAACGTCCATTTCAGGTTTTTCACAAAGTCTGCAAAGCCTTCTTCCAACTCATCTTCTTTGATTTCCGGATTGGTTGCCTTCAGCCACCGTTTGAGAAACGCTTCTGGGAAATCGGCCTTCACCGTGTCAAGGCCTTTCAAGTAAAGATCATTCTGCAACCTCTGGGTGGCGTTCTGCACCAACATGTCTTCGACCTCTGCCCTTACTTTCTCCTTAAATTCGGCTTCGGAGGAAACCACCCCTTCACCGAATACCTTGGTGTAGAATTCTTCATTCAATTCCGCCTCTTCAAGGCGATTCACATTCTTTACAGTTAGCTGGAACTGTGTATTCTCCAGTGCCTCAACATCCTCTTCAGGGATGCCCGTAATACGGGCAATATCTGCTGCCGATTTGAATGCTTTCTTGATATCGATGGTGACCGTATCGTCTTTCTTCAGACCGATAAGGGCTTTCTTTATTTTCTTATCGTCAACCAAGTCCGTACGGACCGACGCCATATTAATAATACCGTTTTCCGGTTCGCTGCCATCGGCATCCAGCTGTTTCAGTTCGCTGTACAGTACGTCGCCCTCATCAGACACTTCGGGGTTCGTCATTTTGCCATAACTGCGGCGCAGATTTTTCATGCGTGAGGCCAACGTCTCTTCATCAGCTTTGATGACGTACTGGGTAAATTTGGATTTTTCGGTAAACGGTATATCGAACTGTGGCGCAAGTCCCACTTCATAGGAAAAAGAAAAATTATCGGCAAAGTCCCAGTTGTAATCGGCATCATCTTCCTTCGGCAACGGTTGCCCTAGGATCTCGAGTTTATTATCACCGATGTAAGCATTGATTTTATCACTCACCATCCGGTTCACCTCATCAATCAGAATCGCCTTACCGTAGGTACGTCTGATGTGAGACACCGGTACCATACCGGGCCGGAACCCCGGTAACTTGGCTTTTTTTGCTTGTTCTTTAATCGCTTTATCTACTTGGGGATTGTAATCATCAGGGGCAAGGTCCACCGTGATGACAGCATTGGTTTCGTCGATGTTTTCGTGTGAAATATTCATACTCAATTTTAAGCGTTTATCGCATTTACATAAAAAATCCTTCCGATTTTCCGGGAGGATCCCGATGTTTCGGAAGGATTCAAGTGCGGAAGAAGGGACTCGAACCCCCACGCCTTTCGGCGCCAGATCCTAAGTCTGGTGCGGCTACCAATTACGCCACTTCCGCATAGGATTTTTCTTTGGACTGCAAAGATAAGGGTTATTCCATAAAACGGCAATAACTTTTTGCTTTTTTGCTATTTGCTATTTGATTCTTGGCTCAAATCAATACATCGATCTACAAATCAGCACTCACTTATCCTTACGCCCGAACACAGAAAAATGCACATATCGGCCGGGCCGGGCTTTCATGTCGGCAATCAATTCTTCCAGGTTTTTGGACGCCTGGTTAAGGTTATCGTACAGCTGTTCGTCGTTCAGAAGCATACCGATGGAGCCTTGACCTTGGTTGATACGGTCGGTAATCGATTGGAAATCGGCCATCGCCTTATTCGCACTGGTAATGGTCTGTGCGAAATCGGCCTTTGCCACTTGGTCCGTGATGCTATTCAGATTGACCAATACATTGCCGATGCGCTCGTTGTTTTCTTTGAGGTTGTTGGTAATCGATTCAACATTGGCCACAATATGGCTGATACGGTTTCGCTCGGATACCACTAGGCCGTCCAACTGCCGGGTGATTCCCTCAAGGTTTTGAAGTGAATTGGCAATACTGTTGATGCTGCGATTGAAATCACGCTGGAAATCTTTATTGATCGTGTTGTTGATGGAATTCAGTACCGAGTCAAGAACCGCCGCAATATCCTGGGCTTTTTTCTGTATCGGTTCTACCTGCTCCATGATGTTTTTCTGTATACCAGCCGGCAGCTCGTCGCCATCTTTTGCGTAGACGGCGCTATCGCCGAGTTCAAAGACGATGGCTTTTCCGCCCAGCAAATCCGTACTAGAAAGGAACGCTACGGTATTTGCCGGAACCGCATAGTCGCGATTGACCTTAAACTCCGTACGGATGCGGCCATCCTGCTGCAACTCCATCTTCGATACACGGCCGATCTGGTAGCCGTTTACCAGAATCGGCTTCGACTCCGTGAGCCCATCCACACGTTCGTAAATCGAATAAAGAGTAACTTCGCGGCTAAACACGTCATTGCCCCGCAAGAAGCTATATCCCAGAATCAATATTGCAATGGCGACTACCGCCAATATTCCTACTTTGGTTTCGTTTGCTATTTTCAAGAGTACCTTTCGTTTTCGTCTGTTAAGCTATAATCTGTTAAGCCATAATTCGCTAAGCTAAGAAAAGCTTGTCAATAGTGCAAAACAACTTTAATGCCGATATTGTTTAGCAACCGGGGTTTTAACGCTCCACGTGCCTTTTATACGACTTAATCGCGTTGACCATATTTTTAACAATCTCCGCCTGCCCGCTTTCTGACACCATGTAGGTTTCTTCGTTGGGATTGCTCAGAAAACCGATCTCAGTTAATACAGCCGGCATCCCGGCCCGTGCAAGCACGGCCAAGCTCTGTTCTTGTACCCCCCGGTCGACCCTGCCCGATTTAACATATTCATCCTGCATAAAGGACGCCAGATTGATGCTCTGTTCACGATATTGGTTTTTCATCAGCGAAAAAACAATGTAACTGGCCGGGTCGTTCGGGTCAAACCCCTGGTAATTTTCTTCGTAGTTGTCTTCTAGGAGGATATCGGCATTTTCCCTTATTGCGGCATCTTGTTCGCCCAAGCGACCAAACCCAGATACGAACGTTTCGGTACCTCTAACGGTTTTGTCTTGGGCGTAATAATACTTGCCCTTGCTGTTGCGACGTTTGCGCAAGGGAGTCGCATTGCAATGAACAGAAATAAATAGGTCCGCACGGTTTCGATTGGCAAATTCGATGCGTTTGTACAAATCAACGTCTATATCGGTTGTCCGAGTGTACAGTACCTTTACACCAGGTATCTCTTTCTCGATAGCCTTGCCCAATTTCAAAACCACTTGCAGCACCACGTCTTTTTCGAGCGATTTTGCACCGTTGGTTCCCGGCTTATCCCCACCATGCCCTGCATCCAGCACCACAGTACGAACGGTATATACCGTATCTTGATGTTGGTTTGCAAATAATATGGCTGGGAGTGTAACTAACGAAAGGAAAAAAAGAAAAGGCGCAATGAAACGTTTTGTCATATCTGAAAACACCGAAGTCCTAACTATTTTAATTAATTTTGTACGCAATTCTGATATTGCAAAAATACTATTCGTTGTCAAATTTGAGGTCAGTTGTTGTTTTTTTTTCTTACGTCTCACTATTCTTAACGATATTCTCGGCCATTTCAGTATTTGGCCAGGAAATATCGGAGCCGGATAGCACCCGAATCGACACACTCAAAAACGGAACTGACACACTAGCGTTGGACTCGCTGGGAGCGGCGAAAGACAGCACACAGCGGAGGCGGACCGATGGTTTGGAAGCTGTAGTGACTATTGTTGCCCAAGACTCGCAAGTCACCGATATCCGCAATAACATCATCCATCTTTATAAAGAAGCAAAAATCAAATATGAGGGATTTGAACTAGCGGCTGACTACATACGAATAAACAACAACACAAATGAGATTTTTGCGAGTGGCATATTCGACCATAACAACAAATATGTAGGCAGGCCCGTTGTCATCTTTCCGAATGAAACCCCCAAGGTGGTCGATTCCCTACGTTACAATTTCAAATCAGAAAAGGGGGACACGTGGGGCATTTTCACAGAAGTCGAGGGCGGTTTCATCCAGGCGAATAGGGTGCGTAAAAACCAATACAACGAGATGTCGCTCTACCATGGCATATACAGCACCTGTAACCTCCCTGAGCCCCACACCCATTTCGGCATCCATATCAGCAAAGGTATCGTTACCGAAAATCAGATCATTTCGGGCCCTGCCTACCTCGTGATGGAGGGGGTGCCGCTGAAATTCATCACCATCCCGTTCGGATTTTTCCCTAAGCCGAATAAACGCGCATCAGGGTTTCTTTTCCCTACATTCGGCGAAGAATTCAACCGGGGTTTTTTCATGCGCGATATGGGTTGGTACCTCGCGTTCAACGATTATTGGGACAGTGAAATCCGGGGTACCTTGTACTCAAAAGGCTCGTATGAAGCATCCCTAAGTACCCGTTATCGGGTCAACTACAAATTCAATGGTGGCTTCAATTTCCGCTATGCCAACACCAAAAACGGCGTGGAAGGGACCGACCAATACCGGTCGACAAAAGACTTCAACGTAACGTGGAACCACACCCAATTGCAGGAAGCCAATCCCGGCACCACCTTTAGTGCGAATGTGAATTTCGGTACGAGCTCATACACCCAAAACACCGCCGCAGGTGCCTCTTACAACTATGACGAGATTACTCGCAATTCAATGAATTCGAGCATCAGTTATGGGAGGACGTTTCTTGATGGCAAGGTTAACTTCACGAGCAGCTTACGGCACTCCCAAGATATGGCGGCCAAAACCGTCTCACTCGACCTGCCTACCTTTTCACTCAGTGTGAGCTCATTCAACCCATTTGATTCGAAAGATCGCATCGGTGAACAGAAATGGTACCAACGGATTAATGTGAGCTACTCGCTGCGGGGCGACAACATCCTCAATGCGAAAGAAACCGGATTATTCAGTAAAGAAACCCTAAGCCAATTCCAGCATGGCTTCCAGCACAGTATCCCGGTGAGCCTATCGCTCAACGCCTTAAAATACTTCCAGTTCAACACCAGTGTAAGCTATAGTGAGGGCTGGCACTTCCAGACCTACCGCCGGCGATTGGAGAACACGCCTAGTGGATTTGAAGAGCTACGCGATACGGTGAATGGATTTCGGCGTTCTTACAACTATTCCGTATCGTCTGGCCTATCCACCAAAATTTACGGGATGTATCCCAAAATCGGGAAGATACAAGCCATGCGCCATGTCATCACGCCCTCGGTAAACCTCAACTACCGGCCCGACTTCTCCGACCCCCAATATGGGTTTTACCGCAGATTCATCGACGCCCGCGGCGAAGAAACCCTGTATTCCATTTTCCAAGGCAGCCGCTACGGATCGCCGGGGAGCGGCCGCTCTATGGGCATTGGATTCTCAATCGACAATAACCTGGAAGCCAAAATATTGAGCAAAAAGGACACCACCGATGGCGGTGTCAAAAAAGTACCGATACTACAGGGGTTGACGTTCAGCGGCAACTACAACTTCGTGGCCGATTCATTCCAACTTTCCAACATCAATTTCTCAGGTCGCACCGCCTTGTTTAACCAAAAAATAAACCTCAATTTCAACGGCACGTTTGATCCGTATGCCTTCGACAGTCAGGCCAATCGGCGCGTAAACCGATACATGATCAAGGATGGCAAGCTGGCGCGGCTGACCAACTTCGGGCTGTCGTTCGACTACAGCTTTAACCCCGCTGCCAACAAAAGCCGACAAGAGGGTCTTGATTCGCTGGACAACCAAAAGGCCAATATGACGCCCGAACAGCAACAGCAACTGGCACGTATTAGCTCAGACCCAAATGCATTTGTCGATTTCAACATCCCTTGGAACCTCGCGGGGTCTTTCAGCTTTCAATATTCGAACCCGGGTTACCGGAAAAAC
The DNA here is from genome assembly GCF_035556095.1 of Parapedobacter sp. Classification (GTDB taxonomy): domain Bacteria; phylum Bacteroidota; class Bacteroidia; order Sphingobacteriales; family Sphingobacteriaceae; genus Parapedobacter. The sequence goes on along the minus strand of NZ_DATMFT010000021.1, from coordinate 526,368 downwards.
ATTACCGCCACGCTCAATATCCATGGCGATTTCAGCTTGACACCCAAGTGGAAAGTACAGTTCAATTCGGGGTATGACTTCCGGCAAAAAGAGGTATCACTTACCCGATTCAGCATCTATCGGGATCTGCATTGCTGGGACATGTCCTTTGGCTGGGTGCCTTTCGGACGGTTCCAAAGTTATAACGTCACTATTCGAGCGAAGGCATCCATATTACAGGATTTGAAATTGACAAAACGAAACGACTCTTTCGGGGGTTTCTAATGATATGCAAGCAGAAATCATCACCATCGGCGACGAAATACTTATTGGCCAAATCATTGATACCAACTCGGCGTGGATGGCACAACAGCTGAATGCCATCGGCATCCACGTGAAGCAAGTAAGCTCGGTAGCTGACCATCCGGCAGACATCATCGTTGCCCTCACACTCGCTTCCGGGAGGGCTGATCTGATTTTTATTACCGGCGGATTGGGTCCTACGAAAGACGATGTGACGAAGCAGACGCTTTCGGTATATTTCGGATGCGGCCTCCGCCGCGACCCCGATGTGCTTGCCCATGTCGAATCCATCTTTAGCCGCAATGGCCGGCCGATGCTCGAAATGAACCGGAAACAAGCCGACGTATTGGATAAAAGCGATGTTCTTTTCAATGCCATGGGTACCGCACCGGGCATGTGGGTCACCCACAAGGGGAAACCGTATGCCATCATGCCGGGCGTACCGTTCGAGATGAAACACCTCATGCAGGAACGTGTGTTGCCACGGCTCCGCCAAATGGAAGGCCGTCAACCGCTGTGGCACCATACCGTACTGACTGCTGGCATCGGCGAGTCGTTTCTAGCCGAGAAGATTGCCGATATTGAAAGCGCACTACCATCCCATATCCACTTGGCCTACCTACCCAAACCCGGATTTGTACGGCTTCGGCTTACCGCTACGGGAGCAAACCTGGAAATACTCAAACAGGAAACCGCGGCTGTTGCGGACCAATTGAAGGAACGTTTGGGCGACTACTTCATCGCCAACGAAGATACCCTATTGGAAATGCTGATCCGGGACTTCATGCAACAACGAAGCCTATCGCTGGCTACGGCTGAGAGCTGCACAGGCGGAAATATTGCACGGCTGATTACCGCACTGCCGGGTAGCAGCTCCATGTTTGAAGGCGGTGCCGTAACCTATTCAAATGCCGTGAAGCAAGCGATACTCGGCGTAAAAGCGGAAACACTCGAAACACACGGCGCGGTGAGTGAACAAACCGTACGTGAAATGGCCTCGGGTGCACAAAATCGTTTCCAGGTAGACTACGCTATTGCCGTGAGTGGTATCGCCGGGCCGGAAGGTGGCACGGCAGAAAAGCCTGTCGGACTGGTTTGGATCGCTGTAGCCGGCAAGACGGGCGTTGTTGCACACAAGTTCCTATTCGGCCATGACCGGGCAATCAATATCGAACGGTCATCGGTGGCAGCACTGTTTATGCTTTGGCGGTTGCTACACGCAGAACGTGGTGAATAAAAAAAATAGTGTGCGTCTCACGAAGTCAATCGTTATTTTATTCGGACCAACCGAATATATTCAGAATAAAATTTCGTTGTTTTATTTTTAGTCAATTATTTATGTAACTTAGGCGCGTTTCAAACAGTAAAACGGAGAATCGTTATGGCGACATACAACTTACAGCTACCCCGAATGGGAGAAAGCGTATCGGAAGCAACGATAGTCAAATGGCTGAAACAACCCGGTGATTACATTGAGGAAGACGAACCGGTATTGGAGGTCGCCACCGACAAAGTGGATTCCGATGTGCCTTCCCCGGTTTCGGGCAGACTCAAGGAGCAGCTTTTCACCGAAAACTCAGTTGCGCAAGTGGGCGACGTCATCGCCATCCTCGAGGTCGATGGAGCAGCCAGCGACGAATCTATCAAAGCCGAAGAGATCCCCGTTGAAGCAGCGGAGATTCCGGGCGTGGACCAATTGGAGGATGATAAGACATCGTCGCCGTCAGCTTCCAAAGACGCCTCTGCCCGCTTTTATTCCCCATTGGTTAAAAACATAGCGACAGAAGAAGGGATTACCCCACAGGAACTCGACAGCATTCCAGGAACGGGTAATGAAGGGAGAGTAACCAAGCAGGACGTGCTTGATTACCTGGCTTGGAAAAATAATCCAGGCGGACCGGATGCTTACGGAAATATAAAGCGAGCTACAACCGTTGTCTTCTCGCAACCACCGCCCGAATCCCAACACACGGCCAACGAAACCTCGCTGGAGCCCCCCGTCAATGGCTCGTCACCGGAAACATCCGTTACCCTTCCAATTGCTCCCCAAGATGAAATCATCGAGATGGACCGTATGCGCCGGCTAATCGCAGACCACATGGTTAAAAGCGTGCAAACTTCTCCCCACGTGTGTTCTTTTGTGGAAGCCGACGTCACCAATCTCGTCAACTGGCGCAATAAGATAAAAGGGGCTTACGAAAAAAGAGAAGGCGAAAAAATTACGTTCACCCCGATATTCATCGAAGCTGTGAGCAAAGCGCTCCGTGATTTCCCGATGGTCAACGTCTCCGTTAATGGGACGCAAATTATCAAAAAGCGCCATATCAATATCGGTATGGCCGCAGCCCTTCCATCAGGAAACCTAATTGTGCCGGTAATCAAAAATGCCGACCAATTAAGCCTGGTGGGCCTAAGCAAAGCTGTCAACAATCTGGCAAACCGTGCCCGCACCAACAAATTGCGTCCCGACGACACGCAAGATGGCACATTTACGCTCACCAATATCGGTGCATTCGGCAACATTATGGGTACGCCCATCATCAATCAACCACAAGTGGCGATATTGGCCGTGGGCACCATTACCAAAAAACCCGCGGTAATTGAGACGGAGCATGGCGACATGATTGGTATCCGGCACATGATGTTCCTGTCCCTCTCCTACGATCATCGGGTTGTGGACGGTGCTCTTGGTGGCCGCTTTGTGAAACGTGTAGCCGATTACCTGGAAAACTGGGATTCAAACCGGGAAGTTTGAAGTGCAGAAAGCACCTTGCGGTACCTTATATACAGCAACACCGAAGAAGTGAGCAAGCCAAGGGTGAGACCATACCATATGCCAATTACCCCCAATTCCAACACGATGCCCAGTGAATATGCCGTGGGAAGCCCGATGACCCAATAAGCAATAAAAGTAATCAATGTGGGGATATTGACGTCACCGACACCCCGCAATATCCCTAATCCTACCACCTGAGTACCATCAAATAGCTGGAATAATCCGGCAATGATGAGGAGTTGGGCGGCGATGCCGATAACTGCCATATCCTTCGTGAAAATCCAAGGTAAGTATTGGTTCAGCAGGGCAAACAACAGGGCACTTACACCCATGAAGAGCAACACGATGTGGTAACTGGAAACTGCGAATCGACGTAAGCGAAAAAAATTCTGCTGACCGAAATTATTACCGGTTTTGATCGTCGCCGCCGCTGCAATACCACTTGCCATCATATATGTCAGTGCAGCGAGCGTGATCGCAACTTGGTGAGCCGCCTGCTCATTGGCACCGATCGTGCCGGCAATTACCGCAGCCGCAGCAAATGCCCCTACTTCAAACACGTACTGCATGGCTACGGGCGCACCGATTTTCAATATCGAGCAGCTTCGCGATACATCCATATAAAACAACCTAAACCGCTCCAAATACGCCTTGAAATTGACCGAACGGAATAGGTAAGCACCCATTACCACGGCCATCAAGCAACGGTCTATCAACGTGGCATACCCCACGCCGCTAACGCCCATCGGCTCTATACCAAACATTCCACGAACGAAAACGATGGCCAGCACCACATTAAGCGCATTTCCCCAAATCGTGATGCGCATAGCCTGTTTCGTAAACCCCAATCCTTCAGCGAACTGCTTGAAGGCACTGAAAACCATTAACGGCACAATGGATAAGCTCAAGATAAAGAGGTAAGGCTTGGCTTCCCGAACCACTGCGGGGTCTTGGTCGAGGTGATCGATGGCCGCCATTGAACCGAAATACACCAAGCAGAACAGCCCGGCACCGGCACATAGGTTGATCCATATGCTATTGGACAGCAAGGCACCACATTCTATGTAGTTCTTACGGCCGTTTTCTTGCGCTATCAATGGCGTTAGACCATAGGCGATACCGAGACCGATGACCATCACAATCATGAATATGCTATGCACCAACGATACTGCTGCCAGCGGAATCGTACCGGCAAAATGGCCCACGACTATGCTATCGGCCACTTGGACCAACATATGGCCAAGCTGCGAAATCATCACTGGACCGGCCAGCACTAATGTATTGATATAATAGGGTTTGTATCGTTTCAGTTGCCAGCCCATGCCTGTAAATCATTGCATTTTTGAAGCCGCAAAGGTACAATATTGCGCCGAATCACTCGTATCGATTTGGATCAGCGAATCAAATGCAATCGAAGAGTAACTCCGATCAGGAACCGCCGACCAGCGTTTACCAACGCTGATTAGCGATGAAAAGCCGCTAATAGCCTTTTACGCGCTGCAGGCAATTGTTTGCCATATTGTCCGGGCCGGAATAATGGGGCCAAGCACAATTATACGGTATATTAAATGGCTTTTTAATCAATTATAGGTGGAAAAATAGGGCGAGCCATGGATATAAAAAAATTTACCCCTACCTTAGCAGGTGGAAAATTGAGCTATTGTTATGTTGAGTACTGTAATTGCATTCTTAAACATTGGAACGAGTGAGATGATGCTCATTGTGTTCGTTGCATTATTGCTTTTCGGGGGCAAAAAACTTCCGGAATTAGCACGGGGGCTGGGGCGTGGCATACGTGAATTCAAGGATGCATCGGAAACCATTAAACGCGATATCAGTGACCAGATCAATAATTTCGAAAAGGACCTGGATGTGAAAGATGCCATCGTGGAGGACCACGAGCCTAAAAAACTGAATGAACATAATCCAGCGGCACCGGCAGGCACATACCAACACAACCCCGAGCCTAGCCGTGAGCCCGACTACTACGGCACTCAGGGCCCCTATTATCACAACGACCACGACGCTGGCGATAATACCAAAGCAGGCACTGAAAGTAACGACACATCCGATACCGAAAGCCCACAGCAACCGGTCAGTGACGAAAAGAACCCCTAAGGGAATATGAATCACCACATCCGTATTGGCGAAGAACTTGCGTTGTCTGCAAAGCAGGTAAGCACGGCTATTTCCCTTCTCGATGAGGGAGCCACAGTTCCATTCATAGCGCGCTACCGCAAGGAAATGACGGGTAGTCTCGACGAAGTACAACTTACCCAAATCCGCGACCGGTTCTACCAGCTGCGCGAGTTGGACAAACGCCGCGACGCCATCCTCAAATCACTCCTTGACCTCGGGAAGCTTACGCCCGAATTGGAGGAAAAAGTACGTGCTGCGGAGACAATGACCACACTGGAAGATACGTACCTCCCTTATCGGCCCAAACGTAAAACCCGTGCAAGTGTCGCGCGCGACCGGGGGTTGGAACCCCTCGCACAATTGGTGCTGCTGCAAAATGGCACGGACATCCTTGCCGCTGCACAAACCTATGTGGATACGGCGAATGGCGTAAACGATGTAGAATACGCATTAGCGGGCGCACGTGACATCATTGCTGAAATCATCGCCGAAGACGCAGCAATCCGAGCCAAAACGCGGCAGGTTTTCCTCGAAAAGGGAATGTTCGCGGCACGGGTGGTGCCCGGGAAAGAGGACGCCGCATTGAAGTACAAGGACTACCACGAGTGGACGGAGCCGCTGAAGACTGCTCCCTCCCATCGCATTTTGGCCATGCGACGAGGCGAAAAAGAGGAACTGCTCTACCTGGATATCGAAGTACCCGAAGGTGACATACTCCCCCTTTTAGACAATGCTTATGTGAAGGGAGCAGGCGAAGCAAGCACACAAGTGCGCATGGCCATGCTCGACGGATATAAGCGGCTGCTCAAGCCTGCCATGGAAACCGAAGTACGAATGCTTACCCGGCAACGCGCCGATGACGAGGCTATACGGGTATTCACGGGCAACGTACGGCAATTATTGCTGGCCGCCCCCATGGGGCAAAAACGCATCATGGCCATCGATCCAGGATTCCGTACCGGCTGTAAGACCGTATGTTTGGATGAGCAGGGTGCACTGCTTGAAAATACGACCCTATTTCTCCATACCGGCACCGGCGGCGCAGAACAGGCTGCCCACACGATCCGTGCCCTCATCGAAAAACATCAGTTGCAAGCCATCGCTATCGGCAATGGGACGGCTGGACGCGAAACAGAAGCATTTGTACGCAAATTGGATATCCCCGGCATAGCCGTCGTGATGGTGAATGAAAGTGGTGCTTCCATATATTCCGCCTCCGAAACCGCCCGTGCAGAATTTCCAGACCACGACGTGACTGTACGCGGCGCCGTTTCCATCGGTCGGCGACTCATGGACCCGTTGGCCGAATTGGTCAAAATTGATCCAAAATCAATCGGCGTGGGCCAATATCAGCACGATGTGGACCAATCCAAGCTACAAATAGCGCTTGACGACACCGTGGTTAGTTGCGTTAACGCCGTGGGTGTCGAACTCAATACCGCGTCTAAGGAAATCCTGTCTTACATCTCTGGTTTAGGACCTTCCTTAGCCCAGCAAATCATTAATTTCCGCCAAACACATGGCGCCTTCCGTAACCGCGAGTCGCTGAAACAAGTACCGCGATTGGGCGAAAAGGCCTTTGAGCAAGCTGCTGGCTTCTTGCGGATACGGAATGCTCAAAATCCGCTGGACACCAGTGCGGTTCATCCCGAACGTTATCCCCTGGTAGCCCAAATGGCGGCCGATCTGGGATGCTCGGTAGCGGACCTGCTTCGCGATGAACAACTGCGTAAACAAATCGAGCTTAAAAAATACGTCAGTGAAAATGTCGGGATGCCTACCCTGCGCGATATCTTGGCCGAGCTGGCCAAGCCCGGCAGGGATCCACGTGAACAGTTCGAGCCTTTTTCATTCACGGAAGGTGTAAACAGTATCGCTGATCTTCGTATTGGCATGCGCTTACCGGGCATCATCACAAATATCACTAATTTCGGTGCTTTTGTAGACATCGGTGTACACCAGGATGGATTGGTGCACCTCAGCCAACTGGCTAACCGTTATGTGAAAGATCCCAACGAATTAGTTAAGGTTCAGCAAAAGGTAATGGTCACTGTAACGGAAGTCGATGAAAAACGTAGCCGGATCAGCCTATCGATGAAAACGGAAGAACGCCCCGTACCCAAAAAACAGGGCGGACGGCCCCATAAACAGCGAAAGCCTACCAAGTCGCGTACTGGAGAAAATGACATGGCCAGCAAATTAGCTGCTTTGAAAAGTAAATTCGGGTCTTAGTTTAACACGCTGTGCTACCTTAACCGAACAAGTCGCTGGAAAGGTAGCGATCCCCGCGGTCGCATGCGATGACTACAATAACGCCTGTATCCACTTCTGCCGCTAAGCGGGCAGCGCACGCCATGGCCCCACCGCTGCTCATCCCAACAAATATCCCCTCCTTGCGGGCTAGTTCGCGCGCCATCGCCGTCGCGTCTGCCTGTGAAACATCCATCATGCGGTCTATCCGTTGGGGGTCGTAGATTTTGGGCAGGTATTCTTCAGGCCAGCGGCGGATGCCTGGGATAGACGAATCTTCCGTCGGTTGGCAACCTACGATTTGCACTGCCGGGTTTTGTTCTTTTAAGAACATGGAATTGCCCATGATGCTACCTGTAGTCCCCATTGCACTCACAAAATGGGTAACCTTACCCGTCGTATCGCGCCATATTTCGGGCCCTGTTGTTTGGTAATGGGCCAAGTAATTGTCGGGATTGGCAAATTGATTGAACATGTAGTAATCCGGTTGTGCCCCCTTCTCTTCGGCATAATCCCGGCACGCCTCGATGGAATCGAGCAAGGTTACCTTCGCACCGAACGCCTCCATGGTCAGCGTACGCTCCCGCGTAGAGCTGGATGGCATCACGAGTTCGATCGACAGCCCGAAAACACTGGCCATCATGGCCAGTGCGATACCCGTGTTGCCGCTAGTGGCCTCGATGAGCCGTGTATCCGGAGTGATGTCGCCGCGGTCTATCGCGCTTCGGATCATGTTGAGCGCGGCGCGGTCCTTTACACTTCCACCCGGATTAGTCCCTTCCAATTTGGCATATAATGTCACATTGGGATTGGGGTTCAATTTCTCGATTTTCACCATCGGGGTGTTTCCCACGCAATCAATCAACGTCTTCATAGCCTATTAATGTGTTGCTTTCGAGTCTACAATCTTTACAGTAGGTTGGTGGTACACCGTGGAGTAAGGCGGGATGCTGGACGTCAACCAAACGTTTCCACCGATAACGCTGTCGTGACCAATAACGGTATCGCCGCCTAAGATCGTAGCACCTGCATAAATCACCACGCGGTCTTCGATGGTGGGATGGCGCCTGGTGTTTGCTAAAAATTTCTCTACGCTCATCGCCCCCAAGGTAACCCCCTGATAGACTTTCACCTGATTGCCAATAACGGCCGTTTCGCCGATAACGACACCCGTACCGTGGTCTATACAGAAATATTCGCCGATGGTAGCCGCTGGGTGAATATCGATGCCGGTTTGCGAATGGGCGTGCTCGGTAAGGATTCGCGGCAAGAGCGGCACATCCAATGCCATCAATGCGTGCGCCACGCGGTACAAAGCAATCGCAAAAAACCCGGGATAGGTACGGATTACTTCGAAGGTGCTGGTCGCCGCCGGGTCGCCTTCAAAAATAGCGGTAGCATCGGTGTGCATAATCCGATGCATTTCGGGTAACGCCTCGTAAAAACGCTTAGTAACCGCCCCATGGTTGCAGGTTTCACAGGCTTTCGTCCGATCGAGTATGCTGAGCAAATCTGCTTCCGATTGTATAAAGTGTGCTTTAAGTTGTGCCACATCCCTGTCGGGATGAGTCTGGCGTTCAGGGAAAAGCAAATCCAATAGCCGCAATGCCCAAGCAGCGATTACACCGTTTGGCGGCACGTCCGCTATTTCCCGTTGTTTATCGTAAAGTTGTTGAAGAAACGCTTCGTTCATGGTATCCGTTGTTATAAGTGGCAACTAAGGACGTAAATTATTCGCAAGCTGGCAACAATATGAGTTATTTATTACAATAATCTTAATAATCTATCATATGCCTATACATCCAGTACCAACTTGCCCATAAAATCACCGGATTCCATCCGTTCGTGCGCACGAGATGCCTGGGCCAATGGAAATGCCTCATGGATAACCGGGGCAAATTGCCCCGCCCGTACCAATGGCCACACATGATGTTCCACCGATTCCCGGAGGGTGCTCTTGAACACACGGCTACGGCTGCGCAATGTACTACCGGTAATGGTGAGGCGGCGCTGCATTACCCCCAACGCATCCAGCGCCACTTGCCGGCCGCCCACGGCGTTAATAAACACCAGCCGACCGCCATCGGCCAATAAAGCCATGTTTCTTTCAAAATAGGGGCCACCGATGCTATCGAGGATCACATCGATAGATCGATTGGCTAACTGCTCACCAAAGTCTTCCAAGTTGTAATTGACGCATTTGGCAGCACCTAACTGTTCGCAGAAGATGCACTTATCGCGCGAACCAGCAGTGACATACACGTTGGCCCCTAAGCGGCTGGCAAGCTGGATGGCAGTGGTCCCTATCCCCCCACTCCCACCGTGTATCAGCACGTTTTCACCGGAGCGCAACTTCCCAAGTTGAAATAGGTTATACCAGACGGTAAAGACGGTTTCGGGCAGGCAAGCCGCTGCGCGGAAATCCAAGTTATCCGGTACCGGTAGACAGTGCGACGCATCAACGGCAACGTACTCGGCATATCCCCCTCCCGGGACTAAGGCACATACCCGGTCGCCGACCGACCACCTATCCACGCCGTCTCCACATGCTGCGACCTCACCGGCTACCTCCAGCCCCGGAATATCCTGCACCGTGTCCGGCGGCGCCGGGTACTTCCCTTTACGCTGCAAGATATCGGGACGATTAATGCCCGCAGCACGTACTTCGATAAGGACCTCGCCCTGTTCTGGCGTTGGTATGGGCCGTTGCTGCAATGTGAGGTTGCTAGCGGGTCCGGGGGCAGTAATTACGACGGCGCGCATCATGATTTCTTTGATGGGTATTTTTGCAAACGGATGTTAAGCGAAACCATAAAGTAGCGGGCAAGGCGGTTATTGCGCATAAAAAGCGCATCAGAGCCCATAATTTCATGGGTTACGCCGGTATTCTGATTGAAGAGGTCAAAACCCTGGAACCGCAACAAGGCCATATTATTGGCAAGGAATGTGCATTCGAGGTAGGCGTTGAGCAACGTCGGGTTCACATTCACAAAACTATTGTAGCCATTGTTGAGTCTGTGGGATAAATCAAAGCCAAATGCCCAATTGTCCGAGAGATAGCCCTTCCCAGCCAACCCCACTAGAAATGAATTGGCATTGATGCCCTCGCTATTGCGCAGCGAATATTGGGTATGGTTGAATGTATAGCTTGTATTCAATTCCGTTTCAACGATATCTTCGAGCATGAACCGCATCTGAACAGCCTGTGAATAAATAAAGTTACGGCCATAGTTTTTCTCCTCGTTGATGTACGATATGTTGTTTACGTAATCGGTGGTACCATTAAAATTCAGCTGGAAGTCTTCATTGATAACCGGTGTGCTGAACATATAATACCCTCGTGCGTCAAAATAGCCGCTCGAGTTGCGGAAACTGGTTTCCTGCACCGTACTGGTGGGGTTAGACCGGCTGGTGACGATTTTATTCTGGATTTTATTAAATGCCAGCTGGGCTTCGAAAAACTGGTTCTTCCCGATTTTGGTTTGGCGAAACCGGGTCGTTATCCGGTTGATAAACTCCGCTTTCAAATCCGCATTACCGATGATGATATTCTGGGAGTTGGAGAGATCACGGATAGGTTGTATCTGCGAAAAGTTCGGTTGGTTGTTCGTGCCCAAATATTCGACAGACAGTTCGCTTTCGTCACTGATGCGAAACCTGAGACCGGCACTTGGAATCAAATTGACATTGCGGTGCTGGATCAACGTATCGGCATTGAGCATATGGCCCCGGAGAAGCAACGGCTGTACTGCAAACCCCAAGGTATATTTAAAACGCTTATTCTGTTCCATCTGGTAATTCAGGCCCACCCGATTGCTTTCAAAGAAATACGAATAATCCACACTGAGCGAGTCGACAAATAACCCTTCGTCGGTATCCCAAACACTCCGCCGACTGTCTATTGCCGTATAATTGTATTCATAACCGATTTCTAATATGCTCGACTTATCAATCGGTTCCACAAAAGAAGCCTTAAGTCTGCCAATACGGTTTTGGTTCTGACTTTTGATCTGCTGGGCCAACGTGTACGCATCATCTTGGATCGGTTGGCCGGAATTCGCATTCACGCTCTCGAAATAGTCGTTGATATCTTCCAGTTTGTCTCGCTTCGAATACTTACCCTGCATGTTGAGTACAAACTTCCTTCCGGGTTTACTAAACATCCGGGAATATAAGATATCCATATCGAAATTAGGTATCGATAACTCATCTGTAGCATTGTACACCCGTTCGCTCACGATGTTTCTATTCTTAATGGTATCGTTGCTTTGGTTGTTGGTATTGACCGTACTATAAGAGAGGTTTGGGCTTATTTTCAAATAATTTCGGTCGTCCAATTGGGCTTCAATATCCCAGGCCATCAAATGGTTGATATTGTCGGTCACGAGTTCCCGTTCTTCTTGATTGATGATCTCGTAAAAATCGAAGTGGCTGGTCAATACAGATTGGCCAATAGTGTGATTCTTTCTATTGGTAAATGTATACTTCCCATACACGCTCACTTTATCCGACAGGTCGTCCGAATAACTTATCCCTGCCGAGTTCGTCGTATTCACACCATCTACCGGGTCCGTCATACCGGTTAAGTCCGTGTTTCCGCGCTCCCGGTTGCCCGCTCCGCTCGGTGCACCGTAACTGAAGAGGCTCGTGTTGGTATTGTTGAATGAGCCCAATATAGAAAACTCTTGCCCATCGTTAAAGTTATTCAGCCCCATACTCCCGATATAGCGATTTTCCGTACCACCCCCACCAGTTACCTGGCCGAATAAAATCCGCTTACTTTCTTCTTTCAGCACGATGTTGAGTATCTTTTCCGGTTCGGTATCTTTTACACCGGTGATGTTGGCCATGGCACCATAATCATCAATTACTTGGATTGATTGGATAAATCCAGCGGGTAGGTTACGTGTGGCAGTTAAGACATCGCCACCGAAAAAGTTCTTGCTATCCACCTGCACCCGGCTGACAAGCTTTCCATGTGCGATCACCTTACCATCCCGTCTCACCTGCATGTCAGGAAGTAGTTTCAATGCTTCTTCCAGCAAGGAATTCGGGCGGACGTTGTACGCATCCATGTTATATTGTATGGTGTCTTCCTTGATGATAATGGGTTGCACCCTGTTGATGATAATCTCTGCGAGCAATGTTTGCTGCGGTGGCAATACGATAGGCAACAGTCGCATAGTAGCGCCGGGAAAATTATTAGCATAGCTACGGTCCAATATCTTGTAGCCGATCATACTAAAGCTCAATCTGAATTCGGGGCCAATGACATCGGCGAACCTAAACTGACCAAGATCATCGGTCACGACAAGCATGGTGTCCAATATGGTTGTTAACCGAACATTGACGCCCACCAACGGCACACCCGCTGTATCGATAACAAGGCCGCTTATTTCCTTTCGTTGATGCTGTGCGAAGGCCTGCAACGATACAAAAAGGAATGCGAAAACGAGGAGCTTATGTGGCGCTATCGATGGCAACTTTTCGTGACAATATATGAACCAAAGGCGGATAACCTTTATAAAGAACGAAAGATAGCACATAATCCGTATGTGTGCAAAAAAATTCGGGTTGTCTTATTAAAAAGACAACCCGATAAATCCTAACGTTAACCGCCTATAATTACCCGTTGTATTGTACTTTCGGTATGTGTTTGTCTATCTCCCAGCGGCCTACCCCCTCTTCACCGATTACATCAAACATATCCAATATGCGGCGCGCTACGTATTCTTCTTCGATCTGCTCCTCAAGGAACCACTGGATAAACTGGAAGGTTACAAAGTCTTTCAACTTGATGCATTTGTCGGCGATGTTATTAAACTGCTGGGTAACATACATCTCCTGCTCAAGCATTTCCTCAAATACCGAACGGAAAGATTCGAAATCGGCCGGAATGTTGGTAATCTCCGGTGAGATTGCCTTTCCGCCCCGGTCGTTCACATAATTGAAAAGTTTCATCATGTGCTTCCGCTCCTCCTCCGATTGCTCAGCAAAAAAAGTAGCACTGAAGTCATACCCTTGGTCATCGCACCAAGCGGACATGGCCAGGTAAACGGACGACGAGTGTGCTTCTACTTTAATCTGTGCATTCAATATAGTTTCGATTTCTTCGTTCAACGAAGTCTTCAATCTTAATAAATCTTTCATAATATCACGTATTTTCTTATTTCAACAAACAAGCAACGGCTTATCCGGCTTGTGGTACAAAAATACGCAAACTAAGCGGTAAACACCACAAAATAAAAGCAATACGAATTCAGTCTAAATTATACGCGAGCGCCGCTCGATATTCTTTGAAGGCACGCGTTGACCACGCTGTTGAGCTCAATCATAAACTTGGCGCCATCGAGCAATTCACGGAGGTTCAGCACGTCGTTCACATCCAACACGAAGCAACGTGGTGTGCGGAATGGCATCACAATCGTAAAATCTGCCGTCCGTGATGAATCGATAATCATGGCCGATAGGTCGATACCATCAATCCGTTTTTTGAAGTTGAGAAAATCACTCACCTTAAATGCCGTAGTGTCGCCCGCAAATTCCAACCAGTAGCAATTTTGCCTGCTGCACTGATATACAGCACCATGCTGGGTTTTATATACTTCTTCGAAATTAGCTAACGGGCAAACCATTGTTTAAACCAAGTCATTAATCGGGGGCGAATATACATATTATTTATAATCAGTCCAACTAAATTCGGTAATCAATTCCCGGGTAGCGGTTTACCCAGCAGGGCAAATTCTGGCGGGAATTGCTGCTGCCACATATTGTAGTAATAGCCTTTAATATTCATTAGGCTTGAGTGGTGGCCTTCTTCTACGAGCCTACCTTTATGGAGCACCACGATGCGATCGGCGTTCATCACGGTACTCAGCCGGTGTGCAATGAGGATCACGGTCTTACCTTGTTTGTTAAAATCAGCGATGGCTTGTCGTACGTGGCTCTCCGATATCGAATCGAGCGACGAGGTTGCCTCATCGAGGATAAGCACCTCAGGACGACGGTAAAGTGATCGTGCGATGGCAATCCGTTGCCGTTGCCCCCCAGAAAGCTGGGCACCATTTTCGCCAATATACGTGTTGAACCCTGCAGGGAGCTGCTCGATGAACGATAACATGTCCAATTCCTTACATAATTTCATGATCTCGTTCATATCGGGCGATAAATCGCCTATGGCGATATTCTGCACAATATTGCCCGCAAAAAGGTGGACTTCCTGCGGTACAACGCCCACCAACCGCCGAAGGCTGTCGTGTGTGAGGTACCTCACATCGAAATCACCCATCACGATCTTACCCCCCTGTATGGGATACATATTATGCAGCAGTGAAAGCAGCGTGGTTTTCCCTGAGCCGCTCTCACCTACAATCGCAGTGATCTTTCCTTTGGCAATCCGTAGGTTAAGCTTTTCAAAAACTGTCGTACGCGTCCCGTATTGGAATTTTACGTCCACAAACGCCATGTCTCCGATCATCTCAGGGGTCAGGTCGCTCTGATTTTCGGTTTCCTCGCGTTCCAGATCCATCACCTCAAAGAGTCGATCGGCGGCAATCACGGCATCCTGGATGGTTTTATTCATCCCAATCAGGCTGCCTACCGGACCGATAAAGTATCCTAAAATGGCGTAGAACGACAGCAACTCGCCGGGTGTAATGGTTTTATTGAGCACAAACAAGGTACCCAGCCACAATAGAATCACCGTAAACAAGCCCGCCACGAGTCCATTGGCATTACCGATCCAAAGGGAATTGGTGGCCGACGTGTAGACGCTCTTGAGCAACTGGATAAAACGGGTTTCCGTTTTCAGGTTTGCAAATTCCTCCAACCCGAAACGTTTAATCGTACGCGCGGCATTAACCGATTCGACCAATTGGGCTTCCAAGTCTGCCGAATCTTCCATAAGCTTACGTTGTGTCTTCCGGTGCAGCCGGTTTGCAAAATAATAAATGATGGAAAATAAAGGCACCACCAACACCAAAACAAGCGCCAGTTTCCAGTAATAGCTAAACATCAGCGCAAACGAAAACAGCACAATGAAAACATTGACGGCCAATCCGACCAACACATCGTTTACGAATGCCCTGATTTTGACGGCATCATTCATTCTGGAAATGATTTCGCCTACGCGCATGTTATCAAAAAACGCCTGTGGCAACCGCAGCAGGTGCTTGTAATAACCTAAAATAAGCCGGGCATCAATCTGCTGCCCCGTATTGATGGTAAGGATAGTTCGGGCATGGTTGATGATCAACTTCACAACCAAGATTGCCACCATCGCGAGTCCCATTAGGTTAAGGAGGTTGCGGTTTCCGTCGGGAATCACGTGGTCCACGATTTTCTGCAAGAAAATGGATGTAGACAGCCCTAGCACGGTAAACAGCAATGCACCCGTGAGCACTTGCCAAAGGATGGCCTTGTGAGGCTTTAACAGATACAGAAAGCGACTAGCCACACTTGCTTTCTCGCTTCCGGGACGAAATCCATCGTCGGGGCTAAGGAGAATCAATACACCTGTCCAACTTTCCATAAACGTTGGAAGCGGTATTTTATCCATTGTTCCCGTGGCCGGGTCCATGAGCTGCACGTGACTCTTCGACACGCCATAGACCACTACGTAATGCTGTAATCGCTGGCGTACAACCACGTGGGCTATTGCCGGTAATGGAATATCGGGTAGCGCCACGAGATCACCACGTACCCCCTTAGCTGAAAGGTTTAGCTTCTTGGCCGCTTGGATGATACCCCAAGCGGTGGTCCCTTTCTGGTCTGTGGAGGCATACTGGCGAATACGGGCTATAGGCACATCGCGCCGATACCAAGCCAGTACAGACGCTAAGCATGCCGCAGCACAATCCGCAATGTCGTGCTGCTTGATTTTAACGCGGCGTATCCGGGATCCCCGGGCAAAGCGTGCCTTCCAGTTTGCCATCTTTCTTATGTTTTTTCATACGGTCTCGCACATCGCTAGCGCGCCACCTGCTGAGCCGCTATGATATTAGGGTTCAGCCAATCGTCAGCCTTGTCATATATCAGTTGGAAAAGCGTCCGTCGGGTGACGAAAAAACGGGCTTGCAATGTCATGCCTTTATGCAGCTTCCCTTCATATCCATTCTTAAGCGCAAGCCGGTCTTCGTTGAGTACGCAGCGAACTTTAAAATAAGGTTGCCCGCGATCCGTGAAGATATCGGCCGAAATCGATGCAATTTCGCCGGTGGCCATTCCCCATTGGTTATAGTCGTACGCCTCAATCTGTAGATTCACAGGTGTGCCCGCGCGTAGGTATCCAATATCCTTCGGCAAGATATACGCCTCAGCAATCAGTCCCGAATCGGGCGACACCTCGGCTAGTACCTCGTTTGCGCTGATCATACTCCCCTGCCGAAGCCCTTTTACCGACTGGAGCGTGCCCGATGCCGGTGCTTGCAACACATAAAGTTCCTGTTCCTTATTCACTTGGCTGATCCTTGCCCCCAACTCACCGGTCTTCAGGCGAAGGTTGGTCAAGTCCTGCTGCCACACCGACGCCTGCTCATCGTACGCCAATTCCAATTCGGTTTTGGCCTGTTGATAGGTGTAGTTCGCTTCATCATATTCTGCTGCAGAAATCACACGATTATCGTACAACTGGCTATAACGTTCGAAGTTTTTCTCAGCAAGTTCAAGTTGGTTTTGCAGCTTCGACACCCGCTGCCAAAACAAGGTGAATTGCTGGCTATACATCGCCGAAGACAATAATGGGCGCTTTTTCACTTCGCGCAGCTGGAGCAAACGGGTCAGTTTATGCAAGTCGTCCAGTTGGCTGCCTAAATCGGACCGTTGCGACAGCAACAGATCTTTTTCTTGATCAAGGATATCCGTCCGTATCCTAGCCAATACCTGGCCGGCTTCCACACGTTGGTTTTCGCCTACGAACACCTCTTCCACGCGGCCCGAAACAATGGCTTTAATTGCATGGTTCTCCTGCACGGCGCGCAACAACCCGGTCCCTTTAACACTTACATCTATTTTCACCACGAAGAGGGATGCGATCGCCCCTATCACGAGCAGCAACAAAAGCTGGTAAACGATGAGGGTTCGGGGATTATGCTTATTGAAGTGGTATTCTGCCGTAAATTCGACGATTTCAGTCGGAAACAGCTTTTTACCCATCTTGTCTTCCTTGGTATAGTGAATATCTACAAATGCTGCTTGACAAAAAAAGAGGGATGTTTGTATCCCTCCTTTTAGTGAACCTCCGGCGTGTGGGGTTGCCCCACACCAAGCAGATGAGCACCGGTCTTATAATTTGATACCGCCCAACAAGCCGCCCAAAAGACCACCCAGAAGGTTACCACCGCCCAATCCACCTGTCAATCCATTTAAATTGACATCTAAATCAGCGTCGATTTTGTCATCCGTGCCTACCACCGTCAGTGATAACAAATCACCTAACGCTACGCCGCTGATCAATGGGCCATTAAACAGTCCCAACAACCCACCGTTGGTGGCTTTCAACTCCTGCTCATTCAATTCTTGAAGTTTCATAGATAATGTAAGTTTCAATTAGCGCCTACTCGATTGAAAGGTTTTCGGCATCCCCTTTTTTGGCAACAGCTTGCCGCGTTGACCATGACAAAGGACGCCATTTTATAACGGAAATCATACACTAATAGCTGTGAATCAAACAACTATAAGGAATAAATTATAACGTAAGGGAATATGCGCAAACAAGCCAATCACCTGTTATGAATGAAATAAACACGATAAACCAACCGGATACCAATTTGGCTTATTACTTTGCATCACTACTTATGGACCCTCATGTTTAGATTACGCTATATATGAAACCTATCGCCAAAGCGAAAAGTGTTGCCGGTAATATCCGGCGCGTGCGGGAGTACCGCAACTACACACAAGACTACGTAGCAAGGAAAATAGGGATATCCCAAAATGCCTACAGCAAGCTCGAACTGGGGCTTCACAAACTATCTTTAGAACGCTTATTCCAAATCGCAGACGTATTGGATGTAGAGTGCATCGCATTGCTCGAAAATGAAAACGATGGGATCGTCCAACTCCGTATCGATCCCATCGGTCGTCCCACTACCCGTTAATTCAGCGGCACACGATAAATCGGATATCAGAAAAGGCTATTTTTATCTACCTTTTCTACCTTGCTGCCGTCTTTTAGGGTTTGGGTAATCGCATTGAATGGTCGAGACACAACCTCGTCACCCTCGCTGAGTCCCGATAGGATACGGATATACGTGTCGTCCTGGATGCCTGTCGTCACCGCTACTTGCTTCACCGTGCTGGTTCCGCTGTCGTAAACAAACACATACTCATTCGTCTTTTTACCAGCGGCGTTACCCACCGGACCAGACGCTGTCGTATCCGCTGCGGCGGTACTATCAGCCCCACTGGTGCTATCAGTTCCGCTGTTGCTAGCCACATCACGCGTTGTCACGGCTTGGATAGGAACCGCCAAACCGGTGTCCTTTTGGGTGTGGATATCCACTGTGGCTGACAACCCCGGACGGAAAGGCGACGGATTTTCACGATCTTTTTTGAGCAGGTCTTCGTACGACTCGGGCAAGATGCGCACCTTCACGTTGAAGTTCGTTACTTGGTCGGTACCTGCCGTGGCGCTCGAAGAAGTGGCGGCCGTGGTAGACGAGCTGGCAATCTCGGTAATAACGCCAAGAAACTTGCGGCCCTGGAAGGCATCTACCTCAATCGTCGCCTCATTGTTGAGTGCCACACGGTTGATGTCGTTTTCATTGACTTCCACAACGACCTCCATAGCGTCCATGTTGGCGATGCGCATGATTTCGGTACCTGCCATCTGAGCTGTTCCCACCACACGCTCACCGAGTTCAACCTGCAACAGCGATATCACCCCATCCACCGGTGCATAAATCGTTGTACGGGCTAGGTTGTCTCCGGCTTCCTTCACCGAGGCTTCCGATTGGTCAATACCGTATTTGGTAACCAATACATTCTGCCGCTGGGCCTCCAATGTAGCGCGGGAACTTTCATAGTCGGCCCGTATCTGGTCAAACTCGGCAGCCGAAATCACCTTTTTGTCAAACAATTCTTTGTTTCGCTTGAAAGTTGCTTCCAAATTGGCGAAGTTGACTTCCTGTTGCTTCAGCTGCTGCTCGGCCATAGCCAAGCTCGCCCGCTGGGCATTTAGCGACGCCACCGCGCGCTCGTATCCCGATTGCAGTATGTCCGGACGTATGCGGCATAGGATCTGCCCTTTCGTCACCACGTCACCCTCCTTTACCGTAAGCTCCACAATCTCACCTGACACTTCCGAGCTCAACTTGACTTCCACTTCCGGATGAATTTTTCCACTGGCTGAAACCTGTTCGTTTACGGTCTTTTTCTCTACCTTGTCCGTTGCTATCTTGATTACGTCTCCTTGGCCGATCCATCCCATTTTATTGGCGATGATAACGAATACCAATAGGACTGCTGCACCGATTAACACATACTTAAGCGTATTCTTTTTCTTTGCCATCGTTGTATTTGGTTGTTTATATGTCAGTTGTCAAAATTTATTTCGTTACCTAAGTAAAAGTCAATAACCTTGCTCCGGAACAATAACTCGTACCGCGCTTGGATATGGTCGAATTCCGCCCGATTCATCGTCGTCTGGGCCGTAAATAGCTCCACCGAATTGGCCAAGCCGACCTCATACCGCTGATTGATTACCTCAAATGCATCTTTTGCCGAGGTAAAGGCCGTTTCCGTGGAATAATAGCGTGTTTTTGCAGCCCGGAGATCAAGCACCGCTTGGGCGATAATCTTATTCAGGTTATTTTTTGCCAGTTGCTCATTCGTCAAGGCATACTGGTAATTTATCTTGGCTTTGTTTACACTTGTCCGTGTTTGGAACCTGTTGAAAATGGGTATCCTTAAGCTCAACCCGATGTAGGGACTCTCGTTTTCCTTCAGTTGCTCCCCAAAATTCACGCGCTCATAAATCGGTTCATTGTTCGCATCCATCCCGACAAGCCTGGATGCCACTGAAGAAACACTGGTACTGTAGCCGGCACCGAATCCCAACGTAGGATAATATGCTCCCTTGGCAATCGCAATGTTTGTCTTAGCAACCTCGGTGGATAGCTCCGCCGCCTGGATATCAGGTTGGGCATCCAGTGCCGTGGCGAAAATTTCAGCCGCATTATAAACCACCGGAGTTTGCTCGACCAATTCTATATCGGGCTTTTCCAATAGGATGTCTTCAGCAGGGTCCATCTCCATCAATTGCTTCAGGTTCAGCATCGACAAATCATACGCATTCTGGGCAGAAGTGACGCTCAGCTCATCGGTCGCCACTTGGCTTTTGGCTTGCGAAAGGTCTGCTAGGGTGTTATTACCAACTTCGTAGTTGGCATTTGCCACCTCCAGTTGCCGCTGCGATAATTTCAGTTGTTGCTCAGCTGCAATCAGTAAATCCTGATTTGTCAATGCTTCCAGATACGTCGTAGCCACCGATAATACGAGGTCGTTTTTCGCCTTCTCCACATTGCTCTGATCCGCCGCAAGCTGGGTTTTATTGGCCAATATCTGATTGATCCGCTGAAAGCCCTGGAAAATCGGAATGTCTGTAGAAATACCGCCGCTAGCCGTATTTACGGAAGGCACAAGCTGGGCGGTATATTGATCGAAATACCGTCCAAACCGCATACTTCCGTTTACGTCCGCATTTAGCGTCGGATAAAATTGGCTCTTTGCTAATTTCAGGTCTTCTTCAGACATCGCGGCCTGGAATCGGGCTTGTTTTATTTGCAAGTTATTATCCAACGCATGGTATATTGCCACTTTAATGGGCACCAATTTCTGCGCGGTACCGCGCGATGGCGCCAATAGCACCAAGCAACAACTGGCTATAAAATAGATGGTGTATAAGAAACTTTTCTTCATGTAGCTATAAGTAGGTTATCATATCCGCGTGGCAAACGCTCCGTTTACTTTTCTATATGTAATCTTTATTTGTTTCTTTTGTAAGCATTCTATGTATACTGTGCGCCCACCCATATTCCTAACGTGGCTTTATCCCACACTTACCTGGCATCGAGATCGGACAGAGAAAATCATTTTTCTCACCTTTGACGATGGGCCGATACCGGATGTTACACCTTTCGTGATAAATACCTTAAAACATTACGGCATCAAGGCCACATTCTTCTGTGTTGGCGAAAATATAAAAAAACATCCTGATTTGTTTGATTGCTTAGTGGAAAATGGCCACCGCATAGGCAATCACACCTACAACCACCTCAACGGCTGGCAAACACCGGACGACGTGTACCTACAAAACGTAGATCAGTGCCAGCAGTTGGCCCCCACCAATCTATTCCGACCGCCTTACGGACGGGGGCGGCGCTCGCAGTATAAGCAGCTACAGCAAACCTACGATATCATCATGTGGGATGTGCTTAGTGGCGATTTCGACCCCAATCTCAGCCCAGATGGGTGTTTGCGTAACGTCATCAGACATACGCAGAACGGGTCTATCGTTGTTTTTCACGATAACGTCAAAGCTACCCCACGCATCACATATACCCTGCCCCGCGCCATCGAATATTGGCTGGACCAAGGCTATGCGTTTGGGTTGTTATAACCTTTTTTCAGCTAGCATTACTGTACAACTGTAGACATCTCCGTCTCTGCATACGCACTGAAGTAGCCCAGCGCACCATCGCCGAAAACTGAGGGCGGATTTGCCGGCGCGGCCGTTCCGGGATTGATGGATTGAACGGCATTCCAGAAATCATAGCTCGCGCGATCAATACTCTGCATCCATACCACCACCGAATCGCCCGTAGCGAGTTCGACATCGAAATCCATCAGGTCTTCACTCACATATTTCCCGTCGTTAAACTTATCTTGCGATACGTGCAGCATCTCCAACGGCCCACCGTTTACGCGCCACAGGTAGCGGTAGTAATTGGGTGCCCCGGGCGGATCCGCATACCGGAGACTGATGAATTTCTGTTCCTCGCCGAATATCGTCCTTACCCCCGTACCTATGGAATCGGCCGTAACCAACGGTGGCATGGTCGATCTCGCCACAAAAGTCTGCCCCTCAACCCGTACCGAGAGGTTGTACAACTCGCCTTCATGTCCCCTGAAATTGCACACGTAAACCCCCGGCGATTGCTCCGCATATTGAAACACGCGCCCCGCACCGTCAACCACCGCAACCTCCGCACCAGATACCGGGTCATGCGTTCGAGCTACATCAAAAGCCACGGTACGGCTGATAGTCACCTGCTGTTCATAAGACCGGTTATTCACTGTACCAATGATGACGAGTTGCGGATCCGCATCGTTCAAATTTATATCGATAACATCTTCACATGAAAGCAAAAACAAACTGATTAACAGCCAAATGAAATAATATCTGTTCATCATCTAAAATTTAAAATTCCACGTAATCGACGGAATAATCCCAAACAACGCTATCCGGTACGCTTCGGTAACGTTGGGGTTGGATTCACTCGTTCTGAAGTCGATGATATACGCATTTTTGCGGTTGTATACATTATAAATGCCAAATGTCCAGCTCGATTGGAACCGTTTGGTTGCTTTCGATTCCCAGGTCGCGCCGAGGTCCAGCCGGTGGTAATCGGGCATGCGATAACCATTCCGCTCGGTATAATACCACAAGGTGCGTCCGTCTACGGTATACTTCCCGCTGGGGAAGGTCACTGCATTGCCAGTGCTATACACAAACGTGGCCGAAAGGTTCCATCGCGGCGAGAGCTGGTACATGCCCACCGCAGACATGTCGTGGGTACGGTCCTGGCGTGCTGCAAACCAAGCACCGCCATTGATGTCGTCAAACCGGCGCTCACTTTTCGATAGCGCATAACTCAACCACCCATTTAATCTGCCCTGCTGTTTTTTCAGGTATAGCTCTACGCCATAGGCACGCCCTATCCCATACAACAGCTCCGCTTCGATATGTTCGTTGGCCTGCAAATCGGCGGCATTACGGTAGTCAATCTGGTGTTGCATGTATTTGTAGTAGGATTCAGCGGAAAATGTGTACCGATTGCCGCCAAAGTTCTGGTAATAACCCAATGCCACTTGATCCGCCAATTGCGGTCTGATATTGTTGCTACTCATTACCCATGCGTCGGTAGGCAAGCTCGCCGTAGCGTTGGTTAACTGGTGCAAGTGCTGCACATTGCGATTATATGATAATTTCAGGCTATTGTCCGTATTCAGCTCGTAGCTAAGCGACAAACGGGGCTCCAAATTGAAGTAGTGCTGTGCCACATCGCCGCGCCCAAAAACCTCGCTACCTATCACGTCACCCTCACCGTCGTATTCATAAAACGTGCCGGGGCCAAACAGCATGAAATTTGTCAGCCGAAGACCGTAAATTACATTTAACCGCTGTGTCGGTTTCCACTCGTGCGAGAGGTATGCGGCTAGCTCCAGCCCATTGCGGCTTTCCAGTCGCAGGCTGTTCACGGCCGTCTGTTCATCGGCATCGATGTTGGCGGGTGAGATACCCTGATGGAGTACATTGAAGCCAAAGCGCCAAGTACTCTTGTTCGTAGCAAAAAACTGGAAATCCTGTTTAAGGTCATAATTCTGTATACGTGACGCGATTACGAAATTAAACTCGTCACTCTCAATGTTAACGTTGTAATTGAAATTGCTATAAATGGCCGTAGTGTTCGAAAACCAGCGGCTGTCCCACACCCGGTTCCAACGCAGCGTTCCCGTGGCATTGCCCCAGTCGAACCCGAACAGGCCGGAGTACCCCATCACATCCCGGCCGAAATAACCTGAAAGATAGAGCGTATTCCGCTCATCGAGCCGGTAATTTGCCTTTGCGTTGAGATCATAGAAATATAGGCGACTGTTTTTAACAGCGTCATCGTCGGACAATTTGAGGAACATGTCTGCATAGGTCCTTCTTCCGCTCACCACAAACGAGCCCCTATCTTTAACGATAGGCCCATCTACCTTCAGCCGCGAGGCAATCAAGCCCACACCTCCCTCGGTGCCAAACGACTTTTTATTTCCATCCACCATGGTGATATCAAGCACCGACGAAAGGCGCCCCCCGTATTGGGCAGGCATGCCGCCTTTGTACAATTTTACATCTTTAATCGCATCCGAGTTGAACGTGGAGAAAAAACCGAAAAGGTGCGACGCGTTGTATACCATTGCTTCATCCAACAAGATGAGGTTCTGATCGCCGGCACCGCCCCGTACAAAGAAATTACTGCTGCCTTCGCCTCCCGATAGCACACCCGGAAGCAATTGGATGGTTTTCAGCACATCCTTCTCTCCCATCAGCACGGGTACATGCTTGATTTCCTTTACGTCTACCCGGGTGAGCCCCATCTGTGGGCTACGCACCTGCTCGTCTGCAGCCGATTGGCTGATTACCACCTCTTGCAACAGCTCTCCGCTATGCAAATCGATGTCCACCACCGTATCTCCCGCCAGTTCAATGGATAGTTCCTGCGATTGATAGCCTACGTGCGAAATCACCAAGGTATGGTGGTTACCCCCTTGCAACGTAAGCGAATAAAACCCATAATTGTTAGCACGTACCCCAACCGACGCATCCGCATGGAGTCGAATACTGGCGCCGATGAGGGTTTCGCCCGACTGTGCATCACGGATGTGGCCGCTGACGGTATACCGGATCTGCGAAAAAACCGGCAGTACCGATCCGAGGAGTACCGTAAAGATGATAAAAAAGCACCTGCTACCTAGCATATGAGACATCTCGTTATTTCAAGTTCTTGTGGGGATATGTCAATCGATTTCCATCACGTGTTTCTGTTTCTTCGATCTGAATTTCTTTGGAACAGAGGCGATGATTTCCTTTTCAAGCGCATCGATAGCGACTTTTTTCAGAAAGTTTTGGGTAGTTACCAAACTGATTTCCCTTACGGGCTCCGGCGCTTTGAAATAACGCACGCGGGCTAAATGGTCTTCGTCGAAATCTGCCACGCTCAGCTCGGGCAAAATGGTAGCCCCCGAGTTACTATCCACCATGCGTTTAAGGGTCTCCACGCTGCCGGTATTGTATTCAAAGGTGCCGTGCGGCTCCATGCTTCGCTTCCGCTGGCAAATGTTCAGTACCTGTCCGCGCATGCAATGACCTTCGGTGAGCAACCACAGCTTATCGCTCAGCACATCATCCGCGGTTACCTCCCGTTTATCCACAAGCGCGCTTTTGGCAGAAAGGTAAGCCACAAAAGGCTCGTAAAACATCGGGCGTTCTGTTAGGGGTTGGCCATATACCGGAGTAGACAGTACGCCGCAGTCCAGCAGGCCCAGTTTCAGTTGTTCGACGATTTTATCGGTGGTATATTCCCATATTTGCAATTGCAATTTCGGAAATTTCTGCATGAAACCACCCAACACCCGCGGTAACAGGTACGGTGCGATGGTGGGGATTACGCCGATACGCAGTTCACCTTCCAACTCCCCGTTTTCCAATTGTACCAGTTCATTGATCTTACGGCTTTCATTGAGTACAATTCGGGCCTGTTTGATGATTTCCACACCCAATTCCGTAGGCACAACGGGCTGTCTGCTTCTGTTGAAGATACGAGCTCCGATCGATTCTTCCAGTTTTTGTATCTGCATACTCAGCGTCGGTTGGGTTACACAGCATTTTTCTGCCGCGGCCACAAAACTCCGATAGGTATCTACGGCAACAATATATTCCAGTTGTACGAGTGTCATCTTCTTACTAAATTGAAGCAAAGGTAAGAAAAGTCGCACTTACCCCCTTCATTTGTCATTAATACCCCCGGCGTTCTTTTATCTTATTCGATAATTTTATCCAGAAAGAAAGTTAGCATTTTAATCAAAATCCGATGAAAACATTACAATTCTCCATCGACATCCAAGCACCCGCCCAGAAAGTCTGGGACTTACTTTGGAACCCAAGCACCTATTCAAAATGGACCAGCAGTTTTAACCCAGAAGATCCCACCGGCGGGTCCATCCAGAGCGATTGGCAGGTTGGCGGCAAGACGTTATTCCTAGACAACGCCGGCAATGGTATGGTCAGCACTATAAAATCCCTGCATGAGCCCTATGATGTCGTATTCGAGCACCGGGGCACCGTGGAGAATGGCGAAGAGGACACCACTAGCGAAAAAGTGAAAGACTGGGCCGGTGCGCTTGAAGAATATCATCTATCGGAAAGTGGTGGCGTCACCACGCTCCACGCTTCG
Organism: Parapedobacter sp.; assembly: GCF_035556095.1. GTDB lineage: Bacteria > Bacteroidota > Bacteroidia > Sphingobacteriales > Sphingobacteriaceae > Parapedobacter. The sequence goes on along the minus strand of NZ_DATMFT010000021.1, from coordinate 499,701 downwards.
GTACAAACCGAAGAAGAATGGGTGAGCATGATGACCAACGGCTTCAATGATGGTCTGGAAACGGTAAAGAAGCTCGCTGAAGAAAATATTGATTAACTTTTTAAATACCGAAACATGGACAGGCCCATAGCACAAACACTGGAAATCGTCATCCCTGCTTACCGCATGCATAGCCAGCTCTTCAACAATATGCTTGCCGATCTCCGCGAAAGCGATGCGCAAAAACGGATTGAAGACAGAACTAACCACTTTACATGGATGGTGGGCAATTTGGTCAATTGCAGATACTGGTTGGCCGATGTATTCGACATACCCGAGCGAGACCCGTATGATGCGCTTTTCAAGGATGCAAAAGCACTGGATTCGACATTGACATACCCTTCGCTGGCTGAGCTAAAAGAACAATGGCACAAGATTTCCCCGTTACTGTACCAAAAGTTACTAACGGTTGACGAACCCGAACTCAACCAAGCATATGCCTTCGGGATGGACACGCCCTATGTGGAGGAAAACAAACGCAACATGGTAGGCATGTGCCTGGACAGGGAAAGCTATCTTTTCGGGCAATTGGGCCTGATGCGCAAGGTGTTGGGCTATGAAGGAGTACGGTACGATCTGGACGATCGATTGGCCTATTAGACAAACCGTTTCCAGCGAAAAAGTGGAAGATGAGATTAATGGAAAAACGTATATAAATAATCATCTTGTCGATTTTAGGAATAGAGACGAAATCAAGTTAGTCCCCGGATGGGGGCATTATCTCCCCATGGGCGACGGCTTGTATGCAGGATTCGATTATCACCGACCTATTTCTGATTCTTCTAAGGTGCTTTTCGTTTTCAAGTATAAATTTTCTGAGCCAGAATGATCTCCTTGTTTTGCGGGCCTGTAATGTTTCAAATTACAGCTATCCGCTCAGATCAGTTTCTGCTCAACAGCTATCCTGACCAGTGCAGCGGTATTTTTGGCGTCCAGTTTCAGCAGCAGGTTTTTGCGGTAGCTTTTGATTGTTTCAGGGCTCAAAAAGATACGGTCGGCTATTTCACCGTTGGTCAATCCTTCGGCCACTAGCTTCAACATTTCCCGCTCGCGCTGACTCAGCCATAGTTGCGTTTCTTTGGGCCGTTTCATCAACACATCGACCTCATGGCAGAGAAACGTCTCTCCATTGGCAACAACCTGTATACCAGCCAGTACCTCCTCGGTCATGGCATTTTTGATCAAGTAGCCTGAAGCACCGTTTTCCATCATCTGCCTTACAACACTGTACTCATTGTGCGTGGTCAGCGCCAACACATTGAGCTCAGGAAAACGGTCTTTGAGTTCCTTACAGAAATCTACCCCGCTGATATCCGGCAAGCCTACATCAAGAAGCAGTACATCCGGCTTCCAAAAGCCGATAGAATTTCGGCATTCGGTAGCACTGTGTGCTACGCCAACTACTTTCGCTATACCGGCGTCTTCAATAAGGTTTTGCAATCCGTCCGTCAGAATCTTATGGTCGTCTACGATGGCTACCTTAATCATGCGATTCGTTTTTTGTCAGTTCTAATTCTACATGCACCTCCGTCCCGTCCGTTGAAGAGTAAATATCCAATTTACCCTGAAATACGTCAACCCGCTGTTGGATATTCTGCAATCCCATTCCTTCGGACACCGTTTGCCGGTCGAATCCCTTGCCATTGTCCTGAACCGTGAAGGATATCCGGTCAGGTTCTTGAACCAATTGCACGTTTATATGGTCTGCTTCTGCGTGTTTCAGCGCATTGTTGACCAGCTCGTGGATACAGCGATACACCATGATCTCCATTTTTCCAGGTAGCCGGGCTTCGTTCCCGAAATAATGAAAATCAGCCGTTGGGATAGCGTTGCAAAAATCGGATAGCGAGACTTTCAGCCCATAACGCAGCAGCGATTCGGGCATCATGTGGTGTGCCACGCGGCGGAGCTCCTGAATGGAATCGTCGAGCATACCAAGGGCTGTCTGGAAACGGGAAACGTCCATCGCGTCCAGCACGGCTTCGCCCTTTACCTGTGGTAAGTTCAGTTTCACGGCAGAGAGCATGCCACCCAGGCCATCGTGCAGATCCTTAGCCAGGCGCGCGCGTTCTGCGGCTTCGCCATCCAAGGTAGCCTGGACCGCTACCAGTTGTTTTTCCTGCTCCAGTCTCTGGGCTTCCTCTTCGGCAAGTTTTCGTCGGCTAACGGCTAATCGGTAACGTATAAAAATAAAGGCCAGGACGATAAGTAGAATAATACCACCTGCAATGCCCAACCAGGTATGAAGTTGTCGTTGTTTTTCCAAACCTGCTATTTTGAGTTCTTTTTTCTCAGCTTCATATTTTACTTCCATCTCCGAAATGGAGTTCTGGTAAGATTCGTTGCTGTGGCTATTCACAACAGCACGGTACTGTTGTAAATATTCCTCCATCAAATCGAAACGCCCCATGCGCGCATAACTTTGTGATAGGTTGGCGTATGCATTTCCATAGAGATCCGCATTTGTCGAGTCTGCCTGTATCGCTTTTTGTGTGGTCTCCACGCATCGATGGTAATCTCCCGTATAGTAATAGATATTGGCTAACGTGATCAGGCTGCTGGCAATCAGGGTGGGAAACCCTGAGTCCTCAGCCTCTTGTACCGCTTGCCGGATGATGGGCAGTGCCAAGTGGTAATCCTCATAATGGTAATAGACTTTCCCCAGGGTTTCCCGTGCTTTGATTTCACTAAACCTGTTGCCGGCTTCGTGATAGATTTTAATCGCTTGCTCGGCGTAGTGGATGGATTCTTCCTTGTCTTTCTCCAGGTATAAGTAGATGTCACTTCGCGAGGTGTAGACCTGTGCCACGGTTTGCCGGTCGCCTACCTTCAATGCCATCTCTTCCGCTTTTGCGAAATAGTGCAAAGCCTGGTCGTAATTACGTAGGAACTGATAAATTCCACCCATATTCCCGTAGACCATGGCCATTCCTTGTATGTCGTTACTTTGTTCAAGAATAGTGGCCGATTTATGGTACGCCTCCAAAGCAAGGTCATACCAGCTTTGGACGCGATACAGATTACCGTAGGCATTATGTATAGATGCTTTCAGCCGGGTATCGCCCAACTTTAACAGCGTGGGGCTTGCCTTGTCCAAATACAGACGGGCGGAGTCGTAAACTCCTCCCATATAATAGGCGATTCCCATATTGCGATAAAAGATAGCTTCCATTTTATTATCACCGGCTCCCAAAGCCAGTTTCACCCCGTTCTTACTCGCATCTAATGAACGGCGTGTATCGATGTCCATGTAACCCCATGCCAGATCATCGTAGATTTTTATTTTCTCTACCATGGGCAGGTCGGCTTTTTTCAGCAGTAGCTCCAAGGAATCCACAGATTGTCCCCAAGAAAAAAAAGGAATACCCACTGCTATCAGAAGCGTAAGGAGTTGCCGCAGTGCTGCGTTTTTATATGGCATATATCGTTTCATCGTGTTTTCTATAACGGCTCATCAATCCCAGTAGCTTTCAACATGACAAAGGTAGCGGTACCACCCCCTGCCAAAAACCCCATTTAGGGGGTATTGGGTGAAATGCTGCCACTATACCTTTGCCTTTATCAAATGGACAAGATAGTGGCGATGCGCTCAGTAAGTCTGCGTCCGGGTGAAATTACAAACGATAAAAATAAAAAAATGAAACCAAGATGTAAATAATATTGACACACAGGGCAATTATTGATTACATCGAGTTCTCATCAGCCAAAAAAAATGAGATGAAAACAATATTTCAAAAAACAGTCTGGCTATTGTGTATAGCGTTCGCAGTTACATCTTGCTCTAAGGAAGATAACCACTGCGATCCCAACGATGAAGAAAGCCCCTGCTATGCCGGCCCTTCGGGCGGTGTAACCGACGATCAGCTCTTGCTCATCGAGTTTAAGGTTAATGGAAAAACATACTTAACCTATCAGTATAACGCTCAAAACCTGCTGACTGCTGTACGTTTTTCTGAAGCAGGCGGTGGATATGATTTAACCCGTGACAATTCAGGTAGACTGACCACACTTGACTTGATAAATGCTGAGGGTCTAGTTATACGTGAAGACTATACCTATGATGGTACAGGCGACAAACCGGTATCAGGTAAGATGCACCATCCAAACAGTGACGATTGGTGGATAACTATTCAATACAGCTATTCCCAAAACACTACTACGGAAACCTTTATTAATAAGGAAGGAGAGAAACTTGCAACAAGCACTTATACCTTTAATGCCAAAGGAAATATCTTAATACAGGATATTACTGATTATGCTACTGGCCAACGCAATGTCATCGAACAAAGTGATTATGACGACAAGAACGGGAATTTTGCCAGTTTTGTCTCGCCTTGGAAAATCAGTGCAGTCAATAATGCACAGGCAATAAAATCAAGTTTAACAGACCAGATATACAAATACACCTACAATGACGCTGGCTACCCAGCGAAAGCCGAAGTCTATAACAGAGGCTCTGATGTTGTTGTACAAATACACGAATACGTCTACAAAAAGGCCAACTAAAAAAAAGTTATGACAACAATTTTAAAAAACACCGTCTGGCTATTATTTATGGCTTTTGCGGTGGTATCCTGTTCCAAAGAAAAAGAACAAGGTAAGGAAATCAACGGCCAATGCTGGTACAAAATCACCATTGAGGAACAAACCACACATCCCAATCAGTTTGGTCAGGATCACCTGATTTTTTCATCCGTGACTGGCCCTGATGGGAAATCAGGGCTTAGCCTGGACCTGATACAAACGAAATCCAACGGACAACAATACAACGCGCTCAAGTTGGGTAGCGAACCTTCCGGATTATTTAACGACAAAACTTCTATGGGAACCACCTATCTCGTGAATTTTTTCAATGCGATAGCAGCCCATCTTCCCGATTTAGGCGAGTACACCTATCGTATGGAGAACAACGCGACACCGGAAGACGGCGTGCTTACCGTTACCGTATTGGAAAACTCCGAACGGCGCATGCGGTTCAAGGTATCGGGAACGATCATGAAAAAGGAAGGCGGTGTGGAAAACTGGTCTGATGTGGTGCTTGTTCCTTTAGACGCCGAATTCTCTTTTGACCGCACCTATTATAACGAAATGACATCCAATGGGGTGGATATGGCCGGTGCAGATTGCGATTGCAAACCATAGCACTGGAACGAGCAATGTAAATTTGTGCCTAGCGCATTATCTTCGTCCATACACTTTATTTTTTCAAAGCCGTTTCCGAATACCGCTGCCAGGGTGTTTTCTCGTCACCATTTTCGCATTATTTCAGGAGGTTCGCAGATCCTTGTACATGATGATATTACTGGCTTTACGAGGACAAAAGCTTTAACCCAGATTATTCATTAGTTTTCGTGATGAGGGCTGTAACTAGTCTCCAATTGCGTTTTTCTTGATACGAATAAGTAGGGTATCCATGATATAAAATATTAAATTTTTTGTAATATATAATCGTTTGCTTAACGGTACAGGCAAACACAAAAATCGTAGTGAAAAAAGGGCGCACCCGACAGATGCGGCAAAACGGGATATAAAGAAAAAACCCGCCTTACGGTATCGTAAAGCGGGTAAGTACCTGGAGCGGGACTCTATATGCCTCGGCAATAAATTAACAATCAATCAATTACAAAATACTTAGATAATAAGTTAGATAAATCATCGCTTAATCGCCATCCCCGACGCACTCCATCCGTATACTTTAGCATTCCCGTCTTTGTCTATATAAACTTCTGCCGAATATTTAAAATTGATGATGCCATCTCCCCCCATCTTCATTGCTTCCTCTACCAGTAAATCGGTTACCCCATCCGGCGTGCCTCTCACGTAGACTTGCTTCATTTTTGGGCCTTCAGTATTGTACACGTCATCTTTGTGCCTCTTTAATTTCTTCGGCTTATTCTCGTCGACCACTTCCTTTTCAATCCAACCATTTGTGAATAGTGCCGAAACGGAACTTATAGGAGTATACTCAAAATTGACAGAATTAGATTCCGTAATAAAGAAACCTTGATCGTTAAAGCGCTTATAGTCGATAGCGGTGGCCGAGTACATTCCGGGGCCGACAACCGAGCAGCTTGAAATGGCTGCGCCAACGATAATTAATACAAGAATTTGTCTCATAGCTTTTCATTTAAATTTATGTTGATTAATTATCACCCGCCACCCATCACGAGCCGTGGCCCGAAAACGTGGTCTTGCCGTTGTCACCGTTTCCGCGACTTAACAGCAATGCATTATACTTTTCTAAAATGTCGATGTATTTATCCTTCCAGTAGTCTGCTGCATCTTTTAATTCATCGTAGCTTTTGGCTGATCCGTACTCTGCCGGTGGTTCCCGCAAAACATAGAGCATTTCAGGGAAATCCTTGGAAAAATCGTAATCGAGCGCCTTTCCGTACTGGGTAATATAATCAAGAGAAAGCTCGGGATCATCCATATGCCGATAAACCGTTCCCCTATCAATCCCCATCTTCTTTGCGAGCGGAGCAATCTTCGCATTCTTCTCGCGAATGACCCGCGATAAAATTTCTCCTCTGTGTTTCAACATGTTGCAAAATTGCGACTTAAAATGTTGCATTTTATAATCACTAAGTGTTGCATTTCTCATTATAGTGTTGCATATTTGTTGCATAGTTGCTGCACTACAGAAAAATGATGCCAAAATGCTGACACAAGACGAATTAAATGCGCTAAAGGCTAAAATGCCAGACAAATACGTCCCGAAAGTGATGGAAGCCTATGCAGATCTCACGGGTAAATCCATAAGCCGACGGACGGTTTACAACTTTTTTTCTGGTGAAACCTACACAATCGCTTTGCACAATGCAACACTTTATGTTGCAGAGAAAAACAGACAAACGGTCACCACGCTCAAAAAGCGAACTTCTGATATTATAAACAACTAACCATGTTCGACACCCATTTAAACACCGCTACCCGCACGCTCCACATCGAGCTGCCCAACGGACTCCGCACCCGCACCATAACGATGCCTGTAACGAGCACCCAGCAAGCCATCAATTTGTATAACACCAATGTGGCTAAGTACATCATCGCCACGCTAACCCGCTGGGTCAAACACCGCGAGTGGACGCTCAGGTATATCGGTCAGCTCAACGCGACAGAACAATACGCAATCGACGCACTCAAAGAAATGCTGGCCGATCACTCGGAAAGCAAACTCCACGTCATCATCCTGCAAGTAAGCAAGCACGATCAAAATATTGCCAGGATAGCCCCTGGCGAAAAGAGCCGTTACCATCGCAAGTATCTCCATGAGGTCGTGCCCATCCGGTACTGGTGCCAGCAGGAATACGCCAAGCGCTACCATCCCGACTTAAAGAACCGTGTGTAAAAGGTAGGCCAGCTCCGCCACGCCGTTCTTTATGGCCTTGTAGCTTCGGAGCATCTGTCATATCGGCCCTGTACGTGGCAACAGGGCTTTTTAAACCACCCCTTAATCCGGGCAAAATGAAACCACTAATCTTAATATTTATCGCGGCATCGCTCATATCATGCAGCAAGAAGTCCGCACCACAGCCCGAGCCCCAGCAGCTCACCTACCACATCACCGCCGGCCACGCATCCGAGGTCGTTATATACCTACACCGCACAAATATGGTCGTTCGTGACACCATATACGGCCAAGTACTTTATTACGATAAAGCCCGTCCTGGCGATATCCTGCGTTTTCAATTGAAATCACTTGCCGGCACTAACGTTTCCGTAAACATCGAATACAGCGGAAGCTACCTTTTGCACCAATCTGCCGACGAATACGGCTTCATAAAAATAGAAGGGAGGTTGCCGCAATGAGACGTTCAGACCTCAAAGAAGGCATCATCTTCCGCTCAACCATTAACGATAATACCTGGTACAAAATCCGGGGTGGTGGAAGCATCACCATGCAAGTATGGTCATACAGATCGCCCGAGTGTTTAGATGCTTGGAACTTCGAAGGCTACATCCACGAAACCGAAAGCAACAAAGGCTTCACCCTCGAAAATTACATCATAAACAAGCGGGTCGCCGCCTTCTTCCCCTTCAAAGATTTCGAAGTATTAACCCCCATAACTCAATCATAATGGCAAAATCAGAACCCATCAACGTCATCATCCAAGACGTTCAACCCACGGAAACCCTACGCGACGGCCTACGCCGTCAGGTCATCATCATGATGGAACCCGGCTACACAGACGACTTCGGAGATAAGAAAGGCCGCGACAATCACTGGCGCGTCAGCATCTACGGTGACCGCATCGAAAAGTTCGGCATCACCGCCGGCCACATCGGCACAAAAGCCAAAGCCAGGTTCGCATTCACCAGTACCGAAAGCGTCATCAATGGCGGCATACGCAAGTACGAAGTATCCGCAAGGCTCAATGATATCACCTTTATCAAATGAAACGCCCCATAACACCACCGCCACCCGCTCCGCCGGTCCGCAAAGAAAGCGACCTCGCACTCTTCGCGACGGACCCCGAAACCGGTGAGCAATATTACAGGCTCAGGGCGTTGGAAGCGATCACCATCATCACCCTGATGGTCGCATTATACATCGCCCACGCCCTTATCATCGCCGCGGTGGCCATCACCATTTACAAGCAAAAAACCGAGAATATGGAAACCACACAAAAAACCGTCTACATCGCCGGTCCAATCACCAACATTCCCCACGGCAACGTCGTTGCCTTCCGCGAAGCCACCAAGGCCGTCCGCAACATGGGACACATCGCTAAGAACCCCCACGAGTTCAGCGCTGACATTCCAAAAACATCCCGATGGGAAACCTTCATGCGCCGCGCATTACAGCAGCTTATGGACTGTACCGACATCGTTTTGCTTCCCGGATGGGAAAATTCGGATGACGCCACATTGGAACAGATGAACGCGAGCCTCGTAGGCATCACCGTGCACGAAAGCCTCGAAGCATTCCAACAGGCCCAGACAAAACAAATGGAGGCTACAGTCGATGCGTGATCTATTTCAAGACCCCACCGTTCGAGACTGGCTCCTTGGCAATGCCGTCGGCATAGCCCTCATCGCAGCATTCATTTTTTATAAACCCCGAAAAATCAAAAACAAATAATCATGGAAGAATTAAAGGTAACCAAACAAAACGCATTGGCCGCACACAATGAAGCCAACCAAAAAGGCAAAGCATTGCTCGAAAACCTTTTCGGCAAGAAAGTATTCACCGGTAACGTCCGAGATCGAATCTTTGATTTCGACGATGTACTCGACGAGCTGGGCATCAAGCCTATCCAATTCATCAACGAATCGAAGCTTCTCCCCCCAAGATTCGTAACAGAGCTGAAACTCGAATACATTGCCCGCGCGTATAACGAAGGCCAAACACCCGATTGGGATGACAATGAGCAGCGCAAATACTGGGGATGGTTTTGGATGGATTCGGCCCGCGGTGTTTCGTTCGACGCTTACTACTACGATTACTCGGATTCGTATGTCGCGTCCCGCCTCGCGTTTCTCGACCTCGACAACTTCAAAGATGCCGTCAAGAAGTTCCTCCCGGTTTTCGAAGAGTATTACACCGCACCCCTCACACTTCCAAACAGCGATAACACCAGCATCAAGCCAAACAAATCACTGCATTGGAAGGATATCGTGTCGGTCGAAAAAGCCCTCGAGTACCGCGGCGAAACCATCGAGCAGTTCAACTACCGCACCCAGTTCGACACCGACCAACAGCGTGCCGGCAAAGAGCTCGAAGTCATCGCAGAAGCCATCCGTCAAGGGCAGAAAGGCGACTACGACTACTATCCGTGGTTTAATTCGGCGCGTTCGGCCCGCGGTTTTTCGTTCGGCGATTACCGCTGCGCTTACTCGGTTTCGTGTGTCGCGTCCCGCCTCACCGTTGATTCGAGCGAAAAAGCAACATTCATGGGCAAAACTCACATAGGCATTTACGACCGCTACATAAACGGATAAGAAAAAAGGTGGTGCGCCGTCCGGCGCGTTCGGCCCGCGGTTTTTCGTTCAACGATTACAACTACGATAACTCGAATTCGAATGTCGCGTCCCACATCTGATACACTTGGATGGCGCACACCCTACCCGCACGGTAAAAAATCACAGGTTTCAAAGGGCATTGGTACCCGCCACGGCGAGGGAAGATGACCGACTAAAACAGAGGCAATGAAAAGGCATTCCAACCTATACGAGCAAGTATACAACATCCATAATCTGGAAGCGGCCGACCGCCAAGCGTCGCTGGGAAAAAGCAAACAGCCCGGCGTGATCAAGCACCGGCAAAATCCCGACATGAACCTTATGGCATTGCAAAACATACTGATGGACAAAACGTATCGCACATCGCCATACGTTACCGCCACCATCCACGATCCAAAGGAGCGCACCATCTATTGCTTGCCATACTTCCCGGACCGTATCGTACACCACGCCATCGTCAACGTCATGAAGCCCATTTGGGTGTCCACGTTCACCGCAGACACCTACAGCTGCATCGAAGGCCGCGGCGTTCATAAAGCATCGTACAGGCTGCGTAAAGCCCTCAAAAACCAAAGCGAAACAACCTACTGCCTCAAACTGGATATCGTCAAGTATTATCCGTCGGTAGATCACGGCATCCTTAAAACCATCATCCGGAAGAAAATCAAAGACCAGGACATGCTCAACATTCTCGATGAAATCATCGATAGCGCTCCCGGCCTACCCATCGGCAATTACCTCAGTCAGTACCTCGCCAATCTGTACCTCACATACTTCGACCACTGGGTAAAAGAAAATCTCGGCGTCAAGCACTACTTCCGCTACGCCGATGATATGGTGTTCCTGTCATCAAGCAAAACCGAGCTTCATACCATACTGGCCAAAGTGCGCACATACCTACGCGAAAAACTCAACCTTCAGGTAAAAGGCAACTACCAGGTGTTCCCAGTCGCTAAGCGCGGCATCGACGTTTTCGGATACATACACTACCACCACCACACATTACTACGCAAATCAATTAAACAACGCTTCGCTCGCATGCTCGCAAAACGACCGAACCGCGCATCGATAGCAGCTTACAACGGTTGGGCAAAGCATTGCAACAGCAAGCACCTAATCAAAAAACTCAATGATCAGTTTCAAGGACTTAAACATCAAGGCCGAAATGAAAGGCTTTGTAGGCAAGAAGATGGCAATAACCGATATCCTGAACATCGAAATCACAGTACTCGATTGGAAGGTAGAAAAGAGCATCATCAAACCCGAACTGGGCCGAAACTGCCTTCACCTATCGTTCGAACATGAAGGCAAGCAACGGGTACTTTTCTGTTCGGGCACATACCTGATAAAGCAACTGCAGATGGTGCCCAAAGACAAGTTCCCCTTCAAAGCAACGATCAAAAAATTAAACGACTGGCACGAATTCACATAACCCAATAGCCGAAACGACAACATGCAGTACATAGACGCAGACGAACTACTCCAAGCCACCAATGGCGGACTCGACATCATCAAAGAATTATACCCCGATGCCGCCGAAAGCGAGCACAAAAAGAACCGTAAGTTCAAAATCCGGCAAGAAAAAACCGCGTCTGCATCCCTATTCAAGAAAACAGACACCGGCAAAGGTTACGACGTATGGCTCGTCACCGACTTCGGCTCCGACTCCCAGCCACGCAACGGCATCCTATGCTATGCCCACGAAAACGGACTGAGCTATGTAGACGCCATCCAGCACCTCGCCCAGCAATACGGCCTCACCGGCCAGGAACCGCAAGACGCCCCACGGCCCGACTACAGCGAGCGCCCGGCCACCAGCGAAGAACAAGAAGGGCACAAGTTCTACGAACTGCGCGATAGCTTCACCGATCAGGAAATCGAAACCCTGTTCGCGCCCAACGTACTGCGGTACGTCGGATGGTTCAGTGGCGAAGAAAAGCGCAAAAAAGCATATACCAAAATCAAAACCGTCACCGCCCGCTACAACCTATACCCGGCAGTCAGCCACAGTCTGGTCAAGAACCGAAAGGTGATGACCTTCGCCAGCAACGAACGGTACCCCATCTTCATCTTCACCGAAGATGGCTTTGCCAAAATCTACCAGCCAAAAAACAAAGACCACCGGTTCAGCTACATCGGCGAGCGCACCAAAGACTACATGCACGGCCTCAAAGCCGCCCAGTCAGAATACAAGAAACGCGAAGCCGCGGCCGTCGAAGAAGATTCAGAATACAACGACGACGACCCGGAAACCCAGCGTCAAAAACGCAAGGTCGAAAAGCTACCCGAAATCATTCTCGCATCCGGCGGCTCCGATGCGCTCAACCTCGCATTGCTAGACTATTGGCCCGTATGGCTCAACTCCGAAACGGCCGACTTCACCGACAACCATTGGTTCGCCTTGCTCAAAATAGCAGATAAGGTTTACCAACTGCAGGATATCGACGCCACCGGCCGCGCCGAGGCCCACAAAAAAGCCATGACCTATCTCGATCTCTACACCATCGAGCTGCCTCAGGTGCTGGCCACATACCGCGACCGCGGAAAGCCCTGCAAAGACGTGCGAGATTACTTCCGGTACTGGAAAGCCAAAGCCTTCCGCACACTCGTAGAAACCGCCCTACCCTATCGGTTCTGGGACCGCAAGCCCCAATACACCGGCCGCGGTTCCGAGCGCATGCTCACCGGCTACACCTACGAGTTCAACAACGTCCAGGCCTACAACTTCCTTGCAAAAAACGGCTTCTACCGCCTCGCCACCGAAGCCCGCAAAGTAGGCTACATGTTCATCAAGATCGAAGGCAATATCGTGCGCGAAACCGAAGGCAACGAGGTGAAAAACTTCGTGCATGAGTTCCTCAAAGAACGCATGCTCGATAACGACCTGCGAAACGCCATGTACCGCACCACCCAGCTCAGCGAGTCAAGCCTTAGCAACCTGCCATTTATCGACATCGAATTCAACGATACCGATAAACACGAACAATACTACATCTTCCAAAACACCACCCTGCAAATCACCAGCGAAGACATCATCCAGCACAAGCCCGGCGCCGTCAACAGGTACGTCTGGCAGCAAGACGTCATCGAGCACTTCTACAAACCCACTACCCCAGCGTTTACCATCACCTACAGCGAAGAGCACGACACATACGATATCACCGTCAATCACTACGAAGATCTATTCTTCAACTACCTCATACAAACCAGTCGCATCCATTGGCGCAAAGAGCTGGAGCAAGAAATCATGAAGCTCAAGCCCGAAGAGCGCGAAGACTACCGTGTTGAAAATAAATTCAACATCGCCGGTCCATTACTCACCGACGACGAACAAAACGAGCAGAAAAAGCACCTTATCAACAAACTGTTTGCCATGGGCTACCTGCTCCATCGTTTCAAAGACCCCCGCCGGCCGTGGTGTGTGTTCGCGATGGATAACCACATCAACGACGATGGCGGAAGCCACGGACGTTCCGGCAAATCCATTCTCTTCCACAAGGCGCTGCCTTTCGTACTGCGTAGGTATTTTTATCTAGGTGGCCGCAACCCTAAGATTACAGACAATCCGCACATCTACGATGGCCTCACCGAGCATCACCGATACATATATATCGACGATGCCGACGAATACATCAACTTCAAGTTCTTTTTCGATGCCATCACGGGCGAATTGAAAGTCAACCCAAAAAACATGGCACCATACACCATTCCCTACGAAAAAGTAGGCAAGTACGCCATCACATCCAATTTCACACTTCGTAATATCGACCCATCCACTGAAGCCCGGCTGCTATACACCGTCTTTTCAGACTTCTATCATATCGCTGGCGAAACCACAGACTACCTCGAGAGCCGTTCGCCCGGCGACGATTTCGGTAAGAACTTATTCATGGATTTCACCGATGCCGAATGGAACCATTTCTACGTCAACATGATGCAGTCGTTACGCTTCTATCTGAGTGTAGCCAATAAGATAGACCCGCCAATGAACAACGTATCGCGCCGCAATCTGCTCGCAGATATGGGGCCAGATTTCGAAGAATGGGCCGCTGGATATTTCAGTCTCATAGGCGATAAAGTAGACCGGCCAGTCCCGCGCGATGAAGCTCGAGACGACTTCAACTTCCGCTATCGCGGCGGATGGAAAACCCAGCGGTTTAGCCGCGCTCTACGCGCATTCTGCAAGTACAACAACTACATACTCAACCCCAAAGAACTGATCAACACCAGCGGCGCCACCCCCCGCATCATGATGCGTGTCACCGTCCGCAAGCTCGATAAGAGCACCGGCCATTGGCACGACACCCCCGAAAAAGTCAGTAAGGATATGATATATATACAAACCAAGTTTGACGTACCGCCGTCGCTCCAAATCGAAGAGCCCGAGCAAACAAGCAACGACGGTATGCCGAAAGCTAAAAAATCAGACGATTTACCATTCTAAAAAACGATTATGGAACCCAACACCACTTACAGACCCCCCTTCGGCCTCGGCGAACGCTTCGTCGACGGCAAAGAACGCGAGTTCGAAATCATCGAAACCCACTGGGGCATCCCCGGCCAGTCCGAGCCACCATCCGGTATCGGCTACACCCTAGAACTTACCAACGGCCACCGCATCAACATGTATGGCGCGCCCGACAAATCCGTGCTACAAAAAGTCGGCTTCAAGCAAATCGGCAACCCCACGGCTGTCACCAACACACACCCGGTCGAAGTGATGCAGCAACTGATTGATGAACGCAAAATAGTGATGCGATGAATACTAACGAAAGGCTACAGCGATACAACGAATTCCTGAAATCCAAAATAAGGCTCGCACAACCCGACGGGTTCGACTGTGAAATCTCCGAAGTTAATCCTGCGCTCAAACCCCACAATAAGCTCATGGTAAAATGGATGGTAGAAGGTGGCCGCCGTGCCTGTTTTGCCTCATTCGGCCTGCACAAAACCGTCACACAGTTAGAAACCGTCCGCATCGTACTCACCAAAACCGGTGGCCGTGGGTTGATCATCGCGCCGTTGGGCGTCCGTCAGGAATTCAGTAATGATGCAGTCAGAATACTCGGATGGCCATCCGGCCCCAAATTTATTCGGAACATAAACGAAGCGGCCGAAACAGGCGTTTACATCACCAATTACGAAACGGTGCGCGACGGAAAACTGGACCCACGCCTTTTCAACGTAGCCAGTCTAGACGAAGCATCGATACTCAGGGGATTGGGAGGTTCCAAAACCTTCCGTGAATTCATGCGGCTATTCACCGGCGATGCAGGCGTCCATGGCAATCGCCGCGGTACCGAAACCGTACCCTACCGGTTCGTCGCCACGGCCACGCCATCACCCAATGACTACATCGAACTGCTGGCATATGCAGACTTTCTCGGCATTATGGATGTCTCGCAAGCAAAGACGCGCTTTTTCAAACGGGATAGTACCAAAGCCGATAAGCTTACGATATATCCGCACAAGACAGAAGAATTCTGGCTATGGGTAGCATCTTGGGCGTTATTCGTTTCGGTCCCGTCAGACCTTACCGGCAACCCGGCAGACGATTCCGGGTACGTATTGCCGCCCATGGAAGTTCGTTGGCATGAAATACCGACAGACCACAACGATGCCGGTGTTGAACGAAATGGCCAATACAAAGCCTTCGCAGAGGCCGCTATCGGGCTGGATGGTTCTGCTAAAGAAAAACGGAAGAGCCTCAAACGGCGGGTAGACAAAATGCTTTCCATACATCAGGAATCACCGGAAAGCCACGTCATCCTATGGCATGACTTGGAAGACGAACGTCGTCACATCCAAAAAACCTTTCCGAAAAGCAAAGCTGTTTTCGGCACGCAAAAACTGGAATTACGCGAAGAGATCGTTTCAGAATTCTCCGACGGCTCACTTGCCCAGATCGCGGCTAAACCTTCCATGTTAGGGTCCGGCACCAATTTACAGAAGCATTGCAACTGGGCCATCTATTCCGGCATAGGTTTCAAATTCAACGACTTCATTCAATCCATCCACCGCATCGTTCGATTCGGCCAGAAAAACCCCACACGAATCGATTTGATCTATACCGAAGCCGAACGTCAGATTCGCAAACAGCTTGAACACAAATGGCAGCAACATGATAAAATGGTAAACAAAATGATAGAAATTGTAAGAAAGTACGGATTGTCACAAGCGTCCATGGCAAGCCTGTTGGCTAGAAAAATGGGCGTAGAACGAGTTGAAATTAAAGGCCAGAACTTTTCGTTTGTCAACAACGACAACGTGTTGGAACTACCGAGAATCGAAAGCAACAGCGTAGGACTGATACTTACGTCTATTCCATTCGCCACGCAGTATGAGTACTCGCCTAATTACGCGGATTATGGCCATTCGGAAAACACGGTGGAATTTTTCCAGCAAATGGATTTCTCCACGCCGGAAGCCCTACGCGTTCTCATGCCCGGCCGTATATGTGCCGTCCATGTAAAAGATCGCATCGTGCCGGGCGGAATCAACGGGCTAGGTTACCAAACAGCCTATCCCTTCCATTGCGACGTTATCAACCACTTCATCAAACACGGCTTCGGATATCTCGGTATGAAAACAATAGTCACCGACGTGGTAAGGGAAAACAGTCAAACGTATCGTCTCGGATGGTCAGAGCAATGCAAAGACGGCAGTAAAATGGGTGTCGGCATGCCCGAGTACCTTTTACTGTTTCGGAAAACACCAACCGATACGTCCAATGCATATGCCGATGTTCCCGTGCTCAAAGAAAAACGGATGTACGATAAATCTTCAAAAAATTGGAGCAAAGGATATAGCCGTGCCCGTTGGCAAATGGATGCACATGGGTTCACCCGGTCATCGGGCGACCGTTTGCTAAACCCCGAAGAAGTAGCCAAGCTGGAGCCCGATGCAATTTTCAAGCTATTCAAAACCCATTCGCTTGAAGATGTCTGGGATTTCGAACAAATCGTATCCATTGCCGAAACGCTGGAAGCGCAGGGCAAGTTGCCGCCGGGCTTCATGATCCTTCAGCCGCAAAGCTGGTCAGATGAAGTATGGACCGACATCACGCGGATGCGCACGCTCAACGGCTCCCAGTGGAGTCTGGGTAAAGAAATGCACGTATGCCCGTTCCAGATTGATATTGTGGAGCGCGTCATCGAGCAAATGAGTAACCCCGGCGATGTTGTGTTAGACTATTTTGCCGGCATCGGTACCGTGCCAATGATCGCAGTAGAGAAAGGCCGCTACGGAAAAGGCATCGAGCTCAATCCAACGTACTTCTTAGACGGCTCAAATTATTGCAAAGCCACCGAGCTTAAGCAATCCGTACCTACGTTGTTTGACTTAATTGAGGAGGCTGTATGAGAATTAACACAAAACAGTACAGCTTGAATTTTGTAGAAAGCTCGACTACTGAAGACCCTTCAATAATTACGTTTGGTGAATTCTTCGCTGGTGGTGGCGGCTGGACGTCTGGTGTCGAAGACTTACCAGGCGTAAAAACGAAGTGGATACTCAACCATGATAAGGTTGCAATAAAAACAAATGCCCACTGGCACAAAGGGGTAAAAGTTTATTGGGCGGATGTATGTACGCAGGATGAACACGAAATGGATTACGTAGACTGGGTACATGCTTCCGTCGACTGTAAATATCATAGTCGGGCCAATGCCGGCAAAGAAAAGAAAGTAGGATCTTATACTTTAGGTTGGGAATTGTACCGTTACCTAAAGTTCCTTAAGCCAATTGTTATCAGTATTGAAAATGTACCCGAATTCAAAAAGTGGGCGCCGCTCGACGCGAAAAACAAACCTATTAAATCCAGACAAGGCGAAGAGTTCGAACGCTGGAAAAAAGCGATAATGGATCTTGGTTACGAATACAAAGAGTCTATACGAAATGCCGCCGACGACGGTCTACCCACACGACGTGTACGCTACTTTGCTTTTTTTCATCGCCCGGGCGTGAACGTTTCTTTCCCCAATTTCACCCACTCCAAGTGCGGCACAAACGGCAAGCAAAAATGGAAGTCATGTCGACCGCACATCGACACTTCCAACGAGGGGAACAGCATATTCGGAAGGCAGTTTAACACAGGTCTTCGTAAAGGCCAACGTAAACCATTATGCTACAAATCGCTCCGCAGGATCGCTGGCGGCATCAAAAGACTGTACCCACAACTCCATCAGTTTTTAGCACACTATTACGGCGGGGAAAACGCAAATAGGTTTCAGAGCCTAGACACACCAATCAACACCATTCCATGTGAGAACAGGCATCAGTTGATTACTGTAGAAAAGTTAAAGTTCATCATGGATCATATCCGGACGGACAATTACCATGAGCTTGACGAACCCATGAAACCTCAGTTATGTTGGCAGACCAAACAAATGACCACGGTTAACAATATACTTTGCCAATACTATGGCACCATTCAATCGCAAACATTGGATGCCCCAATCAACACAATACCTGCCCGAGATGTACATCAATTACTTACTATCCGGTTCGAAAAAATCCAATTTATTGCAACGTTTTTTAACTCAAATGGAAACCCAGGATTAAACACCCATTCCCTCGATGATCCATTACCGCCGGTGATGACGGATTTTAAGCATCAACTTGTCACACTATTGGATGACTTCGATATCAAAGCCCGCTTTCTGAATCCCGAAGAATTAGGCGCATGCAGCACATTCAAGAGAGGGTATTTCACCAGTCCAAATCTTAAGTTGTCGGCCAAGAATGCCGTTCGGCTTATCGGTAA
Source organism: Parapedobacter sp. (assembly GCF_035556095.1). Taxonomy (GTDB): domain Bacteria; phylum Bacteroidota; class Bacteroidia; order Sphingobacteriales; family Sphingobacteriaceae; genus Parapedobacter. Next base: position 480,932 of record NZ_DATMFT010000021.1, on the reverse strand, counting down.
TGCTGTTCCGCCAAAATGGGCCGAAAAACTTGTATCACCTAATGTATCCGCGGTATTGAAGTACAAACAAAATATCAAGGCAGCATGAAAGGATACGACAAATACATAGTAGCATTTTCAGGCGGCAAGGATTCGATATCCTGCTTCCTTCATTTGCTTGATATCGGAATCCCGAAAGATAAAATTGAATTGTGGCACCATGACATCGACGGTCGGGAAGAGACTTTCATGGATTGGGAGGTCACACCAGACTACTGCAGGAAGTTTGCTGCTGCGTTTGGCGTCCCGTTGTATTTCTCGTGGAAAAAAGGAGGTTTTAAGCGGGAAATGCTTCGGGAAAACGCCTACACACAACCAAACTATTTTGAGCTACCAGACGGTAGTATTGGCGTCTCAAAACGAGGCACAAGGGCAACTAAAGCTACCAGACAAAAATTCCCGCAGATATCGGTAGACCTATCCGTCAGATGGTGTTCGTCGTACCTAAAGATTGATGTCATGACGACCGCCATCCGTAATCAGGGCAGATTTTTACAAAGGAAGGTTCTGGTCATATCCGGTGAACGCGGTGAGGAAAGTAAGGCAAGGGCGGCATACGAAATACATGAGCCTGACCGTGCAGATTTAAGGGAGGGCAAAAAGAATTGGCGAATAGTTGACCGCTGGCGTCCTATACGCGACTGGAAAGAAGGAAGGGTCTGGGATATCATCGAGCGGTACCGCGTCCGCGTCCACCCCTGCTATTACCTTGGATGGAGCCGCTGCAGCTGCAAGTTCTGCATCTTCGGTAATGCCGACCAGTTCGCCAGCGCATACACCATCAGTCCGAACCAGGGCGATGAGATTATGATGTATGAGGATTCTTTCGGCGTCACCATCAAACGGAACATGACGCTCAGGGACCTTATTGCCCTGGGCAGGCCATACAATGACATTACCCCGGAACTGGCGAGGATGGCCACTTCCCAAGTATACGACCAACAAATCATTTTCAACGATAACGAAGAATGGATTCTTCCAGCTGGCGCCTACGGCGAAAGCTGCGGACCAATGTAATCAACTATGAAACTCACCCTACACTTCACCGACGAAGAAATCTTAAAATCCCTTGCATCTCACGGCTACGAGGTAAAGCGGCTGTACCGCGAAGAGCCCGAGCACATCCACGGCAGCGCGTTCATTACGCGCACCTGGTACGACTACGTCGCTACCAAAGACGGGCACACCGAACAATACGAACGAGCATTCGAAAAATTAATCAAACAAAAACTATTATCATGAGCAACAATTCATCATCTAGCAGTACAGGTATCGGATTTACCGGTTTGCTAACAATTGTATTTATCGTTCTTAAACTCATCGGCACCATAAACTGGACATGGTGGTGGGTATTGTCTCCGTTATGGATCAGCGCGGGCATCACAATCGTAATCTTAGCCGCAATGTTCATCGTAGCATTAATCAGAAAAGATATTTAGGAGGAACCAAAAAATGACACTCACAAAACAACAAACAGAAACCATTGAGAAGGCTTCGGCCAATTACGCTAGCGTTTACTATACCGCCGGAAGCACCGAAGAATCCGTGGCAATTAAAGCCCACGACTACGGCATGCGCCGTGTAATGATGTCGCCAGAAAAGCACGGCCTTATGCCAGCGCCACCAGAAGATTATCCGCCACATCCCCATAGCCTGAACGTTTACAACATCCTTTTCGGCGGCGAGAACTATTGGATTTGCGCCCGCACCGAAATCGAAGCGATACAGACCATGATCACCGAACTCAGCGTCAACATTTTCGACTTCGGCACCGACGACAACATCGAACTCATTCACCCGGACAAATGGAGTTCACTGGATATCGTCGACCCCGAAACAGACCTCGAAGTTCACGAAAAGCTTCAGGTCGTCGAAACAGTAGCCGAATTCATGGCCGGTGCCGAAAAACCAAGTTTCATCGCATCAACAGATTACTGACCATGAAATGTATAACTGTCAAACAACCATGGGCTTCCCTCATTGTGGAGGGCTACAAGTCTATCGAAAACCGCATGTGGGCAACGAAATTCCGTGGGCCAACCTTAATCCACACCAGCGCTAAATACGCGCATCCGCATCCATGGGAGCTACTTACGGATGAGCAGTTCGCAACACTGCCAGGTAGTGTGCAAACCGATATGCTGTTGCGGGATTATCCTGTATCAGCCATCATAGGCCAAGTCGAAATAGTTGATTGTGTTATAAATCACCCAAGTATATGGGCGGAGATAACAGAAATTCCCGCAGGTGTGTATATGGGAGAAAAACCAATCTACAATTGGGTGCTTGACAACCCCGTCAAATTCGATAAACCGATACAAAACGTAAAAGGTAAGTTGTCATTTTGGGAGTTTGAATTATGACCACATATATCTATCACGGCGACAAGCTGACCGACCCCGCGCTAAAGAAAGCCATATGCCATCCAGTTCGCAGGTATGACGGCAAGTGCGTACGCGGCAAGAACGGATCCATGCTGGTCCATTTCGCCGGTCATGGTGACGTGGTGGTTATAGGGAGGTTATTGAGGAAAGTGAAGTCATGATTACGACACCCGAACTCGAACAAGCAGTAGTCAGGCTACTTAACCCACGCCTGAACGCCATAGTCCCGAACGTAAGCTGGGGCTTGGGTCTAAGCGCTTACCGTTGAATGAGGTTTAAAGCCCCCACCGTTCCCTCTCGATATCAAACGCAGCGAACAGCACTGCCATGAAATCGGCGGGCCACTTCAGTGTATAATTCCCGCTTAGCTGCCAACTGCCTTGATGGAAGAAAGTATGGTAACTGCCGTTTTTGTCCCGTATATAGATATGCGGACTCCCGCCTAGATTGGTCATTGCGTAATCAATGGTTATCCGTCTGCCGAAGTAATCGAAATCCATCGTGCCTGTGTGTCGCTCCATGCTAACAAAGTTAGCTAATCGTCCAGCACAAATCCAAACAATTGTTCTTCCGGAATTGTAAGTGCTTCGCTGATAACAAGGAAATGAGGGTTGTCGCCGAGCTGGCCGTGCAGGTCTCCCCACATGAGGTATTCATTTACATTGTCAACTTTTATCGGTGTGTACGTCGGGGATTCGTCACCCCAATGCGATGTTGATTTGAGACAGTTGTAGCCCTTTCCCTCTAATTCGCGTAGTAATTCGTGTGTAAGCTTTGAAAACATATATCCCAAACATAGTACCCGTTACTTTGTTTTTCCCTAAATTCGTATTTATGTGTTACCATACCAGTCATCCCGACGAGCGGGCTATCCGCAAGCATTTTAAGTCGCTTGGCAGCGAATACCAAGGCGAGCGTATCTATCACGTCAGCGGCTTCGTTAGGCCTACACTGCCCGCAATTCTAAACAACAGACCTGATACGGTTGTTCCGGCAAGGTGGAAGCTGATACCGTTCTGGGTGAAGGATGAAGAAGGTGCTAATAAGTACGCCAACACGCTCAATGCTGAATCGGAATCGATATTCGAAAAAGCCAGCTATAAGAACTTCATCACCAAGAACCGGGGCTTGCTGATAGTCGACGGATTCTTCGAACCACACAAGGTAGCTGGGGTGAAAGACACGGAGAATTATTACTTGCACCTGGAGCATCACGAGCCGTTTACGCTCGGCATTGTCTGGGCCGAGTTCAACGGATACCCCACCTTCAGCGTCATCACAACCAAAGCAAATCCCCAACTGGAAGAAATACACAACGAAAAGAAACGAATGCCGTTCGTCGTTGACCCGGTCGATCGTGACGATTGGCTTAATGCGACCGATCCCATTGAGATAAAGCAGTTGATGCGGCCATGGGATGGCGAATTTTTTGCCCATCGAGTGAGACGGGTTACGGCCATCCGCGGAGAAGATACGAACGTTCCCGAAATTCAGGATCCAATATGAGCAGTTACAAAGTATTCACCAATCCGGAAGACTTCCGGATGATCGCCATCGACGAGAACGGTGACGGCTACCTATTCACACCAGACGACGAGTACAAGCGCCAGTTTAGCCCAGACCGGTTGATATATAATGATCTCGGCGACCTTTATGTCGGTGAAGAATTGTTTGGCGCAGAGTTCGATAGGAATAAGCTCGAAGCTGCGTTTAATGCCGTTAACCAATACTGGCGCGACCAAAGCAGCTCCGATGGATTCGATGTCGAGTTCTAGCCGCCCACAACCCCATATACAACCCAACAGGCCAGCGCCGCATCAAATACGCCATTCTCAGCGCGTCTAATCGCGCGCGCCACCCTTCACTGGTCCTACTCCATTCTTCATCGTACTGTTACAACACGTGGCCCATCGGGCCACACCGCCGATTCCGGCCGCGCCTTACGCGTGCCCGGCCGATTTCGCCCCAAACCCCTCTACCTAATTTTGCACGAAAAAAATGTAATAATGTAATAGCTTCGCTAAAAAGACTTGAAAAGGGCTGGGAGCGAACAATATAAGTGTGTTACAGTATTACAATTTTTATTGTAATAGAAATAGTAGTATTACAAATAAAATGTAATGCAAAACCGTGTTACAAAATGCAGTACAAGCCGTTACAACTCTAAATTTAAAAATGTATCGACCCAACATGCTGTAAAACAATACGTTGTTACATTATTACAACATTACAAAAATTTCGTGCACTTAAACCACCTCACATTTGGGAGAGGAATAAACGGGAAAATAACCCGGCGATCCGCACCGGAAAAGTCCCCCAAAAAACTATCGGAAAATAAATACCATATTTTCAACTTTTCAACTTGAAAATCAGCCACAAAACCCCTATATTAGAGTCATCATTTGATTACTTAACTACTCAAACGATGATCGTTCTTATAGATATCAAAAAGCCCATGCTTCGAGAATACCTGCATTCGCAGTTCGCGTACGAAAGCGATGCATTCAGCGTATTCCGGCACAACACATTCGGCAAGGCCCTATGTGCATTGGTCAGCAAATCGGATTTACCAGTCAAACACGAACCTTCCGAAAAGACAATCCGTATCCGGCTCCCCAACACCAAATCCATTCGAAGCCACCGAAACCATTTCCTCTATTACACTACCGAAGATCAGCTCAAGCTGAACGACCTGCTCGACTCCCTATTCGATATCGACTTCGAATCGTATTACCAGGCGGGCATCCGTCTGGGCATGATGCAGAAAGATGTCATCCACAATTTCATCATCAACCGTAAATTGGTATCGATGATCGGCGATGTGGAAACGCTCAAGAAAAGGCAGTACCGGAAGCAAAGAAACGACCTCGAAAAGCTGTCAAACCACCTGCTACAGAAGATTCACTACCGCGATAGACTCATCAAATCAACGCTCGCAACAGCTTATCGGCTCAATGCCAGTCCGTTGTAGAAAAAATACCCGGTTTTCAACTTTTTAACTTGAAAAACAACCATGGAACAACGCATCAATATCATCTGTAGCATCAAGTTCACCAAGCTATCAGACGTCATTCGCTACGTAGACAACCACGACGGTACCGCCACCCTCGAGACCAGCCAGCTCACCACCATTCCAATGCATGCCGCCAGCGGCCGGATGACGGTTACAGGCAACCGTACGAACGGTGTCGAGCTATTCAATACCCAGATCACCGCCCGAATCAAAGAAATCATCCCCATCCGGTGCGTAGGCATCGTATTGGTTGAAGTCTGCAACGATGCCACCTATATAATAGGCACCGACGATCTACCCGTCACCATCGAGCCCAATTACACAACCACCCAAAAAGCCATCCAAATAGTCCACCAAAACACTCATATACCACTGAAAACGGCCTAAAACCGTCCTTTCCACCGCCAGCGCATCAGGGTAATCTTGCTGAAACAAGATGCCCATGCAACGCATTCTACATTCCAACTGGCAATTCCACCTCATAAGTACATTACTCCGTGGGCAATTTTTTATTGCTCCAGATCATGCCGTCGCCCTCGCCGGTTCCGTGCAGTCCATCATCAACCGCGACTGGGACGGGTTCAACGGAACGACCGACCTAAATGACGAAAAAATACGGTCGAAATTCCCCATCTCCGCCGGTACCGTTGTCGATGGATTCTTTGGCGACCTCGATCAGGCACCAAAAGGCTCTACAGCCATCATCCCATTAAAAGGCACCATGCTCAAGTACGGCACCTGGTGCAGCTACGGTACCGAAGAGGTAGCCCACGCCATGCGGTCCGCCGCCGTCCATGCAAACATCAACTCCATCGTATTGGATACCGATTCCGGCGGCGGAAGTGTCGATTCCGTAGCGCCCGTCGTGCAGGCCATCGAGTTTGCTCGAGGTCTGGGCATCCCAGTCGTAGCATCCGTAGATATGGCATGCTCCGCCGCTTATTGGGCGGCATCCGCCACCGATCGCATCATTGCCGATAATGGCATATCAGCCACGGTAGGTTCCATCGGCGTCATGATGTCGTTCTGGGATGTAAAAGGCTATTACGAAAAACTGGGCTACAAGCTGCATACCGTATACGCGCCCGAATCCGACCATAAAAACCTCGCATTCGAGAATGCATTGAAAGAAGACTACGAGCTCCTCAAGTCCGAAGAGCTATCACCATTGGCCGTCGATTTCCAGAACAATGTAAAAACAAACCGCCGCGGCAAGCTCAACCTCGAAGAGCCCGGCCTATTGAACGGCAAAACTTTCTACGCACAAAAATCACTGGCCGTTGGCCTGATCGATGAGATAGGCACGCGCGACCGCGCCATCCAGTACGCCCAGGAGCTAGCCATCCGCAACGAATTTCTCAAATCATAATCATTAACCCCCAATCCCAAAAGCCATGTTTAAAAAGCTGATGACCATCTTCATGACCACGCTAAAAATCCAAGCATTCTCCAAAGATGCCTCCGGTAAAAGCGTGCTTACTGAAGACCAACGAACGAAACTCGAAGGTTTGTTCGGAAAAGAAGCCGTAACCAAATTCGAAACGCAGCTCGCGGATTTCAAAGAAGAAACCGCAGACAATGACGCCGAAGACCTAGTAGCGGCTATACGCGACCACAACGCTCAGACGGTTGCCAACAACCTGACGGAACTGCAACAACAGTTGGCCCAAGCCAATGCCGACAAAGAAACGCTGCAAGCCACCGTCGCCCGGTTAAGCGAAGAGCCAGAGCAGGCTCCCAAACCCGAAGGCGAAAGCAAACTGCCCCGCAAAGCCGGAGTAGCCAAGGTAATGAACGTCAACATGGCGTTGCCGCACTACCAAGCGGCATCCGATTTTCTGCGCAACGGCGTATTCACCGGTGCGTCTACCGCCACCATCGATGTCATTGACATCAAAAACGAATTTGGCACGTTCTTGAGCCAAGACCAAAACAACTTGGAAATCATCCGCCAGCTGTTCCAAGACTTCACGTCGGCCAAGTATTTCCGCACCGTGCCTGCCACGACGAAATACAAGGCCATGCAAGCACTCATCAACAGCGTGGTGCAACAGTTCAGCCCCAAGTGGACACCCGCCGGAAACACCAAGTTCACCCCCTTGGTCATCGAGAACCGGCGCCACAAAATCAACTTCCCCATCATCCCGGCCCAGGTGCTCGATTCGTACCTTTTCTACCTGTACGACGAAGGTCTTGCACCCGATCAGATGCCCATCACCAAGTACATCTGGGATACGCTAGTATATCCCCAAATCTTGGAAGATATTGAGCTGCGAATGCTCGGCAAGGGTAAATATGTCGAACACGAATGGAGCTCCATCAGCGAAGGCGACGCCGGTACTCCGCCAGAAGATGGCATGGACGGTGTAGAAACCATTCTGGTGCAGCAAAAGTCACTCGGAGCCAACAGCCGGGTCAATTTCTTCACACCCACCGCGCCATTCGACTTCACCAACGCAACGGACCAAGAAGTGCTCGATTTCGTAGAAGAATTCGTCGACTGGATCAGTCCGTTCTACCGAAACAAAGCAATGAACATCCACTGTTCTCACGAGTTTTGGAAACGGTACCGTCGTGCTTACAAAAAAGTTTGGGGAACCAATTCCGGGCAATCAGGCGATTTCGGAAACGACAAGATCGATTTCTCGCAGCAAACATTGGTTCCGTTAGATTGCCTCTACGGCTCACCCATCTTGTGGAGCACACCAGCGCAAAACCAGGTGAAACTTCGCCACAAAAACGAAGTGCCCATGGTCATCAACGACGTACAAAAAATCAACTACGAGGTGCGCCTGTTCGGTGAATTCTGGTTCGCCGCTGGTTTCGCTATTGCCGAAGCCGTGTTTGCCTACGTGCCGTCCGGTTACGATCCGCAAGCCAAGCTCACCGCCACTTACGGCACTTCAACCAAGTTCCGTGATGGTACCGATCCACGCAGCGAGTCGGATATCTACGAAGACATGCCGGGCGATGCCGACAGCTATCCAGCCGATAGCTCATCATCAACCGGTTCGTCATCATCATCCGGTAGCGGCAGCGGCGTGTAGCCACGGCCAAGTAACAGATAACAGCCAGCGCCAATACGGCGCTGGCCTTTCAAAAACCATCGAAAAAATTTCACCATGTACGTAAATGCATCAGTACCAAAAAAACGCGGACCCGTAGGCGCTCCGCGTCCTAAGAACCCCACCATCCTGCTGTTCAACACACGCGATGTGGTGGCCGACCCAACTCGCGACGATAAAGGCGTCCTGGTAACGGGCGACCTAGAACTCAAGCCCGGAGCCGTTGGCATCGGTATCTACGCCACGCCGTCATCCATCACTCGGGGTAAAACCATTGAAGGCGACGAAGATGCCGAAGGTATCGTCGACAACCTCGGTTTCGCACACCCAGGCAATTCGCTTGAAATCGACGAGTTCATCCAGAACAATCTGGGCGAAGGGTTTTTGGCCATTTCCCGCGAATGCGGCGACGGACTTGGTAACCGGTTACACGGCACCATCTGCAACCCGATGAAGTTCACACTCGAAGGCCAGGACGACAATGAAGCCGTCCGCAATACCTTCACGTTTACACAGCCGCTGCCTTCCAACCTGATGCCAGCCCACTACCGTGGCGCCATCCCGGCAGTGGCACCCGATCCCGATGAAGGATCATCATCTGGAAGTTCCGGCGTTTAGCCATTTCCTCCATAACAATGCCCCGCGGTTCCGAACGGTCCGCGGGGTTTTTAACCAATCGTCCATCAAAATCTCAACACCATGGCAACAACCAAAAAAGCACCAGCGAAAAGTAAATCGCAAAAAGCAAGTAAGCAGACCACCCATAAGCGACCAGAAAATGACACCAAGCAACAAAAAGCTGCCGATATCGATGTCACAGATATTGCAGCAACAGCAACCGTCACAGCGACTGATAGCGCACCTGCCGGACCCGCTGATGAAGCATCTGGCGAACCCGCCGTCGTTCAAGAGACAGTACATGAACAATCCAGCACCGGACAATCCGGAACAATCGAAGAGCAAGTCATCACGGTATTGATTCCCTACCTGGCCAGTGCCGCCGCCGGTGGCGAACTCAAACACGCCCTCCGTACCTGGGAGCAAAACTACCAAGGCGATTTCCGCGTAGTTGTCGTAGGCGAGCGCGAAGACTGGTTCAGCGACGAAATCACGCATCTACCCATAGATGTCCATATGGTCGACGAAGATTGTGGATGCGACAACCCGAAGAAGATCCGCAACCCGCAGGCCGACGTGGCCCACAAACTACTGTACGCCATCACCAGCGGAACCGTCAACGGGCAATTCATCCTCACCAACGACGACATCTTCCTACTGGGGCCAACCACGTTGAGCGAACTGCAGCAGCCCAAAATATTGGGCAACCTGACCGACATCAACAAAAAAGGCATGTACGGCGATAATGCCCGACGCACCTCCAGCATGCTGAAATCTGCCGGAAAAGCAACGCTCAACTACGGAACCCACACACCCATGGTGCTGGATTCCGAAAAACTGGCCGACACCATCCGCGGCTACAAAGCGCTCGATAAAGGCGTGCTGCTCACATCGGCATACTTCAACCACCACCAGCCCGAACCCCGTGGCCTAATCAAACTGAACGGCGCGCTCAACGGCACCATTCTCATTTCGGTATATTCCGAAAACCCGCCGCTCGACGTCGTGCAAACCGCCCTCAAACGGCGCAAGTACCTCAATTGCAATACCCGTGGATGGAAGAAAATCAGCCACATATTCGAGGAAGCATATCCCGAAAAATCCCGGTTCGAAGTTTAATTTGGTTTGCCAGCCCGATGGTGCCGGACCCGTGCCGGTGCCATCATTATTTACCACACCATGAAGAAACTCACCCTTTGCCGTACCTACCACATCAACGGCACCAACGGACTGCTATACAACGAGCAGGGCGACTTGCTTTGTTATACCATCGAATTGCCTTGGCGCAACAATCGCATCCAAGAATCATGCATTCCCGAAGGCACCTACCAGCTCACCAAGCGGTACAGCCAGAAATTCAAGCACCACATCCACTTGGAAGAAGTGCCCGATCGCAGCCTGATACTTATCCATCCAGCCAACAACGCAGCCACCGAGCTGCTCGGATGCATCGCACCCGTCACCAGACTCACCGGCCCCGGTACCGGCAATAGTTCCCGCATCCAGTTCAACAAAATCAAAGACATGGTCTATGGCTGGATCGACCAAGGCGAAGAAGTATACCTCGAAATCAAAGAAAACAAATAATGGAAAATCAAACATTCGAACAGGCCTACGAGGCAATGGAAAAAGGAAACACCGCCCGTCGCAAAGCGTGGCCGAAAAACGTATTCGCATTCATGCGCCCAGAAGATGACCTTCCAATCGGCGTACTGCTAGGTGCCAAATCACTTCCCAGGAAAGTGAAAGACTACTTCGAGCGAAAACATCAACCAATAGTAGACCCCAACCAAGCACAAATTAAGTGCACAAAGTATTTGTGCATAAAGAATGAAGCCGACGAAATCCAAAACGGATGGGCTCCTGGCGATGCAGACATCAAATCGACGGATTGGGAATATGACGAATATTAAGGATTCCGTAACCCAATGGCTGCAAGCCGGTGCCGACTACGACGCCGGGCTGCAGCTCTATGTCAAAGCCGTGGGCAAAGGCCATCCAACCATTTACATCCTACGCATAAAAACCGAAGCTAACTACAAGCTGCTCGTCAAATCCCTATGCCACCGTGCTGGTATCACCCCGCCCAGCCCCCAAAAAAACCACCTCAAAAAAGAAAATTCGCTATCATCCGCTCAATCAGCGTCATCCGCGTCTAATAACAGGAAGCTCCGCGCCGATTACACCTTCCTATCCGAACCCGGCACCCCGCCCGAACTCAAAGTTCTAGTCAGCAATAAAATCACAGCCTACCACGAATACAAAGCCGCCCACGCCAAACTATTCGATTGCACCACGCTAGACGAAGAATTGAATACGGTCCGCACCCTCGCCGAAAACTACATCGAAAACCACGCGATCCATCAGGAGCTATCGTACTACCAAACGAACCGAACCATTCTCGGAAAACACCCCATCTTCGAAGAAATGCAGCGCCTAAAGCATTTTAGAAACATGTCCACCGTCGACCTATACAAACGCAAACGCAACATCGAACACAACATCTGGCGCATCGAAAAACTAATTACTGAAGGAAAAAAGCCACACCTGGACTTTGACCGCCGCCGTAAAATTCAATCATACCAGCAGGAATTACTAGAAATCAGTAAGTTTATCAAAGAATGAATACCTTTGCTTAAAAGAAACCATTATGGAAGGTAATTATCAATACACAATTGATATTTTGTCAATAGTCTTATCGGCATTAGCATTGATATGCACGGCAATCATAGGTTATTCACAGTTTGTAACACAAAAAAAGGTAGATCGAATTCAAACTGAAAATGGAGAAGCGATACTTATCAATTTGGTGGTTAAATACTTTATCACATTTTACAATTCAATCGACAAAAAAAATGCGAAGCAAGCAACAATAAAAACTGATCAACATTCACAATTATTGTTTTTGACAGCGTGTGAGGATTTTAGAGACGGACTTAAGCGGTTACAATCTAGTCCATATTTTGTGAAATTATTGAATATTTATCCAGACATTCCTATGCTTGAATACTCGTTAGTTGCTCGGATTGGGTATTTGAAAAATACACATCCTATACCAACAATTGATGGTGCCTTATATAAGTACATGTTTCTTCTGTTTGAAAAAGTTAAAACCAATAGCAGCTCATCCTTAAGTAAACTTGAAGTTATAAACAAATTGTATGAGGGCTTGCTACAATTAAATACGCAAAACCCCCAATTGATGAAATAATTAAGTCCTTTCCCCATCACCCGCCTCCCCATACCTTAGCCACTATCCGCCCAAACGCGGATTTTGGCAATGTCAGACGTTACCCTACATCAAAACTTCGGCCTCGACGAAGAGCAGCTCGAAAAGCTAGAAAAGCTGGCCGCGCTCGGCTATGAGCCCGCCGATATCGCCCGGTACTTCAACCTGCCGGTCAAACCTTTCGAGCACATCGCCAACGACCCTACATCCCACATAAACTACCGGATTGAGGCCGGGAAATTCAAAGCCCTGGCCAACGAATCGCTCACCATCCTGTCAAAGGCCGAGCGTGGCGATATCGACGCATCAAAACGCCTGCAAGACATCCGGAAAAACCGTGGCTTCAAAATCAGCAAAACAGACATCTTCGGCACCACCGACCGGAAGTCACTCCAAGCCCTCGAAGACTGGATTCAGGGCGGCAGCAAATCAAACCTCCATACCGACGAAAAAATATACCTCGACGCGCTCACCCTCATAAACTCGATGGACCGCAAATACGGTCGCCGCAACACTGTCGATTTCTTTGTCAAAACATACGGCCTCAAACATGCCCGAGCCTCCGAGATGTACGACGAATCCGTCAACCTGTTCTACTCCGACCGAAACGTCGAAAAGAAAGCCCTGCGCATCAAGAAAGCCGAATTTCTCGAAGACCTGGCCCGAGCAGCATTCGACAATGCCGAATCCGCTAAGGATATCGAAGTAGCGGCCAACATTGAAATGAAAGCCGCCAAACTCCGCGGACTTGACCAGCCTGATCCTGAAAAATTACCTGCTGAAGCATTCCGAAAACCCGTCCGCGTATTCTCGCTGGATGCCCCCGATATCGGTTTGCCCGCTCCAAATAGAAACGTGATCGCCAAGCAGATCGACGCGCTCGAAATTCCTGAATCCGATAAAGCCCGGATACGAAAGGATGCCCGTTTAGAACCCATCATTTTAGATCAATACCTCGATGAGCTGGAGACCGAAAGTAAAGAAAAGTAGCCCTAACGTTACCGTCGCATTTGCCAACTGGTTGGCCCAGCTGGCAAATATGGTCATGACCAAAACACTTCTGCTGATCGCGGGCCGCGGCTCATCCAAAACCACTGAATTTCTGGTCGAACGGCTCATCGAAATGATTTACGACATGCCCGGCGCTCCGATATGCTGGGTGTCCGATACGTATTCCAACCTCCAGAAAAACGTCCTACCGATGGTCATGGAAGGCCTCGAACGAAAAGGGTTTAAAGAAGGGTTGCACTACGTCTTAGGTAAGCAACCGCCGGAATACACCGATGCCGAAAAGGAGGATCTTCCCGCCGATATCAAAACCCACTTCTGGAAGCCATACAACCGGCTGGCCTCATATAAACATACCATGATTTTCTTTAGTGGCTTAAACATCACCTTTGGCTCGCTAGATCGCCCTGCATCCCTCGCCGGTCGATCATACGTCCACGTTTTTGGCGATGAAGTGAAGTACTTCGCCGAGCACAAAATAGCCAACCTGTTAAAAGCAGTCAGAGGTTACTTCGTAAAATATGGCAATACCGTCTTTTACCGCGGCCAGACGTTCACAACTGACATGCCCAACACGAGCAACATCGGCGAATACGACTGGATCGTGCGCCAAGGGAAACGGATGAATAAAGACGCCATCATGCTCGTTGCCAATACAGCATTGATCCTCAATAATGCCCTGCAGGAATACATCGTCGCTGCCGAAAAGCCCAACAACACCGAAGAAACAATTAAGAAGCGCCGTACATACGAGCGTTGGCTAGAACGTTGGGAAATTGTGCGCCGTCAAAAGAACGCTGAAACACTATTCTTCATCGCATCATCTTATGTCAACTCCGATATCCTCACACCCGATTGGTTCAGCGACGCCTACGAAACCGACCTTGGAGATGCCAATACGGCTATCCTATCCATGAGACCATCCCTCGAATCGGGCGACCGCTTCTACGCTAACATCGGCGAACGGCATTTCTACACCGACGGGACCGACGCCAAATGGGATGAACGCTTCGGCATCCGGGATAAAGAAGATTGCCGAATCCTTAAATACCTCAATCCGGATCGTGCCCTCGATGCCGGCATGGACTTCGGCAACATGATGTCCATGACCATTGCCCAGCAAGGCCCCAAACACTACCGGTGCTTAAAATTCATCTACACCCTTTCGCCCGACTTCATACGCGAGCTGGCCGACGAATTCATCCGCTATTTCAAACCGCACCGGGAAAAAACCATCAACATCTACTACGACCGCGCTGGCAATAATTTTTCCGACGCAAAGCAAGACTACGCCAGCCAGCTAAAGGAAGCCATCGAAAAAGACCGCGAAGGCAAGCGCACTGGATGGAAAGCCCTACTCATTTCGAAAGGTCAAGGGAACATCGGCCAAAACGAAGAATACATCTTCATGCAAGAACTACTGTCAGGCCACAACAAGCGATTGCCCAAAGTGCTCATCGACTTCTACAACTGCAAACCACTCAAGGCATCCCTCGAGAACGCCCGGACCGAAAAGAACCGTAAAGGCCAGATAGTCAAAAACAAGAAATCCGAAAAGCTACCAATCCACCGGTTACCCCTGGAATCAACCAACCCGTCCGATTCCTTCAAATACCTCATGATGCGCAAAGAATGGCGCAAACTCATCCGGTCCACCGGCGACACCTACGTCGGCGACGTATCGGTTAGGACAATTGGTTAGCGTCCATATCAAGGCATAGGTCCAAGCATACAGTGTTAACTATACTGATTCCTTTTTGAAACGGTTTGTCCCAATTGAATTCACGAAGTGGCCGGAACATAGATCGGGGATAAACCTCTCCCACTTTCAATGAAATCTTATCGGTTTCCGATAAAAGGTGAATAATACGCACTTCAGACCCGGTCCAATCTGGGTGATGGCTTTCTAGAATGCCCTTTGCCTTTTGAAACCCGTTGTCTATCCACACCTCAGTGATACGAATTACATCACCTTCGAACCCCAGAGCTACCTGGTCAGCAGAAAGTTCTCCC
Organism: Parapedobacter sp.; assembly: GCF_035556095.1. Lineage (GTDB taxonomy): Bacteria > Bacteroidota > Bacteroidia > Sphingobacteriales > Sphingobacteriaceae > Parapedobacter. The sequence continues at coordinate 465,563 of NZ_DATMFT010000021.1, read as the reverse complement.
TTGGAAAAGTTTACTGCGTTATTGCTTAATTTTTTCATACCTCAAATATCGGCATTTGCCGGCATCGTATTTTTGCAGGTTCATCAGCACCCGCTTGCCGGAAACAACCCATCACGCTTCGATGCTTGGGTTATAAATTTTAGCTAGTTTTACATACCTTAGTCGGGTAAACATTGATTATGAAGAGCGACCTAATTAATAAAGTCCATAAACTGAACTTCTCTAGGGTAGATAATAACGACGTTACCATAGTTGAGGGAATCGCCAATGAACACGATAGGGTAATCGTTGGATACTTTATTAACGGTGATTTCTACGAAAAATACGATGGGGTATTGGATAACGAATTAATCAGGCGAAGAATAAGTGAATTTAGACACGAACGAGATCGTGAAATTAGCGTAAAGAAACTTACAAGGTTTCTGTCTAATGGGGTATCATTTTTCGTATCTATATTAGTTTTAATGTTGTTGTGTCCAATTTTGCTGTTATCCATGGTGTTGTCATTAGTGGCTCCGAAACTGCATGAGCGGATTTCAAATTCAGATTTCATAAAAAGATTTACTTTTTAACTGATTGAAGCTGGCCCAGCATCCAAGTTTCACCTAAACCTGTCCTTTCCTAGAGAGGTGTCATCAGATACCTTCGTTGTATGGAACTCTACGCAGCCATACGCGAAATGCGCCAGTTGACAAAAATTGGCAAACCATTCAGTTTCTCATTCATGAGCTACGACCGTACCCGTCAACGGACTGACGGCATCGTAACCGTCAATAGCGCCCGGCTCCGCGCCCGTGGCCACGACCAATACAACCAACACGCCCAGCTGCAGGAAGAATACCTCGATTTGAACACCAACGAACCGCGCCGGTTCTGGCATTGCTGCCTCATGACCTTCAACGGCCAGCGCGTACACATACCATAGCCCATGAGCAACGTCAAAAAAATATCAAACAACTCCGCCGCCATCCACTTGGGTGGCGAAGTCTACACCGTGGCCGCCAATTACCAGGGCAACGACTGGCAGCGCACCGTCCTGTTCGACAACAAGCACAACTGGGAGCGCGACCCCACCTACGTCATGGGCAAAAAAATCGTACCCTACGGCACCAACAACGACCTGCCCGTCATCATCCGCAAGGTGATGGATGAAAACGCCCTGGCACCCGGCATAATCGAGCGCGAAATCGGCCTGCTATTCGGCAACGGCCCCGCATTGTACCGCCTCGAATTCTCCGAAGACGGCACCATCCAGCGCAAATACCTGCGCGACCTCGAAATAGAAAAGTGGCTCAAAAGCTGGAAATTCCACCGATTCCTCGACATGGCCATGGTCGAATACAAGCACCTCAAAGGATTCTTTGTCCGCCGGTTCCAGCGCCGTGGATGGCGCATCGGCGAAAAGCGATTCATAAAACAACTGGATGTCATCCCCGCTACCGATGCCCGCTTCGAATGGCCCGACACGCAGGACCAGCGCCTCGAAGACGTCCGAAACATCTTTGTCGGCGACTTCGAAAACAACTGCCTGCGCACCGGCATTACCACATACCCCGTCTACGATCACGACGAGCCATGGCGCCACACGGTAGCCCTAAGCTACCACAACAGCTACAGCTTCGCCCGCAATTTCTACAGCATCCCCGGGTATTACGGCGCACTCAAATGGATCATGCGGTCCAGCGAAATTCCCGAAATCATCCAGTACCTCACGGAAAACGGCATAGCCGCCGCCTTCCACATCCACAGCCCCGCGCTGTACTGGGAACGGAAACGCAAGCGACTGGAAGATATCTACGAAGACAAGCCCGCGACTTTCATCGACGAAAAACTCGACGAACTCAAAACAAAAATCTTCGACGATATCTCCGCCGCCCTGGCCGGTAAAAAGAACGCCGGCAAATTCATCGAAACCGTCGATTTCTACGACGACGAGCAAAACCTTTGCGAGTGGAAAATCGAACCGATCGACCAGAAGATAAAAGACTTCATCGAAGCCCAGATCAAGATTGGCGAAAAGGCAGACAGCGCCACCACATCCAGCATGGGTCTCCATCCGTCGTTATCCAACATCATTCTGCAAGGTCAGTTTTCCAGCGGCTCGCAGCTGCTCTATGCACTCAAAGCATACCTCGCTTCGGACGTCAACATCCCCGAAGAAGTCATCTTCGAGCCCATCAATCAAGCCATCGAAGTCAACTTCCCGGGTAAGGATTATAAACTCGGGTTCTACCGCGACATTGTCAAAACAGAAGCCGACACAAAGCCCGAAGATCGCATGCGTAACACCGTTTAAAAGCAATCACCATGATCATATCATCATCCATCGAATTACGTAATCTCACAGGCAGCTACTACACCAACAACGACTTTACCAAGGTCGCAACCGATGTCGAACTCGAAACCGAAGCGATCGTCCGTCTTGTTGGCCAAGCAATCTACGACCGTGCGAAGGCAATCTACACGCCCTCCACTGATGGTAAAGTACCAGGTACCATCGCTAACGATGCAACCGACACAAACAAAGCATTGCTCAAACACCTGCAACTACCGATCGCACTGGGCGCCGCTTTCAAATATTACCAAGCTAATCTCGTCAGCCACGACGACACCAGTCGCAAGGTCAAGATCGATAAAGGTAGCGAGTCAATGGCGTGGCAATGGATGATCGACAAAGATGACGAAGCGCATCTTCGTAAAACCCAGCGAGCCACCGACCGGCTAATCGCGTGGCTCGACAAAACAGACCTCGAAGAATGGGCCAACAGCGATGAAAAGAAAGCCGCCAAAAAGCTGTTCATCCCCAACACGGCCGCTTTTCAAGAACATTACCCGATCGACTTTTCCGGGCTGTTCTACCACACCGTACGGCCGTTCATTGCCGACGTACAGCGCAACGCCATCCGTCAGGCCCTCGGCGATGACTACCAGCCATTGCTCAACGACTTCATCGCCCAAAGTGTGCCGGAAGCCAAAGAACCCCTGCTCAGTCTCACCCAACAGGCCCTTGCTTTGCTCACAATGGCCAAGGCACTCAAACGCCTATCCATCCAAGTGTTGCCCCGCGGTGTTGTCCAGCAGTTCGAAGCCGAACGCCACACACAGAAAGGCGCTCAAATCCCACCATCAGAAGACCTGCGCAAGTACGCCCTCTACCTCGAACGCGACGCCGAAGACGCCCTCGACGATATCCGCAAATACCGATATGAAAACCAACCGGAATACAACCCGCAGGACTTAGCTCCACATAACGATCCTTGCAAAAAATACGCACGTACATAATGCACACCCTCGAAATCCCCGAAAAGAATAAAACCATCGCCCTTCCATCGTGCTGGGAAGAATGCACCCGAGAGCAAAGCGATTACATCTTGCAACGCGCCTTTGAAGTCGTGTCCGGAACGATTGATTTTGCAGCATTCCGCATTTACGTCTTCGCGCACCTCACAGGCTTCGAAATCACGCCCCAGTACCACGTCACCCGGCGACTAGCCCACGCCCAGCACGAAGAAATCACCGCTACCATCTACCGGCTCGCCGAGCAGCTATGCGCATGGCCATTCACCACCGCACCGGCCATAGACGACGAACCGCCACGAATGGAGCTCAACATCGACACCGTGAAAAATATGCTCACCAAAATATCAGCGGGCGGAAACAGCTTTTACGGTCCCGCCGATCTGTTGGGCGATCTCACCTTCGGAGAATTCCGAGCGGCCGTCCGCGAAATGGACGCCCACATTGCGGCCGCCAAAGATCCCGACACCGCATCCGAAGCCCTCGACGCGCTCAACCGATTCATGGCCGTGCTATACCGTCCCGGCCAGAACCACCGCCGTTCGGCCTTCGATGCAACTGAAACCGGCAAATACGCACTGCTCACCCGAGCGATTCCCCTATGGCAAAAACAAACGACACTGTTATGGTTTTCCTACTGCATCAAATACATCCAGTCCGAAGACATCATCATCGACGGCCAGACCATCAACCTAGCCGTATTATTCCCAAAATCCACCGCCGCTTCCGGCACCGCAAAGAAAGGAATCGGATGGGCCGGACTGCTCTTTGACGTAGCCAAAGAAGGCATATTCGGCGATGCAGAAAAAACCGACAAAGCCGGGCTCTTCGATATCCTGATCTACTTGTACAAAAACCACCTCGACAATAAAGAGATGGAACGTAAATTTAAAAACCGCAAAAAATGACGATCACCGAACTAAACGACAGCTTCACCGACATCGTGACCCACTTGAAAACCGAGGGCCACGACGTACAAGGCCATCTCGTTGTCGCCCACGATGGCCATGCCACCATCCAGCTCAAAGACAAGCAAGGCATCTGGCTGGTCGTCGTGATGCCCAGCACCACTTACAGCGGCCAACCCGATTCCTACCAGCCCCACGACACCATGATGTTATTCGTGCTCGAAAAAGACATCGACGACCAGGCCCGCGCCAGTGAGCTGCAACAATACCAGCGTCTGCAGGACGTACTTGCCGCCATCATCGACTACATTGGTGAACAGCAAGCCGAGGGATGCTCACCCTGGAACGACTTCGACCCGTCATCCATAGAAATAGACCCCGAATACCGCGAGTTTGGCGGCTTCAACGGCTGGTCTATGACATTGAGCTACTAATGCTTATATTTGTAGTATGAAGAATATATCAACCTTACTAACCACTTTATTTATCTCAAGTGTTTCGCTTGTTATTTGTATCAACTTTTGGTGGGTTAATTATCCAGAAATATTGGAGTATGGGCATAAAATTGGACAAATATCGACCGACTTCTTACTTGCATATTGTTCGGCTTACATTTTCTACTATTTAATAACAATTCGGCATAACAATTCGTGGAAAAATAATGTGGGGGGATCATTAAGGCAGATGACTGATAGTATGCTTGCGAATGGAATAATGATCCGACACTACTTCACTGAGGCTATGAATATTAAGGATATATCGGATTTCGAAGGGTGGTGCGCAGAACTTGGAAAAAACAGAAAAAAAATAAATTTTTCGAAGTTATCCGATTCGTATGATACAGAGGAAAAACGAATATTACATTATTCTGATTTAATGCTCCAGTGTGGTGAACGGCTTGATAAGTTAACAGAAAGCATCATTTATTTTCACAATTATTTGGACCCTGTGTTTTTAGGTAACTTGCTGAAAATAAGAAATAGTGATTTTAGACATATTATTAAGAATCGAGCACCAATTACAATACAGAATATCGAAATGCCATATTCTGACATGTTAACTGAGAACGAAGTCAAGAAGGTAGTCCAATATTTGACTTTAATAAAAATAGTAGGTGAACATGGAAAACGAACATTCAAAAAAAGTAAGCAATAATGAAACTACTCCGCAAATCCCGCTCACCAAAGGCAAAACCATCAACAGTGGGCAACTGGACCAAGCTGATGCTATTGGTCGACGACATGAAAAAGAAGGGCATGCTCCGCACCACTGACCAAGGCGCGTTCTATCTATTCCGCGAGTTAATCATCGGGCCTACCCCCGAAAACATCATCAAAAACCTATATACATACGCCCGAACCACCGCTCTTGTGAAAAAGGGACAACCGCTCTATATCCGTGATATAGAAGACAATTCCCTTATCGGCCAGTACGACGTTAAAAACGGTTACGTAGCAGTGTCCTGAATTTCACGTCCAACCCATAGAATAAGCCCGACATCCGGGCTTTTTTTGTGGCCATCCCCGTAAAAACACCTCAAAAAAGGCCGAAAACCGCCACAAAAACCTCGAAATAGGGCCTTATTTGTCCTGTTGTTTTTCGCTAAATTTTTGATTTTCAAATCTTAACAGGAGCTGACCAGAAATCACTTTCGCGCTCACAAACTCGATAGCCCGGCCCGCCCTGCCTTTTAGTTGCAATTGCAATCCGGTCGCATTTGGTGATATATGACTAAAAAAAATAGCATCTATACCACCCCCCATGCGCCGGTAGGCGTGTCCTTTCCACCCCCAGCACCCCACAATACCTTAGCTTGAAACATTCAGGCTATGTCCATAATCGAAAGGAAGTTCATCCAACACGTGCTCAAAGAAGAGGGTGCGCGCTTCTTGCGTAACCAGGGCCGTGAAATACGCAAGCAACTGGTCTTCCACACAAAACGACTGATCAACGAGAGAACATTCCAAGTCAACGAGAATGGCGGGATGTCGGCCACATTGGAAATCACTCACCCCAGTTATCAACGGTTTCTGGATATCCGTCGTGATACGGTTCGTAAACGCAAGGGTGCGGGCCGACGGAAAAGCCGGAAGGGTTACCGCATCCACAACCGATTCGTAATGGGTCATTATTATGCCATCGCTTTCCGTGTGCAAAATGATTTGACAGACGAAGTGCGGCTGAACATCAAACGGCAATGGCTGAAAGGAGGGGCTGGTAATGGCTAAGACGAAACTAAAACAGGAAGACCTTGTCCTTAACATCATCGTCAATGGGAATAAGGCACAGTCGGATATCGGCAAGGTGTCCCGCGCCTTGCGAGATGCAAAGAGTGCTGCCGCCGCTGCTGAAGATGAAATGAAGCTGCTAGAGAAACGTGGACTGACAAACACCAAACGATACAGGGAGCTAACCGCGGAGCTGGATAAACACAATAAAGAAATCGCCGAAAACAGAAAACAGCTCGATAGGCTCAATCAAAGCCTAAAGCTGGAAGACCAATCGATTGATACGTTAGAACGGTCGTTACGCAATCTGATCAAGCTACGGAAACAATCCGTACCCGATAGCGACGCATACAAGGCATACAGCCGAGAAATAGATGCGGTGACGGCTCGGCTTAATGATTTGCGCGCCCAAGGTCAGCGCACTGCCAGCGTGCTTACCCGGATGGGCAACGGTATCAAAAACTTTTTTAGTTCCGCATTGGGTGGACTTGCCACCATGACAGCTGTTATCACCGGTGTACGGAAAGCCACCGATGAGTTTTCACGATTCGATGACAAGATTGCGGACGTGATGAAGACGACGAATGCCGAGAAAGAAGCGGTTATGGGGCTCAACGCCGAGTTGGAGAAACTCGATACCCGTACATCGCAGGAAGATCTTCTTGGTTTAGGTCGGATTGGTGGCAAGCTCGGCATCACCGATATGGATGAGTTGCGCGGGTTCATTGATTCCACTAACCAGCTCGTGGTAGCCCTGAATGAAGATTTGGGTGGAAATGTGGAACAAACCGTCGCCGCCGTCGGCAAGTTGGTCGATATCTTCGGCGTTAGTGATACCTTCGGCATGGAGCAAGGCTTGCTAAAGGTCGGTTCCGCCATCAACGAGCTCGGTATGGCTTCAACGGCCAACGAAGGCTATATGGTCGAATTTGCCCGGCGCATGGCAGGCGTTGCACCGCTGGCGGGCATTACGGTTCAGCAGATACTTGGATTGGGAGCTACACTCGATCAGCTGGGCCAGACGTCAGAAGTGAGCTCCACCGCCCTGAGCAAATTATTCCTCAAGCTATCCAGCGATGCCGCGTCGTTTGCCAAGTACGCAGGCATGGAGGTAAACGCCTTTAAAGATTTATTGGAAAAAGATTTCATGGCCGCATTCACGGCCGTGCTCCACGGGGTGAAGGACAATGCCAATGGTATCAACGAACTGGCCGCGACACTGGGTGATCTAGGTTTGGACGGTGGGCGCGTCATCGGCGTACTCGGCTCTTTGGCCAATAACACCGGTATTCTGACCAATCAGATCAATTTGGCCAACGATGCGTTTGCCCGTGGCACATCGCTTACCGAAGAATACAACATCAAGAATGCTACCGCCGCGGCGGAACTGGATAAGGCACGGAAAGAAGTCACCAAGTTCTGGCGCGAGCTCGGCGAAAAGTTATGGCCGGTCATCACTTCCGGAAACAACCTATTGGTCATTTTCCTACAAACGCTTATTACACTCATATCTTTCACAACAAAATATTGGAAGGTCATCGCTCCGTTGACCGTTGCCCTCGTTAGCTATTATGCAACAGTCCAATTGGTAGCCAAATGGGAGGCGATTACCACTGCTTTGATGGCAGCTAAACGTACGGTACTAATTACGCTCAACGGATTGTATGCATTGCTTACGGGTAACCTAGCCCGTGCTGCTGCCGCCCAGCGCTTGCTAAATATACAAGTAGCCCTCAACCCTTATGCGGCCGCAGCCGCCTTGGTACTGGGGCTCGCCACAGCGTTGGTTACGTTCAGTAAGCGGCTCAACGAAGCCGAATTCGCCCAGAAGGCATTGAACGAAGCCGAGAAAGAGGCAGAACGGATTAGCCATTCCCAAAAGTCTGAAATAGAGCGTCTGACCAAGTTACTGCGTGACGAGACCCGAACGCGAGACGAAAAGCTGATCGCTGTTAAGAACCTGCGGGACATTATGCCCGGCGTGCTAGATCAGTACACAGACGAACAGATATTGGCAGGTAAAGCCACGAAAGCAATTGAAGCGCAAACGAAGGCAATCATCCTTCAAGCAAAGATTCGAGCCCGGCAGGATAAAATACAGGAGCTGGAAAAGCAACGAATGGATGCCGGTGATCTTGGCTTCTTCGACATGATGCGCGTAGGTGCTGCAGGATTGTTCGGCACAAGGAATGCGGCGACAACCGCTGCGAAAATAACCGTGACAGCCATTCATAACATTGACAACGCGATAAACGAACTAACAGAAGGCATTCTAGATGCACAAGGCGAACTAAACAAGCTGTATTCATCCAATCCAGAAATAAAGGAATTTGAAGGTGGCACTGTGACACCTGGCTTAAACGACGCGGATGCAGCCAAAGCCCGTGCCGCCGCCAACCGCGCGCGTTTAGCCGAGCTGGAAGAGGCAAAAAAGGCATATCAGTCTCAATTAGAAGTCGAAGGCCTGTTCCGGAAAGATCGTCGTGAGATGACAACGGCGGAACTGGAAAAACTGTTAACCATTGAGAACACCTATCAGGAGAAAACTGACGAAATAAACCGAAAATACCAGCATTCAGCCAGTAATACCACGAAGGTAGCCGAAACCGAATTGCTCAAGCGTGAATTAGCTGAAAAGAAGTATAGAGACAAGCTGCTAGACCCACGTGATCCTAAGTATGTACAGGAACAGGAGCAACACGAAGAGCGCCTCAAGTTGGCAGGCGTTTACGGTAAAAAACGTGAAGAACTGACTGCAGAGCAGTTGAAGGCATTGGAGCGTCTCGAGGCGATACATGCAGCCAACATCGGCAAGATAGATGCCGAAGCCATAAAAAAAGGCGTCGAAGATCGACAGAAGGCCTATCAAGACGAGCTTACGGACCTACGAATCCGCAACAACGAAGAGCTGTCCAGCGTTCGCACACTGGAACAGGCGAAACAAAAACTTTCTTCCGCGCTCAGTCAAGAAGCACTCCGCCAAATCAAAACGCTCAACCAGGCAAAACGAATTCTTCAAAGCCAATATCAGCAGGAAGAGGCGAACCTTACCCGGAAGCACCTCGAAGAGCTTAGAGCGTTGATGCAATCCGTATTGGATTCCGGCGAATGGGATGGCATCGACCTTGCCGATAAAATCCTTTCCCCGGAAGAGAAAGCCATACTCGAAGAATACCTTCGCAAGGTCCGTGAGCAGCTGGCAAAGCTCCGCAACCCAGATCAGACCGACATCGCTGAAGATAAGGCCACCAAAGTAGACGTGCTCGGCATGAGCGTATCTGATTGGGAAATGTTATTTGCCAACCTCGAGGCCGGGAAGCTCGGCGTTCAGGATATGGCGAATGCCCTTTTGGCCATGAACCAGATATGGGCGCAATACAACGCGTTTGTTGCTGCCGGGGAAAAGCGAAAACTACAGGAGTTCGAAGACGCCAACAACCGTAAAAAAGAATCGCTCAAAAAGCGACTGGAAGCCGAAACGATTAGTCAAGAAGCATACAACCGGGAAATCGAAAAACTGGACAAGAATCTAGCGAAGAAACGGGCGCGAATGGAATACGATCAAGCCAAACGCGAACGGAACATCGCCATATCCAACGCTATTGCCAATACGGCGGTTGCTGTGACAAAAGTACTTGCTCAAGGCGGCATTGCAGGGATCGTATTGGCCGGCATTGTTAGTTTTATGGGTGCGCTACAACTGGCGACTATTCTCAAACAGCCCCTGCCTTCGTTGTCCGGATACGCCGATGGCGGCTTCTTAGTAGAAAGGGAGCAGGACCGCAGAAAGTTCAACGCGACCTATGATCCAACGCGGCGCGGCTACGTTCATGGCCCCACGGTCATTACAGGCGAAGATGGCTCCGAATTCGTCGCTAGCAAGCAAGCTGTAGATAATCCATCCGTAAAGCCTGTTCTTGACGTGATAGACACGGCCCAACGCAACGGCACCATTTCTACATTGAACTTGGAAAATATTATGGGGCAGACTATTTCCAGACGATTGGATGGCTTCGCCAGGGGCGGCTATATGGACCGTATTAGTCGCCGGGTTGCTCCACCAAAAAAGGCTACTAACGAGTCGAAGTTAGAAGACTTACTCACCGAAAACGTGGATGCCGTTCGGAAATTAAACAAGAATCTCGAAAAGCCAATCACAGCAAACGTTTCGCTTTTGGGCAAAAGTGGCTTCTACGAGAAAGATGCGGAATATAGAGAGATTCAAAACAGTGCAAATCTATAACCATGCTCGAAATATTTATATCCAACCAAAAGGTAGACTTGTCTATCGATATCCAAATAGCACTCACTATCGAGAACCCGTTCATGCTGCAAGACCGGGTGCCCACGCCGTATAGCCTCACCTTCGAGTTGCCGGCCACGGCGCGAAATCTCAAAACATTCAACTTCCCCAACCGTATAGCGTCTCACAAGAGCAACGCCACCGTTACTCGGTCGTGCCGCATCCTTTTCCAGTCCGTCACCATCGCCACCGGCATCGTCACCATCACTAACTTCGAGCAAACCATCAAAGCAGCTTTCAAAGGCGCCGATCTGACTGAAACCATGCGATCCTACATCTACGAAATGCCGATGGAGTTCTATGAATTTGACACGCCAGACTGGACCGATATCGACTTCGACGACCCGCACAACTACGCCGGCCGGTACCGGCAGATGGCCATCGATGCCGCTAACGGTCTCGACCCGCGCATGGTCGTAGCACCGGTAAAGGTAGAGACAGACAACATGCCACTGCAGTTCAGCTACCAACGCCAGGTGCGCGGTGAGTTTGTAACCTCACTACGATATCCCCAACGGATGATGGACACCGAATACATCAACTATTACAATCCGGAAGAAGAAGAATTTGCCCTACGATCAGACACGCCAGCCGTGCGCGGCGAACCTTATGCTATTGTTCATGCTCCGATATTTCCCTTCACGCGCGTCCACTACATCTTATCATCCATATTCGGTTCGGCATTAGCCTCCAACATATTCGACGCCCCTGAGCTGGAAGACCTCGTCGTGCCATCCACCTACTTCCAAAACTGGAAAAACAACGCCAGCGCCCGCGTACAATTTAACGGCCCGGGCGGGATGATGTTCCTAAACAAACCGCCGTTCGGTTCCAGCCCAATATTTCCACCTGGTTACCCGACTGATCCTTTCTTCCGGCTCAACGATTTCCTGCCTGCCTATCCCGGCCCCGATCTACTCAAAGAGCTGCTCAAACTCTTTTGCGCATCCATGGTCATCAAAAACGGTCGTTTCGATATCAGGTTGAACAAAGACATCATCGCGGAACCCGTCGCCACGAAGTGGGATGAAAAACTTATCGGCAAGCCAACGATATCGACCGAAAAAAAACACATATACAAGTACGGCTACGAAGGTGAAGACCCGTACATACCCGAAAACGACGCGGTTTCCGTCACTTCTCTCCGGGCGATGTTTACCGACGCCGACGCACAGGTACTTGATCCGGGCGACCAAGTAACGCGCGTATATAATGTAACATCGCTTGGCGCCTACTACGAATGCATCATCGAACAGTTGGAGCCAGCGCCGTCGCCCAAGCCGAACAAATACATGACGTTTAAACTACTGGATGGTGGCTATGGCAAGGCGCCCGACACCACACAAGACACATTCGATGCCGTAGCATCTTTAAAGCCTTTGCCACTCGTTCCTAAACAATACTGGGTAACCGCCGAGAACGCCGTAGATATCCCGCCCGAGCTATATTGGTGGGCCGTGCCGTATTACCAGGGCGATAGGGGCGCGAGGCCCGAAGGGGCCAACATCATGTTCCATCGGGGTATGACAGACGTATTGAGCGATTTTGTTAGTCACCAGTATCCACTACTATCGCCGTATCGGGTCACACCATCAAATTACCCCGTCGGGGATTTATCGTTGAAATGGACGGGTGACGATGGATTGCTTGCCAACTTCCACGCAGGGTTCAAGAACTGGATTGAGCGCGACCGCGCCCGTGTATCCGGCAGCTTTCTGCTCACGCCGCTCGACCTGCACAATCTCGACATCACTTCAAAGGTACATCTGCAAGGCCGCAATTTTTACATCGAGCGCATCCAGGTAAACATCCGGGCCAATCGCATCGATCCCGCTCATATAGACCTTGTGGAGGCGTAAACCCCCTTGTCCTTTCGTTCGCGCCCACCCACTCGGATATTAGCGGCAGACTAAAAGGCCCATGAAAGAATTTGTATTGCAGAATTTAGACAAGTTCAAAAAATACCCGATACCCTTCATCGCGCTGGTATTTATCGGCATGTATATCCATGAGGCGTCAGAGAACCGCGAAGATTACCGCAACTGCCAGTCGGAGCTGAAACGTAAGGATGTCGAATTGTCCGCGGCGCACGAACAGGTAAGGCAGACCAATGAGCAGCTGCTCGATTACGCGTTCCAGATACGCATGTATCGCGAAGGTCGCGGCGAGTCCGATTCAACCATCAAAAAAGAAACGCAATCGAACGTCAAGAAAATATTGAAACAATGAAAACATTCATCATTGCCGCCGTCATGGTAGCCATGACTGTAGCACTATTCATCGTCAGCAGGGCCTACTTAACGGAGCTTCGCGAAAACGAAACGCTATCCGATGCATTTACCGCCCAGGTAGAGAAAAACGCGAACCAGCCGCTCGAAATCATCAAAACGATTACCGATACCGTTTATAAGCAGTCGGCCGCTACGGTAGCACCCATAGAAACCACCGACCTATCGTTGTATGTGTCGCGTGGATATGCGGATACGTTACGCCAAGCGCTGAATATCGCCGTCAATAAGATCACGCGTCTCGAACGGTTCACCATTACATTGCAAGATTCCATCGCCGGCATACTATCAACTGATGCAAACGGTACCCAGTGGGCTACGATGGCCGACAACACATTCAACATCCGGTACAACCGTACGTCCAACATGTTCTATCCGCAAGTATCGCTTAATCTTGATGTCATTGCGCACGAACAAAAGCCAGGGCTATTCAAGCGGCGGCAAGTACTCTCCACCATCGTGGCTAACGACCCGCGCATACAGATTAGCAACGTCCGACAGGTAAATAAAATCACGCTACCTAGCCGTTTCGGCATCGACCTCTTCGGCGGTGCCGTGATGACACCCTACGGCCTTACCTACGGCGTAGGTGCCGGATTTGGATACCGCATTAAAGAATTTTAATCGACCGAGACGATGACCATCTCCCAACAGCCACATGCGTTGAACCTATCCGGCAATGTGCCCGACTTCATCCTCGAAGATGTGGCTGTTTCCGTTACGTTCAAGCTATACCAGGGAAGCACGTTGATGTTGGATGAACTCTATTACCCCGATGTTGACGGCGGAGTTCGTGTAAAAGTTGCCGACCTCATACATCAATTGCTATACGCCAAGGTGCCCGACTATTCGCAGACCATCTTCCACCAGCAGCATGCTTATGGCGAGTTCACCGTCAACATAGACGACGAAGACCCTATCGTGTTCACCGTCGTTAAGGGATTTCTCCAACGTGCCGATTTTGATGTCGAGCAATTTTTTCGGTTCAACTGGCTCACCACGCAGCCCACCAGTAAGGCCGTCAAGTTCCACGACCCCGAGTGGCTTACCTGCTATCCAATCGAAGCCATAGACGTTCGCATCCGTGCCACGTTTTCAGACGCAACTACCCAGACCATTACCTACGCCACGCTCGAGGCTGGTAAAGTTCAATCCATCAACCTCAATCCCGGCATGATCATCGGCCAGTTCAGTGCCGAGCCTATTAAGTGGGAAGTGTATACCGAAGCCAATGGCCAGTCCCGGCAATACGTACAGACCTACCGCTACGGTGAGGTTTGCGACCAATACGACGATCTCTTTGTTTTTGAGAACCGTCTCGGCGGGATTGATACCATCCGTTTTACCGGCACCATGCGATCAGTTGCCGGCACTTCAACGGCAAACGCCCGATTCGACGAATACACGACTGACTATTTCTCGGAACCGATCGGAACGCTACAAAAAAACACCGGCGCACTGGCCACTCGTTCGCAGCTTAACCACGCCCTCGATTTCTTCCGGGCAATCCGCAAACACCATTTGTACCTCGGATACATCACCGGCATATACTTCAGCGAATCACCCGCACCAGAATATATCCAACGCGAATTGAACAGTTATACATTTTCATTCGGATACAGTGACTTTAAAGTAGCCTATCCCGAAATCGCTATACCCCCGCAATTATTAGAATTACCCGAATAATTATATCGCCATGTTACAACCACAATTCAATAAATACCCGAAACCGACTGATTGGAATAGCTTGATTCTTTTGACCCAGCAAGCATTTGAAAATGGGTTTCGAGGCACCACGGTCAAAGAACTGATAAACTTTATCGTCGAGTTTCTGCCAGAAAGACTTGCACAGTTTCAGATCGTAGACATTGCGCCTGGTGATTCACCTGTGGCGGCGGATGATGTGACAAGAACTTACCAGCCGACGGACAGTGGTACATATACCAATTTTTTGGATAATAACAGCGATCCATTGGAAGTAGATTTGACCGATGGTTTTGTGACGATTACGGGTAACACGCAGAGTGGTTTTAAAACGGTGATAAGTCCTATTGACTTGGCTGGGTATGCTACGAAGGAAGACGTGGTCGGAATTCAAGATCAACTAATCCCGTTGGTTCAGACCATAGGCGCCGATTCGCCGGATGGCGGCACTCCTTTGTCGCCAAACTACACGAGGATAATGCTTACACCGGTCGATAACGACGGCACAATAAAGAAGGTATCTTTCAATTATTCATCCGGCAGCACCAACACCTTATCGATTAAGATTTTCAACAAAACGTCTGTCGGTACCCCCGGCCCTGGAGCAACATTCGAGCAGGATGGAGATGATACCCATATCACGCCTGTTTCTGGATTGAACAGCCATGAAGTCAGCATCGCTGTGCAAGAAGGCCAGTATATTGGCTTCTTCTGCTATAGTGGAATCACCTCCACGGAAGCAAGTGGATTGTTTGGCAGCCCGCAGGCCACCGGTAGTCTCGACGAAGTGACGCTTCAATTCGTATATAGTGATCGGGATATTCAGATCCGGTTTGACCTTTTTGACGAAACCACAACCAGATTGGACGTTATCGAGCAGGAGCTGGCAGATATTGTTCCCGGATCGATAGCGGTGGTGCCGGACGTACCACAATTACCAGCACCTGTATACGGAAGAAGCGCGATTATCCCTGTATTCAACAAAGGAGCGGCGTGGAGCGATGGAAAAGTGTGGCGGTGGTACCGTGATAACCAGCCAGTAGAATTCAGCTGGAACCACGTGCTTGGCCTTGCACAGCAGGACGGTTGGAAGGCGGTCTTCGGGGTTGACAACCCATACAGGGTGATAGCGGCGGATTCTGATGTGCAGACGATAGAAGACGGGCTAGACACATTTCCTGATGCGGCGTATGAAACGGCAGCTCCTGGGTTGGTTACATTCATCAATGACGGGCCATTGTCTGCCGAATTCACGGGAACGGAAAAGCTGCTATCGGCATCAGTTTCATCGAGGAACGCGCCTTTATATATTGTGGCGGTTTACAGCTACGATGAGGCATTGACCGGTTCGGAGGCATCGTTCCTATTTGACGGCAGGACAGCCAACGAACGCGCTGCCATTCATGCGACAAATGGAAATCTACGTGTATTCAGCGCGTCGGATACAATAGTGGCGCCACTTGATAATCTACCGCACATAACGGGATTTGAAATGAACGGATCCGTGTCGGGACGGATATACCATGATTCGGTCTTTGCCGATACGCACCTTTCAAAGACCGAATTCACGTTCGGTAGGTTCGGAGCGGACTATCAGGGTTCGCGGGGATGGAAAGGAAAGCTGGCGGTGCTCCTTGTTTATGAAGGCGCTATCACCGCCGATAAAATACACAGGATGAACCGCGTGCTGTCGGATTATTATGGCGTTGCGCGTGGCGCTCGGACGATATCGGCGGACGCCTATTCCACAATGAGGCTCTCCGATAAATCGGTTTCAGGCCACAACGGCAGCACGGTCTACAACATCGCGTCGATTACCAAACTGATGACTCTCACTGTGGCATCGGGATACATCGCGGATTACGCTGGTCAAGTAACGGTTCAGGAATCCGATGTGACCAGCCCGGGAATCGATGACTTTGTGCAGGAGGGTGACGTGGTCACCTTCGGGGATCTATTTGCCTCTGCACTGATCGTCAGCGATAATAACGCGCCGATAGCCATCGCGCGTGAGATAGGTTACATTATCAACCCGTCGGCTACGGACGACGATGTAGCCAAAGAAGCTTTCATCTCAGCGATGAATGATAAGGCCACCGCCCTAGGCATGGATAATACTGCGTACACTCTCCCATGGACAAATGGAATGTCGACGGCAAATGACCAACTGCATTTGCTCGCACATATCCAGGCAATCATCCCTTCAATAACTTCTAGGTGGGGACTTATAGATTACGAAATGGTGGTGACGGGCGCCAATGCAAGGACATACATGATTAATAATGCCGTTGGGCCTAATACCCGTGGCCTGCTGCCGGAATTTCTTGGCGGTAAGACAGGAACTGTTGACAATAGGGGGTCTTTTGCGTTCGTATGGTCATCTGAATCGGGTATGAACGCGACGGTGGTTTTAAGATCCAACCCATCTACCGAAAGATATATTGATTCTCGCCTGATTACAGACTCATATCTCGGATAAAGCTTACCCTATTTTCCTTACTCTCCCCCTACCGGACACATCCTCAAATCCTTCCTCCAACTTCATCACCTGGGTGAGATTATAATCATCATCCAGGTGAGCATAACGTTCCGTGGTCGTCAACTTCGAATGACCCATTATCCGCTTCAACCCCTCAATATTGCCGACCGTCGTCATATACAGAAACCCGAACGTATGCCGACCGACGTGGCTCGTTAGATTCTTACGTATTTCCGCCTTCGCCGCCAGTTCTTTCAACGTCCGGTTATACTCCTGTTCAGTAGGCAACTCAAAAAAAGTTTGCCTAGCCTCTTTAATCAAAGATTTTGCAATTGAGTTCAACGGTATCTTCACGGCCTTGGGCTTCCGTTCCCGATTCTTATGTTGGGTAAACACCAGCATGTTATCAGTAACCAACCATTCCGCGTTAGCCCGGTACAGATCGCTTACCCGCAAGCTCGTAAAGCAAGTAAACAAAAACGCACGAAGAACCTGTGTTTGGGTGCCTGTCAGATTGCCCGCTCGAAGCAATATCATCAACCGCTTTATTTCGTCACGATTGCAATAAACAGTTAACGAATCTACCTTTTGGTTTGAGAAATTGATGGCTTTAGGATTCACGGATATCGTTGCTTCTTGGTCTGCAAGCCGTAGGTATGCTTTCAAGTCCTTTATCCGCGTCCATATCGAGCTCATCCGTAAGCCGGTCTTTTTTAAATGCTGCCGAAACCGTTTCATCCACGCCTCGTCAATCTCATCAAACCGTATCAATTCCTGAAACTCGATCAATGCCTTTATCGTACATTTGGTGTTCTTCCACGTTTGCTTTTGGATTTCGCCTTGCGCATACCGTTCATTATTCCGTTCCTGCATAAACTTCGCCAGCGATACCCTACTGTCGTTGTATTTGAGTTCACGCCGGAACGATTTCAAGTCGAGCACACGATTGGCCAGCCGGAACATTTTGGCAACTTCATTGTATTGCCCCCTCCTATCCATGATGATCATGTTATAATCATTTGCGTCCGGGTCGCTTCGATGTCGGGGCAACAGCAACCCGGCATCGCGGTCCACCCTATCGGCCGGCCACCGTAGAGACAAGGGGAACCGGCCCTGCTCATAGCGCCTGTCCACCGCGATATACACCTCGATGTACAGCGAAACGTAGCCATCCTTTTTTGAGATTGCATGCTTGTTAAAAAACAAGCGCGTCGAGAAATTGAACATTTGGGAATCAACAACGTCAAACATGCCAGCAAAAAGTTAGATAAAAGTTAGATTAACTTATTGCCGAGACAGTTACTCCGACGTGTGTAGAAAGGTGCTGTACGGTATGTTACAGCTGTTTTTGAAAAATCCCCGGAGACGCTAAATCTCCGGGAATCAATTTTCGTACCTGGAGCGGGAATCGAACCCGCACTCCCTTAACGGGAACAGGATTTTAAGTCCTGCGTGTCTACCAGTTCCACCATCCAGGCAACATGGCTTCGTTTTTTCAGACCGCAAACTTAGATAAATTCGCTTTTATATGCAATTATAATTTATAACTAACTCAACTCCGCTCCTACTCGCTCCAGCAACCGTTTGGTCGCCTTGATACCTTCTTCCTCGCTCAACTCGCTTCCCTCATATTCGATACCGATATACCCACGATAACCCGCATCCTTAACGAGCTGGAGCATTTTCCGGTAGTCGATATTCACTTCGTTACCTTGCTCATCAAATACATTCGCTTTTGCGCTTACACCCTTGGCAAATGGCATTAGGTCCTTCACCCCTTGGTAGCGGTCGTACTCGTAGAAGTTCCCGAAATCCGGCAAGCTACCGCAGTTACGCTTACCCACACCCTTCAATACAGCGCTCAGCCAGTCACCATGTGATGATATGCCACCATGGTTTTCCACGATTACGTTGATGTCGTGTTGCGCAGCAAATTCGCTCAATCGTCCCAGACCATCGATGGCCGCAGCTTTCACCTCTTCTGGTGTTCCTTTTCCGGCGGCATTCACCCGTATGGCGTGACACCCTAAAAACTTCGATGCCTCCACCCATTTGTAGTGGTTCTCCACCGCTTGGATGCGTTCTTTGTCGTCGGTCGATCCCAATGGTCCTTCACCGTCGATCATAATGAGCACATTGGTAACACCATAGTCCTTGGCCCGTTGGTTCAGGTCGCCCAAATAAGCTTTATCCTTCGCCTTATCCTTAAAAAATTGGTTGACATATTCCACCGCATGGATACCGAACGTTTCTGCGGCGGTTTTCGGAAAATCGAGGTTGTCCAGCTTCCCATCAAACAGTGTTTTGTGCAAGGACCACTCCGCCAATGAAATATCGAAGAATAACTTCTTGTTCGTTACGTTTGCCAACGATGTGCCCAATGCAGGCAGTACAGATAGGCCCAAAGCTCCTACCCCCAGATGTTTCAAAAATGATCTTCTATCAGTCATATCGTTAAAGTTAGTGATACACGCTTTTAAATGTTTGCCCACCCGCTAGCTAACACATCTACCAAGTGCACAGTCTTAATGGCCAAATTGTGCTTATCGATATATGCTTGCAGGTGCAACAGACAAGAGGAGTCCGTGGAAATGATGAAGTCTGCTTCCATTTCTAGTGCATGGTACACCTTCTGCTCGGCCATGGCACTCGATATCGCATCGAATTTAACGGCGAATGTGCCACCGAACCCACAGCAGGTGTCGGTATGTCGCATTTCAACCAAATCCAGTCCCGCAACGTTACTGAGTAGCTGCCTGGGCTCATCCTTTATGCGGCATTCACGCAATCCCGAACAGGAATCGTGATAAACCGCACGCCCTTCTAATTCAGCTCCAAAGTAGTCCTTTTTCAATACATTCACAAGGAAATCGGATAGCTCGTGGATATTCCCCTGGATAGACCGGCATCGATTGTGCACCATGGTATTCGTAAACAGATCATTATATGCATTTTTCACCATGCCTGTACACGAAGCCGATGGCGACACGATTACGCGGTCATCCGAAAAATCATGTAAAAATTTGGTGCCGATCTGCTTGGCTTCATCCCAAAAGCCCGCGTTATACGCTGGCTGCCCGCAACACGTCTGCTGTGGATTATAAACGACCTTACAGCCCGCTTTCTCCAGCACCTTTACGGTGTGGAATGCCGTTTCGGGAAATAGCTGATCGATGAAACAGGGAATGAACAACTCAACGGTCATGCTGCGGCGGCTTTTTTTAACATCAACATCCTAGATAATAACACCAACCCCAACACAAAAAACAGGCCTAAACTCAATGCCGAATAGCGAATATTACGGGTAATTTGTTCGATAAGTGCAAAGGAAAATAGCCCAATGACGATGGCGACCTTCTCAGTAACATCATAAAAACTGAAAAAGGAGGCCGTATCGGTCTCGTTAGCAGGCAGCAGCTTCGAATAGGTGGAGCGCGAAAGCGACTGTATGCCCCCCATCACGAGCCCCACCAGCGCCGCCAACACGTAAAACTGGACTTCATGTTGGATGTAATATGCTGAAATGCATATCCCGATCCATACACAGACCACCAACATGAGCACGCGCACGTTGCCGATAAAGCGGGCCAGCAACGACATGAGGTAGGCACCGCCTATTGCCACCAGTTGAATCAGCAATATCGTTGCAATCAACTTGGGGGCACCCAGATGCAAAACTTTCTCACCAAAGGCCGCCGCCACGATCATGACGGTTTGCACCCCCATGGCATAGCAGAAAAAAGCCGGCAGAAAACGCTTGATTTCCGGTATTTCCCGTAGCCGTACCCACACATCCCGGAGCTCGGCAAATCCTTTCCGCAACACGTGTCCCGTTACACGCCCGTTATTCCGAGCGTCTTTCGGCAGCTTCAAGAAAGGTATCTGCGCAAAGCCGATCCACCACAGGCCAACCAGCAAAAACGATAGCCGTGGCGGAAAACTGGGGTCAGTAATGCCAAACCATTCCGGTTTGAGGATAAACACGAAGCAGATGATCTGAATGGTAACACACCCTACATAGCCATAGGCAAATCCTTGTGCGCTTACGCGGTCCTGTTGGTCTACCGTGGCAATCTGTGGAAGGTACGAGTTGTTGAACAACACTCCCCCTACATACCCCATAGCTGCCAAGGTAAAGCAGATGATTCCCCATTCGAGCGTTTCCAGCGTGAAGAAAAACAACCCCATGCAGGCTATCCCCCCAAGGTAAGTGAATGCCATCATAAACGTCTTTTTGTTGCCTTTGAAGTCGGCCACCGACGACAATATCGGCAGCAACAGGGCCATGATGAGGTAAGCAACCGACAGCGCAAAGCTGGAGAGTGCGGTATTGACCACCTCTATACCGAAAAAAGTAACACGATCGCCATGAGCTTCGGTAAAGGTAATGGCAGTATAATATGCCGGGAATATGGTCGATGTGATGACCAGGTTATATGCCGAGTTGGCCCAATCAAACATAGCCCACGCGCGTATCGTGGGTTTATCGTTTTTAAGTATTGTCATTCTTACGTTGAGCAGGCTAAGATAGGAAATAGTTGATAAATTATGGTGCCAAACAAACCTATCCGGCATTTGGACGGTTTGAATCCAAATTTTATTCGCAGAGGGGAAACATGACGGCATAAAAAGGGTGCCTAAGAGCGAAACTCCCAGACACCCTGCCATCGCATCTATGGCATTGTTCTAATAGGTAGTTGACATTGTTCTAATAAGGCTATACCAACCCATTACCGATGCGCTCAAGCATCGCCTTGGTTTTCGTTATCCCTTCATTAGCCGTAAGGCTGTGTCCCTCGTACTCGATACCCACGTAACCGGTAAACCCTGTATCTTTCACCATGCGCAGAATACGCCCATAATCGATACTGGTCTCATCACCGTCGGCATCAAAATCATACGTCTTGGCACTTACCCCTTTAGCGAAGGGCAATAGTTCTGCCGTACCTTGGTAGCGGTCATATTCCTCCAAGCATTCCGTTGCCAGATAGGCTTCAATGGTCTGTTCCAGTGGTTCGGTGCGCTTGATGCAGAAATTGCCGGTATCCGGCAGTGTGCCGCAGTTGGAAAGCCCTACGGTTTCCATCACCCCCTTCAGCCACTTGCCGTCAGACGAGTAGCCGCCATGGTTTTCTACAATGACGGAAATGCCGTAGTCGCTGGCAAACGTGGCGAGCGCGGTAAGGCTTTCGGCAGCACACCGGGCCACCTCACCGGCCGTGCCCTCCCCTGCTGCATTTACACGGATGGCATGGCATCCCAAAAACTCAGCCGCTTCCACCCACTTGTAATGGTTTTCCACCGCTGCCTTCCGCTGAGCCGCCACGGTATCACCAAGGTCTCCTTCACGATCACACATGATAAGCACGCTGGTGATGCCATAGTCGTTGCACCGGGTTTTAAGTTCACCAAGGTATGCCTGATCGGTAGCCTTGTCCATAAAAAACTGGTTGACGTACTCAACGGCGTCGATGCCGAAATTTTCCTTGGCATACAGCGGAAAGTCGAGGTGGTCGAGCTGTCCGCTGAAAAGCACGCGGTTCAACGACCATTCGGCAAGTGATATCTTAAAAAACAGCGCATCGGCGCCCGTCGTCTCCTCCCGCGTTCCCGTGGCGCTGCCATTACACGAAAGTAAGGGCGACAGGAGCGGATACGCCGTTGCCGCAGCAACGCCCATACCCAATTTCCTAACGAATCTCCTTCTCGAATTCATGGTATTATTCGTTTAATTCCGCACCTAGTTTTGCTTCAACGCGCCCGCGCTCCGATCAATCTGATCTTGCGGAATGGGGAAATGGTGATTCTTCTCGGTAAAATCGAGTCCACCGTACGAGCCAATCAGACTCCCTTCAAAGTCGGAGTAACTTTCCAGCACCTGCTCAGCAATACCCCAACGCACCAAATCGAAGAAGCGGTGCCCTTCAAGCGCGAGTTCTAGGCGGCGTTCGAAACGGATGGCATCCATTGCGTACTCCTTACTGGCGAATGCCGGATAAGGCTTTACATCGTAAGCAGCCACAGGATCACCGCCAACCGACTTGCCAGGAAGTTTGGCCGCCCGCGCCCGCACATTGTTTACCCGAGCCAATGCATAAGCCAAATCACCTGTTTCAGCCGCACATTCGGCTGCCATCAAGTAAACATCGGCTAGTCGGATGATATTTACATTTAGCGAAGTGACGTAGTTAACACCACCGGACTGCGTATTACCGGGAAAATCAGCTTGGTCAATCATGTGTTTATAACCAACAAAGGGTCCCGAAAACGCGGGGTCGCGCAACCACGCATCACCGGGCATAACACCCCAATCGTGGTAAGGCACACCCCTGCGCCCTACCGTATAATCAAGCCGCGGATCTACAGCAAGCGCATTATCTACCATATAATTGGTCTTAGCATCGCCCGCAAGGCCAAAATCTGATGTATATGCATTTGTGCGGAAAGAACCATCAAGCATGGGTAAACCCTGCGAAGTGACCCGGAAAGCATTGACCAGGTCAAAACTAGGATTGAAAAAACCGCAGCAGTTTGCCGGGGCCGACCCATACAAGCCACCTAACATATCGCCCACGTTGGCATTGTCGCCACCGCCATCGGGATTGATGGCGTGTTGAACGGCTAAAATGGATTCCGGTCCGTTTTCTGTGTTCACATCGAAATTATTCAGGAATGGTATGCCTTCCAAGTCGGGCCGCGCAGCGATAACTTCTTTAAACAACACCAATGCTTCGGCGTATTGCTGTTGGTACAGGTACACCTTACCGAGATACGCTTTTGCGGCAACTTGGTCTACGCGGCCAACATCGCCCAACGGCTTGCCATCCAACGGTAGGTTTTCCACAGCAAACTGGAAATCGGCCTCGATCATTGGTAAAACGTCTACATCGTTAGCAACGTGCGCCGCATCCGCAGTAGAGACGGTCTCGTCTATGTAGGGGATATTTTTGAACACACGCCAAAGGAAAAAGTAATAGTGCCCCCTGAGCATCTTGGCCTCTGCTTCAACTTCTTTGGCCCGTTGGTCCGTAAATTTATCCGTGGCGGTTTCCTGCACCGCCTGGAGCTGCCGGAGCGTCGTGTTGCAACGGGTTATCCCTTCATAGTAATTGTTCCACATGGCAGATAAATGCTCATTCACGCTGATTGCTGTATGCATTTCAATATCGAACAGCACGGCTTGGTCTGCCAATTCGCTGCCTTTATGTGCATTATCGGCGGCCACCTCGCCAAAAAGCCATTGGCTGGGCGCCGAAGCGTAGTTGCCCCATGTTCCGTTCCGGTTGCCGTTCATCAGGCCGTACGCTCCCGTAAGCAGCCATTCAACCGCCTTGGTATTTTGAACCTGCTCATCCGCCAATTGGCCTTGTGGACTTCGCTCCAAAAAGCCTTCGTTACAGCCGCCGATACCTAACACCACGATTAATGCGGATATCTTATAATATATGCTCATCGTTGAAAAATTTTATGGTTTGAAATATGCTAATACCGTTCGCTAAAAAGTAACACTTAACCCCAGGAGATACTGCCGTGGCACAGGGTATACCCCCATATCCACCCCCGGAGCAGTGAAATCAGATGTATATTGGCTCACTTCGGGATCCATACCACTGTAGCCGGTGATAGTAAATAAGTTGGTCACGCTGGCGTACAGGCGTAGGTTGGATACCTTTCCGCTGAACATCCGCTCGGTAGGGAGTGTATAGCCAACCTGCAGGTTCCTCATCCGGAAAAAACTGCCGTCTTGCACGTAGTAACTGGACGATTGGTATTCGATCGTTGGTGCGTCGGCATTCGGCGATGGCATCATGCTAGTTGGGTTACTCGGGCTCCACGCATCAAGCACACGCGTACTCACGGCACCGGGAAATGCATAAAAGTCTGTATATTGGCGGGTAAGATCAAACAGATCATTGCCCTGCGAGCCATTGAAAAACATACTGATGTCAAACCGCTTATAAGCTGCGTTTAAATTAAGCGAATAGATGAAATCAGGATGCGGATTACCGATGACCGTCCGGTCGGCCCCATCGATGACACCATCGGGCGTGCCATCCGGGCCCGATACATCGGCAAATTTAAAGCCCCCCACCCTAGCACCGTCATACGACGCACTATTAGCAATGTCGTCGTCGTTCTGGTAAATACCCGCTACCCGGTAGCCGTAAAATGCACCGAATGGGGCGCCCGCCTTCAATACCGAGGTGGTCACCCCGCGGAGCGTCAAGTAGGGCTGCTCGGTAACGGATGGTGCCAGTTGGATGATATCGTTGGAATATTTGGAAAAGAAAGCCCCCACATCAAACTGGAATGCTTCTTCGTCCGTACCCGCTGTATAATGGTAATTCAAAGAAATCTCGAAACCGGAATTCTGGATATCGCCGGAATTGATAAACGGCGAAGCACCAGTACCTACGGCCGCCGAAGGCTGCGGAACGGGGTAAAGCACCCCTTCTGTCTGCCGATCGAACCAGTCGATCGCGCCGTCTATCCGATTATTGAACAGCGTGAAATCAATGCCAACATTCACGGACCTGGCCTCTTCCCATTTGACGCCCGGATTGTCGTAATTGCTTGTCCACAATCCGCTTGACAGTTCATTACCTCCACCGATGGGGTAAAAAGAGTCGTTAATTCCCGATGCGTATCTTCTCAGGTATTGAAAGGTTGGGATGCGCTGGTTACCGGTAACACCATAGCCTGCCCTGAATTTCAAATCATCCAACCAAGTAACAGTATTCATAAAATTTTCGTTGGAGACCCGCCACGCCACACTGGCCGCGGGGAAAGTGCCATAGCGGTTTTCCGGTCCGAAATTGGAAGATCCATCGCGACGTACCGTTGCTGATATTAAGTATCGATCGGCAAACGAATAGTCAACCCGGCCGAAAATAGAGAATAGCGACCCTTCGGACCCCGTGCTTCCTGCACTAGTGGTCGCCGCCGTATTCAAATAATAATAATTCAGGTCGCCCGCAATGAAAAATTCATTTCCATCACCATTCAACTGGTGCCATGTCGATTCCACTGCTTCCGTGCCCAGCAGTACGGTGAGATCGTGTAAATCATTGAACTTATTTTTATAGGTGGCCGTATTAGACCACGTCCATTCGGAGTTATATCCTTGGTACTCACCGAGCGTGTTATTGGTGAAGCTACCCTCAGAGCGCTCCGGATTGGGGTAGCCGATCGAAACGCCGTTATAGTTTTCATAACGCAAACCGAATGTGCTTCGGAAATTGAGCCCTTTTACCAACTCGATGTCGGCAAAAGCACTTCCAAAAAACTGGCCGCTTTTGTTTACGTTGTCTTTGGCACGGTATAATACCGCCAACGGGTTATCGGCGTTACCCATTTTATTGCCACGGGTACCGGCAAAATTGCCCATGATATCGTACACCGGGATAATGGTTTGTATCCGGTAGGCCCACCCGATGGGCGATCCTTCTCCTTGGTAGTCGCCCGATCTATTTTCATTTACGCCAAACCCATGGCCGCTGGTAAATGAATATTGCATGTTTTCACCCAACGTAACCCGGTCGTCAAAAAAGGAAAACTGAGTGTTGCTACGGATGGTAAACCGCTCAAAGCCGGTGTGCTTGAATGTCCCATCCTGTTTAAATGCGCCCCCACTTATCGCATACGTCGCGTTCTCACTACCGCCCAATATGCTCAGCTGGTAATTTTGCATCGGTGCATTTCGGGTGATGGCATCGAACCAGTTCGTACCGGCATGGTTGGCCTTGGTAATCTGGTAAAATTGAGCGGCATCCATAGCATAGTTGTACTTGGTAGGATCGGCATCGGCGGCAGTAACCTCATGCCCGGTGGCAGAGCCCGCTAAGAGGTACTCCGGCAACGTGGGACGGTCCGGGTCAGACCCATAATTCGTACCGGTGGTTTCACTGGTACCAGGCGCTTTAGCCGGATCTCCGGTATTCTTAAAACGTTCATAAACATACTCACCAAACTGCTGTGGATTCAAAAACTCGGGAAAACGGCTGCGGTTGGGTTGCTGCGTGCCGTAATAGATATCGAAGGTAATCTTTGGTGCGCCTTGGACGCCTTTCCGGGTACTGATGATCACCACACCATTATTGGCACGGGCGCCATAAATAGAAGCTGCCGAAGCGTCTTTCAACACCTGCATACTTTCAATATCGTTGGCGTTCAGCCAGCCCAACTTACCCTCATAGGGCATCCCATCGATGATATACAATGGATCGTTATTGTTAATGGTACTGAACCCCCTAATGCGTATCTGTGGCGTGGCACCAGGCGCGCCATTATTGATGATTTGTACCCCGGTTGCTTTCCCCTGCAGGGCCTCAATGGGGCTGGCTGCTGGCTGCTGTTTAAGGTCTTTTACATCCACCACAGCAACCGAACCCGTCACATCTTTTCGAAGTTGAGTGCCATACCCCACTACCACGACCTCGTCCAGCGTACTAAGCGATGCCTGCAGGGCGAGCTCATAAACACGGCGGTTACTATCTACCACAAACTCTTGGGCCGCAAACCCAATGTAGCTAACTTCTACCGTCTCATTTGGCATCACCGCCATCGAAAACTGGCCATTGTCATCCGTGCTGGTACCTCGGGTGGTGCCTTTTACCTTTACTGCTGCACCTAATATCGGTCTGCCATTGCTTGCGTCTGTAACCTTACCGGTAATGGTGAGCTCCTGAAAAACACTGAAAAGGAGTATCTTATCATGTTTCATTTTATAATCGATGCCTATCGGCTTGAAAACCTCATTGAGCACCATCGACAGGTCACCGTACAGCGGCGTCACCTTGATTTTGCGGCTGGTCTTGATGGCCGAAGAGCTGTAGATGAAATGCGCGCCGGACTGTTTCTCTAGTATTGTTATCAGCTCTTTAATGGTGGTACGTTTGCCAGATAATTCAATTTTGTTATCAAGCGCACCTTGCGCATCCACCTCAGTAGCATGGCTCGTAAATACAATAATCGAAGTAATAACGGCATATAAAAAGGTAAGTCTCATCGCAGTTTTGGTTAACGCAATAATTCGATCTTTTTTCATACTTTTGAAAAATTTATAGTTCGTTAAACGTTTTTTTGGACTGTAAATAACTCCGGACCACATGTGATCCGGGCTACTGCCGGCAATACCCCCATATTGCCGGTTTTTTTTGTTAAGTGTTTAATTTTTTCATCGCTTTTAATTTTTTTCTCCTGTAACGACGAGGCTATGCAGAGTTAATCGTTTCGCCGTGTGATTTTCATGGTCGTTTATTGGGTTCAACTTATTGGTAGCTGTGGGCAACACGTAGGGTTGCTTGCAAAAAAGTCACGTTGGGGCTTTATGCATAAATGTGTGTTTAATGTGTTTGGTTATCAATCGGGTTCAATCATAGTCAGTGTGTTTATGTTTCAGAAAAATGGTGGTTCCAACTACCTCGTAACGCGTGTCGGTAACCGTGCAGATGATATCCAGTTGTTTAAAAAGTCCAATCCCACTGATGTCGCCGGTAAATGTGATATGCGCCAACCCATTGTCT
This sequence comes from Parapedobacter sp., assembly GCF_035556095.1. Classification (GTDB taxonomy): domain Bacteria; phylum Bacteroidota; class Bacteroidia; order Sphingobacteriales; family Sphingobacteriaceae; genus Parapedobacter. The sequence goes on along the minus strand of NZ_DATMFT010000021.1, from coordinate 436,831 downwards.
GCCACCACATCCAGCGCATACAGCTCGCTCAATGTCTCTGCCAATGAGGTCATTGGAATATCCCGAAATGTTTCATTCCGTATCGCATCCACACGGTCCCGTACCGGCAACGGATTTTCGGAAACCGTCTCTTCCAAATCCTTGGCCAATAATACCGCCCGTTGGTTCGTCGTGAGGGATGCCTTTTGGGGGGCGGATAGTATTCGCCTCACCATATTGCGCCGACCGACATTATAAAACACATCTACCTTTCCGGAATACACGATTACCTCGCCTTTGGCATTTCCCTTGGGGGCCTTAATCTTGAATTTAGTACCCAACACTTTGGTAATCATCCCTTCGTGGAACACCCAGAACGGGTTTTCGCTGTTGGCCGCTACCGCGAAAAATGCATCCCCGATCAGCCGGACTTCACGGCCATGTTCGCTGAAGCGTTTCGGGTATTGAAGCTGCCCTCCCGGATATAGCTCTACCAGCGATTCGTCGGCTAGAATAATGTTCATACGGCGATCGGTATCGTTTTTTACCACCACAATATTGCCATCCGCTGCAACATCGGCAGTAAACGAAGGCGCTATCGGATAGCAAACTACACGGAAATAGGCGATTGTACCCACAGTGATTAACAGCGCAACGGATGCTGCTACCATTAGGTACCGAACATACCGCGACTTCAAGAACCGCTGACCATTCAAGGTCGCCTCTGCGCTATTGTTGACCTGTCCATGGATCTTTTGCCACATCGCATCTTCCAGTGCATCTAAATTCGAGGTGCTGATTTCATACTTATCATCCCTTTCCAATAGGTGATACCAATGGTCTACCAACCGTTCTTCGGCGGGAGTACACCGGCCGTCAATGTAACGTTGCAACAATTGATGAAAACTTTCCCTCCCCATATTACGCAGGCGTTTATAGTCCGTTCAATAAGGTAGTCTGTCGAACTGGTACAATCCCTAAAAATTCACTTAAAAAAGTTCCTGGAAAAGAAAAAGGAGGGCAAGAAAGTCTTTTAAGGCAATTCGTAATGTCTTCAGTGACTGTGTAATATGATATTCAACAGCTTTTTCAGATAAATTTAGCTTATTGGCGATTTCTTTGACCGAATAATACTCAGCGCGGCTCAATGTATAAATGGTTTTGGTTTTGGGCGGCATCATTGCAACGCCTTTTTCAATAGCCTCGTTGAGCTCCTTTATTCGCATAGATGCGTCGACCGGATTTGGCGACTCCTGTTCGTCTTGGAGTAGATGGAGCGCATACGTCTGCGCGTGAAGCTGCGACTTCAGATAGGTAATAAACCGGAAACGTACTGCGGAAAACAAGTATGCACCTACATGTTGCACATCGAGTGATTTCCGCTTCTCCCATAGCGACACGAATACATTTTGCGTAATGTCTTCGGCCAACGTCTCATCTCCCGAACGACGCACAACCTGCACATAACAACGTCGCCAATACCGCCGGTACAATTCCTCAAAAGCGATCTGGTCGTCGTTGCGCATCCGACTAAGCAACTCCGTGTCTGTATCCATCGTGGCTTTGTTCAACAGGGTCCCTTCGTTAATTGGTTAATACAAACGTAATGATTCGGTTACACTAATACAAGCATTTTTCGAATATTTGCCTGTAATTGCTGCCGTGAAACTACTTTTCGGCGAAAGCTCGGACATTTCCTATCTTTGAGGCGCAAAGGCATTACAACGAAATGAAAGGCAAGAAAACACTCCTGCTATGTAGCACACTCGCCATCGGCACCATATTTTTACGCTGTACAGGCAATGACCAGGATGGCAGAAATGCCGCATCCCAAACTGGGCAGTCTGTGTCTTCAGAAAAGGGTACCTTTTACATCGACACCCTGCATTCGGGTCTCGACAATCCATGGGGCATGGCTTGGCTTTCGGATGGTACAATGTTGGTTACCGAACGGAAAGGGGAAATATTGGTATTCAAAAACGACCGGTACACAGGCGAGAAACTGGAAGGGTTGCCCGCGATCTATGAACACGGTCAAGGCGGGCTGCTCGACATCCAAGCTCATCCGGACTACGCAACAAACGGGTGGATTTATGCAACTTATGCTAAACCGGGGCCAAGTGGCGGCAGCACGGCCTTGATCCGGTTCCGCTTGGCGGACGCAAAAATCGCCGAATTGGAAACCTTATACCAGACCACGCCGCTATCTGACGCACGCGTACATTTCGGCAGCCGAATTGTTTTCGATAACGCGGGTTACCTCTATTTTAGCACCGGCGAACGCGGTATAAAGGAAAACGCTCAGAATCTGGCAAATGATATGGGCAAAATTCACCGGCTGCACGACGATGGGCGCATACCTGCCGACAATCCGTTTATAGACACTCCCGATGCCAAGGCGAGTATTTGGTCATATGGGCACCGCAATGTACAGGGCCTAGCATACGACAGCGCAGATAACATGATCTACGCCACCGAGCATGGGCCGCGCGGAGGCGACGAACTTAACCTCATCGAAAAGGGGAAAAACTATGGCTGGCCAGTCATTACCTATGGAATCGATTACAGCGGCGCCATTATCTCTGAGCTCACTGAAAAGCAAGGCATGGAACAGCCTATCCATTATTGGACGCCGTCTATCGCCACCTGTGGATTGCTGTTCTATACAGGCGACCAATTCCCCGATTGGCGGGGCAATCTGTTTACGGGTGCGTTGGCTCTGATGCATGTAGCCCGAGTGGAGCTCAAAAACGGTAATTATACCCACGAGGAAAAACTGCTCCAAAACATCGGTCGGGTAAGGCATATCGCGCAAAGCAACAACGGATACATTTATGTGCTCACGGAAGGCCCTGGCATGCTCCTCAAACTGATTCCGACGGAATAAAACCCAGCGCATTTCCGATACCTGCTGCAGTTATCAAAAACGGCGTATATTCCTTCTATTTAAGTCGCTCCGCTATGGCAGAAGAGAGATCGCCAAAGTCGCTTTTTTATTCAGCACGATTATAATTGCATATAAAAGCAACTTTGTCTAAGTTTGCTATCATGAACGTGGACAAATTGCTTAGCCGGGCCTTAGATTTTGAGTTTCTCTCAATCGACGAAGGCGTATACCTATACCACCACGCCCCTATCGCTGATCTATCATACGTGGCCAACACGCTGCGGAAAATACAAGTGCCCCACGGTAAGGTGACCTGGCAGATCGATCGGAATGTCAATACCACCAATGTGTGCATAGCCAACTGTAAGTTCTGCAATTTTTTCCGCAGGCCTGGCCATGAAGAGAGTTATATCACCGATATCGATACCTACAAGCGTAAAATCGAGGAGACGTTCCGCTATGGCGGCGACCAACTGTTGCTACAAGGCGGGCATCACCCCGAGCTGGGCCTGGCATTCTATGCCGACCTATTCCGGGAGCTGAAAACATTGTACCCGCAGCTAAAGCTCCACGCTCTCGGGCCACCCGAAATTGCGCATGTTGCGAAACTAGAAGGCATACCTCACCTTGAGGTGCTGCGCACGCTTAAGGAGGCTGGCCTCGACTCGCTACCCGGCGCCGGGGCGGAAATACTGAATGATCGCGTACGGCGCCTCATCTCAAAAGGGAAATGCGGTGGGAAGGAATGGCTAGACGTGATGCGGGCTGCCCACCAGGTGAATCTCCCGACCTCGGCAACCATGATGTTCGGGCACATTGAGACGATCGAAGAACGATTCGAACATCTCGTATGGATACGCGAAGTTCAGTCTGAACGGCCGGATGGCGCGTACGGCTTCATTGCTTTTATCCCCTGGCCGTTCCAAGACGATGGCACATTGCTCAAGCGCCTCCGGGGCATAACCAACAACGTAACCGGTGAGGAATACATCCGCATGATTGCGCTGAGCCGGATTATGCTGCCGAATGTTAAAAACATACAGGCTTCATGGCTTACCGTGGGGAAAAGTGTTGCACAGCTATGCCTACATGCGGGTGCCAACGACTTCGGGTCGATCATGATCGAGGAGAACGTGGTATCAGCCGCCGGGGCGCCGCATCGGTTTACATCAAAATCCATACAGGATGCCATCCGGGCCGCCGGGTTTGAACCGCAATTGCGTACACAGAAGTATGAATTTAGGGAAATACCCCAAGCGATGGAAGAACAGGTCATCGATTATTAAATGGGAGCGGAAAATAGCGAACAACTGAGCAGGCACGTTGAAGCGCTCATCTATGCTTCGGAATTAGGTATCGGCATCACTGAAATCCAGCAGGTTCTCACTACACTGTACGATATGGAAATTGCTGAGCAGGCCATCATCGATGCAATCAACACCATCGAAACCCGCTACCAGCAAGACGACCGGATACTTGAATTGCGATCCATCAACAACGGATATCAGTTCCTTACCAAACCGGCATATTACGACACCATCAATCAACTGCAGGCCCACCGTTCGAAGAAGAAACTTAGCCCGGCGGCACTAGAAACATTGGCTATCATCGCCTATCGGCAACCCATTACCAAACTGGAAATCGAGCAGATTCGCGGAGTCAATTGCGATTACTCGGTGCACCGTTTGCTCGAAAAGGAATTGATTAAGATTGCGGGGAAGGCTGATACGTTAGGAAAACCCCTATTATATGCCACAAGCGACCTGTTTATGGATCATTTCGGCATAGCCACAACGTCCGACCTACCGAAATTGAAAGACATTATACAGGAAGACAATGCAATCGGCGATACGGGCGATTAACATGCCGATATATTTTTTTTAAAAAATATGCTTTGAATTAAAATCTTGCTATTTTTATCCTATAAAATAACATAGTATCTATTCACATGATTATGGAAACGCCAATGATGCATGACACTGATTTAGCGATGTTGGAGGACGACATGCTGGTCGCGCTTGACAGGGGTCCCGATGACGACGAAGATTCGGAGGACCTTTTCGATGACGAGGATGATTTCGAATTGGATGAGTTTGACTCGTTGGAAGAGTTTGACGACGATTTTGACGATGACGATTACTGATTTAAAACCCTCATATTTGAAGAAAACCAATACCCAACAACGCAACCAGCTGGATAGCTAAACGGCAATCGTATAACTATAACCAAGCCCGCTTCATATCGATAGGTTTATGCCACGACATGGACGGGCTTTTTATGCCACTATGCCATCGTGTTTTTGTGCAGTACTTCATATAGGTCGATGACCTTCTTCTGCAGCTCGATAACCTCCGCCTCGCGTTCCGCAAGTTTCCGCTTAAGTGCCGACAATTCCGCAGTGTGCTTTTTTTCCTCTTCCGAATCGGTTTCTGATAGCAACTGAACAATGGAAAGATCGAAAAGACGGGATATTTGATCCAAACGTGACAGGTTAACGTCCGTAATCCCAGTCTCGATCTTCGAAAATGCCGGGATGGAAATATCCAACCGCTTAGCGACATCCTCTTGGCTCCACCCTCTCTGGTGTCGCAAAAGTCTGATTTTTTTTCCTAATGTATTCATTGGTAAGATGATATAAAGAAAATCGCAGCGCCAACGTAACCACGACCGTTCCCTAAGGGAGTCGAATATAGACAAATTTATTATTTGTATAAAAACTTATCTGCAAAATTAACAAGATTTATACCTCCGTAATTCCCCGAACTCATAAATAGTAGGTTCTTTCCGATGGGCGATAAGTCATCCAGGTATTGTGTCATCCGATCGATACCATTCAAATAAACAAGGTTGGGCTGATTGAACGCTTGCTTCAGCGTGGCTTCAGAAATTGATTCGGCGTTCCGCTGCTTCAATGCCTCTTGATTGATGAATACCGCAGGATATTCCGCCTCCTGCATCGTATCGCGGTATTCGTTCAGATAGGCTTCGTTCAGGCTACTATAGGTATGCAGTTCGATGATCGCTACCAATGCTTTGTCGGGGAACTGTTCTTTAAGCGCATGTATGCTGGCGCGCAACTTCACTGGGGTATGCGCGAAATCTTGGTAGACTACGCTGTCGTTATCGCTGGCTACATATTCCAATCGGCGCGTCGCTCCCTTGAACTGCCGGATAGCAGCATAAAATTCATCGCGTTCAACACCCAACCATTCGCAAACGGTAAACGCCGCGGCTATATTGGAAAGGTTGTGTTTGCCGAATACCTGCAACGGCACATCGCCGATGTGCGTATGCATATACGTGATCCCCTTGTTGATGGTATACTCAGGCGTCCGGTAGCCGTGTTTGTTTATTTTGGATTGGTCTTCCAACACCAACTCCTGCAACGTCTTGTCTTCTTTGTTATAGACCAATGTACCTTTCGGTTCAATACTCTTGATAAATAACCTGAATTGGTTCACGTAATTTTCGAATGTGGGGAACGCATTCACATGGTCCCACGCTACACCACTTATAAGCGCAATATGCGGTTTATACAAGTGGAACTTAGGCCGCTGGTCAATGGGCGAAGCGAGGTATTCATCTCCTTCGATGATAATGAGGGGCGCGTCTTTCGTTAGCCGCACCATCTGTTCGAAATCGTCGAGCTTTGCACCTACCAGAAAATCGAAGTCGCGACCGATTGATTTAAGCACATACATGATCATGCTCGTAATCGTCGTCTTCCCATGGCTGCCCCCAACCACTACCCGGGTTTTCTCTGCGGCCTGCTCATAGATAAATTCCGGATACGAATAGATACGTATGCCCATCTCCTGGGCTTTCTTCAACTCCGGATTGTCTTCCTTCGCATGCATCCCCAAAACCACCGCATCGATGTCTTCCGTAATGCGTGCAGGGTCCCAACCCGGTTCAGGCAGCAGGCCCTCTTTCTCGAGATTGGTGCGCGACGGCTCGTAGATATGGTCATCAGAACCACTAACGAGGAATCCCTTTTTCGCCAGCGCTATCGCGAGGTTGTGCATGATGCTACCCCCGATGGCTATGAAATGTACTCGCATACCTGTTATTCCTTTATAAACCGTGCGGCTACCCACCCATCCAAGACTTCGTGACTTTCATACCTCAACCCTTGGAGCTGTGCGGCATCACTCAATACGTCCAAATCATGCCCTTCGTAAAAACCGCTCATATATAAAATACCGTTTGCCTCCAGCGACTGCGTATACGCTTCCAATTGGTGCAGCAGGATGTTGCGGTTGATATTTGCCAAAATCACGTCAAACCGGTGTCCCCTTATCAATTCCACGGAACCACATTCCGTTACAATATGGGCTGCCTCGTTCCGTATTTTATTCTCTTCGACACTGGCCGCGCACACGGGATCATTATCGATCGCCAAAACCTGCGCCGCCCCCAGCTTAGCCGCCAATATAGCCAAGATGCCCGTGCCGCATCCCATATCCAACACCGTCTTTCCCTCAAACGTTTCCGCCAACATTTGGCGCATCATCAGCGAGGTGGTTTGGTGGTGCCCGGTGCCAAATGCCATTTTCGGATCGATGACAATTTCATAGGGATATTCGGGTGCGGCAGCATGAAAAGTAGCCCTCACATAACACTGATCGGCTACGACAACCGGCTCGAAATTTCGCTCCCACACGCTGTTCCAATTCTGCGGTTCAATTTCATTGACTACATAAGATACCTCGAAGCCGACCGGCTGGTGGATCAGCAACGATTCCAATGCGGAGCGGTCGAGCTGCTCCGATGCGATATAAGCCGCAAACCCACGGTCCTGGACCTCGAACGTATCGAAGCCCATATCACCGAGATCACTTATCAGGATGTCCTGATGCCAATCTTCGCCTCCCGTGCAGGAGAAAACGACTTCACTGTACCTCATCATGGGTCTGCTTCACCGATTGAATACTTTGGCGATATCAATGAAGTCTCGTGACTTCAGCGATGCTCCGCCGATAAGCCCGCCGTCAATGTCTGGCTGTGCAAACAGCTCCGGCGCATTTTTGGGGTTGCAACTCCCGCCATAGAGGATGGTTGTGCTATTGGCCACGTTTTGGTTATAGTGGTTGGCCACTTCATTGCGAATAAATGCATGCACTTCCTGTGCCTGCTCCGGCGTAGCAGTAAGTCCAGTACCAATGGCCCATACCGGCTCGTAGGCTAACACAACGTCGCCGAAATCACCATCTGCCAAATGGAAAATCCCCTCTTCCAACTGGGTGCGGATCACATCAAAATAGCGATCGGATTCCCGCTCATCCTGCGTTTCGCCAATACAGAAAATAGGGATGAGGCCATGCTTTAGTGCTGCATCCACTTTTCTGCTTAACTGATTATCATCCTCGTGGAAATACGCACGCCGTTCTGAATGACCCAAAATGACGTATGTTGCCCCAGTAGATTTCAGCTGTGATGCCGATATCTCGCCGGTATACGCGCCCGTTTCCTGGAAATAGATGTTTTGCCCGCCAACGGCAACGCGCGACCTACTACCTGCGAGTTGGGCAAGTCCATGGAGATGGATGAATGGGGCACAGATCACAATGCCCTGCTCACCGATCACCTCATCGTTGGCCATATTCACAATCTCAGAGAAAAGACTGATGCCCTGCTGATAGTCCAGGTTCATCTTCCAGTTTCCAGCAACAATTTTCTTTCGCATCATAGTTGTATTATTATTATCGTATAAAAGTATTTAATATGTTATTCTAAAAACGTCTGTATTCCCGCGTGCGCTCAAACACAGCTGCCAGCAACCGTTTTTCCACATCATCAAAGCGAAGGTTTCGCCGTTCATATACGGATTCCATCGTTTCAAAAAATTTCTCCAGCCGGTAGGCCGAAAACCCTTCGGCACTTCCCCAGGAGAAATCAGGGATAAACGTAGGTGGCATGCCGGTGCAATAGACACTTGCACCTACCCCCACCACAGTACCCGTATTGAAAGCCGTATTGATGGCACACCGCACATGGTCGGCCATCACCATACCGCAAAATTGCAAGCCGGTATCCCGGTATCCGGCTTGGCTATAATCATATAAACGTACGGATTTATAATTGTTCTTTAAATTCGAATTATTTGTGTCGGCTCCCCAGTTGCACCCCTCACCCAGCACCGAACTCCCGAGGTATCCGTCGTGCCCTTTGGCAGAGCGCCCCCATATAACACAGGTATTGAGCTCTCCGCCCACCCGCGAGTAGGGCCCTATCGATACGTTGCTGTAAATCCGGGTTCCCATTTTCACCTGGGAGTTTTGGCCCAGCGCAAATGCACCCCTGATGAGGCTGCCTTCCCAAACTTCACTGCCTTTGCCCAGGTAGATGGGGCCTCTAGTGCTGTTGAAGGTAGCACACTCCGCTTGGGCACCTTCCTCGGCAAAAAACCGATCACCAATGAAACGGTTGCTTTCGGATAATATTGCCGACTGCCGCCCTTTAGTGAGCCGATTAAAATCCTGTCCGATTTGTTCGCCGTTCTGCAAGAAAATATCTTCGGGATGGTTGATCATTACCACCGGATGGTGGTAATATATGGGGGAATAGCCAGCCAACGAGGGCAGCTTACCGTGTTGCAAAGTTTCGGCTACCACGCGCGAGGCGATCAGTACTTCCCCGTACCATAGCGCTTCGCCGGTGCGCAACGCCAACGCTGCATCGACCAAGCGGTTGTCGGGGCAGCAATTGCCCCGCACGAGGAGAATATCTCCGCTCAAGTGGCCCAAGGGGTACTTCTCCTGCAGGTAATCTTCCGTAAGGAATGAATAAGAAGCATCCAACCACTTTGCCCATTTCTCGGCGATGGTAAGGATACCCACCCGCAGGTCCGCAACAGGACGCGTCAGCGCCAATGGATAAAGTCCTATCCGCCATTCCGCCTTGTCAAATAAAACGATATGCATAGGTTTCCATTTAGAACGGCTAAAATAAAAAAGTCCCGATAAAATATCGGGACTAATATTTTTTTACCTGTTGCAGGGTTACTTTTTGCTGTAACGGCTACGGAATTTGTCGATACGGCCTGCGGTATCAACCAATTTCATTTTTCCGGTGTAGAAAGGGTGGGACGTGTGCGAAATCTCAAGCTTCACTAATGGGTATTCATTTCCATCCTCCCATTGAATGGTTTCTTTGGCCTCGATGCATGACTTCGTTACAAACGAGTAGTCATTTGACATATCCTTGAAAACCACCAATCTGTAATTCGCTGGATGCAAGTCTTTTTTCATTTTATCTTCGTGTTACTATATTCCTGAATGAGCGTGCAAAGATAGGTTATTAGAATTTAAATTCCAACAATACTTCATTTAATCATCAGCTATTTTGTAGCTTCATGCCTGCTGGAACACCAATTCACCGAAATATTGGGGCAGGTGAAAATTAGGTGTTGGGTATTTGATGGGATTCCAGACCACATAATGTGGTTCTGGCAGGTCATCCCCGCACTTATAGAAATTACCCGTACACCGCATGCCGGCTAGCGAGCGGACCGCATCGGCTTCAAAAACGATTAGTGGGATATGGAGCAACAGACGCCATTCCCTATCGCCGTTTTCCAACACTTCAGGGGAAATATGGCTGTGTGTTCTCACTTGTTCAATCGTTTCCCGCGACAATCGCCTCCGCTCCGACCGCTGCGCTGGGCCATAGCCAATCAATCTGGTTCCTATGCAATTAAACTCCAAATTGTAATAACCCAAACCATCAAACGAGATAAAGAACTCCACGCAGCTATCTTTATATACCGGGTCGTTCGTATTGCGGTAAACCGCCCGCACATGCTTCTCTCGCACCTCGTACAGCAGCAGGATACCGACTGTTGTGTAAGCAATCTTAACGTGGACCGAGGGACGATACGGGAACGCTTGCCAGGGCATCTCTTTTAGCTCCGTGGGCGCCACGGGAGCTAGGGCGGCCAACAGCTCCGCTGCCGTTGTATGCTCATTGATTCCCCCAAGAAAAGGAATAACTATCGTATTCATGCCATCTCGTTTCCGATCGCTCACTATGTTCATTGGTAACCAGCGGCCACACGAGCCACGATAGCCCGCAGCGCCGGCTCCCGGGCTTCGAGTTCACTTACCAGCTTGAGTTGCGCCCGCGTACGCTGCAAATTATGGTCGGCGTGGTGCACCTTATAATAATGGTCTCCTTCCAAAAAGTCAGTAAGAAACCGTACCGCCTGCATATAAGGAAACAGCAACACCCCCTCCATCAAGGAAGCCACTTCATCAGCGGTCAAGAAATAATGAGCTTCTTCAAAATACCCATCAGCGTACGCTTCAAACAGCGGCACATTCAGCCGGACTTTATCCAGATCGGCTTCGTCTTCCGCAGCACAGTTGATGATGGTGCGTATCGCATCACCGAAGTCGTACGCCACATATCCCGGCATTACCGTATCCAGGTCAATCACGCACTGCGCGCGGTCATCGGCATCCAGCAATACGTTGTTGAATTTGGTATCGTTATGTGTAATCCGTATGGGTAACCGGCCCTGGGCCGCCAAATCCAAAATGGCGTGCATACGCCGCTCGCGCGCTTTAATGAACGCCAATTCTTCCGGCACCCGCTTAACACGATCTGCGGGGTTCGCCCGAATTGCGCTGTTTAGCTGTGCCAAGCGATTCCCGATATGGTGAAAATCAGGCAACACTTCATGAATGAGGCCAACATCCAAATCAGCCAACAGCCGTTGAAACTGTCCGAACGCGCGTCCACCTTCCCTCGCCTGCTGTGGCGTTTCTACGATATCATAGCTTCGCGTGCCTTCCAGCAATATAAACATCCGCCAGAAATTGTTTAGTTCATCGCGATGGCACGATTCGCCTCCGATGGTTGGTATTAAGGTCAAAACACGCCGATCAATCTGATCATTGTCTTTGAATTCGATGGCGTAGCGTGTTTTCAGGTGATTGGTTACCCGCTGGATATTATCCATTATCGCCGCTATATCTTTAAATACATGATGATTCACCCGCTGAAGCAAATAATGTGTTGCTCCCTCGTCGGTTACCACCCGGAAGGTATCGTTTATATGTCCCGACCCGAACGCTGAGACGCTTACCACCCGACCTTCTATTTCAAATTCACTCGCCAGCGTGGCTAATTGCTCCGGATTAAAATCATTCATAAAACAGGAAAACCAGAATATTTTCTTTACTGCCGTGCAATATGCAAATTAGCCCACGAATAACCATATCATTTCGCCAAACAATCGTTTGCGTTATTTCCGAATTGGTGTTGAGCAACCCATAAAAAAGTCCCATGAAACGGTTGTTCCACGGGACTTCCATACGATTTATTGAACAATTAAACGATAATTAAACCATTGATGCAGACTCAATCACGGTTGGCGACGCGTCCAGCACATCTTTATTAACAGCTTTCCCATACCGTTTGAAGTTATCGATAAAACGCCCGGCCAGTTGATTGGCTTTCGCATAATACGCATTTTCGTCAGGCCACAACCGAACCGGATCGAGCACTGCATCAGGCACGTCGGGGCAGCTTGTCGGGTAACGGAGGCCAAACACCGGATGGGTGTGGAAAGTTGCCTCCTTTAGTGTGCCCGATAACGCAGCTTTGATGATAGACCGTGTGTAATCCAGCTTAATCCGGCGCCCAACCCCGTACGGGCCGGCAATCCAACCCGTATTGACCAGCCATACGTTGATGGCGCTGCCTGCCAAACGTTCCCGTAGCAGTTCGGCATATTGGGCGGGGTGCAACGGCAGGAAGGCCTCGCCAAAACAGGCGGAAAATACGGCTTTTGGCTCCCGAACCCCCTCCTCAGTTCCCGCCACTTTAGCCGTATAGCCCGACATAAAGTGATACATGGCCTGTGTGGTGGATAGCAACGACACCGGCGGCAGCACCCCGAAAGCATCGGCCGTAAGGAAGAAGATATCTTTGGGTGCGGACGCCAAGCCAAGCGATACGCTGCCCATAATGTGGTTTATGGGGTACGCCACCCGGGTATTTTCCGTTTTGGAGACGTCGTCATAATTCGGTAAGCGTGTGCCGGGGACATACTGGATATTTTCTACGAGGGCACCGAAGCGTACCGCATTGAAAATTTCGGGCTCCTTGCTTTGGTCCAGCCCAACGCATTTGGCATAGCAACCACCTTCGAAATTAAAAATACCATTATCGCTCCAACCGTGCTCGTCGTCGCCTACCAGCATCCGGTTTCTATCGGCCGATAGCGTTGTTTTACCCGTACCGGAGAGCCCGAAAAACAACGCTGTATGTCCTTTGGTATCTGTATTAGCCGCACAATGCATGGAAAGTACCCGCCGCCGCAGCGGCAGTATGAAATTCATAACAGAAAAAATGCCTTTTTTTATTTCGCCCGTATAGCCGGTTCCGGCAATCAGCACCACTTTACGTGTAAAATTGATGATCACGAAATTGGAGTGGTGCAGCCCATACTGTTCCGGATGGGCGCACATGTATCCCGGCGCGGCAAGAATCGACCATTCCGGCCGGGATTCCGGATCGGGCGACGCTGGTCGGATAAATAGGTTATTGACGAACACATTCTGGTAAGCGGTCTCAGTCACCGCGCGAACCCCGATACCGTATGCCGCGTCAGCACCCGCAACAGCATCCCGAACGAAGATATTCCTACCGCTCAAGTATGCCCCCACCTCTCCAAAGAGGTAATCAAATGACGCTGCGGATATCGGTTGGTTGATAGGACCCCACCAAACGGTGTTTTCGGTCAACGCATCGGAAACAATGAAGCGATCGTAAGGTGTACGGCCGGTAAAACGGCCAGTGTCGGCCGTCAAGGCGCCGGATTCGGAAAGACTTCCCTCGCCATGCAAAACGGCATACTCCACTAATTCCGCCACACCTTGTTGATAGTGTACCCCTTCACAGTTCTTGATAAAAAGGTAATCTAACTTTGGAATAGCTCTTTTTGAAGCATTCATAGCAAATATTTAAGCATTTTCATGAATTAATGCGGCAAATATATAGATTTAAATTTCATTAAATAAAACAAAAATAGCTGAAAATCAGCTTTTTGTAAAAAATACACTAAGTTAACTAACTATGCATCAGAAGTGTTTATCGATTTAGCGTACTTTTGTAAAAAATAGGGACAATTTTTCGAGTCAATATACCATTGGGGAGCTTGCTTTTTTGTGTATTAAAGCTCCGTATTTGGCCAGTATTTTTTACCTTTAACGGTTGACCACAACAGCAATAGACTACGTATGAAACTGTATCCCATTGACACTGGATTATTTAAGCTCGACGGCGGCGCCATGTTTGGTGTTGTTCCCAAATCGATCTGGCAGCGTACCAACCCTGCCGACGACCGGAATATGTGTACCTGGGCTGCCCGACTATTGCTCATCAGCGAAGGTGAGCGGCTTACCTTGGTTGATACTGGGTTGGGCGACAAACAGAACGAGAAATTTTTCAGCCATTACTACCGCCATGGCGACGACACCCTGGATGGATCGCTGGCCAAGCACGGCTTCCACAGGGATGATATCACCGACGTATTCCTTACGCACCTCCATTTCGACCATGTTGGAGGCGCGATTATGCGCGAAGCGAATCGTTTAGTACCGGCATTCAAGAATGCTACCTATTGGAGCAACAAACAGCATTGGGATTGGGCACTCTTCCCCAACCACCGCGAAAAACCTTCATTCTTACAGGAGAATATCATACCGCTCTACGAGAGTGGGCAGCTACGCTTCATCGATGTAGAAGACGGTATCCGGTTTTCCGACAACATCACCGTTCGTTTCGCATTTGGCCACACCGACGCGATGATGCTTCCACAAATCAACTATAATGGAAGAACGCTGCTATACATGGCCGATCTCCTGCCTTCTGCAGGGCACATCCCGCTTCCTTATGTGATGAGCTACGACGTACAGCCCCTCATCACCATGGAAGAGCGTAAAAATTATTGGCAGGAATCCATAGACAACGATTACGCGTTATTTTTGGAACACGACCCCATAAACGAGTGCTGCACCATCCAACTTACGGATAAGGGTTATCGATTAAAAGAGACTTTTTCGCTAAAGGAATGGTTGGCCTTGTAATCATTTTCTATCCATTTCCAATCCAATTCGCTACAGCTATGGCTTTGGGATATGCGACATCAGCCCCTCAATAGCATCCGACACATATTGATAGGGATATTTATGCACAATAAAATAATGGCCTGCGTCCGTTGTCGGATCCCATCTATTGGCACCATTTTCGTCGACGGAAAACTTTCCGGGTCCATTTACATAAAAATAATCCGATGGATTGCGGATCGCGATCAATACAGCCGTCTGGTCCCACGAGGGCCGATTTGATTCGCCGCCATCGGCATACGTCCGCAGATTAAATTCATAAGCTTTGGTCACCGGGCCATCGTCACTGCGCGCTCCTACTTTACCACCCGTCAAAATTTTCACACCGATTTCAAAGCCACTGAACAGTATCGGCGTCGGCCAATTATTAAATGTATTCGCGGATGCCGAAGCGTGTTCAACTACGTTAAATTCAATCCCCTCTGGAAACACGCCAGCCATCGAAACCAGCTGCTTCACTTTAGCTTTTACAAGATCTACGCCCTTAAGCTCGGAATGTTCATCCGGCTGAGAATCCAGAAGCGCACTGAGGTTGGAAAGAAATCCAACAGTCACAATCGTCACACTTTGGTCAGGCTGAGCTGCCAACACTTGCCGGTACACCTTTACAGCATTGGGGTAGGTTTTATCCTGCAGGTCTCGGGCATACGTATTGATGAGCGTATCGTTCCAACCGTTTTTCGCGGTAAAATCGGGGGCACCTTGTGCGGCGACACCCACTGGTAGGCTATCGCGACCAAAATACCGATTAAGCACTTCAATCGTGGGAGCAATGGATGGATGCGCATCACTGGCAACGGTAGCCAGAATTTCGCATTCACCGCTGTCGGCCAGTGCATGCAGCACCGCAATCGCACCGACATCGTCATAGTCGGGACCCATATCGGTGTCGAAGATTATTTTGGGGGTCTGAGTGACTGATAGCCTAACCTGTTCATTTGATTGCGTAGAACAAGCGGCGCACAAAAGAATAGTGCTCAAAAGGAAAATCGCGTTAGTTTTCATCTATTTAAATTTTTCTTTAGTGGTGATGAAGCTGTCATGGTTTAATCATTCCCCTATGTGGTTTTTGAAAACCATGACGGTTTCAAAGGCAATAATAAAATAAGTTAATTGATATACTCACTTTTTTCTGAACGAATTCTAAATCAAATGCATGATCCGGTTATCTACATGCTTTACGGCAATTAGAATTAATTAGTATCTGCTGTTAAAATCATAGACTGTTTTCCTTTGAGCTGTAGTGAAAGCGATCTTCTACCACCGCGCTCTCGCATGCGAACCGTCTTAACGAACCCGTTAACGGGGTCCCACAACCTAGCAGTACCTCCAAGTCCAACATCCACCCGGAATTCCCGTACTTCGGAACTGGTATTAACAAAAAGGTAGGTATCCTGTTCTACTCCCGTTTTATACAATGAAACAATATCCCCGGCTTGGCCATCCAAACAATAAGGTGGCTCAATATGATTACCAATCCATTCAATCAGTTGTTCCGGGTCATCGGCAAACAAGACATCTCTTTCTTTTTCGAAATAGGCCGCTAGATCCATCTCGACAGCTTCCGGCGAATCCTTGCCAATTGCCCAAACTTTTTTCTGTTGGAAAGCGACCGGCACGCCCTGTTTAACTAGCCATGCAATCTTGGCAAGCAAGTCATTATCCAGCACCTTAAGAAACGGAATAATAAGGGGACGGGCCGAAGCACCGACCTGCATTACCCGTGCCATATCCACATAGTCGAAATCAAGGTGGTTTTCGACAAGGCGTAAACCAATTGCTTTGAAATTATTGCTTATCGCAAGCGCTTCATCATTAAAATAGGCGCCTGATAACGATAACGGCACTTCCGTCAACGAATACATGCTCTCAATCGGATAAAAAACGTCCACGAGCGGACGACGCCTACCATTCGAGAGCATATAACCCACCCGGCCTATGTAATCGGTAAACACTCGATTTTCCGACTCACTGAAGTTTTTGTGCCCATAATATGAAGCGAACTGGTCAACACCGAATGCATACTGGACACCGACGGCTGCCACCACCCCTTCGATATCAACGATGCCTGGATATTCGCTGTCGAAAGCATTGGATATTTCACTCATAACATGCGGGCGATTGCATTGATTGGCAACCGACGACGCAAGTTTAGCCGTTGTAACACCCCAGTTTTTTGCTACATCAGGATGTGCTGTCAATAAATCGATACCGGGATGCTGCATATGCCGATAAACCTGTTGAATATTTCCTTGGAAAATGGGGTGATAAAATAGGTCCTCTTCCAGCAACAAATGGCCTGAAGACGCGATGTTATTCTTCGCTCCAAATTGTTCTAAAGGTTTGAAGTAGTATTCCGTTACTAATTCATTCAGTGTTTTATAATAATCGACCCGAACTTTGGCTGAGCGGGATGTCCATACGCCTACAAGCCGATAAATCTCTGGGAGCAAGTCATAACCTCTTCTGTTCCGGAATTCGGAAAGCAAACCCCTACTCCAGTTGAGCGTTGGATGGATAGGCACCAATGAGTCGATTGGATCTACGGTCCGGGGAGACACCGGGGGCGGGTTTTCCAAAAAATGGGTGCCAACCATTGCCGGCTCGTCGGTAAACAGCACTTCAATACCCTTGCCGAAGTAATCTCCAACATGCGTACGGTATTTTTCGTGGGTACTAGTCACGAAAGCATCACCTATTTGAGGTTCAAGCAAGTTGACCATCCGGCGACGGGCATACCAGTTATTAGTGGCATGGGTCTGCTCATAGAAAGGCTTAACGGCAAAATAATAAACCTGCCATTCATCAGAAGAAGGTTGCCATCTCAACGTGCCATTGCGATCAATCCACGGGCGTAAATCCACGGCTTGCACGTTCTCCGCTTTACACACAGCTGTCGCTGTCAGAACTTGCGAATGGCCATGCGGCAAATTGATCACCACCTCCTGTCCGTCTCGGGACTCTTCCATAATAACCGACACCCCCAATGCCTCCAATCCCGGGTTGCGTTTGAGCACTTCGCCGCCCGCCGAGCCACTTGGATATCCCTCTTCGTCATATATCCAGACCCGGAGATTAAGCGAGTCTATCGTCTTACTGACAAGTGCCCTAAACGCGCTCCATTGCTCATCATCGTTAAGATACCCGTTATAAGACACATTAGTAACAAGCCCACCATATCCTAACCACTTCAACTCCGTAACGGTTGCAGTATCCGGAACACTATGAAGAATCCTGAGTGGTCGGAAATCTACCGGCGGGTCTTTGAACACTTTTGGATCAGGCTTTTCATCTCTTTTACGTGAATGATAGATAAGCTCCACATATTTTTCCGTGATGTTACTGGCTTCATCCAATGTCGGCACTTGGAGATAACGATGACTGCCGGTACCGGAAAATTCAAACCGTGTAGTAGCATCGGCATTTACCACCATTTTCCCAGGTCTGCTCAGTTGGAAATAGTCCTCTTCTATTGCGAATAAGACGGCTGTGAGATCCCATGTTGGTCTGTCATAAGGCATGGGGATATAAAGTTTATATCCCTCTACCAAGGGATTAACATCGGCGTATCCCAAATTTCTCTCAATAGGTGCCGCCGGAAATAGGAGATGTTCCCCTACTTCAAACGGGCTGATGAACACTGGTGTTGGCCACTGGTCAAACACATATTGAGAGGCAGCCACATCCGTTCTGATATTAAACTCCTTCTCCGTAGGCTGTTTTAAATTCCCGCCCATTACCACCAACCGACTTACTTTCTTTGCCACCAGTGCGTTGCCATCAAGCACAGAAAACCGGTCGGGACCTGATTGCAAAAGTGCCTTCAAGTTCGTCAGAAAACCAACAGAAATTATGGTCACCGAGCTATCAGGGCGCTTCGATAGCAATTCACGATACATGGACACTGCGGGTTGTACGTCCTCATATCGATCGATTTTGCTGTAGAACGCCTGACGCCCGTTTAGTCGAAGCTCCATAGTCTTCCGAGCAAAGCTGTTTGCTTCGGCCTCCCCTTCTTCTCCGCCCCGAACGGTCGCGATCGGCACATCCGGATAACCATACCAATTGTTGATTACATCGAGGTAACGCACCGAATTTAAACTCGATTTGTTATTGCTAACTCCCAAAAGTTCAATCTTTCCCTCCTGTTGATAGCGATACAACATCGCCAAAGCCAGTGCATCATCGATATCGTTACCCATGTCGGTTTCGAAGATAACCGGTATCGGTGCCTGCTGGGCTATTGCTGGCAAACTGATGCCAAGTACAGCACACAACAACACAGCGTAAAACAAACATGGTTTCTTCCAGTTTTTCTTCATTTGGCTATTCTTGCTTATCAGACCCATTTTTATTACCACCCCGGGTTCTGATTGAGATCGAAATCCGGTATGATAGAAGTTTCCTTGATTGGAATCGGCATAATGAGGAATTTCTCACTCCATGCATTTCTTTGTTCGGTAACGAACCTCGAGTACGTGAACGAATCATCAGCGTGTTTCGTTATTTCCATCCCCGTGACAAGTTTATCGGTTTGGTCAAGTATTTTCCATCTCCGTACGTCCCAAAAACGATGTTCTTCAAATGCCAGTTCGACCCGCCTTTCCCTTCGTACCCTTTCTCTGAATTCTTCTTTGGTAAGATTTGTAGGTAATTCAGGCATATTCACTCGGCCTCGAACAGTATTGATAGCCTGCCTAGCTATTTCAGTTGGCCCATTTGCTTCATTCTCCGCTTCCGCAAGATTGAGGTATAGTTCAGCCAGTCGATACTTTTTCCACCGAGTATCTTCCGGTTGACCCGACTGTAACCGCGGGTCAATGAATTTTCTGAGGTAGTACCCTGTTCTAGTAAAGGCCCAGCCGATGGGTGCTTTCAATAATTGGTCCGCACCCCCCACATAGGTTTCCATGATATGGATTTCTCCTCCAATATTATCGTAGGCGGCCCCGTTATGCCATACCGTAGCGTAGAAGCGCGGGTCTCTGCCGGCATAGGGGTTTGCAGGATCATACCCTGAATCTGTATTGATAATGGGCTGTGTATGGTTTTCATCCGTATATCCTAAAATCGCTGGTTCACCGGTACCCTGCATGTCGTAGCTGTCTACCAATTCTTGCGTCGGGGTAGCCCCTACCTTGAACATTCCCGGTTTACTGGGTATACTATTAATGATGCTGAAAACGGGGTCGATCTGACCCTCATGCACTTCATAAATAGTCTCCCTATCTCGTGGTGAAGAACTAATATCCGTTTTACTCAAGAAATAATCCCCGTAATTTTCTGCCAGCGCATATCCTTGTGTGGTGAGGATTTCAATAGCATGCTGACTAGCTAAACTAGCAGCTTCCCATTTTGCCCGGTCGTTTCCCGGGTTCCAAAGCGGGCTTGCGTTAAATAATAGTGCTTGCGACTTCACCGCGTAAGCCATTGCTTTGGTTACACGCCCACGTTCAGCTTCGGTGGTAATCCGCATAGGCATAGCATCATTTGCAATGACTTCATCACACTCCTTCACAATAAAATCGATACACGCTTGGAAAGTCGGGCGCGTAAGTGTCGTGTAATCAAAATCATTCGTAAATGGGGCCGTTACAACTGGCATTGCCCCATACTCTTTGATCAATTCCCAAAAATAGAATGCGCGTAAAAGCTGGGCCTCACCTCGGAATCGCACGCGGTTTGTAGCACTAGGAATATTTGCGGTTTGAACCTGGCTTAAAAACACATTAGCGTCTCGGATACCCGCCCAAAAGGTTCCATAATGATAGACGCCTTTCCCCCGCTCTTGCGTAGTATGCAGCGCACTTCCACCAGGATTCAAGCTCCCTGAAGACCAAGACATTACAGCACCCGAATAAGCATAAGCTTCGTCAGAAAACGGGGCTAGAAAGTCAAAGAAACCGTATTTCCAAAAATAGCTCGGTATATATCCATAAACTCTATTCAAATAAGCTTCTGTTCGCTTCTCGTCTTGGAATATATCTTCCAATGTGGTTCGGCCGTCCGGTGTAATATCGAGGTAATTCTTGGCACACCCCGAAAAAATCAATACGGCCAATGCAATGTATTTAATAATAAACTTTTTCATCACCATCCTTGTTTATAACATATTTAAAATGTGAAGTTTACGCCGAAATTATAAAGCCTAGTAATCGGATAATCCCTGCTGTTGGTAAGCTCAGGGTCGAATTCTTTGGTCGGGAGCCTGTCCCAAGTGATAAGATTGAGCCCATTCGCATATATCCTTAGGCGTTTGGCGCCAATTCGATCCGACCAATTCGAAGGAAGGGAATAACCGATTTCCATATTTTTCAGACGAATGTAACTTGCATCCAAAATGAAAAACGTATTGGGCCTTTCGTTGGGGTCTGCCTGTGTCGAAATCCTCGGATACCTAATTTGTGCACCATTCGCAGCGCGATCCTCCGTCCAACTCTGCTTGTGTCTCGTTATGAAATTTTGAGTGGCAAAAACCCCTTGGTCACTGTAATAATTTGACACGTTGGAAATGCCTTGAAAAAGCGCGCTGAAATCAACACCCTTGTACGTGATATTGAAAGCCAACCCAAATTGATACTCCGGAATCGTGGAATAACCGATAGGAGCAATATCCCGTTCATTGATGATGTCGTCTCCATTTAAATCTCGATACTTGAAATCTCCGGGCCGTGATTCATGCCCGCCTACATGCTGCTCTGGTGAATTGTTGATTTCTTCCTGGTCCCGGAAATATCCGTCAACGATGTAGCCGAAATGTTGGCCTATTCGCTGGTTGGTTTCCCGATACCTATATGCGTAGTCGGCCGGAAGGACCGGTTCATCGGCATAGACTTGTCTATTTGTTGCGTAATTCAGGTTTACACGTGCCAAAATCGAAAGGTCGGAAGTAAAGGATTTGCGATAATCCAGTTCTATTTCGTATCCTTTATTTTCTACCACGCCGATATTAACCGGCGGCAACACACCTGATGGCAAACCATTTAACTCGGGAATGACTCCCCTGTTACGCAGAATGTTGTCGCGCTTTTCGAAAAACACATCTGCACTCAAGTTGAACTCGTTGAATAATCCTACCTCGAAACCCACATTATACTTTTTTGCCACTTCCCATTGTAAATCGATATTCTTCAAAAGATTATAATTGATGGTTTGCCCGTTCCCTAAACTCCCGGAAAGCCCCCCACCAACAACCTGAATGTCATCAATATATAAAAACCTCCGACTACCAATCCTATCATTACCTACCTCGCCATACGAACCCCGTAGCTTCAGCAGGTTAATAGCGTTCACTCCGTTAAGGAAACGCTCATTTGATATCAGCCAACTCGCGGATACCGCCGGAAAAAAACCGAACCTATGCCCCTCGGCAAACTGCTCGGAACCGTTATAACCGGCGTTAAATTCCATGAAGTACCGTGAATCATAGCCGTAGGTTAACCGTGAAGCCACCCCCATAAGCTTAAATGGCAGTTGATTGTCGATCACATTACTTTGTTGTTGATACAGCATCATGCCGGTGACATTATGCTTGTCGAAGCGCCTCGCATAGTTTAAGAACCCCTGAACATTTGATAAGGTTGTAAACCCCCGGCCTCCGCCGATAGCAAGCGGTGTGTTCTGGTCGTTGTTATACGGCCTGTAGTATACGCTATCTTTGCCGTCACTTCCTTGCAGATTCGGATTGATAATCTGAATATATTTCTCATAGTCACGTACCGCCTCCAAATTGTTGACCGTTCGTGCATCAAAAGAGACCACCGCCCTTGCCGATAGCCCTTCGGTTATGAAATCAAGCTTTTGCTCCATCCCGTAAGTCGCAAGCACATTACTTCTCTTTTGCTGCGTATAGCCAGATCGATTCACTAAACCGTATGCGGGGTGATCGATATCTCCAAATGTAATCACTTCACCTTCAGGTGTTAGTGGCCCAGGCACCGCTGCGGGCATCCGATTCATGAAGTAGATGATCCAATCCGTTGGATTATCCCCTCCCAACGCGTATGGGCTATTTCGCTGTTCGAGATAACCGGCTACATTCAGAAATGCATTTAAGTTCTTATTAAGCTTAATATCGATATTCGATCTGAAATTATATCGATCAAGTTTGAAGCTTGGATCATAATTCAAATCCTGTTCGGTATTAAACTGCCCACCTTGGTTAAGGTAACCGGCATTTACAAAATACTTAAATGTCTTTCCGACGCCAGATACGTTAAGGTTGTAGCGTTGCTGCGTAGAGAAGTCCTTTATAAGAATATCCCTCCAATCTGTATTTGCATAACGGAGCGGATCTTCCTGACTTTTATATAATTCAAGCGCCTCAGCCGAGTATTCCTCGGGCAACCCATCATTTGATAATGCAAGATTTCTCAACATTGCATAATCATACGCGTTTACAGGTGTAATAAACCGCGGAAAGTCTTGGGCCCCTACTTCGGTGGTAAAATTAATTTCCGGCGTTTCCGAAGTACCTCTCTTTGTAGTCACCAATATTACTCCGTTTGCCCCCCGAACACCAAATATTGCCGTAGACGACGCATCTTTTAAAATCGTCACAGACTCCACCTCATTGGGGTCAATGTAGGTTAAGTCCCGCTCTATACCATCTACGAGTACGATAGGGCTCTGCGCATTCACGGTTCCTTGACCCCTGATAAATAGCTGGGTAATATCCCGACCAGGCTGCCCACTTCGTTGAATGGCCGTCAATCCCGGTAGCCGCCCAGCAAGACTTACCGCCAAATTAGCCGCTGGGCTCTGTTTTATTTCCTTTGTTTGAATAGACGCAATTGCACCTGTCACGGTCTCTTTTTTCTGAGTTCCGTAAGCCACAACCACCACCTCTTCAAGTGAGGAATCATCCGGCTGCAACAGAAAGTTGATATATGTTTGGCCATTCAGGACAACCTCCTGCCGTTGATAGCCAACGTAGGTCGCCACTAACGTAACCCCTCGATTATCAACTGATATAGTAAACTCGCCATCTTCGTCCGTTGTAACACTGCCGCCCCCGCCTTGAACACTCACCGTAGCTCCCTCCAGCGGTAGCTCCGAACCGCTCGCCGCAACTCTACCCTGTATGCTTATGGTAGTTTGTGAAAAAGCTAGCAAATTAGTTGCCGCTAAACAGATCATCCAAAAGCTTTTTAATATTAGCTGTTTGCTCATAAATATCCACTTAAGATTCTTATACATTTAGTTTATTCTCCCGCCGCAATTACCAACCCCAGTCCTACTACAAATAGCACGAACATGGCAGCCACAAGTGCATTTACGGATTTCGTCCCCCCTTTAAATTCTTTCCAGATCAATACGCCCCACAGTGCGGCAACCAAGGTAGCACCTTGTCCCAGCCCATACGAAATGGCAGGACCAGCCTTGCCGGCGGCAATGAGGTTGAACAGATTACCCAAGCCCCAAACGCCTCCACCGAGGATACCTACCAGATGGATAGTGAACCGACCACGGAAGTATTCGCGGTAGTTGATGGGCGCTCCTTCAAGTGGCCTACGCATTAAAACGGTATTGAACACCAGATTACTCACCACAATACCCGCGGCAAACACCACAAATGCAGTGTAAGGTGTCATTTTGCCGGCTGCGGGGTTTACGAAGTTTTCAAGATCCATACCGGCTGCAATAAAGGGGTAGAAGGTAGACATCAGGATACCGGCTATGACAGACACTGCGATCCATTTACCAACGCCCTTTTTGCCTGTGCTGCCTGCCTGTTTTCCATATGCTATAGCATTGAGGATGATGGCCAGTGTAACTAGTGCCACGCCCAGGAAAAGCAAGACGGGGTCGCCTTTACTGAGCATGAGGTAGTTGATCAGCACGCCGATGACCAACGCCAATCCAATGCCAACAGGGAAGGCCACTGCCATGCCGGCACCTGCAATGGCAGCCGTCAACAGGATGTTCGCTAAATTGAACACCACGCCGCCAATCAAAGCACTGCGTATATTCCCTCCATCAGCTTGGCTGATGTCGACCAGAAATGACCGACCTGAGTCGCCCATACTGCCCAAAGTAAATGCCCCGACAAGTGCCAAGAAAAAGATTCCCCATACGTAATCCCAGTAAAACAGCTCAAAACGCCATTCACGCTGCACCAATTTCTGGGTGTTGGCCCACGAGCCCCAGCACAGCATCGTAATGATGCAAAACAGGATTGCTAACCCATAGCTTTCTACAATAAACATAATTCAATAGTCTTAAAATCGGTTCTAACTAACTATTATTTCATACTACTCAATAACACCTCATTACGAAATGGTATCGATGACTGTGCGCCCATTTTGGTAACTGCGATCGATGCCGCGCGGCACGCAAAGGATGTCGCATCCGTCAACCCTTTGCCTTCAGCCAACGCTACCGCCAATGCGCCATTGAATACGTCACCGGCCGCCGTGGTATCCACCGTTTCCACTACGGGGGCCGGAATATGATAAAACACACCTCCCTCCAACAATGCGGCGCCATCTTTACCCAACGTCACAATCACATGCTTCACTCCTCGTTCACGTATGCTTTCGGCCGCTTGACGGGCACTCGGAATGTCTGTAATGCGTACGCCCGATAACATTTCGGCTTCGTTCACGTTTGGCGTCAGGATATCCACTAAATGGAATACACTGGGTACAAGTGCATTTGCCGGAGCTGGGTTTAAGATGACCTGCATACCTTTCTTGCGGGCGTGCTGTGCAGCAAATTCCACGGTGCGCATCGGGACTTCCAGTTGCATCAATAATAGCTTACTGTCCGGATATTTTTCCAACACGCGTTCCACGTCTGCGGGTTCGAGGTGCGCATTGGCTCCCGGCGCTACCACAATGCTGTTTTCGCCTTGCTCATCGACCGTAATAAGCGCAATGCCCGATGGACTATCGTGGTCGGATAATATACCGTTCGTGTCTACTCCCTCTTCATCGAAGAGCTGAGCCGATTGTTTTCCAAAAATATCGTCGCCTATCTTTCCCACAAATGCGACGTCCCCTCCTAGCCGCGCCACCGCGACGGCTTGGTTGGCCCCTTTCCCTCCGGGGTTCATAAAAAATGACCCACCCAATACCGTCTCGCCCGGTTGGGGAATATGGCTGGTCTTCACCACCATATCCATGTTCATACTTCCTACTACGATGATTTTTTTACTCATATAACTGGTTACAAAAACTATTAACTGGCCTATTACGATAACAAAAGTATTAGTGAAATCTTTTAGAAATTAACCATTTTTTTATAATTTTATGAATTATAAATATGTTATATTAATTCGAAAAATTAATATTATATTTGATAATCAACATATTATAATCAAAAATTATATCAATAACAATTGCTTGTAAAATCATTCTAACGGTCCCGAGTGGCTCACATAATGATGGACTTGACAGGACTCCGGTCATCAAGCATCGAATACCGAACAACGCAAAAACATGCTCATATTCGAATTAGAGAAACTCATCTTGTCGCTTTCCGCTGCCGAAAAAAAACATTTCCAGCTGCATTGCACGAAGCTCAAAGGCCCAAAAGACTACCTATTGTTATATGAGCTGGCTGTCGCCCACAATGGTAACGGAAAATCCTGGGAGCAGCAATTTCGCGACGCTTACCCTTCCAAGTCTTTTGACAATACTGCGAACTATTTGTATAAAGTGCTCACCGATGTACTCGTACAAATACGCATTGATCAGGATACTTGGTATGCACAGCACCACTATTTAATGAAGGCACGATTGTGCTTTGAGCGCTCCATGCCCAACAGGGCGCAGAAAGCCCTCAAGAAGGCGTTCAAGTTGGCTTCCGCAAGCCAAAACCATGCAGTTGCCTACCAAGTTTCGCGGATGGAACTCACCGCACTGGCGGATGTAGGCTTTCCGATGACCAATGAACAGCAGTTGGTAGATAAGCAGATGAAAGCCAAACATACGTTGCAATCGCTTCGGCAGTTGCATGAACATTATTCGCTGTACGAATTGCTAAGCCACCGCCTGACGAAAGGGGCACTGGCCATTAATGGAAAGAGCGACAAGAAAATCAACGACCTCATCTTGAGCGAACTTAGCTTGACCACGCGAGGTAGCCAGCATCAATTCGAACCACAAAAACTCCATCTGTTATTTCAATCGTTCTTCTTCATCCACACGGGTGAGTATCGAGCGGCGTTACGGATTTTCAACGAGCTCAACAAACTCATCGAATCCAACGAACTCATGTGGGACTACCCTCCTTACGATTACCTGTCGGCATTGGACGGCATTCTAGACAGCCTGCGGAGTATTGGCTATTACCGGGAGATGGCCTCATTTATCGATAAGGCAGCATCCCTTGCCAACCGCTCATACCCCGATCATTTCAGTAATCTGGCGATGCTCACCGCGAAGGTATATCGCTTGAACATGCTCCTCGGCACAGCAGACATCCCGGAGGCTTTACAGTTGTTGGATGGGCATCGTGGTGAACAGCAGACTGCACCGGCAATTGAAGGGCATGAAAAACAATTGGAATATGATTATTTCAAGGGGCTTAGTTATTTTCATGCCCGGCAATGGAACAAGGCCAACAAATGTATCAATCAGATTTTCACCGTAGAAAAGCAGCATACGCAGCTTCCAGTATTCCGAGCAGCCCGACTATTGCACATTCTGATTAGCTATGAGCAGGATGAGTTGGAATACCTTGACTACGAAATACGTTCTTATAAACGGGCCTTCGGTAAATTCGGGAAGTCCTACAAAACGGAGAAATTGGTATTCAACACCATCGCATCAGATCCCAAACGCCGGGGCAATGTATGGAAAGAAACGACCAAAAAAAAGATTGTGGGAAAACTACTCGCGGTAAAAGCGGAAAAACGCGAAATGCAACTATTGAAATACTTCGATTTTGGCAGTTGGGTCGTTGATAGATACCGTTAACCCCAGTTTGGCTACCTGCTAACTCCCCCCTCTCTCCTTCCATCTCCCATGCGGTATGCGGCGTGGATACGGGCCGTATGCGTGAAAAAGCAACATACAGCCCGCATACAGCATGCGTCCGGCATGCATTACGGCAGAACAAAGGCAGAACAAAAGGAAAAGAATGGGCGAAAAAAATACGTAGAAGAAAATCAATCGCCACTTCCAATTACGAAAAACTCCACCCGCCGGTTCCATTGATGCTCTTCTTCGGTACATTCCACTCCTTTAGCACAATGGTTGGCGAGCTTCGTAAATCCATACCCCTTAGCCACCAACCGATCGGCAGCAATTCCCTTACTCACCAAGTACGCAACGGACGAGTCCGCCCGGCGTTGTGTGAGCTTCATGTTGTATGCATGTGTACCCCGCGAATCAGCATGTGCACTCAACTCAATCCGCACACTGGGATCGCTGTTCAAGAATGCAGCAATCTTATCGAGCTCCAATGCCGCATCCGGCCGGATATCTGCTCTATCAAAATCAAAATAGATATTGCGTAGCACCACCACTTCTTTCTCCTCCACCGGATCAAGGAAAATATCCTTCGTCAGGGTGGTGCTTGAATCAATGCCCGATGTCGTGAAAGCCAACGGTGTGAATGGCCGGAAACCGGTCTGTTCCGCCGTGAGGGTATAATCCATATCCTCAGCCAGGTTAAACTTGAATTTACCATCTGTACCCGAACTTACAACCACTGCATTAGCCTCGTCGCCGGCAGGTGAAAGTGTTACTTTGGCACCGGTTACCGGCAGTTTGGTCTTGGCGTTATACACCCCACCTTCCAGGTCAATCTGTATAATCTTATTCAGGTTAAACCAATAAATATCATCCGCACCGGCGCCGCCGCTTCTGTTGGAAGCCACGTAACCTTCCAATTCCTTATCAAAACGGACGGAAAAATCATCATATGGCGAATTGAATGGAAAGCCCAGATTCACCGCTTTGGCAGTGCCGCCCTTCCGTTCCAACCTGTACACATCCAATCCGCCCATACCCAAGTGACCGTTGGAAGAAAAATAGAAATCGCCCTGTTCATCAATGCCGGGGAAACGCTCATCACCCGATGTGTTCACGTTAGGCCCCATGGTGATGGCATCGCCCCAGCTACCATCAGACTGGCGTACCACATAATAGATGTCTGTGCCACCGAGTCCGCCGTCCATATCCGATGTAAAATACAACGTATCGCCGGTAACACTCAAAAACGGGTCGCCGACCGACCATTGCGTAATGTTGTTGTAGCGGAAAGGTATCGCATTCTCACCCCAGTTTGACGCATCCAAGGAATTGGAGAAAATCTCGATATTTACAGTTACATCCTTTCCGGCTTTGCGTTTCTCGTCGCGGGTCAGGTTACGCGTCACTGCGAAATAAACTTCATTCGTTGCCGCCGAAAACGTTGCTGGCCCGAAGTGATTGGCCCCGTCGCTCCATTTCGCGTCTACCTTGCTAACGGATTCGTTATTGGCTACATACATAGCTAGGTAAGGATTACCGGTCCAGCCATAAATCACGTCGGGGCGCGATGCGCCATCAGATCTATCGGATGCAAAGTACACCCCCCCAGGTCCTTTGGTCGCACCAAATTCAGCCTGCTCAGAATTCCATTTCTTTTGGTTCTTGATTTCCACTGCCTTTATCGGGTTCTCCAGCCACACCACAGCCGAGTCGCATGACGCATACAATACGTCAAGTTCCTCTCGGGTGATAATGCCTTCGGCCTTCAACGCCACCCGTTGGTACTGCGCTTTGGCTTCGCGGAATTTCGAGTTATTACGCAGGATGTGACCATACTGGAGGATGTGATCTATCTTCGCCTCATCTTGGTTCGCCAAGCGGGCATACCATGTCTCCGCCTCTCGGTAGTTGCGGATGTGGTAATAGGATTCCGCTAGCCGTGTGGCCGTACGGATATCGGGTTTCACTTCATAAGCGCGCTGGTATAGCTCGATGGCGTTAATAAAATTAAATGCATCGAATTCACGGTCAGCCGACTTAAGCAGCGAGTACTGTGCCTGTAATGGCAGCACAGCTAGCAGGCAGAGCGTCAGGATCAAGTTAACTTTATCGTTGAAGAATAATTTCATGGGTCGGTATGGTTTTGTACGTATCAGCATAGAATAAATGAATTCCCCTATTAGAAGTATCGCGGCGTACGCACCCGCTGAGTTCCTTTGTTGATGGTATACCCTAGTGATATCTCATGCGTACTTCCTACTTGGTTATGCAGCTTGCTCAATGCATAGTCAAATGAATAGCCAATCCTGAACTGCCCTCCAGCGACAAATTCCGCTAAGGCAATAACGGAATTGGGCCGGGACAGGTCGCTGGCCAACTTCTTTCCACTCGACAGGGCTGTACGATATGATACGCCGAATGTGAATTGCTCGGCAAAGATGACCGCTGCATTCAGGTCGGTCGTCCATCCTCTATTTCCTGCATGATTGGCATTCTTCACCAATACCGAAGGTTTAAACAGCATATCTGTGGTCATCGGAACGATTCCGCCTACATTGAGGTAATATTGAGTTATTGGCGGCATCTTCGCCGAACTGGCATCTTCGTTGAAGAAGAACTGTGAAATAAGGTTATCCACCCCGACACCGGCAAAAAAAGTATTGTTTGAATAATGGATACCGAACCGCGCATCCGGCAGGAACGAATTTTCGAGGTTAATCGGCTCCGCATCAGTTGGGTTCCACGCGGCGTTGTCGAAGGCCGAGTGGATGACACCAATCCCAATTCCGAATGCCAGCCGATCTTCCGGATCCCATCCTACCCGCAAGCGGTAAGCGTAGTTTGCATATGCATAAATGCGTTTTTCCAATCCCACGCGGTCACTCATCAGGTTAAATCCAAGCCCAACGTTATCACTTGCCGTACGCATATCGGCCGATAATGCCAACGTACGCGGACCATCGGGCATTCCTGTCCACTGCGAACGGTAATACGTATGTAGGTTAATGGGCCCACGGTACCCCGCATAGGCAGGGTTGATGTATAACGCATTGAACATGTACTGGCTGTACTGTGCCACCTGTTGACCTGCGGCTGGTGCGGCGAATATGGTAGTCAGCACGATAAAGAATATCTTTTTCATTTTAATTTTCCTTTATTGAGGGGGTAATCATTTCTGCTTCCTAATGGTAATGCCTGCCGGGGCACGCCGCTCCGGCAGGCTTATCCGTTCATCGGTTGGTTACGCGGATAATTGCTACAGGACCCTTAGCCGTTTTCCACTCACCTCCATTGCGGTAGCGCAGGATGTAGTAGTAGGTTCCCTCGGCCAGACTTCCACCGTCCCAATCGTTGTTATAATTGTCGCTCTTGTACACCTGGTTACCCCACCTATTGACCACCGTCAGCTCCCGGCCTTGGTATTGCAATAGGTTTTTGATAACAAATCGGTCGTTCAAACCATCACCATTCGGGGTGAACACGTTCGGGATATGCAACGTCACGTCAACCGGGATCGGATTGGTGTCGTCCTCATCGTCCGGATCGTCAGTATCAGGATTCCGGTCGGGACCCCAAACGGTGATACCGTTTGTAATGGTTCCCGTAGCGGTTACCGACACATCCGCGGAGATGCGAACGGAAATCGTTGCCCCTACGCCAACCACGCCTGTCGTCGTCAGCGTTGCTTCGTTGCCCGAGCCGCTCACGGTTGCTGCGCCCGAAATAATCTCATATCCGGTGACGGTAACGCCTGTTCCGGGGCGCTCAAGCAGGGCGATGGCTTCGCCAGCTTCAATATCCATCGGACCATTATTAGTCACGGTAATGGTAAACGTCGTAGCTTCACCTGCCGTTACGAGCGACTGGTCCGCTAACTTCTCAATACTGAGGGTGTACGGCCGGTCAACCGGGATTTCCGGGGTTTCGGCCTCATCGTCTTCATCGTCGGTACCTGGGTCTTTATCCGGACCCCATACGGCAATGCCGTTAGCGATTGTCGACCCAGCCGGTGCCGTCACATCGGCTGAGACGGTGAACGTAATCGTACCACCTACGTTGATGGCTGCCGTTGTGGTGAGCCGCGGACTGTTGCCGGTTCCGCCCACCGTCGCATTGCCAGACGTTACTTCGTAGCCTGTAACGGTTAGGCCGTCGCTCGGACGTTCTTCCACGGCGATGGTTTCACCCGCCGCAATGGTTGCCGGCCCGTTATTGGTTACCGTCACCGTAAATGAGGTGGTACCACCCGCAATTACGCGTTCATCGTCGGCCACCTTCGTGATACTCAACACCGATACATGATCCACCGGAATCGGTGGCGTATCGTCCTCGTCATCCTTCGGATCGGTTTCCGGATCTTTATCCGGACCCCATACGTCGATGCCGTTGGTAATGGTCTCACCCGCATTCGCCGCCACGTCGGCCGTTACTTTCACCACGATGGTGCCGCCTACTGCGACGGCTTCGCTGGTGGTTACGGTAGCCGTGTTGCCACTGCCTTCTGCCGTACCGTTGCCACTGGTTACTTCGTACCCGGTGATGGTTACACCTGCGCCCGGACGCTCGGTGAGGCTGATGACCTCACCACTGGCGACCACTGCCGGCCCGTTGTTGGTGATGGTCAGCGTGAAGCTCGTGCTCTCACCTGCCCGTACGCGTGCCTCGTCAGCCACTTTTGTAATGCTCAACGTAGCGTCATGATCTACCGGTATCGGAGGTGTATCGTCTTCATCGTCTTCCGGATCGGTCTCCGGATCTTTATCCGGTCCCCAAACCGTAATGCCATTGGTGATGGTCTCCCCCGCATTCGCCGCGACGTCAGCCGTTACTTTCACCACAATGGTACCACCCAGGGCGATTTTCCCTGTTGTCGTGAGCGTCGCCGTATTGTTGTTGCCCGTCACGGTAGCCGCACCGCTGGCGACCTCGTAGCCGGTGATGGTTACCCCTTCGCCCGGACGTTCCGTAAGGTTAATATCCTTACCTACCTCGATGACCGATGGCCCATCGTTGGTGATGGTCAGCGTGAAGCTGGTGCTTTCGCCTGCCTTCACGCGGGCTTGGTCAGCCACCTTCGTGATGCTCAGGTTAGACTCGCGATCCACCGGGATCGGCGGCGTATCGTCGTCGTCGTCCTTGGGATCGGTTTCCGGATCTTTATCCGGACCCCACACGTCGATACCGTTGGTGATGGTCTCGCCTGCATCCGCATCGATATCGGCTGTCACGCTTACTACAATCGTTCCGCCCACGGCAATGGTCTCGCTGGTGGTCAACGTAGCGGCATTGCCACTACCATCGACCGTACCGTTACCACTAGTCACTTCATAACCCGTGATGGTTACGCCTGTGCCTGGACGTTCCATGAGGCTAATTACCTCGCCGCTGCCGACCACTGCTGGCCCGTCATTGGTAATGGTCAACGTAAAGCTGGTGCTTCCGCCGGCTACCACGCGGTCGTCGTCAGCCACCTTGGTGATGCTTAATACCGACTCATGGTCCACCGGTATCGGTGGCGTATCATCTTCGTCATCTTTCGGATCGGTTTCCGGATCTTTATCCGGACCCCACACGTCGATGCCGTTGGTGATGGTCTCACCCGCATCGGCAGCTACGTCGGCCGTTACTTTGACCACGATGGTTCCGCCCACAGCAATCTTAGCGGTTGTCGTGAGCACCGCCGCATTGCCTTCACCGGCAACAGTAGCTGCACCACTGGTTACTTCGTAGCCCGTGATGGTCACCCCTTCACCTGGACGCTCCGTGAGGCTAATATGCTCACCCACTTCGATGACCGAAGGGCCGTCGTTGGTGACGGTTAGCGTAAAGCTGGTGCTTTCGCCTGCCTTAACGCGGGCGTCATCAGCCACTTTCGTGATGCTCAGGTTCGAGACACGATCGACCGGGATCGGCGGCGTATCGTCGTCGTCGTCCTTGGGATCGGTTTCCGGATCTTTATCCGGTCCCCATACGTCGATACCATTACCTACCGTTTCCGGTGCATCTGCATCTACATCGGCTGTGACGGTAAGGGTTATGGTACCGCCCACCGGTATCATGGTGTTGGTAGTTACCGTTGCGGTATTGCCGGTACCACTCGCGGTGCCGTTGCCACTGGTCACTTCATAGCCCGTGATGGTCAATCCCGTGCTCGGGCGTTCGCCAAGTTTGATGACGTCGCCGCTGTGCATCGCGCCCGGGCCGTCGTTGGTGATGGTCAGCGTAAAGCTGATGGATTCGCCTGCGGTTGCACGGTCGGCATCGGCTGTTTTCGTGATGGACAGCAGCGAGCTGCAATCCGTGATAATCGGCGTTACGGCTAAGCGGTCGGCACTTTCACAGTTGTCGCCCGTTTGGGTTGCATAATAGGTTACGCCATCTTCTAGTACGGTTGTTTCAGGCAGTACGTCGATTGACGTCGCAGAAGCGTACCATTTAATATCCGTACCGGCAACTGCTAGGTCTGCAAGCGTCATATTGTCGGTCTCGCAGAATTCGGGTGTTCTGTTATCGATGGTCGGTGCCGGCGTTTCAGTGATGATTACCGTAACCGCCGTGCGGTCAACGCTTTCGCAACCGTCGGCAACCTGGGCAGCGTAGTAAACACCCGCGGCAAGCGCGTCGGTACCCAACAGCGGCGTACCACCCGTGGCAGCGCTGTACCAGATAACGCCCGTGCCACCGTTCGTGTTCAGGTCGGCAACCGTAGCCCTATCGATCTCGCAGAAGGTCTGCTCGAGTTCGGTCAGGTTAGGTGCAGGTGTCTCGGTGATGGTCACCGTAACCGCCATGCGGTCAACGCTCTCGCAACCGTCGGCAACCTGGGCAGCGTAGTAAACACCCGCGGCAAGCGCGTCGGTATCCAACAGCGGCGTACCACCCGTGGCAGCGCTGTACCAGATAACGCCCGTGCCACCGTTTGTGTTCAGGTCGGCAACCGTAGCCATATCGATCTCGCAGAAGGTCTGCTCGAGTTCGGTCAGGTTAGGTGCAGGCGTTTCGGTGATGATCACGTCGACTTCCGTGCGCGTGACGCTCTCGCAGCCGCCAACAACCTGGGCAGCGTAGTAGGTCGTGCCGTCAACCAGTTCCGCGGCCGGGTCAAGCGGCAATCCACCAGTAGCCGCAGCATACCAGATAACTCCCGTTCCACCGGCCGTGTTCAGGTCGGCAACTGTAGCCATATCGATCTCGCAGAACGTTTGTTCAATTACTGTCAATGCCGGTGGAAGTACCGATTTAACGGTAATACTTACCGCCACGCGCTCGCCTTCACAACCTGTAGTGTTGTTAATTTGACTTACATAAACTGTTGTCGTTCCCTCAACCGCACTGTTCGCAACCGGCACTGCCGTTAACGCAGTGGTCGTCGTTGCGTCAGCATAATACACCAATGTATGTCCCGCCAAGGCAGTAACATTGTAAGCAACATCTCCAGCTATCGCTGTCTGGCATACTTCGGTCGCTTCGACAACGGGAGCCACAGGCGCTGCATTAACCGTTAGTTCGAACGGTGTTCTGTCCATGGACTCACAATCTTGCCGTACGGGTTGGATATAAAGTGTATATACTCCTCCGTCAAGTAAGCTGATTCCATCAAAATCAGGTCCTTCCGCAATTAAATTCCCTCTAACTATCGCATCGTAGATTCGGTAAGTCGTATTACACATTGCCGGTGGGAATGAGATCGTTCCTCCTTCACAAATTGTAACTTTATAGTCGCCATCAATATCTTCAACGATTTTCGTCGGGGCTTTGCGGCTCACGTCGTAGACACGAAGCGCTTTACCACTTAACAGCCCAACGTCTGCAACACCGCCATAAAGTATTCTGATCCGATCGAACGCACCGGATACAGGTGCGTAGATAATCAGGTTGCGTTCTGCGCTTCCTGGCAGTAAATTGACCTCCAATAGCGTAGATGTACCCACAAGCGGTGCGCCTACTGGCACATTGCCTAAATATCGCTGGATACGAATCCCTCCAAGCACTGTTGCATCTAGCAAGCCAGTACCCGGGATACCAGCAATAATTTGCAAGGTATCGCCATTTAAGGATGGGGTTGCAAAAGCAATGTCCAGTTTGGCATAAGCGTCCACGCCTGCATCGTTCTTCAACGTGGTATACGAATTAAGGTCATTGTCTACTGCATTCTGAGGCGCGGTGACATTCACCAACGTCGTAGCCACATCTAGCAAACCACCGAGCAATACCGGCTCAATACCAGTAATTACATCCCTGACGTCTTCTTCTTCACAGACCGCCGGATGGGCAGCATCAATTGCCTGATGGTAATAGGCTCCGTAAATACGGGCATTTTGTCCAACGGATACCAATCCATTTACATACACCCTTACCGCTTTGTAATCTTGTGTCGGGGTAAATGTGTATTCAAAATTATTGTTTCCGCCTAATGCAGACACCAGGCTGCCATCAATTAGTATTGGCGTACCGATTTCTCCGTCGGCAGCGTTAATGCCCACCACTCGGATACCGCCCGCAAGAGCCACCAAATTAAAGTCCTTTCCTAATTTAACGGTTACTGGCGTTCCGGCAGGAATCAAATCACCCGTCCACTCTAGGTCTTGGTAATTATCACCCAGTAGGCCCAGCAGGTTGATTCCTTCGGTCAGTATCGAATAAGTGCTCGGATCCTGATCAGCTGCTGCAGTTTCATTACTGATCGACCCTAATACGCTGGTATCAAATGATTGACCATCATTATAAACCCGGTTAAAGCCGGGCGGACATTCCGCTGGGTCCACTACGGAAACCGTAATGGTCACCGAGCTTTCACACGTTCCATTGGTAGCGGTTACCAAATAGGTATAGGTACCTATACCTTTAGTAATCGGTAACGTTGGATCAATTATAATGGTATTCGCACCTCCTGTTGTCTCCATAATGGTCACTGTTGTTCCCACAGATGGATCAACCGTAACGGCCGGTAAGGTAAACGAATCGCCTACAAATACGCCAATCGTAGCCGAACCGTTTAAGGTAATTTGGGGAACCGGATTAACGATTACCGTCACCATCTTGGGATCTGCTAAGTTTTCACAAACCCCATCTCCAGATACCGTCACATAATACTCAGTGGTTGTCAATGGCGCCACATCGAATGTTGTACCGGTATGCACCTTATTTGTTAAGGCTGCATCGCTATACCAATGAAACACCGGGTTTGTAACACTTACACCACCAGTTAAACTCGCTGTTAAAGTCGTTGAGCTACCCGCACAAATTGGACCTGTACCACTGACATCAATATTGGCAGCAGGTACTACATCATTGACAGTAATATTGATTTCACCCAAGTCCGCGGACGCACAGGCTCCTGAAGCCCCGACATAATACGTTACATCACCCGTAACGCCCACAATAGTAATCGTTGTACCGGAAATGGTATAAGCAGTTCCAGCTCCAGGAACAACTGTTGATCCTGTAGCATCCGTAAAGAGCGTATACGTTAATCCCCCGGCCGAGTTATTCACTTCAAACACTGCATCACCGGGACCACATAAGGTAATATCCGCTGCTACAAAGGTTGGCGGCGGCAAAGAAGCGCCGATGGTTACCTCAATTTCCTTTGCCACCACATTTTCGCAGGCGTTATCTCCTGAAACGGTTACGTAATATTGATAAGGACTATCCGTATCGGTTAAGCCTGTAATGGTCAACACACCTGTAGCGGCATCAAGAGCGTAGGTAACAGCTCCATCGCTATCGCCATCCAATATTGGTGTTGTTTTCGCAGCATCCGTATACCACCTAAATATCGGATTGGTTACTGTTGCGCTTGTAGGTGCCAACACGACATCCAAGCCTATACATTGGAAAATCGTACTGCTCAAATTGATATCAGGATCAGTTGCAGTAGGGTTAACCGTGAAGGCAACCGGAGTAGGAGCCGCCGGGCAATAGCCATCAGCAGTGATCCTTACATAATAGGTATGCGTACCTGCTGCAACGGCAGATAGAGTCAACGCATTGGCCGTCTCACCCGCCATCAATACCGGGGCACCCGCATTATCACTGTACCACTGGTAGGTGACATCAGCAGGAGTCGTGCTTAACTGTGCTGTCAAGGTCACATTGCCCGCAGGGTCTACGCAATTATCAGTAATACCTGCTACATCAATTCCGGTAATCAAGGAAGCGGAAGACGGGTTGATCACAACCGTAATCGGACGCCTCTCGCCCAATACATCGCAGCCAAAACGCTGTGCTTGTATATAATACGTGTAGGTACCAGCTGTCAGAGCCTTGATATCATCCAGATTCACTTGGGTCGACCCTGCGGCATCCGTATATAATACTAATTTAGCGCAATCTGTTTCGGGCAGGGTGAGCGTCTCGCCCTCACAGATTTCAATCGTACCCAAGTTATTTCCATCCCCATCTTTGTCCTCTCCGGTTATCGAGGTATTGGCTGTTACATGGATATCATATACATGTAAGTTCTGTAACGCACTCGCCAATCCTCCATACAGAATCTGTACCCGGTCGAAAGGTTGGTCGGCTACCAGCGTCAAATTAGCTTGGCTACTTCCGCCGCCCAATAGATTAAGTGTAAGCAGTGTAGAAGTGTTCAAAATTGGTTCACCAACGGCTTTATTGCCTAAGAATCGTTGTATTCTAATGCCACTGAGCACACTTAAATCGAGTAGTGGAGCACCTGGTCTATCTAATCGTATGTTTAAGGTGTCCCCGTAAAGAGCAGGGCTGGAAAACGTAACGTCCAACTTACTATAAGCGAGGGCACCTACCCCATTAATCATTTCTGCGTAATGGGTGGGATCGCCGTCCACTGCGTATTCAGGATTCTCCACATTCAACAAGCCGGTGGCCGCGTTTAATCCGCCAATCGGCAATACATAGCCACCATATATATCCAGTACCGGATCGGTGGGGCAAGTAGCAAATTGATCGACTGTATTGTGGTAATAAGCATCGTATACCCGCGCCGTTTGCAATACATCAAGCACCGCAGAAAGAATAACTTTTACACCCTTATAAGGCTGCGCCACGGCATCTCTATCGGCAGGGATAAAGGTATATTCAAAGACATTTACCCCATTCAGTGCCGCAGCAATTTGAGGTGCAGCTTGTAGGCGTGGACCTATTTCGTTTCCGGCAGCATCTACTCCCACAACGAACAATCCGCCCAATACCGAAGCCGCGCTATAGTCTTTCGCCAGCTTAATGGTTACCGGTGTACCTGCGGCAACCGGTGAAGCCCAAGACAAGGTTTGCGTGGTTTCACCAAATAATGATAATAAGTTAACCGGTTCGATTAGTTCGCTATAAGATTTAATTCCTCCATCATGTGCTCTTTCAGGATTATTCACCTGACCCAATTGAACAAGACCCAACAGGTTACTGGTGGTATGCGTTTCATTGGTCGCATACTGTCTCAAATAAACCTCCGGACAAGTATTGGGGTCGTAGGTGGTAATGGTAATGGTTTTGAAATTCGTACAAGCTGAAGCGTCGTTACCTGTTGCTTCGACGCGATAGGTATACGTTCCAATCGTATTCGGCAAAGTAATGCTCGAACCGCTGATGGTACCACCTGAAGGATCTTTCCATATAATGGTAGCATTGCTTCCGTCTTCATTCTCTGCAATCGCAGCGGGTAAATTAAAGGTGCTTCCGATTGGAAGGGAATAAACCGATGGTCCTTCCAACGATATTACCGGGAATGGGTTCACGTTTACATTCACAGGTACCCGCGGTGATTCCGTGGTACAGCCAACCGGCTGGGAAGATACGTAATACGTAACGGGACCTGTAATTGGAGGTGTAGTGAATGTTGCGCCGGTCACCGCCGTACCGCCCTCAGGAACAGTATACCAATTAATCGTATTTCCGTTTGGCGCTGTAGCATTCAGGACTGCAGGAGCGCCCATGCAAGTCAAAAATACTCCATCGGCATTTAGTCCGCCCACTACAGGCAATTCAGGTAAACGACTAACTTCGTATATGCGTAAATCATTCAGTACGCCGGCTACGCCACCCATTTTAATTTCGATACGGTCAAACGATCCTGCAACGGGCACAATTAGTTCAAAGATGTCACTCGCCCCGGGTAATAAGCGAAGCGAAAGCAAAGCCGAATTATTAAGCGGACTACCCACGGCTGTAGACCCTAAATAGGGCTGAATCGCCAGTCCGTTCAACAAGCCCAAATCCAACAAGCCACCACCAGGGTTTTGCAAAATCACTTTGGCCACTTGATTGGGCCGAGAAGCGGTTTGGAAAATAGTGGTATGGAACACTTCACTTAATACGCCGACACCGGTGCTCATCAAACCATAGGTAGCCGGATCACCATCGATTATATCCCAGGGATCGGTAACCGATCCGGTTGCATTGGCAACTCCACCAACAATAGTACCGGCACGTACACCTGTTAAAACATCAATGGCCTCGTCTTTCTCGTCGCAAGGCAAAGTAGCATCTTCCATAATATAGGCATGGTAGACATCCATGCTGACACCCAAGCCAAGAACGGACCCCACTTCTATCCATACGCCTTCAAAAGCGACTGTAGGTGTAATTGTAAATTCAACCGATCCTTTCCCGGATAACAAATTCAGCAGATTCGTCCCCTGAAATTCAGCTCCGGCAGCATCAGCCCGCCAATGGTCACCTAAGCCAAGAACCCCGCCTCCATAATTCAAATTGGTATACGGTTGTATGCGGAAATTATCCACCAAACCTAGAGCAGATGCGGGGAGTGTTAATTTCACCGTAACCGGTGTACCCGCAGGAACCGTTTTCTCAAAATCCAAATATTGGGTGGCCAACATTTGATTGAGAACTCCGGCAGTAACCGATAACGTAGAATGTGTCTTGGGATTCTGATCGACTGCATTCCCCGCACCATCAATGGTTCCGGGAAGTAAGAGGCCAAGCAATGCTTGTCCGTGAAATTTCTGGTCGCTTGCGTATTTCCTCACTTGATCCTGCCCCATCACATCCCCCACCAAACCCGGGGAAACAAGCAACAGCGGAACGAGCACGAGCGTGTAGAAAAAACGCAAAAAAGAAAATTTCGGATAAGTAGAAGATGTTTCCATTTAGCTATGGGATTATAATCGTAAATTGTTTATCAATAGATGTTATATGTTCGGTTGCCGCGCTCACGCTGCTGTGTTCCCCGCGGCAACCAATGTTTTTCGTAGTAGACTGGAATCGGTCACTGACAGGCAAACCAATCCGTTAATTACTGATAGACAATGTATTACATGGAAAAACATTGCCGAAATAAAAACGGTACGGTTATTGCAACTATCCTTCCGGTAGATGTTTTGACATTTCTGGAGAGCGGCCCTCGCTCTTCGGAAGTGTCTATTTTCCGGTGTGACACATGCCTGGCCTTCCGATTTACACGCAAAGATAACTCGGTCATTACACCAAACCTTTGTTCACTGTGTTCATTTTAATGACTGTTATTCGTTTCGTTCACGCAATAAATTAAGCCGTAAACTCCCGTGTATTTTCCTTAAATTTGACACAGAAAGCCTTTAAATACGCAATTTTTGACCATAGGGAGGAAGAATGTAATAGCGCCAGTCATGAAGCAATCACAACCGTATACTGCTGGACTTAACAGTCGATGGATATAAATACATTCAAATTATTCATTGTAATAGTTTTTTTGGAAACAAAAGAAATATGATATTTTTGCCCAAAGCCTTCACTGTTGCAAAAAAGATAAAGATCCGCTGTTGGATGAAAGGGGCAGCGGCCGACAACAGATACGAACGAAAAACATATATAGCTATGCAGCCTT
The DNA here is from genome assembly GCF_035556095.1 of Parapedobacter sp. Lineage (GTDB taxonomy): Bacteria > Bacteroidota > Bacteroidia > Sphingobacteriales > Sphingobacteriaceae > Parapedobacter. The sequence goes on along the minus strand of NZ_DATMFT010000021.1, from coordinate 395,107 downwards.
TTTAGCAGCCGACGATCTGAAGAAACGATCACCACGTGAGTCGAATCCGTTGGTAACGTGAAGCAGTCGTCGTTATAACATCTACTATCTCCATATGAAGACATATTTACATGCTTATTTTAATAAGTTAAAAACGCTCGTATTAAAGAAAGCAGAAATCACACAGCTCGTACCAGCGGACTGCTATCGGCTGGCGCTCGAAATTAAGGGTGTTACCAATAAAAGTGTGAGCGAAACAACACTCAAACGGGTATTTGGGTTCGCCTCATCGGTACACCAACCTTCCATTTATACATTGAATGCGCTAGCCGAGTACTGCGGATTCGAAAGCTGGGACGTGTTTTATACCGATTTGGAACAAAACAAACTACAGACGGCACAACAGCGTACCTGGGGCGAAATTTCACTAAACGCGACAAAAATCAGCCTTTTCAACATCCAGAGCAACAAGTATAAGTGTGGCATCCCTTACCATTTGACTATCGACCGGGAATACATCGGTCAGTTCGCTGAGCGCTTCCTCCAAAGCGGTGCAACCACCGGCATCCTCCATGGCCCTGTAGGTTGTGGAAAAACAATCGGCATATCGCGTTGGGTGGAAAAACAAATCGGCCAGATACACGTCGACTCTTCAAACGACATCTACTTGTTTATCAACGGGCTGTCACTGCTTCAAGGCACTGCGTTCGGTTATCATAGCAACCGCTGGCTGGCACACCTCCTCGGCTTCGAAACTACCGACCTCTTGGATGCTTTTATGGAAAACCACCGTACGGAAGCACCGGGAAATTTCTACCTCATCATCGATGAATTGCACAGTGACTTGGTGGCCGATAGGCAATTCCATATGGTGATTTGCCAATTTATGGATATGGTTAACCACTTCGCCCAATTTACTTGGTTTCGTATCATCTTGATATTACGCACCGCATCGTTGCTGAAGTTCGAGAGCTTATTCAAAGAAACGGTTATCAATCCCCAGTGGTTTTCGATGCAGCATGGCAGGAAGGCAAGGGAAGCCTCTGGCATGCCTGCATTCACTCATGCCGAACTCCATCAGTTAGCCCAAAACATCAATGGGTCATCCGGCGCATACCCTTTGCAGAAAGCTCGAGATATACGGCTCATCCATACACCGTTGTTTTTCCAATATTATTATGAACTGGCTGGCGACCACGTAGATCCTTATCAGATAACCTCATTCAAAGAATACCTCATCATTACGCAATACCTGAAAAAGAAAGTGTTCAATGGTGTAAATACATTAGGTAAACAGTCTCTTTTGGAAGAGCTATCACTCGTAATCGAACAGCAAGATGGGAGGTTACAAATCAATAGAAAGCAAGCCTACCCTGCCATCAGGCAGCACCGGGTGGCTTACAACGACCTGCTCTATTCAGGATTGCTGCACGAAACAAATTGCGATCTTGAGTTGCGGCAACACACAGTCGTGCAATTTCAATCAGATATCATTGCGAATTACTTCATTGCACTCGAATTATTCAGCACGCATACGGATGCCACAGAACTGATCGATGCAATTAGCATATCACATTTCGACAACAAGTCGAAGACCGCGCAGCTGAAATGGCTGCTGCTATTCCAAATCAAATCCGGTGATTTACAACTAGTCAACGAGCTGGCCCATATCTCGTTCATCGAGGAGGACATCTTTGATATAATTACCTTCATTTGCGACGGCCTTCACCGACTTGCTAAATACGACACAGCCGTGCGGGAAAAAATAAATATAGCGCTCCACGATACGGCATTTATCGACTACCTGCTCCATTACATTAGTTTTCAAGTCGAATTTGAGCCCAGTTTGGAGAAACTACTCTATTTTGATCTGACCGAAAAGCACGAAATTTCCGTACGCAGCAAGCTCGCCACCATCGCTTTGTTGAAGTGGGACGAAGAAACCCTACTTAAGCAGCTCGAACCGTTGGCTGCCATGCCGCGTGAAGCGTACGCGCCTTTTGCCATTAACCCATTCCTACTGCTGTCTTACCTGTATCAACGCTTCAAAGGGGGAGCCATTGACCCACAGGTTGTTCGTGAATTGAATGCATTGCCATATCGGTTGCCGCTGGCGAAGGCGCTGGCTGCACCATTCCATATCGATATATTGCTTTATCTTTATATTAAGGTATCTGGGAATAGAGCCGTAGCCCTTCCCTACCAAAAACTAATCAATGAGCGGTTCCAAAAAATGCCGCCGATAAACCGGTTTGAAATCGATATTGAAACACTGATTATAGCGTTTTACCTATGGGAGAATGGAGATGTCGACGAAGCGCTGTCGCGCGTCAAACGACTCTCACTAAACACACACGATAACTCCACATACCGCTTGTTATATATTATTTTCCAACTGCAAATAGATGATTCGAGCACCAACCACGCCATGGTTGAAATCAGCCAACGCGCTATTACCTTGTGCGAAGCGCGCGGGTTTAAACTGATTGAAGCATATTGCAGGATGCTTATCTTGGAACGGGTGTCGAAAGAAGAACGCCTACAGCATATCAATAACCTCAAATTCCAATTTGCAGCTTACGGTTATACAGCTGGGCTCGGGGCATTGACCAAGCGGTATGGTTAATGTGGTCAGTAAGGTATGTTTAACTTTTTAAACGCAAAATGCCAAAGCCAGATAGGCCCGATCAACAACAATTTGAGGAAACTACGGAACGGAACAGCAACCCTTTCCATACCTTTACCAAGGTACAATACGAGCAGCGACGCCAACAGCAAGCATGCACATACCGACCAAACTGCCGGCCCGCCGGCTTGCTCCACATATTCCAATCGGACAATGAAAAAGCTATATATCCCGATGGTTAGTAGCATCGCATAAGATAAGGTCGGCGCTAAACGAAGATAGTAATACACAAGCCCCGCAATGAAAAACGACCCCCAGTTTACGAAAGTGTCATAACCATACTTTTTCAAGAAAGCGATCTCCGGAAAAGGTATCATCCATACCAACCCCAGAATACCGAACGCAAAAACTGGAAGGGCGATCCATTGGATTGCCCGGTTAACAGGATGCTGGTATTGCCGATTAAATGTCTCGAAATACACATCCACCGGTCGCTTTGGTGCTTCCCTCCCCTTTTTCGTTTTTTTAGCTGCTGACATCTTCTAATTGACAATGGACAGTTGATAATTGATAGTTGACAATAAAGGTTAACTATTGCCCATTGTCAACTATCAACTCATTTAACTATTTGGCATAGGAAACTGACCGTGTTTCACGGATTACAGTTACTTTAATCTGCCCTGGATAGGTCATTTCCGTCTGGATACGGGTCGATATGTCTGCTGCCAGCAGCTCGGCTTCCTGGTCGGATACGCGCTCGCTTTCAACCACAACACGTAATTCGCGACCGGCTTGGATGGCAAAAGTCTTCTCAACGCCGGGATACGACAACGCCAATTCCTCCAATTCCTTAAGCCGCTTAATATAGTTTTCAACGACTTCCCGCCGCGCACCGGGTCGTGCACCTGAAATGGCATCGCAGGCTTGCACAATCGGCGATATCAATGAAGTCATCTCAACCTCATCGTGGTGGGCACCGATTGCATTACACACCTCGGGGTGCTCCTTGTATTTTTCTGCCAATTGCATGCCGAGAATGGCGTGCGGCAACTCGGGGTTATCATCAGGTACCTTACCGATATCATGCAACAATCCGGCACGCTTCGCCAGCTTTACATTGAGCCCCAGCTCAGAAGCCATCGTAGCGGCAAAATTGGCAACTTCACGCGAGTGCTGCAATAGGTTCTGTCCGTAAGACGAGCGGTAACGCATCCGTCCTACCATCCGGATTAATTCGGGGTGAAGCCCATGGATGCCCAGATCGATAACTGTCCGCTCACCAATCTCCACAATCTCGTCCTCAATCTGCTTTTTAGTTTTCGCCACCACTTCCTCGATGCGTGCAGGGTGTATACGCCCATCTGTTACCAAGCGGTGCAACGCTAGCCGCGCGATTTCTCGACGCACCGGATCGAACCCGGATAAGATGATAGCCTCGGGTGTATCATCAACGATAATCTCTACCCCAGTGGCAGCTTCGAGTGCACGGATATTACGGCCCTCGCGACCAATAATACGACCCTTGATCTCATCATTTTCGATGTTGAATATAGACACCGTATTTTCGATGGCACTCTCCGTAGCTGTGCGCTGTATCGTTTGGATGACCACTTTTTTGGCTTCCTTGGTAGCGGTAAGCTTGGCCTCGTCTACAATATCCTTAATTTGGATGACGGCTTTGGAGCGTGCCTCCTCTTTGAGGTTTTCAATGAGTTGTGCACTGGCTTCTTCGGCCGAAAGGCCGGCAATGGTTTCCAATTGTTTGATATGTTGCGCCTTGAGCTGCTCGACCTCCTTCTGTTTCTTTTCGCTGATTTCCGTAAGCCGCTCCAGGTTCTTGCGCTGGTTCTCTACCTCTTGTTTCTCACGGTTCAGGTTTTCCAGCTTCTGATTGAGCGACTGCTCCTTCTGCCGGATACTGTTTTCGCGCTGATTAAGGCTATTGTTCTTCTGGTTAGTTTCCTTCTCGTGCTCTGCTTTCAGCTGCAGGAATTTCTCTTTGGCCTCTAATTGGCGTTGCTTCTTCAGGTGCTCGCCGGTCTGTTCCGCTTCCTTGAGTATCTTCTTGGCTTTGTTTTGGGCAGCTACCTCTTGCCGCTTAAATAAAATCCGCAGTGCGAAGCGGCCAATAACCACCCCCACCGCAAAAGCTATAATAATGTATATGATATCCATGTTTTGTTTGTTGTTTGCTATTTGTTTTTTTTGTTGTTGTTTTCCCGGTTTACTTTGTTGCTCGAAACGTCGCTATGCTCCGTTTACGCTTTATAACCCTTAGTTGTTGTTCTTAAATCCTTAATCTTTGCTCCTTAGATCATTCGTCGTTACTCTTCGTTCATCAATCCTTTTCTCTCCTTTTGCCGTTGGCTTATTTGCAATGCACAAATAGCGAAACGCAAAAAATGGCATAAAAAAACCGCAATTAAATAAATCGAGTCTCATGTATCATAAACTTCATCTACACAGGTTTAGCGTATTGATCCTGACCAGATGGCTTTCGCAAAATGGCCTACATCTCGTTTACGCCTTGTGATATTGAAGCGTTAAGTTTAAAATAGTGAAACCCGAATTTAACTGCGGTTAATTCGTTGTTAAAGCTCTATTCCTATTAATAAGAACGTTATTTGTTAAAAAATTCAGTCAACATGCTGTCCAGCTCCCCCACTGCCTTGGCAACGCCTACGTCATCCGCATTTGTTTTCTGTTCTGCTTTCAGCATTCCGGTAGCATAATGAAGTACACACATCGATAATAAATCCTGCTTATCCCGTACAGCGTAATTTTCCTGAAATTCTTTAATCCTGTCGTTTATCAATTTAGCCGCTCGCCGGATTACCTCCTCTTCTGCCATGTCTACCCGCAATGGATAAATTCGGTCCGCGATGTTTATTTTAATGGAAATTTCTCCCATGTTTGAGCTAATTCACTACTTCACGTATCTCATGCTACTTGAGCAACCCGATACACTTATCTATTTCCCGCACAAAATCGTTAATTTTTTGTTTTGTGTCAAGTATTTTTTCATTTATCCCCACCTCGTCCACCTCGGCCTCATCAAGCGAACGGGCTACAGCAAGGGCTTTCACTTTCTCTTCCAACTGCTTGTTCTTATCGGTGCTTGTCTCAACCGCAACTTTCAACGACTGCACTTCCAACTTCAGCAGATCGTTCTCTGCTTGCAAAGAACCGCATAAATCTAATAATTTACGCGTATTCTCCACCACACCCGTCAGTTGTTTCGATAATGATGACATCGTTGCATTCTTTGCTTATCGCCCTTCAATGGTTCCGCTGTTCACAAACGCAGACTCCCACTAACCTCGCTCGTGCAATTATTTCCTCACCGTTGCACCGGCTTCTTTTTCAAAATTAATAATTAATTTTTTAACAATCGCATCAATTTGTTTCTCGTTGAGGGTTTTCTCCTCGTCCTGCAGCACGAAATGCAGTGCATAAGATTTTTTTCCCGCAGGCAGCTTATCTCCTTTATACACGTCAAACACGGAGACCTCCCTAAGCAGCTTACGCTCTGTGCGCTCCGCAATCCCCTTCAACACGCCGAAAGTGACTTCGGCATCCACCAGCAGCGAGAGGTCGCGTCTCACAGCCGGATATTTGGCAACTTCACGGTATGTGATCTTATTTTTACGTATCGCTTTCAGCATTACACCCCAGTCAAAATCCGCATAATACACATCCCCCGCTACGTCTACTTTGGTAAGTGCCGACCGACTGACTGCTCCGAACGAAACCAGGGTTTTTCCGGCCCGCTCATAACGCACTCCATACGCGTAATGCGACTCGGGCACATCGGTTTCCTGCCAACCTGAAATATTCAACCGACGTAAAATAGCATCCACGGCTGCTTTCATATCGTAAAACGACACCGCCCTGTCCACGTGATTCCACTGTTGAGGTAAGCGGCTGCCAGTTACCGCCAGCGCCAGGTGTTGCCGCTCGCTGTACTTGTCGCCATCAAGCCGATAGGTGGTACCAAATTCGAAGAACTTAAGGTTCGATTGCTTCCGCTTTTGGTTGTATGCTATGACTTCCAGCGCAGAAAACAGGAGGTTTTGCCGCATGGTATCCAAATCGGCACTTAGTGGATTCAAGATGCGTACCGCAAAATTAGAATCATCTGCATATTCCAATTTGGTCAACGAATTGGACAAAATCTCACGGAAGCCATTGCCAATCAACAGGTCGGCCACCTGGTTCTGCACCACTTCCTTATCCGGCTTCGGCGATGTATTGAGCGAAGCCTTGATCTGTCTGTCGATTTCGATATTGTTATACCCATAGATACGAAGCACTTCTTCGATAATATCCACTTCACGGGTTACGTCTACCTTGTAAGGTGGCACTTGTACAGTCAATGTGCCGTTGGTATCCGCCACCACAATAATCCCAAGGGCCTCGATGATGGCTTTTATTTCGCTATCGGAGATGGCCTTCCCAATGAGCCGGCGTACCTCCGCATACCTTACGTCAAAGGTGAATGGCTGAACCGGATTGGGATAGTTGTCAGATACAGCAGTGGAGACCTGACCACCGGTGAGTTCGGCAATCAGTACCGCCGCCCTTTTTAACGCCAATACCGTTATATTTGGATCGGTACCACGCTCAAAACGAAACGATGCATCAGTTTTGAGCCCATGCCGCTTAGCCGTTTTGCGCACCGATACCGGGTTGAAGTAGGCACTCTCCAAGAATATACGGGTGGTCGTTTCGGTGACCCCCGAATGCATACCACCGAATACACCGGCGATACATAAGGGTTTTTCAGCGTCACAGATCATGAGGTCTTCCGCATCCAGCTTACGCGCGACACCATCAAGCGTGGTAAACGGCTCTCCGGACTTGGCTCGACGTACAATCACCCGATTACCAGCCAACCGCTCCGCGTCGAATGCATGCAGCGGCTGCCCCAACTCATGAAGCACATAGTTCGTTACATCGACTACATTGTTGATGGGCCGCACGCCAACAGCGATAAGCCGATCTTGGAGCCATTGCGGCGATTCAGCCACTTTCACAGCGCTGATTGTCAGCGATGTATATCGCGGACAGGCAATTACATCTTCCACGGCAACTGGCAGTGGCTGTGCTTCACCGGCCTTGAATGCCGACACATCGGGCAGGTGATAATTGCTGCGTAAAAAGGCCGCTACATCACGTGCCACTCCAAGATGCGATGCTGCATCCGCACGGTTCGGGGTGAGGCCAATCTCAAAAACGTAGTCGTCCTGCAGTCCGAAAAAGGTTTTGGCAGGCGTACCTATGGGGGCATCGTCAGCGAGCACCATAATACCATCGTGCATCGTACCGAGGCCAATTTCGTCTTCGCCGCAGATCATGCCTTCCGATACTTCGCCACGGATTTTTGATTTGTTGATTTTGAAAGGTTCACCGTTGGTGGGATATACCGTAGTACCCACGGTAGCCACCACTACCCGCTGGCCTACAGCCACGTTGGGTGCGCCACAAACGATATGCAGCGGTTCATCGGCCCCGATAGCTACGGTGGTTACTTTCAAGCGGTCGGCATTGGGATGCGGCCGGCAGGTTTGCACTTCGCCAACAACCAACCCTTCAAGTCCGCCTGGCACACGTTGTACCGCATCAAGCGATTCTACTTCCAACCCAATATCCGTAAGGATTGCCGAGAGCTCCGTTGGTGTAAGATCGGTTTGTATAAAGTCTTTAAGCCAAGTATATGATATAGTCATCCTGATTTCGGAATTTGTGCAAACTTAGATTTTTTTTCTTGTTTCTCAAATTTGCTTGACACCAGACCATCATATACCGATCTCCGTAAAAACATCGATGACTAAAGTAGCCCACTATCCCGAAAGCTGTAATACCCGGCATTAGTAAAGATAACATGGTCATTGATGGACAGGTCAAACAGCATAGCAGCTTCGGTCAGTTTCTTGGTCAGCTGCATATCCATTGTACTGGGCTTGAGTGAGCCAGAAGGATGGTTGTGGGTAAGTACAATGCCCGTAGCGCGGTATTCCAATGCGAGGCGCAATACCTGTTTGATATCGACGGGTGTAAAATCATTGCCCCCTTTACCAATCAGTTGTTTGGCAATGAATCGGCATCCACCCCCAAGGTACAGCACCCAGAATTCTTCGTAAGGCAAATCCCGATAGACATGCTCCAAGTGGTCGTAAACCCGTTGGCTACTATTGAGCACGGGGCGCTCTTCGGCTTTTTGCTCTTTGCGGCGTCGGCCGAGTTCGAGCGCGGCTACAATACTGATTGCCTTGGCCTCGCCGATACCCTTGTAGCGGCATAGTTCGGCCACGGAAAGTCGCGACAGGTCGTTAAGGTCATTGCCCCGGTCGTGCAGAATGCGCCTGCAAAGCTCCACCGCAGATTCATCGCGCGACCCACTACCAATCAAGATGGCCAGCAGTTCCGCATCGGAGAGGGCACGTCGCCCCCGTTCCAAAAGTTTTTCCCTCGGGCGGTCCGCTTCCGCCCAGGCTTTGATGGTGACACGTAATAAGTTATCCATAGGTGTATGTTAAGGTTATCGCATCGACAACCAAACTTAGATAAAGTTGCTCAAATATGCAACTTTATTCGCATTGGTCCGCTTTCATCATCCATGAGCGCTTAGACGGTTAATACGGCGGTTCCACGGTGACAGAATAAGCCGGGCAATTAAAGCTTGTTTTTATTGACTCGCTTTCCTAAGTTTGCGTTCCAAATTTAAAAAGATGAGCAAAGCAATTATCAAGACCGAAAAAGGCGACCTCACCGTTCAGTTTTACGATGCAGATGCCCCGGGCACCGTTGCCAACTTCCTGAAGCTAGCCAAGTCAGGCTACTATGATGGCGTAACGTTCCACCGGGTTATCCCCGATTTTGTCATCCAGGGGGGCGATCCCACGGGTACCGGTGCCGGCGGACCGGGATATTCCATCAATTGTGAGCTGGACGGTGACAACCAGTACCATGATCGGGGCGTACTTTCAATGGCGCACCGTGGTCGTGATACCGGCGGCTCGCAGTTTTTTATCTGCCACAGCCGCAACAATACAGCGCATCTCGATAGAAATCATACTTGTTTCGGCAGGGTCGTTGAAAATATCGACCTAATCGACGAAATTCGCCAAGGCGACAAGATTTTGGGTATAGACATCATCGAGGAGGACGCTACCGCATGAATTTAAAAGCACTTGTATCCGTAACGGGAAAACCGGGGTTGTTTAAGCTGGTCGGACAAAACAAAAGCGGCTTCGTTTTGGAAACCCTCGATGAGCAGAAAATAAAATCGGTGGTCAATTTGGCTACCACCAAGCTGGCCACGCTCGAAGACATCACTGTGTATGGTGACGAGGAAGATCTGAAACTCACGGATATCATGAACCGCATGAAAGCCAAGGGCAGCGTGCCCGACAGCAAATCGGACGGGAAAACGCTCCGTGAGTTCTTCAGGGAGGTAGCACCGGGCCACGACGAGGTTCGCGTATATAGCTCCGACATCAAAAAAATCATCACGTGGTACGGCATCATCAAGGAATTGCCGTTGTTTGATGAAGAAGTTCCGGAACAGGCAGACGCGGAATCCCCAGAAAAGAAAACGACTGAGGAATAACTAACGCCACGATAACGGGCCCATATCGTCTGGACGGATGATATGGGCTGTTAGCTGCATTACTTCCTAAAAAACCTGATCCTGTATTTTACCATGACAAACAAGGGCGCCGCTAGAGCGACCCACGAAAGCACATGCAGCCACAACCATGAATAATCTTAAAACACTGTAGGTCAACCATTCATCCATCATAGCAAAAAAATAATTGCTGCCGCAAGGGCCAAGCCGATAATGACCATAATCCAGAAGAGGCGGCTTTCGCTGGTAGTATCAGCGCCTTTATAGTGATATTTCCGTTTGGGTATATTCATGAGCTGATTAAATAACAAGTACTACGTTATATTGTTTAGATGCCAAAACACTGCTGTTTCCACACACGATAATCTCACGGCTTCACAAATTCACAACCGCTATAGGATCATTCGTGGTGATACGGCTCCCCTTTCAGGATGGTGAATGCCCGATAGAGTTGCTCCACAAAAAACAACCGGACCATCTGGTGTGAAAACGTCATTTTTGAAAGCGAAATCCGGCTATTGGCTCGTTCATAGATGGGTTCATCGAAACCATAAGGGCCACCCACCACAAACACCACCTGTTGCATACTGCCCACCATCAGCTTATTGAGGTAGGAGGCAAAGTCGACCGAACGGTATTCCTTGCCTCGCTCGTCCAGCAATACCACATAATCACCGGGCGACAGGTATTTGAGGATGGCTATCCCTTCCTTTGTTCGCTGCTGATCCGAACGCAAGTGCTTCGTATTTTTCACATCCGGAATACTAACCATGCTGAACGGAATATAATGTTTCAGCCGCTGCTGGAATTTGTCAATGATTGCAGCCAGTTGGCAATCATCCGTCTTACCTACACACAACAGGGTTATCCGCATTCCACAAACTTAGCTAATTTTGGTTTATCTGCAAGCGTTGTGATTAACGAACGTTGTTGTTAGAAAGGTATTTTGGCACCGCTTTTGCATTCGATGGGCATTTTAACTCACATCAGATTTATCATCATGAAAAAAACACTATCCTTGCTTTGCATAGCAGTGATTATGGTTTGGCATGTTCAAGCACAAGAAACGGAGGCGGATACAGCCTGGCGGATTTCGGGTGAAAACACACTGCTGCTCAACCAGAGTTCCTTTTCCAATTGGGCCGCTGGCGGCATCAACTCTTTCGCCGCCAACCTGATTTTCAACTACGACTTCAATTACAAGAGGAACAAGTGGAGTTGGGACAACAAGGTGATCGCCGCTTACGGGCTTACCAAACAAAAGTCGATTGGCTGGCGCAAAAATGACGACCGGATTGTATTGAACAGCCTGCTCGGCTACGAAGCGGCAGAACGGTGGTTGTACACGTTCTACCTCAATTTCAATACGCAGTTTGCAGACGGGTTCCAGTACGATGCCGACAACAACGGCACCCTCATTTCAACGGCCTTCGCTCCAGCTTACCTTAGCTTCGGTCCCGGTTTTGCCTACAAGGAGTCGGATAATTTTCGGTTCAATCTCTCACCTGCCGCGGCCCGTTTTATCTTTGTAACCAACGATGACCTCTCGGCACAAGGCGCTTTTGGTGTGGACCCCGGATCGACATCCCGTTTTGAATTTGGTGCATCATTCGATGCATATTATAAAACCGACCTGATGGAAAACGTCAGTGTGGAGAATATCCTTAAGCTGTATTCAAATTACTTGGAAGATCCGCAGAATGTGGATGTAGATTACACATTCAATTTGTTCATGAAGGTTAACGACTATATTACCGTAAATGGTGGCGTACAGTTGATTTACGACGACAATACGCTTATTCCACGCCAAGAAAGTGGGGTATTTATCCCCGGTTCGGAAAGGCCGACCTTGCAGGTAAGGCAAGTTCTGGGTGCCGGGATTACTTATAAGTTTTAAGTCGTAAGTTCTTTTTTAGTCGTAAGTCGTAAGTTTTTCAGTCGCAAGGCCCCTCTTAGCTTACGACTTACGACTAATGACTAATGACCTACGTCTACTCCTCTTCTTTCTCCACAATCACGAAAACATCTTCGTTATCTTTCTTCATCTGGTAGCGTTCGCGGGCTACGCGTTGCTGCTCTTGTGGGTCGGTGTTTAGGTCGTGGATAGCTTTGGTTATTCGATCTATCTCCGTCGTGTAAAACGTCTTTTCGGCCTTAAGGCCTTTAAGCTGACTATAATAGCTGTACTGGGTAGCCATATCATGTCGGTCGAAAAACAACATCCATACAACGAATGCGGTGATCGCGATGAGGTACTTATTGCGTATAGCACTCAGAAAACGTTCCATGTACACAAACTTAGGTAAAATTTCTGAAAAGCAAAAACAGGGATTTACGAATCCGTGTATACCGCAAAAAAAAGGCTGCCTCAATTTACTTTCTTGAGACAGCCCTTCAATTTTATGGTACTAGCAACTACCGGGCAAACTTAAAGTTCTTTCCCAAGAACCGTGCATTGCCACCTAGTTCCTCTTCAATGCGGAGCAACTGGTTGTATTTGGCAATCCGGTCGGAGCGCGATGCCGAACCGGTCTTTATCTGTCCGCAATTGAGGGCTACGGCCAAATCGGCAATGGTGTAGTCCTCCGTCTCGCCACTCCGGTGGCTCATCACTGAAGTGTAGCCATTAGTCTGTGCCAACGACACGGCATTGATGGTCTCGGTGAGCGAACCGATCTGGTTTACCTTCACGAGAATGGAATTGGCCGTATGGGTATCAATACCCTGCTGCAGGCGCTTAGTATTCGTCACAAACAGGTCGTCACCCACCAACTGTACGGTAGCACCGATCTTGTCGGTGAGCAGCTTCCAACCGGCCCAATCATCTTCCTGCATGCCATCTTCAATGGAAATAATGGGATACTTGGCTGTAAGCTCAGCCAGGTATGCGGCTTGCTCTTCACTGGTACGCACTGCACCTTTGTCGCCTTCAAACTTGCTGTAGTCGTATTTGCCGGCTTCGTAGAATTCTGACGACGCGCAATCGAGCGCTAGGTAGATATCGCTGCCCGCTTTGTAACCCGCTGCTTCGATAGCTTTTAGAATCGTTTCGATGGCATCCTCCGTACCGTCAAATGCAGGGGCGAAGCCACCTTCGTCGCCCACAGCGGTAGAAAGCCCCCTGTCGTGCAGGATCTTTTTAAGATTGTGGAATACTTCGGTACCCCATCGCAGTGCTTCGGAAAACGAGGGAGCACCGGCGGGCATGATCATAAACTCTTGAAAGGCGATAGGCGCATCCGAGTGCGATCCACCATTGATGATGTTCATCATTGGGATGGGTAGCGTGTTGGCGTTCACCCCACCTATATAGCGGTAGAGCGGCTGGCGGCTTTCCTGCGCTGCGGCCTTCGCAACAGCCAACGAAACGCCTAGGATGGCATTGGCACCCAGATTGCCTTTGTTTTCGGTGCCGTCGAGATCGATCATCACCTTATCGATGGCGTTTTGTTCAAACACATCAATGCCTTGCAGGGCATCTGCAATCTTGGTGTTTACGTTTTCAACCGCTTTCAGCACACCTTTACCGAGGTAGGTAGACTTATCGCCGTCCCGCAGTTCCACGGCCTCATGCACCCCTGTGGAAGCACCCGAAGGTACCGCTGCGCGGCCTACAAATCCGTTTTCTGTGGTTACGTCCACCTCGATGGTGGGGTTGCCGCGCGAATCCAATATCTGCCGCGCATGTACATCGATGATTAAACTCATGTATTTTAGTCTTTAGTATATTAGTCTTTAGTCCTTAGTATGCCATCTTGACCGAAAGCCCTTAGTGTAAATATTACACCATAATTATAATGACGGCAAATATAGCCCTTTCTACCCTATTTGCCAAACCTTAGCTTGCCAATACCGGCTTGCCATTTTCCATCAATTCTACAAATTCGTCAAACAGGTAACGTGAGTCGTGCGGTCCCGGAGAAGACTCAGGGTGATATTGCACCGAAAATGCGTTCTTTCCTTTTACGCGTATGCCTTCAATGGACTGGTCGTTGAGGTTTACATGGGTGATTTCTACTTTGTCTGACCTTTCGATATCTTCAGCCACCACCCCGAATCCGTGGTTCTGGCTGGTAATTTCACACCGGTTTTCGATAATGTTTTTTACTGGGTGGTTGATGCCGCGGTGCCCGTTGAACATTTTTGTGGTGCGTATCCCGTTGGCCAAGGCCAACAGTTGGTGGCCAAGGCAGATACCGAACAGCGGCTTGTCTGATGCCAGGATATCTTTCATCGTCTGCACGGCATAATCCATTGCTGCGGGGTCACCGGGGCCATTAGACACGAAGTACCCATCCGCCCCCCAGGCTTCCATCTCCGAAAACGACGTTTTGGCTGGAAACACCTTAGCATACACCTTGCGTGCATCGAAATTGCGTAGGATGTTTCGCTTGATACCGAGGTCAAGCACAGCCAAGCGCAAAGGAGCGTCTTCATTACCATAATAATACGGAGCCTCGGTGGTTACTACCGACGAGAGCTCCAAACCCGCCATGGAAGGCACTTTATCCAATTGCTTTTTCAACTCGGCCACATCCAATACCTCCGAAGAAATGATAGCATTCATCGCTCCTTTGTTTCGGATATGGCGTACAAGCGACCGTGTATCGATATCGGAGATCCCCACCAAGTTGCCATCTTCGAAATACTTCTGGATGGATGAATCCGCCTGGTTGCGGCTGTAGTTTACGCTGTAGTTCTTGCAAACCAGTCCAGCAATCTGGATTTGGTTGGATTCCGACTCATTATCGGCTATTCCATAGTTTCCGATATGAGCATTGGTGGTAACCATGATCTGACCGTAATACGAGGGGTCCGTGAAGATTTCCTGATAACCCGTAGTGCCGGTGTTAAAACAGATTTCGCCGGTGGTGGTACCGATCTTTCCCGCCGCCTTACCGTGGTAGACCGTTCCGTCTTCCAGTAACAAGATCGCCGGTAGCTTGCTGTAATTCGTCATTCGTTGTTATTGTGTTGTTGTTATGTTCGTTAGTCTCGAGCCTTAAAGCCATAAAAAAAGCCCGCTACGGGCCAAATACAATCAGAAATGCAACATACATCGGAAAGGTTTCCGGGTTTTGGGATTTCGTTTGGTAGCAGTGTACGCTAAATTTCACGAGGGACAAAGGTAAGGATTTTTATGCATCTATAGATACTTTTTTACTAGAATTTATTGATGCGTCGCAATTCCACGAAAAACGTGGTACCTCTCCCCTTCTGATTACTTTCGAACCAGATGCGACCACCGTGTGCTTCTACAATTTGTTTGGATATAGCTAGCCCAAGTCCAAATGGCTGCTCACCGTCCGTACCAGGCCGCCTTGCCTCGGTAAACATGTCGAATACCTTGGCGCGGAGGTCCTCCGGTATACCGATTCCCCGATCTTTCACTGATATGCGTATATCATTCGGATTTACATGGAGTAATACATCGATTTGCTCGCCTAGCGGACTAAATTTGATGGCGTTGGCAATAAGATTGCTGGCCACACGCCATAACTTTTCGCGATTTGCCATGATGATCACCGGCTGGCTGCGTAATGTGATGCTTTGCCGCTTCGCAGCAGCCTTGCTTTGCATCAGCGCTACGCAATAACGAAGGAGCTCATCGAGGTCCAACGGATCTTTCGGCATATCGGCCAGTTCCTTATTTACTTCTAGAAGACCAGTTACGAGTTCAAGGGAATCCGTTGCCGATTTGCCGATTAATTCGAGTATCTTGCGTTCATCTGCCGAGGGGCTGCCCATTTCCAACAGCATCGATGCCGCCGAGCTGATAGCTCCAATCGGGTTCCGCAGGTCATGCGCCACAACACCCATCATTCGGCTGTTTTCAGCTTGACTTTGTTCCAATGCAGTCAACGTTTCCTGCAGGTTTAAATTCTGCGCTACAATACGTGCATTTAGCCGTCTGCTCACGCGCAGTGTACGACGGATAACTAGGATAATGCCAGCGGCCATAACACATCCCAATAGAGCAAGCAACAGAAAAAAGGTCTGGCTACGCGATCGTTCCACCAGCCGTTCCAGCTCTTGCTCCTTAATGGCATAATCGAGGTAATCGATATTTGCGGTATTATCCAATCGCTCCTGCTCATCATACAATTTGACCAGCAGCCGGCTGTATCGGCTTGCCTCCTGCGGCTCATCACGGGCCGCGTATAGGTCAAACAATTTGCGGGCCATTACCCTACTATAGAAAAGGTAGTTGTGGTTGGTGGCAATGTCCAGTCCCGTGCGATAGTAGCCGGCTGCATGGGCGTCGTCGGGCGCCAGTAAGTCGCCAATACCAATAAGCATGTCCATGCTCACGTAATAAAGCCGTTTTTCAATAGCGAGATTAATCACACTGTCCCACGCTGCTAACCCGGCTTCCCGTTCACCGTTGTCGATCAGTGCCTGTGCCGCCAGATGATCGAGTGCGATTAACGTACGCGTGTCTTCATAATGGATGGCGATGTTGCGGGCATCGTGCAGATAACGGTTCATTTCCGCTTGGTTAGTACGCTCAGGGAAAAGCAAAAGGTAGTTATAGATGACCAGCGACAAAATCGAGTCGTTTGAGAGCTCATATCCGAGGTCAAGTGCAGACTCAAAATATGCAAGGGATCGGTTAACGCGCTCAAGCTGCTGATAAACACCGCCAATATTCATCAAGGTTTGGACAACGTTCACTGAATCGTCTATCTGGGTATAGATCAAGTGGGCGTCATTGTAATACTTCAACGCCAATTGTTGGTTCCCTTTAATGTCATATACCACACCAAGATTATTAAGCGCGTCCGCTTTCCCTTTTTGGTAGTGGAGGCGGTCGGCCATCTGCCTTGCGCGGACAGCATAACGAAAAGTGGTATCTGCACTTTGCTCATATGAGATGAGCGCCAACCGGTTCAAAGCGTCTACGTAAGCTATGCTATCGGTAATCCGGCCGAGACTCCGTTTCAAATCCGTCGCCGCATCCCCTTGTGCCGAAGCACTCGACATATGGAACTGCCACGACATCAACCACAACAATAGAAACCGTTTTGTGAAGGCGCACATAGGCAATGAGGTATTTGCTGTTCTAATTTACAATTATTTTGGAAAAAAGCAGGACTCGGAAATTGCTTTGTTACCTTTTCCGTACTTTTGACAGACATGCAAAAGCATATTGTATTTCCATGAAATTGGTTTGGCTCTTCATCATCGGTTTGTTCGGTAGCGGCTATGTATGCATCTACCTGTTGTCGCGGGATAGTCGTAGGCCCTTCCTTCCAGCAACCGGCCGAAAGTCGATCCGGAGGTTTGGAATCACTTGTTTCTTTGTCGCTGTGGCAATTTGTTTGCTCATCTTGTATGTAAGGCTGAAGCGGTAAAAATATAAAGATTGCAAACAACAACTGCTTTTGTTTCAGCTCGTCATATCCTCGATAATACGCTCCAAACAAACCACATTTACCATCTGTACGTCAGTGCATTGATATTCATTCCTGCACCAACAGAAGCCATTAGAATAGTGTCGCCTTTTTTCAATTCGAACGATTTTAATTGCCCCTGCACCACTTGGTGAAGTAATGTAGGAATCGTCGCTACCGAACTATTTCCCATCCATGCGATATTCATGGGCATGATATTTTCCGGAAATTGATCCAAACCATATAGGGAATAAAATCGTTTAATGATCGCCTGGTCCATTTTCTCGTTGGCTTGATGGAGAAACACCATTTTCAATGCTGAAATCGACTCACCGATCTGGTCGAAACATTCTTTCATGGCTCGGGGAACATAATCAAGAACGTATTCGTATACCTTACGTCCGTTCATTTTGATAAATCGAGGTTCACTATCGACCATGTCATTCCTCCCCCCCGAAAAGATAAAACTTGCCGCTGTCGTTGTATCCGACCTCATTGCCACACTTAATATCCCACTGTCATCTTCCGAGTTCACCTGAAGGATAGAAGCGCCCGCACCATCAGAAAAAATCATGCTGTCACGATCTGAAGGATCCAGCACTCTAGAAAGGGTCTCCGACCCAATAACAAGGCTCGTATGCGCCATACCAGACCGCATGGCCAGATCGGCCTGAATAACCGCTTGCAGCCAACCCGGGCAACCAAATATAATATCGTAGGGGATACAACGTGGGTTATGGATACCAAGCTTATGCTTAACACGGGAGGCAAGCGAAGGCACCGCATCCCGAGGAGCCCCGGGATAGCTCATATCACCATAATTGTGTGCTACAATAACCTGATCAATAGATTCGGGATCGATGCCCGCATTGGCAATCGCTTCCTGAGCCGCTATTACTGCCATATCAGAAGCAGCGATGCCTGATGATGCATAGCGCCGTTCCATGATGCCGGTAATGGCGCTGAATTTATCGATAACAGTTTCCGTTGCATTGCGAACCATCGATTGATTACCTTCGAAAAATGTGGCATTCAAGAAATATTCGTTTGGAATTCTTTCCGTAGGTATGTAGGCGCCGGTTGCAATTATCTTTGATCGGATCATATGATCATTGTCTGTTACAAAAAAACCACCCGGCGGTCTTCGCCGGATGGTCAATACAATATCTGAAAAATGGATTTAAATCAATTTCACATTTACTGCGTTAGGGCCTTTTTGACCTTGGGCGACTTCAAATGAAACATCATCGTTTTCACGGATACGGTCTATCAATCCCGACGAGTGAACGAAAACCTCACGTCCACCGTCATTGGGAGTAATGAAACCGAAACCTTTGGTTTCATTGAAAAATTTTACTTTGCCTTCTTGCATGGCATTTGGATATTAAATGAATAAAGTAATTAATTACAGACGAAGGTAAGAATAAATTTATGAACACCATCTTTTTTCAACAAATCCTAGATTCACAATAAGTTATCGCGAACGTGAAATTCATAGCGATTACCGATTAAAAACACTACCTTACCAAAAATTAAACGAAAGGCCATGGCTAAAGACAAAGGAGCAAAAAAAGAAAGCAGCAAAAAAACAGCGGTTAAGAACCTGAAGGAAAAACGCGCTGACAAAAAGCTGAAACAGGCGGAGAAAAAAAGAAAAGACTAATCCGCCTCTTAATTATATGGACCTAAAAATAGCCGTACTGATCGATGCCGACAATGTGTCTAGCTCGACCATCGAGAACATCTTAGACGAAGTGAAGCGGTATGGCATTCCTTCCATTAAGCGAATCTATGCGGATTGGACTAAACCGCATGTGGCGGGATGGAAAGAGCCGCTGCTTACACATGCCATCACACCAATACAACAATATAGCTACACCACGGGTAAGAATTCGTCAGACTCCGCCCTTATCATCGACGCCATGGACATCTTGCATAGCCATCAGGTGGACGGATTTACCATCGTATCAAGCGACAGCGATTTTACCCGCTTGGCCGTACGACTCCGGGAATCGGGGAAGGTGGTAATCGGTATCGGGGAAAAAAAGACGCCAAAACCATTCATCGCAGCCTGCGACAAATTCATATACATCGAAATCCTAGGTAACGAAACTGGCACCCAACCACAACCCACGGAACGGATGCCTATCGGAAAGGAAATTGCCTCAACGGATTTACCAAAACAATCAAATCGTAGCGAAAAAATACATGAACTGATCGACCATGAAACCGTTGAGCTACTGAAGGCAACAGTCAACGACGTGGCCGATGAGGGGGGATGGGCACCGCTGTCGGCAATAGGTGGGCTGATTAATAAGCGAAAGCCCGATTTCGACCCGAGGATTTATGGGTTTTCGAAACTCACACCGTTATTCAAATCGCTAAAAAAATATTTTGAGGTAGAAGAGAAATCAACGGAAAAAACGAAAATCAAGCACGTCTACATTAAAATCAGAGAACCCCTGAAGACAGTGCGTAAAAAATCCATTCAGCGATAACGAACAGCGTAGTTTCTGCCTAAAGAGGGCTACCCATGCGGTTTAATTTCCCCTAAACGGGCGATTTCCGCTAACTCATACGGTGTCTCCTGATAAACGAAATAGTTTAACCAGTTGTTGAATAGCAGATTCGCATGGCCCGCCCAGCGGACAATAGGTCCGTTTTTCGGATCGTTTCCAGCATAATAATATTGCGGCATAGCAATCGAGGCCCCTTTTTCCAAATCGCGGGTATATTCTTCGTGGAGCGTCAACGGAGCGTACTCCGAATGCCCCGTCAAGTAAAACTCGCGGCCGCCCCGCGATGCGGCGATTGCGATGCCTGCATCCGCAGACCTTGCCAGGACATCCACTCCCGAAGCAACGGCCACGTCTTCATCGGCAAGTGTGGTGTGACGGCTATGCGGAATGTGAAACTCATCGTCAAAACCACGGAATAACGGGTGTCTTTTATCTAACGCCGTATGCTTGAAAACACCAAACAGCTTCTTATCCAACGGTACCTTCTTCACGTCGTAAAAATGATACAACGCTGCCTGCGACGCCCAGCATATGTATAACGTGGAAGTGACATGCGTTCTAGCCCATTCGAAAATCATCTTCACCTCTTCCCAATACGAAACCTCTTCAAACGCCAACAACTCTACCGGTGCACCGGTAATGATCATACCATCGTAATAATTGTCCATTACCTCCCCAAAACCTTTATAAAACAACTCCAAATGTTCCAGCGGCGTGTTTTTTGGCGTATGGGTATCCAAACGCAAAAATTCAATCTCTACCTGCAAGGGATTGTTAGACAATAGCCGAACGAAATCGGTCTCCGTTGAAATTTTCAATGGCATCAGATTGAGAATAACAATACGCATCGGCCTGATATCCTGCGTGTTGGCCCGAAGGTCATTCATCACAAAAATATTCTCGTTTTTCAGTTGCGCGATGGCGGGGAGATTGTCGGGTATCTTTACTGGCATGCTATTTCCTTGCACCTTAATTAAGGTGCAAATTTAAGGAGAATTTTTTGGAACGTAAATAACCGAAATTTACAGTAGCATCGCCTTCAAAATAGATTGCGCATAGTCGCCCCAGTTCTTCAAGCTGGCTTTAAGTTGTTCCCCGAGTTCGCCGTAGTTGACCGCTTTTCCCTTGGTTGGAGCCGCCAGCTCTTTGGCGGATACCGGCCGATCATCCACCTTGGTGGCAAAATAAGTGACATGTTCATAAGGGAGCGCCACACCCAATATCATACCCGGCAGACCGGAAAACGACTCCGGACCGCCCGAAACTGGAATCTGGTCAGTATAAAAAGCAACGACATAAATGGAATCGAGCACAATTGCGTTGGCACGGCGGCACTCATAACCGGCAATTTCACGCGATTCATTGGTAAAACGCCACTGGATCTGTCGAAGACTATCCGTAATTAAATAGGTTTCTTCATAAATACTTTTCTGACTGGTGCCCTGCTGGGCGAGTAGGTCCGTAGCGATGATATTACCCATATCGATCGACGGATCGCTACCGAAGAAGCCACCCGATGATGCCGCCTGACTATCCTGCGGCCAAAATCGCGTTTTAGTACCGTTGAACGCGAGGTTGTATTTGAATGCTTTAAATTGGGGATTGGCCCGCTGATACTGCTCAAATGCCTGTTCCATAAAACTGCTCTTGCCAACCCGGTCTTTAATCTTGGCATACATGTTTACCCGCTTTTCAAATTCGATGACACCACTCTCCACAAACCGGGCATATTGTGCCTGCACCAACTGGGCACAAAGTACCAACGCAAACAAACAGATGGATAGCTGAAACGTTCTTATTTTCATAATCTTTAGTTTTGGATAGGTGCACCGCCACCCATTTTATTAAAATCCCACGTGAGTGAAAACATCAAATAACGGGTAATGGTCGTGTAACGGTTTTGAGTAATATAGGTACTACTAGCCGAACGGTTGAAACCGATATTCTGGTTAAAAATATCGTTCACGCCCACGGAAAATCGAAGCGTCTCGTCTTTCAGGAATTTCTTGCTCACCGACGCATCGACAATAAATCGCTCGAAATCCTCGTTAAACGACTGGGTAGCTGCCGTATACATATAATTTCCCTCCGAACTGACTTGGAATTTCCAGGGCAGGTAAATATTGAACGAGTATCGACCATTCATTCCCCAGCCATTATTGTTCTGATCGGGCTGCAGCGAAGACTCACCATAGTTATAACTAGGCCCGAAATTGATATTAAAATCGTACTTTTTTTGGATGTATTGCCGTAGGTTTATGGTTCCCGAATAGCTCGAACTCACCGTTTTATTAAGCTCACCATTCGCGAGGTTGTAATAGATATTACCATTCGTATTCAGCCCCGCGCCCACATCGAGGTTCCACTTCTTAAGGTTCTTGCTGAAGTTTGAATAAAAGTAGTAGTTCATCGGCGTCTGATTGTCCAGGTTGGCATACTGGAAGGTATTGCGGCCCACCGAATCGGTATAGGTGTTGCTCACAATAGCATTATTGGTATTGGAAAAACTGCCGGAGAAATACATGTACTGATTGCCCAGTACTTTAAATGAATTGTACGATATATTGAATCGGTTGGTGTACGATGGTTTTAGGTCGGGGTTACCCAAAACGATGTTCATTGGGTCATCGTTCACCCGTACGGGTTGTATCTGGTTGATTGTAGGCTGTGTGTTGCTCCCATTGTACGAAACATTGAACGATTTTTGTTGGGAAAACCGGTACTGCCAGCGTAGTTGCGGATTGTAGTTGGTGAAACTTCGCTCGAAACGATCGTTGATATAACGATCGGTCTGGTCAAATTGCACCCGGCTAACCCGCGTACCGAAGTTGAGCGTGGATTTCCCCTTCTGGAAATTGAAGATGGCACCTAGCTGATTGGCTAACTGGTTTAATTTGAAATCGTTGCTGTATAGCGAGTCAAGTTCTGTATAACCGCTGCCTATTGGATTGAACGATTGCCGGAGCGAAGTACCGTTATTGGCCGTAAGCCGGTAGTTCAATACCAACGAAAGCGTATTGGTAAAAGGCTCAGAGTAAGTAATATTCGAATTAAACACCGCGCTTTTGGTATCGTTGACCTTCATTTGGTCAACCAACAACAAGCTATCTACCTCACCCACTTCGTTATAAAATGAGTTTTCGGAATAAAGGAAGCCGGTGGCCGTACTTTGATTGATAGTCTCGTTGACCTCCCAAGAGAGGGTACGTCCCTTTTTCCGTAGTTTCTTCGTCCATAGCGCCGATAAGTACATGTCTTGCCCTTCGGTCTGGTTGTTGGTGCGGCGCATGGATTCATTGAGCAAGTTTCCGGCACCGTTGGTGCCTTCCGATTCGTTAAGCTCCGTTGTTTCACCGTTTTTGAGTGATCCGTTAAAGGTTACTTTCAAATTGGACGTCGAATCGAACTGAGCGTCGAAGATAGCACCGCCACGCTGGCGGAAGATCCGCCGGTCGAAGGTTTGACCAGACACCGTGTTGATGGTGCCGGTAGGAAGGTTATTTTGGCTAATGGTGTTACTGGATCCTTTCACACCAAGCTCACCGACTTTGTAATTCCCATTGATCGAGTGCTTACCGTCGTTCCACTTGTTACTGTAGAAAGCGCCTCCATTCAACACAGCGGGTATGCCGCGCCCATCGTAGCGCCCACCCCACGATTCGATTTCGTCCTGGCCGCCACCGAAAGAGATCATGATGCCACCATTATCCATCAACGTGGTCGTTCCCGATGGTGCATACCGGTCGGCGTCTTGCCAATTAAGCCCCGTACGCCCCGTGTTGCCAATGGTACCGAAAGCGGAGAACCGTTGTTTGTTATCGAAGCGGTTGAACATGGCCTGCCCTTGGTACATTTCGTTCGTACCGACGCCCGCATCAACCTTACCGAAATGGCCTTTCTTTTTATCCTCCTTCAACTTGATGTTGATTGTTTTGGACCGCTCACCGTCGTCCACACCGGTAAACTCAGCTTGGTCGCTGCGCTTATCGTACAACTGCACCTTATCTACCATGTCCCCACGGAGGTTGCGTGTCACAAGCGTAGGGTCGTCACCGAAAAACTCCTCGCCATCTACCAGCACCTTGTTCACTGTCTGTCCCTGCGCCGTGATCTTGCCGTCCTGGTCAACCTGGATGCCGGGTAACTGCTTGAGGAGGTCTTCTACCTTTGCATTGGGCTGTATGGTAAAACTAGCCGCATCGTACTCCGTAGTGTCACCCCGGATGGTGATTGCCTGGCTACGGTTCACCAACACCTCTTCCAATAACTTGGCCCGAACCACTAACCCAACATGACCGAAATCCACCACCTTAGTGGTACCATCGAGCGTAAAGTGTTCCACATAATCCGCATATTCGGGAAACGTCGCAAATAGCATATACTCACCGGTATCAAGGTTGTCGAGATTGAAATTGCCCGTCGGGCCCGACCGCGTGAACCGATACAACATCGAATCTTTGGCATGAACCAGAACAATGGAAGATTTCGCGAGTGTTTGGCCGGAAGCCGTATCAACAACCGCCCCCCTAATGGAATAACCTCCTTCTTGGGCGGATACCAGAAACCCGCACGCGCAGGCCATAATAAGCGTAACTAACAATCTCTTCATAGTTGGTTTATGCTACATTTTAAAGAATAAGGGAAAATGCCTTGATGTCCATCACGTGTTCCCGCTCACTTGTCCACCAGCATTCAACGATGGCAAATATATAACTAAAAAAATAGTTTCCGTTTTTTTCACTATTATTTAACATTTTTTAGCAAACTATCCCACCCCACCAGAGCCCAAACTCCGCATTCGCCGTAAAACTACGAAAAATTAGTAATTCATTATACCTAGCCGTAGAAAAAAGGCCTGACCGCCTATTAAGCTGCTTCTCTTTTGACGTACAACAATCCCAAATGTTGCATAACAAATCACCTTTCGTTACGCTTTATGTGAATACGTATCTTTTCTAAGGCAGCTGAAACTTTGCTAATTTGCCTGTCTTCGGCAAATTACCTAAGTTTGCGCCAAAGCCTTAGGATATGCAAACGATCAAAAAATATGTAGAAGCGAATACGCAACGCTTCCTCGACGAATTAATTGAGCTGCTCCGCTTCCCATCGGTAAGTGCCGACCCCAAATACAAGGACGATGTACGGAACACCGCAGAATTCGTAGCTCAAAAATTGCGCGACGCAGGTGCCGAGAACGTCGAAGTTTGCCGTACAGCAGGGCATCCCATTGTATATGGTGAAAAAATCATCGATGCCGCCAAGCCCACAGTTTTGGTATACGGCCACTATGATGTGCAACCACCCGACCCGCTGGAGCTCTGGGAAACCCCACCTTTTGAACCCACGATACGCGACGGCAAAATCTTTGCCCGCGGCGCGTGCGATGATAAAGGCCAGTTCTACATGCACGTGAAAGCTTTTGAATTGATGCAATCCACCGATACGCTCGCCTGTAATATCAAATTCATGATCGAGGGCGAGGAAGAAGTAGGGTCGGACAACCTAGGTACTTTCGTGAAAGCCAACAAAGAACGGTTGGCAGCCGGCGTGGTACTCATTTCCGATACAGCCATGATCAGTCTCGACACGCCATCGCTGGAAACCGGGTTGCGTGGGCTGTCTTACCTCGAAGTCGCAGTAACCGGTCCGAACCGCGACCTCCATTCGGGCGTATACGGTGGTGCCGTGGCCAACCCCATCACCATCCTGGCGAAGATGATTGCCTCGCTACATGATGAAAACAACCATATCACCATCCCCGGTTTTTACGACAACGTAGCCGAATTGGATGAGGCCGAGCGGAAAGCGCTGAATGCAGCGCCTTTCAACGAAACGGAATATAAAACAGACCTTGGCGTCAAAGCGCTGTGGGGCGAAAAAGGATATACAACGATTGAGCGTACCGGCATCCGGCCGACGTTGGAACTCAACGGCATCTGGGGCGGCTATATCGGCGAAGGTGCGAAAACAGTGCTACCATCGAAGGCGCATGCAAAAATTTCCATGCGCTTGGTACCCAACCAGGATTCGGACACCATCACCGCGCTCTTCGCCAAGCATTTCGAAAGCATCGCGCCGGATTATGTATCCGTCAAAGTGACGCCCCATCACGGTGGCCAACCGGCGGTGACCCCCACCGATAGCACGGCGTACCGCGCGGCAGAGAAAGCCATTGAAGAAGCGTTTGGAAAAAAGCCAATCCCTACTCGGGGTGGCGGAAGTATACCCATTGTCTCCTTGTTTGAAAACGAGCTGGGGCTGAAAACGGTATTGATGGGATTCGGCCTGGATAGCGACAACTTGCATTCACCCAATGAAAAATACGATATTGCCAACTACCTCAAGGGCATCGAGACCATCCCGCTCTTCCATAAGTATTTTGCGGAATTGAGTTAACTAAACGAGAAATTGCACGCGTGAACGGGATCCTACGTTTGCTGAGAAAAACACACAGATGCCTGTATTTGGCATCTGTTTTATTTTTCTTTGTACTCTGTTACCCGCTATTGTATGTGCTGGCAAAAAACCCCGAGCGGCACTCCAGCCGTATCGCACGTTGCCGCCGCCTCATTGGCTGGCTGAGCTCCACGTGCGTAGGAATCTGCTATCGATTCAACCACGAGACCACGATCGACTGGTCAAGGCCTTGCATCATCTGTGCCAACCACACATCCAACCTCGACATTACGGCAATGGTGCTCCTCTGTCCTGCTGATTTCTCGTTCATGGGAAAAATTGAACTCCTCGATAACCCTGTCACGGGTATGTTTTTCCGAACAATCGACATCCCGCTGAACAGAAAAAGCAACATCTCGGCCTTCAAAGCGTTCAAACGTGCCGATAATAACCTCCGGAATGGTCGAAGTATGGTCATCTTTCCGGAAGGACACATCGGTGAGGAATTTCCCCCACACCTTTATGATTTCAAGAACGGGCCATTCAAACTGGCCATCGAAACGAAGGCACCCATTGTACCGGTAGTGATCCACAACGCTTGGAAGATTTTTTGGGATGACGCCAAACAGTTCGGCAGCCGCCCAGGTACGGTGCTGATTGATGTACTTGCGCCAATTGACACCGCTCAGCTAACGTTGGAACATGCCGACCGGTTGCGCGACGAAGTGCACGCCCTCATAAAAAAACACTGGAACAAAACCGGCGGGCTGTAACTTTTCCTATATTAGCACGTCTCATTACAAAAAAAACGTATATGTCGCAACAGCCGCTCATTCAAATCACGGATATTGGACGTAAATATGTCATTGGTTCGGAAGTAATCCATGCGTTGAAGTCCGTGACCCTCCAAATCAACAAAGGAGAGTTCGTTGCGCTGATGGGCCCTTCAGGTTCGGGCAAATCGACACTGATGAACATTCTTGGTTGTTTGGATACACCTACACGCGGTGAATATATCCTCAATGGCATCAATGTGAGCGATATGACCGACGATGAACTCGCTGATGTGCGAAACAAGGAAATCGGGTTCGTATTTCAGACGTTCAACCTACTACCCCGCTCCACATCGCTCGATAATGTAGCCCTACCACTTATTTATGCGGGCTATAACAAGAAAACACGAAGCGAGATGGCGCAAAGCGCTTTGGAAAGTGTGGGGCTGGGTAATCGGGTAGACCACAAACCCAATGAGCTGTCCGGTGGCCAGCGCCAGCGAGTAGCCGTGGCCCGTGCCTTGATCAACAATCCGTCTATCATATTGGCCGATGAACCGACGGGTAACCTGGACACCAAGACTTCGGTAGAAATTATGGAACTGCTGGAGGAAATACACGACAAGGGTAACACAATTATCCTGGTCACCCACGAGGAAGATATCGCCCAGCACGCCCACCGAATCGTCCGCATGCGAGATGGACTCATCGAAGATGACTATCCCAACAAAGACATCCGGAATGTATCGCCCCGGCTGTCAGCCTTACGCGAAAAAGGCACTGATTTCGAAAACATCTGAATGTAGTGGTCATCAAAACGCTGCGCGTTTCAGCAATTCGGAAATAGGGTCGACCACGGCCGCAAATACCATTTTTTTGTAAAAATAACCCCCAACCGAAACATTAATGAACTGCAAAACAGCTATTTATAGCAACATGATAAATTATTGGCAAAAAATTTAAAAATCATACTATAAATATTATATTTTTGCGCAAAATTGAAAAGCTTAAATTGAAAGGTTATGTACTGGACATTAGAGTTAGCCTCACATTTGGAAGACGCACCGTGGCCGGCCACAAAAGACGAGCTTATCGACTATGGTATACGCTCAGGAGCCCCCGTGGAAGTAATTGAGAATCTGCAAGCCCTGGAGGATGATGGTGAGCCCTATGAAAATATAGAAGAGATCTGGCCGGATTACCCCACCAAAGATGATTTTTTCTTCAACGAAGATGAATATTAAGAAATAGCCGCCCCGCACGATGAGTACGGGGCGGTTTTGTTAAACAAGTCCCATAAAATACAACGCCGCGTCTTGCATCTTTCAAAACAAAAACCCATATTTGCCTCACAACGGAAATGAACGTTACGAGAGGACATATTACTTGGTGGTGGCATAGCAATTAACGCTGTGGCAACCTCCTATTGTAAGTAATAGTTACTGAACTGTATAGCGGCTTGCCCATCATCGGCAGGCCTTTTTTTATGGATTAATCATCAAAAGGCTCCATCTGACAACTGAAAATAAAAAATAACCAGATGAAAAAAATACTGGCGCACCTTTTCGAATACAAAACCTTCACGCGGCGTGAAGCTTATGAAATATTGACCAACATCGCCTCCGGGAAATACAATAATTCCCAAATAGCAGCATTCATGACAGCCTACGGCATGCGGAGCATCCGCGTGGAAGAACTGGAAGGTTTCCGCGATGCCATGTACGACCTGTGCCTGCAATTGGACTTTCCGGGCTACAAACTCATCGATCTCTGTGGCACGGGGGGCGATGGCAAAAACACGTTCAACATTTCCACCCTAGCCTCCTTCGTGGTAGCAGGTGCAGGCTATCACGTGGCCAAGCACGGCAACTACGGGGTATCATCAGGCTGCGGATCATCCAATGTGATGGAGTACCTCGGTTATCAATTCACCAATGATAAAGATGTCATCAGTCGCCAGCTGGAACAGGCCAACATCTGTTTCCTCCACGCGCCCCTTTTCCATCCGGCCATGAAGACCGTGGCCCCCATCCGCCGCGAACTGGGCGTCAAGACATTTTTCAACATGATTGGGCCCCTGGTTAACCCCACCAACCCTCACTACCAATCCGTAGGGGTATTCAGCTTGGAACTGGCCCGGCTATACGGCTATCTGTACCAACAAACGGACAAGCAGTACACCATCCTCCATGCGTTGGATGGTTACGACGAGGTTTCCCTGACGGGCGATTTCAAGACCATCAGCAACCAGGGAGAGCACCTCCATAGCATTGACCAGCTGGGCTTTACACCGATATCGGCGGAGCAGATCCATGGCGGCGAAACGGTGGAAGAAGCGGCCAAGATTTTCGCGACTGTCCTCAATGGTGAAGGCACCATGGAACAGAATAACGTGGTACTGGCCAACGCCGCCGTTGCCATCCAGACCTTCCATCCGCAAAAGCGCTTCGCCGACTGCTACTACGAGGCTGAAGCATCGCTTATCGGCAAGAAAGCATTGGCAAGTTTTAAAAAATTGATAGGATAGGGATGAACCCGAAAATAAAAATATGTGGTTTAAAACATCCCGATAACATCCGGGACGTGGTGGCTTTGGACCCCGATTATATCGGTTTTATCTGCTACCCCGGCTCCAAGCGCTTCGTGGGCCAACTCGATGCAAATTGGGTAACTGGGTTACACGGCGTCAAAAAAACAGGTGTTTTTGTAGATGCGGTTATCCATGACGTAAAATCGGCTATCCTACAATACGGGTTCCAAGCGGTGCAGCTGCATGGGGCAGAAACACCGGCATACTGCGCGGAATTAATGGGCAACGGTGTGGAAATCATCAAGGCTTTCGGTATCGGTGAGCGGTTCGACTGGGCGATGATAGCGAAGTATGAAACAGTCGTGGATTATTATCTTTTTGATACCAAAAGTAGCCAACACGGTGGCACGGGTGAGCGTTTTGATTGGACACTGCTTGAGAACTACATGGGCAGCAAGCCTTTTTTCCTGAGTGGTGGCATCGGCGCAGAAAATATAGTAGACGCATTACGGCTTGGCGACAGTCGCCTTTACGCGCTGGACCTGAACTCGCGGTTTGAAACCGCACCGGGCGTCAAAGACATTGCATTATTAAGAAATACGTTACAGACCATCAACGATGAGTAAATATCAAGTAAACGACAACGGTTATTACGGCAATTTCGGCGGGGCCTATATCCCCGAAATGCTGTTCCCTAATGTGGAAGAGCTGCGGCAACAATATGTGGCTATTATCCAAAGCACTGACTTTCGGCAGGAATTTGACCAACTGCTACGCGATTATGTAGGACGCCCGTCGCCACTGTACCTTGCGCAGCGGCTTTCAGATCGGTACGGTGCCAACATCTTCCTGAAACGGGAGGACCTCAACCACACCGGTGCCCACAAGATCAACAACACCATTGGCCAGATCCTGCTTGCCGAACGGCTGGGCAAAAAACGAATCATCGCCGAAACCGGGGCAGGCCAACATGGTGTGGCTACCGCCACGGTGTGTGCACTCAAAGGCCTCAAATGCGTGGTGTACATGGGGGCCATCGATATCGAACGGCAGGCCCCCAACGTGGCCCGGATGAAAATGATGGGTGCCGAGGTCATAGCGGCAACATCGGGCAGCAAGACGCTTAAAGACGCTACAAATGAGGCGCTGCGCGACTGGATAAACAATCCCGTGGATACCCACTACATCATCGGATCGGTGGTAGGGCCCCACCCCTACCCAGACATGGTTGCCCGCTTCCAGTCGGTCATTTCTGCTGAAACACGGAAACAGCTGCTCGAGAAAACCGGCAGCGAAACACCGGATTATGCCATCGCCTGCGTAGGCGGCGGCAGCAATGCTGCCGGTATGTTCTATCATTTCTTAGACGACCCGCAGGTGAAACTCGTAGCGGTGGAGGCAGCCGGAAAAGGTGTCGATTCCGGCGAATCAGCGGCAACCACCGTGCTCGGCCGCGAAGGCGTATTGCATGGGAGCCGATCGATCCTCATGCAAACCGATGACGGCCAGGTAGTGGAACCGTACTCCATCTCGGCAGGCCTCGATTACCCAGGCATCGGACCGCAACATGCCTGGTTGCATAAAGCAGGCCGGGCAACTTATGCCAATGCCACGGACGACGAGGCCATGCAGGCTGGTTTACTGCTTACCCGACTGGAAGGCATCATTCCCGCCATCGAAAGCGCCCACGCACTCGCCCAATTGGAGAAAATGACCTTTAAAGCCAATGAAAACGTGGTTGTATGCCTGTCCGGCCGCGGCGACAAAGATTTGGACAATTACATGAAATATTTTGGATTTTAGACGATGAACCGTATCAAGAATTTATTTACCAACAAAGGCGATAAACGTATCCTATCCATCTATTATACTGCCGGTTATCCGACTATCGACAGTACGCTGGACATCGCCGAAGCGTTGGAAAGTGCTGGTGCCGATTTCCTTGAAATCGGCTTCCCCTACTCCGACCCGGTAGCCGATGGGCCGGTCATCCAGCACAGCTCGGAAGTAGCCTTGCGCAATGGTATGACCCTGGATGTACTCTTCGACCAGTTGAAAGATTTACGCAAACGGGTGAAGATACCGGTACTGCTGATGGGATACGTGAACCCGGTGCTTCAATATGGAGTAGAAAAGTTCTGCAAAGCGTGTGCGGAGGTCGGTGTGGATGGCGCAATCGTACCCGATTTGCCCATGTACGAGTACGAGGCACATTACCAATCGGTATTCGATGCGCACGGGCTGAGCAACATTTTCCTGGTAACGCCGCAAACATCGGAAGAACGCATCCGGAAAATTGACAGCCTATCAACTGGTTTCATTTACCTGCTGTCTTCTTCAGCCACTACCGGCAAAAATCTGGCGGTTTCGGAAAACACGGAAAGCTATTTCTCCCGTATCCGTGCCATGGGCCTCGAAAACCCAACAGTCATCGGATTCGGTATCTCGGATCGCCGCACGTTTGTGCATGCTACCGACCACGCCGACGGCGCCATTATAGGAAGTGCGTTCGTGAAGCTACTGGGCGACACTGATTATCGCACGAAAATAACGCCGTTTATCCGGCAATTGAAAAAATGAAGGATGGACCTTAGTCCATCCGCTCCTTTAAAACCTTGCCGTCTGCATTGAAAACGACCTCTAAATCACCCTGCCGACTATCCAATTCCACCTTGTAGGTGATGGTGCCCCCGGCATCAATTTTCTTCACATCCCCCACGCGGTACCCAACAAACGTTGCTTTGATTTGTTGCTTAACCGCATCGGGCAACGAATAAGACGCCAATTCCTCCTCATGGCGTAATACTTTCCCCTCGGGACTGATAATCGCCTGGTGGTCCCGACTGAACAGACCGTTGTCAAATTCTACTTCATAGTTTCCGTCGCGCTTCTTCTCCCACTCCACTTGCCGTGCTTTGGGGAATTGCTGTTGGAACGCGTTCAATACCACCGCAGGCACACCGCGCCGCTGCACATCCTGTGCGCTGACAGACAAACACGCCAGCGACAACACACATAAGCCAAACAGTAATTTTTTCATGATGTTACTTTTTTGTTTCACCCACAAAAAAAGTGTCTAAAACAGGAAAAACTTTGGAAATTAGGAAATGTTGTAACATCTTCCCAAATTTGACATCAAATAAACAAACACACCGCGTAAGGACACCGTGAGCGGCCTGCGCGCAACCATTGTTAAATCGCTTAATCTAAGCAACAAATGAACACAACACTCGCTATAACCAATTGGTGGCAAGCCCTCGGAGGCGTCGAGAAATTCTTTTGGGCAATTGCCTTATTATTCTCCTTCATGTTTATCGTACAAACCATCCTTGCATTTATCGGAGGAGGCGATGATGATGGCGCGTTTGGCGACTCCGATGAATATATCGATGGCGACGGCGGCATTGACTATCAGTTTTTCACCATTAAGAACTTCATTACGTTCTTCACCGTTTTCGGTTGGGTGGGACTAGGCTGCCTAAAAGGGAATCTTCCTTTAGGACAGGTCATCCTCTGGTCCACCTTATCGGGCGTCGGCATCGTGTTGATTATGTTCTACCTCTTTTCACGGATGGCAAAACTTCGATCGAGCGGCACATTACGGATTCAGAATGCATTACATAAACAAGCGGAAACCTACCTCCGGATACCGGCTGTTCGCAGCGGCTATGGCAAGGTACATATCCGCGTACAGGGTTCCCTCAGAGAACTACGGGCACTCACAGACGACGACGATGATATTCCAACCGGGAAACCAGTAACAGTGGTAGGAATCGTAAACGAGAGTGTATTACTAGTAACCGGAAAGGGTTGATGATGTGATGATTTGATGATTTAATAATTGACCCACAGCAAAAAGCAGAAAAGCAAAGCGCAAAAGGCGGAAAGTAAAAAGCACTTAATGAGCTGATAACTGAAAACAGGTAATTAAAATTATTTACGAACATATATATTTACACCACTAACACTGAAAGCCGTATGGAATTTATGTTAATAGCGATTGCCGTTGGCATCATCATTATCTTTGTATTTATCGTTTCACTGTTTAAGCGTTACAAACGGTGCCCGTCAGACCGCATCCTGGTCGTTTACGGTAAAGTAGGCAAAAATGCGGCTGACCTCACCCGTGCGGCCAGATGCATACACGGAGGGGCCGCGTTCATCTGGCCGGTCATCCAAGACTATGCTTTTCTCGACCTCACCCCCATTTCGATTGAGGTTAACCTCACCAGCGCACTCAGTAAGCAAAATATTCGGGTAGATGTCCCCTCGCGCTATACGGTGGGTATTTCTACCGAGCCGGCGGTAATGATGAACGCCGCCGAGCGCCTGCTGGGCATGCAACGCCCCGAAATCCATGAGCTTGCGAAAGATATCATCCTTGGGCAGATGCGTCTCGTAGTTGCGATGATGGACATCGAGGAAATCAACAACAACCGCGACAAGTTCCTGCACAACATCGGCACTAATGTGGAAGCTGAGCTCAATAAAATCGGGCTAAAGATGATCAACGTAAACGTCACTGACATCAAGGATGAGAGCGGCTATATCGATGCCTTGGGCAAAGAGGCTGCCGCGAAGGCCATCAATGAGGCCAAAATCCGGGTGGCCGAACAGGAGCGATTCGGCGATGTCGGGAAAACCGAAGCCGAAAAAGAACGCGACATCAAGGTGGCCGAAATGCAACGCGACCGAGATATCGAGGTGGCTATAGCCGAGAAGGACAGGGAAGTAAGTATCGCGGGTGCTGGAAGGGATGAAAATATCGGTAAAGCCGAAGCCGAGCGGGATACTCGCGTAAAAGTGGCCGACGCCAATGCCATCGCTGTGCAGGGCGAAAACCTATCCAAAATACAGATCGCCGATTCCGAGGCCCAGCGTCGTGAGCGGGAAGCAGAAGCGCTGAAAAAAGCCGTTGCTGCCGAGAAAGTACAACAGGCGAAAGCGCTGGAAGAAGCATATAAAGCCGAACAACAGGCCGAAGAAGCCCGTGCGGAGCGTGACAGGGCCGCCCAAAATGCGACCATTGTGGTTGCAGCCGAAATCCAGAAGCAAAAAGCCATCATTGAAGCACAGGCCGAAGCCGAACAATTGCGCGAAAAAGCGCGCGGTGAAGCTGATGCCATCTTCGCCAAGCTGGAAGCCGAAGCAAGGGGGGTATACGAAATGCTTACCAAACAGGCGGAAGGGCTTAATGAGATTGTTAAATCTGCCGGGAATAACCCGAAAGATGCGGTATTGCTGCTGATCACCGACAAACTCCCCGAACTCGTGAAACTGCAGACGGAAGCCATCAAGAACATCAAGATCGATAAAGTAACCGTTTGGGATGGTGGAAACGGTGCTAACGAAGACGGAAAGACCTCGACCGCCAATTTCGTGTCGGGATTATACAAATCTGTGCCACCACTGAAAGACATCTTCGATATGGCAGGCATGGAGCTGCCCAACTACCTCGGCGAGGCTAAAAACACACAGAAAGCTCCCGGTGCTGCAAACGGCAGAAAGCGTAAAGATGACGGGCCGGGAAGCGATGTCCAGGATGCCGAAGAAGTGTAACGACACAAAACCCCGTAGGCAATTGAAACCTACGGGGTTTTTTTCTTATCTTTGTACCTAACCATGGTAAAAGTGCTCACCATATGGCTTATCCTGATATATGCCTTCTCGGCAACAGGAGCAACTGTGCATCTCCATTATTGCTGCGGAAAACTCCAGCACATGACTATGGATAAGGAGCATACACTCGATGAAAACGACTGCACGCTTTGCCTGAACCATCATGAAAGCAAGGAACATCCAAATTGCGATAGCAGCCAACATTGTACCACCGATGTGCAATCGCACGACCATTGCCAAGACGTTCAGGTAGACGCTCAAAAAACAACAGGTGATCACCTACCCAGCAGCGATAAGAATCTACTGAAAATACAGTCGTTGGAACTGCTGTTCTTTACGCTGGTACACATGGCGAACCTACCCTTCGATAGTTATATCCAAGCGGAAACAGCCAATGCCCCACCACGTGTCGCCACCACTCCCCTCTTCATCCGGCACTGCACCTATCGTATCTGATTCAATCCACGCATCCGTGACCAAGGAATCGGCTTAAATGCCTTGTTCCTCACGCCATCGTGCCATTTCGCACGATATTTCTTTACAGATGTTTAAGGATTAAAATCACTTACAATAATGACTCATTTTATTAAAACGAATATCATCTTAGGGTTGCTGCTGATAGCGACCACTTGGTCTGCCACAGCCCAGGACAGCACGTCCTTTACCGTTGCCGGTGTTTGCGGCATGTGCAAAGCACGGATTGAGAAAGCTGCGGATGGCAGCGGATTGACAAACGCAAAATGGGACGCAAACACACAGCTACTCACCCTTCACCATAATGCCACTTACGATGTGGAAGCGGCTAGGCAGCGTATCCTGGCGGCGGGACATGATGTGGACAATCTTGCGGCCTCGCAAGCAGCTTATGAGCAACTACCGGCTTGCTGCCAGTACCACGACGAAAAAAATGTCCATAAAGTCAGTGGCCATGACGGCCATAATGATCATGACGACCACACTGTAACCGGTGTAATCATGCAGGAAACCAACCGCGGCGAGCTTAGTCCCATCGTGAATGCAAACGTACATTGGCTGGAAGACGCATCGGTAAATGCCCGTTCCGACGAATCGGGAGTGTTCCGGATTGCGCATAAAGCAACCTATAAGCAGCTCGTCATTGCTCATGCAGGGCTCCAATCTGATACGGTGGTGGTAACAGATCCCCACGAAGTGGTGGTGGTAACCGCTAAAGACCACGTATTGGCGGAGGTAACCGTATCAGCACGGCGCCGCTCAAACTACATAGCGGCGCTCAGCCCCACGCGACTTGAAGTGCTAACGGGGCAAGAGCTCTTCAAAGCTGCCTGTTGCGACCTCAGCGAAAGTTTCGAAACCAATGCTTCAGTAGATGTGGTGAACAGCGATGCCGTGACCGGTAGCAAACAGATTCAGATGTTGGGACTCAGTGGAAACTACACACAGCTTACGGTGGAAAACCTGCCCGGGCCTCGTGGCTTAGCCACCCCTTTGGGGCTTAATAGCATCGCCGGGACATGGATTGAATCCATCCAGATCGGCAAAGGTATCGGTTCCGTGGTAAACGGCTTCGAAAACATCGCTGGGCAGATCAATGTGGAGCTCAAGAAACCAGGTACATCTGAAAAACTATTTTTCAACGCTTATGGCAACAATATGGGGCGTACCGATGTCAACCTCAATCTTTCTCACAGTTTCAACGAGCGCTGGGCGGGAAGTCTATTGCTGCACGATAATTTCATGTATAATAAGCACATGAATTTCAGCAATAACGGTTTCCGCGATGCGCCTGTGGGTAATCTATTCTCGGGGGTGACCCGTTGGAAATATGAAGATGGCAAAGGCTTCATCCTACAATTCGGTGTTAAATTCCTCAGCGACGACCGCACAGGTGGCGAAATTGACTTCAATCCCGCTACCGACAAATTAACCCAGGACAGGTACGGGCTCGCCTTCGATATTGACCGCTATGAAGCATTTGCCAAAATCGGCTATGTTTTCCCGCAACATACACAACGCAGCATCGGGCTGCAGCTCTCAGGCACTTCCTATAACCAGCGGTCTTATTTCGGTATACGCACCTACGACGCTAAACAACAGAATGCCTATGCCAACCTCATTTACCAAGATGTTATCGGCACGGTTGTGCATAAGTACCGCACGGGGCTAAGCATGCAATACGACCGTTATGATGAACAATACATGGCTGATCAATTCGGCCGCACCGAGGTAGTACCCGGCGCTTTCTTTGAATACACCTACAGCCCATCAGACAAATTCGACGCGGTAGCGGGTATCCGTGGGGATTACAATAGCCTCTACGGTTGGTTCACCACGCCCCGTGTACACCTGCGCTACCAACCTGTAATGGGAACTACCTTCCGCTTAAGCGGTGGGCGGGGGCAACGCACGGCGAATATCTTTGCCGAAAACACGGCAGCATTAGCCAGTGCGCGGATCATTCGCATCATTGCAGCCAACACGGCCGAAAATGCATATGGTCTTAAACCGGAGGTCGCCTGGAACACGGGCATCAGCTTCGACCAGTCATTCCGCATGTTCCATAGAGAAGCTTCCTTCAGTACCGAGTTTTTCCGTAACGACTTTACCAATCAGGTGGTGGTCGACTATGAAAACCCGCGGGAGCTAGCCTTTTATAACCTCGATGGCCGGTCGTATTCGAATAGCCTGCAAACGGAGTTTAGGTTTATGCCACTTCCCCACTTTGAAACCCGGTTGGCCTATCGCTTCTTCGATGTGAAGGCAACCTATGGGGAAGAACTATTACAGAAACCACTTGTAGCACGTCACAGGGGTTTCGCAAATCTGGCTTACAACACCCATAGCGGTGGATGGCATTTCGACTATACGTTAAATATTACCGGCCAAAAACGGTTGCCATCCACAGCCGCCAATCCTGTTGAATACCGGATGTCCGACTATTCAAAAGCGTATATCACGATGAATGCACAAGTGAGCAAAACGATCGGCAAGGTACGGCCCGTCGACGTTTATATCGGGGGTGAAAACCTGACTAACTTCTTCCAACAGCATCCGATATTAGCCGCTGACCAGCCATTCAGCGAGTTTTTCGACACATCCATGTTATGGGGGCCTTTAACCGGCAGGATGTTTTATGCAGGGGTAAGGTTTAGCATCAATTAACAAAGCAAGGTATAGGGATGAAAGGAGCCTTGCCTTTTATCCCTGTACCTTTTGACTACCGATTAAGCATTCATCGATACCGGATTTCTCCCTTTGCCTAAAATGCTATCCCTTATAATCGTCGGTGCTTACCAACGCGCCGGGGTAGGTTGTTTTCAGGATATGGTAGAGCTGTTGGGTTGGTAGTCCTACCACATTCGTATATGAGCCTACAATTTTCTCAATGGCCACCATCCCTACCCATTCCTGAATACCATACCCACCCGCCTTATCATAAGGCCGGTAATGATCAACGTAATAACCCATCTCTCCTTCGGTCAATTTACGGAAATAAACCTCGGTAACCTCATGGAAAGTGTGAACACTTCCTTTGTGGAGTAAGGCCACGGCAGTGATCACTTCATGTTTTTTACCCGACAGGCGCGTCAGCATTTCTACGGCATCAACCCGATCTTTCGGCTTGCCGAGAATTTGACCTTCGATCACCACAATTGTATCTGCCGCTATAACAAGCTCATCAGTGATTTCCGTTTTGAAAACCGCTGCCTTATTTTCGGCAATATATCGTACGGCATCAACTGGGGCCAGTTGCTTTGGGAAATACTCGTCGACCCCACGTACAATAACGTCAAAAGACACCCCCATATGTGATAATAATTCCCGACGACGCGGCGACTGAGAAGCGAGGATGACCTTCATATGGGCGAAGTTTTAACATCCGTCCGATTCCATGTCCCTTGGAGTTTCATTACCTTTTCAATGATATCCCGTACCGCCCCGGCACCACCATTACAGTGCGAGATATAGGCCGCCGCGGCTTTGACATCATCAGTGGCATCAGCCGGGCATGTGCTGAACCCACCCGATGCCATGAAATCCAGGTCTCCCACATCTCCACCCATATATAATACGTGGGAAGTAGCTAGCCCGTTAGCTGCTATCCAATCGCGAAATAACGAAATTCCGCTGCCCCCATAATGAAATAGGTCAGTTATACCCAAGTCGTTAACCCAGCCCATCACTAAAGGATCGTTTCCAACGAGTGCTATCGGATAGTATTGCGCCGCCAATCGCAGCGCATACCGATCGCGGCTATGAAACCCCATCCACCGATCGCCTCGTTCCGATAGCCAAACTTTACCGTCCGTACACACGCCGTCAATCGCAAAGACGAATGCTTTTACTTGCTTGCACTGATCAAATAGCATCATATCATTTATTATAAGCCAAACTTAAAACAAAATCCGCAACCTAAAAGTGTACAATCCAAAAAACATCCTGTTGGCCAATCCAAACATCCCGTACGATTTGACGACATGTACGAATCCATCCCAAGTGACGAAATGACATTAAGCAATGCTCCTTATATGACAAAGCGGCTAGGACGGCAATTGGCATACAGTTTGATAAATATTGTTTGAACGTGCGATTGTTTGTCGATGAGCGAGAAAAAAATAGGCGTTCTTTTGACAGTTTATCGACAAAACAAAATTGGATTGAATAAAGAAACTCCCTATTTTTGCACAAATATTTTAACCCGGTTCAGTTCCGGGAATTTAAGTTGTCTTTTCATAATTTAGGTTTATAATTGGTTAGTAACAAGCCCCGGTGCCCATCACCGGGGTTTTGTTTTTGATTATGTCATAAAAAAACCAACCATCTGCAAATGGTTGGTTATTACAAATTATTCGATTAACCCTGCTTACCAGTTCCGCTACCTCCGCCTTTGCCCGAATCAGCACCCGGCTTGGCGATAGACCCACGCATATCGGTATCTGCCTGGATATTTTGCATCCGGTAATAGTCCATAACACCTAAATTACCGCTGCGGAACGCTTCGGCCATTGCTAGAGGTACCTGTGCTTCAGCTTCAATCAC
Source organism: Parapedobacter sp. (assembly GCF_035556095.1). Taxonomy (GTDB): domain Bacteria; phylum Bacteroidota; class Bacteroidia; order Sphingobacteriales; family Sphingobacteriaceae; genus Parapedobacter. The sequence continues at coordinate 354,622 of NZ_DATMFT010000021.1, read as the reverse complement.
CTTGGCGCGGGCTTCCTGGGCCTTGGCGCGCATCTCCTGTTCAGACGCTACAGCCATCGCCCGGCGCTCTTCCGCGCGCGCATTAGCCACTTTCAAATCGGCCTCAGCCTGATCGGTCTGCAATTTCGCCCCGATGTTTTCACCGATGTCAATATCGGCGATATCTATCGATAGGATTTCGAAAGCCGTACCACTGTCCAATCCCTTGGCTAGAACGGTCTTTGAAATGCGATCGGGATTCTCTAACACTTCTTTGTGGTCAGCAGCCGAGCCAATAGTCGTGACGATTCCCTCCCCTACCCGGGCAAGGACGGTTTCTTCTCCGGCTCCACCTACCAATTGGTTGATATTGGCCCTTACCGTTACCCGTGCTTTGGCGATAAGCTGGATACCATCCTTTGCTACCGCCGCCACGGGGGGCGTATTGATAACTCGCGGGTTTACCGATAACTGTACAGCGTCGAATACATCCCGGCCTGCCAAATCAATCGCCGTTGCCAATTTGAAGTCCAACGGAATATTTGCTTTATCGGCAGATATTAATGCCTTAATGACGTTGTTGGCATTCCCACCGGCCAAAAAATGAGTTTCGATTTCATTTGATGTGATATCTAATCCAGCTTTAGTGGAAGTAATCATGGCATTGGTAACCAGCGCCGGCGGAACTTTACGCAACCGCATCAACAGTAGATTAAGCAAGTTGATGCGGACGCCCGACAATTGGGCGGTAAACCAAAGGTTTACGGGGAGGAGGTACAGCAATACAAAAAAGGCTACGATAGCTCCTACAATAATCAGAATGGGGGTGAAACTCGGATCCATAAGGTTCAATACGTTTTATTAAGTGCGTTTAATGCTCCTAAAGATACGGTTTTTTGCGAGTAAACGACAAAAAAAATAACCTTTCCACCGACTGGCACCCCAACTGCGTCGTATTTGCTCAACGCTTCCTTACCTTCCCCGAACCGGATGTCTGTATATTCGTCTGTGCATCGCCTGTGTAAACGATGTTTCCAGAGCCACTGATAGAAACATCCAATTGCCGGTCAACATGGATGCTCATATTGCCCGATCCCGATACCCTGAGGTTGGCCACCTGGGTCTTCAGGTCTGCACCATCGAAACGCCCCGACCCACTTATGGATGCATTGCATTGCCCAGCCCGCCCATCGGCTGATACGCTACCCGAACCGCTTATCGATGCGTTAACCACATCGGCCGCCGATTCAAACGTTATTTTCCCTGAGCCGCTAAGCGACATGTTGAGCTCTTTGCCGACAATGGGGTCTAAAACAGAGATACTCCCAGAGCCGGACTGTGTTAACTCATCAAGTTGCCTTGCCGACACGTAAGCGGTCACCTTTCCCCAATTCATCCGTTGGGACTGCCGTTTAAACCTGATTTTCAGCGTACCCCGCTCTACTACGGTTTCGATTTGCCGAATGGCCGCGTCATCCCCTTCAAGCCGGACCGACTCGCTATCGCCCAAACGTACCTCAACCACGATGTGCCCGCTGTTGGCAATGGCATGGAAGCCCGTCACGTTGCGCGTTTCATCAGCGCGCGGAGAAGACAGGGCCGCGTGTGCCAAACCTACACAAAAAAATGGCAGCAATAATACCAGCCAACCCAGTGATGATAATCTCGTATTCATGATCTTTATTTTCCTATTAGACGCATAAAACGGCAATTCGTTGCAAACCGAGAGGCGCTTTTTTCCGCGTGGTGCGCTACAACGCTTGGAGAAGCGGGAACAAACCGCTATTTTTAGCACCGACAGAATCGATTCTACAGCAATTATGGATATCATACCCGTCATAGGAGAAGAATTAGCCCAGTCGTTTGTAACGATGGCACCCGCTTTATACACGGATGATCCACATTACATCCGGCCTTTCGATAGCGACGTGCACCAGGTATTCAATCCCTCCGCCAATCCCCGCCATCACACCGGCGGTTGTGCTAGGTGGTTGCTCCGCGACGACACAGGCCGTTACATCGGTCGCATCGCCGCATTTTACAGTAACCAGACCTTCGAGCGGGACGAGTTTCCTGTAGGTGGTTGCGGTTTTTTCGAATGCATCGACAACAAACAGGCTGCCAATTTGCTTTTTGATACCGCAAAAGAATGGCTGCAGGAAAAAGGGATACTGGCCATGGATGGACCAATCAATTTTGGCAATCGCGAACGCTGGTGGGGTCTGCTTGTCAACGGCTTCCATCCGCCATGTTATTGCTGCAATTACAACCCACCTTATTATCAACGACTTTTTGAGCAGTATGGCTTTCAATTGTATTTCAGGCAATTCACGTACCGCCGGGAAATCGCAACCAAGCTATCAAGCAAAGTAGGTGAGAAAGCAATGAATACGCTACAGGACGCCGGGTATACGTTCAGCCATATACAGAGAAATAAGCTCGATAAAGCGGCAGAAGACTTCTGTACAGTATATAACGAAGCTTGGGCGAGGCATGAAGGTGTGGGCCCCATGAGTCTGGAAAGTGCCCGTAAGCTCATGCAAAGTATGAAACCCATCATTGATCCAAAGATTATTTGGTTTGCTTACTACCGCGGTACGCCGGTTGCATTTTGGGTGAACATACCCGATGTAAACCAACTCATCGTGAAATACATGGATGGTAAACTGACCACATGGGGCAAACTGCGCTTCGCCTGGAACCGATGGCGGAAGCAGTGCAAAACCATGTTCGGTATTGTATTTGGTGTTGCGCCCGACCACCAGCGCAAAGGCGTGGAGGCCGCACTTATCGTAGCCGCAACAAAAGTCGTACAGGACCCCTCGCAAGTTCGGTATGAGGACATACAAATGAATTGGATCGGTGATTTCAACCCAAAAATGATGAACGTAGCTCGGTATATCGGCGGAACGATTTACAAAACACACCACACTTATCGCTATCTATTTGACCGAACCAAGCCGTTTGAAAGGCACCCTATACTTTAAAAAAGGTATAATGCCAGACCGGAGCGACCGTATCGTTTCCTATCGTGACTTTTCGTACTTTTGCCACACACAAGGGAAGCAAATTGATTATGAACCCGGCATAATTAATCCGCCAGCTGGCGGGAAGCACACTGGGCTCCGCCAATTGACGAATTAATCATCAAAGGCTCCGTCTGACAACTGAAATTAAAAAGAACCGATGAAAAGACTAACGTTCAGTGCGCATATCTATTTGGGCTTCTCGCTCTTGATTGCAATCCTGCTCGTTAGCTTATTCTACCTCATCTCACTGTTCGGGCAAGTTGACATGGCCGACACCAGGTTTATAGGTATCCGGACCATTCTCATCACAACCACTGTAGTGGCATTCGTACTCATTGTGTGGTTGCTGATTTACATCACGAAATCATTCGAACATTACAAAAAAATAGCCTACAGAATCCGCAAATCCAACCGCGATCTAAGTAGGCTGTCGAGGGAGAAAGAGATCGACAACTGGATACTGAGCGGGTTGGCTGCCCTGGATAATCATACACGCGGCGGTCGCAGCGAACGTGAAATTGCCGCAAATGCCATTCGAATAACCTGCCAGCATGTACAGGCGAAAGTAGGCACAATCTACCTCAGAAGCACTTCCCGCGAAGATGTTTTTATCCATGCCGGGTCATATGCCGTTGAAACGCGAGTCATGCCACCGAAGATGATGAATAACCAGGGCATAGTGGGCGAAAGCGTCATCGCTAAGAAACAACTCGTGCTCTCCGATATACCCGAAAATTACCTCACGGTAACGTCATCACTGGGCCACACGGAACCAAAAAATATCGTTATTCAACCCCTGATTTACGAAGATGAAGTGCTTGGCATAATGGAAATTGGCTTTTTCCGCGAAATCGATAAGGAAACGCTTCAATTCCTTCAACGGGCGGGGACCTCGTTGGCTGTGGCAAGCAAAGTAGCGCAGACCCACACTACGCTCACCCATCTTTATGAAGAAACACAGCAACAAGCGGAAGAACTGGAAGCACAACAGGAAGAATTACGGGTACAGCAAGAAGAACTCAAACACGCCAACCTAGCGCTCGAAGAAAAGGCCCGCCTGCTAGAAGAGCGCAACATTTCCATTGAGCTGGCGCGCCAATCCATCGCAATGAAGGTAGACGAGCTGGAGCAATCGGGCAAATACAAATCGGAATTCATGGCTAATATGAGCCACGAACTACGCACACCACTCAACAGCATCCTCATCCTCGCCAAGTTGTTGGAAGACAACAAAACAGGCAATCTCTTACCCGAACAAGTGAAATATGCTTCCGTCATCCACGGTGCAGGCTCGGACTTACTCGATCTTATCAATAATATCCTTGACCTATCCAAGATCGAATCGGGTAATGTCGAATTAGTATTGGAAGATGTCACTCTGTCGTCTATCGCAGACGACATGCTCGACCTGTTCAACGGTGTTGCAGAAAGTAAAAATACCGACTTCCGTATCACGGTAAACGAAGGGTTGCCAACAGGGATCACGACAGACGAACAACGGTTAAAGCAAATACTTAAGAATCTCCTCTCCAATGCATTCAAGTTCACCAAAGAAAACGGCCGTGTAGCGCTGCAGTTTGCGTCGGCAAACGAATTGCCCGGCTGGCAACCGGGAATGCTGGACGAAATAACAGCAAATCAGACCATCGCAATCGCCGTGATAGACACAGGTGTGGGCATTGCCGAAGAAAAACAGCAACTCATTTTCGAGGCTTTCAAACAGGCAGATGGGTCTACCAGCCGCCAATTCGGTGGCACGGGTTTAGGGCTATCCATTTGCCGAGAGCTCGCTACGCTGCTAGGAGGCAAGATCCATGTAACCAGTGAAGTGGGTAAGGGGAGCACGTTCACCTTGTTTCTTCCACTGCGCAAAGGATCCGGAAAGGTAACGGAAGCCTCCAGGGAAGATACAGGAGTCCGATCGAATCATCCCGACACCCAAAAAGAGCAACCAATACAGGTACACAAGGATATATCGAAGGTGAACGTACCCAAACGGCTGTTGATCGTAGAAGATGATCCGTACTTTGCGGATATCCTCGAAGCATATGCCAAGGAGCAAGGCTTTGAAACGCTCGTCGCACAGCAAGGGGATACCGGCCTACAGCTAGCTATCGATTCGTTACCCGACGCGATTATCCTCGATATCGTGCTGCCCGTAATGGATGGGTGGACGGTCCTTAAAAAACTGAAAAGCACCCCTGTTACTCGGAACATCCCCGTGCATTTGATGTCCGCAAACCAACCTGAGAAACGCGATATTGAAGACAAAACGGTCGGTTTCCTGATGAAACCGGCCAACAAAAAATCACTAGACGAAGTGTTTAGCCACTTACATAAAACAATCGCTTCTCCGCTGAAGAAAGTATTGGTCATCGAGGACCATGAAATTCAAAGCAATAATCTTAAATCATTCCTCGGAGATGGTGGTATAGATGTGAAACAGGCATTTACGGGCGCTGAAGCGATGGCCTGTCTAACGGCAGGCGAATACTACGACTGCATCGTACTGGATATCGATTTGCCCGATATATCGGGGGTTGATCTGCTGGATGAAATCAAGTGTATCCCATTATACGTAGATATACCGGTGATCATCAACACGGCCATGGAGCTTACCACAGAAATGGCTAGCCGCATTTTGCAACATGCTAAAACCATGGTATTGAAGTCAGAAAAGTCCAACAGCCGTATTCTCGATGAGGTTCGCCTATTCATAAATCGGCTCAATAGCGATAAACTGATTTCGAGTCGGCTTCAATCCGCCAGTCCAGAATCGGAAACGATCCACATGGATGATATCCTGACCGGAAAGCATATCTTACTCGTTGACGATGACATGCGGAATATTTTCGCATTGAGCACCGTATTTGCTCCATATAAGCTAACCATCGATACAGCTAACAATGGCCGAGAAGCACTGGATATGCTGCAAAAAAAACCAGACATTGACTTGATTTTGATGGACATCATGATGCCTGAAATGGACGGCTATGAAGCGATCGAAAAAATTCGGGCCGACAAGCAGTTTTCGGCGTTACCCGTAATAGCGATTACGGCCAAGGCAATGCAAGGAGATCGGCAACGCGTACTCGAGGTCGGCGCAAGCGATTATATTGCTAAGCCAGTTGATGTAAATAAGTTACTTTCGTTATTACGGGTCTGGTTAAGTTAAACGATAGGTAAATGGCAGTATCATTTGGAAACCTGGACGAGCTGATAGCCCTAATCAACAACATCTACGGCTTCAACTTAGGCGGCTACTCCCGGTCATCGCTCAAACGGCGTGTATCGCGGATCCTAACGGTTTACCACATCGATTTCACCGTCCTGAAAGACAACTTGGTGAATTCACCCGGTTTTTTCAACAAGTTTCTCGCGGAGGTGACCGTCACCGTCACGGAGATGTTCCGCGACCCTGCATATTACAAGGCGCTGCGCGAAGAAATCACCCCTTATCTTGCTACGTTTCCGCATATCAAGGTGTGGAGTGCCGGATGCGCTACCGGCGAAGAGGTGTACTCGCTCGCTATCCTGCTTAACAAAAAAGGACTATATAACCGTGCGTTCATCTACGGAACTGATATCAACACCGAGGTCATCGAACGTGCGAAACAGGGAATTGTCGACCTCAAGAAGATGAAGATCTATTCCGACAATTACCTCCAAACAGCTTCGGGCGATTCCCTTTCCGAATACTATACGGCCAAATATGACGCCGCTGTTTTCCATCACGAACTACGCAAGAACATTTTATTTTCTACGCACAACCTCGTATCCGATGGTGTTTTCAATGAATTCCAATTGATTACCTGCCGCAACGTATTGATTTATTTTGATACCGGCTTACAGCGCCAAGTAGTTGATTTGCTTTATGCGAGCCTCGCATTATTTGGCTTCCTTTGCCTCGGCGCGAAAGAAACACTCGCACCGGACAAAGTGAAGGACAAATTCAGGATAATCAGTAAAACACATAACATTTATCAAAAAATTGCTTGAGCTAGATAACCACTGCGAACGAATCACCTTCAGCCAAAAGCTGAACAACCATATTTTTAGGAACTAGTTATGGAGAAATTGAAGTTAGTAATTGTAGACGACAAAGAAGAGAACGTGGTTAGTCTAAAAGCGCTGCTGGCGGATATAGATAACCTCGAAATCTGGGGCAGCACATCGCCAAACGAGGCCCTCCGTTATTGCTGGAACAACGATATTGCCATCGCCATGGTAGATGTGCAGATGCCCGAAATCAATGGGTTTGAGTTTGTCTCGCTGCTTCAGAGTAATCCAAGAACCTGGCAAATCATGGTAATCATGGTCACTGCCATCTCCAAGGAAGATAAATTCTTGCTCAAAGGGCTACACAGTGGAGCTGTAGATTACCTCTACAAGCCACTTAACCCCGACATCACCGTAGCGAAAGTGAAATCTTTCATGCAACAGGTGTATATCCAGCGGGAACTGAAACGTAAAAATGAAGAACTCGAACGCTCACACATCGAACTGGTAAAAGCTAAAAAAGAAGCGGATCAGGCGCGCAGTTCGAAGGAGAATTTCCTGGCCAATATGAGCCACGAAATCCGTACGCCTATCAACGGCATAACGGGTATCACTACCATGTTACGCAATTCCCCGCTCAACGACCAGCAATCCGAGTGGCTGGATTATTTGGAAAACGCATCGCAACAGCTGTTACTTATCATCAACGATATCCTAGACCTGTCGAAAATCGATTCTGGAAAAATGCGACTCGATTACTCGCGGACATCGCTCCCCAGCATTATCGAGGAACTAAACAACCTGTTCAGTTACAAGGCCGAACAAAAAGGTATCGTCTTCCACGCCATTACCGACAGTAACCTACCTAAACACATCCTAGCCGATTCGCTGCGGCTCACACAGATATTGAGTAATCTCATTTCGAATGGCATCAAATTCACGGAGCAGGGCAGCGTGACACTCGAAACCAAACTACTCAACCGTGCGCAGCAACGCCTCCATATCCAGTTTTCGGTGAAAGATACCGGTATTGGCATCAACAGCAACGCGATCGATAAAATCTTCCAATCGTTCGAACAGGGTGAAGAAGGGATTACCAAACGATTCGGTGGCACCGGACTCGGATTGGCAATCGTGAAACGGTTGGTAATCCTGCATCAAGGACAGATACACGCTTACAGCGAATTGGGGAAAGGCAGTGAATTCGTATTTCAGTGCTGGTTTGACGAGGCCGATTCAGATACGGCGCCCAAATCGGATAAAAAGCAATACACAGACATGCCGGCTCTTAACGACGTCAATGTACTCCTTGCCGAAGACAATGAGCTGAACAGCTTTATGGTCACCCACATGCTGAAAACATGGGGGATTACAGTAGATGCGGTAAAAAATGGAAAAGAAGCCCTAGAAAAAGTGGAAAGCACCCCGTACAGCTTAATTCTTATGGATGCGCACATGCCCGTAATGAGCGGTTTTGAAGCCATCAAGACCATCAGGAATGACCATCGGGAGCACATCCGACAAATTCCCATTATTTCCATTTCGGCGTCTGTATTGCAGCGCGAACAACAAGCGGCCTATGCGGCGGGAGCCGATGCGGTAGTAGGAAAACCGTTCGACCCCGTATCACTTTATCAACTCATCAAAACACTCACAGAAACCAAAACCGGCTTGAATACGTAATGCTAAAATTACAATTTAGTGATAAATACACTTTTGTTACATTGCAAATTCAACTACCTTTGGGGCGCAAACAAACAGCTCGCTGTACTGTTAGCAAGGATAAAGTACTATCTGAACATTAGATTTATACACAAAATGAAACAGTTTTTTTTAGTCCCCGTAGTTGCGGGAGCAATGCTAGCCGCAGCTTGCGGAGGCAACCAAACAAGTGAAGAATCGACCGAGGCTACCGAAACAACCACCGAGCAACAAGCTCCAGCAGCAGACATCCCCGGCCTCGCAGATGTCGCTGTAAGCAACGAAATCGCACTGGAAGGCAACGATTTGATGCAGTATGACAAGACACTCTTCCGTGTTAAAGCCGGTGAATCCGTAAAATTGACCTTCAAGAATGCTGGCGAGATGCCGAAGGAATCCATGGGACATAACGTCGTTGTGCTGCAGCCCGGAACCGACTTACCTGCTTTCGGCGGCGAAGCCATTAAAGCCGTTGATTCGGAATACATCCCAGCAACTTTCGCTTCTTCCATCGTTGCCCACACCAAGCTCCTGGGCCCCGGCGAAACAGATGTGATTGAATTCACGCTGGATGACAAAGGCGTTTACCCATTCGTCTGCAGTTTCCCCGGCCACTATGGCGTTATGCAGGGAAAAATCGTAGCTGAATAATAAACTACGCGATAAACAATATAAAGGAAGGCAGCCAATAGGCTGTCTTTTTTTGTTCCTTATTCTGTACAACCCTAATTATTATGTACCTTTGACCATCGAATCGAATAACTTCAATACATGCAGTACGATGTCATTATAATCGGTAGTGGACCCGGAGGTTACGTGGCCGCCATCCGTTGCGCACAACTAGGTTTAAAAACAGCCATTATCGAAAAGTACAATACGTTTGGTGGAACCTGCTTGAATGTAGGATGCATCCCGTCGAAGGCGTTACTGGACTCCTCCGAACATTACCATAATGCTGCCCACCGCTTCAGCGAGCACGGAATCAACCTTACCAACCTTGCAGTAGACATGAAGCAGATGATCGCTAGAAAAGATGACGTCATTAGCCAAAACGTAGCGGGCATTGCATTCCTGTTTAAAAAGAACAAAATTGACAGCTTTGTCGGTGTTGGTTCGTTTGTCGATAAAAATACGGTGAAGATAGCCGGTACGGAAGGGAAGACGGAGCAGATCACAGGTAAAAACATCATTATCGCAACGGGATCCAAGCCCACCGCCCTACCCTTTTTACCGGTTGACAAAAAGCGGATTATCACATCCACGGAAGCGTTGACCCTGAAAGAAGTACCCAACCACCTGATTATCATCGGTGGCGGGGTCATCGGATTGGAACTGGGCTCCGTTTATGCCCGGCTGGGTGCGAAGGTGTCGGTAGTCGAGTATGAAAAAAGCATCATACCCACCATGGATGGCGGATTGGGCAAAGAATTGCAGCGCGTATTGAAGAAATCGCTCGGTATGGAGTTCTACCTGGGCCATAAGGTAACCGGTGCCACAGCGAAGGGGAAAAAAGTAACGGTCAGCGCGGAAAATGCGAAAGGAGAGGCTGTCAAATGGGAGGGTGATTACTGTATTGTAGCTGTGGGGCGTACCGCTTATACCGAGGCACTAGGGCTGGAGAATGTCGGCATCACACTGGAAGACCGGGGGAAAAAGGTCCCCGTGAACGAACACCTCGAAACCCCCGTTGCAGGTATATATGCCATCGGCGATGTGGTGAAGGGCGCCATGCTAGCCCATAAGGCGGAAGATGAAGGAGTTTATGTCGCCGAGCGGATTGCCGGTCAGAAACCCCACATCGATTATAACCTGATTCCGGGCGTGGTGTATACTTGGCCCGAAGTTGCCAGTGTGGGTAAAACCGAAGAGCAGCTGAAAGCTGAAAATCGTCCCTACAAAACCGGCTCTTTCCCGTTCAAAGCCAGTGGCCGCGCCAAAGCAAGCGGCGACACGGACGGCTTCGTAAAGGTGCTGGCAGATATCGACACCGATGAAGTACTTGGCGTACATATGATTGGGCCGCGGGCTGCCGACATGATTGCCGAAGCTACGGTAGCGATGGAATATCGTGCCTCGGCTGAAGATATTGCGCGCATCTGCCACGCTCACCCGACCTATACAGAGGCATTCCGGGAAGCATCGCTTGCCGCGACAGCCAATCGGGCCATACACATGTAAATAATATCGCTACCAACTTTCTTGCCTTAGAAACGGTGAAAAACAGTCGCTCATGAATTTTCATACTCGAAAATGGGTCAAGCCCGAGGACCTCAATCCGAATGGAACACTCTTTGGCGGCACACTGCTCCGATGGATAGACGAAGAAGCGGTCATTTATGCCATCGTGCAACTGGGCAACCCGAATGTGGTCACCAAATTTATTTCCGAAATTAATTTCGTAAGCTCGGCACGCAAAGGAGATATTATCGAACTGGGAATCACCGCTACGGAATTCGGACGCACATCCATTACGCTTACATGCCAGGTACGCAATAAGATCACCCGAAAAAGTATCCTAACGATAGAAAAACTAGTGTTTGTGAACTTAGATGGATACGGCAACCCAACACCACATGGTAAAACGGAAATTACCTACGCTCGAACCTGAGTCTCTTCACGCAATTTCCGCTCTACGAAAAACGGTGCAAACGGAACCAATGAAGCTAAGAAATAGGTAACTACGCGCCCGAGCGCCCACTTGTATTTATCCCAGCACATGACAAGTAAATAGGCATAAGCGATAAAAAGTACGCCGTGAATCCATCCCACATAGGTGACGGCCATGGGCATATCAGCCCAATACTTCAGTGGCATAGCCACAAAAAACAGAATGACGGTTGAAATACCTTCAATTACAGCGATGTTCCGAAAATACGTGAGCGTCTTCTTCGTTGTATCCATATCATTAATTTGAGGCCGCAAGATAGCTATTTATCCCGGCCTACCCGTCGCTCCCGCACCCTTTGACGGAAATGTGACGGTAGGTAGTAAGCCATAAGCGAATGGTCGGCGGCCAGCCGGGTCAATTGACTATGGCAGCCACATTCGGAATTTCCTAAAAAAAATACGTAAGTTTGTAGCCACCGTACGTGTTCGGAACAGCAACAGAAACGTGAATCAATCTCAAGAAAGCAACGAAGATATATGAACTACGACATCATTGTAATCGGAAGTGGACCGGGTGGTTATGTAGCGGCCATTAGGGCTTCCCAACTCGGATTCAAAACCGCCATTGTAGAACGGGAATCCTTAGGCGGTATCTGCCTTAATTGGGGCTGTATCCCTACAAAAGCACTACTCAAAAGCGCACAGGTGTTTGAGTACCTCAACCATGCCGCCGATTATGGCATCAAGGTAAATGGCGGCGAAGCCGATTTCGGTGCTATTGTAAAACGTAGCCGAGGTGTTGCCGACGGCATGAGCAAAGGAATCCAGTTTTTGATGAAGAAAAACAAGATCGACGTAATCATGGGTGCCGCCAAAATCAAAAAAGGAGGCCAAGTGGACGTTAAAGGCTCAGACGGCGGCACCAAGACATATACCGCAAAGCACACGATATTGGCCACTGGAGCACGCTCGCGCGAACTACCCAACCTGAAACAGGACGGCAAGCGCATCATCGGGTATCGGGAGGCGATGAGCCTCGAAAAGCAACCCGAATCCTTGGTTGTTGTTGGATCCGGGGCTATCGGCGTTGAATTCGCCTATTTCTACAATGCGATCGGCACGAAAGTTACCGTGGTAGAATACCTCGACCGCGTGGTGCCTGTAGAAGACGAAGAGATATCCAAACAATTGGAACGGAGCCTTAAAAAAGCGGGTATCAATATCCTCACCAGCGCCGAGGTGCAATCGGTGGATACCGCTGGTAAGCTGTGTAAAGTACAAATCAAAACCGCCAAAGGCACCGAAACCATCGAAGCAGAAACGGTCCTGTCGGCCGTTGGCATCACGCCAAATATTGAAAACCTCGGCTTGGAAGAGACTGGGGTTAAGACGGACAAGGGTCGTGTGATTGTGGACGATTTCTACAAAACCAACGTAGATGGCGTTTACGCAATCGGCGACATCGTTAAGGGCCAGGCGCTCGCGCACGTCGCGTCAGCCGAGGGCATCACATGTGTCGAAAAAATTAAAGGATTGGATGTCTCGCCAATCGACTACAACAACATCCCCGGCTGTACCTATTGTACGCCCGAAATCGCTTCAGTGGGTTATACCGAAAAAGGTGCCAAAGATGCTGGCTATGAAGTAAAAATAGGTAAGTTTCCTTTTTCAGCATCAGGAAAAGCAAGTGCTGCCGGTGCGAAAGACGGATTTGTAAAAGTTATCTTCGATGCAAAATACGGTGAGTTCCTAGGAGCACACATGATTGGTGCCAACGTAACGGAGATGATTGCCGAAGTGGTGGTGGCCCGAAAACTGGAAACCACAGGACACGAAATCATCAAAACCGTACATCCGCATCCGACCATGAGCGAAGCCATCATGGAAGCTGCTGCCGATGCCTACGGTGAAGTGATTCATTTATAGTTATTTTTGTCGTAAGTCTTTAGTCGTAAGTCAACTGCAAAGTGCGAATGGCTTACGACTAAAAAACGACTAAAGACTAACTTTGGCTGACCAGCCTTGATTCAAACACAACCTTTACGGGGGCCGGCCGTTCCTCGGCTTCTATCAAACCAAAAAGCAACTCCGCCGCCTTTTTCCCCTGTTCACCGGGAAACTGCTCGATAGATGCCATGGGCGGGTTTTCCATATACGTCCAAAGCGGATAATTGGCGTAACTGATAAAGTGGATATCTTGATTGAGGGTAACCCCTCGCTCACGGACCACCTTCATTACGTCTAATGCGACATAATCATTAAAAGAGACAACCGCCGACGGACGCTCCGGCAGGGCTAATAATTGGGATATTGCTGCTTCATTTCCTTCAGCGGTAAGATCGGTATTAACGATATATTCCTCGCGGAACGGGATATCCGACTTTTTCAGCCCTTTGAGGTATGCCCGTTTACGTTCGATACTGGCGGGTAATAGCGGCGGGCCGTTAATGAGGGATATGGCATGGTGACCACAGGAGACGAACATCTCAATCGCCTCCAACATGCCCGTTTCCAAATTACTGACTACCTTATTGATATTTTCCAAATCCGGCACGCAATCAAAAAAGACAATAGGGATACCGGCACTTTCCAACAACTCGACAAACGGATAATCTCGGGTATTTTTACCAATCGACATGAGTACACCATCCACGCGGTGTGTCTTCAATGTTTGCAGGATGCGGAATTCGCGGTCGGCGTCGTCGAGCGATTGCCCCATGATGACCGTGTAATTCCTTCCGCTGGCTACGTTCTCGATTTCACTGATGGCAGCCGAAAAGAAGGGCTCTGACAAGCTCGGTAGCACAACGCCGATGGTAAATGTTTTACGTTGCTTAAAAAAGATGGCTGTCTGATTCGGTTCATAGTTTAGTTCCTTAGCCACCTTTTTTACACGCATCGTCGTTACCAAACCAATACTCGGATGGTCATTCAGTGCCCTAGAGACCGTAGACGGTGAAATCTTCAACCGCTTCGCAATTTCCTTAATCGTTGCAGGCTTACCTTCCTTCATCAGCTATCCCTTTTTGTGGTCAGTTCCAACAATTGTTGGAGAGCGCAATATACGAATTATTGACGAAGGAACGTATGGCCAAAGCACGTACGTTGTTCTTATTACGGCATCGCGCGATTAGGAAAAGCAAACATTCCCTTGCGCCCGTGCCGATCGAGCGACCGGTTGATTTGATAAGACCGGTTTCCCGAAATGCGCGTGCGCCCATTGGATTGCTGGCTCCGGTTTTCGGACGAAAAATTACCGTTTTCGGCAAAGTATAACGCCTCAGCAATCATATCTTCCTGCGCATCACCAAAATCTTTCGTCAGATCGTCGAACGCTACTTTATCAACAGATATGCCCGAAAAGTAGTCACCATACCCATCCGAGTTGAATGTCTGGAACGACACGGCATACAGGTCTACGCCCAAAATGTTCCAATTGAAAAATCCTACCGGTTTGCCGTAGGTGGTATGCTCGCCGATTAACGTCACATCCATATGAGGTTTCAGGTTGTTGATGAGTAGTTCACTGGCCGATGCCGTGCCTTCCGTAACCAGGAAGTAAATCCGGTTGAGATTAAGGGTGTTGGTTTTATGGAAATGTACATCCGAAAAATCAATCTGAACCCCATAGCTGCGGAGAAACCCGTCGAGCCCGCTATTGACCTTATTGGTATACATCAGGTCGTTCCCAACAGCCGCCGGGACAAGGAGGTTCGAGAGATATTCGGCCGTAACTACCGCCCCACCTCCATTATACCGGAGGTCTACGATCAGCTCCCCCACACCCGCTGCTTCGAATTGGGCCATCAATTGATCGAGCTCGTCTTTCATACGGGTTGGGTTACCCCGGTTATCGAGTGTAGACACAAATATGTCAAACGCAAAATACCCTACTTTTTTGTTCGCCACATTGAAAACGCGCTGATTCGTAATCGGCACCAGTCTATAATTAGCCCGCTGCATATCCACGCCAACCTCTTCGCCATCCGGCTTACGGAGCACAAGGCTGATCTCGCCGGCATCTAATGCGCCGAAGAGGAAGGTAAAGTTATCCTGCTCCATGGACGGGAGGGACAGGTCGCTGATTCCATTTACCTGCACGATTTGCCAACCGCGCCGTATGCCACGCTGGTAAGCCGGCGAGCCGGCATCCACCTTTTTCACATACAGGTCTGTCTCGTTATTATACCGCACGTCCAATCCGAAGCTCCCCGCATATCCTTGTTGGATTTCAGCATCTACTGTACCCCACCGATCCAAAAAACTAAACCGATCG
Source organism: Parapedobacter sp. (assembly GCF_035556095.1). Lineage (GTDB taxonomy): Bacteria > Bacteroidota > Bacteroidia > Sphingobacteriales > Sphingobacteriaceae > Parapedobacter. The sequence goes on along the minus strand of NZ_DATMFT010000021.1, from coordinate 339,031 downwards.
TAGGGGTCTCCTGCTTCATCGTGTGCATATCCTTTCAACGTTTCCAGCACTTTATCGGCCGAGTTGTACCGCCGGGTGTGGCCGCGAATGTCATCAAACCAATCCGGCAGATCAGCCTGCCACAAGTAAAACCCGTAAGTATAATGGTACACCGAGTCCTTCAATAGATCTTCGTCCGTATCGAGTCGCACAGGCCGCTCCAACTCGGGCATCACGGTATCTCGGTTACAACCAGCAACTGCACCCGATAGGGCCAACAAGACTACAAGACGTGCGAAGTGAAGCTTTTTCATTCGTTGTCGGTATGAAAGGTTGATAATTTGGCAGTGGACTCAAGGAAACGGCCGGCAGCGAGGCAGTCCACATCTTTCGCGATGGCAAGGTCAGCCGTATCTCCGGCGTGGATGTAAAGCACTTCATTCATCTGCAGTCCATTCTCCTCCAATAAGTAATCAAGGGGCGCATGGCCTTTTGCTCGAAGCTCCTCCTTGAAATACACTTTCACCAGTTGATCCAGTCCATTCCATTCCACATGCCGAAGCTTATTCAATTGCATGGCAGGATCGCCATCCGTAAAAACCAACAGCTGCTTTCCATGTGCACTAGCCTGGCGCATGAGGTCCAGCATCGCTTGGTAGAGCAGGAGCTTGGCGGGAAGCCGGGCGGTTTTGTGCATACGTTCAAACTGCACGCGGTATTTCGTGTCTACACCGAATGCTTCCACCGCACGGTCAAACAGCCCGGCCTCGCCGTGGTGTTCGTACGCGGTTTTCATGAATCCGGTGAGCTCCCCTGCGGGTGGCACGGCCTCCGTGTACTCCAGCAAGTGGGCAAACAGATAATACACTTGTAGCAAATAGTCCTTTTTCGGAAACAGCACATCATCCACTTCAAAGAGCAGTGCTTTCTTGCTAACGTCGATATCAGCGTATGTCAACATATATCGGTTTGATTCAAAACAATCATATTGGTTTAATGAGCACTCATTTTTACCGGAATCATTTAGATCGCTTCACCCAGTTAATCAGCGATACAACACAGCGCCAATTCATCAGACGTCGGCTGTGTAAACACACCCGACAGTGTATTACGGTATTTGCTTTCCGTTGCGCCTGCCACAGCAACACCACGATCAAGTATCAGCAGCGGTAGGCGCCGCTCAGGATTCTTAACGCGGTTTAACACTCCGGGATGCGTAGCATCAGGTAGCCAGACGGCAATGTCATATTCGGCAAATAGTTGTTGTGCCCTGTCCAGTAAATCGATCTCTTTTTCTCCCAATGGAATCAACACATCGATGCGGTTATCCAAACATATCCGGAGTACTTCATGCTCGAAAGCCCCGGTGTCTACGCCGGGAATTTGGATATAACTATCCAGCTGCAATAACACGTGCGGGATTTCGTCCGCCGAGCCAAACCGTACCGCGTAATCGACTTGCAGCAATTTACCCACCCGTTGGGCAAACGGCCGCATACCCTGTGTGACTAACACCGTCCTCGCCATTCCGTCCTATTGCTGATTAGGCACGATTATACCATCTTTGATATGCACCACACGGTCGGCAATCCCTGCCAGTTCCTCATTATGCGTTACAATCACAAACGTTTGGTCGAGCTGATCGCGCAGGCTTACGAACAACTGATGCAATGCGGTGGCACTTTCCGAATCGAGGTTACCGGATGGCTCGTCCGCAAGAATAACCGCCGGCCGATTTACCAGCGCGCGTGCTACCGCCACCCGTTGCTGCTCACCTCCGGATAGTTCGCTGGGTTTGTGGTTTCTGCGGTGCAACAGCCCAAGTAGCTCCAACAGTTCGGATGCCCGCCGTTCAGCCTCCTGAGGGCCCACTTTTTTAATATACGCGGGAATGCATATATTCTCCAACGCCGTAAATTCCGGCAGCAGGTGGTGGAACTGGAAGACGAACCCGATATGTTCGTTGCGGAATGCGCTCAGCTGCTTCGCAGTAAGCCTACTGATATCCGTGCCGTGGAGGGATACCACACCCCGATCCGGTTTATCCAACGTACCGATGATATGGAGCAAGGTGCTCTTGCCAGCACCGGACGCTCCGACAAGACTAACGATCTCTCCCTTACCCACGTGCAGGTCTACCCCCTTCAGGATGGGCAGCGCACCATACGATTTGTATATCCCCGTTGCATGTAGCATGATGCGAAGGTATGACTTTTCAACAAAAATCGCCTTAAGAAAGCAATCATACACGAAAATACCGCGTCTACTGCTTGCCCATTCCCGATTAAAACCCTACTTTTACACCAAATTTCACACAAATGAACATTCACGAATATCAAGGTAAGCAAATACTGAAAAGTTTTGGCGTTCGGGTACAGGAAGGTATCGTAGCCGAAACACCTGACCAAGCTGTAGAAGCAGCCAAGAAGTTGAAGGAAGACTACAATTCGGACTGGGTAGTGGTAAAAGCCCAAATCCACGCCGGTGGCCGCGGCAAAGGCGGCGGAGTTAAACTTGCAAAAAACCTTGATGAAGTGAAGCAACGGTCCACCGACATCATCGGCATGCAGCTGGTTACCCCACAGACCGGGCCCGAAGGCAAAAAGGTCAATAAGGTATTGGTTGCGCAGGATGTATATTATCCCGGCGAGAGCGAAACGAAAGAATTCTACATGAGCGTGCTGCTGGACAGGGGCCGCGGGAGGAACATCATCATGTATTCTACGGAAGGAGGCATGGACATTGAAGAGGTAGCCGAAAAAACACCACACCTCATTTTCAAGGAAGAAGTCGATCCGAAGGTAGGCCTTCAAGGCTTCCAAGCACGCAAGATTGCCTTCAACCTGGGGCTAAGTGGAGCCGCTTTAAAAGACATGACCAAGTTCGTCGCCGCGCTTTACAAAGCATATGAAGCAACCGACTCATCATTGTTTGAGATTAACCCTGTACTGAAAACAGCTGACGATAAGATACTGGCCGTAGACGCCAAAGTAAACTTGGATGAAAACAGCTTGTTCCGCCATCCGGACTATGCCGCCATGCGCGATATAGCCGAAGAAGATCCCACGGAAGTTGAAGCCGGGGAGTCTAATTTGAATTATGTGAAGCTTGATGGCAATGTAGGTTGCATGGTTAACGGCGCCGGCTTGGCGATGGCCACGATGGACATCATCAAACTGGCGGGTGGGGAGCCGGCCAACTTCCTCGATGTGGGCGGAACAGCCAATGCACAAACCGTCAAGGCGGGGTTCAATATCATTCTGAAAGATCCGAATGTAAAAGCCATCCTGATTAACATCTTCGGCGGCATTGTCCGCTGTGACCGCGTGGCACAGGGCGTTATCGATGCCTATAAGGAAATCGGCAACATCCCCGTTCCTATTATCGTACGCCTGCAAGGCACCAATGCTGAAGAAGCGAAACGGTTGATTGACGAATCCGGATTGGAGGTTTACTCCGCGATTCAACTTAAAGAGGCCGCCGATTTGGTAACCAAAGTCCTGGCTTGATTTACTATTGGCGATTTTAAGTCGTAAGTTGACGATTTTAGATGCCCCAGCAAAACCTCCAATCATTATGGGGGTTTTTGTTTTTGAAGCAATAGGCGTACGTTGTAGTTGTTAAACGCAACGACGTATACGTATAAGAAACGAAGTGAACTGGAAAAACAGAAAAGCAAACAGCAGATAGCAAATAACAACAATGACACATACACGTATAAAAGACTTGTTGAATTCCACCGAATATGGGCAACGGATCACCGTGAAAGGATGGGTGCGGACATTCCGAAACAACCAGTTTATCGCCATCAACGATGGTTCTACTTTGGGTAATATCCAAGCCGTAGTTGATTTTCAAAACACCGACGAATCATTGCTTAAACGGATCACTACAGGCGCGGCTGTTGCGGTGACGGGGCCGTTGGTAGAATCGTTGGGCAAAGGGCAACGCGTGGAGATCAAGGTAGAGACGCTTGAAATTTTGGGCGATAGCGATCCAGATAAATTTCCGTTACAACCCAAAAAGCACAGCCTCGAGTTCTTGCGCGAAATTGCGCACCTGCGTTTCCGAACCAATACGTTCAATGCAATCTTCAAGGTACGCACGGCACTCTCATTTGCAATCCACCAATTTTTTTATGAGCGCGGCTTCGTCTACCTGCACACACCCATCATTACAGGGTCCGATGCCGAAGGCGCTGGCGAAATGTTTCAGGTAACCACGCTCGATTTCGACAACACACCACGTAATCCGGATGGATCGGTCGATTATCGGGAGGATTTCTTTGGAAAGCCAACCAACCTGACCGTATCGGGGCAGTTGGAAGGCGAACTGGCCGCAATGGCCCTGGGTAATATTTACACCTTCGGCCCCACCTTCCGCGCCGAGAACTCGAACACCACCCGGCACCTGGCCGAGTTTTGGATGGTCGAACCCGAAATGGCATTCTATGAGCTCAGCGATAACATGGATTTGGCCGAAGAACTACTCAAATATGTGATCCGTTTTGCCCTCGACCATTGTCCCGATGAAATCGAGTTTTTGCGTAATAGGCTGCTTGACGAGGAAAAAAACAAACCGCAGCAGGAACGGTCTGATATGGATCTCGTGGCCAAACTAAATTTCTGCTTGGACAACAGTTTTGAGCGGCTTACTTACACGGAGGCCATTCATATCCTCCAGCGCAGCAAGCCCAATCAAAAGAAACAATTCAAATACCTCATCGAAGGCTGGGGTGCCGATCTCCAGTCCGAACACGAGCGATATCTGGTGGAGAAACATTTTAAGAAACCGGTTATCCTGACGGACTACCCGGCAGACATCAAAGCATTTTACATGCGGCAAAACGAGCCCGACGCCGAAGGCCGCCGTACAGTGCGCGCCATGGACATCCTCTTCCCCGGTATCGGCGAAATGGTGGGTGGTTCGCAACGCGAGGAGAGGCTGGACAAGTTAACGCAACGGATGGAAGAGATGAACGTCCCGGTGGCCGAAATGGACTGGTTCCTGGATACCCGCCGGTTCGGCACGGCACCCCATTCGGGATTCGGAGTGGGCTTTGAACGACTGGTGCTGTTCGTTACCGGGATGACCAACATCCGCGATGTTATCCCCTTCCCGCGTACACCGCACAACGCGGAGTTTTGATGGTCATGCATATCGCTCGACCGGCGCTTAATGATTGAAAACGATGTTACTACGTATCTACGAAGAGAACCCCAACCCCAAAGCCATCCAGCAGGTGGCTGCGATATTGCGACGCGGTGGATTGATTATCTACCCTACCGACACGGTGTATGGCCTCGGTTGCGACATCAACAACCACAAGGCTATCGAGCGCGTTTGTGAACTGCGTGGCATAAAGCCCCAAAAAGCTAACCTCTCTTTCATATGTTACGACCTCACCGCGATATCCCAATACACTAAGCCTTTTGATACAGCAACCTTCCGGGTGTTGAAAAAGGCGCTACCGGGTCCATTCACGTTCATCTTCAATGCCAGCGGACAGGTCCCAAAGCTATTGAGTTCGAAAAAGAAAATGGTAGGTATCCGCGTACCCGATAACCTCATCGCCCGCGAAATCGTGCACGAATTGGGGAACCCCATCGTATCGGCATCCATTCACGACGAAGACGAAATCGTGGAATACGCTACCGACCCGGAGCTTATCTATGAAAAATTCGGGGACCTGGTCGACGTCGTTATCGATGGAGGGTATGGAGGCAATATCGCCTCCACAGTGGTGGATACCACCTCCGGCGATTTTGAAATCGTCCGTGAAGGCAAGGGCGATATTGGCCTCTTCATGTAGTAATCAGTAACCAATTAATTAACGAACGACGATTTTCCCCAAGATGCGCAAACAGATCAAGCAGTTTTTTGAAGCCGATTCCGCAAGCGGTATCACCTTATTGATATTTTTGATTATATCGCTTATTATCGCCAATTCCTCACTAGGGCCTGCTTTTGAATCCCTGCTTGAACAGCAAATAGGCTTCGAAACGCCACAAATCCACCTCAAATACAGCGTGCTACTCTGGATTAATGACGGACTGATGGCTCTCTTCTTCCTGATGGTGGGCATCGAGATTAAACAGGAGCTAGCCCATGGCCAGCTTTCATCTGCAAAAAAGGCGTCCCTGCCTATATTTGCCGCCTTGGGCGGCATGCTGGTCCCCGCAGGCCTTTACGCCTTGTTCAATACCGGCACCGAGACCGCCCATGGCTGGGGCATCCCTATGGCAACCGATATCGCATTCGCCATCGGCATCTTATCCATCTTAGGCAAACGGGTGCCCGTGGCGCTGAAAGTATTCTTAACAGCATTGGCCATAGTAGACGACCTGGGGGCCATCCTGGTCATCGCTATCTTCTATACCACGGAGCTCCACAGCACCTACCTGCTGTATGCACTCGGCATATTCGTGGTGATGATGTTCCTGAACCGCATCGGCATCAAATCGGTATGGTTTTACCTGATCCCTGGTATATTCATGTGGTATTTCATCCATCATTCGGGCATCCATGCCACCATAGCGGGCGTGCTCACCGCCATGACGATTCCCATCAAAGGCCGGGAGCGGGGGCACTCCCCCATCCAGACCGTAGAACACGCCATCGCTACACCCGTCAACTTCATCATCATGCCGCTGTTTGCCCTGGCCAATACCAACATCCGGTTTGAGAGTGGGATGATGGAAGGCCTTGCCAGTCCGCTGGGTATGGGTATTATTGCCGGCCTGTTTATCGGCAAGCCTATCGGGATAACGTTGTTTTCATGGATTTCGGTCAAATTTGGATTGAGCGAACTGCCCAAAGGCACCAAGTGGTTCCAGGTATTGGCCATGGGGCTAATGGGTGGCATCGGCTTCACGATGTCTATATTCATCGCCCTGTTGTCGTTTGATGATGCCTACCACCAGACGGAAGCCAAGTTCGCCATCCTCATTGCCTCAGCCCTCTCGGGCATAATCGGATACGTAATCCTCCGAAATATTGGGAAGAAATTCGTACACCAGCGTCAGTCAAAATCTGCCGTATAAACTGCCCATAACCCATCCAGGTCAAGGCCGGTCTCTGCTTCCCAGATACCGTCGGTATAGGCACGGGTGCGCATCGCCGTATCGAGTACCTTTACCAGTCCCGGCTTCCGATTGGTCTCTATCCAATCCAAGAAGCGCGCGGTAATCCGGTAGCTCTGGCTATAATGGTGGTCATTTTGCACATCAGGCAATGACCACCCCGCCCCGGCATTGTCGATGCCATATTTGTAGCGCACGTAGTCCGCAATCCCCTCCACCAGCCAACCCGGTCCGCTGCCAGACGGATAGGCCTGCACGATGTGCATAACTTCGTGCGTAACGACATCCACATCGCCCGGTTTCTTTTCCAACCAAGTTTGACTGATCACCACCCGACCGTCGTGCGCATAGGCAACGCCGTCGTACGCCGTATCTATCGTCAGGGTTACCTGGCGCACCGCTTCAGGATTAAATGCCGCTACCAGCGGCGGGTATACGTTGAAAAACACTTCCTGCAGCCTACTGGCCACAGTGGTGTCGAATTTAGTATCCTGTTGGACAAACACCAGCGCAAACCCATCCCTGATCAACGTATCCGCGGTACTACCATCCTTTTGGCTGGCCATAACCGTATGCTTGGCTGCATTGCATGAAATCAAGCCACTTTGGAAAACGACGAGAAGAAGACTGACTACAAAAAAGCGCATCATTACCATGTTTGTTTAGAATTGAAATGGGCAATCTTTGTCTTCGCAAAAATCGCCCATCGCAAATTGGAATATTTTGTTTTAATAGGGTACAATTACATCTACCACAACAAAAATAACACATCCACCCTTCGGCACCTGTTAACAAATGCCCAACGAAATGTTAATGAAATTCAAATAGACGGCCATATGGCACGTATTCTTCTGATTTCATTGTTATATTCGCTCATATTAAAGCAGCGCTTAATCAGATAAATACATGCGGTATTCGTTGAAGACACATAAAGGTGTTTCGCTAGTAGGGCTCGTCTTATTGATTTCCGTGGTGTTCTATCTTACCTTCAACACCTTTAAACTGACGGACGAACAATACCAAGCGGTCGAAAAAAGCCTCATCAACGAACGCTATACCCAACGTATCCGCAATGACAAGGTATTCCCCGGCGGCGTAGCCATCATTGATCGCTATTTGATGGATAACATCCGGGCATTGGAAACCGCATACCAGCATGGACCGGGCGTCTTTGCGCACGAAAGAGACCTCGTATTAGACAGCATGTTTCTTGCCCTCCGCCAAGGCAACACTATGGACAGTCTTTTTGCAGCCGTTAAAACAGAATACGAGTTGGATGAAGACCTTGAGTATCTGCTCACCATCAATGCCATCCAGCTGGTTTTCAGCAATATGATGCTCGTCAATGCCTATCACTCCGCCAATCCTCCATCTTTCCTGGCGGATAGTCTCAACACCCCCGTCGGTGTGCGCATAGGTGGCGAGCTTAACACTCCGCTGCCGCAAAACGAAATTGCCAATATCACGGTTAGCAACGCTGAAGACTATAACTATTGGATGACTTTTTCCTTACATGCCGACCACCGGAACCGTACATGGCGTGTTATGAAGCTGATGATGCCCACTTTCCTGGTCGCATTATTCGCCATCGGTTGTGTCGTATCCATATATTACGTTACCTACCGGAATTGGCTAAGCCAGAAAAAACTGGCCGAAATGAAATCCGATTTCGTCAACAGCATTACCCACGAGTTTAACACCCCCCTTTCAACCATCATCGTTGCAAACAAGAATATGCAAAATGATAGTATCCTCGCAAATGCGGAAAATATCAAACCGCTCACGAAAATCATCGAGCGGCAGTCATTTCGTCTACAGAAGCTTTTCGACCAGGTGATGGACATCACCACAATGGACGATTCCTCCCTACAAAAAGAATCCTATGAACTCAACCAATTGCTTAGCGAAATCATTACGGATTATAACGTAAAGCTATCCGTCCAAAACACCGCCGTAATCCTGAATGCCGCCTCAAGGCCCCTCGATGTGGAACTCAATAAGTTCTTTTTCACCACAATGTTATTAAACCTATTTGACAACGCCATCAAGTACAACCGCAGCGAACATAAGCGGATTACCGTGGACACCACGGTAGCCGAATACACCATCAAACTACGGATATCAGACAACGGTACCGGTATTCCTGACAAGGAAATAGAACACGTTTTCGAAAAATTCTACCGTTTTCAAAAACAGGGCGCCCAACATATTTCCGGACTTGGGCTGGGGCTTTATTATACTTACCAATGTATCAAAAGCCATGGATGGACACTTTCCGTGGAAAGCAAAGAAAACGTTGGCAGCCAATTCACCATCCACATCCCTTACAAAAGCTAGCGCGCACATGAAACCGAAATTATTATACGTAGAAGATGAAGCAGACCTGGGCAACGTAACCAAACAATACCTCGAAGCGATGAATTTCGACGTTACATGGTGCTTGGATGGCAAAAGTGCCTACCAGGAATACCTGCGCCAGGAGGCAGCGTTCAGCTTGGTCGTCATCGATATACAACTACCAGACTTCAACGGATTCGATCTGGCACAGCGAATCGTAGCCCACGATAAAGACGCCTATTTCTTATTCCTCACCGCGCGCAAGGAGAAAAAGGACCGACTATTGGGACTGGACATGGGGGCAATGGACTACATTACGAAACCTTTTGATATTGACGAGTTAGTATTGCGCATTCGGAATATCGTCCGCCGCAAGCAGGTTGTTGAGGAGGTGGAGCCTACCGCCGATATCATCCAAATCGGCAACATTTCCTTAAACAAGGAGGCGCTGAGCCTCTCCGTAGATGGCCGGGTAAAAACCACCGTAACCATGCGCGAAGCCGAACTGCTGGAATACCTGTACGCGCACCGGAATACGATTGTGAAGCGTGAAGACTTATTAATCCGGTTTTGGGGTGAAAACGATTATTTCATGGGACGTAGCCTCGACGTATTCATATCCCGATTGCGCAAGTTGTTACGACATTCTTCATCGGGAGCCCGGATTGAAAACAGTTATGGAGTGGGGTTCATCCTCTCTGTGCCGCCATCAGAGTAAAACGAGGTCTTCGATTACCACCTGGCCTACGTGCTCATTCAAGCGGCCGATGATCTGCGACCGCATGAGCACCAGTTCGCTTTTGATAACAGACGACTCTACCTTTACAAACAATTTCTTATCGCGGATATACAATTGTTTAGTACGGTTGGCAATTGCCTTCCCCATCAGCTCCGGCCAAGCGGATACCAATGCGGTCTCGTCAAACTTACGCCGCAACCGATACACATCGAGCATTTTCTCGATGGCTTCTTTTATGGTCATGTCATCACCCCTGCTCATGCTCTTCCAATTGACGCGCTGTACCCGCATTGATTTCAAAGATACGCACGCTCCGGTTTATCTCTTCAAATATACGGTTTATCCGCGTGGAGTCCGTATCAGTTAGGAATATTTGCCCGAAATCATCGGCCGAGACCATCTGCATCAGCTTTCGCGTCCGCTGGTCGTCCAACTTATCGAAGATATCATCCAGCAGCAGCAACGGCTTGAAATTTTTCCGGTGGTGCAAGAAGCTATACTGTGCCAGCTTTAAAGCAATCAGAAATGATTTTTGCTGCCCCTGCGAACCGAATTTTTTGAGCGGCATATCGCCATGTATGGAGAATAATAGGTCGTCTTTATGAATACCTACCGTAGTCCGTTCTAATAAGCGGTCACGCTCCAGGTATTGGCTTAACAGTGTGGAAAACGAACCGTGCATCAGCTGCGATTCGTATACCAATGACACCGTTTCGGCCGTTTCGGTAAGGAACCGATAATGATTATCAAACTCGGGGATAAATTCAGCCATAAACGCTTGGCGTTTCTCAAAAATCGGCACCCCCAATTCCACCAGTTGGACATCGAGCACATCAAGCAGGCTGCTGTCCAATACACCACCCTTACCCGCCTGCTTCAGCAAGCTGTTGCGCTGAGCCAAGCACTTGTTATAGGCAATCAGACCATCGAGGTAAGCGAGGTCAGTCTGCGAAATGACGTTGTCTATAAAGCGGCGGCGCTCTTCACTCCCATCGGTTACAATAGCCGAATCGTTGGGCGATACCATCACCAACGGAAACAGGCCGATATGGTCGGCCAACCGCGTATAGGCTTTCTTATTCTTTTTAAACTGCTTCTTTTGGTTGCGTTTCAGGCTGCATGACACCGCATCCAACTGCCCGTTCTTCTCAAATTCGCCTTGTACCATAAACCAGTCCGAGCCCCGCCGAATTTGCTGCGAATCTATCGGGTTGAAAAAACTTTTGCACAGCGACAGGTAGTGGATAGCGTCCAGCAGATTAGTCTTACCGGCTCCGTTGGCACCGGTAAATGCGTTTACCACCGGCGTAAAATCCAAGGTAGCTTCGGCACAATTCTTAAAATTAAGGACAGCGAGCCGTTTCAACCACATACCGTCAAAGGTAGAAATGATTTACGATTTTAGGTTGTATTTGCGATTTTAGATTTCCGATTGCAGACCCGGCTTCGATATTACTCGGCAGAAGATTTGATTTCTTCAAAATCCACGAATTCCCCCGCATGCTTGGCACCGTTTTTCGGTTTGTCCTGCGGTGGCATATAATCAATACGCACCTTTCCGTCAGATTGGTGCCGCTCATTGGGGTTGGCACCACGGAAAGTCGTATTTCTGTACTGGTATTGTTGTTGGGCATTGCCCATGACCTTTTCTGCCATTTTCCGCATCGCCCATGGGAAAAGGAGCCGTGCTACCACACGTACCAACCACAGGACGGCTATTGCGATGAGTAAAAATTTCAATAATCCCATATTGATACAAACTTAAGTAAAAATGGTTTTAGATGCAAGTTTGTCACTAGCGAGTTACTCCAGAACATGGACTCTTAATCTGACCCGTTTCCCCCACAGTATATCCGTCGGATAGATTTCGATCGTAGCGGCCCCAAATACCGTTTCGCTACATGTTGGTAATGGCTTAAAACTTGGCTTTTGCCTTAAGAATCGCTTGCTCCAGCTCCACCTGCCGCTGGGTACCGATGATATATTGTAAGCCATCACGGTCCGTAAGCCATATCGCATCCTTGCCGCCCGCGTAAAATTTAATCCGCCCTTTTTGGTGAAGATTATACACCGGGTTATTGATAAAAAACTTACTGTAAGGTTTGCGTTCTATCTTGGTGATACTATTGAGGTCGATTTTCACCAGACGGGTCGTCCACAGGCCACTCAATTTCACACAGCTGCCTTCCACGGTAATGCGGTATTGCAGCATATACATCATCACAATCGATACAAATAAGATGGCAATCCCCACCACGAGGAATAGTTGGCTTTCGCTTTCGCGCTCGATGTTGATGTAGTAGGCCGTAAAACAGAACAGCGCCAGCACCAGCCGCACGCTGAGCCATCCACGATCCCGCCCCAAGTACTGGTTTTCTACGTAAATCGGTTTTTCCTCCATGGCATTAAAGACGTGCTAATGTAAACACTTTTTTCGTTTCGGCCGTAATTTTATAGCGATTGTCTATACGATAGCAGGCCACCCAGATGATATCGCCGTTGCCATTGACTACCACGGGCACTTGGTGCTTGCGATACAAGGGTACTTTCAACGACACAAAGAAGTCGCTCAACTTCTTTCGGCCGTTCATCCCGAGCGGGTGGAAAGCGTCGGCAGTATGCCATGAACGGATTTGGAGCGGAAAGACAAGGCGGTCGGCATCGAACTGCGCGACGTTCGGGTTGGTGCGTATCACGGTATCGGCAGTCCAACCGGATTCGAAACGGCGCCCGCCCCAGTACACGGCTTCACCGGCCCTATGGATGGTTGCCACATCGTTCGTAAGCACCTCATTCCGCCTCATGATCACCACCCGGCGGTCGAGATACAGCACATGCGAAGGCGAAAAAAACTGCTTACCGGATATTCCCGGCAATGCCGCTGCCAAATCATCCAACACCGCCTCGGAAAAACCGTAGGGCCTAAACAGTTCATACAGCAGGAACCGTTGCGGATCGAGCGCTGCCAGTTCCGCGATGGGGATGTGCCACTCTTCGTCTCCGCTTACCTGTTTCTGCACCAGCAGCCGATCGCGCAGCGCTGCTAAATAACGCTGCAATACCACATAGGCATCTGTAAAATGTGCCATATTCGCGGCCATCGTCCGCTCCAATGACGGATTCAGTTCCTTCAGCTTGGGAATGACTTCCAGTCGAATTTTATTACGAACGTATTTGGTGGAAAAGTTGGACGCATCGTCACGGTATTCCAGGCCCTGCTTTGCCACTTCAGACGCTACCTCGTCTGAAGTGAGGAACAGCAACGGACGGATGATGTGGCCGCGCCTGGACTGGATGCCGCGGAGGCCACGAAGGCCCGTGCCGCGCACCAAATGAAGCAGCAAGGTTTCGAGGTGGTCGTTTTGATGTTGCCCTACCGCGATGTGATCGTAGCTTTGCGAAGCACGGATGGTCTCCAACCATTCGTACCGGAGGTCGCGCGCTGCCATCTGGATGGAAACACCATGCGCCTCCGCGTAGGCTTCCGTATCAAAAGTCGTTGTATAAAACGGCACATCCAATTGTCGCGCGAGCCGGTTCACCAGCAATTCGTCGGCATCGGATTCAGCACCGCGCAAATTGAAATTGCAATGGGCTACCCCGATGGAGTACGCCGATTGGGCAAAAAGATGGGCCATCAGCACCGAATCCTTACCGCCGCTCACGGCAAGCAGTATCCGATCACCGGGTTGGCAGTGGATCTCCTCCTCAAGATATTGCGCGAATCGTTCCTGCACGCTCATACGGCCAAAGGTACGGGATATCGGATATACAAAAATACCATCACAGGGATAATTTTATTAACCACACCAGGTTGGCCACGGAACGACAAGGTTGTAACATTACCTTTCCTCCGACATCCATTTAATTATTGCTTAATAATTAATCGGAGTATATCCGGGATTTATACGGAGTTTATTCGGATAAAAGCGAATAATCACCGAATAATTTACGGAGTATTTTACGGTTAATAGAAAATAAAAAGTAACTTCGGGTTAAATAACGGATAAATCAAAAGTAAATCACGATGGGAAAATTAATAGATGGTATTCATGGACATGTCCATGGAAAAGTAGGGGGTGTAGTTTTCTACACCGCAAATGGGCAGAATATTGCACGTTCATTGCCGCGTTCCTCACGAAAAAAACGCAAACCAACACCGCTGCAAGCATTCCAGCGGGAACGGTTTAAAGTGGTGCAGGAATGGCTCAAACCGTTACTCAGGGTGGTTAAGGTCGGGTTTGGCAAGTATGCACTACCGCAGACAGGGCACAATGCAGCCATGTCGTATAACCTTACGCACACAGTAGTCTACAATAAAGAAGAAGCACGGTACGAAATCGACCCCGAAGCATTTGCATTCAGCGGCGGACCGCTCCCAAGCCCTTTAGAGGCTACCGTAGCGCAGGATGGGAACCTTTTGCGGTTTTCATGGAAGAATCCCGACAGTCAGGATATTCGGTTTACCACCCGGACGATACTGATGGTATGTAACCCCAACAACCGCAGCTGTTGCTATAAAACATACGGGAGTTTAGCCACCCAGCGCGAGGATGTTTTGGATATCGGGGCGCATAACCTGTTCGGAGGTACCTGCTATGCTTATATAGCCTTTATCGACGAAGAAACAGGAGCGGTATCGAATAGCGTCTATGCAGGTCCGCTTGTTTTTGGATCAACCCCCTATGGATTAACCCTGCTGGAATTTGTCCAGACCTTAAGGAATACCACGCTTTTTAGCTATTTTTACCGCCGTGAAAAAATGGCTATTGCTCATATACGTTTCTACACTAAGCTGTTCGGCGCTACTTGCCCAACAGCGGGATGAGCTGCGTCTCCTATCGTCATCACATAGTCGGCTGAATGCCGTTACAGGCCGTACGATTAATTACCGACCGGTATATGAGCATCAGGGATCTACGCTCTCCGCCGACAGTGGTTACATCTACAACGATGATGAGGGGCGGCAATTTTTCGACGCTTTCGGCAAAGTCATCATTACCCAACCCAACGGCACGGTAATCTATGCCGATAAGTTGCACTACGTAGCCGAAACGCAGCTGGCTACCTTAACCAACAACGTACGCATGGTAGATGGTTCTTCCGTACTCACCACCAACTACCTCACCTATAATATGAAAAGTAGTATGGGCACCTACACTGGGGGGGGCCGGATTATAAATACCACCGATACGATCACCAGTAAGAACGCCTACTACTTTGACAACACGAAAGATGCCTATTTCCGTTACGACGTCGTCGTACGCACGCCCGACGTGAAAATATATACCGATACCATGCGGTATAATTCGGGCACCAAAGTGACGTACTTCTATGGGCCAACCAACATTAAGGGCAACGATGGCGAAAACTTATACACCGAACGCGGCGAGTACAACACCGAGACCGAACAGGCGTGGTTTGACTACAATAACCTATACACGGAAGGAAGCAAGTTTCTCCGTGGAGATAGCATTTATTACGACGGCCTAACCGGCAATGGCCGCGCCGTGGATAACGTGGTGTTCATCGATACAGCCGACCAATATTTCAGCTACGGCGGCGAAGGGGTATACAACCGGGCCGATGAGTCCATCACCATGACCCGCAACCCCCTGGTAATGACCGTAACTCGAAGCGATAGTTCGGCGACGGATAGCCTGTCTACGGACAGCATCACCGTTGATACCTTGCACACCCCCCGTCTTGAGAGCCAACCAGATAGTCTCCATACGGATCGTATAAGTCTGCAATTCGCGTCCCCAGATAGCCTACGGATGCCACCGACGCAACCGTCGGTTGTAGACACCATCTACCTCACTGCCGATACGCTGTTCTCGCGGCTCATACCTTTGAAAGATTATGTGCCACGGGTTTTTGAACTGGACCGCGAAGGGGGTGAACTTGATGAATACGACGATGGAGAGTTTACCGACGAGTTTGGCGATCCGGGTGATTTTGGCGACTTAGACGAACTCGCCCCCCCGGGGGAGGATGGCACACATGCATTAGCCCGTCCGCCACTCGTAGACAGCACTCAACTGGACAGTGCCATCGCGGCTACACCGACTGCGGAAACCGTTGGGAACTCGCCGACAGATACCGTTGGCACGGTGCCAGTGGATTCGCTTCGTGCGCCGCCCGATAGTCTCACCAAGGTATCGGAAGATACAACCATTCAAAAAGATACGGTTATTACCGATGGACAGGTCCTAACCGACTCCGTGTTACTGGCCACTCACATCGAACGGGTAGAAGCCGTACCATTGAGCATCGAGCTGGGCCACGATGCATTGTCGCAGAACCTTGCGGCTGATAGCGTGCTGCGGGGAGAGGCCATTATCCCCACGGGGGGCGAAGTGGATAGCCTGATGGCGGGCGCCATCGCCGCGCTCTCAAACCCATCAACGGATACCATACCATCCGACTCACTGGCCAGTGACACGGCTAAAACACGTATTATTAAGGCTTACTACAACGTCCGGTTGTTCAAATCGGACTTGCAGGCCGTAGCAGATTCGGTGTACTACGGCTACCCGGATTCGATGATGCGCTTTTTCGGCCGGCCCATGATCTGGGCCCAGGGATCGCAAATGACCGCTGACACCATCTTCATGCAGGTACACAACGAACAGTTGGACAATATGATCTTGGTGAACAACGCTTTCATGGTGAACACGCAGCTGGATTCGAGCAAGTACAACCAGATCAAAGGCAGGCGGATTACCGCATTTTTCGCCAACAACGAATTGGATCGGATGTTTGTAGACGGAAACGCCGAAAGCATCTATTACAACGTCGACGAAGAACAGCAGATTTATACGAACATGTATCACAGCCGGAGCAGCCGTATCAAAATCGTCGTGGACAGCAATCAGATTGTAGAATTCGTCCCCATACGCCGCATGGACAGCAAGTTGTACCCCATGCACCTCGTTCCACAAGAAGCGGAAATATTGGATGGTTTTGTATGGAAACCAGGCGACCGCCCCACTTCTAAAGAGGACCTGTTGGCGCGCAGACGTCCGCCTATGGGTGCGGGATTGGAAGTACCGGCCGACTCGACCGGTACCGAAGGACAGCCTGCAGCGGGGCGCCCCATTGACAATGATGATGATTCTGTGCCTACGGAACCACCTGTGCAACAGCGGGACAGCATAGCGACGGACAGTTTGACGACAGCGACAGACAGCTTGACGACGGACAGTTTAACAATCGATAGCTTACATAAGGAACCATTGCCGGCAGATAGCCTCATGCAAGGCCGTATCCCGCCCGATAACGTGGAGACCTATTTACCACGCGCCTTGCGGCCAAAAATCCAGGCGTCCAGGCTATATCTTCCGGGGCCGAGCAGCAAGATTGCCAGGTACCCCGTGAGGAATGCAGGCGCCAATTCATGCTTATTGAACAGGTCCCAATCGTGTATCGATATAACCACCAGCATGGTGACGATCAATGGAATGGTAGCCAGCCGGGTAAATAATCCCACCATCAGCAGTGCTGCGCAAAACAGCTCCGCAAAAATGGCCAACCCCATGGATAGCGGTCCCCCAAGACCAAACAAGTCATAGAAATCACCTTTTTTGGCATCATAACTCATCAATTTACCAAATCCATAAGTGGGAATCATCAACCCGCCGAATCCCAGTCGGAGGAGCAATGCAGCGAAGTGGAAAGTGGAAGCGCTGAGGCCTCCTACAAGTAGTTTTTTCATTCGAATAAATTGTTATTACATCCGCTCATGCAGCCAATCGGGGAGCCAGCGGTACAGCCACGCAACCAGCCTCCACCGGCGTGTGATGTACACCTTATTACGCTGTTTGTGCAATCCCCGGTAAATCTGCCACGCCGCTTTGTCCACCGGCGCCACCCAGAACCGCACCGGTGATTTGGCCATCGGTGTATCCACAAAGCCTGGACAGATATCCGTTACCACGATATTCAACTGTTCTTTACGCGCTTTCTGCCGCAATCCCGCTAAGTAGTTGATTTGATAGGCTTTGGTGGCACTGTAACCCGGAGCCTGGCGGCTGCCACGCATCCCCGCCACGGATGTAATAGCTGCCAGGTGCCCCCCGCCCTTTGCCTTGAAATAGGTAAACGCCCAATCGACCAGTTGGGTAAATGCCCGTACATTGAGATCAATCATGTGCTGCTCTATCTCAAAATCCAATGCGGCATTGGTATTGCCACCCCCGGCACTGACCACGATGGCATCTACGCCGCCCATAGCTTCAGCAAGTCCTTCTAAATGGGCAATACTCGTATCCGTATCCGTTATGTCAAATGCCGCAGTATGATAACACAGTGGCCGTTCCGCCGCTATTTCCTGCAGCAATACCTCACGACGGCCCGTGATGCCCACTGTATGGCCTTCGGCCACCGAAACCTCCGCCAGTGCCCGCCCTATGCCGGAAGTCGCCCCGATGATGATGATTCTTTTACCTATCATTGCCCTATAGGCCGTTCGCCCTTATGCCTACAGCCAGCCGCCAAAGGTAGAAACAATTCGTCAATTACAGGTTGCTTCCCGCTTTGGTTATCCGATACTATTTCGTACCTTTGCATAAAGGGCCATATTATTACCTTTCGTTTTGCTCCCCACCCCAGCTTGCAAACCATCGAAAAGCGGTACTGACCCTGATAGAAATGTTTAATTTAAAATCATCAATGGGAAGATCACAAGAGACATTCAGTAAAAAAGAAAACGCTAAGAAACGACAACAGAAGAAAAGAGAAAAAGAACAGCGCCGTGAAGAAAAGCGGCAGGCCGCTGCATCTAACAAAGGCAAAAGCTTGGACGATATGCTTGCTTATGTAGATGAGTATGGCAATATCACGACTACTCCGCCGGATCCGAAGAAACTCAAACCGGTATCGGCCGATGAGATCATGATCAGTACGCCGAAGCTCGAAGACATCGAAGACGCTGGCGGTATGCGTACCGGCCGCGTAGCATTTTACAACGAGTCTAAAGGGTATGGCTTTATCAACGACGGGATGACAGGCGAACGCATCTTTTTCCACGTCAACGACCTGACCGAACCCATTGCTGAAGACGACCGCATCGAATTCAACATCGTAAAAGGCCAACGTGGCCCGCAAGCGGCGGACATCAAAAAAATCAGCTGAACCTTATCACCAGCATGATGCATGATCGTTGGTGCTAAAACTTAAATAGCACCTTTTTTAGTGGTACCATCCGCCATGGATAGTGCAACTACTTTATAACGCGTTGGTGATTAAATAAAATCTACCAGTTATTATTTTTTCACTACGTTTGTGTTATGTCTGTAAACAAGGAAATAAAGCGTATTACCACCCATACGATCCGGGAGATGAAAAATCGTAGTGAGAAAATTGCGATGCTCACCGGATATGATTATTCCATGGCTCGGGTATTGGACGATTCGGGCATCGATATCATTCTCGTGGGTGATTCGGCGGCCAATGTGATGGCTGGTTACGAAACCACCGTACCCATCACACTCGAAGAGATGATGTACCACGCGTCGGCGGTAGTACGTGCGGCCAAGCGCGCGTTGGTGATCGTAGATTTGCCCTTTGGCTCTTACCAGGGAGACAGCAGCGACGCCTTGAAGGCTGCCGTGCGCGTAATGAAGGAAACCGGTGCGCATGGACTGAAAGTGGAAGGCGGCATCGAAATCCAGGAAACTGTACAGCGCATCGTCAACGCGGGCATCCCCGTGATGGGCCACTTGGGCCTCACGCCACAATCCATCTACAAATTCGGGACTTATACGGTAAGGGCAAAAGAAGATGCCGAGGCCAACAAGCTTAAAACCGATGCCAAAATATTGGAAGATGCCGGTTGCTTTGCCATGGTACTTGAGAAGATACCGGCTGCACTTGCAACGGAGGTAACGGAATCCGTCGGCATCCCCACCATCGGGATCGGTGCTGGGGCCGGCTGCGACGGACAGGTACTCGTAGTGCACGATATGCTGGGTATCAACAAAGGATTCAAACCGCGGTTTCTCCGCCAGTATGCCAACCTCTATGACGAAATAGGCAATGCCGTAAGTAGTTACATCCGTGATGTGAAGTCGTCAGCCTTTCCAAACGAAAAGGAGCAGTATTGATCAAGTTGATCTGTACGGAATTCGGCGGTAGCTAACGAGCCTGCCGATGACGCTTAGCCCGTGATGGCCTGCCAGATCATGTCTTTCAATGACTGGATATTTTTACCCGCTACTGATGAGATAAACAGGTGGGGAATTCCGGAGGGCACCTCGGCCTTCATTGCTGCTTCCAGTTCATCGTCGAGCATATCGGATTTAGTGATGGCAAGGATGCGCGGCTTGTCTTTCAATTCCGGATTGAATGCAATCAACTCGTCCAGTAAGATGCCATATTCCTCAGCGATGGTTCGGTCGGTATCTGCAGGCACCATGAACAGCAACACAGAATTACGCTCAATATGGCGCAGGAAGCGATGGCCAAGCCCCTTTCCCTCCGATGCCCCTTCGATGATACCGGGGATATCGGCCATCACAAACGATTTATTGTCGCGATAAGAAACGATGCCTAGATTTGGTACCAGTGTGGTAAACGGGTAATCTGCGATTTCGGGCTTTGCAGCCGATACCACCGAAAGTAACGTGGACTTTCCGGCGTTAGGGAAACCCACCAGCCCTACATCAGCCAACACTTTCAGTTCCAAAATGATCCACTCTTCCTTACCTGGCTCACCGGGTTGCGCATACCGTGGCGTCTGCTGCGTGGGACTTTTGAAATGCCAATTACCCAATCCGCCGCGGCCCGCAGCGGTAAGCACCTTCACCTCACCATCTTCGGTGATGTCAAATAACACTTCATTGGTTTCGGCATTACGCGCCACCGTACCCAACGGCACTTCCAACGCTTCATCCTTACCATTCGCTCCGTGCTTCAATGCGCTTCCACCGGGCTGACCATCTTCTGCGATAACGTGCTTGCGGTACTTCAGGTGCAAAAGTGTCCACAATTGTGCATTGCCTTTCAGGAAGATGTGGCCGCCACGGCCGCCATCGCCCCCATCAGGGCCGCCTTTGGAGGTAAACTTATCGCGATGCAAATGCGCAGACCCTGCCCCGCCCCGGCCGGAGCGGCAGCATATCTTTACATAATCGACGAAGTTTGAACCTTGTGCCACCTTTTACAATTGATAGTTGATCATTAATAGTTGATAGTGGATAATCTATATTATCAAACCCTGAAGGGTTCATTAATTCTGTTAAAAGCAAACACGCAATTAATAATCATCACCGAATGATCAAACCAACGAATCAACAACTTCGCGTATCTCGCTGAAAATCGCTTCGATGTCGCCGATGCCGTCTACTTTAGTGAGT
Source organism: Parapedobacter sp. (assembly GCF_035556095.1). GTDB lineage: Bacteria > Bacteroidota > Bacteroidia > Sphingobacteriales > Sphingobacteriaceae > Parapedobacter. The sequence goes on along the minus strand of NZ_DATMFT010000021.1, from coordinate 317,537 downwards.
TTACCCTGCTGCTCGTAATAGGGTAACACGTGGATGGTTTTATTGAAGTATTCTTCGATGCGCTTTTTCAGTTTCTCGCTATCGTCGTCTGCACGGTTGCTGATGGCTTTACGCTTCGCGATACGTTCCGTCAACTCCTCCTCTGTGACATCGAGCGCAATTACGCCGGTAATAGCGGACCCTTTCGATTCAAGAAAGCGGTCGAGGGCCTCTGCTTGGGCCACCGTACGTGGGAAACCATCGAAAATAAAGCCCTGTGCTCCCGGGTTTTGGTCGATTTCCTCTTCCAGCATAGCAATGGTAATGGAATCGGGCACCAATTCGCCATCGGCAATCAGTTTGCTTACACGCTGCCCCAATTCCGTTTGGTTACTGATGTGTGCCCTGAAAATGTCACCCGTAGAAATGTGCACCAGTTGGTACTGTTCGATAAGCTTCTGCGATTGGGTTCCCTTCCCTGCTCCCGGAGGGCCAAATAAAACAAGGTTTAGCATCATATATCCGTAAAAAATAATAGCCTAACCGGTGTATTGATTAGGCTATGTGGGTAAAACATGTGCGCTTGAAGGGAGTCGAACCCCTAACCTCCTGATCCGTAGTCAGGTGCTCTATCCAGTTAAGCTACAAGCGCATTCCCGATTCGGTTTGCAAAGATAGGAATCTGATTGATACGAGCGAAATATTTTTGGAAAAAATACCGGGTAACGTGATCGGTATTGCATTAGTTCCCTGATTTTATTACCTTTAAGGCAAACATATTCATCGCATTAAATGTTAAATCCTCTATGGACTACAATAAAAGCCTAATCAAACGGCGGCGGATCCGCATCGGTGACATTAGTATCAGTTATTTATTGAAAGAAGCAGAACCTGCCGACCAGACGGTGGTGTTTGTACATGGTTTCCCATTCAACAAAAACATGTGGATACCGCAACTGGAGGGACTACCCCCTTCGATCAGGGCCATTGCGATGGACGTACGGGGCCACGGCAATAGTACCACCGGCCATGGCTTTTTCAGTGTAGATGTATTTGCCAAAGACCTATTGGTATTCTTGAGGAAAACAGCACTTGACCGTGTCGTCTTATGCGGAATTTCCATGGGTGGGTACATTGCGCTCCGCGCATACCAGCTCCAGCCCGAAACATTTGCAGGCTTGGTGCTGTGTGATACAAACTCCCTTGCCGATGACAACGCAGCAAAACAAAAACGGTTTGACAGCATTCAATCCGTACTTAAAAATGGTAAGCGCGCGTTTTCCATCGGGTTTGTCAATAACGTATTTGGACAAAAGGCCCTAACCGAAAATCAAGCAGCCATCGACTTAATCAAAAGTAGCATCCGCCGGAATACCGAAAGCAGCATCTGTGCCACCTTGCTCGCGCTGGCATCACGCACCGACACGACCGATAGCCTGGCAGATATCACGGCACCCACCTTGGTTATCCGCGGTGCCGAGGACCGCATCACCCCACGCGAGCAGTCCGATATACTGGTATCCAAGATACCCAACGCAACGTACCTGGAAATCCCCGATTGCGGCCACTTACCCAACCTGGAAGATGCTACCCGCTTCAATATGGAGCTGATCGGGTTTCTTGACCGTATCCCCGTTGGGTAAACCGTCGCGGTCAAGCCAATGTAAAAATCGGGCAGTGAATTGCATTTTCAAGTGTCGGATAGTTACTTTGCGGCGTATTTCGCCCGTTACACCGGCATGAAGAAAACCATCATACGCATGTTACTATACACGTTTATCGTCTGTGCACTAATCACAGCGGGGATTGTTGTATTTACCAGGCAGCCTCCTTTTGGCAGGGCTCCACAAGGACATCGGTTGGAGCGGATCGAAAACTCGCCGAATTATAAAAACGGACGCTTTCAGAATCTTGAAGATACCCCCGATTTGGCTGAAGGCGTTAATATGCTTACCGTACTGTGGAGTTTTCTATTTAAGAAAACACCCCGGCAGGTTCCTGTAGACAGTATTCCTTCAGTCAAAACGGATCTCCATCGGCTCGACACCCAAACCGACGCGCTCGTGTGGTTTGGCCACTCGTCTTATTTCATGCAGGTAGACGGCAAGAGGCTGTTGATCGACCCGGTGTTTAACGGCCATGCCTCACCGGTGTCGTTTACTACGAAGAGCTTTCCGGGCACCACTGGCTATCACGTAACGGATATGCCGAACATCGACTACCTCATCATCACGCATGATCATTGGGACCACCTGGATTATAACACCGTCAAGCGACTGCAGCCAAAAGTCAGCCATGTAATCTGCCCTTTGGGTGTGGGCGCGCACCTCGAATACTGGGGCTATCCGCCCGAAAAAATCGTGGAGTTGGATTGGCATGAATCAACCTTGCTGGCAGACGGGTTCACACTGCGTGCCACACCCGCACGCCATTTCTCGGGCCGCGGCTTTAAACGAAACGGCACGTTATGGGCCTCTTTTGTGTTAAACACACCGACACAGCGGATATTCATCGGTGGTGATAGTGGCTACGGGATGCATTTTTCACAAATCGGCCAGCAATATGGACCGTTCGACCTCGCCATCCTCGAAAACGGGCAGTACCACCCTTATTGGATACATATCCATACATTGCCTGAACAGGTACTTCTCGCTGCACGAGATTTAGGTGCCAAGCGCGTATTGCCTGTACATAATTCCAAGTTCTCGCTGGCCATGCACGCGTGGGACGACCCGCTTATCGAAATTACCGAGGCCAATGGGAAAGCTAATCTGCCGCTACTTACGCCCATGATCGGCCAGCCCGTGTACCTGCAAGACACGGTACAGGCCTCCACGCGGTGGTGGGAAGGTATCAATTGATGCAGACAAACCGTCCCCGAAAACCGCTATTTTCCAATTTCGTCTGGCGGATTTTAAGGATTTACCCCCAGTTTGTGTACATTCGCCTTGATAAAATACGTCACTATGAACAAGGCCAATTGGATTCCCGCCCGCAAAACTACCCTGATTGCCGCGGGAGGAGTTATCGTTGTCATCATCATTGCGCTGTTCCTCTGGAAATACGGCCAGACTAACCCGGTAAATGCCAACAATACCGCTTTCGCCAAATACGTGGAAGCCTATACCTCGGGTGTCGTATCGCGTGAAAGTACCATACGCGTACGGCTGGCATCGCAGGTAAGCACCTTCCAGCAGACCAATCAGGAAGACAGCAGGCAGCTTTTCTCCATCAACCCGCACATAAAGGGCAAAACCTATTGGATAGACGCGCGTACGGTGGAGTTCAGGCCCGACGAGCAACTGAAACCTGGCCGCGGGTATCATGTGACGTTCCACCTCGACGAAGTTGCGGACGTACGCGATGACCTCAAAAATTTCATCTTTAATTTCAAGGTCATCGAGCCATCATATAACGTGGAAATAGACGGGCTGACGTCGCAAACCACCACGGCTACCGACCTGATGAAACTTACTGGACGCATCGCTTTTGCCGATGTTGAACAACCGGAACATATCGAGAAAATATTGAAGGTATCCTCGCAAGATGGCACAACGTACGGCATCAAGTGGCAGCATAATGGCCAAACACGAATGTCCACCTATATAATCGACTCGATACCACGCGGCGATGAAGCACGCAGCCTGACCATAAACTGGGATGGCAACCCCATCGCGGCTTCAAAAGACGGTAAAAAAAACATCGAAATACCAGCCAAAGGCGCATTCAAGGTACTGGATATCCGCGCAGTGCACGAGCCTGAGCAATACGTACTGGTTCAATTCTCCGACCCCATCCTTGTTGCGCAGCAGCTCAGCGGCCTCATCGATATCGCGGATATGCAGGACCTGCGTTATACCATCGATGGCAGCGAAGTGAAGGTATATGCACCCGACCGCCTGGAGGGCGACTATGCCATTGCGGTGAACGAAGGCGTGGAAAACATCAACAGCCAGAAAATAACAGCTGCTTATGCTGCCAATGTCAACTTTGAAAACCGGCTGCCTTCCGTCAGCATTCCCGGGAAGGGAACCATCCTACCGGGCTCGGGCAAACTCACCATGCCATTTGAGGCGGTAAACCTGAAGGCCGTGGATGTAACCATCGTGAAGATTTTCGAAAACAATGTGCCGCAATATTTCCAGCAGACGTATGACAGCAAATACGAATTGCGGCGTGTGGCTAGGCCCGTGGTACAGAAAACCATTGCGCTCGATACCGACAAAAGCGTAAACCTGCACCGCAAAAACCGCTTCTCGCTTGATATCGACCAGCTGCTCAAAGCCGAGCCAGGGGCAATCTACCGCGTACTCATCGGATTCCGCCATAGCTACTCCGTGTATCCGTGTAGCGATGCGGATACAGAAGCCATCGCCGAGGCCGAGGCGCAGCAACGCAGCTATTACTACGGTGATCCAATTGACGATGAGGATGAATTCTGGGGGCGCTACGACAGCTATTACCCGTATGATTACGATTGGAATGAGCGAGACAACCCGTGCCACAGTGCTTACTACACTGCCGAGCGCTGGGCCAGCCGCGACATGCTGGCATCGAACATTGGGCTCATTGCCAAGCGTGGCAACGACAATAGCGTAAGCGTAATCGCCACCAGCATACTTACGGCCCAACCGATGGCGGGCGTAGAGGTGAAACTGCTCGACTACCAGCAGCAGGTAATCCAAACCGCCAGCACAAACAGCGACGGATTTGCCAAAGTAGAAGTGCCGCGCAAACCCTTCATGCTCGTCGCTGCCAAAAACGAAGAGCGTGGTTACCTCAAGCTGGACGATGGCTCTTCCCTTCCGCTGAGTCGCTTTGACGTGGGTGGTGATGTGGTGCAGCGAGGCATCAAAGGGTTTATCTATGGCGAACGTGGCGTATGGCGGCCGGGCGATTCCCTATTCGTGGGCTTCATCATGGAAAACCAATCAGCCAACCTACCGGAAGGCCATCCGGTCACCTTCGAGCTGTACAATCCCAAAGGACAGCTCAACAAGCGGCTTGTGGAATCAAAACACACCAACGGCTTTTATACGTTCAAGACGAAAACGGAAACCACCGCCCCCACGGGCAACTGGGTCGCTAAGGTAAGCGTGGGCGGCGCCGTATTCCAGAAGACATTGAAAATCGAGACCGTGATGCCCAACCGGCTAAAAATCGACCTCGACTTCGGTGGCAAATCCGTGTTAAGTAAAGGGAGCGCCATACCTGTCAACCTTTCAGCGAAATGGCTATTCGGCGCCGACGTACAAGGGCTAAAAGCCCGTGTGGAAGCCGTGGTGACCCCGGTAACGACCACCTTCGACGACTATCGGTCATATACGTTTGACGACCCGACACGCAGCTTTGCCAGGGAAAGCGAAGTACTGTTTGATGGCACGTTGGATGGCTCGGGAACGGCGGCTTTTTCCGCCGATATTACCGGAACAAACGGTACGCCGGGCATGCTCCGCGCCAGTTTTACCACCCGTGTATTCGAGCCGGGGGGAAATTTCAGTATCGACAACGTGAACATGCCATATAGCCCCTATGCGAGTTATATCGGCGTGCGTACACCCCAAGGCGACCGCCTGTCGGGAAGACTGCTCACCGACGAAGATCAGGAAGTAGACATTGTGGCGGTAGACGCGACGGGCAAGAAACTAACAGGGAAGCGCCGCGTACAGGTAGAATTTTACAAAATACGCTGGCGTTGGTGGTGGAACCAAGAGGACGAATACCTCGGCAATTTCACACAGGACAAATACAACCAGCTGCTCAAAAAAGAGACCATCGCCCTTGAGAACGGTACTGGCAAGTGGAACGTCCGGGTAAATTATCCCGACTGGGGCCGCTACCTCGTGCGCGTGGTGGACCTTGAAAGCGGGCACGCCACAGGCAAAACGCTATACATCGACTGGCCGGGTTGGGCACAGCGTGAACAACAGAATAACCCCACCGAGGCTTCCATGCTGTCATTCACGGCCGACAAGGAGACTTACCGCGCCGGCGAGAAGGTCACCCTCACCATCCCCTCTTCGGCTGGTGGACGTGGGCTCATCAGCATCGAAAATGGTAGCCGCGTACTGAAAAGCTGGTGGATAGATACCGAACAGGGGCAGACCGTACACAGCTTTGAGGCTACCGAAGATATGTCTCCCAATGTGTTTGTGAATGTAACCCTGCTGCAACCGCACCAGCAAACGGCAAACGATCTGCCCATACGCATGTATGGTGTGATACCGTTGCTCATCGAAAATCCAAAAACGGTCCTCAAACCACAGATCGGCATTGCCGAGACGCTACGGCCGGAAACCGAATCGCGCATCTCTGTATCCGAATCGAGTGGCAAGGCCATGACCTACACCATCGCCATCGTAGACGAGGGGCTACTCGACCTTACACGCTTCAAAACACCTGATCCGCACGCAAGTTTCTACGCCCGCGAAGCACTGGGCGTAAACTCGTGGGACCTGTTCGACCAAGTGCTCGGCGCTTGGGGCGGCGACCTGGAGCGGATACTCAGTATCGGCGGCGATGGGGAAATCGACCGCAACGTAAACCCGGCCAAAGCAAACAGGTTCCAGCCGGTGGTCAAATTCCTCGGCCCGTTCACACTGGGCAAGGGCCGTACCAATACCCACAACTTCACCCTGCCACAATACATCGGCTCGGTGAGGGCCATGGTTATCGCCGGGCAGGACGGGGCTTACGGGTTTGCCGAAAAAGCCGCAGCCGTGAAAAAACCACTGATGCTGCTAGCCACCCTGCCGCGCGTAATCGGACCGAACGAGACGTTCAAATTGCCGCTCACCGTATTTGCCATGGAAGAGCAGGTGAAACAAGTGAGCCTCGATGTCACCGCATCGGGCGGACTGACCGTGCAAAACGGAAAACAAACGGTGGCCTTCGCCAAACCTGGCGAGCAAATGGCCTATACTACCGTGACGGTGGGCAACGAGACCGGTGTGGGCAAGCTCCGTGCCGTGGCAAAAAGTGGGTCCGAAACGGCGGTGTACGAAATCGAGATCGACATCCGAAACCCCAACCCGTTCATCACGTCGGTTGATAAAGATGAAATAGCAGGCAATGGATCGTGGCAACGGGCCATCGAACCTCTTGGCCCGGGCAATAATAATACCGCCTCGGTGGAGGTGTCGTCGCTGCCGCCCATTAACCTCTCCAGACGGCTCAATTACCTGATCCGCTATCCTTATGGATGCCTGGAGCAGGTGACATCAAGCGTATTCCCGCAGCTGATGTTGGATAGGCTGGTCGAACTGAAGGAACAAGATAAAACGGCCGTCGAACGGAACATCAAGGCCGGAATTAACCGGCTACGCAATTACCAACTGCCCAATGGTGGGCTTGGATACTGGCCCGGGGCTACCGAAGCGAACGAATGGAGCACGAATTATGCTGGCCACTTCGTCTTGGAAGCACAGGCCAAAGGGTATACGCTGCCCGCGGGATTCCTCGACGGTTGGCTCAGGTTCCAACGGAGCACAGCGCAAGGATGGACACCCAACCAATACAATTGGCGTGGTGGCGATCTGGTGCAGGCTTATCGGCTTTACCTACTGGCGTTGGCTAAAGCCCCTGAGATCGGGGCAATGAACCGGCTCAAAGAATTCCCCTATCTATCTGACGAGGCCGCATGGCGGCTTGCCGCGGCATACCAACTTGCCGGTCAAAGCATTGTGGCCAACCAGCTGGTAAAAGGCCGGACTATGGATGTGAAACCCTATGAACACGCTGGATACACATTCGGATCGGCACTGCGCGACCGCGCCATGATCCTGGAAACGCTCGACCTGATGGGCCGTCGACAGGACGCCGAACGTCTCTTGCTTTCCGTCGCCTCGGGCCTCGACAACGAGCAGTGGTATAGTACGCAGACCACCGCTTACGCCTTGCTTGCCATTGGTAAGTTTGGAGGAAACCAGCAGCGAAAAAATAGCTTCGAATACACATTGAATGGCGAATCGACTAGCGTAGACGCCGACACGTACCTATACCGCATCAATGTAGACTTGAAGAAGGCCAACAATTCGTTAGGTATCCAGAACAAAGGCACGAATAAGTTATATATCCGCATAATCCGTGAGGGGCAACTACCCGTGGGAGAAAATCCGCCGATGCGCAACAACCCTGAATTGCTCACCATGAACGTGCGCTATACGAATCAGGAGGGCCAATCGATAGACCCCATGGCATTGCCACAAGGTACGGACTTCGTTGCGGAGGTAACACTCAAGAACACAGGTGGCATGGGTACGTACGAACACATGGCACTTGCGCAGATATTCCCTTCGGGCTGGGAAATCATCAACACACGGCTGAACGATACGCAGTCGGCAGTGAAGTCATCCCCATCTACGTACCAAGACATCAGGGATGATCGTGTACTGACCCATTTTAACATCAGGCAGCAGGAAACGCTGACCTACCGGGTGATGTTGAACGCATCGTATATTGGGCGGTATTTTTTACCAGCGGTAAGCGTAGAGGCCATGTATGATAACCGAATACAAGCGACCACGCCGGGGCAATGGGTGGAAGTGGTTGATAATTGATAGTGGATAGTAGATAGTGGATAATTGATTGAATTATCAATTATCAATTTAAGAAATCAATTGCGCAAAGCTTCGTCTATCAGTTCGCTGTAAAACACCGTCTCTGTCATTCCTGCTGCACGCACTTGCTGCGGGATGAAGCTCTGCGCCGTCTGCCCAGGAATGGTATTGATTTCAATGAAATAAAACCGGTCGGTAGTCCGTTCGAGGAAAAAATCGACCCGCGCCATACCTTTGCAATTGAGACGGGTATAAACGGACTTGACAACACGCTCCACACGGTCACGCTGCTCAACAGTTAAATCAGCAGGAGTGATCTCAATGGTCTGTCCATCGATATATTTCGCCTCGAAATCGAAAAACTCCCTTTCCGTAATCACCTCCGATACGGGCAGCACGACCATCTCACCTCTTCTACGGTATACACCGACGGAGAATTCCCGACCGTCCACAAACTCCTCCACGATAACCTGGTTGCCGGTGTTCGCTGCGTTAAACGCCTTATCAATCGCTTCAGTAAGCTCCGCGTCTGTTTTCACCTTAGTCATACCGATACTACTACCCCCGGCGTTAGGCTTGACAAAATATGGCAACGAAAGCGCATCGCGTACCCTCTCCACCGCCGATTCGCGTTGCGACGCAAACAATTGGACGGAGTTGGCCACGTGTAAATCGGGGATACCTACCAACACCGCTTTGGTATAGGCCTTATTCATCGTCAGGGCCGACGTCAGGGCATCGCACGATGTGTAGGGCAACCCCACCATGTCAAAATAACCCTGGAGACGCCCATCTTCGCCCGGCGACCCGTGCAACATGATGAAAGCCAAATCGAAACGAATGGTGCGCTCATCCATCGAAAGCGTGAAGTTATCGCGGTTAACAGGATACTTTACGCCATTGTCGCCCACATGGAACCAACTGTCGGTAGTAATCGTAATGGGATAAACATCGTACAATGACTTATCCAATTGCTGGTAAACAAAATCAGCGCTTTTCAGCGAAACCTCGGCTTCGGCGGTGTAACCACCGGTAACTAATGCGATGCGTATACCCATGATTGGGCAAACATAGCTAACTTACAGATTTTATACAAGATGGAAAACCTCGGAAGGATGAAATATAATTTGCTATGCCCAGAAAAACGAATAATTTTGTGCGATATGCGCGGCATTTCGTTTACACTGATCAAACAATGGCGCTAATATTGCTCTGCACCGGTGGGAATTCCCATGCAGTGCAAAAACGCTAAGACTTAACGATGGTAAAATTTTTAAAATACTTACGGACCGAGACCTTCAGAAAACACCTCATCGGTGCGCTTATTGGCCTGACAGCTTTTTTCCTGCTCATTATATTTGGCCTACGCACCTACACGCGCCACAATGAATCGGTCGTCGTACCCAACCTTCGGGGAATATCGGTTGACGAAGCCATTAAAAAATTGCAGGCAGAGGGTTTTGAATACGACCTCGACTCGGTTTACCAAGTAGATGCAAAACCGGGACTGGTCATCGAACAGGACCCAGATCCCGAAACCAAGGTAAAGAAAAACCGAACACTGTATCTCACCATCATTACCCGCGTGGCACCCGAGGTGGCTTTCCCGGATCTGGTCGAGAAAACATTTGTGGAAGCACGTGCCGTCCTTAATAGTTATGGCCTCAAGCTCGGCGACACCACCTATATCCCCGATATTGCCAGGGATGTGGTGCTCGACGTAAAGTTTGGCAACGAACGGCTTAATGCGGGGCGCCCCATACCCAAAGGTTCCATCGTAGACCTTGTATTGGGTGATGGGCGCGGCGACAACGAGGTACTGGTACCCGACCTGACCGGTCTCACGCTGGAACAGGTGAAATTTGCATTACAGGGCAATTCATTGACGTTGGGATCCGTCAACTACATGGGGCTGGTAACCGATACCGCCAGGGCAACGGTTGTGTCACAAACCCCTACCCCCACAGACCCAAAAGTAAGCATCGGGACACCCATTAATGTTGCGCTAACAAATCAGCAATAGGTGACCGCTGGTAGAGAACCAGCGGTTAAAAACGGAATGGCAGACAAGTGAAACTGCAAATAGCCACATGAACAAGAAGAAAGGAACACTCATTACACTGGGCGTCGTCGCCGTTCTAGCGCTCGTCATCGGAGGGGTTATCGCCTATAAGTATTACAAATCCTTTTTTGCCCCAAGTGTAACGGCAGACGCCGAACACCTTTACATCTACACACACTGGGATTTCGAGGATGTAATGACAAGTATTGGCGAGCTACACGTTGTGAAAGATACGGTCGCATTTAGGTGGGCTGCTACCAAAATGGATTACCCCGGCCGTGTGAAACCGGGTAAATACAAGTTGGAAGCGGGCATGAACAACCGAACATTGATAAACAGGCTTGGTGGTGGTTTCCAGGAGCCGGTAAGGCTGCGATTCGAGAACGTAAGGCTCAAGGAAAACTTGGCTAGCGTATTGGCGAAGCAATTAGAGCCTGATTCCATCGCCTTTGTCGACTTGCTGAACGATGACAGCCTGGCAGCGCATTTTGGATTCGATGCCGAAAATTTCCTCAGCATGTTCGTACCCAACACCTACGAGCTTTATTGGAATACGTCTGCCGAACAGTTTGCCGAACGCATGCACAATGAGTACGAGAAATTCTGGACGGATGAGCGCCGAAAGAAAGCCGACGCAATCGACCTCAATCCGCAGGAAGTAGCCGTCCTTGCTTCCATTGTGAAAGGCGAAGCGCTGCATACCGACGAAATGCCCACCATTGCCGGCCTGTATCTGAACCGGCTGCGGAAAGGCATGCTGCTACAGGCCGACCCCACCGTTATTTTTGCAAATAACGACTTTACCATACGGCGTGTGCTGTACCGGCACCTGCGTACCGATTCACCGTACAACACCTATCTCTATCGGGGATTGCCGCCGGGCCCCATCATGATGCCAAGCATTGCGGCGATCGACGCGGTATTAAACTACAAACAACACGATTATATTTATATGTGTGCAAAAGATGATTTTTCGGGTTACCATAATTTCGCGGTAACGCAAGCTGAACACAACATCAACGCACGCAAATTCCAACAAGCTCTCAACGAGCGAAACATCAAGCGCTGATGTATACGTTTGAAACAAGTGTACGGGTTCGCTACGCAGAGACCGACCAAATGGGGTATGTTTACTACGGAAATTACGCCGCTTTCTACGAGGTAGGCCGCGTGGAACTCTTCCGCAGCCTTGGCTTTTCGTATAAAGCACTGGAAGATAGCGGGGTAATGATGCCCGTATTGGAGCTTCATTCCCGCTTTCTGAAGCCCTCGCGATATGACGAGGAGATCACCATACGCACACACCTGAAAGAAAAACCCGGTATTAAAATCCGCTTTGAATATGAATTGTTTAACCAACGGGGTGAATTGCTCAACACGGGTAGCACCACATTGGTTTTCGTGGATATGAAACGCAACAAACCATGCGTAGCGCCGAGCGATTTCATGGAACGGTTAGCAGCGTATTTCGATTAAGCAATGAACTGGATTCACAATACATTACTGAAATTCCGGCCCTATTTTCAATTCATCGAATGGACCAAGATCGTTGTATTGCCCGGGTTCGGTGCATTGCCCCTTTATACCGTGGCGACTTTCTTTTTCCAGGAAATCGCACGTGAATCCATCCTCAACAAAGCGTCTTCGCTGGCCTATAATTTTATGCTAGCCATTTTTCCGGGCATCATCTTCCTGTTTACGCTCATCCCCTACATCCCGATAGATAACTTCCAGGAACAACTTTTGGATTTCATGGAAGTGGTCATACCCGAAAATGCGTTCCTTACGGTTGAGTCGACCTTGGAAGACATCGTGAAAAACCAAAACAGCGGATTGCTCTCCGTCGGTTTTATCCTGGCAACCTTTTTCGCCACCAACGGTGTCAGCTCCCTGATGCTGGCTTTTAACAAGGCGTCGCTGCTTATCGAAAGCCGCAGTTGGGGCCAACAACGGTTGGTAGCCATTGGGTTAACACTCATGATCATCATCGCGTTGGCGGTGGGTATGACCATCTTCACCGCGGCGGGCTACGTGGTGGGCTATCTCCGGAAGAACATCGAAATCAATGCCGCATTTTGGGGCTTCATCATCGCAGCTGCGCGATGGGTCATCCTTTTCGGAATCTATTTTCTTACCGTGAGCATCCTTTATAAATTTGGCCCTGCCTCGTCACGGAAGTGGAAATTGTTCAGCCCAGGCGCCATGTTGGCAACCATCCTCGCCATCTTGACCTTTTCGGGATTTGCATTCTACATCAATAACTTCAACGCCTATAACAAACTTTATGGCTCGATCGGTACGCTTATCGTCATCATGATTTGGCTATACCTCAATTCCCTTATCCTACTCGTAGGCTTTGAATTGAACGCGAGCATTGCACTATCGAAACAAAGCATCAAGATCGTACGGCCCCGCTCCTTCAACACCTTCAAGTCGGCCCAAACCCCCGATAAATCGATGGAATCCGACAAGCGAAAAATTCACGGCGATTAAAAATTTTGCGGGCCGCAGAAATCGGTTCGGTGCCTACCTAGGGTTGTTCAATGGGAAGGACCATGGTGGTATCCGCTGGCATTACCGCTGTATCAGTCGACGGTTCACTCTCTGGCGCCTTATCGATCAACTCCATAAACTGGTCGAGTTTTGGTGTGATGATGATCTGTGTACGTCGGTTACGTGTTTTGCCGCTTTCGCTCGCATTGCTAGCGATGGTATTGTATTCACCACGTCCGGCAGCGGTAAGGCGCTTGGGGTCTACCCCGTAATTTTCTTGTAGGGCCTGAACCACTGAGGAACCTCGCAATGCGCTCAAATCCCAGTTGTTGCGTATGTTCGGCTTCGAAATAGGCACGTTGTCGGTATTACCTTCCACAAGCACGTCGTAGTCTTTGTAGTCCATAATAATCTTCGCAATCTTGCTGAGCGTCTCCCCGGCCCTGTCGGATATTTCGTAGCTTCCCGATTTGTAAAGCATGTTATCCGATAGCGAAATATACACGACGCCCTTCAGCACCTGCACATCGACATCCTGCATCTCCTCGCGGCTCAATGACCGTGTCAACCGGTTGGTCAATACCAAGTTCAGCGAATCACTCTTATTTTTGGTGTTCACCAGATGTTGGATGTACCGGTTAGATGCGTTGATCTCGTCAACAAGTTTGGAAATATTCACATTCCCCTGGTTGGACGAAGTGAGGCACTTGTTGAGTGCGTCTTGCAACGCCGCCACGTTCGAACGCTCGGAAGCAATCCGGTCTTCCAGGCTTTTCACTTGGGTATTTACTGACGACAGCTGCTGCTGGGCATCCTGGTAGCGCTTGTTCAACTCCTGCTCTTTACGCTGCATCTCGTCATAATTTGCTTGCAGCGAACGGTATTTCTTATTGCTCACGCAGCCGGGCAAGAGTAATGCTGTAGCCACCAAAGCCGACACCGCGTATATCGATAATCGTTTCATAAACCTATTCTCCTTTCGTTTTTAACGTTTTTACCCGTATATATGCCAACATGGTGCCAAAAATGGCCAGGCGGCCGGCACCGGTATAAAACGGTATATCGACATGTATCGGAATCGAAACGGATTGTCAACATACGATTACAAACTAATGTGCTTGTAATCTGATGCTTTATTTTAAATAAAAAAACAATAACTCCCTATAAATAAAAGTTTTTCATACCTTTGCAGTCCCGATAAAAATCGGGGAAAAGGAGAAAAATGAATTAATGGCAAAAAAACAAGAAGCAGAAAAGGAATTAGCAGCTAAAACAGCTGAACTTCAAGACACTGAGGAGACCTTGGTGAAAGAAAAGGAGGACATCGAGTCGGAAGCCGATTCGAAGTTCATTGACGAAATCAAATCGACTACCTGGGAAACCCCTGGGAACGATTTCGATTGGGACAAGGACGAAAAAGGTTTTGGCAACTACAGCGACGAAGAACGCGCTAAGTTGGAAGAACAGTATGCAGGAACCTTCAATTCAATCAACCGGGGTGAAATCGTATCAGGCACCGTTGTTTCCATAAACAACAAGGATGTGGTGCTTAATATCGGTTTCAAATCCGATGGCTTGGTATCCCTTTCTGAATTCCGTGACACCCCCGATTTGAAGGTAGGTGACCCGATTGACGTTTTCGTCGAATCACAGGAAGACGCCAACGGCCAGTTGGTACTTTCACGGAAACGTGCGAAAACACAGAAATCATGGGAAGAAATCAACGAGGCGCTCGAGAACGACACCATTATCGATGGTTTCGTGAAAAGCCGCACCAAAGGTGGTCTTATTGTAGACATCAAAGGCGTTGAGGCATTCTTGCCCGGTTCTCAAATCGACATTAAACCCATCCGTGACTACGACATCTATGTGGGCAAAACCATGGAATTCAAGGTGGTGAAAATCAACCATGAATTCAAGAATGTTGTCGTGTCTCACAAAGTGCTCATCGAAGACGATTTGGAAAACCAAAAAACCGAGATTGTCTCCAAACTCGAAAAGGGACAGGTATTGGAAGGTACAGTCAAAAACATCACAGATTTCGGTGTATTCATCGACCTGGGCGGTGTGGACGGCCTGTTACACATTACCGACATTTCCTGGGGTCGCATCGAGCACCCGCGGGAAGTGTTGCAGCTTGACGAGACCGTCAATGTGGTGGTACTTGATTTCGACGACGAGAAAAAACGGATTGCACTCGGCTTGAAACAACTTACCGAGCATCCTTGGGAATCGTTGGACACTTCGTTGGAAGTAGGCTCCAAAGTGAAAGGCAAAATCGTTACCGTGGCAGATTATGGAGCATTCCTCGAAATCACTCCAGGTGTAGAAGGACTTATCCACGTGTCTGAAATGTCGTGGTCGCAAAACCTGCGTAGCCCTCAGGAATTCCTCAAAGTGGGCGATGAAGTGGAAGCACAAATCCTTACGCTCGACCGCGAGGACCGTAAGATGAGCCTTGGCATCAAGCAATTGACTCCAGACCCCTGGAAGAACATTGCTGATCGCTACCCCATCGGTTCAAAACAGAAAGCTGTTGTAAAAAACATGACCAACTTCGGTGTGTTTGTTGAGCTCGAAGAAGGTATCGACGGGTTAATCCACATCTCTGACCTTTCTTGGTCAAAGAAAATCAACCACCCCAACGAATTCACCAAAGTTGGTGAAGAGCTGGAGGTCGTTGTACTGGAACTCGACGAAGAGAACCGTAAGCTGAGCCTTGGCCACAAGCAACTGGAAGAAAACCCATGGGACACATTTGAAACCATTTTCACCCTTGATTCCATCCATGAGGGAACGGTAATCAAAGTAGGCGAAAAAGGTAACATCGTGGCCCTACCTTATGGTGTGGAAGGGTTCTCCCCTGCCAAACACAGCATCAAGGAAGATGGTAGCCCATTGAAGCTTGATGAAGTAGCTGATTTCAAGATCATTGAATTCAACAAGGACAACAAGCGTGTGGTGATCTCACATTCCCGTATTTGGGAAGACCAACGCGCTGAAGCGCGGATGGAAGACTTCAACAACCGGAAGAAAGAAGCTAAAGCTGCTTCATCGGCGGTGAAGAAAGTGAAGGAATCCGTAGAAAAATCCACGCTGGGCGACCTTGATGTACTTGCACAACTGAAGCAACAGTTGGAAGGCGAGGAAAGCCGGTCAAAAAAATAATAGCCCAAGCTATTATTGATGCATAAATTAACGCTCCCTGAAATTTCAGGGAGCGTTTTTTATTGCATATAAAATGTGGTTTACTTAAGTTTGTTTTAAATAACTAACCTCTGTACAATGAACACCTTAAAGAAAATCCTCCTCATCTTAGCGATTATCATCGCTATTCCGCTCATTGCGGCGCTTTTTGTCAAGCGTGAGTTTACCAGCGAACGGCAAATCACCATCAATAAACCGAAGCAGGAAGTATTCGATTACATTAAACATCTCAACAACCAGAAAGAATATGACACCTGGCATAAGATGGATCCTGAGGCCAAAACAACTACCAGTGGTACCGATGGTACCGTCGGCTTCGTTTATACGTGGGACGGCGATAAAATAGGCAAAGGGGAACAGGAAATCACCAACATCGTTGAAGGTGAGCGGATGGATACACAATTGCGATTCAAAGAACCATTTGAATCGGAAGCATCTTGCTATCTACTTACCGAGGCGCAAGGTGAAAACCAAACGGTTGTAAAATGGGGAATTTCGGGCAAGTCGCCCTACCCGTTCAACTTGATGTCGCTCTTCTTCGATATGGGCGACGATTTCGACAAGGGATTGCAGCATTTAAAGACCATACTTGAAAGCCGATAGATAGGAAAGCAAGCCTTCCCTTATACTTATAGGAGCGGAAGTGGAGGCAATGTTACAAACTGACCCTGCCATAAAAGAAAAGCTCCTGGAAGCGGAGCTTTTTGATTGGTATGGACCGCGGCACTCTCCACCTATTTGGAAGCGAGTAAAAAGGTTATACCGATGCGATAATAGCGTTCAGCGTTTCACTTGGCCGCATGGCAGCTTCCGCTTTCGCTTTATCGGGCCAGTAGTAACCATTGATATCCTGCGGTTTGCCTTGTGCACCGATCAGTTGGTCATTGATTTTACTTTCATTGGCACGAAGCTTTTCCGCAACCGGCGAAAATAGCGTACTCAATTCGCTGTCTTTTGTTTGTGCTGCCAAAGCTTCGGCCCAATATAACGCTAGGTAGAAATGCGATCCTCTGTTATCGATTTGTCCAACTTTTCGTGCTGGCGATTTATTGGTTTCCAAAAACTTCTCGGTAGCCGTGTCTAACGCCTCTGCCAATACCAGTGCTTTGGCATTACCCTGGGTCTGCCCCACATGTTCCAATGAAACGGCCAATGCCAAGAACTCACCCAAGGAATCCCAACGTAGGTATCCCTCGTTCACGAACTGATCCACATGCTTGGGCGCTGATCCGCCGGCACCGGTTTCAAAAAGTCCGCCACCATTCATCAACGGCACAATGGAAAGCATCTTCGCCGAGGTACCTAGCTCCAGGATAGGGAACAAGTCGGTAAGGTAGTCACGGAGTACGTTCCCTGTTACCGAAATCGTATCTTCGCCTTTTCGGATGCGTGCCAAAGAAAACTTGGTCGCTTCGACCGGATTCAGGATACGGATATCGAGTCCCGATGTATCGTGCTCGGCCAGGTAGGTATTAACTTTCTCGATGAGTTGGCTATCGTGGGCTCGATTTTCATCCAGCCAAAAGACCGCAGGTGTATCGGAAAGGCGTGCCCGGTTAACGGCCAATTTCACCCAATCGCGAATCGGTGCATCCTTAGTCTGGCACATCCGAAAGATATCTCCCGCTTCCACTTCCTGGGTCATCAGCACATTTCCATCCGCATCCACCACTTGAATCGTCCCTTTAGAGGCCGCTTGGAAGGTTTTGTCGTGCGAGCCGTACTCTTCGGCTTTCTGGGCCATAAGTCCGACGTTTGATACAGACCCCATAGTCGCCGGGTCAAATGCACCATGTTGCTTACAATCGGCAATCGTAGCTGCGTACACACCGGCATATGAACGGTCGGGAATCAGTGCCAATGTGTCGCGAACTTCGCCGTTTTTATCCCACATCTGGCCAGAATTACGGATCATCGCCGGCATAGAGGCATCGACTATGACGTCCGACGGAACGTGTAGGTTGGTGATTCCCTTGTCGGAATTGACCATGGCTAGGTCTGGACCGTTCTCAATAGCCACGGCAATGGCCGATTTCACTTCGTCCTCCTGCGGATGCCCAGCAATTTTCGCATATACGTCGCCCAAGCCGTTGCGGGTATCTACACCAAGTTCTTTGAAAAGATCCGCAAATCCATTGAATACGTCCTTGAAATAGACCTCCACGATGGCACCGAAGATAATGGGGTCGGAAACTTTCATCATCGTCGCTTTCAAATGCGCCGACAGCAGCACACCGGTTTGTTTGGCCGTACCGATTTGCTTCGCCACGAATTTTTTCAGCGCGGAAATGCCCATATGCGATGAATCGATAACTTCGCCTGCCTGTAGTGGAGCCGGTGCTTTCAACTCCGTTTTTTTACCACTTTCATCTACGAATTCAATCTTGAATGTCGTAGCCTGCGACACGGTAACCGACTTTTCGTTGCCATAGAAATCGTCGGATGCCATCGAAGCCACCTCGGTTTTGGAATCTGTGGCCCACACCCCCATGGAATGCGGGTGCTGCTTGGCATAATTTTTAACGGCACGCGGTGCGCGGCGGTCGGAATTACCTTCACGCAACACCGGGTTTACTGCAGACCCGAGCACTTTCGCATAGCGTACTTGGATGGCCTTTTCCTCGTCATTCTTCGGCTCCTCCGGATAATCGGGTACCGCATATCCTTTACTTTGCAATTCGGCAATAGCGGCTTTCAACTGTGGAATGGAAGCCGAAATGTTGGGTAACTTGATGATGTTAGCCTCGGGTGTAGTAGCTAACTGCCCCAGTTCGGCAAGCGCATCGGTGATTTTCTGGTTATCCGTGAGCTGCTCTGGAAAATTTGCCATGATGCGCCCTGCCAATGAAATATCCTTTTCCTCGACCAATATACCGGCCGGACCTGTGAATGCTTTGACAATGGGTAAAAAAGAGAACGTGGCCAACGCTGGGGCCTCATCTGTCCTGGTATAAGAAATGGTGGTATTTTTCGACATAATCTGAATGAATTTCGGTCGCGAAAATAGCTAAAAATAAGCTGTTTTACAAGTTTATCGCGAATGCACTGCACCCGCACACTCTACAATCGGACGATTAACTTTTAAAGAGGCGCCGATCGAAGGGAAACCTTTCCAGCGATTCGACCGTTATGCAGTGGAAATCGGGATGCTTCGGGTTAATCAGGTAATTAAAATCACCCGATGTGACCACAGAAGGTATTTTTAATACGGCACATTTGGCATCCATCACAAAAGCATTCCCAATCCGCTGTGTCGACAGTGGATGTGGGAACGCATTCCAATTATCCGGCAGATCATTTATGGAAAGGTCGATTACCTTCAAGTCATCTGGAATCCATATCGCCATCATCAGGTAATCCGAAGGCAGCGATGCCAATGTAAGATGAACCGCTACCTCGGCCATCGCTAACGACCGGTTCCCTGCCGTGTAAATCAGCTCAACTCCTATGGAATTCCAACGGGCACCGCGCAACGCAGCTCCTCTGCCCGACAATGTGGAAGAGAACTTTTCGCGGACCAACCTGAAAACAATCATACTACACGAAAATACCGTGGTTGATATGCGTAAGCTCTCTCAAAACAAGTTCCTTACCGTACGAATCTTTCAAAAGATCCATGGGCTTTTTGTTTCCGAGGGCATAGTTGGTGGTATGAAGCCACTGTTTAAATTGCTCGGCATGGCCAAATATTTCAAGCCCTTCGCGGGTGACTTCGGCCAGTTCCATGATTTTCTCAGAATGCAGTGTTTTGAAATGACGATTTTCCATCTTATAGCGGTTTAGTGTTTTCGTGGATAGTTCGAGAAAAACAGCCCATTCATTTTCTGTAAACGGTGTAATGTGCTGTATCTTTTCAAAAAAACGATAGGATATACCGCTTTGGACCACGGTGGTCATCATCAACCGATCTGTAAAAAGTTCATTAAAGGTGGGGCCGTCGTTGGTCAATGTACGGTAACGATCCGTATCAAATTCTTTGAAAATGTTTCTAATTTCTTGGTCTAGCTGCTTTTCGTAGGTCATGACACCTCCTTTTTGAAATCTGTCTCCAAATATAAGACATTTTTCTTGGTTTACCAATCATTCCAGATAGTATTTGTCGCCATTCACTTTCAACCGCCCTTCGTCCAGCCTTTTGCGTATAAATGCCAGCCGGGTTGTTTCATCGCCTGTTTGCAGTCCCAACACCAACTGGTCGATGTTCAATGGCCCATCTGAAAGCAGCTCGGCCATTTCGGCCATAAGACGTTCCTCTACGTTCTCTACCTTATTTCGTACCAGGCAACGATCACAGATGCCGCAAAGTTTGGCATTGTGCTCATCAAAATAAGCCAATAGTTGCCTACTCCGGCAATCCATACCATCGAGATAGGCGAAGACCGCATCCAGCTGGCCTTGTTTGACCGTTTTCCGCTCACGGATATAATGGCTATCTACATGCAACCGTTTGCTGTCAATCCGAGCCCGTAAAAACTGGATTTTCGGGCTATCGGTCTGGGGTAGATAAGAAAGGATTTCTAGCTGCTGAAGGTATTCGAGCATGTCAACAATGGCGGCTCGTTGCTTTCCCATCCTCCTGGCCAATTCATACTCACGAATCGGTACAAAATCATCAAATGCGCCACCATGGCTGCGAAGGACGGTTTTAATCAGGCCGTCGTATGCAACGTTTTCCACCTGGAATTTATATAAATCCTGTTGGTTTGCTTCGAACTTCACCCGTGAAGGGATGTATACCGATTCACTCACGCTGATCCATCCGTCACGTTCGAGGAATTTCAGGGCGTTGAGTGTCATCACCACGTCCAACTTATAACGGTTGCAAAAGTCGGCTACGTCAAAATCAAGCACTAGCCCCTCTCCTGCGCCATGAGCCAATTGATAATAGTTGGCCAAGTGTTGATAAACCTGCTTGATATATTCGATTGCCGGAAAACTCAGCTCATGATTTTTTAGCAGTTGGTTACGGTCGCTCTGGTGGTAGAGCAGTACTGCGAAGGCTTTCTTACCGTCCCGTCCCGCCCGTCCAGCTTCCTGGTAGTATGCCTCAAGCGAATCGGGAATATCGAGATGGATAACGAATCGTACGTCCGGTTTATCGATGCCCATTCCGAAAGCATTGGTGGCCACAATCACCCTGATCTCACCCACCTTCCAAGCTTCCTGCTTGCGCGCCCGCTCGGGGGTTTCCAGACCCGCGTGGTAGAAGTCGGCCGAAATGCCCTCATTCAATAAGATACGGGCCGTCTCTTGCGTTTCCCGCCTATTGCGCACATAGATAATGCCACTCCCCTGCAACTTACGGATGACACGTAGCATGCGACCTTGCTTATCTTCCTCATCAAAAGCCATATACGCTAGGTTTTCACGTACGAAACTCTTCCGCAGCACATTGTTCGTAGAAAACTGCAGCTGTGTTTGGATATCGTCTACCACCCGGACAGTAGCCGTGGCCGTAAGTGCAAGGAAGGGCACGCGAGGGTGCAACGATCGTAGTGTGGCGATATGCAGGTATGAAGGCCGGAAATCATACCCCCACTGCGAAATACAATGGGCTTCATCCACCGTCAGGAGATTGACGTTCATATGGCGTATGCGCTCTTGCACCAAATCGCTGCCAAGCCGCTCGGGTGAGAGGTATAAGAACTTAATGGGACCATAGATGCAGTTATCGAGTGCGATATCGACCTCTCGCTTGGTCATGCCCGAGAAAACAGCTGTCGCTTTAATGCCTTTAGCCTGCAGGTTTTCAACCTGGTCTTTCATCAGCGCGATAAGCGGTGTCACTACGATACATATGCCTTCCTTCATCAAGGCAGGCACCTGGAAACATACCGATTTCCCGCCGCCGGTCGGCATCAACGCAAGCGTATCACGCCCTGCCAGTACCGACCGGATGACTTCTTCCTGCAACGGTCGAAACGACTCGTGCTTCCAGTATTTCCGAAGGACGTCTACACTGTTCATGGGACCGGTGATTGCAATGGCCAAACATACGCAAAATTGTCTTTTAACACATACACCGGAAGTGCGGCGGCCTCGGCTTCGGCCTTCCATCGGTCGATGGTTGAATCGTAATTAGATCCATCCAACACCAATTGCTTGCAATCAATGGCTTCCAAGAGTACGGCCAACGATGTTCGGGGATTATTACGTAAAATGACAACATCGACCTTCATTCGACCGTCGTATGTGAGGGTTCCATCGTATACCATGAACCGGGCATCCCCGAATTGTAAGACACCACCTTTCGCGTACACGTGGCGGTCAACGTATGTACTATCATCCGGCACAAAATGAATGGTTTCGGTAGGTGCATGGGCTTCCAGTGCCGGTAAAACAGCGTAACCAATTGTACGGTCGTCCATAGACGGCAGATTGGTGTACAACCAAGCTTCCTCCCGATTGACCAAACCAACAGCCAGGTTGTGGCGTACATTAAACACGATGATTCGCGGACCTACATCGCTGAATGCCGCTGAAAAAGATGTGCATACCAACAGGGTGACACATCCCAGCGCACCATAAACCCACGGCTTACGCCGGGCCATAATGGCCGTTGCTATCGTCCAAATCAGCACATATACCAACAGCGATTCCCACCAAGTCGCCCAAATACCCCGAATACTGGCCATCGGCCATTGTTCAACGTATGCCAGCGAGGTGTTGGTTGCAAGGATAAGCTTTTCTAATACCTTTCCCGCCCATAGCGCCAGTTGGCCAACCGGCAAGACCAATAATGCAAACCCAACATACATAATGGCGCTGGCGGGTAGGGCAATAAGCAGGTTGGCAGGAAGGAAATACAGTGGAAATTGATGGAAATAATACGCCGCTAGTGGACCCGCTCCGGCCTGGGCTCCGATTGACATTCCAATATAGTCGGTTACGGATTTCTGCCACCGATTGCCTGCAGGAAAAACAATACGCATTAAAGGGTGCAGGAAAACAATACCTAATACTGCCAAATAGGAAAGCTGGAACCCGATGTCGATGATGAACTTCGGTTCATATAACAAGAGGAAAAACGCGGATGCCGCAATGCTGTTGTAAATCCGGTTTTGCCGCCCGAAGATAGTGGCCGCCATTACAAAACTCACCATGATGGACGCGCGCAATACCGGTGGTGAAAATCCGGTCAGCAAGGCATAACCCCACACAGCAAGCAATAAGAGCATGAACTTAGCTACCCGCAACCCCTTGCTCCGATCCATCCACCACAACAATCTGGCTAGCAACCAGAACACGAGAACCACATGCATGCCCGACACGCTTAATACATGGATAGTGCCTGTATTGGAAAATGCCTGCACTAACCGATCGCTCATCTCGGCGCGGTAGCCTAAAATTAAGGCAGAAGCCACAGCGTAGGCATCACGATCGTGGATGTATTCAGCGAACTTGGCGACCATTCGCTGCCGTAAGGTCAGCGCATAAGCGATAATCGGGTTCCCCTTTCCCCGGCTCAACTTCTTCAATTCGTTGAATACAAGATAGTCCTGATGCCAGATATGGTTACCGGCGAGGTAGCTTTGGTAATCCAATTCACCAGGATTATACGGTGGTGGAACCGTTTCGTAGCCCGATGGAACCAGGAATTCATCGCCATAACTCAATTGTTCGGACATCAAACTGTCATCTACCCGGACGGTAAGCATGAGCGTACCCGTCACGTTGCGCATTCCATCGCCTGCATACGCATGCGTCGTGTTAAAAGGGAACCGAATATGGTTCCCCCGCACTGTGGGTTCATCGGCAATCCACCCGATCAGTGCCTTGGATTTGAAATGGCTGAAATGTGTCCGGTTGATCGTCGGGTCCGTTTGCCAAGTAAGCAGGCAACCGAGGACGCTCCACGCCAGCAGGATAGACACACCCATCATGTTGTAATAACGGTGTTGGCGCAACCGTGTCATACATCGGATAGCTATAAAAACACTCACAACAACGACCAGCGCACCCCAAGCTGTGAGGTATAATGGCCACGTTGGCACTACGGCACATCCGACCCCGATACCAGCCATCAACGCGATCAGGAAACGTACAAAAGGTGCATGGCCACTATGGTAAATGTGATTATCATATGTTTGTGATGTCGCTAAAACTGCCATCTTAACTGCACTTTTACGTCCGAACGTCGATTGCCAGCAATAACATCCAAACCACTGCCTACCTCGTCAACACCACGGTAAATAAATGTAGCGTACCGCAGCCAGCAATCTACTTGCCGACCGATACGGTAACGGGCGTTGATATACGCTCGGACACCATCGTTATGGTATACTGGAAACGAATACCCATACAATACATCATTTTCATAAGCATACATTCGCGTATTGTAACTCGGGATACCGAATACCGCCAGTCGCATGTTACCACTCAGCTTCGCACTAAGCGGCTTATAGATCACATCATGGTAGGCCATAAATCCCAATTCCGTGTTCACTCCTTCCTTCCGGTAATGGGAAAATTCGACACGATTGCGCATGGTCCATCGGGCACTGAGTTTATACTGACCATTCACCCGAATCTGTTGGTGCCGCACATCGGCAACGAGACGATGGGACTGCCCATCACCCACTACCGCATTCTCCTGACGCTGACGATACCGATAACGCACGGAAATATGTGCCCTTTTATACCAGTTATAGGTAAATTGTGTCAGCAAATCCACACCATAAGATGGCGCATCAATACGGTATCGTAACCAGGGGAATCGAAAAAAATCACCGTACATCGTCCATTCTACTTTCCGGTTAGGATGGTACACCAAACCGGCATAGAAGCCACGTTCATTAGCAACATCGCTCCCGGCAGCTAGTCCCTGACTGAAAAACGATTGGTAGTTGCGCTGATAGTTGCGGTAATGTAAGGCCAAAGACAGGTGGTGGTGCAACGTGGCTACCAACCCCTGCATAACCGCGAAACCACCACCATAGTTATGTGCAGCCTCGCCAAAAAGGTACACGCCCCGCCATGAGTGACTGTAGTATAAGCTGCTGTTCCAAAGCGCGTCGCCACGAAACGCGTATTGGTTGCGAAGTAACGGCTGCGGTTCGATTGCCGTGTCGAACCGGGTATAATAGGTCAATAACCCGGTGCGAAACCGTGTGCGCTGATATAGTAGGTTCGCTCCCGACACCCATTGCTGCACGGCATCGCGGTTAGCAACCTCCGTAGGCGTACGGTGCAAACCGGTTTGACCAAGGGAACCCACGCTCATTCGGCCATTGTCTGCCATCGACAGTGATCCATCGAGACCACGCCACGAAAAAAACGGTGTGATTTCGAATTTCCCAAACGCCACCGTAGCCGCCCCGCCCCTTAAGAACAACAGCTCATTGGATGAGGTATATGGCCGTAAACCCGTAGCCTGTTTAACGATGCCCTGCACCATGGCCCCCTTTCCGAATCCCAGTCCATTCCACATTGCCAACCCCTGCCCGAATTGAAGTGCGTAGTCGCCAACCACGATATTCCGGAACCTGCCTTGGTCACGTAGGTAAATACTCCCTGAGTAAAAATCAAACCCGTGCCGCTGTGCGCCGTTGAAAAACGATTCGCCAGCATCTTTTTTCATATTCAACGCAACCTGCAGGTCGTTGCCATATCGGTAGCGATAGCGCACGAATACCTGATCGGGGGTTCCAAGATACCGCGAGCGGCTTGTATCAGTAATCGCGTATCCTCGTCGTTGCTGCACTGTCCGGCCGTACCTCACCATCAGGTCGTGCGACCCGGTTCGCAGCAATTCGCCCATGCCGACACCGGCCAGTGGAGCCTTTTCCCCCACCATTACATACGGCAATAGCAAACGGAGCAATTCGGTTTCCAGTCCATCGATCGCCTGCAGCTCTTGGATCGCAACAAACGCTCCCGAGCGGCGACGGTGGTCCAATAAATTATCGATAAACAATTGGGGTACAAATTGGAGTTCTCTCAATTCGCTACCATCGGTGCGGTTTAAGTCGATGGGATGCTGCTGGTAGTAATATAAACGGTCGGCAAGGTCCGACAAATCGAAATCTTCACCAAGGTCTTCAATAGCCAATTCCGTGAGCTGCTCCATGAGCATATCCACATCCGTTTGCCCATGGGCAGCGTAAGCCGAGCATAACGTAGCCGCCACGAGGAAGCATCGACTAAAACGCATATCCCACACCGATTTGTGGCGACATCCCCAAGTGCGGATGGAATGTCGCCGCTGCGTCAAATACAAACTGCTGCCAACGGAAGCCGAAACCCGCGTGTTGCAGTAAGGGATTAACCGATAACCCGCCCCGCAAACACAAAACATCGCCTATCCGATACGCAATACCGAGGTGGCCACTCACGCTGTTTTCAAACCGATAGGCCAGATCGGCGGCGAGGGTAACCATCGCCAGCGGGTAACTGAAACCGACCTTAACGAATGATGGGATAGTGCCATAAACCGTGGCACCATAGTCGGCATTGCCTACATTTGTATATTGAATGCCGATGGTTCCTCCTTGATCGAAATGGTATTGAGCCCCGATATCGGCAACGAAAGAATAGACACTTAAATAGTTTGGGATATAAAGTTGATGGTAACTCGCCGACATTCCCGCTGATAACCGAGGGCCGAGCCGTCTGGCAAAGGCGAACCCTATTTTGGTGTCGTGATACGCCCCATCCATCCCGAACCGGCGTGCCACCAGCCCCCAGGTACCCAATCTAGTTGGAATACCCAATAAGGCGGCTTGCGTAGTAATATCGGTTGCAAAAAAATGGTATTGATAGCCAACGCTCATGGCAACACGCTCCAATCCGGCCAACCCTGCCGGATTCGCCGTTATGCTATAAATCCCCTCAAGGGCAGTGCCCGTTTGACCCATGGCTTGATGGCTTGGACCGACATAGGTTTGGGCGAAGCTTTCATAGGAGATCAGGAGGAGTAATAAGCACCTTCCAATCATGGAGGTGAATATACAATGAAAAATTGATAGTTGAAAACCGATTACAGCGTAAACAGTTCCCAACCATCAATTATCAACTGTCAATTATTAACTGTTACACTTTATAGTATTGTTCCCAGCCCTTACGCGGCGGTGGACCTACCAGAAGTTCATTCGCTATTTTATTGTTCGTAATTATTTTTTTCTTCCGATCAAATTCCAATTTCGTGTGGAGTCTCTGAGACATGACACCTAACGAGAATACTTGGCTCAATGGCGCTGAAATCTCAAATCGTGACCGCGTCTTTTCCTCTCCTTTACATGCTTTCAGGAAATTGGCAAAGTGGTTGGATGGGCTCACCGGCACTTCGGGTAGGCGCGATGCCATATCCAATGCCTTCTCTTCGGGTATGATGGAGAGTGTGCTGCCGTGAGATCCGCCCTTGAATGTAAGATCCTTGCCGTAAATGATTTTACCCGGATTCAACTTCACAGGTTCAATATCGCCCGTACTTGGCGGCGGAATATTGGGGTCTAATCCCGATACGCCGTACCCTTCCGGGATAGGAGGCAGGTTGTCGAGCCCATCGTACCACGTGATATCGAGCGCTGGCATTCGCTTGCGTTTCGGAAACCGGAATACGATGGTGGATGACATGGGGAAGAAAAAGTCGTTATGCCCGGTGGCTTTCGTGCATTCTACCTCATAAGGCAGTCCTAGATCAAGGAATTCATGGGCCGTATCGATGATATGCGCTCCCCAATCGCCCAGTGCCCCCATACCGAAATCATACCAGCAACGCCACTGCCCATTGATGTAATCATGGTTATAGTTGTGTTGCTCAGCAATGGCCATGTGCCAAAGATCCCAGTCTAGCGAATCCGGTATCGGCTCTGCGGGTGGGAACGATTTGATATTAGGATCCCATCCATGCCAACGGCGTGGAGAGTTCATATGAGCCGTAATAGCGGTCACGTCCTTAATAATACCGGCATCCACCCATGCCTTGAACTGAAAGTAGTTTGCCTCCGAATGCCCTTGGTTTCCCATCTGTGTAACCACGTTCTTATACTTGCGTGCTGCTTGCATCAGCAGCTCACACTCCTGGAATGTGCGGGCAAGCGGTTTTTCCACATACACGTGCTTACCGAGCCCCATGGCATGCATGGTGATGGGAAAATGCGAATGGTCGGGCACGCCGATAGATACGGCGTCGATTTCGTTGCCCATCTTATCGAACATTTGCCGAAAATCTTGGAAGCGCGGCACATCGGGGAATTGCTCCAATATTTTAACCGTATGCGGTGCCCCCATATCCACGTCACAAAGTGCAACGATATTGGCTAACCCGGTCGCGTATAAATCGCCAATGATCTGTGCGCCCCGATTGCCAATACCGATACATGCTAAGTTAACACGCTCGTTTGGACCGGCCAATTTCGGCATAGCTGACAGTATACTGGGCGTAACAGCCGCAGCAGCAGAGGCTAGCATAGCCTGCTTGAGGAATGCTCTCCTCGAATATTCATATTTATTCATCTGTTTATAATTTAATCTTCAATGGTCAGATGGAGCCTTTGGCGATTACACCCCGAAGGGCCAATGAACGCAAAAGCAACATTTTATTTTTTTATCCTATCGGGTTCATCGCGAACGATACTTACCGCTATGAAGAAGCGTCCGATACGCCTTTGAAATAACCGACGCTTTCCGCGAGCCCCGCCAGTGGGTCTTTCATGTCTTTCTCGAATTCGAGGCTACATTTTCCATCGTAGCCTACCTTACGCAAAGCCTTGATGAATGCTGGAATGTCAATCACACCCCTACCTAATTCACATGTCTTACCATCTTTATCGGCCGCCGTTACATTTTTTAAGTGGATATCGAATATCCGTTTATGGTACCGTTTTATATCACGAACAGGGTCTTGGCCGTCTCGCATATTGTGCCCCATATCGAAACATAGTCCCATGCGCGGGTCCAAATCCTTTACCAATTCGAAAATGCTCGTGGCGTTGGGATATAATTTATCTTCTGGACCGTGGTTATGTATGGCATACCGGATGTCATACTCAGCTGTTTTATCAGCAATGTACGCTAAATTTTCTTTGTTCGGAATCCCGACAATCAATTTCACGCCAACTCGCTTTGCATACGCAAAGGCATTGTCGATCTCGGCTTTGGATTTGGTCATATACAGTGGTCCCACCGCATAACCGGTTACACCGGAGGCCGCCAACTTTTCATGAAAGGCAGCGATTTCGGCATCGGTACTGGCGAGCGGAAGATGGAAATCTTTGATACATAAAAAATGTACGTCCATACGCTTCATCATCGCTAATGACTCGTCGATGTTAAAATGCGCAAAACTAAAACCGGCGATTCCCAATGCAAACCGATCTTCTGCAATGGCAGGTCTCGGGCTACCGGAAAACGCCTGAGCTACGGATGTACCCATCACCGTGGCCGCAGACATACCTAAAAGGCCTTTTTGAATAAATGCTCTTCTCGTTTCCATTATTTGAATATAAAGATTATACGTTATTTGCTAATCATTCCAGTATTACCTTACTCCAGCTTTTTAACTATATTAGCCCAATGGACCACAAACGCGCTACAATAAAAGACATTGCATTGGCATTGAATCTTTCGCCATCTACCGTGTCTAAGGCGTTGCGGGATCACCCCAATATCGGCGTTATCACCAAAGAGCGCGTTAAAAAGCTCGCGAAGCAACTACACTTTGTTCCCAATCAGACTGCTATACGTTTCAAACAGCAGAAATCGTTCACACTGGGTATCCTCATTCCGAGCATGCTCGACCACTTCTACGTAGCTGCCGTGGAAGGATTTGAAAAATTTGCATACGATCATGGCTACAATGTGCTTATCGGCCAAAGCCACGAAAGCATCCACCGGGAAAAGGAACTCCTCGTTACGATGCAGAGCAATCGCGTGGATGGCCTGATTATCGCCATTTCCCGCGAAACCGTTGACACCACCCACATCAACGAATTCGTCAACTCGGGTACGCCCATCGTATATTTCATGCGCAAGCCCATCAACGAAGAACACCATTGTGTATGCAGCGATGTCTATACAGGCGCTATCGATGCCATCGCTTACTTTGTGTCAAGGGGCCACCGGAGAATTGGCTTCATCAATGCATCCTCATATTGGACCACCAGTCGGGATCGCTTTTTGGGGTTCCGGGATGGCCTGATTCAACATCACATTCCGTTCGATAAATCACTCGTCCAGGAAAGCGACTTTACCCAAGAAAACAACATACAGGCCACGCGCCGATTGATGCAGTTAGACAAGCCTCCTACTGCGATCCTTGCGTTCAAAGATCAGGTGATGCTCGATGCGCTGAACTGCCTGCGCCGGGATTTCCCTGCGCAGGCCGATTTTATCGAACTGATTGGTTACGGAGCCAATCCAGTTATCCAATACCTCGAACGGCCCCCCCTTGCTTCACTCAAAGAACAACCTTATGAAATCGGACAAAAAGCCGGTTCATTATTACTGGATCTGGTTAATCACCCACAAGCGGCATACCTGCCCCAACTTGTTAAAACGCCTTGTGAATTACAGGTCTTCTCCAGTCAGAAACAAAGGTAACGAAAGCCACCCCTAAAATACTCCAGACCTCACAAAACTTTGTGAAGCGAATCAAAAACGCACCAAAAAGCTGCATTTTGAGGCTTTTCAAACGGTGTACTTGGTTTTTGGCTTTGCCGACTCAATTTTATCGAACCATGATTTCATCGACGAAAATCCACGCCGGATTACCCGTAGCCGGATAGCCTTCGGGTATGGGCACATACGGTTTGGCCTCTACGCGTAAATAGCGGATGTTATCTCCAACGACCGGGACTTCCACCACTTGCGTCGGCGCAGCAGCGGCCGGAAGGTCCGGTCGGAATTCGGCGAGCAACTGCGCATGTGCCGAGTCTATTCCACCCCACAGATCAATCTGTTTCGGTGGATAGATATGGCTATTATAATCCTGTTTTACGCTGATACTTACGGTGCGAATGTCGATGGCCGTGTCGAAAGACAACACCGCACCGACGGGTTCACCATAAAACCCTAGCCATTTTCCGTCGGCATGGTTGTTTCCTCCGCTTTCGAGATCATATAGCGTATGGGCACGCCTGGCGCTATACTGGGGGTTCGGAGCCGTCAACAATTCCACCAAATCGGGCACACGGCTAGTGCGGTGGAAGGTTAGGGCAGCTTCCCTGCTCGATATCCAGCCCGGCTTATAGCCCTTCACCCGAATGGAAGTCACATCAGTTATTAAAAACGGCTCACGATAAACTGGAGCAATCACGCTGTCAGGCTCACTTCCGTCGATTGTATAACGCAGCGTTGTACCGGGTACCGGGTGGCGCAACGTCACCCACAGGCTATCCTGGAAAAACTTCGTTGCGGGTGTGATTATAGGGTCATTCAACGGCAACACCGTTTGTCCATCGTCAAGGTAGCCCTGTTCGATACGTATATGCCCATGCTCCTGACGAAGTCTTTCTACCGCCGCCGCCTCGATACCCGTATTCCACACATATACTGTCCTCAACGCGGGTGCGGACAATAAGGTGGCTAAGCCAGCTTCCGTTAACGACGTACTGCTCACACTGAGTGTATGCAATTTTGGGAGCTTGGCCAACATGCCGCACCACGTATCGTCCACCGGCGTATCATTTAATGCCAATTCCCGTAAGTTGGAAAAGCGTCCCAGCACATCCCGGTCGTCGGCGACCAACGGCATGCCGCTCAGTTTCAGGGAAACGACCTGCCGGTCAATCTGCGTCAACTCCTGAAGTGATTGCGTTGTATAGAATGTTTTGCCGAAAAAACTCACCGACAATGCCGGAGATGTTTGGGCAAGTGGCCGGATCACACGGTATGGCGTATTTAGCGATTTGACAATATCGGCATCGGCGGCCGGGAAATCATAGGTGTCTTCCGCAACTGGATAAAGTGCCGTTGCCAACTGGCGGATCGTGTCATCGACCGGCAATGCTGCCAACGGCATATTGAAGTCTGCCCCCGAGGCCACCCATGCATTGATTAAGGCTAATTCTTCGGAGGTCAATTGAGGCTTGCCTTTCGGCGGCATCCGATGTTCGTGGTCCAAATCAAGCAATAGCCGCTCGATAATTAGACTTTCTGCCACTGAGCCTTTAACCAATGCTGGGCCACTTTCGCCCCCCTCCAGCAAAGAAGCGGTGTCGGCCAGCACAAGTCCTCCTTTTGCTTTGCTGCTACTGTGGCAATTCAAACACTTCGCCTCCAATATGGGGTAAACCAAATCGGGGTATACAACCGCCGTGGCGACATCCAACGTCTTCTGTTGACTGCTGCGCAACGGTTCGAAAAGATAATCATCGCCGTGAGTCAACGCGGCCCCGAAATGCCCGGCCACCACCAAGACAATCAGCGAAACACTCAATCCCGCTCGAAAAACAACATCATAGCGACCGGTTACGCCAATCGCACGACGGTGATAGATTAACAATAGAACGGAGAAAAAACACAGGGCCACGCCCATCCATTTATGCCATTGGAAACCACTGCCTTCATACCCACCTTCTTGTGCAAGCACCAAACCTGCCACCACCGTAATGGCAGCAGTCCACGCACTGGTAAAAAGGAGGGCATATACCATCTGCGCGGCGGAGCGGGGTGGTAATGAAAACCGATTACCGAAACACGCCAGCAACCAGGCAAGCACCAGCAATACAATCGGAAAATGCAGCAACAGCGGATGAGCTCGTCCAAGTACCTGCAACACCGGCGGTATAACGATGGTGTGCTCAAAAACCAAAAAAAACAAGATAAATACAACAAGGCCAATCAGCAGGTTAACCAGCAGGGAATGGATAATCTTCATCTCCTATCCTTATACCAATATATCCTTTACGACAGTCCCCGCCACGTCTGTTAGCCGATAACGCCTACCTAAATGCCGATAAGTAAGCTTCTCATGGTCCAAACCCAATTGATGGAGGATGGTAGCATGGAAATCGTGCACATGCACTGGGTCTTTAACAATGTTATACCCAAATTCGTCCGTTTCCCCATAAACGATACCCGGCTTGATACCCCCTCCGGCCATCCACACGCTAAAACAACGCGGATGATGGTCCCGACCATAGTTGTTATGGGCCAAGGCACCCTGGCAGTAGTTTGTCCGTCCGAATTCACCTCCCCAAATAACCAGCGTCTCATCAAGCAAACCACGCTGCTTCAAATCGGTCACCAATGCTGCCGACGCTTGGTCGACATCCTTAGCTTGCATAGCCATCTGGCCGGGCAGACTATCGTGCTGATCCCACCCCTGATGGTACAGCTGCACGAAGCGCACACCGTTTTCGGAAAGTTTTCGCGCCAATAAACAGTTCGCAGCGTAAGTACCGGGCACCAAACAATCAGGACCATACAACTTGATAATATGATCCGGCTCACCCGAGAGGTCTGTCACCTCAGGCACTGACGTCTGCATCCGGTAAGCCATTTCATACTGCTGCACTTTTGCGGTAATCTCCGGGTCGCCAAACGCATCAAATTGGATGCTATTCAATTCTGCCAGTTTATCAAAGAGTGCCCTACGGCTCATGCGATCTGTGCCGGCAGGGTCGCTCAGGTATAACACCGGATCCGGACCACCCATGAACTGCACCCCCTGATGCACGGAGTCGAGGAATCCATTGGTCCATAGTTTTGCATAGACACCCTGACCGTTACCCCGCCCTTTTGACACCAGCACGCAAAAAGCCGGTAAGTTCTGGTTTTCGCTGCCCAGCCCGTAGCTTAACCAAGCGCCCATACTGGGACGGTTACCCTGCTGTGCCCCCGTTTGGAAAAACGTGATGGCCGGGTCGTGGTTGATGGCATCGGTATGTAGCGACCGAATGATGCAGAGATCGTCCACCACCCCGGCCATGTGGGGAAATACATTGCTCACCCAAGCACCGCTTTTGCCGTATTGGGCAAAATCATAGTATGAACCCACTAGTGGAAAAGTCGCTTGGCCTGCCGTCATACCCGTAAGTCGTTGACCGCCACGAACTGACTCCGGCAAATCCTGCCCCATCATCTCCCGCAGCTTCGGCTTCGGATCGAACGTCTCCAATTGAGAAACACCGCCGCTTTGGAACAAATAAATTACCCGTTTCGCCTTGGGTGCAAAATGGGGGAGCATCGATGCTAGACGTTCGCCACCTGTACTGCTTCCTGAAAAAAGATCCGGAATCAGCAACGAACCCAATGCCGCACTTCCTATACCTACGCTTAGACGTGCGAGAAACTGCCGTCTATTTTGATATAAGCGGGCTTGCTCCACTTCCTTCGCTATCATATTGTCTTTCTTCATTTACGCTTTCCTTTCACCTATCTGTAACCAACTACTTCATCAAATCGCTAAATCGACACGTTTTCTAATTTTCAAATCAATAAACATCACGATCGGGTAATCGCCTCTTCCAAGTTATATAACGCATGCACAGCCGCCATTAACGCGGCGTGCTCCACCATCGGCACGCTAGATTCCTGAGGGGCCTCACCCACTGCCAAAAATGCCTTTGCCGCATCGGGGGCCGCTTTATACCGCTCCAACTCACCCGCATAATAGGCTTCCATCAAGGCTTTTTCCTTCGCACTTGGGTCTCGGCCTAATATCCGACGGAATGCTTGTTCGATATAGGTGACCGGCTTTGCGTCGGGCATCGCTTTCAACATGGTGCCAGAAAGCACACGTGATGCTTCGAGAATAACCGGGTCGTTCAACATCACCAATGCCTGAAGCGGCGTATTGGTACGTTGGCGAGTTACTTCACACATATCCCGGTTGCTGGCGTCGAAAATAAGCATGTTGGGTGGTGGCACAGTCAATTTAATAAATACATACATGCCTCGGCGGTACAAGGCGTCGCCATGGTTTTGCACATAATTAGCCAGGGCCCCTCGTCCCGAACTGGTTACCTCCCAAATACCATCCGGCTGGTAGGGCTTTATGCTAGGACCTCCGATTTCCTCATTCAGCAAGCCGCTGCTGGCTAATGCGAGATCGCGTATAAACTCCGCGGGTAGGCGCAGGCGTTTTGAGCGTGCTAGATATATATTTTCTGGGTCCTCATTGAGGTGCTTTTCAGTAACCTGCGACGATTGGCGGTAGGTGGTGCTCATCACCAATTGTTTCATTAAACGCTTCACATCCCAGCCGTTATCGCGGAAATCGGCTGCCAGCCAATCCAGTAATTCGGGGTGACTGGGTAATTCGCCCTGATTGCCAAAGTCGGCAACCGTGGCAACTAAGCCACGACCAAAGACCATGGCCCACATTTGATTTACGAAAACCCGCGCGGTTAGCGGATTTTCTTTACTGAACGCCCATTCGGCCAGTCCAAGTCTACTGGGTGTATACTGTGTGCTATCAAACGGCAGGATAGCCTCAGGCGTAGCCGGATATACCCGTTCCGTAGGTGAATCATAGAGCCCCCGGTCCAAGATATAGGTTGGCCGCACCTCATCACGTTCGCCCATCACTGACACCGATACCGCCGAGGTATCGTCTCCTTTGTTGATGAATTGCAGAATATCATCCACATCTTGCTGCGTGATCGTCAGCCGCGGTGTTTTCGATGGGCCTGAACCAACCAACCCTTCAAGGCCTTTTTCCAGCGAATTATTGAAAAATGCGTACATCTGAAAATAATTCTTTTGCGAAAACGGGTCGTACTTATGGTCATGGCATTGGGCACACTCCATGGTAATCCCCAAAATGCCCTTGCTGAAGGTATTGGTTTTATCGATAGCATATGCCACACGATACTCTTCTTCGATAACGCCGCCCTCTTCAGTAATTTTATGGTTTCTATTGAATGCAGATGCAAGGATTTGTTCCTTCGTCGCCTCCGGCATCATATCACCGGCAAGTTGCCACGTCACGAACCGGTCATAAGGCATGTTCTCGTTGAATGCATGAATTACCCAATCGCGCCATGGCCATTGCGTACGCACGTCGTCATCCTGGTAACCATATGAATCCGCGTACCGCGCCACATCGAGCCAATGCATCGCCATACGCTCGCCATAACCAGGCATCTCCAAAAGCTCATCAACCAATATTTCGTAGGCTTTTGCCGAGCTATCGGCGAGGAACCGCTGGATTTGTTCCGCTGTGGGTGGTAGTCCGGTAAGGTCGAAACTTACCCGTCTTAACAGATGATGTTTTTCAGCTTGGGGATTGGGGACAAACCCTTTTTCTTCCATGCGAGCCAAAACGAATTGATCGATTTCATTGGTTGGCCAACGCCCGTCATCAACATCAGGTATGGCTGTCTTCTCGGGCGGGATAAACGCCCAATGGGGTTTATATACTGCCCCCTGCGCAATCCACCGTTCGATAAGCATGACCTCGTAGTCGGTCAATGTCAAGTTGGAAGATACCGGGGGCATCCGGTCCATTTCATCCGTACTGGTAATGCGCCGATAGGCCTCGCTCCGATCAGGATGCCCCGGCACAATGGCATGCATACCTGCCGTTTCCACCAACGCTTTATAGGCCCCTTCTTCCGTATCGAGCCGTAGGTCGGCTTCCCGTGCGTTTTTATCCGGCCCGTGACAAGCAAAGCAGTTGTCCGAAAGGATGGGCCGAATGTGGAAATTA
Organism: Parapedobacter sp.; assembly: GCF_035556095.1. Taxonomy (GTDB): domain Bacteria; phylum Bacteroidota; class Bacteroidia; order Sphingobacteriales; family Sphingobacteriaceae; genus Parapedobacter. Next base: position 280,642 of record NZ_DATMFT010000021.1, on the reverse strand, counting down.
TAATCCACCACCACCGGCAACCGAGCTGCCCCCCCGCCGCCACTGCTCTTCCTTGCCGTGTAAAAATAACCGGAGAGCGCCACCGCAGCGATGATAATCACTGCCCCAATAACCCATTTTGCTGAAAAAAAGCGCTGCATCATCGACCTATGCTTGGTTTCTCAGTCAAATTTAACGAAATTTTTGGAATAGCCGAATGCCGAATCTATAAAATCAACAAGCGTTAGTCGGCTAGCGCCGCAACGAATCGTCGGGCCTTTTCAGTAATCTGTTCCAGATAGTGTGGCGTTACAGGCTGTTTCGTATCCACCAGTGCGCTGCCTACGCCGAATCCCATGGCACCAGCTTGTTTATAATCCCTGACATTTTCGGGCGTGATACCGCCCGTGGGCAACAATGGTATTTGCGGCAGCGGACCAGCGATATCTTTGATGTATGCCGGTGACGTTGCCGGGAACACCTTTACGATGTCCGCACCATTTTGGTATGCGATAAAGATTTCAGTCGGCGTATAGGCCCCCGGTATGGCAACGGCACCCAATGCTTTAATTACCTTAATAAGATCGACGACAACGACAGGCGAAAGCACGAACCGGGCACCCGCAGATACGGCCGCTTCCGCCATGGCCGCATCGAGTACCGTTCCGGCTCCGATGACCATCTGATTACCCAAAGCATTACTTACCGTCTGAATGGCCGTCAACGGTTCAACGGAGTTCATCGTAACCTCTAAAATACGGATTCCTCCTGCATAGAGTGCTTCCGCCACGGGCAATACATCCTGGGGTTGAAGCCCCCTAACAATCGCCACAAGTCGGTGCTCCTTAATTTCGGCTAACGTAGACCTCATGATAAAAACAGCTAATCTTTTCCAAATAAACGATACAATTCGTCCTGTGTAAACGGCTCTGTGCGTTTACCGAAGGTTGTCCGGATAGCGCCCAAATCCTCCGGAAGCACCTCATCGCCCACCGCATTCCCCCACGCATTCCGGATATAGCTCAATAATTGGGCAAGTTCGGCATCGTCAATGGTCGTGTTATGGGCGATGCCTGGCATCTCACCGCTTACCTCGGGGGGCTCATAAGTATGTCCTGCCACATCGACAGATCCGGTAAGTCCATACAAAACAAGGGCCAAGAGACGCTGCTTATCGCCTGTAACCCATTGGGAACCCGCCAATGGCGGCGCAATCGGCGAAACGCCCCGTCCGTCCTCGCCATGACAGGGTTGACAAGTATTCTGAAAAAGTGCTACGCCTTGCGGGTACCGTTTAGCCAATATCCGTTGACTGCTTGTTGTCGCTTCGCCTTTTAATCCGTTTACAACGGTCGAGATACGCCTGTACAGCAAAGTGGTTGTGTCAGGCAACTGCTTGGATATTTTCGTTAAAAACGATTCCTCCCGGCCACCAAGTCCGCTGATGAACGCATCAACCAGGTATTCGTTATTCGGGTGTTCTATAGTCCATTGCTCACTCGCCGACCCCTCCAAATCACCAAGCGTTGCCGTTGCTAAAATGGCTTGGGGCATCAAAAGTGTATCCCGACCAGAAACATAGGCAGTTATCAAGTCTACCTTATCTTGGGGAGGAACTGTCGAAGCCAATGCTGCCGTCGCCGCAATGGCTTGTGCACGCAGTTGCCATTGCGGACGCTCCAATACGGTTTGGATGTCTGCCAGGGTCAATTGTGCCAACCCTTCAAGTGTCCACAGCGCATGGACAACCTGAAAATTATTTTCCCCACTGCGCAATATTTCACGCAATTCACCCACAGCGTCAATAGCGCGCCTGTCGACCAACGCCTGTTGGGCTTTGTCGCGCACCCACCCATTGGTATGACCTAGAAGAACAAGCAGCGAATCCGTACGTTGCGGCATCGTTGTCCAATCCGTCTCGGCCGCTTTGGGTAGTACACGATAAATCCTCCCCATACCAAGGGGAAGTGTCAATCCACGCGTTTCGATTTCATTTTTCAAGTAAGGTGTGAGGTAGGTACTGTGCTGAATAATGCCGCGATACATATCCACGATGTAGAGTGCTCCATCGGGACCGTCATGAAGATTCACGGGGCGGAATCGCTCATCGCTACTCGCCAAAAATTCCCGCCCACGATAAGCCTGCTCACCCGTTGTACGGTAACCTTTGCTCACAAGTACGTTCCGTTTGATCAGATTGGCAGCGGGTTCGGCTACAAAGGCATTTGAGCCTGGCAGCAATCCACCGCGGTAAACCAGCGGACCGCAGGCCGCCGTGAAATTCAGTAAACGGCCGGTACTATCCAGAATACCCTCCATGTATCCCCGGTTTACACCAGTAGTGGGACGCAAGGGGTACACGCGGGTGTCGGCTACCATGGTTTCTCGATACCCAGCAACTTTATGTTGGTTGCGATTGCTTGACCCAAGGCCGGGAGGGAAGAAATCGCCTGAGAGGTTGCTTGAGTTATCGTTATAATACAACCTGCCCCAATCATCCTGGCTGATGCCCCACTGCCCACGGAAGTGGGTTTTTTCTTTCCGCCATTCCCCGTTGGGGAGCCGCCGGTACCGCCAATCGTATTTGGCACTGTAAATCCAGTTGTCCAAACCACGTAAAAGGCCATTGGGCTGATGCTCCACATTACCACCTTCTGCGTAGGTGTTGTCTACCAATATACGACTGGCAGGCTTACCATCCCGGATTTCGTAAAACCACAAGTTTGGTGGTTCGGCCACGAGTATCCCGCCATCCACAAGACACATCGCCCGCGGCATGACCAGTGAATCCAGGAATACGGTGCGCTCGTCCATTTGGCCATCGCCATCTTTATCGGTCAAGATTACGATTCGACCTACGGGCGCTTCTTCTCCCCTTCCCAAAGTATCTGGCATATAGCCATCCATTTCCACTACCCAAATTCTGCCCGCTCCATCAAACGTCATCGCCACAGGTGCGACCACCAGCGGTTCCGCAGCCACTAACTCCACTTCGAAACCGTCTTCGACCTCCATAGCTTTCAGGGATGCTTTGGGGCTCAACACCTGGTCTTCGGCCGTATTACAACATGTAAAGGCAGAAACAGCGATCGCAAAAAGCAAAAAAATGGTAAAAGGACTAGTGCTCACCCTACAAATCTGCATCAAATTTTGAAAATATCAAGACAATTAGCGAACTAGCTATAAAAAAATTACGGATTAATCGGTACGATTGATTTCACGTTGCTTACAAAAGCTGGTGTTTTTCCTGAAACCGGTCCAATATACATTTCTTAACCTAGGACAAGACCCGTAACAAACATCTTCCTTACTTTTGTAAATAAACGGAGAATAATTATGGAATTAGGTATCAGTATGTTCGGAGACTTGCCGATAGATCTGGCGACAGGTAAATTTCAGTCAACGCAGCAACGGCTTCAGGAAATTATCGAAGAAATCAAGCTCATGGACGAGGTAGGGCTCGATTATTTCGGTATTGGCGAACACCATCGCCCCGATTACGCGGTACCCAGTCCCGAGATTATTTTAGCAGCGGCAGCACCGGTAACCAAGCACATCAAACTGGGAAGCGCGGTGTCGGTCATCAGTTCTTCCGATCCCGTGAAGCTCTACCAGAATTTTGCTATGATTGATTTACTATCGGGAGGGCGCGCGGAGCTGATGGCAGGGCGGGGCAGCTTCATCGAGTCGTTTCCCCTTTTCGGATATGACTTGCAGGATTACGAAGCGCTATTTACCGAAAAGTTGGATTTGTTACTTGCTATAAATAACAACGAACGCGTAACGTGGAACGGAAAATTCAGAGCTTCGCTTGATAACCAGGCGGTATTTCCCAGGGCAGTAAACGATGAGCTTTCGATATGGATCGCCGTGGGTGGGACGCCGCAATCGGTCGTCCGTGCAGGCAAACTGGGCTTACCGTTGATGATCGCTATCATCGGTGGATCGCCCGAACAATTCAAGCCGCTTTTCGAGCTTTACAAGAAAACGTATGTGGCGCACGGCCATGATCTTTCCAAGTTCCGTGTAGGAATCCACTCACATGCATTGTTTGGCGACGATGACCATGCGTTAAGCCGCTCGTATTTCCCCCTATATGCCGCGCAGATGGATCGAGTAGGCAGATCCCGTGGCTGGCCGCCCTATCAACGTACCCAATTCGATTTTGGAAAGTCCAAACACGGGGCGTTATTCATCGGGGAGCCCGACGCGATGGTGGATAAAATTTTATATATGCAGGAATTATTCGGGCTGACGCGGTTTGCGGCACATATGGATGTGGGCGCACCATCTCATAAGGACTTGATGAAATCCATCGAAATCTATGGCACCAAAATCGCTCCGGAGGTAAAGGCAGCGTTAAGCAGGCAGCAGCGTACTGTTTCGTCCAGCTAGTCACTGGAGGTGATTTCTTCGAACGTATCGGGGAATTCGAAGCCAAACCGCTTCGCGGCTTCAGCGTTATAGACGCGCTTCCTCACGTGGAGCATCTCCACCTGCAGGCTATCGGTCGATCTACTGCTAAGATAGCCTGCAGCTTGGGTGCCGCTTTGATAGCCCCAATGGTAAATATCGGCACCGAAAGCCGCCACCGCACCCCGGGCCACCAACCCAGACTCGCTGGTAAACACGGGCACCCCCCTGTCGTTGCAATTTTTTAAAATGGTTTCAAATGCTGCAAACACGGTATTATCCGGATTGGCGAAAAAAGCATCGATATTTTTGCTCAGTAACGACCGCACAACCAATTGGGCCTCGGCGGACGAATTGAGCGGCAGTGCCACCAATAATGTATTCGTACTGTCTGCGAGGGCAGCAATCTGCTCATATGCTTCCAGCGATTGTGGTTCGGATTGGTTGTAAATCATACCAACGGTCAGTTGCGCCCCCTTTGGCTTGACCATCTGGGCGATGAGCGTGAACGACGTGTCGATATAATCCAGATTCTCACCGGTACCAAAGAGGTTATCTGGGGCGTCGCCATCCGCAGCTATCAACCCCAAAATACTGGGCATGGCGGTAACCGTCTGGAATATGGGAATGTCTTCGCTCCGTTGTACCGCCGCGATGGTGGCTAATGTAGTACTGGTGCCAATAAGATCTACCGCCCTGCTATTGAAATAGCTAATAATCTGATTGAGTGTTGCCGCATCCCCCTGTGCATTGCGATGGATGATGGCTACTGTACCGTCGGCTTCGCTATACCCACTGTCGGCTAGGGCGTCCATGAAACCTTGGCGTGCCTGCGCGATGGTCGCGTCTTCAAAGGCCTCGACAAAACCGACAACGGGAACACCATCCTGCTTCTCGGGCGACTGGCAAGCGATGATAAAACCACTAAGGAGTATAACTATAAATGCATAACGTTTTCTGAACATAACAGCAAACTTAGCGAAAATGTACAGTATCTACACAGTGTGTGTTGGCTAAAATTCGTAATGTTGCTGAATGGTTTTCAATTTCAAGAAACTATGGGGAAGATCGCATAAAGTAGGCCTTGTGCTTTCGGGAGGCGGCCTACGCGGCATTGGCCACTTGGGGGCCATCAAGGCCCTCGAAGAGCATGGCTACCGGCCATCGATCATCTCCGGATGCAGTATGGGAGCTATTATCGGCGCCTATTACGCGGCCGGATATACCGTGGATGCGATGTTGCGCATTATAGAAGAAAACAACCTGTTTCCCTCGACAAGTTTCCGTTTACGAACCTCTGGTTTCGTAGACAATCGGTTTTTGTCGCGACTGATACAAAAACACATTCCCCAAAACACGTTCGAATCATTGAAAATGCCACTCTATGTGTCCGCAACAAACTTTATATCAGGAGAGACCGAATATATCCATTCGGGTGTATTGGATGAGGCGCTGTTAGCCTCATCCAGTATTCCATTGATGTTTCCGGCCGTAAAACGCGAAAAGGCAGTTTACTACGACGGTGGCATACTCGACAACCTTCCCGTTAAACCGATACTTGGGCAATGCAAATTCCTGATCGGCGTACATGTGAATGCACTGGATCAGCTCACACCTGACAAATTCACCCCGGCTAAGATACTCGATCGGATAACCCATCTCGCGATTGGGCGGTCAGTTGCGCAAAGCGCTCGAAAGTGTGACCTGTTTATTGAGCCTCCCGGTATGCTTCGATTCAGTATGTTTGGGAAGAAAGAGATGATGCACATTTATGAGCATGTATATGCTTATGTCTCGAAACGGCTCAACAGCCCTTGAAAAATTGGCAGCATCCACCCCATTACCACAAAACATTGCGCGCTTCGTACATTGTGGGTGCTAGGTACACCTATATGTTTCAGTCATTTAAATTTGGCGATATTAACCTAAAAATAATATATTTGACTCACGATAAAATTCCATCAATGCACAACGCCGGTTTAGACAATATTCCCGTTCTTATCGACTTGGCCAACCAGCTGCAGGATGAATGGTATCCGGGGTGCGAAATAAACTGCTCGCCCGCACTGCGCGCGCAAATGGCGTTACTGGAGGAAATGTCTATACGCAATAAATGCGTTTATTCCCTTTTCGATTTCGAAAAGTACCAGTATATCTTCCACACCAAAAACCTCTTTGATTTCGTTGGGCTGGGACCCGACCAACAACCGTCGAAATGGGATTCGTCTTACCTTTCATTAATTGAAGACCGAAACCCCGTGGCGATTTACTTGGCTTTGCGGAAAACCTTCATAGCCAACCTCACGCCTAAACAACGGGAGGACTTCCACTCCACGACCTGTGGCGCCTATTTCTTAAACTTAAAAGGCCAACGGCTGAGAGGGATGTACAGGGCAACGCCACTAACCTACGACCGCTCTGGGAATGTAAAGTTGAGTTTCGACAGCGTCTCCAATATCAAGGAACTTATGATGCCTGAATCGGGACATTGGATTCGATTTGCTGCCGGCGAAAAAATCCACCATTGGCATTCACAAACCCAGCAAATCGTCACCAAAGACATCTTGTCTCCCCGTGAAATTGAGTTTATAAATCTTTGGAAATCGGGGTTTTCTATACCTCAAATTGCTGACCATTTTCACGTAAGCGTTCACACGGTAAAAAACCAACTCACAAATGCCCGCCATCGGCTGCTGGCACGCGATAACACATCGCTCGCTCAGCTCGCCACACTTATAGGCGTACTCAATCCCGCATTCTAAAACCTATATTCCGGCTTTCTGTATTTTTGGTCTTTCGGACTATTGATACGCTTCAAGCAATCGCTTAATATTGTGCATCGGTTTGAACGATTAATACCAATTATTCGCATGAACTTTTTTATTTAGGTTTCAGCGCGTTATTTTATTGAGCTCCCACATCCCGATTGCCCGGAAACGGCTCGGCACGGTTGAGTCACACCTCGCTCACTAACGATGACACATGACTATCGCTATCATAAATAATGTGTGTTAAGCCGGCGCTGAGCCGGTTGCAGCCCCTCCCGGGGCTGCATTTTTTGCGTCCATATCCGTAAATTCTCTTTTTTTAAATTTTAATCTTGACAATACCGAAAAATAACGTACATTTGGCACGTCAAACAAAGGAAATGTTAACACGGAACAATGCATACTGGTTTTTTGGTTTCTTTTACTTTAGCAGTAAAAGCCGGGATTGATATGCATTGATAACGAAACAAGCTATAAATGTAAAAAAGTCCCGGCACGAAAGCCGGGACTTTTTTTGTCCATTATAAAAGAAGATGAGCATAAAAGTAGCCATACAAGGCATCAAGGGATGCTTCCATGAAGAAGCCGCTTACAAATATTTCGGAGAGGAGATTGAAACCGTCGAATGTGAGTCGTTTAAAAAGACCTGTGAGTTACTTAAGCAAGGACAAGTCGACCATGTAGTAATGGCTATCGAAAATTCCATCGCCGGTGGGCTACTTCCCAACCATGGCTTACTCCGCGACTACCGCTTCCCCATTGTCGGCGAAGTCTACTTGCACATCAAACTGCATTTATTGGTCACGCCCGGCACGGCCATCCAGGATATCAAATTCGTCGAATCACACCCCATTGCCTTGCAGCAATGCAGCGATTACCTCGAAGAGAATCCACAATTCAAAATCACCGAGGGGGAGGATACGGCTGGTAGTGCCAAAAAAGTAAGTGAATTACAACTCAAGGACACCGCTGCCATCGCCAACCAACTTTCGGCAAAGCTATACGGTTTAGATATTCTGGAACGGCGCATCGAAACAAACAAGAAAAATTATACCCGGTTTCTAATCCTGGCTAAAACCGCCGCTGAAAAAGCCAACGTGAATAAGGCCTCACTTTCGTTCCAGACCGGCAATGGCGTGGGGTCGCTTTCCAACGTATTGCAATGCTTTGCGGAGCAAAACATCAACCTCAGTAGGATACAGTCCATGCCCGTATTGGGTAAACGCAACGAATACGACTTTTACGTGGATGTGGAATGGCAAAACCAAGCAGATTACGAAGCGGCCATACGTAGGGTATTGAAACACACGAATAACTTCAACATCATGGGTGAATACGTAAAGAATGACAAGGTTTGAGTACTGCCATTTGCAATTCGCACGTTGCTATTTGCAAGCAAGGAACGAAAGCAAATAATGAATAAGAAAAGCAAATAAACAAAAAACAAATAACAGAAAAACGATGAAACAGACATTAGACATTGTACCCTTGAAATCGTGGATCGACACCGGCGACTTGCCATTGGTCATCGCCGGGCCATGTAGCGCTGAAACCGAAGAGCAAGTTCTGGCGACCGCCCACCTGCTTGCCAACACCGGCAAAGTCAATGTGCTCCGTGCGGGCATTTGGAAACCGCGTACTCGTCCAGGTGAGTTTGAGGGCATCGGAAGCGTTGGCCTTCAGTGGCTTCGCAAAGCGAAGGAGGAAACCGGCCTTCCTATTACCACAGAGGTAGCGACTGCCAAACACGTGGAGGAGGCCCTCGCCGCTGGTGTGGATATCCTTTGGATCGGTGCACGCTCCACAGCCAATCCTTTTACCGTACAGGAAATCGCTGATGCGTTGAAAGGGGTAGATGTACCGGTATTGATCAAAAACCCGGTCAATCCAGACCTGTCTTTGTGGCTCGGCGCCCTCGAACGTGTAAACCGTGCCGGCATCAAAAAGCTCGGTGCTATCCACCGTGGCTTCTCTTCTTACGAGAAAACAGCATTCCGCAACGAACCGATGTGGGACCTGGCCATCCAGCTGAAGACCATGGTGCCCGACCTTCCGGTGATCAACGACCCCAGCCACATTTGCGGCAACCGCGAACTCATCCCTTACATTGCGCAAAAAGCATTGGACATGGATATGCAGGGACTCATCATCGAATCACATATTGATCCGTCTGTTGCATGGACCGACGCGAAACAACAGGTGACCCCGCAAGCACTTGCCGAACTCATCACCAACCTCGTAGCTAGGCATGCGGAATCCAACGATCCCGTATTCGAAGACAAGTTAGCTGGATTCCGAAAAGACATCGACAAGCTGGACGACCAAATCATCAAAATCCTGAGCGACCGGATGAAAATCGTCGAGAAAATCGGTGAATACAAGCGCGACAACAACGTGACCATCCTCCAGGTAAGCCGGTGGGACGAAATCATACACAAACGTAGCAATGTTGCCCAAGCCCTTAAGCTGGACAAAGACTTTACCGTAAAGCTGTTGGAGCTGATTCACAACGAATCCATTCGCAAGCAGAATGAAATCATGAACACCACACCTGCAGCGGAGGCGTAATGGCAAGTCGGGCAATCACGCTTTCCCACCCAGCTAAATCCCTCGGTGGTACGGTTCAACTTACGGGCTCTAAAAGCGAGAGTAACCGGGCACTGATCATCGAAGCGCTTGGCAGAGGTAATGTCACGATTGAAAATCTTTCCGAGGCTGCCGATACCGTAACGCTTCAGCAAGCACTCGCTCATGTGGCAACCGCACCTCGGGATTCCCAAACGCTTATCGACATCGGACCTGCCGGCACAGCCATGCGATTTCTAACGGCCTACCTCGCCGTTACCGGAGGCCGGTACTACCTCACCGGAAGCGAACGGATGAAACAACGGCCCATCGGCATTTTAGTGGAGGCACTGAAAGCTTTGGGCGCAGACATCACGTATACCGGGCAGTCTGGTTATCCACCGCTTGCTATTCAAGGCGGACTGACCCAAGCGGCCCAGACGGTACGGATAAAAGGCAATATTAGTAGCCAGTACTTATCCGCATTGCTGCTCATTGCGAGTGCGCTTCCCCAAGGCTTGGAATTGCAGATCGACGGGGAGCTTACCTCCCGTCCCTACCTCACCATGACGTTGGATATGCTGGCCGAAGCGGGTATCTCGCACCGTTGGACCGGTGACACCATATCCATCGCCCCCCAAGTGGCGGCTCCTTGCCGATTAATCATCGAACCGGATTGGAGCGCCGCGTCTTACTGGTATGCGATGGTGGCGTTGGCTGAAAAAGCTGATCTGTTCCTGCCCAACCTAAAAAAGCATAGCCTCCAAGGCGATGCTGCAATAGCAACCATCATGGCTCATTTCGGGGTGGTCTCCTCGTTTGAAAACGGCGGGCTACGTATCCAAAAAGCTTCATCCAACACCCCGATACAAGGGGGGGAATTGCTGGACTTTACCGAGTGCCCCGATCTTGCACAAACAGTGATCGTGTGTGCTGCTGCTCAACGGCGTGACCTTTCGTTTACCGGTTTACATACGCTCAAGATTAAGGAAACCGACCGGGTAGCGGCTTTGCAGTGCGAACTCGGCAAAATCGGGATACAACTGACGGAAGATGGATCGATATATCATCTCCGTACCGAGGGATTATTTCGGCCCGGGCACTTGGTTATTGACACCTATGAAGACCACCGCATGGCCATGGCTTTTGCCCCGCTGGCATTACTATTCAACGGCATGCAGATCAATGAACCGGATGTAGTGGAAAAATCATATCCCGATTTCTGGAAACATTTGAAACAACAGGGATTTGTTATATCTTAGCCCGACTTTTAAATTCAGAAAGTCTGTTATCTAATATCTAGTGTTTAAAGTCTAAAAAAGAATGGCAGGGAACTCATTTGGAGATGTATTTCGTATTACCACCTTTGGCGAGTCGCATGGCGAAGCCATCGGTGTGATCATTGATGGTTGCCCGGCCAACATCTCAATCAACGAATCGTTCGTCCAGTCCGAATTGGACAAGCGCCGTCCGGGCCAATCAAAAATCACTACGCAGCGCAAAGAGAGCGACACCGCTAAAATACTCTCGGGCGTATTCGAAGGCAAAACTACGGGCACTCCTTTGGCGATGCTTATTCCTAATGAGGACCAGCGGTCTAAGGACTATTCGCACATCAAAGATAAATACCGGCCTTCACATGCCGATTATACATACCAGATAAAATACGGTATCCGCGACTACCGTGGCGGCGGCCGTTCATCTGCGCGCGAAACAGCGGCTCGGGTGGCAGCCGGTGCAGTGGCAAAAAGCCTCCTCGCTCAATCGGGCATCCATATTTTCGCACACGTCTCGGGCGTCGGCAAAATCGAAGCACCGAACTTGGAACCGCTTCCGGTCGACGAACTCGTGGGTATCCGCGAAAGCAATATTGTTCGTTGTGCCGATCCAGCTACAGCCAATGAAATGGTTGATTTCATAGACAGCATACGTAAAGCCGGTGATACGGTGGGCGGGCGTATCAGTGCAGTCATTCAACAGGTGCCGGTGGGTCTAGGCGAACCTGTTTTTGACAAACTACACGCCGATCTGGCGAAGGCCATGCTCAGCATCAATGCGGTACATGGCTTCGAATACGGGTCTGGTTTCGGTGGATCGGAAATGCAGGGCTCCGAGCATAACGATATTTTCGTCAACCCCGAAAAAGATGCAAAACAGCTCAAAACGTTGACAAATTTCTCGGGCGGTATCCAAGGGGGAATTTCCAACGGCATGGATATCACTTTTCGGGTGGCGTTCAAACCCGTCGCCACCATCATGCGACCGCAACCAACGGTTGACCAAACCGGAGAAGCCAGTGAAATCACCGGTAAAGGCAGACACGACCCATGTGTTGTGCCACGGGCAGTAATCATCGTAGAAGCGATGGCAGCGATTGTTTTGGCCGACCATTTACTCAAAAACCGAATCTATGAGGCAAGATAACCCTTTTGTAATCGCCGCAGACATCGGAGGCACCCACGTTACCGCTGCCGTGGTAGATACGCAAAATTGGCAGGTGGTCAATGAATCCCTCATCAGGTACGGCGTTAATTCGCATGCAGATGCTAAATCGATTTTATCAGCGTGGTCAATTCCTTTTCAGGAAATTATCCGACACCGTGCTGCGTCGGCAATATCGACTATCGGAATCGCAATGCCTGGACCATTCGACTACGAAAACGGCATTTCGCACATGCGAAATCAAGATAAGTACGACAATTTGTACGGAATGGATATCCGGATGGAGTTGGCGGAGCGACTCGGCCTGAGTGGCACAAGTATTCGCTTCATCAACGATGCTGCGGCATTTTTGCAGGGCGAAGTCTTTGCAGGGAAGCACCACGGTCATCCAAAGGTGTTGGGAATCACCTTAGGTACCGGATTGGGCAGCGCGGTTTGGGTACGGGGAAACAACGCAATGGATGCCGATTTATGGAAGACACCCTACCGCGACAGCAATATAGAGGAATATTTAGTGACACGGTGGTTTGTACGCAAAGCGGCACAACAGGGTATCGACGTAACGGGGCTCCGTGAATTACTGCAACTGAGGAATAAGCACACGGTCATAACGGATATTCTAGCGGAATACAGCGATCATCTACTCCATTTCATCGCCTTTTTCAGCGAACAGGAAGCCACAGACAGGTTGATCATCGGCGGTAATATCTCCAACGCTTGGGACATTTTCCGGGCATTCAATCCGACCGCGTTCGACCGTTTCGATATCCGCATCAGCCAACTGGGCGAACATGCTGCATTAATCGGTGCAGCGGCCCAGTTTGCATAAGCAATGAAATAGCGCGAGAGGTTCAATCGAATAATGCCGGATACTGCTGCGGGTTTGATTCGTGCATGATAGCATACACGGCTTCGATGACGTCATCTGCCGAAGGTTTAGCGAAATAATCACCGTCCGACCCATAAGGTGGGCGATGGGCCTTGGCCGTTAATGTACGGGGTTGGCCATCAAGGTGGTAATAGCCACTCTGCACCTCCAGGATATGCTGCAGGATAAATGCTGATGCACCTCCGGGCACGTCTTCATCCACCACCAATAGTTTGTTGGTTTTACGGAGCGACTGGGCGCACAAATGCTCTTCGTCAAATGGTTGCAACGTCTGCGGATCGACAATTTCAATCGAGATTCCGAGTTTCACCAGCTCTGCAGATGCCTCCTGTACTACGCGCAGGGTCGATCCGTAGGATACAACCGTGACATCTTCTCCGGGCCGGACGATCTCGGCCCTGCCCAATGGCACGGTGAACTCACCGACATTGGCCGGCATACGTTCCTTAATCCGGTAACCGTTTAAGCACTCAATGACCAAAGCCGGTTCGTCAGACCGGAGTAACGTATTATACATACCGGCGGCTTGGGTCATATTCCGTGGCACACATACGTGAACACCCCGGAGTGAACCCAATATCATGCTCATCGGCGATCCCGAATGCCATATCCCCTCCAAGCGGTGGCCCCGCGTACGGATGATCAGCGGCACCTTCTGCCCACCTTTTGTCCGGTAACTGAGGCTCGCCACATCGTCGGTCAAAACGGTAAGGCCATAGACCAAATAATCAAGATACTGGATTTCCGCAATGGGACGTAGCCCACGCATCGCCAACCCCATACCTTGTCCAATAATGGCCGCTTCGCGGATACCGGTATCAAAAATACGACGTTCCCCATACTTGGCTTGTAGCCCCGCAAACCCCTGATTCACATCCCCTATTTTCCCAACATCTTCACCGAAAGCGACTATCCTTGCATCCCGTGCAAAATTAGCATCAAAGCATGCGTTGAGCACTTCGCGGCCATCTACTGGCTTGCTTTCTGTACCGTATACTGTCGGTACAACAGCTACGTGTTGTGGTGCTTCGGCGGTTTCGGAAAATAAGTGGGAGTTATAACGCTGACGGTTGATTGCCTGCTTCTCGTGATACCAGGCCAGCAATGCCGATTTTTCTTCGCTTTGCACATCTCTCAAGAATCGGATGGCCCGCCGTACTGTACCATATACCTCCTTGAGCGACGGCTCCGTCAACGATTTCAATTCGCTGAGCAACAGCTGGATGGTCTCGTCGGAAATTGTTGCCAGCAACCCGATAGCCTCGTCCACCTCCTTTTTCAACGTTTTGTTGTAATCAGCCCACGCACGCCGTTGCTCGGCGCGCACCCACTCTTTTTGGGACCGTTCAATTGCAACCAGTTCGTCTTCATCGGCAATGCCGGACTCGATCATCCATGCGCGCATCTTCGCAATGCAGTCAAATTCCACCTCCCAGGCCAATCGCTCAGCGGATTTATACCGCTCGTGCGAGCCGGAAGAGGAATGGCCCAGTGGCTGGGTCATTTCCGTCACGTGTATCAATACGGGGATATGTTGCTCGCGGCTGATCGTTGCTGCTCGTTCGTACGTTTCACAAAGCCCCGGGTAATCCCAGCCTTTCACCTTGAAAATTTCAAGGCCATCCCCTTTCTCATCGCGCTGGAAGCCCTTAAGTACCTCCGAGATATCGGCTTTGGTTGTCTGCACTTCGTTAGACACCGAAATGCCATAACCGTCGTCCCATATAGAAATCACGACCGGAATCTGCCTTACTCCCGCCGTATTTACTGCTTCAAAAAACACCCCTTCAGATGTCGATGCATTACCTACCGTACCAAACGCCACCTCATTGCCATTATTCGAAAATGTGCCCATCCCCGCCAAATCGGGATTATTCCGATATAGCTTAGAAGCTAACCCAAATCCTAGCAAGCGGGGCATCTGCCCACCGGTCGTCGAAATATCCGAAGCGGCATTCTTCATCAAGGTCTGGTCAACCCATCTTCCCTCAGGCGTGAGCATACGCGTAGCAAAATGGCTATTCATCTGCCGTCCACCCGAAGAAGGATCCGCGTCGACATCGGGATGTGCATACAGCTGCGAAAAAAACTGATAGACCGAAACAATCCCTGCCGCAAACATAAAGGTCTGATCGCGGTAATAGCCTGAGCGCCAGTCACCCAATTGGAACACTTTCGCCATGGCAATTTGTGCCAGCTCTTTCCCATCCCCAAAAACACCAAATTTGGCTTTTCCAGTTAAGACTTCTTTCCGACCCAACAAACTAACCGACCTACTCTCCACAGCAATCCGGTAGTCGTCAATGACAATAGACTTGAAATCGTCATAACTTAGCTTGCTTCGGGTGGGGTGTTCGCTTTGTTTAATATGGGTATCAGACATAATTAAATTGCGTTTGCTCCAAAAATAAAGAAAAAAATTTGTCTAAAAGCTACGTTTGCTTTTAAATTCAGGTGCATATATCGGTTTTGGCAAAATCGGCCACTTGCTATGGACATCTCCAATTTGCACGTAACTGTCGAACCCGCCTGCATGAGTCAACACAATAGTATAACGCTCCCCGCAGGAAAAGATTGCGTAAAAAGCGTCATAATTAAATGACAGATGGCCGTGCTACTGAATCATTTGTACTATTGCGTCGTTGGGCATGAAAGTTAGTCCAACAACGCTGAGACGCGGCCAATCTGCCCATCTTCCAATCGTACCTTGATGCCTCGCGAATGGAATGGGGCGGACGTAAGGATATCCTTCACCACCCCTTCCGTAAGCCGGCCTGTACGCTGGTCTTTTTTCAGGACGATTGCAACCTCCAGGCCCGGGTAAATGTCCTTACGATATTTTCCCACTAGTTGGCCTTAGTTCAACCACGAATCATGTACCGCAACCTTATTCCAAAATTTCGAATACTTTTCAATGGCTGCGAGATGGATCGGGTGGTTTTCGTAGGTATTGATGTCTTCCATGGTATCAAAGTATACCAACAAGTTGTAGGTGAAACTATTATCCACTACATCACGGTCGTGCGTACTGGCAGCACGCCCATAATGAAGTGACTTGATTGTCGGGATGGCTTTCAACTCTTCAAAAAAACCAGCAAAATCCTTAATTTCTTGTTCAGACAGCCCGTCATTGAGCCAAAAAAGCACATAATGTGCGATCACTTCCTTGTTTTCCATTGTGTCGTTCGTTTCCTCGTTCGTGTTCGTTTGATTATTCTCTTGATTTGATGTTGGCGGAGCACATGCGGCCAGCATACTACCGCCTACCCCCGCTAGGGCAACGGCTGCCCCCGCTCGTTTAATGAAATGACGTCTTTCCATATCAATTAGTTATTGTTCACTTATTATTCAACACGTATTACCTATTCAGTGCGGGTCCATTCATCCTTATTTACTCACAATCTTAAGAATGTCATTGCCAAAGACAAAGACCATAAGTGCCAGCAGGATAAAGAAACCCGCAATCTGTGCTTTTTCGAGGAATTTGTCGCTCAACGGTTTTCCCTGGATCATTTCAATGAGTAAAAAAACGACATGCCCGCCATCCAACGCCGGGATTGGCAAGAAATTCATCAGCGCCAACGCCATCGACAAAAGTCCCACCAATGTCCAGAATTTCACCCAATCGACTTCGGAACCAAACATCGTGGCAATACGGACAGGTCCAGATATGGCTTTATCTGCCCGTAACTCACCCGTTGCGATCTTACCAAGGCCCTTGGCATTGTCAATCAATGTACCCCAAGCTTTGGAAGCGCCGATCGGCAATGATTCGAAAAAGCCGTAATGGATGGTGACACGAGGGAAATCAATGTCTCTATTGACGAGAAACCCAAGTGTGCCATTTTCGGGTACGGTAGCTTGTACGGTCGTGGTATCGCCACCGCGGAGTAACACCAATGACACTTCTTCACCCGAACTGCTACCTATAATCTCTTTTACTTGATCCCAGAAAGGCGTAGCCGACCCATTAACGCTCAAAATGCTGTCACCTCGCTGAATTCCTGCTTCCTGAGCCACGCTGCCTGCTATGACGGAATCAATTGCCATCGCCCGCTCACGCGGACCGACAAACTCGTTGCGGTCATAGTCGGCAACGGTGTTCAAAATATCCCCTGGCACCGGAATAGACATGGTTTCACCATCCCGTACCACGGTCAATGTCGTGTTTCCCATGAGTACTTTCGAACCGAGGAGATCTTCGAACCGTACGATCGGTTGACCGTCCACTTCGGTAATACGGTCGCCTGCCTGCAAACCAATTTGTTTACCGATTAGCCCAGGTGCAATTCCATTTACTAACTGTGTATTGTCTACATAGGTTTCGCCATATTTGAATGTGAGCATCCAAAAGATAAACATACCCAAAATGATGTTGACGATAATTCCGCCCATCATGACGATAAGACGTTGCCATGCGGGTTTTGAGCGGAATTCCCAAGGTTGGGGCTCACCTTTCAGCTGCTCGGTATCCATCGACTCGTCGATCATCCCGGCAATTTTGACATACCCCCCTAACGGTAACCAGCCTATACCATACTCACAACCTTTGAAATTGAACTTGAACAGCTTGACACCCCATGCATCAAAAAACAGGTAAAATTTCTCAACTTTAATCCCGAATGCGCGTGCCGCCAAAAAATGACCAAATTCGTGCAACACAATCAATATAGACAGGCCTAATAATACCTGCCCAATCATCACCAATACACCCATTTATTTTATTTTGCTATGTGATATACTTTTTTAAACTTCGCGACTAAATCCGTAGCCACATCCCGGCTAAGCCCGTCGGTTTCCATACAGTCGTCCATCGTTGGCACAGCAATAGGAGTTACACGCCCCATTGTCTCTTCAATAATGTCGCTCATCTGGAGAAATCCCACCTCGCCCCGCAAAAATGCAGCCACGACGACTTCATTGGCAGCGTTGAGGATACAGGGCATGTTACCCCCTATCTCCAATGCCCGATAAGCCAACGCGAGATTACGGAACGTATCCGCATCGGGCTTCTCAAATGTCAATTCCGGGAAATCGGCGAAATTGAATCGCCTAAGCTTATTTGGTACCCGCTCTGGATGGGTAAGCGCGTATTGGATCGGCAATTTCATATCCGGTAATCCCAACTGCGCTTTGATACTGCCATCACGAAATTGCACCAACGAATGGATGATGGACTGCGGATGGACAATTACGTCAATTTGTCGTGTTTGGAGACCGAACAGCCATTTTGCTTCGATGACTTCCAACCCTTTGTTCATCAACGTTGCCGAGTCAATCGTAATCTTCGCCCCCATCACCCAATTCGGGTGCTGTAACGCCGCTTCACAGCCTACCGTTGCCAAATACTCCAAACTACGCCCCCGGAAAGGCCCACCCGACGCCGTTAAGTAAATTTTCTCGATCGGATTATGCTGCTCGCCCACCATGCATTGAAAAATCGCCGAATGTTCGGAATCTACCGGCAACAACCGCACACCGTGCTTCTGCACGAGTTCCATCACCAATTGGCCAGCCACTACGAGCGTCTCCTTATTGGCTAAGGCAATATCCTTACCGGCGGTGATCGCCGCCACCGTGGGCCGTAAGCCGACCGACCCTACCAATGCGCTGACAACCAAATCAATCTCGTCATCCTGTACTACGTCTTCCAACGCTGCAACGCCAGCAAGCACTTGTGTAGGCATATGCGAAAGTGCCGCTTTTACTTCACCGTATTTGGTATCGTCGGCAATAACGACCGCCCTAGGCCGAAATTCCAAGGCCTGTTCAATCAACAAGCGCGTATTCGTAGCGGCAGTAAGCACCGCTACTTCAAACCGATCAGCTTGAGCACGGACCACATCGAGTACCTGTGTACCAATACTACCCGTGGCTCCCAAAATGGCTATATGTTTTTTTACCAAAATAATCTTATAACGTCACTTCACAAACCGTGTTTACAACCTCACATGTCCACAACCTTACAAAATGTGTTTCATCACTTCCGGGTCGTCCCCACCGCTATAATCGGCCATCATGCTCCGATAGGCCATAGAAACCACCACACTCGACAACGGGCCGACCAAAAAGGAATTAACTAAACTCAACGCTGTGGATACCATCGGGTAGCCCGCATAATTGAAATACATATATAACAGGTGCAAAATGGCAAAAAATGCCAATATCAGCAACAATCTCGTAACATTTCCCCGGGTAAGTGCAAAACTGAGACGGAGCGCTCGGAGCGGCCCGGCCTGCTGCTCAATAATGAAAAATGGATAAAAAGCCACGCGGAGCAAGAATGCAAGTACAACAATAGCCGACAGAATACGGGCAATATTTACCATCAACGAAACGTCGATACCGGCATATATCAATGGGAAAGCCAAAACCGAAATAACGAGATAAAACAGCAAAGCAAGTAGCGCGATACTCAACATCCCGGTAAAAAAAAAGCGCAGCTCCCTCGCACTAGGAATGGTGTTTATTAAGTTGATCTTTTCTTTCTTGTCTGCCAACGCGAGGATGTACTTAAATAGGGTAAGCTGCGTACCAAAATACAAGATAACAAAAAGCAACGCCATGAACACACTCAAGAACGTGTTCACTTCACTGAAATAAAAGGCCAATATACCGGAAGTGTTGGACGTCAAAAACAGCAAAAAACAAAGCCCAGCTATGGAGAAATAATGGTTCCGCAGCAAGCCCCACGACCGGGAAATCACCTCATTTACGGCAAACGTACTGGCTTTCAGAAATTGAATCATCGGCATCCGGCAAACGTAGCAACTTACCCCTAAAAAAAATCCCGACAACGTCGGGACTATTTCGTGGAGGATACCGGATTCGAACCGGTGACCTCTTGCCTGCCAGGCAAGCGCTCTAGCCAGCTGAGCTAAACCCCCTTTTGGCGGACTGCAAACATAGCTAAAATCGCAATCACTTGCAAGCAGCAAAATAAAATTTAACGCGATAAATTAAACGGAATCGCCACCACATCACCCCCACTTGATTTGTTGATATATATCTTGCTTTTTACATAAAAAACCACCCCAAAGCAGGTATTTTTTTTATCTTGCGAATCCCTTGACGGAAGCCGCAAACTACCAATGGAGAAACTGGTTTTAGACGAAGTAAAGAAAATTTGGACCGAAATCGGTCATCACAAACATCCAGGCACTTGAGTTGGTACAGCTTGCGTTGGACAAAGGGTAGCTTTGATGCGAGAATCGCAAGAATACCCTCTATTAGGTATTCCAAGTAGAAACTTCAGTTGCTATATTTGCCTATCATGAACCTCACGTCACGCTTACATACAAATGTATCTCGTTAGAACCCGTGTTTTCCTTGTGACCTTGTTATCCATTCAGAGCTATCTATCGATGGCCGAAAGTACTCGTGGCACCGATTCCCTCATGGTAGTTCACATCGCACAGGAGGAAGGATTGTCACAACTCGGCGCATTGGCGATGGATTTTGACGACAACGGCTATCTGTGGATTGGCACTGAAAATGGCTTGAACCGATTCAATGGTTATCAAATGCAAGTACACAAAGCGGGAGAAATGCAAGGTGAGCTACCCGATGACCATATTCGTTCCATGTATTATGCCAACGACACCTTATGGTTAGCCACCAACACGCATTCTGTTATTGCCTACTTGATGGCTGAAAACCGGTTCATCAATTTTCGCGACCAGCTGGGCACCGAGCAACACCCTTTTGTCAAGTTCAGCTATACGTTATATCCGACAAAAGGAAACATATTGATTGCAGGCACTGTCGGAAATTGCCTTTTAATCGATCGCGTAAAATTGACTTTCAGAATATTACCTATTCCCGACGCTACCAACAACGATTACGTTACCTCCGTCACCGAATTAAATGAAGGACAATACTTGGTGGGCACCAATGCCAGTGGTCTGTATCGGCTCGATGCCACCAACCAATTGATAACGCCGGTATACGAATTGGCCCCGCTGAAAAACACACCAATCAATGCATTCTACAAGTGGTCGCCCAACCAGACACTCATCGGCACGGACGCCGGTTTATACGAATACAATGAAAAAAGCGGAAGTTACCGGAAAATAGACGGACGTGCGGTCAAAAGCCTACATCGATGGGACGATCGCACGCTCATGATCGGTGGATTTAATGAAACCCATTTCTTCCGCGACGGCAAAAAGTGGCAGAAAGTTGTTTTTTTTGACGGAACTGGTGCGGAACTGGAGGCTACCGTCCTGCACGTAAAAAACGACCTGTTGGGCGGGGTGTGGATTGGAACTTCCGGTCGTGGCGTTTTTTATTACCATCCCCACCAGCATAAATTCACACCTTCGCGCATCAACGTAGCCAATTCTCCTAAAAAGGATTTTATCAGCATTTTCCATTTTCTCCGGGATGGAGACGATCTGTGGATGGCCACAGACCTCGGGTTTGTCCGCCATGACTTACAGAAAAGTGACTACAAACTATATCAAACCGATTTACTCGAATATGCGCTAACAAAAGATGCGAACCAAACGATTTGGGCCGGTGGATTTGGACAAGGACTCCTGAAATACAATCGGGAAACGGACCGTTTTGACACTGTCCCCTTACCTTTTGCCGACAAAGACATCATCCAGCTGACACCCATCTCTCCCGATACAATTTGGGTCCACACGTGGTCAAGCGGCATTTATGCACTCAACGTGCACGATTACGGGGTCACCCCGCGTGAGATACACGGCCAGCAACTTGTCCGCTCCCGAACCAGTTTCATTGATTCGTCGGGCGCTATCTGGATCGGTAGCGACGAAGGCCTCTATTGCATTCGCGGCAACCAGTCGGTTTATTACGACTCACTGTCTAACGAGCGCGTGTTTGCCATCACCGAAGACCCTTACCATAATATTTGGGTGGGTACAGCCAAAGGACTGAACTGTGTCGACCCCAAAACGGGCAAAGTGACCGCATACACGCAACAGGCAGGGTTGCCCAACGATTTTATTTATAGCGTGGAATCCGACCAGCAGGGTAATATTTGGGTATCGACCAACTTCGGCATCGCCGTGCTGGACCACCAGCACCGGACGTTCAAAAACTACACGGAAGACGATGGTCTGCAGAA
This sequence comes from Parapedobacter sp., assembly GCF_035556095.1. GTDB lineage: Bacteria > Bacteroidota > Bacteroidia > Sphingobacteriales > Sphingobacteriaceae > Parapedobacter. Next base: position 258,489 of record NZ_DATMFT010000021.1, on the reverse strand, counting down.
TAATGAATTCAATGGTAAAGCCGGATACACAGACTCGTTGGGGTATTTCTATTTTGGTGGGATGAACGGCTTCAACATGTTCCATCCGGATAGTATCTACGCAAACAAACAGGTCGGGAGAACGCTAATCGAAGATATCCAGCTGTTCGGCATGCCCCTTCAGAAAAACATACCGTATACCGATACGCTGGTCTTCTCGCACAACGAGAATGTAATTACCTTCGACTTCGTGAGCCTTAATTACCTTTGGGCAAAGAAAAACCGATACCGGTTTATGCTTGAGGGCTTTGATAAGACGTGGCGGCCCATTACGCAAAACCGATCGACCACCTATACCAACCTTGACCCCGGCACATACACCTTCGTGGTAATGGGCAGCAATAACGAGCTCATTTGGGGTGCTCCCGATAAGATAACCGTCGTTATCCAATCGCCTTGGTATGCCTCTCTCTGGTTTCGACTCACAGCAGGCGTTTTGCTTGCACTAGTTATCACTGGTACCTTCGTCTATAAAAACTACCAGCAGAAAAAAACAAACCTGAGGTTGTCCCACATGGTCAGCGTACGAACCGAAGAATTGCGCCAAACGAACCGTGCGCTAAATGCTTCGCTAGAAACGACACAGCGGCAAAAGGAAAACATCGGCTTTTTGATGCAAGAGCTGAACCACCGTGTGAAGAACAACCTACAACTGATTACGAGCCTGATTGATATCCAAAGCTTTGAAATCGAAGACACGGGCATTCAAGACAAACTAAGGCTGTTACAGTCCCGGGTATTCACGGTTTCGAAAATCCACGATATCCTCAACCAAAAAGATGCTGGAAACAACATCCGGACCGACCAGTTCATCGGCGATCTGGCAAAAGACCTCATCGTGTTCTCGGGACTCTCCATTGAACTGGAAATCAATGTCGAACCGATTTATTTCCCCGTGAATAAATTGACCCATCTTGGATTGATTATTAACGAACTAATCACCAACTCGATAAAACATGCCTTCGAAGGGCATAAAGACGCAAAACGCATTCAAATATCGCTCCGCGAAGAAAACGACCGTTTAACATTCATTTACCGCGATAATGGGAAGGGGTTCGGAAGTACCGACGCAAACAAGGGGAAGAAAAAGGGAGTCAACCTTGTTAAAAACCTCGCCCGCGAGCTGAAAGGCACCTTAACGCTTCGAGACGACGGTGGTGCGATGTTTATATGTGATCTCCCAAAAATAGTTGTTGTATGAACAAAAAAGTCCTAATCCTGGAAGATGAAATCATCATTGCCAACAGCATCCAACTCCACCTCGAAGAGAACGGCTACGAGGTAGAAATTGCCACGGATCCCGAAACCGCAAAAACTTTCTTCGGGGAACATGCATTTGACATCGTGCTGTGCGACATTAACCTAAACCACGAAATCGACGGCATCACTTTTATCGAAAACGTGGTACAAGACATCACACCCGTGGTTTTCTTAACGGCGTACAGCGATCTAAGCACACTGAAAAGGGCCGAATTGATCTCTCCTTACGCTTACTTAATCAAACCGTTCAACAAGGACCAATTGTTGGTCACACTGAACCTATCGCTCGTACACGCCCGGAAGAAATTTCTCCATGCCAGCCATCGGCCAACCACAGCTGCCGATGAAATCGAACTGACCAGCAGGGAATTGGAAATATTGAAACTATTGGCGCAAAGCAAAACGACCGACGAGATTTCAGGCACCCTGTTTATCAGCCCGCTCACCGTGGCGACCCACCGTAAAAACATCCTACGCAAAACCCAAGCACGCAGCTTGATCGAGTTGGTATCGCTAGCGGTTGAAAAAGGCTGGATCTAAACGCCTTACCGTAACGCTTCGGGTACCGATTTCTCTAACAAATATTGGTAATAGAACCGATATCTTTCCTTTCGGTCATAAGCAGATTTCTCGCGCGAAAAACCATGACGGCTTCCCGGATAAATCATTAGTTCGAAATGCTTATCCCTGTCGGTGAGGGCATCGACCAATTGGATGGTATTCTGCATGTGCACATTATCGTCCATGTCGCCATGCAAGATGCGTAATACACCTTTATATTGGTCGGCATAGGTCAACACCGAGCCATTCTTATACCCTTCGGGATTATCCTGTGGGGTATCCATATACCGCTCTGTATAATGCGTGTCGTAAAGCTCCCAACTGGTAACCGGTGCACCGGCAATGCCGTAATCGAAATAGTCCGCACCTTTGGTCAGCGCCAAACAGGTCATATACCCGCCATAGCTGTGACCGGTAATAAGCAATTTGTCCTTCGCTACCCAAGGTTTACTTTTTAACCACTTCGCGGCCGTGATGTAATCTACCATCTCCCAATGCCCGAGGTTGCGGTGCATCAGCGCCACCCCTTCCTTGCCAAAATGGCCGGATGCGCGGTGATCGACCGTAATCTGGATGATGCCTTCATTTGCCCAATGTTGGTTAGCTGTACCTTTCCAGGTGTTCCGAACAGAGCCGGCATCGGGCCCACCGTAGATGCTGAAAATAACCGGATGGGGCTTGGTTTCATCAAAGTCCGTCGGCCAAGTGATCGTAGCGGGCAGCGCATAGCTATCCGGCGTAGGGATATCTATCAGCTCAGTTTTGGCATAGATATAGTCGTCAAAATCATCCGCCTTACTATCCGCCAGTTCCTTGATGAGCTTTCCCTTGTTATCTAATAATGCAACTTTGGGTGGCGTACTAACATTAGTATATGTCGTAATGAAATATTCACCGTCAGGCGACACCGTTACCTGATGGGTATAATCACCAAAAGTGAGCCGCTTGAGGTTTTTTCCGTTATAGTCAACGCGATAGAGGTCCAGCGTGGCCGAATGTTCCTTGCGGGCACTGAAATAAATCACTTTCTTTTTCTCATCGACCAGCTCCAAGGAAGACACCTGCCATTTACCTTGCGTAATCGGGTTTACCAGTGTACCGTCAAGTGTGTAAAGGTAGTAGTGCGCCCAACCGGATTTATCGCTCTTCAGGATGTAATGTTTGTTGTCCTTCAGGTACGTGATGCGTTCTTCATGGCTGAGGTCGATCCACGCCTCTTGGTGTTCGTCGTAGATTTCCTGCTTCACGCCTGTTCTGGGATCTACTTGGTAGAATTTGAGGTTAGTTTGGTCGCGGTTCATCCATTGCACCATTAGGTTGCCGCTGTCAAAACTCCAATAGGGCTGGCCGAAATACTGGTCATCTTCCGCATTGAAATCGGCCCAAACCACGTCGCCACCTTCAACGGGCACAAAGCCTACCTTTACTTCCGGGTTCGGATCTCCCGCTTTAGGATATCGGGTTTGTTCAAGGTAACCATGCTGACCGGTAGACCCGTATATGGGAAACATGGGCACCTGTGTATCGTCGAACCGCATAAAAGCCAGCGTTTCGCTGTCGGGTGCCCACCAAAATGCACGATAGTGCGAGCTACGGCCCAAAATCTCTTCGTAATATACCCACGACGCCCATCCATTGTAAATGACGTCCGTAGCATCTGCCGTATACCGTATTTCGCGGCCATCGGACACGTTCACCGTATATAGGTCGTTGTTCCTAGTGAACGCGACGTATTGGTTATCGGGCGACAGGGTGGGATTCTTCTCTTCGTCTGCGGGCGACCGCGTCAGTTGCCGTGGGGTTTTGGAGCCTTGGCGGATGAAAATGTCGTTGTTTTCAACATAGACTTCTACATCGCTGATCGGCGGTGGCGTATAAGGGCTCCGTTCACCTGTTATTACATGCACTTGGTAGCGTTGCTGGTTTTGTGCATCATGTTCGATATAATGCTGGGTGTCAGTCCAACCAAGGATCTGGTTAATGGGTTTGGTCAACGATGGCTTTTGGCCCAGCGACTGTTGCAGGTCCAAGCGTTTGGTTTGGGCCTCCACACTGAAAATAAACAGCAGGAAAGCCCCTACAAGAATGGATGTTCTATTCATATGTGTAAAATTTGGTTATTCCCTTTTCATTAAACCACCACATTCACGATCCGACCCTTCACATAGATCACTTTCCGGACGGGCTTACCGTCCAGATAACGCTGCACGTCTTCGTTGGCAAGTACCGCTTTTTCTACGTCGGCCTGCTCCAAGTTAAGCGGCAGCGTCAGGTTCAATCTGGTTTTGCCGTTCACCGAAATCGGATAAGCAAATTCGTCCTCAACCAAGTATTCCGGGTTGAAAGTCGGGTAAGTGGCATAAGACAACGTTCCTGCCGTGTTGCCCAACAACGCCCACAGTTCTTCGGTAATGTGCGGTGCATAGGGATGCAATACCGCGCATAGTTCTTGCAAGATGGCCCGCTTGTTGCACTTCAGGTCGGTAAGCTCATTTACGCAAATCATAAAAGAAGACACCGACGTATTGAACGAAAAGCGCTCGATATCGTCTTCCACTTTCTTGATGATCTTGTGTAGTGCCTTCAGTTCGGCTTTGCTAGGCTGGTCATCACTCACGGCAAAACCACCGTCCGCGCCGTGAAACAGCTTCCAGAACTTGCGGAGAAACTTATAAACCCCTTCAATGCCATTCGTATTCCAGGGCTTGCTCTGCTCCAGTGGTCCAAGGAACATCTCATACATACGCAACGTGTCTGCCCCATACTGTTCAATAATGTCATCCGGGTTCACCACATTGTATTTGGATTTCGACATTTTCTCCACTTCGTGGCCGCAGATGTATTTCCCGTCTTCGAGGATGAACTCCGCGTCTGCGAAATCTGGCCGGAACTGCCGGAATTTTTCCAAGTCGAGCACATCGTTACTTACGATATTCACGTCTACATGAAGCGCAATCGTTGGGTACCCGTGCTTTAACCCGTACGAGACAAACCTGTTGGTGCCCCGCCCTTCACCATCCAGCACCCGGTACACAAAATTACTGCGCCCCTGAATCATCCCCTGATTAATCAGTTTCTTGAAGGGCTCCTCTTCGGGAACATACCCCATATCTTTCAAAAACTTATTCCAAAAGCGGCTATATAACAGGTGCCCCGTAGCATGCTCAGAGCCGCCAATGTATAAATCAACGTCTCGCCAATAATCAACCGCTTCTTTGGACACGAAGGCGGCGTCATTGGCTGCGTCCATATACCGGTACCAATACCAACTGGAACCGGCCCAACCGGGCATCGTGCTAAGCTCATACGCGTGCTCATCCCGGTATTTCCAGCGGGTTGCGCGCCCCAATGGCGGTTCGCCGGTTTCCGTAGGTAGATATTTATCCACCTCGGGCAATAGTAACGGTAAGTCGCCTTTATCAATCAAATTAGGCAGCCCATTTTTAAAATACACGGGCACCGGTTCGCCCCAATATCGTTGTCTGCCAAACACCGCATCGCGCATCCGATAGGTGACCGTAGCCTCGCCGGCACCGATGGAGCTGAGCTTGGCAATCAACGTTTCTACGGCTTCGTGATAGGTCATCCCATTGATGATGCCCGAATTGATGTAGCGACCCGCTTTCGTAGGGTCGGCTTGTTCGTCCAGTTGCTGCGCGTCCGAAATCGGGATGATGGGCAAACCGAAATGGGTGGAAAACAGGTAGTCGCGTTGGTCGCCTGACGGCACGGCCATCACGGCTCCGGTACCATAGCCTGCCAATACATAATCGGCAATCCATATCGGCACCTCGTCACCAGTAAGTGGGTGCACGGCATGGCTGCCCGTAAATGCTCCTGATACCGACCGGGCATCAGCCATACGGTCGAGTTCGGATTTCTTTTTCGTTTGCACGATGTAATTGGCTACATCAGCACGGTATTCCTCGGTTGTCAGTTGCTCCACCCACTCGTGCTCGGGGGCGAGCACCAGTGCATTTACACCATAAATGGTGTCGACCCGCGTGGTAAATACTTCGATGGCTTGATCCTCGCCCAATACCGGGACGGGGAACCGTACGTTCGCACCTACGCTTTTGCCAATCCAATTACGTTGCATCTCTACCAACGGCTCCGGCCAGTCAATGGTTTCCAAACCACTTAACAGCCTTTCTGCATACGCAGTGATCCGCATGCTCCACTGCATCATTTTCTTTTGTTCCACGGGGTATCCGCCCCGTTCGGAAACGCCATTGACAACTTCATCATTGGCCAATACCGTACCCAATGCCGCACACCAATTTACCGTACTTTCACGCAAATAGGCCAGTCGGTACTTCAGCAACTCGCGCTGTTGCTCTTCTGGTGCAAACGCATTCCACTCGTCGGCGGTAAACGAACGAACGTCTTCGTCGCAAACGGCATCTACCCCTTCAGAACCGTGTTTTTTAAAGTGGGCCACCAAGCGGTCTATCGGTTCGGCACAATCAGATAATTTATTGTACCAAGCGCTGAAAAGCTGCATAAATATCCATTGGGTCCACCGATAATAGGAAGGCTCGCTGGTCCGCACTTCTCGGCTCCAATCGAATGAGAACCCAATATTGTCCAATTGCTCGCGGTATCGTTTGATGTTGGCAGCAGTCGTGACAGCCGGGTGCTGGCCGGTTTGGATGGCATATTGCTCTGCCGGAAGACCAAACGAATCATATCCCATGGGGTGTAATACGTTGTATCCTTTCAACCGCTTATAACGTGCGAAGATATCTGAGGCGATGTATCCAAGTGGATGGCCGACATGCAAGCCCGCCCCCGATGGGTAAGGAAACATGTCCAACACATAATATTTCGGCTTTTCAGACGTACTACTTACACGGAATGTCTGGTTGTCCGCCCAGAATTTCTGCCACTTTTTCTCAATCGCACGATGATGATAATCCATGAATTCGGAATTTAAATAAGAACCGCGAAAATACAAAAAATCTCAATCCAATGGCCAATATCTCATATCTTATCAGTATTTTCGCCTCCAAATCGAAGTGAAGATGGAAGCGTATGAAGTAAGTACATCCTCAAAAAAAACAAAGTCCGTTTACATATCCACGGTCATTAGTATCGCATTGGTATTGTTGATGACCGGTATGTTGGGTTTGCTGCTCGTGCATGCAAAAAACTTATCCAATTACGTAAAGGAAAACATCGTACTCAACATCATCATGAATGAAGGGGTAAGTGAGGGGAATGTGCTTGCCTACCAAAAGGAGCTTGAGTCTGACAACTACGTGTTGCGTTCGGAGTATATCAGTAAAGAGCTAGCAGCAGAAAACCTCTCGAAGGAGTTGGGTGAAGATTTCGTCGAATTTCTAGGTCACAACCCATTGCTATCGTCTATTGATATCTATTTAAAAGCGGAATATGCCAATACGGATAGCATTGAGACCTTTATCAAAAAGGTATCGGCCAAAGAGATGGTGAAAGAGGTTGTTTACCAGGAATCGCTAATCGACATGGTCAATAAAAATATCCGGACGATTGGCATTGTTATCCTGGCATTTACTGTATTGCTATTGGTAATTGCCGTGGCCTTGATCAACAACACGATACGTTTGGCCATATACTCACAACGTTTTCTGATTAAAAGCATGCAAATGGTGGGTGCTACCAAAGGGTTCATCAGGCGACCATTCCTAGGGTACGGCATATTACACGGCCTGTTGGGCGCACTCATCGCCATCCTATTACTGCTCCTTACCTTGCATTTGGGGCAGCGAGAAATCCCCGAATTGGTATTTCTTCGCAACTGGTTTGAATTTATTATTATATTCGTTGTCGTGGCCGCCCTCGGCATCCTCATCTCGGGGTTAAGCACCTATTTTGCCGTCAGCAAATACCTGCGGTTGAAATCCAACGAATTATACAGATAATCACAGCGTATGTCATCTTATAAGAAAACCCCACAGCCCCAAAAAGCTTCGTTTGTATTCGGCAAGCGGAATTACCAGTTGTTTTTGGCCAGCATTGCGGTAGTCGCTCTCGGCTTTGTCCTCATGACGGGAACAGAAGATATCTATAGTTTTACTAAAATTACGTTGGCGCCACTAGTGGTTGTCATTGGCTTTGCATTAGGCGTGGTAGCTATTTTAATAAAACCTAAAAACTCCCGGGACAATCAATGACGTTGTTTGAAGTGATTGTGCTGGCCATCATTGAGGGCCTCACGGAATTTCTGCCGGTATCATCTACCGGCCACATGATTATTGCAACTGCGCTGATGGGTGTATCTCCTACCCCATTTGTAAAACTATTTACGATAGCGATCCAGTTGGGAACTATTCTCTCCGTATTGGTATTGTATTACCGCCGCTTTTTCCGATCGTTAGACTTTTATTATAAGCTAGTTGTTGCGGCTATTCCAGCATCGGTCCTCGGCTACTTGTTCAGCGATGCCATCGACGGATTACTCGAAAGCCCAATGATTGTAGGCATCATGTTGGTCATTGGCGGTGTGGTTTTATTATTTGTTGATAAATGGTTCAACAGGCCCCTCACGGACGATTCTGACGAAATCAGTTATGCACAAGCGTTGAAAATAGGTTTTTTCCAGTGTTTGGCACTAATACCAGGCACCTCGCGTTCGGCGAGTACGATCGTGGGCGGTATGGCGCAGCGCCTCACACGGAAGGCTGCAGCCGAATTCTCCTTCTTCTTAGCCGTCCCAATGATGTTCGGGGCCACCGTACTCAAGCTGAAGGATCATTTCGACAACGGGCATGGACTAAGCAGTATCGAAATCAACCAACTCGTCATTGGCAACGTCATTGGCTTTATTGTCGCCATTATTGCCATTAAATCGTTTATTGGTGTGGTATCCAAATACGGCTTTAAGGCGTTTGGATGGTATCGGATTATCGTGGGTGGGGTTATCTTGGCAATGCTGCTCAGTGGGCATAGCCTGCAAATTGTATAATGGTACAGTTCGAACAACAAACGATCAACTTTGCCGACGGCGAAGTACTATTGGTCGACAAACCGCTGCGCTGGACAAGTTTCGACGTGGTACAGAAAATACGCAATGCCATCAAACCGTTGAAGGTCAAGGTAGGGCATGCCGGCACACTGGACCCCCTGGCCACCGGCCTATTGATCATATGCACGGGTAAGTTCACGAAACGGATCGACGAATTCCAAGCGCAAGAGAAAACATATACGGGCACCATTACACTGGGCGCAACTACCCCTTCTTACGATTTGGAACGGGAAATCGACCAACGGTTCGACCTATCAGGAATCACCGACGGGTTGATCCTTAAAACGGCCGGTTTGTTCATCGGCGAAATCGAACAGATCCCCCCGGCCCATTCGGCCATAAAGGTCGATGGGGAGCGGGTTTACGAAAAAGCGCGACGAGGAGAAACAGTGACTGTTAAACCACGCAAGGTACATATCCGCGAATTTGAGATTGTACGCATCGATATACCACACATCGAATTCCGGGTGGTATGCAGCAAAGGCACCTATATCCGCTCACTCGCAAACGACTTTGGTAAGGCCATGGATAACGGCGCACACTTGAGTCAGTTAAGGCGAACGAAAATAGGTGATTTCTCCGTAGCTGATGCGTGGCAACTACCTGATTTGGTGAAGCGTATAAAGGACGTTAATTTTGCAGCATCAGATGAAGATATATAGAAACCTCGAAGATTTCATTCCGCTAGATAATGCTGTGGTAACCATTGGTACGTTTGACGGAGTACATGTGGGCCATCAAAAGATTTTAAGCACCCTGCGGGAATCGGCCAGAGTCAGTAAGGGCGAAACGGTGCTACTCACCTTTTTTCCGCATCCGCGCCTCATTCTCCATCCCGAAGACGACAGTTTGCGTATCATCAGCGATATCGACGAAAAGGTGCAACGCCTCGCCGATGCAGGGATAGACCACCTCATCATCACACCGTTCACACGCGATTTCTCCAACCTCTCTCCCGAGGAATACATCCGCGAGGTACTTGTTGGCAAAATAGGCACAAAAAAGATTGTCATCGGCTATGACCATCGTTTCGGGAAAGACCGATCAGGTTCGCTTAAGGATTTGCTGGATTACGCTGATATTTATGGGTATTCGGTAGAGCAAATCCCCGAACAGGACATTAATGACGTAGCGGTATCGTCAACAAAAATCCGGGAGGCGCTTATCAAAGGCGACATCGACGCTGCAAACACATACTTGGGATACCCGTTTCAACTGACCGGTAAAGTTATACGCGGCGACCAACTAGGTCGTCGTATAGGCTACCCCACTGCCAATTTGCAAGTACAGGAAAGCCATAAGCTCATTCCTGCCTATGGCATATATGCCGTTGAAACGGCTATTATTGAACCAATTGACATCAAAACAGGACCTTACGTGGCCCACTCACCCGAAAGCGTCGTATATGGGATGGGGTACATAGGCACGCGCCCCACGGTTGACGGAGTAAGCAGAAGCATCGAAGTACATTTACTTGACTTTAATGAGAACATTTACGGCGAAACACTGCGCGTAAAATTTCTCCATTTCGTTCGCCATGACCAATGGTTTGAAAATATGGAAGATATGATCAAGCAGATGGAAATTGATGAGCAACAGGTAAGGCGATTGTTTAGCCTTTAGGAGGGATTCGGGAGCAACCGCTATGCACTGAAATACGCCCGTACATTTTTCCCTTCCACCCAATTCATGTAAGCCCGATTGACCACCCGATTTCCACCAGGTGTAGGGTAATCCCCAGAAAAATACCAATCCCCTTTGTGCTCTGGACACGCAATATGGAGGTTTTCCAATTTTTGGTAGATAACCTCAACCTGCGCTTTAATATGTGTGCCACGGATGATACTTGCTATCTCAACAGAAATCTCTTCATCCGTAAATGGTGCATAAATGGCCTTAACATAATTCTCGACTTGCTCTTTAGGCAAGTCTAAAGAAGCTAAACATTGCTGGTAAACCTCCTCTACAACGTGCCCAAGACCATGTTTATACAATAATGAAACGGCGGCTTCGAAAGCCACAAATTCGCCCATCCTGGACATATCGATACCGTAGCAGTCTGGGTACCGGATCTGGGGTGCCGATGAAACAATAATAATTTTCTTTGGATTTAAACGATCAAGAATGGTTAAAATACTTTGTTTCAGCGTTGTACCTCGAACAATGGAGTCATCCACCGCAACAATTGTATCCTCGCCATCTTGTACGATACCGTAGGTTGTGTCGTACACATGTTGTACCATGTCTTGTCGATCAGCATCCTGTGTGATAAACGTACGGAGTTTGGCATCTTTGATATTAAGTTTTTCAAACCGGGGGGAGATGCTCAACATTTCATCCAGCTCCTCATCCGAAATTTTATCAGCACGATTGAGGAGCGTCTCCTTCTGCAGCGTCCGCACGTATTCGTTTATACCTTCTTCAATTCCATAAAACGACACTTCGGCCGTATTCGGGATGTAGGAAAAAACGGTATTTTTAATATCATGATTAATCGCCGTTAAGATCTGCGGACATAACAGCCGCCCCAGGTGCTTTCGTTCCTGATAGATTGCCGCATCACTACCCCGCGAGAAATAAATTCGCTCGAACGAACAGGATTTCTTTTCTACCGGCTCGCGGAACATCTCCTCAGTGATGGAGCCGTCCTTTTTTACAATTAGTGCATAGCCGGGCTTTACTTCATTAATATCTCCAAATTTAACGTTGAAAGCCGTCTGTATAGCGGGCCGCTCAGACGTAACCACCAGTATTTCATCGTTCACATAATAGTAGGCCGGCCTGATTCCTGCGGGATCACGCATCACGAACGCGTCGCCATGTCCCACAATACCAGCAATGGTATAGCCCCCGTCCCAAGTCTTGGAAGATTTGCGTAAAATCCGGGCAATGTCGAGATGTTCAGCGATGAGATTACTGATCTCGACATTACTATACCCTTGTTTTTTGAATTTATCGAATTGTTCTTGGTTCTCCGAATCCAGGAAATGGCCAATTTTTTCGAGTACGGTTACGGTGTCTGCCTTTTCCTTTGGATGCTGACCCAACTCATACAATTGTTCGAGTAACTCGTCGACATTGGTCATATTGAAATTACCAGCCAAAACGAGGTTCCGCGTCATCCAATTGTTCTGCCGCAAAAACGGATGACAACTCTCGATGCTATTCTTGCCGTGCGTACCGTATCGCAGGTGCCCCATAAGCACTTCGCCGGTAAAACTGACGTTCTCCTTCAACCATTGGCTGTCGGCATATCTATCTGGGTAGGCCCGTTGCACAGAGGCAAACTTGCGCTGCACATATTCGAAAATATCAGCCACCGCATTGGATGCCATCGAACGGTAGCGGCTGATGTATCGGCTACCGGGCTTCACCCCGAGTTTAATCGTAGCAATCCCCGCACCGTCTTGCCCGCGGTTATGCTGTTTTTCCATCAAAAGGTACAACTTATTGATACCATATAAGGCCGTACCGTATTTTTCCTGATAATATGAAAGGGGTTTTAGCAGGCGAATTAGTGCGATACCACACTCGTGTTTAATAGCGTCACTCATTGTATGCGTTGAATGGGCAAAGGTACATAAAAATATGATTTAGTACACAAATAAATTATGAGGCTGGCCGTTATTTCCTGATCAAACAAGTTTGTAAAGCACAACAACTATACGTAATTTCGCCCCGTAATTTGCACACAGAATGTCTCAACAAACGCAACGATTGGGCGAGCTCTCTTTCGAAAACACTGAAGTCGCGTTTCGGGGTAAGAGCGATAGTGACCTAAATAAAGCCTATTGGCTGTTCAAAATCTTGAGCAGTAATTTCCTGACGCGGGTCGGCCCGCCAATGACCAACTTTGCCTTGAACATAGGCCTGCCAATTAAAGGACTTATACGCTCAACTATTTTTAACCACTTCTGTGGAGGCGAGACCATCAACGGATGTATTCCAGCAATTGATACATTGGCGGACCAACAGGTAGGTACCATCCTAGATTATTCCGTTGAGGGCGAAGATACCGAAGAAGCGTTCGACGAAACCTGTAATGAAATCTTACGGACCGTCGCTTATGCAACCACCGACCCACGCATATCTTTCTCGGTATTTAAACCGACGGGACTGGGGCGCTTTGAACTGTTTGAGAAAATCAACGCCAAGCTGCCACTTAGCGTTAACGAACAGTTGGAATACGAGCGCATCCGGAGACGCTTCGAACGGATCTGCCAAAACTGTTACGAGAATGACGTAAAGGTACTGATCGATGCCGAGCATTCATGGATACAGGATGTCATCGATGACCTCGCCCGCGAAATGATGCAACGGTTTAACCGAAAAGCAACCATCGTGTACAATACGTACCAGCTTTATCGCCGCGACAAGCTGGCTTCGCTACAAGCCGATTACCACCTGGCAGAAACAGCCGGTTTTTTCCTCGGCGCCAAACTGGTTCGGGGCGCTTACATGGAGATTGAACGGGAGCGTGCCCAGGAAAATGGATACCCGTCCCCCATCCAACCCGACAAGGGAGCGACCGACGGCGACTATGATCTTGCCATCCAATTTTGCCTCGACCATATCGACCGGATTGGATTTATGGCGGGCACTCACAATGAGGCCAGCAGCAAAGTGTTGGTTGATGAAATGAACTCACGGCAACTGCCGCACGATCACCCTCACATTCATTTTGCCCAACTGTTGGGCATGAGCGATAACCTGAGTTTCAACCTCGCGGCAGCAGGGTATCGCGTAGCAAAATACATGCCCTACGGTCCAGTGAAAGCGGTAATGCCCTATCTCTTCAGACGGGCACAAGAAAACACCTCCGTAGCTGGCCAGACGGGGCGCGAGCTTTCGCTTATCGCCCAAGAGAAAAAACGACGGAAAACCAAAAGATGACAACAGATATCCCCATACACGAAAAACTCGACAAACTTACCCAAATCGGCAGGAAAAAAGATTATAAGGCATTCCTATACGATTGCGATGGCACTCTTGCAGACAACATGCACGCACACAAAGCGGCATATAAAAAGGCAGCGGAGAAATTCGGCATCGCACTCGATACCGCTATCATCGACGAGCTGGCTGGATGGCCCACACTGTTGATTGCACAAGAGATAAACAAGCGATACCAAACAGACGTACCCCCAGTTGATTTTGCCGCGATGAAATCAACCATCTTTTTCGAAGATTTCATCGAACAAACCCTTCCGGTGGAGTTCGTTGTCCGCCATCTAAAAAACCATATCGGCGAAGTACGCATTGGGGTGGTTTCGGGTGGCAGTCGCAAAACCGTGACCCGCACGCTTACGGTAATCGGCTTGATCGACGACATCGAGGTGCTCGTCTGTGGCGATGATACCGAAAGGGGCAAGCCGTATGCGGATCCGTTTTTGAGTGCAGCCCAGCAACTCAGCGTTGCTCCACACGACTGCCTCGTCTTTGAAGACGGCGACCCCGGAGTCCAGGGCGCCATCGCCGCAGGCATGGATTGGGTACGGATCGATAAGATCGTATAACTACCGTTGCTGACGCACCGCCGCTGCCTCAAGCATGAGGTAGTGCATATCCGTGTTCCGTACGAACGGCTTTAGCAATTCGCTCCCCGGCCCGTATGCAGCAATCTCCACATGGTCGCCCGAATGGCCTGTACTGGCCCACCCCACAGCCGTGTATTTCCGCTGAATATCGGCCAATTCGGCAAAGGGTAGCTTGTAAGGGTTGTACATCCCGTCTTCATTCCGGTCGGTGACGTAATGGGACAATAACCGGATGGCTTCATTTGCATTGATGGCATAACCTTGCGCATGTTCAATCCGCTCGCGAACCTGATTTGCCGTAAAGTCCCGATCGATCCCCTGCAACACCCAGTCATTCGTATGTTTGAAACCAATTACCCGTTCGAAGTTTTTTGTAGAGCCGAATAATCCAGGATTGGCATTCCCATGGTCCGTGGTTACGATGACCAACGTATTGCCGTCCGCTTCGGCGAAAGCTAGGGCCGTGGCCAACGCCTCGTCGAATGCCAACTGGTCATAAAGAAGTCCGCCAACGTCATTTGCATGCGCTGCCCAATCCACCTTGCCTCCCTCCACTTGCAACACAAAGCCTTTTGGATTCTTGGTTAGGCGACGGATGGCCGTACCGACCATTTCAGCAAGCGATGGCGTGTTTTTTTTCAGATCCACATCGTTTTCCCGGTCCAAGGCATAAGGTAGTCCATCTTGATGAAACACACCCAAAACCGGTGCGGCTGAAGCTGCCGCATCGATTGCCAACATGTCATCACGGGTTTTGGCAACCTGATAACCGGTGGCTGCAAACCTTGCAAATAAATCTTGTTTGTCTTTCCGCTTATCAGCACTAAAAAACTCCGTCCCGCCACCCATCATCACGTCAAAACCAAGGCCAAGATATTGTTCGGCGATGCCAGGTTGATCGGATCGGCTATCACTGTTCACGCAAAACCCTGCCGGCGTGGCGTGCGTGATGGGCACAGAGGTCACACAACCCACCGCTTTCCCTGCAGCTTTAAATTTTTGAAGAATCGGAACAGGCCTACTTCCATCGGGAGCCACGTTCAGTACCCCGTTGTTCACGCGTACGCCGCCGCCCCACGAGGAACTGGCCGCAGACGAATCTGTAACCAAACTGTTTGCTGAGGCGGTGTCCATCAGCCCGCGATTCACAAGCCCCTGGTGATACAATGACATCCAAGCACATAACTTGCCATCGCGACGCTCACTAAGCATATTGGCCATACTCAATGTCCCTATACTCATGCCATCACTAACCATAAAAATAATATTCTTGGCTCGGCCAGCGGCAGACAAACGGGTTTCCCTACCCTGGCGAAAAGGTGTCGCCACGGCCTGAAAAGGTGATAACACTGTTGCGCCCGCGGCGGCAATAGCAGTGTTCTTGAAGAAATCTCTACGCTTCATGGAAAAAAATTGACGGTAATACATTTAAAATTCCTTAAAAATAAGAATCTTATATTAACCTGAAACAAAATCAGCATGAATTTACAGGTATTACCAGATCAGCGGTTAGGCTTGCCCCTTGAAGCGGATACGATACATGGAGAATTCGTCAAACGTATATTGGATAATACCCGCCAACTGGCTGGTGAGTGAATGAATCAATCGGAACCCCAGCGTTTCGGATGTGTTTTGACGCTTGGCCTCCGGGATACCTATCCCGTCATCTTTAAAAACGAGCTCGTAGTCCCGTTCCCCTTCCCGTTTCACATTTACGTGGATTTGACCATGCTCCCGTCCAGCGAATGCATACTTTAGCGAATTCGTTATGAGTTCCGTCAATATCAAACCAATCGGTATGGCTGTATCGATGTCTAACAACACATCATGGGCCTTTACTTCAAAACGCACGTCTTTTTTTCGGACGTTGTAAATACTCAGCAAATGTGCGCCCAACTGCTCAATATAGTCCTGTATATCCAATCGGTTGATACTTTGTTGTTCATAAAGTTTATTATGGATCAGTGCGATGGAATGTATTCGGCTGCTACTTTCGCGCATCATGGCGATGACATCTGGGTTTGACGTCTTCCGCGACTGCAGACTGAGGAGGCTATTGATAATTTGGAGGTTATTCTTCACGCGGTGGTGTATCTCGCGTAAGAGCAGTTCGTTCTGTTTGTTAGCCTGCTTCAGCACTTCGTTCTGAACAGATATTTCGGTATTCTTTATGGCTACCCGATGTGCCAATTTATCTTTCTCCCGAAAGTGGAAATAAAGGATGACCAAAATGGTCAGTAACACGGCGATACCAGCAATCAATCCGTATCGCTGGTAACGCGTATTAGACAAAAGCAACTCCTGTTCCTTGATTTGACGTTCAAACTTATCCAATTTGTAATTTTCGCTCATCTCCCGGCCCTGCCCAATATAATGTGCCGTATAAAGGCTGTCTTTCGCATATTCGTAAGCATTAAACAGGCTATCGGCCAGCGGACCATTGCCCATAGCATAAACTACTTTCACATGAAGGGACTGGATGTGATGACGTTCCATCTGTGTATCTACGCGGTCCAGCGCCGCGTATAACTGCTCGCATATCCTTAGAGCCGCATCATAATCCTCCAAAAAATAGAGTTCAGTGGCATACAGAAGTTGATAGCTTATTCCCAGTCCCTCGTCACCGACCGTATCCACAAGCACAGCAGCCTCCTCAAGCACAGTTGCCAAACGCCGCTCATCGCGCATGGCGGCGTATACATCACCTTCAACCAATAGTGTGCGGAGCCGCTGTTCAGCGGTCGTTTTTAGGTCGAATTCCTGTTTTGCCAACGAGATGTTATACAATGCCCTTTCATAATCACGTTGCTCCGAAAAACTAATGCCATATTGCAGATGGATAGAACCAAACGCCTCGTCATAACCCGCTTTATTTGCCAGTTCCGCTGCATCATTAAGGACGGCTATTGCCTCCGCGTAATCTTTAGACACGGTGTTGTGATAGCTGGCAAGCTGGATATTCAACTTGATCTGGTCGATGTCTCTACCATTATCGGCCGCCACACGCAAGCCGCTTAGGAAATTTTGGAGACCGGTATAATACCTGCCGCTCTTGAGGTAAATCTGTCCCAATAGGAGATGGCAATCGGGCAGGTTATCCGAGAATTGCCCCTGCGTGTAAAGTGAAATCGCCTTTTCAAAATAGCGCCCGGCGACATCCGTTGCGCCTTTTCGCATGTATACAACTCCTGTATAGTAGTATCCGTCGGCAATACCTCGATCGTAACCGATATCAATAGACATTTTCCAGGCCTTGTTAATCAGGTCATCCGATTTTTTCAGGTTTTCCTCAACAGATAAGATTGCATCCCTATACAGGTCATTGATAATGATCGTGTCTACCTTGGTCGCAGGAGCGGTACCCTGAAATGCGGCGATCGGAACGTGTTGAACAACCAACAAAAAGACCCCAAGAAAAAAAAACAAGCTGTTGCGTTTCGCCATCTTTTACATTTGCAGTACCTGTCCTCTTCACAACCGAGGAGCATGAGCCTATACTAAATACGCCGACCTGCTTTTTACGCCGGCATTGTCAATCCAATAAACACCAAGGTAGATCATTAGGTATCCGACCAAGCTACGTCATTGCTCAAAGCCGGACGCTGAGGTACAGATAAATCAAACTTAGATAAAGTTACTTTAATATGCAAGCACCACTCCAAATAAAAAAGCAACCCATCGAATTTATCCAACTCTTGTGTAAGCCGTTTACACCGTTGAGATATAGCGGCCGGGTCAAAACCCGGTGACGATACGTATGCCCCCGTTTGTGAAGTCCATTTCTTCTTTAGAAAGCCGACCGATAGGAAGTTTGAAATAAGGTTCCACAGATAAGAAGAGTTTACCGGATATCGGTAATCTCTTGCCAAGGGAAAAATTCATGAAACCAGCATATCCATTTCCCCGCAAGGGTTTAGCAGGAATTTTCTCTGATGAATAAACAAACTCGGTTGAAGTGAGGCGCTCTGTAATTGATGAATTGCCACTAGCAAACGTATTCTTGTTAATCTGGTCAACCACATGGCTTGTCCGTTGCTCGTTCAGAATAGCTACGTACGACACCCCTACCGACGTATAGAAGCCTTTTGCCACATCAAAACGCAAATCCAAGGGAACGTCCAACGTAACCACACTGCTCGTCAGTGAAACTTCCCGTCGGTAATTGAGCGCCGACTCGGCGCGCCCGTTAAAGTAGTCGCTTGCTGAAGGGCTGTTGGGGAGGGCATCGTACTGGGGTTGATGATTTGGATTTTCGCCTACGCCCAATTGGGCCACGGAAATCCCCGAACCGATAGCGAATCTATCAGAAATCCGGTAAGCAACCGCAACGCCGCCCCCCATATTAATTGCCTCGCTCGTAAGCGAAGGCGAGACCACTAATCCCAAATCCCATTTGCCCATAGCACTACTTGGTTTTGGAGACGTTCTGGCATCGGTAACCGATCCGGTGTTGTCAACCAACTGCTCCAATCCTTCCGGTTCAACCATCACAGCCAACCGATGTGGTTCGACGTTAAGCGTTGACGAGGTATCCACTGCAGCCGCCGCTGGCGGAGCTGTCTGTTCCGTTATGCCGCGAGCGCTATCCATGTCTTCCACAGCCGCTTCTTCGCGTACCTCAACTACGGTTTCAGCTAGAAACCGCTCTTCCATATCCGGACGCTGCTGGCGCTCCCTTCCCCGATTGTTCGCCGGCAACACCAGCTGATCCGCTACCACTTCGGTATCGGTACCGTCTAATATATCGCTTTCGTATATATCGCTTTCGTGCTCAGAGGGCACTACCGAACTGGGCTCCGCGTCTTGCTGTACAATTTGAGGCGGCATCAGCGTTTCGTTTGAATGACGAATAATCCAGTACGATCCAAGGGTTGCAAGCAACACCGCAGCAGCACTCCAATAAGGCCATAGCTTCCGTCGGGGCCTACCGTGAGCCGCCCTAAACCGCTCCCACGCACCCTCCTTATAGGGCACGGTGTGGCTACGGAGCCGTTCCGCTAGTTGGTGGATTAATTCATTATGCTCTTCCCGCTCACTCATATTGCTTACTTAATATCGTGCCGTGATATCTATCGATGCCAAATACAGTTTCCTCAGTTTTTTCTTCGCACGGGTAAGGTACGTACGGGACGTGCTTTCGGGTATCCCTAATAACGTCGACACTTCTTCGTGTGAATAGCCCTCCACCTCATACAAATTAAATATCGTACGCTGTATCTCCGGTAATTGGAATAGAAGCTTCATAATATCTTCTACATGCAGGTTTCCCGTTACCTCCACGCGCTGCTGATCGAACTCACCTTCGCTGACATTGTCCAATGCAACAAATTGCTTTTGGGCCCTTAAAAAATCGATGGATATATTTACGGCTATCCGGGCCAGCCAGGCTCGAAACGACTTCTCAAAACGCTCACCCTCGTCATTGCTACGGAATGTACCCATCTTGCCGAATGCCCGTATAAAACTCTCATTCGTCAGCTCCTCAGCGTCATATTCGTTCTTCACATACCGCATGGTAATGGCTTTCAAATATCCATAACAGTTTTTGTATATAAACTCCTTGCTTCGCTCATCCCCCTTTTGGGCACAGCGCCGTACCGCGCTTTCCAACGAGAACGCATTACTTCCCTTCAAGTATCGGATATTGAAACTCACTACGCGGCTACACTCCTAATTATTCAGCTCTTTGAATTTACATTGCAAACTTAGATAAATTCGCCCTTATGTATACAACAATTGCAACATATTAAAACTAAAAGCAAATTTATCAATCTTAATCGGCGGCCGCTGAGAAGGAACTTCACAGAGGAAGTATACGCTCAATTACACCGGGATGTAGCTAACTGTACGAAAATTTAACCATATAACTCTGTTATCTTGTCATCTGCTAGGCAAACGTAACGGAACAGACAAACGCTACACCGTTCGCCCAAAATACATGAATGATTAGCTATCGGCTTACGACAGTCGGCTTACGAATGCTATTTTGCACATAAAAACAATTTATCTAAGTTTGCCGCATAATTCTTACTGAATGAACACCGTACTATCTGAACAGGAAATACAGCGCCGCGATGCGCTCAATAAACTGGAAGCGCTGGGAATAAACCCTTATCCCGCCGAAGCCTTTGACGTCAACGCCACCGCTAACGATATCCTAACGAATTACGAACGCGACAAGCTTAATTACAAAAATGTCAGTATTGCCGGCAGGATGATGGGCCGCCGCATAATGGGCAATGCGTCGTTCATTGAGCTTCAGGATGCCTCTGGGCGGATTCAAGCGTACCTCAAGCGGGATGACCTCTGTCCTGGTGAAGACAAGATATTATACAACACGGTTTTCAAAAAATTATTGGATATCGGCGATTACATCGGCATCAAAGGGTTTGTATTTACCACCAATTCGGGCGAAATTTCCATCCACGTCAATGAATTGACCCTATTGGCCAAGTCATTGAAACCTCTACCTGTGGTAAAATCTGCCGACGGTAAGACCTTCGACGCGGTCACAGACCCCGAGTTCCGATATCGCCAGCGGTATGTCGATTTGGTGGTGAACCCGCATGTGCGCGAAACATTTATTAAAATTTCAAAAATAAAGACCGCCATTCGCGATTTCCTCAATGAACGCGGTGCACTTGAGGTAGATACCCCGGTGTTGCAAAGCATCCCCGGAGGGGCAGCGGCAAGGCCATTCGTTACCCATCATAATGCGCTGGATATCCCATTATACCTACGCATCGCTAATGAACTTTACCTCAAGCGGCTCATTGTGGGTGGTTATGAATGGGTTTATGAATTCAGCCGAAACTTCCGCAACGAGGGGATGGACCGTACCCACAATCCTGAATTTACCGTGTTGGAGTTTTATGTGGCCTACAAGGACTACCTATGGATGATGGAAATTACAGAGCAGTTGTTTGAACAGGTAGCCATTGCCACCAATGGAAAGGCTACCTTACAAGTGGGCGACAAAGAAATTTCATTCACAGCACCCTATCCACGTGTAAGCATCTACGATGCTATCAAGGAACACACTGGATTCGACGTCAATGAAATGGACGAAGCAGGGCTCCGCAACGTATGCACGCAACTGGGTATTCCCACCGATACCAGCATGGGCAAAGGAAAGCTCATCGATGAAATCTTCGGCGAGAAATGCGAACATCACTATATTCAGCCGACGTTCATCATCGATTATCCCGTAGAGATGAGCCCACTCACCAAGAAGCACCGCAGCAAAGCAGGACTGGTGGAGCGTTTCGAACTGATGATAAATGGCAAGGAACTCGCCAATGCATACACGGAGCTGAACGACCCGATCGATCAGCGTGCAAGGTTTGAAGAGCAGCTGAAACTGATGGAACGTGGCGATGATGAAGCCATGTTTATCGACTACGATTTCCTCCGCGCGCTGGAATACGGGATGCCCCCTACTTCGGGAATTGGTATCGGTATTGACCGCCTAGCGATGCTAATGACCAACCAACAAAGTATCCAGGATGTTCTGTTCTTTCCGCAGATGCGCCCCGAGAAAGCCATAAAGCAAGCGAGCACCGCGGATTATAACGCACAGGGAATACCTAATGAGTGGGTGCCCGTACTCCAAAAAATGGGCTTAACTACCATTGAAACACTTAAATCGGCTAATCCTAACAAAGTGTTTAATGATCTCGGCGGACTTCGTAAGAAAATGAAACTTGATATACCTATGCCAACCAAGGAAGAGGTGTTGAAATGGTTTGATAATTGATAATTGACAGTTAGATAAATTATCAACTATCCACTATCAATTATTGTCAACTGCTTGCAAGGTTGCTGCATACAGCTTCATCTGCTTCACCATGGATAACAATCCATTTGCACGAGTGGGTGATAAGTGTTCTTGCAAACCGATTTGGTCAATAAAATAGAGGTCGCTTTCTACGATTTCATGTGGGGTATGCCCCGACAACACCTTAACCATCAGGGCCACCAATCCTTTAGTGATGATAGCATCGCTATCTGCGGTGAATATCACCTTCCCGTCTTGATGGTCCGCATGTAACCATACTTTCGATTGACAGCCTTTAATGAGGTAGCCATCTTCTTTAAATTGTTCGTCGATAAGCGGAAGTTCCTTACCCAATTGGATAATATACTCGTATTTCGCCATCCAATCGTCAAAAAAAGAAAAATCGGCAATCAGTTCGTCTTGTACTTCGTTTATGGTCACGTTATGAGATTTGAGATTTGAGACTAATGACTTACGATTAGAGACTAGCAACTTACGACAGCATCGCTGCCGCTCGTTTAACTCCGGCAACCAACGCATCAATATCTGCTTTCGAATTATACATCGCTATCGATGCGCGTACGGTGCCGGGAATACCGTAACGGTCCATCAGTGGTTGCGTACAATGGTGACCTGTACGCACAGCAATCCCCAGCTTATCCAGGATGACACCCACATCATAGGGGTGGGTACCATCCAGCAGAAATGACAGCACGCTGGACTTCTCCTGCGCCGTACCTATCATGCGGAGACCCGGCACGTCCAACAGCTGCTGCGTGGCATATGCCAACAACTCCTGTTCATATCGCGCAATTTGGTCCAATCCGATCGCATTGATATAATCAATGGCATGCGTCAGACAGATACCTGCCTCGATACTGGGTGTTCCCGCCTCATATTTAAAAGGAAGTTCATTGTAAGTTGTCTTTTCAAACGTAACCTCCTTGATCATTTCGCCTCCTCCTTGGTAGGGCGGCATGGCATCGAGCCACTTTTCCTTACCGTATAACACACCTATTCCCGTGGGGCCATACATTTTATGTCCGGAAAACGCCAAGAAGTCTACGTCCAATGCCTGCACATCTATGGCAAGGTGTTGAATAGCCTGTGCAGCATCCAGCAACACCGGAGCACCAGAAGCATGGGCCAAATCGATGATGTCTTTTACCGGATTCACCGTACCCAGCGCATTCGACACATAGGTAACGGCAACCATCTTCGTTCGATTACTCAACATCGATCGATAAGCATCCATATCCAACTCCCCAGCATCATTGACGGGAATGACCTTTAGCGTAGCCCCCCGTTCCTCACAACACATTTGCCAGGGTACGATATTGGAATGGTGTTCCATTGCGGAGATGATGATCTCGTCACCTGTCCCAACAAATGCGCGGCCGTAACATGCAGCCACCAGGTTGATGCTTTCCGTTGTGCCTTTGGTAAGGATGATTTCGTGCTCGTGTGCCGCATTGACGAATGGCTTAAGTTTCCTTCTGGTCACTTCAAACGCATCCGTAGCCAATTGGCTGAGGTGATGGACTCCACGGTGCACGTTGCTATTCAATTGCGTATAATATTCAACGATAGCGTCAATGACTTGCTTAGGCTTTTGCGTGGTGGCGCCATTATCGAGATATACCAACGGTTTATTGTTTACCGTACGGGTAAGAATCGGGAAATCTTGCCTAATATGATCGACATCAAAACCTTCCAAAACTATCGGCTGTTCCATAAGGCAAATGTACGAGTATTTTTTTGTTATCTGTAGCGGCCAACGCTCACCTGCCACCCCGCTAAACAAACCCTGACAAGTTGATGACATCAGTTGGCACCCCAATCATTTACATAACGAAGCCGTGACATGGGCCGCTAAACCACCGGACGGTCTGATATTTGTGCGCCTACCGCAGATACTAAAACATATATACTTTAATGAAACACTTGCTCTATACAGTGCTGTTATTTCTTTGCGCTCAACCTATCCTTGCCCAACAATATACCCTTAAAGGCACCGTACGCAGTACGGACGACGATACCCCATTCCCGAATGTAACGGTTTTACTCCTCCATGCCACAGATTCCATCATCCTGCGCGAAACATTAACGCTCTCCGACGGCTCGTTTAACTTGAAGGAAGTTGCGGGGGGCGATTATGTACTCCGTTTGCAGTACCTGGGGTACGAACAGACGGATGAACGAGTAGAAATGACTAAAAACATGGATCTGGGTGCGCTCTATTTGCAGGAAGACGCTCGGCTTCTCGATGAAGTAACCATCAATATGCGACCACCCGTTGGCAAACAGCTCGGTGACACCACCCAGTTCAATGCAGCGGCGTTCCAGACCATGAAAGACGCGACGGCCCAGGATCTCATCGAAAAAATGCCGGGAATGAATGGTGAAGACGGCACCCTTCAAGCGCAAGGCGAAGCGGTTGCACAGATCCTAGTGGACGGAAAGCCGTTTTTTGGCACCGATGTCAAAGCAGCCTTGCAGAACCTACCCGCCGAAATCATCCAAAACGTACAGGTATTCGACAAGATGAGTGATAAAGCTGAGTTTAGTGGGTTCGACGACGGCGAGCGCCTAAAAACCATCAACATCATCACGAAACCCAACAGCCGAAAGGGGTTCTTCGGCAAAGCGTCAGCCGGTTACGGTGATAACGATCGGTATATCGTTGGCGCAAGCGTGAACGCTTTCAACGAACAACAGCGATTGACTGTTACCGGTCTGACCAACAACATCAATGCAGTCGATTATTCAGCCGATCCCAATAGCCAAGGGGCGGTTCTCCCACAAAACGGAATCATCAACACCAACAGGATCGGTTTGAATTATACCGATAGTTGGGGCGAGAAAGTGGAACTCAACGCCAGTTACCTGTTCAACCACCGTAAGAATTTCGGCGAGTCATCCCTGTTCCGGGAATATGTGCTTCCAGATGATAACGGTCAACACTATACTGAATCAAGCGAAAACACACGCAGGAATAGGGACCATTACTTTAACATGCGGCTGGAATATAACATCGATAGCAATAACAGAATCCTCTTCCGGCCGGATTTTTCCGCCCAACTGGACAAGGGGAATAGTTTTTTTTCGGGCAAGACATTGTCCGATTCAGGTCCAATCAACCAAACCGAAAACCATCGGTATGCCGACAATTCGGATATTGATTTTAATAGCCGCCTCTATTACAGCAGGCGCTTCTCCAAAGCAGGAAGAAGCCTGCGGCTGAGCTTGGAAACGGGCAACCACAAAAACGATGACGACGCCGAACGGTATGCGGAAAACGTATTTTACGATCCCGAGGAACGTGCGGAAACCATCAGGCAGAACATTGTCCGGGCACGGAAAGGGTTTTCTTGGGAAGCGGGTGCAGCTTACACCGAACCTATCGGCAAATATGGGATGGTGGAGCTGGAATATGAAGTGAGTAACCGCCGCGACGATTCTGACCAACTGACATACGACATGGATGATCTGGGGAACCGTACGCGCATCGACACCGCACTTAGCAATACGTTCAATAGCGATTACCTCAGGCAGGAGGCTGAAATCGGATATCAATACGCGCTTAAGAAATTCCGGGTACAGGTTGAAGCCGAATTCCAACATGCACAATTGAAAAACGACCAGGAATTCCCAAGTCAATTTGCCTTACAACGGTCGTTCAGAAGCGTTTTGCCCTCCGTACGGCTACGCTATAAATTTACCGAATCAAAAAATCTGGAGTTTGATTATGATGCAGGTACCAGCGCACCTTCGATTGGTGATTTGCAGGGCGTTATCGACAATTCAAATCCGTTGCACTTGCGGACAGGCAACCCAGATCTTGACCAATCGTACAGCAACCGTTTCCGCTTCAGGTATCGCAGTTATAATCCCGAAACGGAACGCAGTTTTTTTGCCATGGTCCATTCCTCAACGACATCGAACCGCGTGGTTAACAATACCATCATCGCTGATGAACCAATCGAATTAGCCGACGGCATCATACTCGAGCGGGGGGCACAGCTTACACGACCGATAAATCTCAATGGCTATTGGGACATTGGCTCGTATTTTCATTATGGCTTGCCCGTCCGTTTCCTACCATCCAATTTCAATGTGCATGGCGGCATTCGGCATAGTCACAGTCCCGGTATGGTCAATAACGAAACGAGCATCGTGAATTCCACCCGGTATAGCGGTGGCTTCTCGCTGAGCAGCAATATCAGTGATCGGATCGACTTCAATATCTGGACCCGATCATCGTTCAACAATGTCCAAAATTCATTGCGCCCCACACTCGACAACGACTACTTTACGCAAACAACCCACGTTAACTACAAATGGATTGTTTGGGAAGGACTGATTTACAGGCTTGATCTCAACCACCGACTTAACAGTGGTTTGTCCGAAGGCTACGATAACAGCACCTTTTTGGTGAACATGGCTATCGGTAAGAAATTGCTGAAAAACGAACGGGCGGAAGTAAGCGTGAATGTCTACGACTTATTCGGGCAGAACAACAACATCTACCGTAACGTCACAGAGACCTATATCCAAGACGGTGAGTCCAATGTGTTGCAGCGTTATTTTATGGTAAACTTAACTTATAATATCCGTTATTTTTCGCGCGGTACCACCGAAAAAGATTACCAGGAATTATATAACTGATGAAGCACTAACAAGTAAAATTTCTACCACATAGGCGGTATTCTCAACTTTTTTCATGATTTTTAATCACTCATTATGAGTTAACCAATAAAAACAAGATGGTATGATACACATGAACAATGCATTGAGTCGGCGCTATTTGGGCAAACCTGCCTCTTTTGTACTCCTTCTCGGACTGAGTATTCCATTTATTGCCACTGCCCAAACAGCGTGGCAAATACCCGGGCAGAAGCTGGAACCCGTCGTCGCGCAAATCGTTAAAGAGGCAAACCAAAACTCACAATTGAAATCGCTCGCCCACGAATTGCTCGACGTGGTGGGTCCGCGACTGGTTGGCACCCCCCAAATGAAAAATGCCCATGATTGGGCAGTGGCCAAATATGCCGATTGGGGTATCGAAGCCCGTTATGAAGAATTCGGTGAATGGCGCGGCTGGGACCGTGGCATCTCACACATCGACATGGTATACCCGCGGGTTAAGACATTAGCTGGCACCCAGTTAGCCTGGAGCCCTACAACAGGCGGCAAAGCGGTTGAAGGCGAAGTCATCACACTCCCCGACGTAAAAGATTCGTTGGCGTTCCAGGCTTGGTTGCCCAACGTGAAAGGCAAATATGTCATGATTTCCATGTTACAGCCCACCGGGCGGCCCGATTACAACTGGGAAGAATATGGAAAGCCGGAATCTATTGAAAAAATGAAAAGCGAGCGCGATTCACTGACCAATGTGTGGCGTGATAAAATCGCTGCAACGGGTGTATCAGCGCGCTCCCTGCCTCACATATTGGAAGAAGCGGGTGCTGCGGGCATACTAGAATGCTATTGGTCGCGTGAGTTCGGTTCCAACAAAATCTTTGGTGCTCGTACTACCAAAATTCCGTCGCTCGACATCTCGTTGGAAGACTACGGCGTACTCTATCGGCTGGCAGAAAATGGACACAAACCACGTATTCAGGTAGAAACCGACTCCAAGCACTTAGGCACCGTACCTACATTCAACACCATCGCCGAAATCAAAGGAACAACAAAGCCGGACGAGTACGTCATCCTTTCGGCACACTTCGACTCGTGGGAAGGGGGTTCGGGTGCTACCGATAACGGCACAGGTACCATTACGATGATGGAAGTAGCACGTATCCTGAAAAAGGTATATCCCAATCCCAAACGTACCATCCTCATCGGTCATTGGGGGAGCGAAGAACAAGGACTCAATGGATCGCGGGCCTTTGTGCTCGACCATCCAGAAATCGTGCAAAAGACACAAGCGGTCTTCAACCAAGATAACGGCACGGGACGGGTTGCCAACCTCAACGGATCAGGCTTCCTACACGCTTACGATTTCATGGGAAAATGGATGGCTGCCGCACCGCGCGAAATCACGAGCGACATTGACACCGACTTCCCTGGTTCACCCAGCAGTGGAGGATCTGACCATGCGTCGTTTATCGCTGCCGGCATCCCGGCTTTCATGATGAGTTCACTCTCGTGGGGTTATGGAACGATTACCTGGCATACCAATCTCGACACATACGATAAGCTCATCTTCGATGATCTGAAATCGAATGTTATCCTCATCGCGACACTTGCTTATAAAGCCAGCGAGGAACCCGAATTGGTAAATCGCGAAAAACGCGTGATGCCATTAGGAAGAGACGGCCAACCAAGCCAATGGCCGGTCATCCGCCAACCCCGGCGCTCGGGAGTGGGATATTAATCCCCTCCCTAGCCCGTCATCGGCTTCTTGGCCCAGGCATACTCCACAAAATCGATACCCGAGAAATCCGGTTGGAAGGAGTCCGCGCGGCTGATTTTCATCAGCAATTCAAACGACTTCGGATAAGGCGCTTCCATCAGGCTTCCCGACGGTATATAGGGAAAAGAATCCAGGTATGTTTCCACCTTGTTTGGCGATACCCGTCGGTGGATGTATACCCGGTGTATATCGTCGGGGTGCTTGATTCCTGCCGCCCCCATCAGTTCACCCGCAGCCTTCACTGTCTCGTGGTGAAAATTTGCTACCCGCACACGCTTATCGGCAACATCCAACCCCTTCACCAGTTGGGGATTTTGTGTCGCCACGCCGGTCGGGCAGGTATTGGCATGGCATTGCAACGCTTGGATGCAGCCAAGCGCCATCATCATCCCCCGCGCGCTGTTGCAGATGTCGGCACCCAAGGCGAAATTCTTCACCAGATCAAATCCCGTTGCAATCTTCCCCGCCGCAATAATTTTGATATACCGTTTGAGCCCGAAGCCCGTGAGGCAGTCGTAAACAAATGCGAGCGCATCACGCAACGGCATACCCACCGAATTGCTGAATTCCAATGGAGCGGCACCTGTTCCGCCTTCGCCTCCATCTACCGTGATAAAATCAGGTTGTATCCCGGTTTCCACCATGGCTTTACAGATGGCTAGAAACTCGCTTCGGTGGCCGATACACAACTTGAATCCAATCGGCTTGCCGCCTGAAAGTTTACGCAGCTGTTTTACAAACTGCAATAATCCCACCGGCGTCGAGAATGCGCGGTGAAAAGGTGGTGAGTCGACTTCCTTCCCCACCTCAACCAAACGGATGCGCGCAACCTCAGGGGTAACCTTCACCGCTGGCAGGATACCGCCATGGCCCGGTTTTGCACCTTGCGACAGCTTGATTTCAATCATTTTGACACTGGGATGCACAGATTTTTCGGCGAAAGCCTCTGGATTAAAATTACCATTGGGATGACGGCAACCAAAATAGCCAGTACCGATTTGCCACACCACATCGCCGCCACCCTCCAAGTGATAATCGGTGAGCCCCCCTTCACCGGTATTATGATAGAAGCCGCCAATCTTCGCCCCTTCATTCAACGCCATCACAGCATTCTTGCTCAACGACCCGTAACTCATCGCTGAGATATTGAATACACTGCTGGAATAGGGTTTTTCGCAGTATGGGCCACCCACGGTAACACGTGGGTGTTCGTTAATCTTGAAATAGTCGACCGCCGTAATGCTGTGGCTCAACCACTCGTAGTTATTGTCGTAGACATTCAGCTGGGTACCAAATGGGGTGGTATCCAACACTTTCTTGGAACGTTGATAAATCAAGCTCCGAAACATCCGGCTGAAGGGACGGCCTGTCGTGTCACTTTCCACAAAATACTGCTGTATTTCTGGACGTATACTTTCAAAAAGATACCGCAACCGCCCAAACAAAGGGAAGTTGCGCCGGATGGCCTGCTTGGTCTGTACGATATCCAATATACCCATCACTATGAGGGGAACAACAACGACGAAGCTCCACAATATCGGCTGCCACCAAACGCTAATTATTCCGATGATGGCAACGAGCCACACGGCACTGTAAACGAATTTTTTCCGCATAAGTCAAAGCTGCGAAAAATTAAGCAGTAAATCAAACCGGAACCGACGGACACAAAATCTAGTCGGCCTTTCGCAACAAAAACACCTGAAGGAACCGATTGTTACCTGCCCCAATATAGCGGTTGTAAGCAATAGCATTGCCGTCTGGCGACCAATTTGGTGCACCGATCGGTTTCCCTTCATCGGTAAACCGATCGGTGATCCGATACGTATCGCCCGTTGCCAGCGCTGTGATGAACACACTGTTATCGGCAGGATAAGCCACCCATCCCCCCGTAGGATCGATGTTGAACGGCCCCTGTATGGAGAAATCGTTGCTTGTAATCTGCCGAATTTCTCCCCCGTTGGGTGACAACCCAAAAAGCTGTATAACGCCCTGTTTATCGCTAGCTAAAAAACAGACCAGACGACCATCAGGCGTGGTTCGCAACCAGTGCCTCGGTCCTTCTATCCCACGGGCCGTATGGGTAATGCGTCGTTGTACTACATCGCGAGGAACGCCGGGTCGTGAAGTGGGTGTGCCTTGCAATGGTCTATCACCCGCTTTCATCGGGTTCTTGGGCAAATCCACCACAAAAACTTCGGTGATGGTCTTTCCCGCGTTATCTCGTACATTCCCCTGAAAAGCGATGGCTTTAACTTGCCATGATCCGTCAGCCTTGCGATAACCGCTTTTGCCAATCCAGCACTCGTCAAATGCCCTATCGATTTGGTCGCTTCCCGGTTTCGGTTTTTCAGCAACATCAGTCACGACTACCGAAAAACATGCCCCAGTGTTATTTTCCAATGTGCTATCTTCACCAACCTCCACGGGATGCGGCACCATGATGCCTACGGTACGCAAATCGCTGATAGCTGTATCCGTTTTGGCCAGTTGCTCCATCACATAGTCGTTATAGGTAAAACTTATCCATTTCCCGTCACCGCTCCACGAGTGAGCATGCGTACCGCCCCGCAGTGCACCTTCGGTAAATGGCGGTACAATATCGCGCGCATCCATGAAAATAGGTTCGCCCGGACGGTCAATATCTATCCCAATGCCTGTACGGCGGGTCATCCCATACGGGCGGGATGCGTCCGCATTGCGGATACCATGGATGAACAACACCCTATCCTGCGTTGGAGAAAATGTAGCCGCACCCACTCCAGGTCCGGCTCCGGTTTGATTTGTCGTTTGGTACAATACCCTGACCTCACCAGTTTCCGTATTAACTATCTCGATACTGCCTGTGCTGCCGATTTTGTTGTCGTCATTCCGCGTATCATACACCACCCAGCGGCCATCCTTTGAAAACACCTGTGTATTATGGATGGTGTGCCCCTGCACGGCACTGGTAAGTTGGGTTTCGCTGAAATTCATTTGAATCGGTTCTTTTGGGCCGCAAGTTGACAGACCGAATAGGGTACCACCCAACGCTGCAGCGCCGAAAATACGCATATGCACCATCGGTTTTACTTGCTTGGCCATTTTTAGTTCTCGATATTTGTTTCTCCTGTCTCTCTAGTTTCGACAAGAGCCGTTGCCGAATCATAATATCCCGTTACCATCCGTTACAAACACCCGCGTACTCTGGCTGTAATTTTTTCCGGTAGCGTCTTTATAAATTAAATCGACATAAAATGCTTGGTAGCCATCCGTGGGCAACGGGATTGTGGTCGAAACAGACGCTGTGCGTGGCATGGCCAAGTCCATTGACGTCCAGCTTTCATCACGGAAGTCCCGATCTTCGGAGTATGCACGCCATAGCTTCACCCCTTTCAGGCGCTTTGGTGTAATCTCGATATCCAAAGATACCTGTTGTCCGTTTACGGTTGTTTTCCATTGGGTAGCCGGATAGGGCTCATCTTCAGCAGTGAATCCGAAAAATGCACCCAGCGCCTTAAACGCTTGTTTTCCCCCACCGAGGTTATGCCCCGCATTGGGTACATAGTGCAGGAAGTTCTTCCCCGGGATGCTATCGAAATAATGTTTAACACCATCGACTACCCAGTAAGGATCGTTCGTACCGATGAAAATCATCTTAGGCATGGTCAGTACCGATCGATAGGAATATGGATCGATCATGGTCACCATGTTGCGTCCCTTCTCTGAGTCCATTGCCTGGGGAATGCCCAATTCCGTATAATCTTTGATTTCCTCGCTGTATTCTGCGTACGCCTCCAACTGATAATTCAAGTTGGCCGGCATATTGAGGATGTCAATAACAATCGGAGCAATGGCTTTCACACGGCTGTCTTGGGAAGCACCGGTCAACCAGGTTGTCCAACCCCGCTTGGAAGCTCCAGAGATTACGAAATCTTCGACCCGCTTATTTAGCTGTTTCGTCACCAATTCCTGTATGGCATCCATCGCCCGGATGGCGCTTTTGGTCATCGGAAACAACAAGGGCCAGGTGGGATCGTTATCCTGCTGGTAATTGTGTAAGGTCATGGAAATGAGTGCGTCCTCCCGTTTGCCCCCATACAAAGGCTGCATAGGCACCTGTTTCAATACCGCTGTAATTGCCTTGTTTTCCAATGCGATACTTGCCAGCGCCAAGGCTACGTCGTTCTTCCGGGGATCCCGCCAATTGGGTTCGCCCTCGTTGTTGACACTGCCCCCATCAATGAAAAGTAAAGCGGTTTTACGTTTAACCTTCTTAGGCACAATCAGGGTCAACTGATGTTTCCACACGTGCCCCTGCCAGGTTTGCGAGGTCAATAACACGTCATAAGCCACAATGGGACCTTCCTTGATAACGTCTTTCAACTCCCAGGTGTAAGAAGTGTCTTCCGACTCTAGGTAATGGTACAAGGCATTTTTGGGAGAAACCTCTTCCAATGCAGCCTGCCCATAACTTAAACCAATAGACAACGCCCCTATCCACAATAAACTCAACAAGACTCTTTTCATTTTTCTTCTATTCTGCAACTATTTAATTAATTTCAACATCGTTAACGATCAAGCTCATCCACTAGGGCCAACGCTTTGCCTAGATAGATTTTGCCAATCATCTCCCCCAGACTGATGCGCGAGCTATAAGCGTAGCGCTTAAAAGGTGTGAGAGATGAAACTGACTACTTTTCCCCTACCACGGTTTTCCGGTTCCCTGAATGACCCAGGGTTTTGACCAGGCGCTATTCGCCCCTTCTGATTGAGAATAGGGTGTTTCTTCCAGATTCTCCATAGCGGCTTCGATATTCGTTTTATTCAGATTCCGTTCACTGAGCATATAATAAAAACGAACCGGCACGGCAGCTTTTATTGCCATAGGGCCGGCATGCAATTCAGGAAAGCCGGTTCTTTTATAATCTGCCCACGATTCTGTAGCCGCCTGCCAACTGGCAATCCATTTTTGAACAATGATTTGCTTTTGAGTGCCATCATATGCAACACCGGGTTGGGCTATGAAGTCGGCATATGCATCGCCTACTCCCCATGTTTCAAGCGACGCCTTTATGGCATTGTTATAATAGGTTTCAGCAGTTTCGGGCAAAGACCAGCCCAGCCACGCTGCTTCAGCTAATATGAAATTCACTTCCGAACCCGATAAAAGCCTCGATTTCAGTAGCGGACTATTAAATGTTCTGTACATATCGCTCAACCAGGATACATGTGGATTAAATGCAGCCTGATTCACATCTGGGCTTAAATTGTATGCTGCGGGGGCTGTATAAGACGGAGGAAGCCCAACGTAGTCGGGATTGAGGCTGATATCGTCTACTGTGACTCCTTTCTTTGATAAAATATCCGGGGAAATGTACCGCTTGCCGTCTTCAATTTTGTCTGTACCGTCCGGAAGGGTTTCATCCATCACAATAGGTATCTCCACTCTTTTAGCCCACACGCCCAGACGGGGATCGTTACCGGCCCGCATGGCTTCCACAAGCGTTTGACACATTTTTATTCTCCTGTATTCACTTTCACTTACATCATATACAGGCGTCCATGAAGGCATATTGGCATCATCTGCCGCGGTTGTGATGATCGGATTGTTGGCCGGATCTCCGGCAATTTGTTCGATACCGGCCTTTGCGATAGCAGGCTCTTTGACGGAAAGCCGCATAAGGTATCTCAAACGCAGAGAATTGGCCAGTTTGCGCCACTTAGCCGGGTCGCCCTGGTAATAAATATCAGCCGCTTCGATACTGCTGTTGTATTCGTTTTTACTTTTTGATAGCAAGGTATTAGCCGTTTCCAGGTCGGCCAGTATACCGAGGTAAATATCTCGTTGTTTATCAAAAACAGGGAACATATTTTCATTCCCTCCCTCATCCGCATTGAGTGCAGCGGTATAAGGCGCATCGCCAAATAAATCCGTAATAAGTCCGAACACCATGCTCTTCATCACCAGGGATACACCTTTTTGTAAATCGTATCCCAGTTGTTCCGCCCGTTCGTATACAAACTTATTGTTTCTTAAAATATCATAATAAATCGACCAGTCATTACTCTGTCCCCAGTCGTAATTATTATGCCCGTCGGCCCAGCCGTCTTTCTGCGTATGCTGCATGACCCCGGCAACATCCTGATAGCCCAGGTTTGTAAAGGCCATCCCTGTTGAGGAAAGTACTTTTGTTAACACCAGATTGGGATTCGCCGTTTCGGGTTGAATGCCGTTCGGATCAATATTCAGGTCCGTTAGGTACTTTTTACAACCTAAAAATGAGACTGCTAAAACAATAGCGCAGACTATTTTTATTATTTTATTGCGTAGCATAGTTTAGTATTTAGAAAGTTACACTAACTTTAAAACCAACCGGAATTACCCAGGGATTTACATTATATCGTTCAATACCTTGGGCGAACTGCATACCACCCCGCGTATCACCTACCCTGGGCTGAAACGCATTTTCGGGGTCAATGTTTATTTTAGCTGCTGTCCACAACATGATATTTCTGCTGAAAACAGAAATGTTCACATCCTGCGCCTTCACTCGTTGTACAACTTTCTGTGGCAGGCTAAAGCCCAGCGAAATCTCCCTTAGTTTCAGGTAGGATGCGTCGAATGTAGCCGTACGGGTAAAAGACCAAGGTGTTGCACCTGCAAGGGGGAGTGTTTTGGTACCGCCTTCCTCTCCTATATTTTCTCCCAGGTTTTCTACGTATTGTCCCTGATCATCAAGATATACCCCCGGAATGAACACGCCGCCATAAGGCACGGTATAAGGTCCGTAAACAAAGGGAAAACTGTTGTATTCCGGAGTAGGCCCGCCCACGAGTGGCATGGTACGACCATCCGAGATAATCAGCTTATCCTGATTGGCGACCAGGTAATCTCTTAATTCTTGTCCCTGACGAACGCCGGGGTTGATCAGTCGATCGTAAGCCAGTTGCGAAAGGCCTCCCTCTTCCATATACCGGTACGTTTGCGACATAAAATCACCACCATTGCGCCAGTCAATTGTCATACTCAAACTGAATCCCTTATAAGTAAGCGATGTTTGTGCCCCTAAAACAAAACGCGGATTATAGTTTCCTACCTTATTTTTTGTATTTACGGCATCGATGCTCTGCCATTTCCCCGTGTTGTCCAGTATGGGATAACCGTAATATTTGCTATTTTTATCGGTTACCGTTACGATCTGGGCATCATAGATATCTCCCATTTCATCACCTACATACGTCCAGGCGCCGCCTTTTGCTTCATTCCACGACGTGAAATAAGGAAGGTCGTCAGACAGTTCAATCAACCTTGTCCGGTTTCTGGTAAAATTCACGTTAACATCCCATCGCAGGTTTCTGTTTTCAATGGGTGTTATGCCAAAAGTCATTTCGACACCCTTACTTCTTAACAGGCCGGCGTTAATATTTTTCCGGATGACACCCGATGAAGGGGGCGTTTCGGTACTTAAAATCTGGTTCTTATTTTCAACCATATAGTAGGTACCCGCAAAGCGTAGTCGCCCACCAAACATCGCCAGGTCTACTCCTCCTTCGTACGAACTCGCAATCTCAGGCTTTAGCTGGGCATTTTGCAGTATCGCTGAGGTAGCAAGTTGGGGTACACCCGCAAATGTGCCTGCATTTTCCAACATCGCCATTAATTTATAAGGCTCCGTATCGTTACCTACCTGAGCCACACCGCCTCTTAACTTAAACAGGTTTACCTCGGGTGACATTCCCAGTATTTCATTTAACAGCACGCTTAAAGAAGCGGAAGGGTAAAAATAGCCGGCAGCATCAGGAAGCGTACTAGACCAATCATTACGGCCGGATATATCTAAAAACAAGTAGTCCCTGTAACTCAGGTTCAATAAGCCATATACACTGTTAACGGCTTTTTCAAATCTGGAACTTGACGATACGAGATTACCCATTGCGATATTGGAAAGCGTATAAACCCCCGGCGTAATAAGTCCATTGATGGAAGAAGCATTTGCGTTGCTCCCGGTTTGATAGCGATGGTTACCGCCAACGGACACCGATAAATTAAAATCTCTCAACCCTTTTTTGTAGGTCAGTAAAAAGTCGGCATTATTTTCAAAATTTTTAAGGTTCATTAATCCATATCCGCCGTAGGGATCCTCTGAATAACTTCTGCCTAATTTGGTTTCGCGCTCTTCCGCCAGATTATCTAATGAATACCTGGCCATAAAAGAGAATTCATTTGATATCTGCCAATCGGCCCTGATGTTTCCAAACACCCGATCCCGTATAAAGCCATTATTGATCTCATAGGCTAAGAAATACGGGTTATTAAAGGTAGGCGGTTTGCCGCTTGCTGCCAGCCGCGCCGCATCCTGGGATCGCTGCAGGTATCCTTCCTGTCCCGGCATCCAGTAATCTTTCATATCCCTGATATCGGTACTGGGTGTAACAGAGTAAGCCCATTGCAGTGGGTTAGCTCCCCTTTCCCCGGCAGGGCGGTTGTTGGAATTATTACGGCTCAGGTCCAGGTTGGTACTTATTTTAAAATTTTTACTGGCTCTGACGTCTGCTGCAAGATTAAAGGTATTCCGAAACAGATCGGAGTTGGGTATAATACCCTTGTTTTGCATATTAGCGTAAGAAAGCCGGTAACTTACCAAGTTATTATTATTAGCTACAGATATTCCGTTAATGCTGGTAATGCCTGTTTGTACAAAGTTTTTGACGTTATCAGGGTGCGACACCAACGGCGTTTTTATCTGTTTGCCGTTCTCGTCCACTGGGCTGTTCCATTGCACTTCTTCATATCCTTTATCCAGCTCAGCACCATAATAGCCGTTCACCCAATCCTGCACCAAAGCACCGAAGGGATTTGTAAGTAGGTTGCCGCTTACCGAAACAGGAATAGCAGATATTTGCCCGCTGCCAAACTTTGATTGCACTTTTAGAAAACGATATGGTTGATCAAATACCGTGTTGGTATAGGCATTTATCGTTAGTTTCTGGGCTTGTCTACCACTTTTAGTGGTAATGAGTATGACACCGTTGCCCGCCCTGGAACCGTATAATGCCGCAGCGCTAGGCCCCTTCAAGATCGAAATATTCTCTATATCGTCCGGATTAATGCTGGAGATGGAATTACCGTAATCCACCCGATTATCCACACCATTGACCTGGGAAACATTATTAATGGTATTATTTAAAGGTGTTCCATCCACCACAATTAGCGGTTGGTTATCGTTGTTCAATGAAGTAGCTCCGCGAATCACCATACTTACAGAAGACCCCACGCCACTGGTTTGGTTAATGGCGACGCCGGCGACTTTACCCGCCATCGCTGTCAATATATTTTCCTGCGGTACCCGTACCAATTCCTTCCCGGAAACTTCTTCAATGGAATAGCCGAGCGCCTTCTTTTCCCGGCTGATCCCCAATGCCGTTACCACAACATCATCCAATTGGTGCGAGCCGGGCACCAACGTGACCCGGAGACTGGTTTGTTCCCCCACAATCACTTCAGTTGACTCATAGCCCACCGCAGAGAACCGCAGCACGCTCTGTCTGGTCGCCACTTGGATCTCGAAGGTTCCATCGGCAGCAGTAACCGTAACATGGTCCGTCCCTTTTTCGGCTACTGTAACCCCCTGAATGGGCCCACTATCGTCATGGACGCTACCTCGTATTAAGACCGTCTGTTGTGCTGCCGTTCCCGCTTCCAAGCCAAAAAGCACGAGCACAATGATGCTAAATAAGTAGTAATATCTTTTCATATCGTCTAGTTTTTTAACTGCTACTGTTTTTCAAGCAACAAGTTGAGCGGTACATCCCCTAATCCGGGAAATTTAACGATCAACCCGACATTCATTTCCTTCTCGTACATTGAATTGACCCAATAGGGTGCCCTGACATCTGCAGACGGGTATAAAGCGATAACTGCCCCATATACCTCCAGTTCCCATTTCCCCGTTTTTCCGGCTTGTGGCATAATGAGATCCGTCGCTCCATCAATGCTGTATGCACCATCGGCCCCGAATGTGAAACTGTTGTTAACGGTTGCCAAAAAAGGATTTCCCCCCAGCAAAGCACTTAATAGGGCGTTGATCGAGGGATCGCTGATCATACTGCTACCCGCAATCAATGGTAGTTTTGTCCCATCAGGCAAGTTTACCGAGGTGGATACCCCCAATGTAATGTCCTGTTGTTTCCAATTCCCGATTAGCCAACCTTTCTTTATGGCGGTGTAGTCGCTTTCGGGATGCTCTTCTTTCGTGCACGAACCGAAGAAAAACAGGGGGCATAGGAACAACGTGGTTACCCAGGCCCTTTTGAGTGTTAAAATAGACTTCATTCTGTGTGACTTTTAATGATTTATCTGGTTTATTCCGATATGCCGTGCAAGGAACTACTTTCCCAACATTAACGGGTTTTAGGGCCCGTTTGAATCAACGGGCCCATAACCTCAACGCAATCATCATTTTTCAAAATTTAGGCAAACTGTTACCACGGTTTGCCTGTACCTTGTACAATCCACGGTTTCGACCACTGGCTGTTTGCCTGATTCGAATAGGCATTCTGTTCCAAACGATCGATCGCATCCTGCGAGTTCTTAATATTCGCGAAGACTTCTGCATCTCCGTAGATGAAACGTACGGGCAACACAGGCTGCGGGGAATTGGGGCCGGCTGTCAGTGCTGGCAACCCTGTCCTCCTGAAATCCATCCATGCTTCCGTGCTTCCCGTCCAACTGGCAATCCATTTCTGGGTCATGATTTGTTCCAATGCTATAGCGCTATTAAAACGCACGCCATCGCCAGCAATGAAGTTGCTATATTGGCCGTCTACTTTCCATGTCTGCAACGATTTCCGAATACCATCATAATAATGTGTTTCAGCATCGGCTCCTACCGCCCAACCCTTCAAAGCCGCTTCAGCAAAAATAAAGCTTACTTCCGCCGCCGAAATGATCCGAGCTTTTAACATATCTTGATCCGTATTGTAGCGATATAGGTCAGACATCTGGGAAACATGCTGGTTTTCCACCTCCTGGCCCGGCGTGGGGTTACCGTTGTGGTAGTCGGGCAGCCGAACACCCACGGGGACACCGACGTACAGGTTGGTGTTGAGGGTCGGATCATTAGCACCTTTCAACGCCGGGTTGAAATGGCGGGTAAACTTATGTCCGGCATCAATCTCCGCCTTTAAGGTGAGGTCCGGTAGCGAAACAACGGATAAGCGTTCGCCGTCTCGGCGAATGGCATTGTCCATATACTGCGTCAGCGAACCATCAGCCACCCACTGTACGTGAACGGGGGCCCACCAAACCGGGAGCCGAGGGTCATTTGTCGACAACAATTGATCCATCAGCGTCTCGGCCGGTTTCCGCCTTCTGAAGTTACTTCTCCCCGTGTCATCATTCATGAAATTGTAGGGCCAGCCGTTACTCGCCTGTGAGCCAACGAAACTGATGGTCGCATCATCAGCAGGTGTGTCGATGTACACACCGGAGCTGTACACCCTTTCGATGGTCGATTTCGCCAAGTCGGGCAGTTTCTCCGAAATCCGCATTGCGTACCGCAACGCCAGGCTGTTAGCAAACTTGTGCCATCTCGATGGGTCGCCGCCATAATAAGTATCATAGCCAGCCAGGTAGCCCGAGTTGTCGCCCGTTGCAAACAACTCGGCAGCTTGTTGCAGGTCGCTCAAAATACCGCGGTAGATAGTTTCCTGAGAGTCAAATACCGGTTCAAACAATCCCTCCTCCCCTTTCAGCGCATCGGTGTACGGTGCATCGCCCCATAAATCGGTAATCATTCCAAAAACAAATGCTTTCATCGTGTAAGCTACGCCTTGATGAAACACTTGGTTGCTTTTCATTAAATAGGCGTTATTCCGCAACATACCGTAATAGTTAGCCCAGTTTTCGGGACCCCATTCGTACGTGTTGATGCCTCCAAACCAACCGTCGTGTTGGATATGCTGCACCACTCCCGCCGTTACGTCCCAGCCTTTGCTTAGGTAATCCGTCGCCGCGGTGGCAAGGACGGTGGGCATAATCATGTTGGGGTTGCCCACAGCGGGGTCAACCACATTCGGATCGATATTCGTCTCCGTTAATTTATCACTGCATGATGCCAGGCTGACAACGACCAGTGCGATCAATATTCTATGCAATTTTTTTAGTGCGTCCATGATAGTGAATTTAATAGGGCCTACAAACTGACATTTAACTTAAAGCCAATAGGCATGGTCCATGGCAAAACATTATTCCATTCTATCCCTTGACGGAAGCCATCACCGTCCACCCGAAACGCCCGTTCGGGGTCGATACCGATTTTAGCTTTCGTCCAGATAATCAGATTCCGTGTATATACGGAAACATTGACATTACGGAGCCCACCGATCTTGGGGATCGAATAACCCAATGAAATTTCACGGATTTTAAAGAAATCCGCATCGAATGTCACCTGCTTATTATAGCTCCACGGGAACATATCCGTAATCCGAAGGAAATTGGTACCGTCCTCGCCGAGGTGTTCTACATAAGACCCGTCTTCCTGCTGGATAACGCCGGGGATAAACCCGCCATCCCATAGGCCGTCAGGAAGTTGGAAACCACCGGTCTCTTGCGTATGCCCGCCAACGCGCGGGAAATTTCCGTTTTTCGGAATGATATACCTTTCGGGATCCGACCGTAGCATTTCCGCCAACTCACTTGAATTGTATTTTCCGCCGGGTATCAGCATATCCAGCTGACGTTGTGATTTCCAATCGGATTCGCCATACCGGTAAGTCCACGACATGAATTGTCCACCAGATCGCCAATCGAAACTTGTGGTCAGATTAAATCGTTTGTAGCGCAGTGATAACTGCCCCCCCATCAAGAAATCGGGGTTCCAGTTACCCACTTTCTCCATCGCTGTTATCGTATTGTCTGCCTGCCATTCACCATTTTCGTCAAGGATGGGCCAGCCGTAAAACCGGTTGTTGGGATCGGTGACTTGCAGGTATCCGCGACTATATAGGTTGCCGATTTCCTCGCCTACCCAAGTATAGGCACCACCGTTGTTGTCTGACCAGAACTGATGGTATTGCAGGTCGCCGGTCAACGCATCAAGGGTTGTCCGGGTGCGGGACCAATTCAGGCTTACATCCATGTTCCAACCGTTACGGTCGCGGATTGGATTGGTAATCAACGCAAGTTCGAAGCCCCGGCTAGAAAGTAAACCGGCGTTTATTTTTGCGGCTACAAAACCGGAAGAAGGTGCCGTGTTCACATTCAATATCTGATTTCGATTCTCCGTGTAAAAATAGGTCCCCTCAAATTTAATCCGATTGTTGAACATCCAGAGATCCAATCCTGCTTCATATGAAGAAGATATCTCGGGTTTCAATTGGGGGTTTTTCAAGATGTCTTGGATATTGTTGGTAACCAAATCCCCCCAGCTGCCGATTCCCAGCGCATTGTATAACTCATACGGTCCGGTATCGTTACCCACCTGCGCAATACCGCCACGAAGTTTAAGCAACGAAACCTGCTCAGGCAGCTTAAACGTGTTATTCGCCAACCAACTCAAGGAAACCGATGGGTAAAAATACGATCGGTTTTCAATAGGCAATGTGCTCGACCAGTCGTTCCGGGCGGTGAGATCGAGATAGATTTTTTCCTGATAACCTATGGAAGCGGTACCCAACACACTGTATATCCGCTTCATGGAGGTATTATTCCAAGTAGAACGATTGCTTGTAGGGATATTCGATATCCGATACAACCCAGGGACGGAAAGCTCCGGTCCTCCCATCGACTGTATCTTATGCTGCTGGTACATGGAATTAACGCCTCCAGTAACCGATATATCGAAACCGCTGACAGCTTTCCGGTATGTGGCCAAGACATCCATATTGGTTTCTTGATTCACAAAGTCGTCCAGAAAATACCCACCCTTATTCATCCGCGAATAACTCCAGGGAATTTTGGTTTCTTGCGCTTCATTAAACATGTCGTGCGAAATCCTTCCGAACACAGTGAGCCCCGGTGCTATCGACCAATCGACCCGCACATTGCCATAGGCGTGGTCACGAGTAAAAGCATTGGTCAAGCCATAGGTGAGGAAATAAGGATTATCCATGCCTTCTGCCGGTCTACGCTGGCGAATATGCTCAGCCCCGTCTTGCCAATAGTCCTCCATATCATGAATATCAATTGCCGGCCAATTGTATGCCGCCATGAGCGGATTGGACCCGCGACCGGTGGCCGGGCGATTGGGGGATGACGACCTTAGAAAGTTGAGATTCGTGCTAACCCGAAGGTCGTGCCGGATTTGGAACTCTGCAACGGCGGATAAGGCATCCCGCTTTAAATCGGAATTAGGCACCATCCCGTTGTGTCGCATCATATCATAAGACACCCGGTAAGTTCCCAGCGCGTTCGAGCCTGCAACTGCCAGGTTGTTGACAGAAGTGACCCCAGTCTCCATGAAGTTTTTAACATTGTCTGGATAGGATTTCAAATCGATGGGAATTTTA
This sequence comes from Parapedobacter sp., assembly GCF_035556095.1. Lineage (GTDB taxonomy): Bacteria > Bacteroidota > Bacteroidia > Sphingobacteriales > Sphingobacteriaceae > Parapedobacter. The sequence goes on along the minus strand of NZ_DATMFT010000021.1, from coordinate 215,401 downwards.
TTCCCGTTTTCATCGAGCGGACTCATAAAATGCGGTGCCTTTATGCCAACATCCAGTTGGGGGCCTCCCCAATACGCAGAGCCTTCACTATAGGTATCTCCGCCGCCGCTCATGTTTCCATTACCATATTTATAATGGTAATCGAGGAAGCGGTAAGGAACCTCAAAAACATTGCTCGTGGAGAAATGAACGCCCAGACCGTCGCTTTTCTTCCCGGCTTTCGTGGTAATCAGCACCACACCATTGCCGGCGCGCGACCCGTAGAGTGCCGCAGCGCTGGGTCCTTTCAATATCGATACACTTTCGATATTCTCCGGATTGATGTCTGAAATCACGTTCCCGTAGTCCACTTCATTGCGATCACCGCGGCTGCTGTTCGCGTTTTTCAAGGTATTCTGCATCGGAATGCCGTCTACCACAAATAACGGTTGATTGTCGGTACTCAACGACGTCGCACCCCGGATGACCATACTCACGGATGATCCCGGACCACCTGTTTGATTGATCGTTACACCCGGCACTCTCCCCGCAAGTGCATTCATCACATTTTCCTGCGGTACATTCACCATATCCTCCCCGGCTACCTTTCCTACCGCATATCCCAGCGATTTGGTTTCCCTTTCGATACCAAGGGCCGTTACCACGACCTCATCCAGTTGCTTCTCAGCCACAGCCAGCGAAACATCCACCACCGACCTGCTGCCTACCCGCACCTCCTGGCGTTCATAGCCAACATTAGAAAAAACCAACACCACATCCGCTCCGCTGACGCGAATTGCATAGGTGCCCGAAGCACTCGTACGGCTGGCAATAGCCGTTCCTTTCACGGAGACGCTTACATCTGCGAGGACGCTACCATCTTCGGCAGACCGGACGGTCCCGGTGATTTCCCGATCCTGCACACCCATATTTACCGACGGGTGTGAAGCGAAGCCAAGCCCACCGAATGCAAGGATAAAGCATAAGGATAGGGCCAGCTTTTTTTTCGTGTTAATAACATACGTTCTCATAATCTTCAGGTATAAATTAAAATCATCATATTGTATTTAATTAGCTATTAGTTAGTATTAGAACACAACCGGATTACAGCTGCCTCCATCAAATTTTTATAAATAATCGTTTCTTATATAAAATATAGCTAGGTAGATAAGTCAACAAGCAAATGGTTATTGCCCAAATCAGCGATGCCATTTTCGCACCTTCCCCATGCTCCACGACATGCGTAACATACCAATCATTCAATGGGCCTAAAAACTCAGGCAATAGGCTCCCGATAACGTAAGCCGTAATCGCATTGGCTCCGAACACGATGCCAATTTTTGCCCATACAGTATATCCCAGCACCTCCATAACGAAGAAAAGCGACGCAAATATCATGGAAGCCAATCCCGAGGTATATAACACGTATGAACTTGTCCAGAGGTTTTTGTTGATGGGGAACACCCATCCCCAAGCAAATCCAAGCAAGAAAGCTGATAGTCCAGCCAGGTAAAGCCAAATCACTTTCCGTTCGTACGACACCCTATCAATAGCCAAAAGCTTTCCGACCAGCATGCCCGACAGGCCGGTGACTACGGCTGGAAAGGTACTGAGGAGACCCTCAGGATCCCATGTGCCCTGCCACATTTTGCCGGGTATAAGCAAACTGTCTATCCAAGCGGCAAGGTTCCTGCCGGGCTCCAGTATACCATTGCCCACTCCGGGCACAGGCACGGCGATCAATACTATCCAATACAGCAAGAGTAAAGCCCCGCCAATCACGGCCTGTTGTTTCCAGTTAGTGTATAAGAACAACAACGCACATACCAAAAAAACGACGGCAATCCGCTGTAACACGCCGGGAATCCGAATTTCCGCGAAATTGAAATCTGGAAACAACCCCAAGAAAATACCAATAAGAAAGATAAGGGCGGCTCGTTTCAAGGTTTTGGCCACCAGCGTGGCCTTCGGGCGGCCCCCGTCCAATAGCTTACCGTAGGAAAGTGTGATGGATATCCCCACGATAAAGATAAAAAACGGAAAAATGCAATCGGTAGGTGTAATGCCGTGCCAAGAAGCATGTAGAAGCGGGGCGTATACGTGATCCCATGAACCCGGTGTGTTTACAATAATCATTGCCGCTACGGTAAACCCCCGGAAAGCATCTAAGGAAAGCAAACGCCGAATCCCATTCTTTTGTGTCATTGGTATCGTTTTGTTAATAATCGGTTAGTGTCTGAACATCTACGCTTCGTTATTGTTGAAAAGCATTATCATGATTCAACTACTCAAAAATAGACGAAGTATGCCTACTTTCTTTATACAATATTATCATTTGCATAGCGCATTTTAGCATCTTGCGAAGAACCAAATAGCTGATTTACAGAATGAAAAAAGGATTACTCGTACGTAATCCTTATATTAACAAATGATGAAATTGTATGGAGCTTCCCGGCGATTATTCACTTATCGGAGCTTCGATAACGCCAAGGTACCTACCCATCCAATACGGAAATAGCCAGATATCACCCGCGCTGTTTTCACCAGTACCATTACTACCCCCGTCCAGTGTGAAACGGTTGGCATTGTGGCGAGATATCTTAAGTTCGTCAGGAGGTAATACCGTTGCGATGGTCTGCCTTCGGAAATTGGGGGTTAGGTGTTCGATGTCTTTTCGATGGCTGTTGGTAACGGTCCATTGGATCAGATCGAGCGGATATTCTTTCAAATACCATATCGCCTCATCCAAATCGATGTCATCGGTACCGGTAATGGCCGTAAAAATATTCCACGCCCCCTCTTTTTCCGGTCTTTCTGCCTCCCAATGATCACGGATTGCTACGCCGTATTTTGCTTTAAGTGTATCATTGAACGCGTACCGATATAACCCCCAATAACCCGCAAAATACATCTCGTCATCCGAATGGTTCCATGCGCTGGAAAGCATCTGGCTCCAGTCGTCGGCGCCTTCCGGTGCCTTTCCGATTTCGACCATCGGGCGCAGGAGGTTTTCCAAGTAACCATGGTTGTCGATCAGGTCGAAAGCGGTTTCCTTATAAATGGCCTTGCCCGTAAAATGATAGGCTGTCTGCAGCATGCCGATGATATTCGACGAGTTTAGTTTGCGGTCCCCGACGTTGGTGGGAAATTCGTTTACATAGGCCGGGTTCCATTTTCCCCACAGTGTGGGCTGACCATCGTAATCCACCAGATAGAGGTTGTTTTTCACGATATGCCCCATCAATGTATCAATAAGCCGGATAGCTTTTTCCCGCGTTTCTTGATGATCCACCAGCTCCGCCACCACGCCAAAGGCGAAGATATGCCCGATGGCCTCATCGCTGCTCGTAGTCGCTTTCCAGTACCAATCAGATTCGGCCGCAAGTTGCCAGCGCTCAGGATCGGAAAGCACGTTTCGCGTATCGCCCATTCCACGCCGTTCGAAAGAACGTGCCGGAAAGCCGGCTACCGGATTGATATCGTATAATCGGCTCATTGCATCCAGCGACTCCATGCAATAATCCAGCGCCTGTTGTTCACCCGTAGTCGCGTAACGGAATGCTTCCGCCGCCAAGTATAACGAAGTCCACAATCCATCATTGTCGGAATCCCCTAAATATCCAGTACTTAAATCCCCGCTTTTCATGCCTACGAGTGTCGCATTGAACCCATTCCGGATATGCCTATCACGCACCTGCCGTTCATAGTATGTCGCTTTGTCATGCAATGTCATTTCTTTGAAACAGATCTGACCAAGCCCACCGTCGGTCAATAGCAGCACCGAGGAGTCGTGCCCCATTGCGATATCGACAACGTGGTCACTTGGTAACCAACGCTGGCTCGCGTAGTAAGCAATATCACCTCCTTGACGAACTACGAAAGCCCCTTTAGGTGTGCCGAACCATGGAGCGTCGTCAATCACTTTCACTGCTGTGATTTCGGTCCACGGAACCTTCCTTTGGATCTCTCCAACCACTTTACCGTGCCCCAAATCAAAACGGAAGTAACCGTCGGAAGTACCCACGACCAATTGGTTGTGACGTGCATCAACATCGAATGACGTCAAGCCTTCATCTCCGTGGATTTTCTCCAACGCATGCGTAGTGGTGGTAAACTGGTAAACGGCGTCTGGAGCAAGTAAAAAGAAACGTTCCTGATCTTTCGGATGATTGACCAATTGCGTGACCGCCTTTCCCGAAACCTGGCCTTTCCATGTTACCGCGCTACCCTGAATGAAATGTACAGTAATCCCGTCGGTCACCAGGAATTCCTGCACTTCGTTGGCAGCAAAGACCGTGGGTTTTTCCAACTGGTGCTCGACGAACAATCTTCCCGACCACGCATTGCTAAAGACAACGTGTTTATCGAGGTAAACGAACTCACCGTTGCAAAGCGCTATATCCACGATTGCTTTCACCGACATAAACCGGTAGGTGTTGTCGGTCACTACACTACCTGGGTGCAAAAACTGCCCGCCGCGTAAGTGTTTAAGCCCATCGGATGCCAACAACTGTACTTTTCCATCACGATTAGCCTTTACCCTATATAGCTGCGCGCCATCTCCATCAAAATCATATTTCACACTGTAATCCTGCATAAAAATGCTATCAGCGTAAGCCGTACCCTTGCCATGTTTCGGCTTGTCGCATGCATACATTCCAAATGCGAACAAACATAGGACTAGTAAATTAGGTCTCATTTTTTCATCATTAAGTTATTACAAAAAATACTGTCGGTCCGATAACCCCCTAAGGTTTTACCACAACATATTTAATCGCTTTCCGATTGTCATTCAGGTGAAACGAGTAGGTCATATGGAGCCGGCCATCTTGTCCTTGGATTAGTGAAGGATAAGAATACCTACCCAATTTTGTCATATCATATTCTATGGGATGTTTCACGGACCACGTCTTTCCTTCATCGTCTGACATGTAAAGGCTCAACCGATACCGCCCGTCATCCACATCATTACCCAGCATCGCCCACCTACCATCCGCCAGTACCGATACGTCCACACTCGCGCCATTGGGAATAGCTGTTTTGCGGGCTGCTGTCCAACTCATTCCACCATCATAAGACTCGCTCACTTGCACCCGCGTCGGCGCATCACCGGAGTCTCGCATGTATGCGACCATACTGCCATCCTTTCGCTGAGCCAACGCCGGTTGAATGGGGCCTCTTCCGACAATCGGCAAACTGGGCAACCAAGAGCTCCCCCCATCATCCGAAATCGCAACCATGGAGAAATTGAAGCCATCCGAATAGAGAGGCAATAAAATTCGGCCATCTGTGGTTACAAGCGGTTTAATGCGGCTCATCCATCCGGCACTCCGCTTTGTGGCATCGGTGCTGGCATCCATGATCATGTTGTCGTACCTAGGAGCATACTCAGACCAGCCACTATGTGTAGGCGGAAGTTCTTTGAACGCTGCAGCGACCCTTTCCGCAAATTCCTCACCGGGTTTAAGAAGTATATTATCCTGCCATTCCCATGTCGGCGCTCCCTTGCCTGCATAGGTTATTGTGGATCGTACACGCAGTATGGAGTGTTCCCATTTGTTAGCCTGTACAGCAATCCAAACCAAGAAAAGCTTATTTTTCACCATAAACAGAACCGGGTTGCAATCCGGCAGGTGCGGCGTATCCGCCAATTCAAATGGCTCGCTCCACTTCCCACTTCCCTTGTTTTTGCGGGCCCCCATGATCCGCACATCGTCTGCCGTACGCTCTCCACTTCCCTGAAACCACGCCAACAGCAAGTCGCCATCAGGCAATTCCACTACGCTGCTCCCGTGCACATGCTGGGCTTGCAGCGGGAATACCAATACCGAATCAACTACCGCTACTTTTGTATCGGCCACCTGCCCATTCGCTAACACCAAACCGGCAATCAAGGAAGAAAATGTCAATGCTAGTGTTTTCATCGTTTAATTCAGTTTTGCAATCGATTATTTATGGATACTAAAACGATCCCGCACACTACCCGTCGAATCGAGGCATACATAGTCCAGCTCACGATCCTTGATTTGGATATGCTGATATAGATAGCCTTCATTTATGCGTTTTGCCGCGTAAGGCTCCATGTTACCAGATTCGTTCTTTCCCTTGGTTCCAACCGACATGACGTACGTCGTGCCATCGGTCTTTTTTGGCTGAGGTTTTCCTTCCTTTAATGGATCCGTTCGCAGGTAATAATGAAAATGCCCATTCATCACCATATCCACTTGGTATTTATCAAACAGCGGCACCCAGTTACTGACGATATCGGGATACGGTTCCTCCGACGTGTAAGGCGGAAAGTGGAATACAACAAATTTCCAGACTGCATCTGTTGCCTCCAATTGACGGGCAATCCAATCCCTTTGCTCTGCAGCCGGGAAACTGACCACATCGATCATGAGGAATAAGGCGTTCTCATACCGAAAGGCATACGTAAGGCCCGGTGGAAGGCCCGGCGGGCCGTTTTTGGGATAGGTCAACAAGTTTTGATAAAGCGACGCGCCAAGTCCGTCCTGGCTGTCGTGGTTACCAGGTACAGCCATCAGCGGCACTTGACTGAACACGCCGTTTGAATATCCAAAAAAAGCATCCCAATCGTCTTTGTGCAAACCCGTATTGACTACATCGCCCGCAATGATGTAGAATGCGGTGTTTGGGTACCGCACGGAGGCGCGCCGCAATAAGGCACCCCAATTTTTATCGTTGTGCACATCTCCAAACCATGTAAACGCAAACTGATTATCCGCATTTGCAGTTTTGAAAGTTAGCGTATCAGATACCGCATCGTCGTGGCCCACCAAATAAGTGTAGGTCATGCCTGGCACCAACCCTTCCAATGTTACCGTGAAACGGCTGGTGTATCGATCATTCTGCAATTGTCGGTCTTCCAATAGCTGGCGTTCAGCCTCCATGGTGGTGGTATCGGCTGTACTCGCAGCCCAATACTTTATCCACGAATGGCTTACCGTGCGATCGCAGCGCCACTGTACGACTGCCCCGGTCGCAGGATCTTCGGGCAGCGTAATTGTAATCTGGTCAGGTACGATTCCCGATGGGAAATCGGTATATCGAAAGCCTCCCACCACATGGGCCTCCCGGGCGCGCCCACGTATGGTAGGTAACAATTTTTGGCCACGCAATTCATTGGGAACCGTTGTCAGTACCAGACCATCCCAATCCAAATAAGTGAACGCACCGGTGTCCAGTACACTGATCATCTGCTCATGCGGGAAAAGCGGGCGTATTTTCAAGATATCGTTGGGATTTACCGGAGTAACACCGACGAAGTAGACTGGGCGGTGCTTGTCGAATCCGTTAATGCCTAGTTCCACCTCACCTGCTGCAAATTCCTTTTGCCACACTTCATAGGTGTACAGTTCATTGCGTACCACGAGTTCGGTTTTATTGAACCCTTGATCGGCCAGCCAGAACGGCGTCTCCCTTTGTGCGCTATCTCGCATCACGGATACCACGGCGGAGACATTCACTTCGAACTTCCAATACGTAGTTGCGAGGATCTTTTTCTCTTTTGGCGAAATAAATCCCAGTATGAAGGCACTGCTGATGGTATCCAGTTCCGCCGGAGTCAATTGGTCATACAATCGTGTAACCACATCGCTCATTACGCCCGCCACAGAATCGCGATGCGGATCCTGTACCGGGACACAACCCGTTATACCCACAGTTATTATTATCGCCAAAAACCACGAGAAACGACAGATCCAATGCATATTTGATTCAATTGGTTTGTTGTGATTCCGATTCGAACTTTTCCCGTATAAATTCAACCATCTTCTCGGGAAAATCCGTTTGCACAACGTTGATGTACTGCATCCGCTCAAATAGCTTTGCGTACCCCCTTTGACCGGCTGCTTCCTCTTTATCCGGTGTACCCAATGCATTTGCCCAAATGCGTATCTTACTACGCTGGGCAATATCGCTAAACAAGCTATCACTGTAGTAAGAAGCGTCGATATGGACGATATCGGTAAGACCAGATGTTATGATTTCATTCAATTGTTCCACATCGTATGCGCGGGGCATGATTTTGATACGTGGATCGTAAGCATGCAACGCCGCCATTTCAGTATAGTCATATAGGAAAAAAATAACATGGTCCGTAACGTCTAGCTCAGCAATCTGTTGATAAACATCAAATCGCGCCTGCATACCGTCTGCCTTGAAATCAATATCCATGAGTATCCTGCCTTTTGCACGCAATAGTGCTTCCTCCAGTGTGGGTATGTGATAAGCAGTCGCTTCGCCATGATAGGTCAGCCTGATTTGCTTTAGTTCTTCGTAAGTTTTGTCTTTAATTTCACCCGTTCCGGTTGTGGTGCGGTCTATGGTTTTGTCATGCATCAAAACGAACACACCATCCTTGGTTTGCCTCACATCCAATTCTACGATATGTGCGTCTGCCTCGATGGCCTTATCGATCGATGCCAACGAGTTTTCGGGAACGGAAAGGTGTGCTCCGCGGTGTGCGGCTACCAATACCGTTTTTGGCTCGTGGTGATAACGCTGCCAAATATGGTCTACCCGTGTTCGTTGTACCGTGCAAGAAACCGCCGTGACCAACAATATTAGGTAAGTAAATAACCCGATTCCCGGTTTCATCTGTCTCAAATTTGGCCTATGCACACGATGCAAATGGGTTAACTAGTGAATGAAAAATGACTTACTATCGCCGACAAAAACCCGTGTACTTTGGGTGTAAAGTTCGTTATTGGCATCGCGATATTTCAAGTCAACGTAAAACGCCTTATAACCCGATTGGGGTAAGGCTGCTGTAACCTTGAACTTCCGCTTATGTGCAATCTGTAAATCCTCGCTCACCCAGGTTTCATCTCGGAAATCCTGGTCTTCCGAAACTGCACTCCACAAAACCGCGCCTTCCAACCTCGGTTTTGTAGCCTTGATGTTCAATTTCAGTTTCCCGTTACTTTCAATCGCTTTGTAATCGGTGGCCGGGTAGGGTTTTTCCTGTAGGGTAAACCCCCAGAAGGACGAAAGAGCTTGGAAAGCCTGCTTCTTGTCACCAAGACCATGTCCTTCATTGGGCACGTAATGAATGTAATCCGGTCCAGGAATGCTGTCGATGTAATGTTTCACGGCATCGATTACCCAATATTGGTCATTGGTGCCCATAAAAAGCATTTTTGGCTTATTGAGCAACTGCCGGTAGGCATAGGGGTCGATCATCTGAGCGAGTGTTCGGCCGCGGTCGCTTTCAATATCCTGTACAAGACCAAGCGCTACATAATCTTGTATCTGCGGACTATACGTCTTCCACACTTCGACTTGGTAATTAAGATTCACCGGCATGTTGAGGATGTCAATGACCATCGGCGCGAACGCTTCCACCCGGGCGTCCTGTGAAGCGGTCAGCCAAGTTGTCCAGCCACGTTTGGATAAACCCGATACGACAAACCGCTCAATGAGAGTCGAAGAACGGCTTTCAGCAATCTCTTGCATCGCATCCATCGCGCGCACCGCGCTTTTTACCATTGGAAACAGCAAGGGCCACGTATAATCACCATCCTGTTGGAATTGATGCAACGTGTATGATATCAGCTCGTCTTCAACCAAACCATTGTAAAGTGGTTGATTGGGGACCTGCCGGAGTACAGCAGCCACGGCTCGGTTTGCCACAGCAATTCCGGCGATATCCTGTATGAGGCCATCCTCCGCAAGATTATGCCACTCGGGCATGGCAGGATTGTCTTTCTGCATACGACCGCTGCTCACAAACAACAAACCACCATCATAGGCTACTTCCTTGGGCACGATTACGTTGAGTTGATGTGCCCACGTATGTTCCCGCCAGCGCTGGGACGTAAGCAACACCTGGAAAATCGTTCCCTGATCGGACACCAAACTATCCCTGATTTCCCATTTGTAAGAAGTGTCACCATTCTCGAGGTAACGTTGTAACGCAGTTGCTGGTGTCACCGGTGAACTTCCTTGGGCAAAAGCCGTGCTCTGGCATAAAATAGCCAGCCAAACGACCAACCATAGCCGGCTGGCGCTGATTCTACTTCTATTCGTTTTAAACTTAGTCATTGTCAATAAAGTATAACAACTCATGCCATCGGATGCTAATTAAGCGATCTCTTGTTAATGGTTGTTTAATTCGACACTATCATTTAAAATAATTGATGTTAAAGCTCCTTTGGATCGATAATTACATGCTTTACCGATTGCCTATCATAGGTATAAGTCACGTGAACCAACCCATCGGACGACTGGATAACAGCAGGATACGCGTAACCATCTTCAATGGGCTCATTCTCCAGCGTCATCACGGGTTCCCACGTACTCCCATCTTTTGATAATGCAATATTCAGGATATTCCTTCCCTTGGGCTCCTCACCTTGCTTTGTGGAATGGTTGTACACCAGCAATTGCCGTCCATCACTTAAAGTCACGGCATCGGTCCCGGAATTCGGGTTGGGCAACGCCATCGCAGACATTTCGCTCCACGTCTGTCCTTGATCTTCAGACCAGCTTTGCGCCAACACATCCTGGCGGCTACGGCAAATTACCTGCAATTTCCCATCCGGGTAGGTTAGGATGCTCGGTTGGATGGCGTCAAACTCCACCCCATCGTTAATCGGCCCTACTACGTCCCATGTTTGCCCAAGGTCTTTGCTGATTTCAAAGTAAACGCGCCAATCTTGGTCTTCACCATCGCCCTTCGGGTATTCGATACTCGTCGGATTTATGATTGTTCCATTGGCCAATTGGATCGGCTTGTTTTTGATGGGGCCAAGCAGATGGCCCACCTTGGCATCCTCGCCCAATTTGCGGGGCTCCGACCACGTTTTTCCATAATCTTTCGATGTCATCACCATGCCCCACCAGGTTTGTGGGCTGGGTCCTACTTTGTAAAACAGCATAAGATCACCACCCTCGGGTTGAAACAGGACGGGATTCCAACAGGGGTATCTCAACGTATCGTTCTGTACACCGTCTACCACCTCTTCTGGCCATGCCCATTGGCCTTCCACCATACGGGATACCCAAATGCCCACATCGGGATGGCTTTCGTATGTACCTGCAAAAAAAGCTACAACTAAGCCGTCTGGCGTTTCGACTAGGGTCGATGCATGGCATTCCGGAGTAGGTTTGTTGTCCAATGGGTAAAGGAGTTCGCCGCTTACAAAACCAGCGGTAGTAGCATCTGCTTTTGGTGGCAAGTCTAATCGTTCTGCAGCCCGATCGGGCGGGGAACACTTCAGGCAAAAGATGGCGAGAACGGATAAAAAAAACCTTGCTTGCTTCTTCATGGCTATCTGTTTTGTATACGTTTACAATGTTCGTTTTGCTTTTTCACGGAACCCTCCAATACGGTGGAATGTCAGGAAGTTTGCATCGTGGTTGTTGTTGGCGACTTCCGCTCCGTCGGAATAGGCTGTCCGGCTCACCATGATGATGTCTTCGCCTTCGACAAGCCAGTCGACGTATTGGAAACCGTGATTAATCACATCAGGATGCTGTAAGACCAGCTCATGGATTTGCCAACTGCGCAAATCGACCGAACTCATCAATACCAGTGTATTCCGGAAACTGGCAGCGTTTCTTTTCGGGTACTGTTTACGGAACTCTTCGGGAATGCTATTGCTCAGTGTCCAGTAGCGGCCGGACCTTTCATCAAACCGGATCGCAAACTTTTTACTGCCTCCGGGGAATGGTATAAATCCGGTGCCCGGATCGAACGAAGCTTCCTTTCCGTCGGCACTTATGCTCACCAATGCGGCCTTCTCTTCGTGCGTAGTGCGGTCGTCCACCCGAAGGATGTCCACCATTCCGCCATCTGGTGTCACAACGGCATTTCCTTCCAACCAACCAGTGAAATTCCCATTCAGGTAAGTCGAGTCATAAAGTAATGAATTGCTGGTGGTCCAACTACTGGCTTTCAACAGATCGGCGTCGACAGGCGCCGACATCATCATAGCACCATAGCGCTTGCCCCACTCCAGTATGGGGCCGTGGGCGGTTTCCATCCCGCGCCATAAGCGCCCGTTGTGTTCGATTACCGGCATGGGCGCACAGTGGAACATCCCTTTCAGCAACAGTCCGTTCGCTGTACCGGTTGGATCGGTCCATGTCGCCCCACCATCTTCCGAACGGCGGATTAGTACCGTGCCGTGGTGCCGATCGGGGCCAAGCAGGTACAGCACACCGCGATGGGTGAATAAGCTAGACCAAAATGCACCTTGGATTTCGCTGATCCGCCGCCATGTCTTTCCCTTATCGGATGAGCGGTAGACGTGCGTCACGGCTTGGACAAACTCCGAACTTTCAGGCCCGAAAAGGTCATGGGAAGCGACGTAATTGCCATTCGGTAAAATAGCGATACTCGGCGAACCGATATACTGCTGGGTTGAAGCGGGTTGATGGGCCACAATGGTCCCATTCAGATTCGACAACATCTTGTCTTGCGAAATGGACGGAACAATCCACCCGAAATTCATCAACAATAGCCACAAAAATCTTTTCATAATCCTATCCATTGGTCCAGCTTCAAAAATATCAACTAATTTTAGACCATGCTGGAAAAATCATATCTTCACGGAAATCTACGATAGTGCAATACTATCAGGGATTAACTCAATCCGCTCCAATAACTGCCGAAACTGGAAATAGAACGAATCCATGCGCTTTCTAACGGCTTCGTCGAATACACCCGCATGTTTCCGCGTGAACGTCGAAATAGGCAGTCCTCTTTTTTGGAGAAAATATTTGGCCACAACCGGATAAACGTTGTGCATGATATCCATATGATCGATAAAGAACCGTTGTACCATTTCAACCTGATCGGCCAGCGCTTCGTTATCGTAATGGTTACATAACCAAACAATCAACTCGGGATAGTAATTTCCCTGGATGCAGGAAAGGCCAGCGGAACCGGCCTTTAATGATTCCACAGCGTGGACCATATAAGCGTCGTACAGGCCAAAATTAGCGACTCCCTTTGTCGCTTCGAGTTTTGCCTTGATCTGCTCGATATCCAAACAGGTATCTTTGTGGTAAATAACCCGGCCCGTACCAACGAAGCGCTTTAGTTGCTCAGCGGTCAGCACACGTTTGAAGGGTTCCGGGCATTCATAGAATCCGAGCGGAATGCCTGGCGTGGCATCCAGCAATTTTCCGAAACGTTCATCAAACAGTTCCGCACTTTCCGATTCCCCGGCTAACATATTGGTGATTACAATCACGGCCTCAACACCGGTGTCGTATATCCGCTTCACAAAATCAGCCTGTTTTTGTAACGGTCCACCGAAAGTCCCCGTAGCAACTACCGGTACTGAGCCATCTGCGATACGCACCACATGATTAGTGACCGCAAGCTGCTCCTCGCCCGATAAACTAAACATCTCGCTCGATTGGCAGTTGGCAAACAGGCCCGAAGCACCCGCACGGAGATAAAGCGATGTGAGTTTCGTCAGTCCATCAAAATCGACCGCTCCGCTTTCCGTGAACGGGGTTAGCATGACAGGGATATACCCCTTATTTTTTTTGCTCATTGATAACTTTGGTAATTTTTCTAAAATGACAATAAGCAAAGATAGATTATGGTGATACTGCCGTTCTATATCAAATTGGCGGGATATTATAGGATGTTGCCCTCTAGGTTACCAGTATTGCTTGATTTTCCGATTCACGAAATCCACACTCCTTTTCAATTGATCCATCCCTTCCACCCCATCTTCGATACTGATCCAGCTATCGAAATGAACGGATTTAAGGGTGGTGAAGATAGCGTCGTAATCGTTAAGACCTTTGCCGATTTCACCATGCCTCAGCACAGAGGCATATCCTTCGCTGTTATCTTCCATCTTCCGCAGGTCCTTGAGTGTTCCGCCTACCAGGTACCTGTCGCTAGCATGCATCGTCTTGATGCGGTACTTCACCTTCTCCAGTAGTTCCAACGGATCTTCACCAGCAAGAAAGGTGTTGCTCGGGTCATAGTTCACCCCGAAATAAGGGTCGTCGATTGCTTCGACAATCTGGCAGAACACCGAAGATTTCTGTGCGAATTCAGGAAATTTCCAGAAGTCGTCTTTGTAATGATTTTCGAGGATTAAAGTAATCCCGAGCAACTTTGCGTACGCAACGCATTCCAGAATCGAATCTACCGTCAATTTCACGCCGTCATCAATGGATAGCTCTGGTCGCCGCTGGCCCGACAGGACGCGGCAATAGTGGCCGCCAAGCGCATATGTCATGTCGATCCATTGTTTCTGCTTCTGGATCTGTTCCTTTCTGAACACCGGGTCGGGATGGGTAAAATCGGGCGAGCAGCACATCATCGGTATCTCCAATCCAGCATCGCTGACCCGGCGGCGATAGCGATCCCAGTTGTTAGGGTTCTCCATCTCTAGAAAGCCGGCGTACCACTCCAGCCCGTCAATTTCCAGTACCGACGTTAGATCAATCCATTCGTCGAGCGACATTTCTCCCGTTACACAAAGCTCCTTCATGAAAGCCTTCGGAAATACAGCTAATTTGGGCATATTAATCGATGTCTAGCGCGTCTAAGTTTTTTTCTGGATTCCGTCCAATAATCGGATGCTGCTCCAGTTCCACGGCTTGGCCGCTTATCGGACCCAGCGAATCCGAAAGCCACAATACCGCAGAATTGGCAACTTCCATGGGGTCCAGCAGCCGACGGGCAGGGGCATACATCGGCGAAATCAGTTTATACCAATCGGCAGGCAGTCCGTGACCGGTTTTCCGTTCCTGCTCCTTTTCCGTTAGTACCCATCCCACGTTCAGTTGGTTTACCCGTACACCAAAGTCTCTGTGCAGGCTATCGCCTAGGTTTCTAGTTAGGGTCATCAATGCTCCTTTTGACACACTGTACGCCAATAAGCTTGGTTCTCCGGCGTAGGCATTCACGGAACCGATATTGACCACCGCCCCTTTGGTTTCGGCCAGATGGGGCAGCGCCGATTGGATGATGGCAAACGGTGCCAATGAATTTACTTCCAATACTTCCCGGAACAACGCCAGCGTCGTATCGTTCACGTTGGACGAGACCACATAGGCCGCATTATTGACGATGCCGTTGATTTTGCCGAAACGGCGTACCGTGGTTTCCACCAGATCCAGCGCAAAGCCCTCGCGCGTCACATCACCAATGAACGGTTCGACCCGCTCCCCACCACCCAGGTAGCCTAGCGCGTCGGCCAAGTTTCGTTCGCTTCGCCCGTGCAGCAGTATGTTCGCCCGGGCGTTCAGGCAAGCCTTCGCGATTGCAAGGCCAATTCCACCGAATGCGCCGGTGACAATAATTACTTTGTCTTTTAATAAATCGTTTTGCATGATTTTCACCCTTTATTATTTCGGTATCAACACACTTTTGATGACTTCGCCATCCTTCATTTTGCGGAAAGCCACTTCCCAATCTTCCAATGGCCACATACCGCCGATGATTTTGCTAATGTCCAAGCGGCCTGTATCTAACAGCCGGATTACTTTTTCCCATACCGGCCAGTTGTGACTGAAACTGCCCTGGATACGTACGTTCTTCTGCACAATGGGATCCAGTGAAAACCCGATGGGTTGCGGCCCCCAACCTACTTTAACCACCTGTCCGTTGGGCCGTACCCAGTCGACTGCATGCTGGAGGGTATGGCTGATTCCCGCGGAATCGATTACGCAATCGGCCCCCATTCCGTCCAGCTCCCTTGCCCATGCGTCTGCATTATCGGTGAGGGGTCGTATTCCATAGGTCGCGGCAATGTCAAGCCGCACCCGATCGCTTTCCAGCCCCACAATGGCCACGTCCGCACCCCTCAATTGGGCCATCAGCGCGCAGAGCATCCCGATGGTGCCGGGGCCGATGACCAACACCCGGTCTCCGGGCTTGATATCGGCATTGTTTACCACCGCATTATAGGCCACGCTGCACGGTTCGGTCAGGCAGGCTTTTTCAAACTCAAGGGTATTCGGTATACGATGCAGACAGCGGGCGGGCACCGCAACGTACTTGGTCATCGCACCGTTGACACCGTAACCGAACCCTTTCCGCGAGGGATCGAGGTTATACAGTCCTACCTTCGACAGTGGGTTGTCCAGATCGATGACCGCGGCGGTTTCGCTGACTACCCGATCACCGGCTTTCCAGTTTTTCACATCCGGGCCAATCTCATCGATAATCCCCGCGAATTCATGGCCCAAGATAACCGGATAATTCACCTCCCAGCTATGGGTGGACGTCCATTGGTGCAGATCGCTGCCGCATACGCCCACGCCCTTTACTTCCAGGATCACCTCGCCGCTTTTCGGCGTGGGACGGGATACCTTCCGAAGTTCCACCGAACCCTTTTGGCGATCAAAATTTACGACTGATAAAAACTCCATGGTTGCTTATATGTCTTTTTTACTTGCTGCGAATGGATATTTTCGCAGATGGTCCGTAATACACTTGGAAGGTCATTGCTGCTCGACGTTTTGAACGAGTCGGCATCAATCGTGAGGGGCGCTCCAAGCACCACCAGCGGTGCGCCGTAAGACGGGCATGAGATGGCCTGATCAATGGACAGCCCGCCGACGGCTTGAACAGGTATGTTTACTGCTTCCACAACCTCAGTAAGCTGGTCCAGCGGACTGGGACAGGGCAAGCCCTGGGCAACCAAGCCCCGCCGTTCGTCGTAACCGATGTGGTGGATCACATAATCGCACCCCAGGTCTTCCAGAAACTTCGCGCCGTCTATCATCGAGTCGCATGCCAGGTTATCGCCCATCACCTTCACGCCGAAATCACGCCCAGCTTGTACCACGCACTTAATGGTTTCCGCATGTGCCCTCCCCATAACCACTACATGTGTTGCTCCTGCTTTAGCCATCATCTCCGCTTCCAGGTAACCACCATCCATAGTCTTCAGGTCAACCACCAGCGGTATATCAGGAAATTCACTCCTCAACCTGCGCACCCCATGCAGGCCCTCTGCCAGCACTAGGGGCGTGCCGACTTCCAG
This sequence comes from Parapedobacter sp., assembly GCF_035556095.1. GTDB lineage: Bacteria > Bacteroidota > Bacteroidia > Sphingobacteriales > Sphingobacteriaceae > Parapedobacter. The sequence continues at coordinate 198,431 of NZ_DATMFT010000021.1, read as the reverse complement.
CCAGTCTACACCCGCCTGCAATGCGACATGGGCGGTGTTCACCCCCTCTTCAATATCCGTAAGATCCAATGATATCTGAACAATCGGTTTCATATACTTCTAAATTAACGCTAAATCTAGATCCTGACCGGGTTAGGACGATGATGCTAATACTACCCAACCTGACCCAAAGAACGTCTAGTGAGACTGAACGACCATGCACTTGAGTCATCATACGGCAAGTTTATTTGGAAAGATAAAGATGCACATTTTTACGTATCCTGCACAGTTTTAATTGTTGCCCATCCGACACCGTGATTACACGAGACTCACAGCCGCTACTATGCACTAGGGCGTTGTCTCATAGACGTTCCGGCATATCTTCCGGCACCCGCTCAACCAATCTATTTAGGGTTCCTTCTTGCTTGATCAAATCGAACGCGTCATAAAGCTCGCCCGTCGCCAAATAGGCTTTGAACGAAAGCTTTTGAGGGGTTACATCAATAATATGAAACAACTGCGTATAGATTGCAGAGCGATCCATCCAATATTTCTTTTCCACGTGGCTGCCAGTCATCTTGGGGCCGCTTACCGAAACCACATACATCGTCCCAGATGATTTCCTTAAACCGTCCATCGGAATTTCGCTCATGCCCCGCGCATAGGTATGATCATGGCCTTGCAATACCAAATCCACTCCGTACTGATCGAAAAGCGGCTTAAACGTCTCCCGCATCCGCTTGTTATCACGTGTCCCTTTGGGCGAATAGATGGGGTGATGAAAGATAGCCACAGTCCAGCTATTCGGGTTATTTTGCAATACACCGTCTAGCCACTCGCGTTGGGCTTCCAGGTAGTAATCCGATTCTTCAGCTTGGTCAGAGTTCAGCGATATGAACCGTACCCCCTGTACATCGACAAAATAACACGTTTCCTCCAGTCCTTTGGGTCCATTTAACGGCAGGTTAAACTGTGGTCTCCAAAAGACCGATGCCGCCCTTTCTCCATTCGGCAGGCTAAAGTGATCGTGGTTGCCCGGCGAAGGAAGGCCCGGTATCATGCTGTGTATGAAACCTCCCGCCTCGAACCAATCGGCCCATTCTTCGTCCTGGTTAGCACGGTTAATGATGTCACCTGCATACAGCTGCAGTCGCGCTTTCGGCGCTTTCGCGAAAGCCTCCCGTATAACGCGCGACCAAAGCGACCGTATATTTGTCTGCACATCGCCGAAATAAATAAACTGGAACGAATCTGTTGGGTTATCGCTGCTCGTAACAAAGTGGAACCATTCGCTCCATTGATTGCCCTGACCGACGCGGTAGGCATATTTTGTATTAGGGATAAGGTCACCGAAAACCAACGAATGGTAGTTGGATGAGACGGAATCTCCCAAACCCACCCATTCGGTTTCAGCCTTTTTCCGGATGGCCTTATCTACAAACCGTGGGTCTGCATCGGCAATCGCGATCTCTGCAAACCCTTCCTTGACGTGGCGACTTGTCTGCCAATTAATCGCAATGGAAGACGACAGATCTTCGGTCACGTTGACGATGATTCGCCTTGGCACTGAATCCGTCAGTTCTTGGCCGACGCCCTGCGAAAAAACACAGGCAACCACGATAAAAAGACAACTTATCAAAAGACCATACTTCTTACCTTTCTGCCGATTTAATCTAAGAGCAACCATTGAACTTATCATTTGAATGCATTCAAAGATATCCCATTAAATCTTCCTGCTTATGTATCAAATTTGCCGGGCATTGTAGGATATTAGCGCGTTCTCGACACTTCGAGAGTGGTTCTATTTTGATTTTCTGGTAGAAAACAGTATTTTTGGTTGAACCAATTAATTAATACCTTAGTCAGTCAATGAATAACTAATGATAACATCATACCAAACAGACACCTTCCTTATACCTTCTTCGGAGTGAGTCCAGGGTGAGTCCAACATGGGTCCAAGGTGAGTCCGGGTTTTCATAAGAAAACCCGGACTCACCTTGGACTTACCACGAAGTCAATGCAGGGCCACAGCGAAGCAGGTACGGGCCATGTATCACCCTGTTATGGAGAATGTTTGAAGCAAAAGAAAGGCGAAGGACCAATAAGCGGTTCGGAACGACTAAGTTAAGAATTTTTGAACAAAAAACCCAATACAATCCACATTATGGCTACGAAAGACAGAAATGGTAAAATAAAAGGAAAAATCAACAACATCGTCTATCGTGAACTAGGCGACAAACAGGTTATGCAAATTGCCCCGGCACGGGTGAAGCAAACCTACGCTACTAAATTGAATGCGTTGGAATTCGGACTGGCCAGCGCACAAGCCAAAGTACTGCGCAACGTCCTGAGGGACATATATGAGGAAGCAGACGGCAAAATGGCGGCGAGACTGAATGCAGCTGTAGCGGCTTGCATCCGTTCTTCGGAGAGGGATATCGGCGATCGGAATCTTCACGACGTGCGTCTGGATCAATTGAAAGGCTTTGAGTTCAATAACCATGCGCCATTCGAAAAGTTGCTTGTGGTAAAGCCAAGTTTCGGAGTTCTTCCCAACGGTAAATTTGAATTCAGCCTACCGCACTTCAACCTGATGAAAGATATCCACTATCCTCGGGATGGTGTACGTTATGACCCCAGCTTCCTGATTGCAATCACCGCTTTTCACTTCCGTGAAGAATATGTCCGGGTGATTGATAAAGCGGTATTCGACTTCAAAAACATCAATCAAGGGGCTGCGATTGACTGGTCGAGCAGCAAGCTGTTGCCGTTGGGGGTCGTTGTCGTTGTCACCTTCTCGCTGCGCTATTTGTCAACCAACTGGGTGGGCCGACAGGTACAAACTACGGACAAGGCATTCTACCCTACTGTGATGTTGGATGCATACCATGTAACGGAAGAGATGGCCGACCTGGCGAAAAAGGAAGGTTTCGCACGTGCAACCAGCACGATAGGCAAATTCAGCAACAATACCAATGACATCCTGAAAAACATCGCCCGGTTCAAGCAGAAAATTGCGGATAAACAGCGATGAAATCACGATGCGGATGAGCTCCGAATCCTCGCCAAACCCGATCCAACCAGCGAAATCATCAATGTACCTACTACGATAATCATGTTGGCGTGTAATGGATAACGCAGGTAACTGTATTGGTCCGGAATCAAATACGAGAAGGTCATCCATAAGATGGTCAAAACACCCGCAATGACAGCGATCACGGCGTCGCTGTTGTTGGCCTTTTTACTGATAAGGCCCAACAGAAACAGACCAAGCATGCCTCCAGCAAATATGCCGGACAGTTCCCACCATAGATCCAGGATACTCTGTACACCGATCATACTGATGCCCGTAACAATGCCAAGCATCCCGAAGACACCTGTGGCGAGGAATAGCATGCGTAATGCTTGCTTATTCGTAGCGTCACGTTTAAAATAACGTTTATAGATGTCTTCAGTGAATACCGTTGCCGATGCGTTCATCCCCGAACTGATGGTGCTCATCGCAGCTGCCAATATCGCCGAAATCACAAGACCAGCCAATCCAGTGGGTATCATGGTCACCATGAAATGGGGCATGACTTTATCTCCGAAGTCTTCGGGTGAGAGGGTTGCGGCCAATGCAGCGATTTCCTGTTGAGCCGCACCCAAGGGTAATCGTTCGGCAGCAGTTTGTAAGCGGATGGTCTCGGTAAGTGCAGGGTTCTGATAATAATAGGCATACAACCCTGAACCGATAACGAAAAATATCAACGAAATGGGTATATAAAGTTTCACACATAGCCATACGGATTTCGCAGCCTCTTTGGCCGATTGCGCCGTATGATAGCGCTGTACATAATTTTGGTCCATTCCGAAATTGTTTAGATTGATAAAAAACCCATACAGCAAAATCACCCAAAAAGAGGAGCCGACAAAGTCGAAACCCAAGTCGCCCAAGCTGAATTTATCATCTTTCAAACCGATGTCGATAATGCTTCCTACACCTCCATCCACACTTACGAATAAAAGATACATGATGAGCAGCCCACCGAATGTCTGGATAACGCCTTGCACGACTTCCGTCCAAATCACGGCTTCTATACCCCCCATCACTGTATACACCACAATACAAACGCCAGTCACAATCATGATTGTCACCATGTCATACCCAGTCAACGCCTGAAGGCTTAGGGCAATACCAAAGAAGATGGAACCCATACGAGCGAGTTGGGTAAGCAGAAAGCACGTCATCGCATAGGTACGCGCCCAAGAGCCGAAACGATGTTCCAAGTGCGTGTAGGCAGATATCCCGCCGGCACTTCTATAAAACGGGACGAAATACTTCACGGCTACCCAACCTGCCAACGGCATTGATAAGCTAAACACGAAAGCATTCCAATTGTCCCCGAACGCTTTGCCCGGCACGCCCAAAAACGTGTTGCTACTCAAGAATGTGGCATAGAGCGAAATCCCTACCGCCCAGCCCGGAATCATTCCCGAAGCTTTAGTGAACTGTTCGGCACTTTTATTTTTACGTGAAAACCAAATACCTACCAATACCATAGCCAACAGGTAGATGATAATAACGGCGATGTCAATAAGGGGAAGATTTTTCATCTGGATTTATTTTGGCTACTGCAATTAAGAAGCAAAGATAACTGCTGTATCTGAGAACTCGCTCTACTATTTTTGCCGCTGATTATAGGATATTGACTTATCCGTCATTAACTCCCGAGCGGAGTCACCATTGGAATTTATTACCTTGTTATTGTACAATATTATCATTCGTTTGCATGTCGAATTCCAATTTCGTATGTTAGTACACATTAAAAGGGATGGAACGATATTCATAACGGACAAGACTATTATAACCCTGTTCTTCTTTCGTACTTTAATAAAAGAAAACCAATGAATATGAATTATGAAACCACTTTTCCACAAAGTACCCACCCAAATCCAAGCCTCCTTCAGTGCGAGACACGATGTACAGTCCAATTTCGGATCGCTTTGGCATTACCATCCGGAATTGGAACTTCACCACGTTATTCAAGGCAAGGGCGTACGGTTTATTGGTGATAACATCGGCAACTTCTCGACCGGGGAAGTCGTTTTACTGGGCAGCACCCTGCCGCACATGTGGCAGTGCAATGAAGAATATTATCAAGACCACCCCACACGGAAAGTGGAAGCAATCGTCATCCAATTTCTACCGGATTGTATGGGTCGGGATTTCATGAACCTTCCTGAGATGTACCTGTTACCTAAACTATTCGAAAACGCACGAAAAGGAATGAAGTTTACGGGAAGAAGCCGGGCGAGACTAGTGGAACTGATGTACAAGGCCACCCAAGCCACCGATATGGAACGGCTGATTATATTGTTGTCTATCCTCAAAACGATGGCCGAAACGGACGAATACCAAACAATCACTTCAGCCCATGCATTTTTCAAACCAAATGAAGTCGATGCTGTGCGCATCAACAAAGTTTGCACATATACCTTAAGCAATTATAAAAAGGAAATCAGTTTGGAGGAGATTGCCGCTATCGCCAACCTCAGTGTCACGTCGTTTTGCCGGTACTTCAAACTGATGACCAAGAAGACGTTTTATGATTTCCTGATTGAAATACGCATTAGCCATGCATGTAGGCTGCTTGTAGAGGATATCTTACCCACTGAGGTGATTTGTTTCGAATGTGGCTTCAACAACGTTTCCAACTTCTACCGGCACTTCAAGAAAATAACCGATATGACGCCATTAGAATATAAGAAAAAGTACCTCAACAGCAAGGTGGCCGTCGGCTTTTAGCCTATGTGTCAATCTTAGCGTATTTCGCATTCCGTTCGATGAATTCACGCCGTGGGGCCACTTCATCGCCCATAAGCATGGAGAAAATCCGGTCGCATTCTGCGGCGTTCTCGATGGTCACTTGCCGTAGCGTCCGGGTTTCGGGATTCATGGTGGTATCCCACAACTGCTCGGCATTCATTTCGCCAAGACCTTTATACCGCTGTACATGCACGCTATCTTCCTTGCCCGCCCCCTTAAGGCGCTGTATGGCCGCGTCCCGCTGGTCTTCGTTCCAGGCATATTCCTGTTCCTTCCCTTTCTTTACAAGGTAAAGTGGTGGCGTGGCAATATAGACATATCCGTTTTCGATCAATTCTTTCATATACCGGAAATAGAACGTAAGGATCAATGTAGTGATGTGCGATCCATCCACGTCGGCATCCGTCATGATGATTACCCGATGATAACGGAGTTTGTCGAGGTTCAGCGCTTTAGCATCGTCTTCGGTACCCACACTCACACCCAAAGCCGTAAACATGTTCTTGATTTCCTCGTTTTCATAGATTTTGTGCTCCATCGCTTTTTCCACGTTAAGGATTTTACCGCGCAACGGTAAAATGGCCTGGAACTCACGATCGCGTCCCTGTTTGGCTGTGCCTCCCGCCGAATCCCCTTCCACGAGGTATATTTCACATTTGGCAGGGTCGTTATTGGAGCAGTCGGCTAGTTTACCGGGCAGGCCGCTGCCGCCCATCACGTTTTTGCGTTGTACAAGGTCCCGGGCTTTACGGGCTGCGGCGCGCGCCTGAGCGGCTACGATTACCTTCTGCACGATGGTTTTGGCTTCTTTTGGATTTTCTTCCAAATAGTTGTTCAGTATCTCCCCCACGGCCACATCCACGGCTCCCATCACTTCGCTATTGCCCAGCTTGGTTTTAGTCTGCCCTTCAAACTGAGGCTCGGCTACCTTCACCGAAATGACGGCGGTAAGCCCTTCCCGGAAGTCGTCACCTGTGATTTCCACTTTCATGTTCTTGAGCAGGCCCGACTTATCGGCATACGCTTTCAGGGTACGGGTAAGTCCGCGGCGGAAACCGGCCACATGGGTGCCGCCTTCAATGGTATTGATGTTGTTGACGTACGAATGAACGTTTTCCGAATAGGTCTCGTTATATTGTAGGGCAAGTTCAACCGGAATCCCCTGTTTGATGCCTTCTACATGGATAGGATCCGGGATGAGTGGCTGGCGCGTACCATCCAGAAACCGAACAAACTCTTTTAACCCACCTTCGGAAAAAAATGTCTCTTGCCGCAGGGCGCCGTCTTCCAGATCTTCGCGCTCATCGAGCAGGGAAAGCCTTATCCCCTTGTTGAGGAATGCCAACTCACGCAACCGGCTGGCCAGTGTGTCGTAGTTGTATACCGTTGTGGTAGTAAAGATTTCAGGGTCGGGGAGGAACGTGACCGTCGTACCCGTACGGTCGCTTTCGCCGATGACTTTCACATCAAATTGCGGCTTTCCCTGCCGGTATTCTTGGGTGAATATTTTCCCATCACGGTGAATCTCGGCAGTCAATACTGTAGACAGTGCATTCACGCAAGACACACCCACACCGTGGAGCCCTCCCGACACCTTGTACGTGTCTTTATCAAATTTACCACCGGCATGCAGGACGGTCATGACCAGTTCGAGTGCCGATTTATTTTCCTTTTTGTTGATACCGGTTGGAATCCCCCGGCCATTGTCTGCTACCGTAATGGAATTGTCTTTGTGGATAATGACCTGGATATCGTCGCAGTAACCAGCCACGGCTTCGTCAATGGAGTTATCCACCACTTCGTACACCAGGTGATGAAGACCTTTAACGCCGGTATCGCCAATATACATGGAAGGCCGCTTACGAACGGCCTCCAATCCTTCCAATACCTGAATATTATCTGCGGAATACGTTGAATTTTGCTTGTTTTCTTCGCTCATTATCGTTTTTGAATTCGTCGCCCAAAGATACGAAAAAAGTACCACATAAGAGCGGGAAGGAATACGGAAATATCGATTTTTTATCTTAGGTTTGCGCTTTGATTGAACAAAAAATTAGAAAACTATGAACAAAGCATTCGCATGGATTGCAAAAGCTGGGATAGGGGTGTTAGTAGCGGCGGTAGTGTCGTGTAATCAGCAAGGATCGACTCCTGCTTCGGTTTCGTCGGTGGGTGACTCCACACAGACAAGCACGGAAAAGATTGTCTATGTAAACGTGGATACGTTGCTCGAGAAATACGAATATTTCAAAGATATAAGAACCAAATTAGAGGAAAAGGCAAAGAAGGCCCAAGCGGATCTCCAGTCACGCAGCAACGCATTCCAGCGTGAGGTGGCCGACTATCAGCAGAAAGCACCTACGATGAGCGCATCCGATAGGCAAACTACCGAGGAGCGCCTTGCCCGTAAACAAGATGAACTCGCCCGCCACAACCAAAATGCGAGTACATCATTTGCGCAGGAGGAAGCTTCGGAAAATGAAAAACTGTATGGACGGATTACCGAATACTTGAAAAAACACGCTAAAGAAAACGGATTTAAGTTCGTGCTTACTTATTCGGCGGCCAGTCCGGGTGTACTATACGCAGACGAAAGCCTCGAAATCACCAATGAGGTGCTGACGGCACTGAATGCGGAATATGCTAAAGATAAAAAATAGCGGTTTTTGACGAGAGCCATGATTCGGTTGCTGGCGTCAAAAAACAAAAATGGATTCGACTGGGTGGATCTTTCCGCTCCGAACAATGACGAAATCAAGCAGGTGGCTGAAACGTATGCCTTACACGAGGCATCGATTAAGGACTGCATGCAACCCGACCATCTGCCCAAATACGAGCTATTTGACAATTACACGTTTGTGATTTTGAGGGTGTTTGCCGCCGATCATGGCCACGAGGCCGACACCATACAAGAACTAACCAACAAGGTATCTATTTTTTTCACCGAAAACCACCTGATTACCGTTCACCGAGCCGAAGGCGATTTGATCGATTTGGTTAAAGCCAAACGTATTGACACGGGTAGATGCAATTCGACATTCCACCTCCTCAATTCATTGATTCGCGAATCGATCCTGACATTCGAGCAGCCGGGTATTAGGCTCTCCGAATCATTGGACTATTACGAAGAGCGGGTATTTTTGCGGCAACGAAAGTCACCGATCCTCCGGGGGTTGTATTTCGTGAAACGTAAGATCGACGTAATTCGCAGACTGATGCTTCTCTCGTATGAAATTATAGACAACATTGATTCGAAGGAACGCAGTGATGTCTATACCCGCGATTTGCGCGACCTGTATATCCGTACGCAGACACTTTTTGACAACCTATCGGAAAACACCGCACAGTTGCTATCCATCTACTTCTCAATTGCCTCACAGCGCACCAATGAGACGATGCGGGTACTGACCGTTTTTTCGGTATTCTTTATGCCACTTACGTTTATCGTAGGCATTTACGGAATGAATTTCAAGTTCATGCCTGAACTGAGCTGGCCTTATGGGTATCCAGCGGTGATGTTACTCATGGTAGGCATTTCGGTGGGTATCTATTTCTGGTTTAAACGTAAAGGATGGTTATGACGATCACGCCCGTTGTTTTGGCGTAGTTGCTATGAAATCTTTGAGGTAAAAGGGTTCGAAATAAGCGACATCTTCAAAACGCTCCTCGCGGTACGCGTGATTGGCCAGCCGGCTTAGGTAGCTGGCCGAGTTTTTGAAACCGGCTATTACTTCAATGTGCTTTTCGGCCGCAAACAACGCCGCCAGCTTATCCGCGCCGCTTCCAAAAAGAACCATGGACTGGCTGCTCCCAAGGTATTCAAACGACCGAGGGTCTACAATCACCGCAGCAGCAGGTGTAATGAGTTTCAGATGACTGTCAAAAACGGCAGTATACACTTCCATCCGACGCGCATCTACCATAGGACACAACAGGGTATTACCGTCCACCGGATTGTCGGCGGCGAAGCCCGTCGCCATTCCCGCCAGCGTATCGACACCAATAAGCGGTAGCCCGGTAGCGTAGCATAAGCCCTTGGCGGTGGAAACACCTATACGCAACCCCGTATAAGACCCCGGCCCCTTGCTGATGGCCACGGCTGAAAGATCACCAAAAGAAAGTCCTGTTCGCCGCAAGAGCTCATCGATCAAAAGCGTGAGTCGGGAAGCATGTACATTCGGCTCATCCACATCGATGCAAGCTATTGTCTCGCCATTGGCCGACAGAGCAGCTGAGCACACCTGGGTCGCGGTTTCGATTTGTAGGATGTAATGGGTGGACATAACGGAAAGCAAAGTTAATGATTTTTATCGGTGGTTAAGGCAAGCATCTAAGGCACAGGGTCATGACCGTGCCCCCCCCAGGGATGACAGCGACCGATGCGTTTGATGGCCAACCAGCCACCTTTGAACGGGCCATATTTGCGTATCGCTTCAACAGCATACTGCGAACAGGTGGGTGAGTAGCGGCAGGAGGCCCCAAGCATCGGCGAAAGCAGCACCTGATAGCCCCTGATTAACAGGAGAAATATTGCCGATATCGCCACTTTGATTACGTTATTCCAAATGTAGCGGAGCAGCTTCATAATACTTGATCATGCAGCTTTTTCAACACATCGGCCATTCGCTCCCGCATCAAGGGAAAGTCTAGCACTTCGTTACCCACGTATTGTAGCGCAATGGCTAAACCATACGGCCTACCTTCAACGGCAGGATACAACAACTCATCTTTCTGCAGACGATAGCATTCTCGCATGCGACGTTTCAATAAGTTGCGATGTACTGCATGCCGAAAGCGACGCTTGGATACGGACAACAATACCTGAGCAGGCCACGCTGCCCCCTCAACCCGCATAAATACAACACGATAAGGGTAAATTAAAAAAGAAGAACCATCATGAAAAAGGCTATCTATCAACCTTTTACTACACAATCGTTCTTCTTTCGAAAATGTTTTTCTTTTCATTGCTGATAAGCTCTCCCCGAATCCGGTCGAGAGCCCCGGGTGCGAGCGGTCACCGGCAATGTCGACGGTTAGGCTTTGTGACGGCCTTCGTCTGATACGGAAAGGCGTCTCCGCCCTTTTGCCCGCCTTGATGCCAATACGCGACGGCCGTTTGCAGAGCTCATGCGCTCCCTAAACCCATGCTTATTCCTTCTTTTCCGTTGCGACGGCTGAAATGTTCTCTTCATGACGCTTGCTATCTTTTTTTGTTATTAGCCAAAAATGAAAGTGCAAATGTACGGGTAAAACAGATAATTATCAAATATATGCACTTAATTTTTACACCTATCTTCACCGTAGCCGAAAATCGATGACTACACCAGCAAGCAGATGACACAAAAATATAAGCGTTATATTTGGGGCATGAACATCACGAAAGCCGCGGTAATTTGCACTGCGTTATTTATTCGGACATTCACAACACATGCCCAAGCGGATCGCTCACTATATATCATCTATGATACGGAGAGAAAAGCGGAAATCACATTCGCGGAATTGACGGCTTCAATTGGTCATGCCGATATCGTATTTTTCGGGGAAGAGCATAACGACTCGATAGCTCATGTTTTGCAATTTGAATTACTGAAAGCAATGGACGAGCGCTACGCCGGTGTAGCGCTTTCAATGGAAATGCTCGTGAGTGACGACCAGTTGGTATTGGACGAATACCTATCAGGCCTCATAACAGAACGAAACTTCAACAAGGATGCGGTATTGTGGAATAATTATACCGATTACCGCCCAATGGTGGAATACGCCAGGGAAAATGGGCTGCCCGTGTTAGCGGCCAACGCGCCAAGCCGATACACGAATCGTGTTACCCGGTCGGGGCTGGAGAGCTTGAACGCGCTTGATAAATCAGCTAAGCACTTGCTTGCTCCCTTACCCATCGATACGTTGACGGGCCGCTACCATGAGAAGTTTACTGCGCTGATGGGCGGCCATGAGAGCATGGGTGGCCTAAAAATATATCAAAGCCAAAATCTCTGGGATGCTACCATGGCTTACCGCATCAGTAGATTCTCCAAGGGGAAAAATATCCAGAAAGTCCTACATCTCAATGGTCGGTTCCATAGCGATGAGCGATTGGGTACGGTAGCCCAGCTTCGTAACTATGTGTCACGGCGAACCTCCGTTGTTACTATCTCTTGTTTCCCCGACAACGGCTATAATGAACCCGATTGGGAATCATTCAGCCATCTTGGAGACTTTATTATCCTTACGGATCCGGTGATACCCAAGACATTTTAGGGGGCGCTTACAGTACGCCCCCCTATTTATCCCTTACTACTTTGACTTTAACAAGTCTCTGATTTCGGTAAGCAATACCTCTTCTTTCGAAGGTTCAGGTGGGGCTGCCGGAGCGTCCTCTTCTTTCCGCTTCAGTGCGTTGAGACCTTTAATGACAAGAAAAATACAAAATGCGATAATAAGGAATTCAATAATCACATTAATGAAATTGCCATAGTTAATAGCTGTTTCAGCGATCTCATTGGCTTCGTCAGCGGGTTGGATGACATACTTCATTTCCGAGAAATCGATACCTCCTGTAAGGTAACCAATGGGGGGCATGATTACATCATTGACCAAAGAGGTAACGATTTTGCCAAAGGCCCCGCCGATGACCACACCGACAGCAAGGTCTACCACGCTGCCGCGCATGGCAAATTCCTTGAATTCTTTTATAAATCCCATAAAACAATAAGGTTAATTTGTTAATTAAATATTTCCCAACGCCTAAATTGGACATTTTCAACGGCTAAACAAATTTTTTTTTATTTAAGTTGCCCTGCGTTAATCAGGCTGAGTCATTGGAATTAACTTTCCGGCATACCCTTTCTATCTAATTGTTATTAAATTTAATCTAAAACACTGTTGCAATTATATTTTAACTTATATTTGCATTAGTTACGTGACTTACTTATGAAATAACCAACTGCCTGGATAGGGGGCATCTATGATAAACATTTAACAGATGACAGAGATATTGATAGCAGATGATCATGGAATCGTTAGGCTGGGCACATCAATTGTGGTGAAAGAGGCGTTGCCGCTTGCACGGGTTACCCAGGCTGAAGACTTTGATGAAATGGTCAAGTTGTTGTCGGAAAAGCCCTATGATCTTCTTCTGCTCGACATCAATATGCCGGGAGGCAATAACATCAAAATGGTTGAAAAAGTATTGCTTGTTCAACCAAACATCAAAATATTGGTGTTTTCGTCTTATGACGAAACGCTTTATGCGCTCCGTTACCTCCAGGCGGGCGCTGCAGGTTACCTGAATAAAAACACCTCAAAAGCGGACTTGAAAGAAGCTATTCTCTCGGTTATCCAACGGGGAAAATACATGAGCCCGGAAGTACGAGAGTTGTACTACAATACGCTCACCATGGGGAAATCGGTACTAAAAGCAGACAACCCGTTAAACCATCTTTCTAACCGGGAGGTTGATGTGGCAAAATACCTCGTACAGGGATTGGGCATTATGGACGTATCCAAAGCACTCAACCTCAGCACGTCGACCGTAAGCACCTATAAAACGCGAATTTTCGAGAAACTCCAAGTTGAAAATATCGCAGAATTGATTGAAAAGTTCCGACTGCACTCGGGTGCTTAAAGAGTTACAGTTTGTCGATCGTGGTCACCGGGATATCACGTGACATCGGCGTCGTAAGAGGCGAACCATTGAAATACGTATAACCAACGTCTTCCTGAAGCCCCCATACCATCGGTGCTAAAAACTTTATAGTTGCCTCATAGCCTTGTACCGTTGCGGCAAGATTGCCTGTATCCTTTGAATTTTTGGCCTCGTTCTCGATTTCAAAGGGTCCGTTAAATCCTCTTTCAATAAGGCGGTCAACGAATGCTCGCCAATCCATGCTGTCCGAGCCACCAAATCCGGGCAACATAGCCTCATAATGATGTCGATCCCATTCATTGGCCGGCACAGCTACCCCTGCCCTTTTAGCCAAACCAGCATCCACCAGTTGCATGGGATACATACCGCCCCAGTCGATGCGTGCAGTCGTTTCAAGGTTCCGTGTAGCCTTCACATGGATACGATGCACACGCGACATGTCAGTCTGCGATATTACAGCCACCGGATCGGTATGCTGCCACACGTCGTGTGACGGGTCGTATATCTCGCCATGTGCCTGACTAGGTATAAGCGCGTACATGAGTTTACGTGCCGCCAGCACCCCGGGCAGGTTATTATATGTGCTTGTATAAGATGCCGGGCGCCATCCTTCCATCGGACAATTTTCATACAATATCGTTACCCCTAAATCTTCTGCATACCGGATAATGGGTGCAAACACCCGCTTATATTCATCCAAGTTCTTTTGAAAACCATTTGCCTGAACGCCAAGCTCGTGGTTATACCCGACAAAGGTGCCCACTTTCACGTTGTTGTCATCACCGCCCAGTAGATGGGCGATCCGTATCAGCTTAAGCAGGTGGTTCTGGTTTTTTATACGTTCTGCCGGTTCCCCTCCTATCATGTTTTCGAAAGCCCCCAGTGACAATCCCAAGTTAGCGCTATTAAAACGATCGATAAGTGCCTTTGCCGAGTCCGGTGTGAAATGCTCGTACGCTAAATGGGTAGCCGTGTGATCCTTTCGCGTTCCGTCGCGTCGGAAAACACAAAGGTCTATGCCTTGCGCACCGATCCCTACCGTGGTATCCACCAATTCAGACAATGTCAATTTATCGAATGCGGAACTCATCACCCAAATGGGGTTATTTCGTTTGTTAGTCGTCATAGCACGTTTGTTTGGAGCGATAATACGAAAAATAACAGATATGGTAAAGTTGCTGTCTATCTAAAAATGGACACGGACCCGGATAGCGGCTGCTCTAATATATCAGACGATAGCGTATAGTAGTAGGTGCCGGTCGGTAACGGTGCACCGTTGTACTGTCCGGCCCACGGTTCCGTATATCCTTTTGAAGAAAACACCAGCGTACCCCATCGGTTGAACACTTGTATAAATACATTCGGATAGGCACGCAATCCCTCAATTTCCCATGTATCGTTTACGTTATCTCCGTTTGGTGTGAAGCCGTTGGGTACAATGAGATCATTCAGTACGGTAATCGTGACTGTTTCTGTTTTCTCACATCCGAAGGCATTGCTGGCAGTCAACGTGTATGTCGTTGTTTGGGCTGGGGACGCAACCGGATATTGCATATGGTAATTGTCCAGACCTGGTTCATTGCTCCATCTAAATTGGGAGGCGTTGGTTTGGGGGCGTAGCGTAATTCGTTGGTTCGGAAGCATGACCACGTCCAACATCGGCTCGATGGATATTGTGTCGTACACCGTGATGATGGCTTGGGATGGTAACGGGCAAGGTGTGCCTTGTGGTGGTGAAAAGGTAATGGTGTGTTGCCCCACGCCTGCGACGGCGGGGTAGAAAACGCCGTCAACCACGCCGATTCCGCTATACGTATCTACCATATCGACACTCCCATTGACGATCACACCGCCTGCAAGTGGCAACGGGTCATCGTCCGCACACAGCGCGGGCTGCAACAATGTCAATGACGTACGGATCGGTTCATTCACCAGGACTTCGAAAATGTGGGTAGCGAAGCGATCGCCGCATCCGTTGACTGCCTGACGAATGAGGTGAAATATACCTGCTTCTGTGGCGATGAATTCGTAGGTACGCGAATTCGCTTCGGGTATGTTTATGGGCAGTCCGCTACCGTCGTCGAGCCGCCATTGGTAAGTGATGGGACCGGCGCTTGCCCTAATGTACTCGGGCGGATTTAACAAAATGGAACCTCCTTCACATAACGGTGCCGTTTCATCGATATCGGTTACGTCTGCCTGTGGAACGAGCTGCGCTATGCGGATAGGTTCGGAAGAAATACGACACAACGGCTCACTCAAATTATCGGCACTTGCAGCAGCCGTCAGCCGGTACCATTGGTTGTCGATAGGTATTATATCCAACTCGTTGCGGCGTTCACCGGGAATATCCGTCCATTGAGCGTCAACGCCTCGCCGGGTCTGCCATTGGAATACCGGCTCTGCTGCATAGCTATCGTCAGGTGCGATGAGGCCGCTAAGCCGTATGGGGACAGTGCCCCCATCGCAGAAAAATAAGGTGTCGCCCTGTTTCAATGTCTCATCCATGTCCAATGAAATCGGAGGTCCACAGGGCGTGAATTGAATATCGTCGATAGCCAAATCGTTGCCGCAGCCACCGGGGTTGTCGTTGATGAGCACCAAATCAAACACCGTTTGATTTCCCGTATTGAATTCAAAACCGTACGGTAGCCATTGCGGCGAGGAGGTAGGGGCTATATTTTCCGTTGCATAAGGTGCATTTACTTGGTTTCCGTCCATATCCTCAATCACAAAACGCACATTGGGCGGTATCGGGTTCCCGTTGCATTCTTCTGCACGATTGGCGTTGGCAATCCACGCGCTAAAACGGAAACGTGTGTTCTCACATAGCCCCGACACCCGAATACGATAGAATTCACCCGGATAATCATCGGCGTTGAAAACAACCATCATACCATCGGCATTACCAGTATGGTCACGAAGATTATGCCAGGAACCAAGCCCGTGATTTATATTAGACACCAACTTATACCACCCCTCGCCGTTGGGCGTTTGCCCCGGCAAGACCGGGTCATATGTGGTCGTGCCTCCTTCTAAACTCGGGTTGTCGGCCGTGCCAAACGTAATATTAACAATCGGATCGCCCGACGATCCGCATTGTGCGCGGCCTGCAACTGCGGTAAATACGGCCAACATCAGCCCAATGATTCCCTTGAGGTAATATAAGAGCCTTTTCACCATACGATAGTTGGGCATTTCGGCCCTTTTTGGTTATTGAGATTAATACCCACTATGATTTCATGCGAGCCCAATGAGTGCTGTCGAAGGTCGGAGTTGATGAAATCATAGGCATAGGCGACGTTTAGCGTGGAGCTGATGAAAAAGCCCGCCATCGCTGCTACGCCATCCTGGTGCCGCCAACTAATCCCGGCCCAAAAGGCATCGCCTACCTGCCCTTTCAGGTTGATGTCGAATGCCATCGGGGCGGGTTGGACAAGCTTCAACATCGCGGATGGGGTAAGGTAAAAATCGCCCATCCTAAACCGATAGCCAAAAGTCGCGAAATAATGCTGCTGCATAGCCATGGTTAGCCCGCCTAGGGGTGAAGATCCGAACCCATCGTCCAACAGGTTCTGTACCGATACCCCTAAGTACATATCGTTGGTATAAAGCCATAACCCTGCGCTCGCTGTCGGGGTTGCCCGTCTGAAATCATCTGTCCCGTATACCGGGTCGTTGGGCTCCGCTAGCTGTACCTTAGAAAAGTCAACCCGCCGATAGTTCACGCCTATTCCCATTCCGAGTGACAACCGGTAGGTTTCGTTAAGCGGTAAGTGATAGGCGCCATTCAGCTCGGCCGATGAAAACAATATGGGCCCGGTTTGATCAACGAGGACTTTGCTGCCGAGGCCAAGATTGCTTTTCCGGCCATCCCGCCTGTTCAGTGGAGCATTCATCGTAGCATATAACGTCTTGGGCGCATCGGCAATCCCCGTCCACTGTGAACGGGCTGACAGCTTCAACTCCGCATATTCAGCTATTCCTGCCACTGCTGGATTGAGCACAAAGTTATTTGCCATGTACATGGTATAATGCGGTTGCTGTTGAGCCATTACCGTCACAGGCAGGCAAGGTATAAGCAACAACAGCACCTTTCCACAATTTATCATGGCATCGATAATCGGAGATACGAATTTACACAAATTATTCCATAAAAAAGCCCTCTTGCCTAAGGCGAGAGGGCTTTTAGCTATTTGACTGAGTCAAACAGTATGCTTATTTTGCATTTTTTGCTTCTTGAATTTCCAAGCGGATTGCTTGAGCTAGATTCTTCACATCTTGCAGGCCTTTTCTTACCCGAGTACCGGCTGCATTGTTGCCCTTGTTGAAGAATTTGTCTGCGTCCCCATCTAACCCTTCAATCAAACTCTTAAGCTCATTAAATTTTTGGATACTTGCCATAATAAATACTCCTTTTTAGTTTTTAATTTAAATAAGTTAATAATCTACAGTGGGTTAAAAGTAGAATCTTTTTTCGGAAAAAAAAACTTTAAAACACCCCGAACAGGCTTTAAACGCACTTTTTTTTCCACATCTTCTATTTTATTGAGTTACCTGCATTAGCGGTTATCATCACATATTGCTGATACACAGCAAAATAATCAAAAACACATCGTTGAAATCTCGCCGCCTCTCTGTCGCGAGTAATCCGTTCTTTTTTATCGCTTTCGTTCCTAAATTACTCGGATTGTAAAGAAACAACCTGCTTATAAGCGCCTGCCTGCAATCTTTCACTGACAGCTGTAAATGCATCCAAGGTATATTCCACGTCTTCCCGAGTATGTACCGCAGTGGGGATAAGCCGCAATTCAATCAAGCCTTTTGGGATGACCGGATAAACCACAATCGAGCAAAATATCCCATGGGTCTCCCGCAGATCGCGTGTAAGTGCCGTCGCTTCATGTAAATCTCCTTTCAAGAAAACCGGTGTCACCATCGTATTGGTAGCGCCAATATCGAATCCGCGTTCCTTCAGCCCGCGTTGCAACGTCTGTGCAACCACCCAAAGCCGCTCACGCAGCTCGGGGCTATTTTTTAGCAATTCGAAGCGCTTTTTCAGCCCGATGACCATCGGCATAGGAAGTGATTTTGCGAACGTCTGTGACCGCATATTGTATCGGAGATAAGTAATCACGTCTTTTGTAGAGGCTACAAACGCACCAATCCCAGCCATCGATTTGGCGAATGTCCCAAAATAAATGTCTACATCAGGTATGCAATCCTGGGCTTCGTGGGTACCGGCCCCTCCTCGGCCCATCGTGCCGAACCCGTGTGCATCATCAACCAGCATCCGGAAGGGGTACTTGGCTTTCAAGGCCGCAATTTCCTTCAACTTCCCCTGCGCACCCGACATACCGAATACGCCTTCAGTAATCAACAGCACCGATCCGCCGTTCATACGGGCCAATTTGGACGCCCGTATCAATTGCCGTTCACAGCTTTCCAGATCGTTATGCTGGTATACGAATCGCTTCCCCATGTGCAGTCGTACACCATCTACGATACAAGCATGTGATTCCGCATCGTAAACGATAATATCGTTCCGGTCTACCAGGGCATCGATAATGGATACCATACCTTGATACCCATAGTTAAGCAGAAATGCATCCTCCTTGCCCACGTAAGCGGCCAGGTCCTGCTCCAGTTCTTCATGGTGAACACTATTGCCCGACATCATCCGGGCTCCCATGGGATACGCCATACCGAAGTCGGCCGCGGCTTGTGCATCCACTGCCCGCACTTCTGGATGATTGGCTAAGCCCAAGTAATTGTTGAGGCTCCACACCAAATGCTCTTTCCCGTTAAATGTCATGCGGGGTGCAATTTCACCTTCTAGCTTCGGAAACGAAAAATAACCATGCGACCATTCATAATGCTGACCTATTGGTCCTAGGTTTTTCGCTATTTTATCAAATAAGTCCAATATATATGTTGCGTATTAATGAGACAAAAATCGTTGCAAAGATAAACTTTAAATCAAAAGCTACCAATATGTCGATGTCATCGCGAAGTGAACCCGCATCTGTAATTGACACAAAATTTACATTATAAGGCGCTAAACGAACAAAAACTGCTTGATTAGGCATCCCTACCAAGCAGTTCTTTCATTCTGATATAAAAAAACCGAACAGTCGAGACGTATTTAATCTACGTTGTCATGCAAAAATGAGTTATTTGGCCTGATTTCCGTAATGCCTTCTTCGGTAGACAAGGTAAACCTCGACACTTGCGACTCCGACGAATGCGGCACATCATCCAGCGCCATTTGCTTACGGCGATATGCAGGTTCCGTCTCCAATTCCTGCAAGCCATTGGCGGATTTGAGCTTCATGCTCAATTCCTTGAGCCTCAATATACGTTCCTTGGTTTTCAGCAATTCTTTTTCTACATGTTCGGGTGTTTTATGTTCATCGGCTCCACGCTTTACCTCTTCCATCGCCCGAAACTTATCATCATGATCCTCATCGGAATAGCTAGCATCGCTAGCAGCCTCCGCATCACTGGATGCCTCTTCGCCAAACGTTGCTGGCAGTTCAAAATGGAATGCAGATGGCGTTGTCCTCACCTCGTATCCATCGTTCTCTTTTTCTTTAGCTTCACTGGGCTGTTGGTTTTCGGGAGTCAGTGTATGACGGATGATGCCGTCCCGGTCTGGCGTATTATTACGTAATTGCGGCTTGGGTGCCGACGCACTGAATAAGTCGGCTTGCTGCGCGGTAGTATTGATTCCGCTTCGCTCGGCAACGGGTTTAATAACCGGTTCGGGTGTTTCTGCGTTGTCATCGGCCTTCAACACAAACTGATTAATTGGCTTTACATAAGGCGTTTTCGGCTCTTCCGGCGTAAGTGGGATTTGGACGCGTTCGTTCTCCTTCTCTTTTATCCGTTCTTCCGATGTTTGAAATCCCGTAGCAATAATGGTTACCGACAACTCACTTTCGAACGACTCATTGATACAGTTACCCCATATCAAATCGGCTGATAAACCGGCTTTATCTTGGATATAATCCGTGATAACGGTTACTTCATCCATCGTTACTTCCTGTTTTCCGGAAGTAATGTTGAGCAAAATGTAACGCGCGCCCTCTATTTCGTTATCTTTAAGTAATGGCGAAGCCAATGCCCCTTCAACTGCACGCAGTGCACGATCTTCACCTTCGGCAATTGCATTACCCATAATGGCTACACCACTATCGTTCATGACGGTCCGCACGTCTTTAAAGTCGACATTTACATATCCCGGAATCGTGATGATCTCAGCGATGCCTTTCGCGGCCGTGGTCAAGATGTCATCGGCTTTCGCAAACGCGGCGGTCATGGTGAGGTTACCGAAAATATCACGCAGTCTGTCGTTTGAAATTACCAAGTACGAGTCTACATATTTCGTCAGCTCGCCCAAACCGTCTTCGGCTTGCATACGGCGCCTTTTGCCCTCAAAAGCAAAGGGAGTGGTGACAATGGCAACGGTGAGGATACCTAGCTCCCGAGCCGCCTTGGCCAGTACCGGACTGGCACCGGTTCCGGTGCCGCCACCCATACCGGCCGTGATAAACAGCATCTTTGTATTGGAGCCCAACATGCGCTTGATGTCTTCAATGCTTTCGATGGCCGAATTTTCGCCGACGCTGGGATCGGCACCTGCCCCCATCCCTTCCGTCAGGCTTGCCCCCAACTGCACCTTATTCGGTATGGAACTTAGCTCCAGCGCCTGCGCATCCGTATTGCAAACGATGAAATCCACACCGCTGATTCCCTGCTTATACATGTGGTTCACCGCATTTCCACCACCTCCACCTACGCCAATTACCTTGATAATTGCCGATTGCTCCTTTAACATTTCAAATTTAAAAGACATATTTCAATCGTATTTTGCTCCAAAAGAGCGTGATACAAAACTCATTTCGATTCAATATTCGTAGTGTAATAATAGCACTTTTTACACAATGGTTTTCCACAATTGTTAACAATGTGGAAAAAATAGCGGTTGTTGAAAACTATCGCTTCCCAAGGTAGGATGCATCATCAATTTCGTTTCCATCTTTGATGATATCCCTGAACCACTTGAAAAGTCCTTTTTCCTTACTTCCGCTTTGGGCAATATCTTTAATGGATATGCGGTCCGACTTATCTTCTTTCATCTCTTCTTGTTCTTCTTCTGCCTGTATCCCCTTAATTAACAAGCCAATCCCAGTAGCGTACAACGGGCTTTTAAGTTCGTCATAACTATTCTTAGGGAGAATTTCATTTTTAGCCAGGTGTTCGTTGGGAAATCCAACACGGCAATCGATGCCCGTAATGTATTCAACCAGTTGGACAAGGTGTTTCAATTGCGCCCCACCACCAGTAATGACAATACCGCCGATCAGCTTATTTTCATAACCTGATGATTTAATCTCATAATAAACATGCTCGATAATTTCTTCCATTCGCGCCTGGATGATATAGGCAAGGTTCTTTACTGAAATCTCCTTCGCATCGCGGCCGCGCAGTCCGGGCACACTGATTACCTCGTTTTCTCTGTTTTCATCAGCAAGGGCCGATCCGAAACGGACTTTCAATAGTTCAGCCTGATTGCGCAAAACGGAACACCCTTGTTTAATATCCTCGGTTACGATATTGCCACCCAACGGGATTACCGCAGTATGCCGAATAATCCCCTCATGGAATATCGCGACGTCGGTAGTGCCACCACCGATATCAACCAGCACTACACCGGCATCCTTGTCGGCTTCGTCAAGTACAGCTTCGGAAGAAGCAAGCGGTTCAAGAATCAAGTCCTGCACCTCCAACGAGGCGTTATCTATGCACTTTTTGATATTTTTGACAGCGCTTACAAGTCCGGAAATGATATGGAAGTTCGCCTCCATGCGGCGCCCTGCCATGCCAATGGGGTCTTTTATACCCGGCTCATTGTCTATGGTAAACTCTTGAGGCAACACATGGATGATCTCTTCGCCCGGGGGGAGTACCAGTTTATACATATCTTCGATAAGCCGCTCAATGTCCAACCGGTTAATCTCGCCGTCGTCCTTGCGCGTAAGAATACCTCTGTGTTGAATACTTTTGATATGCTGGCCGGCAATACCTACATTGACTACCTTAATGTCTACGTTGGACTGCCCTGCCGCCTCTTCTACAGCTTGCTTAATGCTGTTCACGGTCTTTTGTATATTGGCAACCACGCCACGGCTTACGCCGGAGGATTCCGCTTTTCCCACACCGAGAATTTCAATTTTGTTCGTGCCACTCCGCCGGCCCACGGTGACGCATATCTTCGTCGTACCAATGTCAAGCCCCACAATGATTGGCGAGTCCTTTTCCGTTGTTACTTTTGCTTTCATAATTGTGTATTGTTGCTATTTATTGAACTATGTTGAGTTGAATCCGGTATAATCACGATATCGTCAGGGTTGAAATCTTCACTCCGTTCGCAGACGATCTGTCCGGCAAACTTAAGGTTTACCGACTTATAAGCATTGATGCCCGTTTTGGGAACGATCTTACGGTAAAACAACAGCAACTTGTCGAACTTTCTTTCCAACGAATCGGCATTGCCCAGAATAATCCGCTGGTCACCTACCCGGGGCACCAGCTCGATGTCATGGTACTCATTCACATAAAGCTGTACTACCTGGCTGCTCCATAGGCTATCGCTACTGATATATTGAGCCGTTTGGAAAACATCAGCTACCAAGCGACTTTTCGTACTATCGAGCGTACCATCGTACGGCTCCGAAATAAAACCATTCACTACTGGTACACGTGGCACGTACTTCAATGAAACAGGCATTTTATGGCCTTGCTGGTCGATATAAAAATCTGGCCCATCGCGATTGATGATCCGAACTACCGCTTCCCGTTGTTTAACGCGCACGGTCAGCAATCCATCCATATCCGTTGTCACAATCGCTGAAAACACGTAGGGAATTTGACGTAGGTCGTATTCGATTTGATGAACTGGAATACTTTCCAGCGTGCGGCCTTCCAACTCGCCAAATTTCTCAATCAATAGGGCGGCAATGTCTTTCTGTTCGATAAACGACTCGTTACCCAATAGGATAATCCGTACCGATGTACAAGCCTGCTCGCTACTTTTAGTGCTGATGAACCCCATCAGCATAATGGTTCCGGCGAACAATACCGCTCCCATTGCGCCGTACAACACGTTGCGCCAATTAAACCGATATGATGCAATACTATTCATGCTCCAATATGGCTTTCAATGGTTTCACCAACAAATCGACATTCCCTGCACCAACCGTTACAAGCAATTCGGGTCTTGTGTTGCGGACATAGTTTTTTATGTTGTCGTGATCCAAAATATGCTTATCGCTGATAGCGATTTTTTCAAGAAGCATCCGCGCGTCAACACCTTTTATGGGCATTTCCCGCGCCGGATAAATCTCCATCAATAACAACGTATCTACCATAGCAAGTGCTTCGGCAAAGCCCGCCACGAAATCACGTGTTCTGCTATATAAATGTGGCTGGAAGATCGCTGTCAACTTCCTCTTCGGATACAGTTGCTTTACCGCCGAGAAAAACGCTTTCAACTCTTCGGGGTGGTGGGCGTAATCGTCAATGAAGATGGTATCTACTGTTTTAACAATATACTCAAACCGGCGCTTTACCCCTGCAAATGACGACAGCGCATGGGTAATCTTAGTCATGGGAATTTTCAGCACTTGGGCAACAACGGTCGCCGCAACTGCGTTTTCCACATTATGGCGTCCAGGTATGCCAAGCCGTATGTCTGAAATTCGTCGCCCGTTATAGATGTAATCAAAATAAAAATCACCGCCTTTTACGCGAACATTGTCCGCGTAAGCTTCGGCAGCTTGCGTTGCCGAATAATAAGTATCGGCTTCGAACGGCAGGCCTGCACGAATAATACGTGTCCCATGTTCATGCAATTGCCCTAAGAACAACCTAAATGACTCATGAAGCTGGCCTTTGTCACCATAGATATCCAAATGGTCGGCATCGGCCGAAGTTACCACTGCAATATCAGGATACAACGTGAGGAAAGATCGGTCAAATTCATCAGCTTCCACGACCATGACATCATTGTCGGAAAATAGCACATTGGTATTGTAATTTGTACTCAGTCCTCCTAGAAAAGCCGAGCATCCAAAACCGCTTTCCGTAAGAATATGCGCTATAAGCGCGGTGGTAGTGGTTTTACCGTGGGTGCCTGCCACCGCGATAGTAAACTTATTCTGGCTGATTAGTCCCAGTACTTGCGATCGTTTGAATAGCGCATGACCCAATTCTTGGAACCTGTTGAGGATACCCAATTCGCTGGGGACGGCCGGCGTATAAATGATTAAGGTGTGTTCATCGGGCGATTTGAACTCATCGTTGATCACATCAAAATCGTCGGTGTAATTTATGGCAATACCCTCTGACACCAACTGCCGTGTAAGCTCGGTTTCCGTTTTATCATATCCTCCCACCAGGCATCCCAAATGGCGGAAATAGCGTGCTAGGGCACTCATGCCAATGCCTCCGATTCCGATGAGATATACTTGCCTGATGTTGTTTATATTCATTCTGTTGCTTTTTTGTAATTTGCTTTTTTGCTTGTTGGCTGTAGTCTATTGTCTTTTATCTAGCGTCTCCAGCCAGCGCTAACACTTCCTTTGCTATCACGTCGTCAGCGTCCAAGACAGCCAATTCTTTCAAGTTTGAACACAACGCTTCGGACGCCTGTTGGTTGCTCAGCAATTCCAATGCGGTGCCTATCAGTTGCTGCGGTGCTTCTGCATCAGTCACCATCAGCGCCGCGTTCTTATTTACCAACGCCTGTGCATTCTTAGTCTGATGATCCTCAGCCACGTTTGGCGACGGTACCAATATCGTCGGCTTGGCAATTACACAGAGTTCGGCAATGGTTCCCGCTCCTGCTCTCGCGATGATGATATCCGCAGCTGCATAAGCAAAATCCATGCGATGCAGGAAAGCGGTTAATTTCAACGAGCTCTCGTATTTCGTGCCAATGGATTCGCGTAGCGAATCATAATAATATGCTCCACATTGCCAAATCACCTGTACGCCCGATGTAACCAAGCGGCCCAATCCTTCCCGCATACTGTCGTTCAACGTTCGTGCACCAAGGCTACCGCCAGTCAGTAGGATGGTTTTCTTTTCTGGCGAAAGTCCCAGCGACGCTATCGCTTCGGCACGTTTATGTTGTATAGTCACTGCATCGCGGCGAATCGGATTGCCAGTAAACAAAATCTTATCCTTCGGAAAAAACCTTTCCATACCTTCAAACGCTACACATACCTTGTCTGCTTTGTTTGCTAACCGTTTGTTGGTAATACCCGCATAGGAATTCTGCTCCTGGATTAGGCAAGGCACACCCATACGTGCGGCGGCGTACAATAGCGGTCCTGAAGCGTATCCCCCCACGCCCACCGCCACGTCTGGCTGGAAACGACGGACAATCTGCTGCGCTTTACGGATGCTATGGTACAATTTAAAAGGCAGCGCCAGGTTCTTCCAAAGCGACGTTCGATTGATTCCCTGAATATCGAGGCCGACGATTTCATATCCTGCGGCAGGTACTTTCTCCATCTCCATTTTCCCGTTGGCCCCCACAAACAATAGCACGGTATCAGGAGCCAAACGCTTCAATGCATTAGCAATGGCGATGGCCGGGAAGATATGTCCTCCGGTGCCCCCTCCGCTTATGATGATCCGTTTACCCATATCGCTGTCCTTGCTCCTTTGCTATTTGCTCATACTAGCCCATTGCCGGAATTTCCCCTACAACCACTTTTTTATTTTGTTCGTTTGACTGCCCTACTCCTTTCATCTCATCGATATTGCGGCTTACACTCAAGATAATGCCAAAAGCAAGGCTGGTAAACAATATCGATGTTCCCCCCATACTTACGAGCGGAAGTGGGACACCGGTTACTGGGCCCAAACCAACGGCTACAGCCATATTGCCCAGTGCCTGCAATGCGAGGCTGAATCCGAGCCCGGCCGCTAACAACGCGCCGAACGCCTTGGGGCTTAGGGTCACGATCCGTATACATCGGAACATCAGCGCCACATAAAGGCAAACCAATATCACGCCCCCTACCGCACCATATTCCTCAATGATGATAGCGAATATAAAATCAGAGTAAGGGTGGGGCAATACATTCCGCTGTGTGCTGTTACCAGGGCCTTTCCCGAACAATCCGCCGGATGCTATGGCAATCTTTGCGTGGTTTGCTTGGAAAGATTTATCCGAATCCGCTTGTTCGCCGCTCATGTAAGTCTCCACCCGCGACATGTACGTTTCCCGCCTTGGTCCCAATCCCACCACCAACACCAGCAATACGAAGACACCCAAGCAGACATACGCAATTTGCTTGATACTGATGCGGCCGATAATCAATAACAATACACTGACGCCAAATAACATCAACGCTGTGGAAAGGTTCGCGGGTGCTATTAGAACGAATATCACACAAACCGACCCCATAATGGGCAGAAATGCCTTTTTGACATCTTTAATATTTTCCTGCTTACGCGTCAACGTCCGTGCGAGGAATGTAATCAGTGCCAACTTCGCCAAATCGGACGTTTGGAACGTTTGGTTGATCACCGGTATAGTTACCCAGCGGTTGGCTTCATTTACTGTATTTCCAAACAATAACGTATAAAGCAATAGCGGAATAGTAATTGCCATCAGTATTTTGGATATACCGGCATACCAACGATAGTCTAGCAAGTGCGAAAAATACATCAATGCAAAACCACCGAATATAAGCAAGGTATGCTTAATAAGGTACACTTCCGTGCCCTTACCTTCTTTGTAAGCCAAGGTGCCAACCGAACTATACACTGCAAGCAATGACCATACCGACAGCACGATGATAATGATCCACAGCCATCGGTCTCCTTTCAATTTTGAAAATGCTTGTTCCATTTATTTTTCAATTTTATGATTTGAAAATTTGAAGATTTGATGATTCGGCTGCAAACCGCCACATCAACAAATCGCCACATCAGCACATTCGAAATCACAAATCCATCACCGCTACCTTAAATTGGTTGCCACGATCCTCGAAATTCCGAAACCAGTCAAAGCTCGCACACGCTGGCGATAGCAGCACCGTATCGCCTTTCTGGGCTAAATGCGAAGCGATTTCAACGGCATCGCGCATGCTCGAACTATTGACGATAATCTTTGCGTCATCTTCCAATGAATCGTATATCCGTGAATTATCTTTGCCGATACATACAATTGCCCGTACTTTGGTTTTCACCAAGTCGCGCAGCATCTCGTAATCGTTGCCCTTATCCACGCCGCCCATAATCAAGACCACTTGGGGTGCAAAACTTTCCAATGCGTACCAAACAGCATTAACATTGGTTGCCTTGGAATCATTGATGTAATTGACACCAGCAATACACGCCACAAACTCCAGCCGATGCGGGATGTTTTTGAACGACCCCATGCTCTCCTTCATTGAAGCGTTGCGTAGTTCCTGGGCCTTGGCCACCAGTCCGGAGGCCATATTGTTGTACACATTGTGTTTACCCTGAAGAGAAAGTTCGTTAATATCCATCGTAAATTTATCTTGGTTTGGTACGTTAATTACAAGTTCATTGTTATCATTCAAGTAAGCACCATGCGTTACCTGTGTATGAAGACTAAATGGCAACAGCTTTGCTGCGGTATAATGCTTCGCCAACGCCGCGACCGTAACCGGATCGTCAGCACAGTAAATAAAGAGGTCACCGGGTTGTTGATTTCTGACGATACGGAATTTCGACTCCACATAATTCTCCAACTTATATCCATACCTATCTAGATGATCAGGGGTAATATTGAGCAACACCGCCACGTCGGCGCGAAAATGGACCATGTCGTCCAACATAAAGCTACTTAGCTCTAGCACATAATAATCATATTGCTCGCGGGCTACCTGCAATGCGAAGCTGCGCCCAATGTTACCGGCAAGTCCGACATTGAGACCGCCCTGACTCAACATGTGCCAGGTTAACATGGTCGTGGTTGACTTCCCATTAGAGCCGGTGATGCCGATTAACTTCGCGTTGGTGTATTGTGCCGCAAATTCAATCTCGGCAATTACGGGTATCCGTTGTGCTTTCAATTTTTGCACAATGGGTACATGGGCGGGTATTCCGGGGCTCTTCACGGCAATAGCAGCATCCAATATGCGTGATTCCGTATGGACACCTTCTTCGAACGGTATACCTGCTTCGCGCAGCAACGCTTTGTAATGGTCTGCAATCCGTCCGCTGTCCGACACCCATACGTCAAACCCTTTTTGGCGGGCCAGTATGGCCGTACCCACACCGCTCTCACCGGCGCCGAGCACCGTAAGCTTTCCTTGTTGTGGATAATGATATGTGGGTATTGCTGCCATTTCGTTACCTAACTTTCAGCGTCACGATAGTGAGAATAGCGAGCAGGATGCTCAAAATCCAAAACCGTGTGACAATTTTGGCCTCGTGATATCCCTTTTTCTGGTAGTGATGATGAAGGGGCGACATCTTGAATATCCGGCGGCCCTCGCCATATTTCCGTTTTGTATATTTAAAATAAGATACCTGCATGATGACCGATAGATTTTCGACGAGGAACACGCCGCATAAAATCGGAATGAGCAACTCTTTCCTAATCAACACCGCAAATGCGGCGATGATCCCACCGATAGCGAGGCTGCCCGTATCGCCCATGAATACCTGGGCAGGATATGAATTGTACCAGAGAAATCCGGTACAAGCACCAACGAACGCTCCAGCAAAAATGACAAGCTCGCCCGAATTGGGAATGTACATGATGTTGAGGTAATCAGAAAAAATCACGTTGCCCGATACGTAAGCGAGGATGGCTAGCGTACCTCCTACGGTTGCGGAAGTTCCCGTCGCTAGCCCGTCGATCCCGTCTGTAATATTGGCACCATTGGACACGGCAGCCACAATGAAAACGACAACGACCAAAAAGAGGATGAATGTAAGGGTGGACTGATTACCACCAAATATGCCTAACACCTTGGCATAATCGAATTCGTTGTTTTTATAAAAAGGGATATTGGTCTTCGTCGATTTCACATCCTTCGTATAATACGTTTTCCCGGTATCGCTCTCGACACGCTTTTCCAGGGTTGCGCTCGATGTTGGGTTTGCCACCGTCTCACGCACCACAATATCGGGATGAAAATACATGGTACAGGCAATGATGACACCTAGCCCCACTTGGCCAACAATCTTAAAGCGACCGGCCAACCCCTCTTTATTTTTACGGAATACTTTGATGTAGTCATCCAAAAACCCGATTGTCCCCATCCATACGGTTGTGACCAGCATGAGGATAATGTAAATATTCTCCAGTTTAGCGAAAAGAAGCGTAGGTACCAAAATTCCCGCGATGATAATCAGTCCACCCATTGTTGGTGTACCCTGCTTTTCCTTTTCCCCTTCAAGACCCAGATCCCGGATGGTTTCTCCTACTTGTTTGGCGCGTAAAATACGGATCAACCGGCTCCCATAGCCGGTGGTTATAATCAATGACACGATAACCGCCATAGCCGTACGGAAGGAGATGTATTGCCACAATCCTGATCCTGGAACGTGGATATAGTCTTCTATCCAAGTAAATAAATAGTATAACATAGCGTTTTATCGTTCGTCCAGTGCTTTAACCAATATTTCGCGATCGTCGAAATCGTACCGCTGACCATTAATTTCTTGATACTTTTCATGCCCTTTACCAGCTACCAGTACAATATCGCCAGATTGCGCAAGGTGACATGCAGCCCGGATAGCTTCCCGCCTATCGGCTATGGAAAACGTACTTCGTTTCTTCTCTTGGGGCACACCCGCCTCCATATCCTTTATAATCTTCAGTGGATCTTCTGTGCGTGGGTTATCCGAAGATATAATCACTTTATCGCTATTCTCGGCGGCTACCGCAGCCATTTTAGGACGCTTTGCACGGTCCCTATCGCCCCCGCAGCCGAGTACCGTGATAATCTGCTGATTGCCTTTGCGAAGATCGCGGATCGTTTCCAGTACATTTCGAACCGCATCAGGAGTATGTGCGTAGTCAACTATACCAATGACCCCACCTTTTGAAATGACGGTATCAAAGCGACCTTCTGCGCCAGAGATATTACTCAAGGCGGTGAGCACTTTCATTGTTTCCTGTTCCAATAAGATAGCCGCACCATAAACCGCTGCAATATTGTAGGCATTGAATCCACCAACCAACTTCACCCATACTTCGTGTCCATCGAGCTGTAGTAACATGCCATCGAAATGGCTCTCGATAACCTTTGCTTTGAAGTCGGCCATGCGTTTTAGCCCATACGTTCTTTTATGTGCAAACGTATTTTGCAGCATCACGGCACCATTTTTATCATCGGCATTGGACAGCGCAAAAGCAAAACGGCCCAAATCGTCGAAAAAACGCTTCTTGGCTTTGATATACGCGTCAAACGTTTTGTGAAAGTCCAAATGATCGTGGGTAATATTGGAAAAAATACCGCCTGCGAAATTAAGTCCAGCTATCCGTTGCTGTACGATGGCATGTGAACTCACTTCCATAAAACAATAATCACATCCCGCTTCGACCATTTCCTGTAACAATCCGTTCAATGCGATCGGATCGGGTGTGGTGTGTGTTGCAGTCTCGATGCGGTCGCCCACGTGATTCTGAACAGTGGAAATCAGCCCCGCCTCGTACCCGAGCTGCCTGAAAAGCTTGTAGAGTAAGGTGGCGATTGTGGTCTTACCATTGGTCCCGGTAATTCCTACAAGCTTCAATTTAGTAGACGGATTGCCGAAAAAATTTGATGCCGTTACGCCCAATGCAAAGGCAGTGTCTTCAACCTGGATATAAGTTATCTCATCTTTGGTGGCTTTAGGTAGCTGTTCACAAAGCACTACAGAAGCGCCTAGTGCCAACGCATTATCCACGTAATGATGACCATCGACCTGCGTACCCGCAACCGCTACAAACATACTACCAGGAATAACTTTGCGCGAGTCAGAACAAAGGCCAGTTATCCCCACGTTGAGGTTACCCACTACGTGACGTACCGGAATGCCGTGAAGTATGTCTTTCAATGCCTTCATTTCAACTCAATCACAATTGGAGTTCCAACTTCAACCTTTTGTCCAGCGGCTAACGATTGGGTGACCACTTTTCCCTTCCCTTTTACGGCAGTACGATATCCCGAATTTTCGAGGGCATACATCGCATCGATGAGTCCCATCCCCTTGACATCTGGCACTATGCCTGCTTTTACCGTCTCATCCGAAAAAGGCACTCCTTTTACAGTATCTATATGGTGGATGGGCTCTGCCGATGCGTACGTGGCTTTGATGCCCAACGCATCATAAACGTGCAATGTGGCAGCTTTCGATCCCTTCAGCGAGGAAGGCAATTCGGTATTGCCAACAAAGCGCATACGATCGAAATCATTTTGCAAATCGAGATCATTGGCATATACCATATCGGCAAGCTCGCGAAATACGGGCCCTGCTATAGACGCACCGTAATATCCATTGCGAGGGTTTTGCACCACCACAATCATCGAGTACTTGGGGTTATCCGCCGGGAAATAACCGGCAAACGAAGACTGATATTTGCGGGTGCGGTAACCAGCCGCCCCATCTGCCATTTGCGCAGTTCCTGTTTTGCCAGCCATTGAAAGTTCCGGATTACGCAGCCGCTTGCCGGTACCCTCAATCATCACGCCCGCCAACATATCTTGCAATTTGGCAATGGTAGCACTTGATGCTATCTGTTCGTCGATGACCCGGGTGTCGAAGCGCTCGATCGTATTACCCAGCCGCCGAATCTCTTTGACAAAGAGGGGTGCCACCATCTTACCGTCATTCGCTACAGCATTGTACAGGCTCAACGTTTGCAATGGCGTCAATTTCAATTCGTAACCATAGGCCATTTGTACCAAAGACAGGCCGCTCCAGCTTCTACTATCAGGGGTCTTAATCAATGGGTTGCCTTCGCCCGGTATTTGCAGCCCTAAGGGTTCATTGAGGTGCAACTCATGCAACCGTTTAGTGAACGCAGCCGGATTATTTTTATAATACGTATTGATAATTTTGGTAATGGCTACGTTAGATGATACTTCGAATGCCTTTTTTACAGACAGCGTGCCGTAAGCATGGGTGTCTCGGATGGTGTGCCGATGTACCCTATAGGTGCCGTTGCCAGTCTCGACAACGGTACCCGTATCGATTTTCCCGTCTTCAAGTGCCACCAGGTAAGACGCCAGTTTAAATGTCGAACCTGGTTCAGCGCTTTGGGCGATTGCATAGTTGAACTTTTCGCGGTAAACACCCTCTTCAACCCGCGTAAAATTAGCGACAGCCCGTATTTCCCCGGTGGCAACTTCCATCAAAATAACACAGCCATTGTCGGCATTACTCACGATTAACTGTTTCTCAAGGGCACGTTGCGCCATATCTTGCATATTTACATCGATGGTAGAAATGATGTCAGCGCCATCAACCGGTGCCACTTCAATCTCCCGGTTCACCGGCATCCATACCCCCCCAGCTATGCGCCTTACCAGCCGTTTGCCGCTCTTACCATCGATATACTCTCCGTATGCCCCTTCTAAACCCACACGCACATCTTCCGCCGGAACTTTATAGCCAATGGTGCGCGCAGCAAGATTTGTAAATGGAAGGATACGCTTGTTCTTTCGTTCAGCAATAAGCCCACCTTTATATTTGCCCAAGTTGAAAATGGGGAACTGCTTAATTTCCTTTAGTTCCTGATGCCCCACATCACGCTTGAGCAGACAATACCTATTCCCTTCCTTCCGCGCTTGTTTGAGTAGTCGCGAATATTGTGCAGAAGATTTATCTTTAAAGAAAGCAGACAGCTCCGCTGCCAGTGAATCGACTTTAGCAAAGAAAACGTCATCGGATTGGACGCCAGGCGCCAGCAAGTCCATGCGGAGGTCGTATTCGGGAACCGACGTTGCCAACAAACTGCCGTCGTCCGAATAAATATTGCCACGCACGGCTTCCACATCGACATATCGGGTAGACAAGCTATCCGCCATTGCCCGCCATTCAGCGCCTTCTACATACTGAAGATGGAAAAGCTTCGCCAACACGGCAATGGCAAAAAGCACAATCAGCCCGAATGACAGATAGACTCTTAGCAATATGTCGGTTCTGATATTCATGTGTTATTATATTTAGCTAACTTTTGCTCAATGCGCGGCTCTTACAACCACTATTTTCTTGGGCGGCGCCTTTCGCTCTTTCAACCCCATGGTATCCACCCGTTTGGCAATCTCGGTTTGCGTGGTGAGCTTCATTAGGTCGGCCGAAAGCGACTTGTAATCCCAGTTCATCTCTTTCACCTCTTTACCCAAATGATCAATCTGCCGGACCGTCCGTTCGGCATAATGCCGGTTGGCGATATAAAGGATAGCCAATAATCCCACAAACGCAATGAACGGAATATAGCCTACAAATGCAGACGACGAAAACCGCTTCGTGGAAAATATAGATTGGAAAAAGTTGCGGGTAGCATCCGCCTTTTCTTCTACCGTTTCCTGCAACTCGGCTTGCTGTTCTTCACTCAGCGGCTGTCGTTTATATGCGTTCCTTGCCATATTTGCTTAAACTTTCTCTGCTATTCGGAGTTTAGCGCTGCGCGCCCTGCTATTAAGAGCCACCTCATCATCGCTCGCAACAATTGCTTTGCGACTGATCGATTTCAATGGCTTGATCTCATTACCATAAAAAT
Source organism: Parapedobacter sp. (assembly GCF_035556095.1). Classification (GTDB taxonomy): domain Bacteria; phylum Bacteroidota; class Bacteroidia; order Sphingobacteriales; family Sphingobacteriaceae; genus Parapedobacter. Next base: position 164,231 of record NZ_DATMFT010000021.1, on the reverse strand, counting down.
CTTTCTCTACCGCTCCCCTAAATTTACCTTTGGCGATGAAATTCTTCACCAACCGGTCTTCAAGTGAGTGGTAAGACATCACCACCAGCCGCCCACCGGGATTCAGCACAGCAACGGTTTGCTGCAAAAACTCCTGCAGGGCATCCAACTCGCCATTCACCTCAATGCGCAATGCTTGAAACAACTGCGCATGGTATTTATACTCCTTACCACGAGGCACTATGTTTTTTACGGCTTCCTTCAGCGTCCCCACCGTATTGATGGGCTGCATAAGGCGTGCCGTGGCGATGGTTTTTGCCAACGTACGCGCATTGTGAAGCTCTCCATACATGCCGAAGATGCGATGCAGCTCAGCTTCAGAGTAGGTATTCAGCACTTGCTTTGCATCCAATGCACCGGCTCGATCCATACGCATGTCCAACTCGGCGTCGAAACGTGTGGAAAATCCACGTTGTGCGTCATCAAACTGATGTGACGACACCCCTAAATCTGCGAGAATCCCATCAACCGCCTTCACCCCGCAGAGCCGGAGGTTATTTTTCAGGAAGCGAAAGTTTTGATGTATGAACACGAATCGCTCATCATCTATCACGTTTCGCAACGCGTCTGGATCTTGATCAAAGGCATACAACCTTCCTTCCCCTCCCAAATACTTCATGATTTCCCCTGCATGCCCACCGCCTCCAAATGTGGCGTCTACATACGTGCCGTCGTGCTTAATTGCCAATGCCTCTATACATTCGTGCAGCATCACCGGTACATGGTATCCGCTATTCATCTTCTTCGCCCATTAATTCATCACCCATCACCTCCTCCGCTAATGCAGCGAAATCATCATCCTCTTCATCTTCCCACAATTTATGATATGCCGTTTTCGACCAAACCTCAATCTTGTTGAACTGGCAAGACAGCACAACCTCTGTTTCAATCTCACCATATTCAAGCAGCGACTTAGGCAACAAAACCCGCCCCGCCGAATCCAATGATAACTCAGTAGCGCCGCGGGTGAAATCACGGATAAACTTCCGGTTCCTAGCCTTATAGGTATTCAGCTTTGCCAACTTATCGGTAATCTTATCCCACTCGCCCCTCGAATAGATAACGAGATGCTTTTCAAAGCCACGATTGACGACAAGCCCAGAACGCTCAGCATCAGGCATTTGCCTTTTGAGCGCAGCTGGCAACACCATCCTTCCCTTGGTGTCTAGCTTACAATCAAATTCGCCTATCAAATGGCCCATAAATACACTTCTCGCAATAAATATGATGTAAAAGTAGGAATTTACTCCACTTTCCCCCACTTTTTCCCACAAAAAAGTTTTCCACACTCCCTATTCCCCACATTGACTTCTGATATTCGACGTTGGTACATTGTTATGCTATCCTGTCGCGCCCGCCACCGGATGTAGTAGAATGGCTACAAAATCAAAAAATCCAAAGGGTTTATTGCCTTACAGTTCCTATTATCGGCCATATTTGCATGGATTTGGGTGATAACTTCTTAATCGATTATGCGTTTGACCGTTATTTTCAGTTTATTTCTCGCTGTGTCTGCCACATTACAGTCATGCGAAGAACGCATGGAGCTAAACCCTACCCAGTGTAACTGCGATATCGATGGCATACAGCTATCCGAGCACAGCTTGGTCACCTATCAAGTTGCTGCGCATGACGAAGCATTCGTCTCATCGGTTACCTACCATACGAATGATGGCCCTGTAACTACCAACCACCCTTCCTTGCCGTTCAGCACAACCGTTCAATTGGCAAAAGGAGAAATCATTGCGCTGCAGGTTGAGGGTAATCCGGGCACGGGGGCTATTGTATTGACATACGACACCAACAGCGATCCGCATACGCCTAATGTATTGAGCAGTAGCGTATCGAGGGTATGGGTTTTACAAGACGGCACCTGTCGATAAAAAAAACCGCAATAAACACATACAATACGCTAATTATAAGTGATTTACAACGATGTAGACATATTACTACATCCCATATAAGCCAATCATACTACTTTTGTTCCATCATCACCGGTTCGTATTGAACTTGGAATGTAACTTCACCATAACAATGTCAGTCGGATGAAAAAGAAAAAAATACTTATCGTAGAAGATCAGCTTATCATTACCATGGATTTGGAGTACATGCTTCAAGAATTAGGCTACGATGTTTGCGGTATTTGCACGAATTACGATGATGCGATATCAGCCATTAAAACCGCAAAACCTGACCTTATTTTGGTTGACATTATTTTATATGGTGAAAAAACAGGGATTGATTTGGCCCATGAAATCAACGTCAGCCACCATACCCCGTTTATCTTCCTCACGTCGCATGCGGACCGTAGCACGATCGAGGCAGCGAAGTCAACCAATCCTGCCGGCTACATCGTGAAACCCTTTAACCGAAACGACGTTTATGCATCCATTGAAATTGCACTTAACCAGGTTGAAACAAAAGAAGAGAGCCAGAGCATTTTCTTGCCCGACGGAAAGCACAAGACCAAAATACCGATGGACGACATGATTTATGCGCATGCCGAGGGCAACTACACGACCTTTATCACCACAACTAAGAAAATCGTGTTGCGCAAATGTCTTAAGGAAGTCGCAGAAACTATCCTAAATAATAAGAAGTTTGTGAGGATCCACAAATCTTACCTAATTAATACAGATGCTATCCGGGCACGCAGTGCATCCAACATCTTGCTGAACAACGGTGACAACCTGCCGTTAGGCCGCGCATACGTTGGGAGCCTCTGCTAAGCCCAACCATTGGAAAAACTCCCCGAACAGCTGTCTGTTGTTCGGAAAAAACAGCTATTTTTGCGGTTCTAGATAAAAAAGAGCATGCATAGAACACATACTTGCGGAGAACTAACTATTTCGGACTTAGGTAAAACAGTCGTACTTAGTGGTTGGGTGCAGAAGTCGCGCGATTTGGGCGGGATGACATTCATAGATGTACGGGATCGTTATGGCGTGACGCAATTGGTGTTCGACCCGGCCGACGATGAGGCATTGCGTGCCGAAGCCCGTGCCCTCGGCCGTGAATACGTGATAAAAGTGACCGGCAGGGTTATCGAACGCGAAAGCAAGAACACGAGAATACCCACGGGTGAGATTGAAATCAAGGTAGCCAGACTCGATGTACTTAACGCCGCGAAACTTCCCCCTTTTACCATTGAAGACGATACGGACGGCGGTGATGATTTACGGATGAAATACCGTTACCTCGACCTTCGCCGCAACCCGGTACGAAATAACCTCATTTTACGGCATCGCCTTGCGCAGGAAACCCGCAACTACCTTGATCGCCATCATTTTCTGGAAGTGGAAACGCCGGTACTCATCAAGTCCACTCCGGAAGGAGCCCGGGATTTCGTGGTGCCGAGCCGGATGAATCCAGGTGAGTTCTATGCGCTACCACAATCGCCACAGACATTCAAACAATTGTTGATGGTATCGGGCTTTGACCGCTATTTCCAGCTGGTCAAATGCTTCCGCGACGAAGATTTACGGGCAGATCGCCAACCGGAGTTCACCCAGATCGATTGCGAGATGGCCTTTGTGGAACAAGAAGATATCCTCCAACTTTTCGAAGGTTTGATAAAGCACCTGTTCAAGCAACTAAAGAATATCGATTTGGGTGCCATCCCTCGCATGCCTTACGACGAAGCAATGCGTCTTTATGGTTCCGACAAACCGGATATCCGTTTTGGTATGCCATTCGTTGAACTCAACACACTTCTTCAGGGCGCCGGATTTTCGGTATTTGACCAGGCGGAACTTGTGGTAGGCATCAATGCCCGGGGTTGTGCATCCTATACGAGGAAACAACTTGATGCGCTCACAGACTTTGTGAAACGCCCGCAGGTCGGAGCCTCGGGATTGGTTTACTTGCGGTATAACGAGGATGGTACGCTCAAATCATCGGTCGATAAGTTCTACAATACCGAGCAACTGGCCTCGTGGGCAGCCGCATTTGACGCACAACCGGGTGATTTACTGCTCGTGATGGCAGGAAATACAGACCGGGCACGGAAACAATTGTGCGAACTTAGATTAGAAGTCGCTTCTCAACAGGGATTACGCAATAAAAACACCTACGCGCCGCTGTGGGTAACGGATTTCCCGCTGCTTGAATGGGACGAAGAATCGGGGCGGTACCATGCCATGCATCACCCCTTCACATCACCAAAAATAGCCGATATTCCGTTGTTGGAGACGCAGCCGGGCAGCGTTCGAGCTAATGCGTATGATTTGGTCATCAACGGCACCGAAATCGGTGGGGGTTCCATACGGATACACGACCGGGATTTGCAGTCGTTGATGTTCAGACATTTGGGGTTCAGCCCGGAGGAAGCTCAAAAGCAATTCGGCTTCCTTTTGGAAGCCTTTACGTATGGTGCTCCCCCACACGGTGGTATCGCTTTTGGATTTGACCGGCTGGCTGCCGTATTCGCGGGGCTTGACAGCATCCGCGACGTGATTGCCTTTCCGAAAAACAATGCTGGCCGGGATGTGATGATTGATTCGCCTTCGGCAATCGCCGATGCACAGCTATCTGAACTAGGCATTACGCTACGTTAGGCACCACAACACTTAAGCCTTTTTTACGTTATTATATAGTAACACCTTGCGTATGGCGTCTACACGAGAGACCGTATTCCTTAAAGAAAGTGCAACCAAGGCTTTCGAGCCTCGTCACCGCGAAATTATCAACTACAATATTGACAAGTACGACGACGCGGTGAAACGGGGGCTTCCGGTGTTCCATCACCTCGAAAACTCCAAACGGAAAGCGCATATCATCAAGTGGCGGGTAATGGAAAACCTGGATAAGCTGTTACCCGAATTCGAGGCCAATTTCCTCCGAAGGGGGGGTAAAGTTATCTGGGCCAACGATGCGGCAGAAGCCCGCGAGGAAATAGGTAAGATCTTGGAAGGTGCAGGTGCCAAAACAGTGGTAAAATCCAAATCGATGACGACGGAAGAAATCGAACTCAACGAATTTCTTGCCGAAAACAATATAAAGGCCATTGAAACGGATTTGGGTGAATATATTGTACAGTTGCTTGGACAAAAACCTTACCATATCGTAACGCCGGCCATGCATCTCAGCTTGCGGGATATCCAAGCGCTATTCCACCAGCATTTCGATACCCCTCCCGAGGCTACCGCCCAAGAGCTGACGCTGAAGGCCCGGGAACTACTTCGGGAACAATACACCACGGCAGATGTCGGCATAACCGGCGGCAATTTCCTGATAGCCGACAGCGGAAGTATCGCCATTACCGAAAATGAGGGCAACGCCCGGCTTTCTACCACTTTTCCAAAAATCCACATAGCCGTCGTAGGCATCGAGAAAATCATTCCATCGCTTAATGACCTGGATTTGTTTTGGCCATTACTTTCAACCCACGGTACAGGACAACGCCTCACGGTGTATAACAGCGTCATCAGTGGACCACGACAGGAAAATGAGACCGACGGTCCCGAAGAAATGTATGTGGTATTGCTAGACAATGGCCGTACCGAGCTGTTGGCCCAAAAAGATCAGCGCCAAGGATTGTATTGCATCCGCTGCGGTGCTTGCCTCAACGCATGCCCTATTTACAAAAATGTTGGCGGCCACACATACAACACCACCTATAGCGGCCCCATTGGATCGCTGATTACGCCACACCTTCGAGGCATGGCCGAATTCAAGCACCTGAGCTACGCCTCCAGCCTTTGCGGTAAGTGCTCTGAAGTATGTCCGGTTAAAATCGACATACACAAGATGCTGCTACTCAATCGGCGCGACGCAGTAGCTAGCCACCTCCCTACCAAAACGGAACGGTTTGCATGGAAAGGCTTTACCTATGCAATCACCAAGCGCAGGCTTGTCGACTTTTTCAGCGGCAGATTCAAAAACTTCTTGCTGCGGAATTTCTTCAAAAAAGCGTGGGGCAAACACCGTCAGCTTCCGCATATCGCTGAGAAGTCGTTCAGCCAGCAGTGGAAAGAACACAACAAGTGATTACTCCAATTCCGCCGATTTCGCCCAGATGTTGATCGACCCATCTTTCGCGTACTGATCGATTTCCGCCAGTTCCGCTTCAGAAAAACCAAGATTGTCGAGTGCGCCAACGCAATCCACGACCTGTTCAGGCCTACTGGCACCAATCAATGCTGAGGTTACACGACCTCTCCGCAGCACCCACGCAATGGCCATTTGGGCAAGTGTCTGTCCACGGCGTTGTGCTATCGCGTTCAGTCTATGAATACGTTCCACATTTTCCCCGCTCAGAAACCCAGAACGGAAAGAAGCTCTCTTTTTTGCACGGCTATCGGCTGGAATACCTCCCAGATATTTGTCGGTGAGCATCCCTTGAGCAAGCGGCGAAAACACGATAGAACCTACGCCCAGGTCGGTCAGCGTATCGAGTAAACCGTCTGTTTCCACCCAACGGTTGAGCATCGAATAGCTCGGCTGGTGGATAAGGCAGGGCGTACCGAGCTCCCGTAAAATCGCTTCAGCCTCTCGTGTACGTTTGGTATTGTATGAGGAAATACCAACATACAGAGCCCTACCGGAACGGACAATGTGATCCAGCGCCATCATGGTCTCTTCCAACGGTGTCTGCGGGTCGAACCGATGGGAATAGAAAATATCAACGTAGTCGAGGCCGAGCCGCTTGAGGCTCTGGTCGCAGCTCGATACTAAATACTTGCGACTTCCCCATTCGCCGTAAGGACCCGGCCACATATCGTATCCGGCCTTCGAAGAGATGATCAGTTCATCGCGATAGCCGGCAAAATCTTCTTTCAATATGCGCCCAAAGGCAGATTCCGCAGCTCCCGGGGGCGGGCCGTAATTATTAGCCAAGTCGAAGTGGGTGATACCCAGATCAAACGCCTGCCGGCATATCAATTGTTTGATACCGTGCGGTACGTCATCACCGAAGTTGTTCCATAACCCAAGGGATATGGCCGGAAGTTGCAGTCCGCTGCGACCACAACGGTTATAGGTCATTTTTTTATACCGTTCGGGATTGGGATTCCAATTCATCGTTTCTTCCTTTCAAGTTATATGTCATCAGTCCGGTATCAGCTTTTGCTCTCCGGCAGTTCGTATGTCAAATTGCGTACCTGGCTATCGGAGCAATCTCCTGTCCTACAAATTCGTGGGCAAGGAATTTATAATGGCCGGCAATGGCAATCATCGCCGCATTGTCGGTACAATATTCAAAGCGTGGAATGAACACCTGCCATCCCTCCTGCTCGCCCATTGCCATCAACCCGTTCCGTAAACCCGAATTCGCTGAAACGCCCCCCGCGATCGCTACATGAAACACGCCTGTGTCACGGGCTGCCCTTCGTAATTTATTGAGCAAGATGGAGACAATACGTGATTGTACCGATGCGCATACATCATTGAGGTGCACATTTAGGAAATCAGCTTGCTTACCTTGCCTTTGTTGCACGAAATAAAGGATAGCGGTTTTTAGTCCACTGAAACTAAAATTAAGTCCAGGCACCTGCGGCTCGGGGAACGTAAATGCCCGAGGGTTGCCATGCTGGGCATGGCGATCGATTAACGGCCCGCCCGGATAAGGGAGCCCGAGGATTTTCGCAGTCTTGTCGAATGCTTCGCCTGCCGCATCGTCGAGCGTTTGGCCGAGCAGCTCCATTTCAAAGTGACTTTTCACCAACACCAGTTGCGTGTGCCCCCCCGAAACCGTGAGACACAAAAAGGGGAATTCGGGAACCGGTTCTTCGATAAAATGGGCAAGAATATGTGCTTGCATGTGATTTACCTCGATAAGCGGGATAGCCCGGGCAAGCGCAAACGCCTTAGCGAAGGATGTTCCAACCAATAACGACCCCAACAGTCCAGGCCCGCGTGTAAACGCTACCGCATCTATGTCATTTTTATGTACTTTTGCATCGCGGATAGCTTGGTCAACAGCGGGAATAATATGCTGTTGGTGCGCGCGCGAAGCCAGTTCGGGCACTACGCCGCCGAATTTTTCATGGATGGTCTGATTAGCGATGACGTTCGAACGAACTGTACCGTTAACGCTGATAGCAGCAGACGTTTCGTCACAGGAAGATTCAATGCCAAGAATGACAGGCATAGCAGTTAACGTTTTGCATTTTATGAGAGCAAACTTAGCTAAAGTTGCTTCGAAATACAAACCAAAATTGCGTTGGATAAAAAGTTGAGCGAGTACTTTTAATAAAGAAAATATCAAAAAAACACTAAAAATATCGCTATGGTCGCTGGTCGCTTTAACGCTCTTGCTCATTGGACTCATCTATGCCCTCCAATACCGCCCCGTACAGACCTATTTTGCCAAGCGGGCGGCAGCCTATCTTTCTAGCGAACTCGGCACCACCGTATCATTGGAAGGTCTTTATTTCAAACCGTTTTCGTCTTTGGTTCTCAATGGCCTATATGTGGCTGATTTAGCAGGCGACACCTTACTCTACACCCATCGGTTGACGGCGTCGGTAAACTTGTGGAAAATACGTGATCGCCGGATTACCATCAACAAACTGGCACTTTCGGGCGGATCATTCTACCTCCATCGGCGAGGAGATAGCAGTAATGTCTCGTTCATTGCCAACTATTTCCGACCTGAAATGACCAGCCAATCTTCGAATAGCCGAAAATGGCTCACACTTGATGTCGGCAGCGTTGACCTGTCCGATATTTCTCTCCGCTACCGAAACGGCGAGAGCAGCCCAATCAAGGGCATCAATTATCGGGATATCAGTCTCACCAAATTAACCGGTCATTTCAGCGATATCAACTTTGACAGCCACATCTTCAAATCTACTATCGAAGGACTGACGTTCCGTGAAAAGAGTGGATTCTATGTTCACGAGATGCAGGCGGTTGCGGAAATAGATACGAATTACCTAGAATTGCAAAATCTTTATCTGGAAACCAATCGGAGCCGAATAGGTGATTACCTCCGGTTCGAATATTCGCAATTTTCGGCATTTGAGAATTTCATGGAGGCGGTGACCTTCGAGCTGGTGCTTGACGGAGCACGGATCAACTCCAAAGACATTGAGTTTTTTGCACCGGAGGTTGCCGTCACTCATTTTGACGTTTCCGTATCAGGGCTCTTCACGGGAAGTGTGTCTAATATTTCGGGCCAAAACGTTTTGATGCGAATGGGTAATCGCACCCAATTATCGGGCGATTTCGATATCCGCGGTTTACCTGATATTGAGCAGACGATTTTCGATATACAACTCCACGAGCTAGCCACTAACAGTGCAGACATCGAATCATTGGTTGGTGAGTTACGCCAAGCAAAGCCATTTGGATTGCCGCCGGTATTTGACCGGATGGGCGACATTGCCTATCGAGGTGTGTTGCTGGGTACTTACTATGATTTTGAGGCCACAGGGGCCCTCGCAACCGAACTTGGTGCCGCCAACGCTGCAATCAACCTAAACATCCGTAACGGGGGCCGCTACTCGGGAAAGATCACGACCCCCGAATTCGATCTGGGCACGTTGTTCCAACACCCTCAAATTGGCCGTGGAAGTTTCAACGTGAACATTGCAGGCAATGGATTTAGGCCCGACGACATCAACAGTCACGTGGATGGCAATGTGTCATACTTGGATTTAAGGGGTTACCGCTATGCAAATATCGATTTAGCGGGTGAATTTTCTGAAATGGAATTTAAAGGGAATATCGCGGTCGATGACCCCAACTTGCAGTTGGTCTTCGACGGTGGCATCAACTTTAATCCGGAACAGCCCGAGTATGCATTTGATGCAACGATTGCCTACGCAAACCTAAATAACCTCGATCTGTATAGTAAGTCACCTATTGTAATTGAAAACGCGACGATTGCGAGCAATTTCAACGGCAATGCATTGAACAACATGCAAGGCGACCTCGCGCTCTATGACATACGTTTCAACGCGGATTCATTGCAATATGCTGTCGATTCACTGGTACTCCAGGCTAGCGGCAATGAAGCCCACCGCTTACTTCGCTTGCGCTCGGACCTTGCAGATGCAACGGTCAATGGCGAAATGGACCTAACGACGCTTCGAAGCTATTTCAAATCGATAGCCATGCAGTATGCACCATCTCTTGCATTGGCAGTTGGCCCAATTGGAAAACAGGCCTTCGACCTGAACCTCCAACTCAAGGAGACTGAACCAATCACTGCTGTACTAGCGCCAAAACTCACACTGGGTGAAGGTGCGCTGATGAACGCACGGTTTTCTTCTGCGGAACGTACGGCGACTATCAACTTCATCGTTCCGAAACTATCTTATGGCACGATTGACGTAGAACGACTGATTGTGGATGAGTCGGCCAACGAAGGTGCCTTGCGACTATTGGTTACTGCCGACCGAATCAGCGTTACGGATAGCCTATACGTCAACAACGTAAATCTTTCGAATGTGATGGCCGGCGACAGTCTCCATGTTAACCTAAAATTGGCCGACATTACAGCAAGCAATCAGTTGGATTTGAATGGAATGGTAAATTTTCAGCGAGGCTTACCTACTCGAATACGGCTTTTACCTTCTGCACTGGTACTCAACAATGAACCGTGGCAATTTAGTAACAACGCGACGGCTTATATTACGGATGGCGATATTGATGTCCGTGACCTCGAAATTTCCAATCAGGGGCAAACCGCCCGTTTGGAGGGCATCATTTCGGCCGAAAACGATCGCGATGTTTCATTCACTTTCAGAAACTTCAACCTCAGCACATTTAATCCGTTGATGGCGTCTTCATCCCTTAGCCTAGCGGGTATCCTCAACGGCCATATGGATGTTTCTTCTATCTTGGATAATCCGTTTGCCGTCGCCGATATGGTTGCAACCGATGTCCGCGTCAATCAAACGATCATAGGCGATATCGTACTTCGAGCGGACTTTGATCGCGTCAGCGAATTGGTAAACGTCAATGTGATGGCCGAACGCGATGGGATGAAAACCATCAGCGCAGTGGGTACATACGATGCTTCTGCTGAAAATGACAAACTGAACGTGAAAGCACATTTCAACCGCAGCGAATTGATTCTCTTACAGCCGTTTCTCGGAAAGCTCGTGTCAGACGTCAGCGGGACCATATCGGCAGACCTCCATGTTACCGGCTCGGCCCTAGCCCCAAGGGTTAGCGGCAGCTGCCGGTTGCATGATGCTGGATTCACCGTCAATTACCTAAAAACTCCTTATCGAATAGACGATGCCTTCGTACTGAACAATAGTACCATCAATTTGGACGGTTTGGTGATTACCGATCGCCGGAACAACAAAGCCATCGCCAACGGCCGCGTCGATATGCGCAATCCACTGGTTCCCGACATCCAAGTGACCGTGGACGCGACCGATTTCCTGGTGTTGAACACCACATTCCGGGATAACCCTTCCTATTACGGCACCGCGTATGGAACGGGTAGATTTTCCTTCAATGGGCCTACCAACGCAATGCAAATTAGCATTCAGGCAAGTACCAACGCATCCACACGGTTCCATATACCACTCAATGCGGTAGGCACAGTCAGTGACAATGACTTCATCCGATTTGTAGGTCATGACACATTGAATACACCACAAGCACGCCCCCGCCTATTCCAAGGGCTTAGCATGAACATGGATCTGCAGATCACCCCCGATGCTGAAACCAGCCTCTATACCGATCTTGGGGAACTGACCGGGCGCGGGGAAGGTACGCTTTCTCTGCGCATATCGAGCCTAGGGGACTTCGAAATGTTTGGTGACTACGCTATCAATACTGGTAAGTTCACGTTCACGGCACAGGATTTCATTAACAAGATATTCGAAATCAATGAAGGTGGGACCATCCGTTGGACAGGGCAACCCACCGATGCCACCATTAACCTTGCTGCTGTGTATGGCCAACGGACCAGCCTTGCCCCGTTGTATAATGCTGCCGGGCGAGAAACCGTTGAGCAACGAGTACTTGCCCATGCGGTGATGAACCTCAATGGCAATCTCATGCGTCCCGATATCACGTTTGGGCTAAACTTCCCGAACGATCCGTACGTAAACGACGAGTTGCAGAGTTACCTAAGTGATGCGAACAACGTAAACCAGCAGGCATTGAGCCTTATTGTGCGAAGGAGTTTTTCACCCGGATCGGCAACCGATTTCAGCCGAGAACTAAACAACACGTTACTCAGCGCTGGCACAGAACTGGCATTCAACCAATTAAACAACCTGATTTCACAATCGTTGAACATTAAATTCGTCGACTTAAATATACGGTCGCTCAACGACGCCAGTGCTTCGCTTCGCTTCTTCAATGATCGATTGATTTTTACAGGCGGCGTCGCTGATATGCGGAATGTCAATGATCTCAACGTATTCAGCGACCGCATCGTCACCGATGCTGAACTACGCTACCTTATCCGGAAAGATGGCCGATTGGTATTGCGGGGCTCCAACAGGTTAAATAGCCGGAACTTTCTCCCGCTCACCATCAACGAAAATTACGTCAGTGCGCTGGGGTTGGTTTACAGGCAGGAATTCTACACGTTTCGGGAATTCTTTAAACGTCTTGTAACCATCCGGAACGAGCGGGAAGAAGCAGAAGAGGAGGACTAACCAACCCCCGGGCATATTCATTGTGAAAGCACAACACGGAAGCCGCAATTGGCGCATCGGGCCTGCGGGGTAAGGTGACCACGATAAGCCACCCTGCAGGCAAGCGGAATCTCATCCCAGGCACCTCCACGCAATACACGCCGGGTGCCAGATACGGGCCCTTCTGGGTCTAAAGCGGGACTTAGGCCGTAGTATTCGATATCATACCAATCCCGGCACCACTCCCAAACGTTGCCACTCATATCATAGATACCCAATTCGTTCGCCTGCTTTCGCCCAATGCCAACCGCTCCCCCATTGATATTCCCCCCAAACCAACCCACAGTTGACAAATTGTCGCTTCCACTGTACATATACCCCATGCTTCGGATTCCGCCGCGTGCTGCATATTCCCACTCCGCTTCGCTGGGCAGTCTCCAATTACCCCCGTAATTTTTGCTCAACCAGTCGCAGTAGTCTAGCGCATCATTATACGTTACGTTGACAACGGGCGCTTGGTCATTACAGTCCCAGCCATCCTGACCACAGGGCATATCCCTCCTTGTAGCTGCACAAAACGACCGGTATTGCCGCACAGTAACTGGGTATTTCCCGATGTGATACGTATTAACAGTAATGCGGTGCACGGGCTCTTCGCCTTCGCTAACATAGTCTCCCATCTGAAAAACACCCCCATCTACCAGTACCATTTCAGGAGTCGCTGCAATTTCGACAGATGCTGCGTCGCTACGGGCTTTCCACATCACTGTAGCCAACATGAATGATTTCGGTTTCATATTTTCCTAGCTTAACTCATCGCGTGAAAGCGCGATTCATGGCCTATTACATCACCATCCTACCGACAAAAATAGCAAGGTTAACACAGTCGCTAAATACCAATTTTTAGGTATTCTTCATCGGCTGTTTACTTAAAAGACAGGATGTACCGCACTTACATTTATCAAATGAATCTGTTTATATAGTCATCAATAAACATTTGATTAATATCGTATTATATCATTTATTTAAAGTTATTACAGCACACTTCATAAAAAGCATACTACCTACTCATAGTCAAACAATTACACCGACCATTACTGTCAGAAAGTCACCGGCTTTCGTTTTACGTATCGGCAGCGCCACGGTGGTGATGCAACAATACACATGCTGCCGAAAAATCAAAAATTATTTTGTAGTCAAATAACCACCCGTATATTTGAAGTCAAATAGCTACGAAATGAATTTAAGACGGGATGTATTCCAGGCGATAGCCGACCCGACCAGACGGACTATCTTGTTGTTGCTAGTATCGCAGTCGATGACTGCTGGTGCCATAGCAGCGAAGTTCAACACGGCCAGACCAACGATATCAAGGCACCTGCAGATACTTACGGAATGTGAGTTGCTAACACCGCAGCAAAGCGGCAGAGAAATCCACTATCACATCAATGCAAAAAAAATGAGTGAGGTCGCCGATTTTATCGAGCCTTTCCGCAACCTTTGGGACGACCGGTTTAACAAGCTGGAGGCTATCATGAAAAATCACCAATCCAACTCATAGTATGAAACGCAAGACAAACATCATTGCCGAAGACGGCAAACAGGAACTCGTGATCATACGGGAGTTCGATCTCCCGGTCGAATCACTATTCAAAGCGTATATAATGCCTGAAATTGTTGCACAATGGATGGGCACGAACGTGCTTAAACTCGAAAGCAAGCGCCACGGCAGTTATCAATTCGAAACAACCGATCCATACGGGAATAAACACCGATTCAACGGCACCATCCATGATGTCGTGCCCAATCAAACCATTATCCGCACGTTTGAGATGGAACAGACACCCTTCCCCGTCCAACTCGAGTTCCTCGAGTTTGAATCGCTCACAGCCAATGTGAGCAAGCTGACCATGAAGATGGTTTTCAGGTCAGTGGCAGCACGTGACGAGATGCTAATGCTACCGTTTAAACAAGGCATTGACATGGCACACAACCGATTGCAACAGGTAGTGGAAAATCTAAAATAACCGAGAAAATCGTATCTTTGTATGATTTTTAACTTAGGGAGAGACAACTATGTCAATTGTAAGAGAATCAGACCTGATCGGTATCGGCAAGAAGTACCAGATTGAAACCGAGGCGGGCGATCACATGGTAGTGGTTATCCACGACGACGGGCGGCGGGAGCTCTACCGTTATGACCAGGAAGAAAGTGAGTCCAGATGCGTGATGACCCTTTCTGATGAAGAGTCGCGTCAAGTAGCCGGCATCATCGGCGGATTATCCTACAAACCCAAAGCGCTTGAGACCATCGAGGTTGCCCTCGACGACCTTAGTATCGAATGGATAAAAGTTAGCAAGAATTCTCCGAGTATCGGCAAGTCAATTGGCGAACTGGAAGTGCGTAAGCGCACAGGCGCATCCATCATCGCCGCGATCAAGGAAGGTGATAGCATCATCAATCCAGGGCCGGATTATGTAATGAACGCCGATACCACTATGGTCGTAGCCGGTAAGCGGAACCACATCAAGTTGATTAAAGAAATACTATAGCAGGAAAAAAAGCGGATGACGTCACACACCCTGATATTTGAAATCGGCATCGCCGTAGGGTTAGTAGCACTCGTTGGGTTGATTTCCAACAGGCTCCGGTTTTCGGTCATCCCTTTTTTCATATTAATCGGGATGGTGCTCGGCCAACATGCGCCAACGTTTGGTAACATTGACCTCACCTTTACCGAAAGCAAGCCGTTTATCGACTTCATGGGGCGCTTGGGCGTACTTTTCCTCCTTTTCTATCTCGGGCTGGAATTTTCTGTTGGCAGGCTTATTAAATCGGGTAAATCCATCCTCACCGGAGGTACCTTTTATGTGGTACTTAATTTTTGTTCCGGTTTACTGATTGGTTGGTTGATGGGGTTGCCCTTTAAGGAAGTCATGGTACTCTGCGGTATCATGACCAGCTCGTCGACTGCGATCGTGGCCAAAGTCTTAACTGACCTAAAGCGGACAGCCAACCCCGAAACGGAAGTGATTATGGGTATGATCATGTTCGATGATCTGTTTATCGCCATGCATATCTCATTCCTTTCAGGGCTGATACTAACGGGTAGCAGTTCCTTCTGGACGGTCGCCGGCACGTCGCTACTCGCATTGGGATTTATTCTTGCTTTCCTGATTCTCGGCCGCAAACTAGTACCGGCAATCGATCGGGTACTCCAAGATAAAACGTCCGAACTTTTCGTTCTTGTCATATTTGCATTACTATTTATCGTGGCCGGTTTTTCGGAAACGATCCATGTAGCAGAAGCAATCGGGGCGTTGATGGCAGGATTGGTACTTGCCGAGTCGCAATACATCAAACGCATTGAACAACTTGTCCTACCCTTCAAGGATTTCTTCGGCGCGATGTTCTTCTTTAGTTTTGGACTTTCCATCGACCCGACAACATTGAGTGGCGCGGTACTTTGGGCTTCTATCGCTGCGTTTGTAACCATAATTTGCAACGTCGCCTCAGGATATTTCGCTTCGCATTTCTCCGGCTTGAAGAAACGGAATTCAGTAGATATCGGATTTACCCTAGCTGCCCGTGGGGAGTTTTCGATCATCATGGCCAATATTGGCAAAGCAGGTAAACTACTCCCTGTAATCCAGTCGTTTGTGGTGGTATACGTATTGATACTATCTATTGTTGCACCACTGCTTACCAAAGAATCGCGCGCCATTTGGAACGCCTTGTTTGGAAAAGGGAATATCGAGAAGAAACCGGTGAAGACATTAAGCGATCTGGAAAAACAGGCAACTGATAATGAAAATACATCATCATGAAACAAGTCCCCATTCTTCTGTTGCTAGCGATGATTCTGGCTTCATGTGGCAATTCCTCCAAGGCACCTAACGGCAATGCCGACTCCATTCCACTTTTTGAAATTGTCAATAACCCCGAACACCCGAAACATATCTCTTTACGGCTGGTAGATCGGGTAGATGGCGACACATCCATAACCTATGTTGCCGAAGGACTATACGGAGAGGACACCGTTGGTTTCCATATCGAATTGGACGACCAAATCGCTGCCGGTATCAACGCCGATGGATCGGTAAATGAAAAAAAGGGATTTACATCAGGAGCCATTAAATTGCTGCGGTCTGGGCCTGAAAGCGACCGATTCGTAGCTGCATTGGCTGAATTGTGGAATATTGACGACGTGACCCGAATGAAAACCACCCCAATCGAACCGTTGGTATTCTCGTCAAACCGCATTGCGGTAGATCACGACAAGTCATTCACTTATAGCTTCAAACTGTTCTTCGCTCCTGATGCACCGGTACCGGGGGAAGTGTTCTTTACATTCGACACATTCAAAAAAACCATCGGCTTCCAGGAAAAAGATATGCAATACCGCTCGCAGATTGTCCATTCCCTTGGTGAATAGCCAATAGGCTGACAATGTTGCCGCTTGCAGGCCGAAATCGCAGCTACATAAAGCCAAGTTCCAGCCTAGCTACCTCACTCATCATACTTTTATCCCAAGGGGGATCGAACGTGAGTTCCACCAAGGCTTGGCCCACACCCTCTATCGCTCCGACCTTGCGCTGTACTTCGTCGATAATGTCGCCTGCTACCGGACATCCGGGGGCCGTAAGTGTCATTACCACTTTAGCGATACCGCCCTCTTTGGTAATCAATTCGTATACCAAGCCCAATTCAACAATATTAACTGGTATTTCCGGGTCAAAGACGGTTTCCAACGCATCGGTAATGGCCGGGGCTAACTGTAAGGGGTCGTTTACAATCATGGTTCTCCTGTATTATGACACTACAAATTTAACGTATTTATGCGATTTCACCACATTGCCCACCTTTCTTGACATTGCTCCCATAAAACTGTACCTTTAACCATACCAAGTGCGTGGAAGATGAAAACAATTATGACCGCGGCACAAATGCGCGAGGCCGACCGCCACACCATTGAACAAACGCCGATTACGTCACTCGACTTGATGGAGAACGCATCATTGGCTTTCATAGCCGCATTTATGCAGTTGTATCCCGACAAGCATACCGGCATATTGGTGTGTTGCGGCACCGGAAATAACGGCGGTGACGGGTTGGCTATTGCACGGTTGCTGCAATCGCAGGGCTATGATGCAATCGCTGTATGGATCGCACGGTTTAGCGACCGGGAAACTGACGATTTCGCTGCAAATCTCTCCCGCCTCCACCACACACCCATCCCTATTACTGAGTTTTTCCCGACAGATGAATTTGCGGATATCCGCCAGGACGTTATCATTGACGCGCTGTTAGGTTCGGGGTTAAACAAGCCGCTGGATGGCGATTGGCTGAGACTAGCACGGCATCTCAACAAAGCGCAATGCCAGACCGTTGCCGTAGATGTTCCATCCGGCCTGCAGACGGACGGTATGATATCCCAAAACGAGTTTTCGATCTATGCGGATAATGTGATTACCTTCCATAGACCTAAGCTTAGCTTCTTCTTTCCCGAATCGGCCCGAGCAATGGCTCGCTTCCACGTAGTCGACATCGGACTTGACGATGATTTTATTGAGCACTTGCCCACCACATACCGACTGGTGGAAGCTGCCGACGTCCAGCAAATATACCGCCACCGGAAACCTTTTTCCCATAAAGGAACGTATGGCCATGTGTTGGTAATCGCAGGGAACGTGAACACGATGGGCGCAGCGCTCCTTGCTTGCGGCGCAAGTTTATATGCAGGTGCTGGGCTCACATCCGCAACGATTTCACCGGAAGGTTTAATGGCTTTAAATACACGTTATCCCGAGGTGATGTATTGCAATTGGGAACAACTTCCCAAGGCGTGGAACAGATTTGACGCAGTAGCTATAGGCCCAGGGCTCGGTCAAGCCCGCAATAATTTGAAGACCATACTTGCCTACCCGTCAAAACCGCTCGTCCTGGACGCGGACGCGCTCATTTTCCTTTCCGAAAACCCGAAGTTACTGCAAAAAATACCCAAACGGAGCATCCTCACGCCCCACATGAAGGAGTTCGACCGATTGTTTGGTCCACACAGCAGCTGGTGGGACCGTGTACAAACCGCAAAGAAACAGGCCGCCGCCCTCGAATTGATCATTATACTGAAAAACCGGTATACTTTCATCGTACTACCTGACGGGAATGTGGCCATAAACCCTACCGGTAATCCAGCCATGGCCAGTGGCGGTACGGGCGATGTCTTGACCGGCGTGCTGGTCTCGTTCTTGGCACAGGGCTATCTTCCGCTGGAAGCCGCAATACTCGGTTGTTACCTGCACGGACTGGCAGGCGACCGATTACGTAACGACGGTATGGCGGTCGTTCCCGCAACGCGGATTATCAAGGAGTTACCTTATGCCATTGCTTCATTACACACTTAACCCAATCCGGGCAAAATCAAACAATCGATTGCATGCTTAAAACCGTTGCAAAACCCATAAGCATTCCGTAGTATTGAACAAATGAACACGAATTATATCCTATTGCTATCCTGCTTGACGGCATTAACGGCGTGTGACCACCAGTCACGCCCCGCGAAATCATGCGAAACGTATGCAGAAGCCCCGGATCCAGATACCACATTGGTCGACTGGTCCGCCGTAAATGGCCTGAACTATGCCTTTGGCTCAATCGATAAGCGGTACGCCAAATCTGATATACCCGATCTCGCACCATCTATCCAATGGCAGGGCAATGGCTGGCGCGGGGAACGCATATCCGCACAGCTGGTTTTGTGGTCGGACCGGCCCGTTAGCCAAATCGAATTCGAATTCTCCCCTTTCACCGCTGAAGACGGTTCGACCATGAAGAGCTCGATCGGCACGGTGCGATTCGTACGATATGTGCTTACCGATATTTTTGCGCCGGGTTGCGGTTATCGTAATCCTGAAGATTTCCCGGTATCTTTATCGGCAGACGTGTTAGACAATATCGAATGTTTTGACATGCCGGAAACCACGACCCTACCGGTATGGTTGAGTTTTGATATCCCGTCGGACGCTTCACCTGGCACCTATACCGGCACATTGCATCTGCACGCCCAAGGTGAAGAAACAAAAAAACTCGACTTGTCCATTGAAGTACTTCCGCAGACGCTACCACCGCCAAGCGAATGGGCATTCCATTTGGACATGTGGCAGCATCCCTCAGCTGTTGCGCGTGTACACGGCGTTGAAGTTTGGTCGGAAAAACATTGGGAGCTGATGAAAACACCCATGAAGATGCTGGCCGATGCAGGGCAGAAGGTTATCACTGTCAATCTGAATAAAGATCCATGGAATAACCAGTGCTTTGACCCTTATGAAGACATGATACGCTGGACAAAGAAAGCGGATGGTCAATGGGAATACGACTATGCCGTCTTTGATCGTTGGGTTAACTTCATGCTGGATCTTGGCGTAAACAGGTTGATAAATTGCTATTCGCTGCTGCCGTGGAACCATGAAGTCCATTATATCGACGAAGCAACCGGCGACACGGTCAACGTCAGTGCAAAACCGGGAAGTCCCGAATTCACGGAACTCTGGACGCCCTTTCTTACTAACTTCCGCGACCACTTGGCAGCCAAAGATTGGCTGGCATTTACGAACATCGCCATGGATGAACGCTCGCCCGAAGAAATGAAAATTGCACTGGCGTTGCTGGAAAAGGTGGTCCCCGAATTGGGTGTAGCATTGGCCGATAACCACAAGAGCTACCAGCAGTACCCCATGTTAAAGGATATTTGTGTGGCATTCGGTGCCGACTTTGATGAAAAGGACCTAAACTTCAGAAAAGAAAACGGACTCATTAGCACCTATTACGTATGCTGTGCCGACGAATTCCCAAATGTATTCACCTTTTCCGATCCGTCCGAGGCCGTCTTCATGGGTTGGTATACGCGCGCTTCCGGCCTTGATGGTTATTTACACTGGTCATATAACTCGTGGACCGAAAATCCGCTGACCGATTCCCGTTTCCGCACCTGGCCTGCTGGAGACACCTATGTCATCTATCCCGATGGACGTAGCTCCATTCGATTTGAGCGTATCCGCGAAGGCGTCCAGGATGCGGAAAAGATAAGGATATTGCGTGAAAAATTCATGGCAACTACTGATACCGCAAAATTGGCGATACTTGATGAAGAATTGGCGAAATTCAATACGAAGTCGGCTCCGGATTCTACCACGGCCGCGTTGGTTAACCATGGGAAGGCAGTACTCGGAAAGCTAAGTCGATAGATAGATGGCTATAACTACCGGGCTTTTTTATTGTTGTAGCCCGTTGGTTTCCCGTAAATTGCTACCTTTATAACGAACAACACCTGATATTATGGAAGAGAACAACAATGTAGTGCCTGCCGCAAATGTACCATCGGAGCCATCGTTGGTTATAAACAACGAAATCCGTTTCTTTCTATCCGAAATCAGTAAATGGAGTAAGTTTTTAGCAGTTGTTGGTTTTATAATGGCCGCTCTCATCATTTTGATAGGTATTGCATTCATGCTTTTTGGATCGACGATTACCGCCGAACTGCCCACACCATTCGTTTTTACGGGCATGATTGGCGTTATTTATGTGGCCATGGGCTTATTATATTACTTTCCCGCCAAGTATTTATATGATTTTTCGACCTATGCGCGCCAGGCCCTGTCCATCCAAAATCAGGAAGCGCTTGTATACGCTTTTGCCAAATTGAAATCTTTTTACAAGTTTTGGGGTATCCTGATGATTGTTGTCTTGGCTACATACGGCGTTGCCATCGTCTTCGGAGTACTGGGTGCGGTGCTGGGTGCAATGTGGTTTTCTTGAGCGCTTGAAGATACACGTTGAGCCGCTTAAAAAGGAAGTGTTACGTCGGCGATTCTTACCTTTCGGAGCACACTTACTGTCGGTTGGCGGCCATATAACAAAATCACCGAACGCACATCCAATCATTATGAACCGAATACTCAAACTTGAACAGGCAGCACTGCTGATCGCATGCTATATCGTTAGTATCCAGCTAGGCCATCCGTGGTGGCTGTTCCTTGCTCTTTTACTTCTTCCGGATATCAGCATGGTGGGCTATGCGGTGAATAACAAGTGTGGCGCCGTGCTTTATAACCTGTTCCATCACCAGGGTGTTGCTGCAGTTGTAATCGGTATTGGTTGGTACGTTAGCCAACCTTATGTATTACTTGCCGGCATTATTCTGCTCGGGCATAGCGCCATGGATCGGGTGTTTGGCTATGGCCTCAAGTACACCACGAGCTTCCAGGATACCCATCTTGGTAAAATCGGATCGTCGAAGAGTTAACTAATGGTTCTTGATGGGTCGAAATAAGTCTGGAGGGCTTGTATTTGCTTTCGGTTGAGCACCTGCAGTAACTCATCTGAGCTAGCCTCGCGAATCTTCTTCACCGATTTAAACGTTTTCAGCAGCCGTTCAGCAGATGCCTTACCGATTCCAGGGATGTGCTCCAATTCGGTCTGGAATGTATTACGGCTCCGTTGTTTGCGATGGAAGGTAATCCCAAATCGGTGCGCTTCATCGCGGAGGTGTTGGATGACCTTTAACGTCTCCGACTTCTTATCGAGGTACATCGGGTACTGATCGCCTGGATAATACAGTTCCTCCAACCGCTTTGCGATGCCAATAACGGTAACCTGCTTATCGATACCCAGCAACTTCAAGCTCTTCAGCGCCGAAGACAGCTGCCCCTTGCCGCCATCGATTATAATCAGTTGGGGTAGTGTCTGCCCTTCGTCCAGCAGCCGGCGGTACCGGCGATGCACGGCTTCTTCCATTGTAGCAAAATCGTTGGGCCCCTCTACGGTCTTGACGTTAAAGTGGCGGTAGTCTTTTTTCGATGGCTTCGCATCCTTGAACACTACCACAGCCGATACGGGGTATTTTCCCTGGAAGTTGGAGTTATCAAAGCATTCGATGTGACGGGGCAACGCATTCATACGCAGGTCGCGTTGCATCTGAGTGAGAATACGCTCAGTCTTCAGCTCGGGATTGAGCTTCTCATATTGGTTGAGCCGCTCTTTCTTAAAGTACAATGCGTTCTTAAGCGAGAGCTCTAACAGTTTTTTCTTCTCCCCCTGCTTCGGGACCGTAAATCGGAGAGCTTCCGTATCGACGTCTAACGTGAACGGAACGATGATTTCTTTGGATGTACTATTGAATCGGCCACGTATTTCCGAGATTGCCAAGCTCAATAATTCAGCTTCGCTTTCGTCCAGCCTTTTCTTAAGCTCGACCGTCTGTGTTTGGATGATGACCCCATTCATCACCTTCAGGTAGTTGACAAACGCGTGATTCCGGTCGGAAGCAATACTGAACACATCCACATTGGTGATGGAGGAGTTGACCACGGTTGACTTACTTTGATAACGGTTTAGCAAATCCAACTTGGTCTTCAAATGATGGGCATACTCAAAATTCAATTCGGCAACGGCTGTATCCAGTTGGGCTTTCAACCGGCGGATAACTACACCGATTTTGCCATTGAGGATGTCGCGGATATCCTTCAGGCTACGCTCATAATCTTCCTCCGTTTGATACCCTTCACAGGGCCCTTTGCAATTGCCAATCTGGTATTCCAGGCATACCCGGAATTTACCGCTTGCGATGTTCTCAGGTGTCAGTGCCAGGTTGCAGGTACGCAGGGGGTAAAGCTCGCGGATAGTATCCATGATGGCATGCATCATTCCTACTGAGGCGTATGGACCAAAATACTTGGATCCGTCTTTAACATACTTGCGCGTAGGGAAAACACGTGGAAACGGTTCATTTTTAATGACAATCCAAGGATAAGTCTTATCATCCTTCAACATGACATTGTACCGTGGTTGATGTTTTTTAATCAGGCTGTTTTCCAACAGCCACGCATCAATCTCGGTGTCGACGATGGTAAAGGTAATGCGGTTGATTTTTCGCACCAGCACACGGGTCTTACCGTTCAGCTGATTGGTCTTAACGAAATAGGAGCTTACCCGGTTTTTGAGGTCCTTCGCTTTACCGATATAGATGAGCTCACCCTCAACATCCCAATACTGGTATACTCCCGGCCGGTGCGGTATCTGCTCAAGTGCTTTACGGTAGTCAAATTTGGTCATGTTCAAAACCCAAGCCGATCGTCCAACTGTGGCTCCTCCACGGGTTCAAACTCTTGGTACTTGCTGCAATCCAACTCTCGGGTGAGGCCGCCTTCCGGCAATGGGAAATCCTCTTTTGTATAATTCAATGTCGTGTCGGCATACACCTTTTGCATGTATAACGCAAATACCGGTAACGCCGCTTGTGCTCCCTGCCCCTCAGCCATGGAAGCGAAGCTGATGCCCCGGTCTTCGGCACCTGTCCAGACGCCGCTTACCAGTTCGGGTGTGATACCGATAAACCACGCATCGGCATTATCGTTGGTCGTCCCGGTTTTACCGCCAATGGGGTTGGTTAGGCCGTAGCGCCAACGTATACGCCCCCCCGACCCGTTAGCCACCACGCTTTTAAGCATATCAACCATAATATAAGCCGTCTCACTATTCAACACCTGGGTAACACGGGGCGCCTTTTCATAGATGGGCATGCCGTTTTTATCTTCTATGCGGAGGATATAGGTTGGCTCTACCCATACACCATGGTTTACAAATGCGGAATAAGCGCCTACCATATCGTATACCGATGCTTCATAAGCCCCGAGCGCTATGGATGGGTATTCGGGCACATCGGAGGTAATACCCATGCGCTTGGTCAGGGCGGCCACAGGTCTCGCTCCCACCTCATCGATCATGTAGGCGGTTGCATAGTTCTGCGAGTTGGCCAACGCGGTACGCAAGGTAATGGGGCTGCCGGCAGAGTTGTCACCGCGGGGCGACCAAGCATTCGGGCCGGTACCTACGGTAAGGGGTTCATTTGGCACCTTGAAACAAGGTGAATAGCTGTTATCGACAGCCACCGCGTAAGTAAACGGCTTGGCTGTAGACCCTACCTGTCTTGTCCCCATCTTTACTTGGTCGTACTTATAATGCTCGAAATTTATTCCGCCTACCCATGCACGCACGTAGCCGGTGTGGGGCTCCATAGACATAAATGAATTTCGAAGGATCAGTTTGTTGTACCTGATGGAATCCATTGGCGTCATCACGGTGTCTTTATCCCCGTCCCAAGTGAATATCGTCATCGGCACAGCCGTATCGAAATCTTTTTCAATTTCGGCTTCCGATTTGCCGGCCTGTTTCAGCATCCGGTAGCGGTCCGAGCGCTTCATACCAGTCTCCAATAGCTTCGCTTTTTCGCCTCGGAACGGATCGCGGCTTTTCCATTGCCTATCAAACGACGCTTGGACGGTTTTCATCCATTCCTTTTGCGCCTCTTCGGCATACAGCTGCATTTTGGAATTAATAGTGGTGTATATCCTGAGGCCATCACGGTCCAGGTCCCAAGGCGTGCCATCAGCCTTAGTAATCGACAATTCATTGAATTCTCGTTGGATTTCCCGTTTCATCACCGCCCGGAAATAGGGGGCCAATCCATCGCCGTAATTCGATACGTTCATATCCAACACCAATGGCTTTTTCTGCAACTCTAACGACTCTTCCCGGCTAATATAACCGGCTCTTCGCATACTTTCGATAACCACATTCCGGCGCCGGATGGAATTCTGCGGATACCGTACCGGCGAATAGATTCCCGGTCCCTTGAGCATACCCACCAAAATTGCGGCTTGCGGTATGTCCAACTTGTCAGGCGTTGTATTGAAATATGTACGCGCGGCCGATTTGATACCGAATGTATTGTAAGCACCAAAATCAACCGTGTTGAAATACATCGTGATGATTTCCTCCTTGGTGTAGTTACGCTCAAGGCGTACTGCGGTTATCCATTCCTGGAATTTCTGGATGATGCGCTTGCCAGTATTCCGCGCGCGACCTTCAGAAAATAAGTTGAGCGCCAATTGCTGCGTAATGGTACTCGCCCCTTGGCGATTGCCGATCAGGTTGTGAAAGATAATCGTGAATGTGCGCCGGTAATCGATACCCGAATGACGGTAAAAGCGCTTATCCTCCGTGGCAATAAGTGCCTGCACTAAATGGGGCGATAGCTGATCATAATTCACCTTAGACCGGTTTTGCACATAGTAAGTACCCAGCACACTACCATCTTCCGAGATGACTTCAGACGCCAAGTTACTCTTCGGGTTTTCCAGGTCACGGAACGTCGGCAACTTACCAAACAACCCCACACCCACACAAAAGATAAATAAAAAGCCCACTAGAATGAGACCGATAAGTATCTTCCAAAATGTACGGGTATACCGACTGATTTCCTCTTTCGTTAACTTGTTGTTATTCTTCCTTTCTCTGTTCATTCGAAAAATCTATTCTTTAATGGCCTCGTGTGACTTGCATCTTCATTAGTAGCTAGGCACTGGCACGGCTGGCTTCATCCTTTTACTTTAAACACATGCTTAGCGTGCTTACCTTTCCAGCTGCTCTTGATATATGGCATGGTAATCGTCTACTTTATCGAAATCAGATAACGTGCCAAAATTTGTCGCTGTAATAACAAAGGTATTATAAAGCTCGCTCGGGATCTTCATGATATCGGCCATGAGCGGCAAAATCCGCATTTCATACTGTTTGGCATCACTATAGCTATTAAATGGCCCGATATAAACCAATTGGTTTTCGTCATTTACCATTTTCAACTGATGTGCGATTGCCTGTCCGGTATAGCGTGTACGGTTAAACTGGCCGATGCCGAAACGTGAGGGTGCCAGGTTAACACGACCGTTCATTACGTTGACAACGAAGTAGTAAGTTGCCGAATCCGGTAGCAATTCCAAATCGCGATACACGTTGGGGCTCAGCTCACCAACATCCGCCACTTTGGCCAGCTGCTGCTGTGCTATTCCCTGGGCATTTCCCAGTCCGCCGCCCCCTACGATGTCTGTACGCGCTGCCGTAGTAACAGCCAGCTCTCGGCGTGGCCTTACTGGCTCAGGGCCCCGAGCGATCACCAATTGAGGCCATAGCGTCATCGTGGGTTCATCAACAAACCGTTCCCGGCCTTCAGCAATGGGTTGCAAGGCATACCGACGTGTAGCCAGCGTATCCCGATTGGCTTCGATAAATTCCAGGTGTTGGGCAACCAGCGGGGTAATCAGGCTGTCGCCAGGGAAGTCCGCCACGAGTTCCCTCAATGCGTTTTCAAACGTATCGATCGACGACATCCTGCCCAATGCCAATGCACGCAGGTAGGCCAGTTGGCTCAACGTCTGCTGGCGTCCTGCCCCACCATCGAGTATGCGCGTCACTTCGTCGATCACTTCCGGATATTGTTGTTCGATGTATCGCGAATATATGGATTCATAGGTCTGGTCCAACACTCGTTGCCGTTGCTCCAATTTGGCCAGATAAGTCGGATCACGGATGATATGGCTATAACGCGAATCCGGAAAATCGGCCAATAGCTTTTCGCGGTAATGTGCCACTTTAGCCGCATCGATATCGGTATATAAGCGATAGAGGTTGTAATACAATAGCGGTGCATCTCCCGTAGCCGGGTAGCGGGACAACAGTTCCTCATAAGTACGTATTGCCGCTTCTTTGTCGAGCAACTCATCGCGGTAGGTATTGCCAATCCGCATAAGAGCTCCATGTATTAGTGTATCCGAAGCCGCTATTTTCTCATCAGTGTCGGGCAGTCCATCCAGGTAAGTT
This sequence comes from Parapedobacter sp., assembly GCF_035556095.1. Taxonomy (GTDB): domain Bacteria; phylum Bacteroidota; class Bacteroidia; order Sphingobacteriales; family Sphingobacteriaceae; genus Parapedobacter. The sequence continues at coordinate 136,928 of NZ_DATMFT010000021.1, read as the reverse complement.
CGCCGCAGTTCGGCAACCCACGTAGCGCTGTCCACCTCAACGGCACCGTCGGCCAACGCTTCCGCGGCTTCAGCAGTTCCTATAACTGCAACGTCCGCGCTAACACTCCCAGCCATATCACTAAACCGCCAGTTATCCTTTAGTTGACGGTTACCCCACCGTCGCCGAAATTCGGCCTGTCCCATTCCCATCGCATCCGGGTTATTGAAGTAAAACCGATTGTCGGTATATTCCGGCATAGCCATTAGCATATCGTCAAACGGAGAAACGCGTGCCGATTGCGACGTCTTTTTTACCGCCGTTCCCTGTTTCTCCGCTTGGCGGTTTGTCCACCGGAGAGTAATGAGACTATCAATTTCCATTTGGCGTTGAACCTCACTAAGCCCAGCGAGGTATTGTAAACTATCTTGATGCGCCACAATCCTTAATTGTGCAATCAAGCCATCTAAATTGGCAATTTTCCGCTGCACTTCGCCCGCATTAGGAAAATCCACGGGCAATACCATCCCTACGCTGTCGTAGTACAGCTTGGCAGTTTGATAGTTGGCGGCACGAAAGTGATGGTCTGCCAATTCCAGATAAGTCAGCGTAGTTTGATAGCGGTTGGTACTTTCCTGCCTCAACGCTAGTTCATAGTTGGCCAATGCTTCTGGCAGATGACCATCGGCATAAAATACGGCAGCTATCTGGAAATAAATCTGGTCTTTAAACTCCTTGTTTTTACCATCCCGCAGCATACGCCGTAGCAGCCTCGCTCGCTGCTCACCGGTCGCATGTTCAGCCGTTGCCAAAAACACACGATTCAGCCCGGCGTGAAACGACATTTCGTATGGAGCATTGCTACTCACCACTTTGCCGTAATGTTTATAGGCTTCTTCCTTACGATCGTTTTCCTGCAACAGCTGCCCCAACAGAAAATGCCATCGCAGCTTGGTGGGTTTATATCGGGTGTGCTCAATGGCTTGCTCAAGCATTGTAATTGCAGATGTGTCATCATGCATAAGGAGGTAATACTTAGCTTGGGTGGCGAAGGCAAGCCCAACGGATTCCTTCTCGGATTCGAGGCCCGCAAAAACAGTGTCCAATAGCAAACCGGCGTTCGTAAGATTACCCAATTGCATTTGGGAGCGTGCTTTCCAGACCAGCGCAGCCTGTCGATACTCAGGTATATCGGCAAACGTATTGGCCACATACGTAAAAAACTCGACGGCGTTGTAGTAGTTCCCCTTTAAGTAATTTGCTTTGCCCGTAAGCAGGTACGCCTCGTTAATATATTTGCTGTTACTTTTTCTGTTGATGATATCCAATGCTTTGCCGATAACCGAATCCATCAGCTGTGTATTTGCCGATGAGGTGGCCGCTGTGGGCTCGATCAGCACCGGGAGCAACTGTTGGTAATTATCGCGGTGTGACTCAAAATTCTCACGGATTGCGTCTGAAATGATTTTGCGGCCGTGATAGACAATGTTGAACCTCGCTGTCAGATTCTCCATCATGTCGTATTTGGTCCCATTTTCTTTCTCCCTATTTGCCGCACACCCTGCCGCCATACAACACATCAGCCCCCAAACGACAATACGCGGGGCCGAAAAGGCGGACAAGTGCCGCAAAAATGAATATCTTTGCTGGGAATGCACATGCAAAAATATCATTTATTTTCATTCGAAAATAATTTGTTCTTTAAAGGCCTCATGGAACCTGCATTTTCTTCGCCTTTCGTGCCAGACGCTGACATGGTAGGTTTCATCTGTGTATAATTATTGATTCATTGTTCGTTTTTAATGGCATCAATAAATGTTGCGCATTTTGTTTTTTAACGGTGATGAAGCTATCAATTTATTCCGTCCGCTGTACGATTGTGATGGTTTGATACTTTCTTCCATTTCGTCATACACGTACTTAAAAAAGAGTTTCTGTGGCTAAGCAAAAAAATAAGCTCTCGAAAATACTCAACGCTCGTTACAAGGTAGTTGTGCTGCACGAGGACACATTTGAGGAAAAAGCGGCCTTCCGGGGTAAGTTGTGGTATTGGATCAGTGGTACCCTATCGGCGATTATCGTACTCGTGGTGTTTACGATTGTCCTCATCCGGTCCACACCATTGCGCGAGTATGTGATTGGGGATTCGCTTAGCAGTTACGAACGTACCGCACTGCTAGACACTTACGCGCGCATCGACTCAATGGAGCAAATAGCCCGAGCACAGGAACAGTATCTCAACAACATCAAACAGGTCATTAGTGGTGATGTCGGCGAAACTGAGGCAGAAGCGAATGAGGGACGCTCGGTAAATGATGTCGCGGGGCCCTCCGCATCTGGAGTGTCCGATGTGGGCCTCTCGGAAGACGAGTTGGCCTTACGCGAGCTGGTGGAGTCTGGCGCCCCTTACGACCTCCCTGAAAACCCCGGCCCTGCCCGTACGGGAATCTCATCCTATACGTTCTATAGTCCAATTAAGGGGATTATCAGTTCGAGTTTCAATGCCCGCGAACAACATTACGCGGTGGATATTGCGGTGAAACAGAACGAACCAGTGCGCTCCACCCTCAGTGGCCATGTGGTTTTTGCGTCTTATACGCCTGAAACTGGCTATGTGGTCATTGTGCAGCACGGCAATAATTTGCTATCGCTGTATAAGCACTGTGCTTCAATTATCAAAAAAGTTGGTAGCTTTGTACGTGGTGGTGAAGTGATTGCATTTGCCGGAAATACGGGATCGCTGACAACGGGCCCACATCTTCATTTCGAGCTATGGTACAACGGTAATCCGGTAAATCCCACTGACTACATCGCTTTTTGAAACATTTACCTGAGCATTATAGCATGTTTACAAACAAGAAAATCAACAAACTACCGGAGGCAAGGAGTAGCAGTTTTAACTTAATTGCCAATGGCACCGAGATTACGGGGGATATCTCTACTGTGGGAGACCTGCGTATCGATGGCCGCATCACCGGCAACGTCTCTTGCACCGCCAAATTGGTCATCGGCGACGGCGGCGACATCACCGGGAACGTCACCTGCTATTCAGGCGAGATTTCAGGCACAGTACAAGGGCAGGTTATCGCTAAAGAAATCCTCCAACTCAATCAATCGGCATTAATACAGGGAGATATCGAAGCCATGCGGTTTATTGTTGAAGATGGAGCCTCCATCAACGGTCGGTGTACCACGAGCCGGAGCTTAGCGTTACCCGAACATCAGCCCGAGGTGAAACTGATTTCGTATGAACCTTGACATGTCAATGCCTATTAATTAGGCGATGAAACGCAGGTTCCATAGGCCATTAAAGACCAATTTCTTCGAATGAAATCTGCATGAGCTGCTGCTCAAAAATGAACGTGAATAGGAAAGTTCATGTAAGTTTCATTGCCATTTAAACTGCCGAAGGCAGCATGAATGCCTTTAGAGATAAAAAAAGTGATGAATAAACAATTTACTCGGATGAAAAACCGCAAGCGATTACCGACTAAAGGGCTGGGCAAATACGCTTATTTCAGTGGTGTCGGCTTCCAGATGCTGGCTATCATTGGTGTATTCACTTATATTGGGTACCGCATCGACCAATCCCGGGAGGCCGAAACACCAGTTTGGACGGCTCTTTTTGCACTTGTTGGCGTTTGCATCAGTATGTATACAGTGATACGGGCGGTGACAAGCAACAAAAAATAGACCCGTCGAGACAGTGAGCACCAGCCTTTATCCGATAGATACGCGTTACTTTAATAAAAAAAGCCATTATTTTCGGAACGGAAGCGATCACTTACGAGGCGGAAACCGCTACTTCTAGTAGAGAAGCAACCCCTTAAGAAGCGGAAGCGATTGCTCCATGCCGAAACAATCTCTTAAACCCTAAAAAAAGCTAATTATAGCAATGTTACACGGATTTTACGCAATTGATTTGCTTATAGTTTGTAATTAATCTAAATTAGCGGCGTTTTTAAGCGGTCATTGTGAGACAATTGGTTCGATTGATTATTTCAAGAAAAGGTTTGGTCGCTGCATGGGCACTATTGTTGTCTCTGCATGCGTATAGTCAATCGGGCACATTGACTGGTGTAGTGACCGATGAACAAGGAAATACGCTTTCAGGTGCATCGGTGACCCTCAGTGACGAAGTATCGTCGCAAATCACCGACCAGTCTGGAAGGTTTACCTTCTCCAATCTTCCTACGGGCAGCTACACGCTGCGGATAACCCACGTGGGTTATACCAAATATACTGAACAGATCCGGTTCAGCGGCAGGAAAAGCGAGCTCACCATCCAATTATCGCCACAATCCACCATCCTCGAAGACGTCACTGTGGTTGGCAAAAGCGAAACCCAGCAGGTGCGCGAACAGGCTATCCGGGCGGTGGTAGTAGATACGCGGTCCGTAGCCGAACAGCCGACCACTTTGGCCGAATTGATGAACCGATCACCGGGTATACGCATTAGGCAGAGCGGCGGATTGGGGAATGCAGTGGATGTATCAATCAACGGATTTCAGGGAAACGCTGTTCAGTATTTCCGCGATGGTATTCCGCTCGAATACCTAGGCGGTGGCTATGGCATCAACAATGTCCCCATCAATTTGCTCGAACGCGCAGAGGTGTATAAAGGCGTAGTACCCGTATCACTCGGCGGAGACGCCTTGGGAGGTGCGGTAAATTTGGTGACACGGAAGCACTTTGGTACGATGCTCGACATTTCTTATGAAGCTGCATCGTTCAACACCCATATCGCTAACCTATCCGCGTATCACCAAGCGTCGAGCGGCTGGTTCGGAGGTATCGATGCGTTTTACAATTATTCGGACAACGACTACAAAGCTGACGTAGAGGTCGTGAACGAAAATGCAAACCTTGTACCCGCAACGGTACCATTATTCCACAACGGCTACTCACATTACTTTCTAGAAGCTTATGCTGGAGTGCGCAATACTAACTGGACCGATGAGCTCCAATTTTCCTTAGCCCACTACGGTGTTGATAGGGAGTCGCAACATCCGGCCTTGATGACAACTCCCTATGGGGCATTGACCATGCACAATACGGGATGGGTGCCAAGCATACGCTACCGCAAGGGATTCAGCAACTTCGCCCTTGATCAATTCGTGTCGTACAGTGCCATCAACCGAGCGCGGGTGGATACGGTGGGCGGCACGTACAACTGGCACGGCGATTTCACTCCCCACAACGGCGTAGGCGAAAGTCCACGACCGTCATTGTCGGCCATTGATTTTGACAATCTCATCAGCCGAACCAACGTAGCATATGGTATCAGCGAGTCACATAAATTGGATGTCAACGTCATATTCAACCACAATAAGCGAATTGGCACTGACCCTTATGGGCTGCGGTTCGCTGGAACGGATATCGACATTTTGAGCAAAGAAGCCAGCTACGCAAAAACGATTGCTGGCATATCTTGGGAATCGAAGTGGCTAAGCGAGCGGCTAGTTAATCAATTGACTGCAAAGTTTTTCCATTTCAAGACCCGTGGCATCAATGGGTTTATGGCAAATGCGACCGACTTGAACGATTATACAACTTCGGAAAAAAGTAATTGGGGCATCGGCAATGCCATAAAATACACCATTGGCGACCATCACCTACTGCGGGCATCATTCGAACTGACCAATCGGTTGCCACGGGAAAACGAACTATTCGGCGATAACGATACCCGTGCCCCCAACTTTGACCTGGAACCCGAAAGGAGTTTCAATATCAGTCTCGGCTACCGCTACCAAGCACCGCAGCTTTCTGCTGAAATCGGCACCTTCTATCGCAAAACCAAGGGCATGATTATGCTCATACCTGTACAGCCACCCTTTGCGCAATACCAAAACCTAGACAGCATACGCGGGTATGGTGTAGATATCGATATCAATTACCAAATTGGCCAAGTGGTGCAACTGAACGCCAATGCCACATGGCAGGACAACCGGATGGTCGATATCGGCGACGGCCTGCACCAATGGATTGAAGGCACGCGGCTAAGGAACACGCCTTATTTTTTCACCAACGCAGGTGCGGTAGTCAATTTCACGGATATCCTATCGGCCAGCGACCGACTGAAGCCCTATGTTTATTGGAATTTTATCCGCGAATTCTACCTCAACCACATACCGAGAGATGCCGAGCCAGATGGATTCCTCGGCCTCTTCGGTAAGGCCAAGGTACCTGTAACCAACGTGGTGCCCAACCAGCACCTGCTCAGCGCCGGTTTCAATTACTTCTTGGCTAGCCAGCCGGTCTCCATCGGGCTAGAAGTGAAGAACGTCGCCGATAGCAAATTATACGATTACTATAAAATCCAGCGGCCCGGCCGCAGTTTCCATGTAAAAATTAATTACCATTTAACAAAAAAGCGATAACAAAATGAAAAAGCAATTTCTTCGCGCTGCAACTGCGCTCTTTACCGTGGCAGCCTTATTTACTGCCTGCACTAAGGACGACCCAGCCCCTGGCCAGGATGGCGATACCAAATATGTGTTGATTACCTTGTCTGACCGCGTAAGCGGTAACAAGGCCGGCTACATCAGTGCCTTTGACGAGATGCCGACCGGAACGATTTCCAATGCGACGGCCGGATCGCTGGAAGGCCAGGGCATGGGTGGCTGGCGCACATACGGCAACAACATTTACAAAATGTTCCGTACGGCTGACTACGCAACAGGAATCGAGAAAATAAATGTCGCAGCAGATGGTACCGTGACCACAGGCCAATTCATCAGCTCCAAAGATCCCTCGGCGGCCGCGAAGTACTTTGGTACGGGCAATTTCGTAATCAAAGACGATAACACTGGTTATTACTGGGATGCTGCAGAACCCACAAAAATCCAGAAATTCAATCCCACTACGATGACGGCAAGTTTGGGCTCAATCGACCTAACTGCTGTGGTGAATGAGCGCGGCACCGATGAGGAAGGAATCAAATTCCGTTCTGCTGGACAAAAATTCCTCGCCATAAAAGGTAATAAGCTCTACGCTAACCTAACTTACGCTAAGAACGACGCTAGCCAAGTTGGGTTCTTCGACGATTTTTATCCGGACGTCTACATCGCAGTGATCGACCTTGAGAACGAAACGTATGAAAAAACCATTTCTATCAAGAACACGGGTAGCATCGCATACATCAATGAGAACCATATGTATGACTATGATACGAATGGTGACTTATATATTGTTTGCCAAGGCCGGAGTTCAATTGGCGGCCAGTCAAAAATTATTCGAATCAAAGCGAATGAGACGGATATAGATGGTACCTGGGAATTAGACTATATCAGCGATTTCACCGATGATTACAATGGAAAGTTTGTGGGCGTATTTGCTAAAGATGGCAAACTGATTCTGACTGTAAATACGGAACCATTGACGGGAAGCAACATCAACTCCGCAAATATCTGGAAATTTTACTCCGTTGATATCGCGTCCAAAGACTTCACCGAAATTACAGGTGTACCGGTAGGCACAAACCCAGGTGCCGCAATGGCCGCTGTTGAAATAGACGGAAAAGTACTGTTGAGAGGGTCGACGGTGGACGGAGCAAACGGCTATTACCAATACAATCCTACTAACCACTCCGCTACATTGGCATTCAGCGTAAATGTAGGTGGCGCCGTATCCGGTTTCCATAAAATTGAGGTTCAGTAATGATCAAAAGGGGTATATATACGTTATTCACGGGCTGCTTACCACTGTTAGGTACAGCCCAACATACGCTCACGGTAAATGTGAGTGGCGTTCCGCCATCGCATGCCGACGACCCCATTTATATCACCGGCAACTTCAACAGCTGGAATCCGGCGGAAGAACACCTTGTTTTAGAAAAACACGCTGATGGCTCCTATGGCATCAGCGTGTTATTGAAAGACGTGCCTAGCGACCGGCTCGAATTCAAATTCACCCGCGGTGATTGGAAAACTTCCGAATGTACGGCCGATGGCTGGTTGGTTGGCCCGAGGCTAGCCAAACTAAACCGCGATACGACCATTACATGCCTCATTGATGGCTGGCGCGATGATTTTCCGGCATCCACGGCATCCAGTAATGTGCATGTACTGGATTCGGCATTTTATATACCGCAATTAGACAGGCACCGCAAAATCTGGATATACCTGCCCGAAGATTACGAAACTTCCAGCGAACGGTATCCGGTACTGTACATGCACGACGGGCAACACCTCTTTGATGAAGCGACCTCACAGGGCCGTATAGGACCTATCGAATGGGGAGTGGATGAGGTGGTCGATGCCGCAGCAACCAAATGCATCGTCGTGGCCATCAATCACCAGGCTGACTACAAAGACCGCGTACCGGAATTCTACTTCCTGCCAAACGAGGACAACCCCACCGTGGAAGGCCCCCAATACCTTGCTTTCATTGCGGAAACCCTTAAGCCTTACGTAGATGCCCACTATCGGACATTGCCCGGCAAAGCACATACCGCGCTGGCAGGCAGCTCGATGGGCGGTCTCATCACCTTTTATGGGGGTTTGGCATACCCTGAAATCTTTGGCGCCGTGGGCATCTTCTCTCCTTCCATCTGGTTGGATCACGGCAACATCGAAAACGAACTGACTACACTGACAAACATAGCAAACATCCATACGCAACGGTACTACTTCTATGCCGGCACGAGCGAAAATCGACGCAAACCCGACGGCACGTTCGTGCACATGAATACCGACGTACAACGGGCAATCGGCCTACTGCGCAAAGCCGCCGATCCCCAAATCGAACTGTCGGTACGTGAGGAAGGGAGACATGGCGCACTTTATTGGCGCGAAGCATTCCCAGCCTTTTATCAATGGTTTATAGCAGGTGCCCAAAAGGCTGTTTATTAACACTATGTTTTATTAATTTAAATTGATATGCAATATTCCAAATTCAATCAACTGCTTCCTAGAGCCACAGCACTGGCTTTAGCCGCTGCCGCCAGTGTAGGCTTGTCATATGCCCAAACCCTTGCAACGTCGGCCAAGGTAGGCAAAGGGCTTTACGAAATCGTGGTAGACCACAACGACGGTCACATATATGTGGCCTCAATAGGCCAACAGGACATACTTGGACCCTACATCTACAAGCTTAATCCGCAAACGTTGGATGCCGTCGACAGCATCGCACTGGGCGACACACCCGGCTTTGGTCTAGGTATCAACCAGAAGACCCGAACACTCTATACCTCCAATACAAGGTCCAATTCCGTTCACGCCATTGATATAAAAACCGGTAAATTACTGGCTACAATCAGCAACGGCGCAGAAAAAAGCCACACGCGGGAAATTGTCGTAGACGAAAAGAACAACAAGGTGTATGTATCCGACGTAGGAGACCCGAGTACGATCTGGGTAATTGACGGGAAAGCGAACCAGTACCTGTATTCCTTGGAGAACGCCGGTAAAACGGCAACCGGCTTAGCCATCGACGGCAAAAAAGGATTACTTTACGTTACTGCCATGGGCGACAATGAAGTACTCGTGTACAATACCAAGACCCGCGAAAAAGTAAAATCCTTCCCCTCAGGCTCGGAAAGTCCAATCAATATCACATTCGACAAAAAGGGTAACCGTCTGTTTATCACTGATTCGAAAAACAGCGTGCTTACTGCCTTGAATGCGACAACAGGCGAGCTATTGCAAAAAATAACCGTGGGTGAAAACCCCATTGGGGTAAGCTTCGATGCGAAGCACAACCGGATTTACACTGCCAATAGGCAAGGCAAATCGCTTACGGTTGTAGACGGGAAAACGTACGCGGTCATCAAAGACATACCCACCGATGGGCTTTCAAATACCGTAGCCGTAAACCCGAAAACCGGCGCTGCCTACGTAACCAACAAACAGGTAGGTACCCGCGTGCGGGAAGGGCAGACACCCCCCACCCCACTGCCAAACGGCGACACGGTAAGTTTGATAACGCCGTAAATAATCAAGCAATTCATATATTATATTGTTGACTTTTAACTTAAAAAAAGCCATGAACACAAGAAATAGCCTTCAAAAACTAACTGCTGTCGCATTTGCAGCAATCGGCGTGGTCGGCATCGCCGCCAATGATGCGCTGGCCCAAGAGCTGGTAAAGACCGAAAAAATCAGCTCCAATTCCAACGTGTACCAACCTGCCTTTAACCCGAAAGACGGCTTCGTATATGTATCAGCCGCCCATGGACAAGGAAATACCGGCAAGGTATACAAGATTGACGCCAAAACCCTGCAAACCGTCGACAGCATTGCGGTGCCCGAATCAGCACCAATGGGCATCGGTATCAGCGTGAATACGCAAACCTTATATACTACCAACAGCCGGTCGGGTATTGTTACCGCCATCAATTTGAAAACGGGCGAGCAGACGCATATCACCACGGGCAATGAGGGCCAAGCGCCCCGCGAAATCCGCGTGGATGAAAAACGCAACCTCGTATACGCCAGCAGCGTGCGCGGTGGTGGTCTTTGGGTCATCGACGCCAAGACCAACAAGTTCGTGAAATTCTACGGCGACCTAGGCGGTGCCATCACAGGTCATTACATCGATGAAAAAAACAATGTCATCTACGCTACTGCCATGCGCGATAACGAGGTTGTTGTGGTAGACGGCGCGACGGGCAAGGTGCTGAAGAAATTTGCGGCTCACGGCGAGCGCCCCACTAATGTACACCACGATACGAAAAACAAACGGTTGTACGTAGCCAACCAAGCAACCGAAAATATCACCGTGCTGGATGCCGAAACGGGCGAGCTCATCAAAGCCATCCCCACCGGCAAGGGTGCATTGGGTGTAAACCATGATCCAAAGCGCGGAAAGATCTACGTCGCGAACCGTCATGGACGTACGGTAAACGTAATTGACGACAAATCGCTTGAAGTGATCAAGACATTTGAAATCGGCGCTTTGCCTAATACCGTAGCCATCAACCATAAAACAGGCGATGTTTACGTAACTAATAAACAGGCTGTGAGCGAACGCGGGGAAAACGCACCCGAACCGGTACCAGCCCCGAATGCAGACTCCATCAGTTTGATTAAGCTTTAAACCATGGGAAAACATCCAATAACGTTAAAAGCGGCAGCCCTCCTTGTAGGGGTTGCCTGCTTTTTACAACTTCAGGCTCAGCCCATCACCGTTACCGATGTAGTCGGCCGAGAAGTGACTATCCCACAGCCGGCAAAACGGGTTATCCTCGGTGAAGGGCGCCAACTAATTACCCTCAGCCTGCTCGTGCCAGACCCGGTAGCGATTACCGCAGGTTGGACGGGCGACTTTGCTAAGTCGGGTGGATTGCTATATGAGGATTACCGCAAGCACTTCCCCGCGCTGGACAACATACCTCTTATTGGTACCTCGGGTAAAGAAACGGTCTCTACCGAACAGATTATTTCATTAAAACCCGATCTGGCCATATTTGGTGCCGGCTCGCATGGACCCGATGCTAAATCCGCGGACATCATCCGCCAATTAGAAGCCGCAGGCATCCCCATCGTATTTATCGACTTCCGGCTCCACCCCTTCAAAAACACGGTACCGAGCATGGAACTACTGGGCAAGGTGCTGGGGCGGGAAACACAAGCAAATGCTTTCGTGGAATTCTATAACCGGCGGATGAACCACATCCAAGGTACATTAGCCAGACACAAGGACTTGAAAAGACCCAAGGTGTACATGGAGATGATTCGTGGTGCTGTACCTCCAGGTTCGCCAGGCAAAGGCAACCTGGGTGAGTATATCGAATTTGTCGGCGGCAATAACATCGGCACCATCCTGCCGGGTGAGGTGGGTACGCTGAACATGGAATATGTCATCAGTGAGCAGCCCGATGTCTACATTGCAACGGGAATCGCTACGCCCGGCGAAGAAGGGCTTGTGATCGGCCAAAATGTGTTCACCTACCAAACACAGGAAAGCCTTGCCAAGTTGGCAACACGCCCTGTGGTCAGCCCGCTCAGTGCCATCAAAGAAAACAGAGTTTACGCCATGTGGCATCTTTTCTACGACTCCCCGCTTAATATCGCTGCTGTCGAAGCCCTAGCTAAATGGACACACCCCGAGTTATTCGGTAAGTTGAAACCGCACGGGGTACTTAAAGAAATAAACGAAAGATTTTTGGCTGTACCGCTTAAAGGTGTTTACTTTGCGGAATTGAAACCATAGGGAGTAAGATTTGTATCCATCAACCGCGGTCATTGAAAAAGGGTATCGCAAACAATTTATTAAACGCGGAACATTACTGGCCACACTGGCTGTAGCCACTGTTCTGTCCTTTCTCGTTGACATCGCTGTTGGCCCATCGACACTCGAATTCGCCGGTGTATTGCAGGCTATTTTTTCGCCGGAAAGCGTTGACCTCTCCACCCGGGTAATCGTTTGGGAAGTCCGGATGCCCTATGCCATCATGGCATTATTGGTGGGCGCTGCCCTATCGCTGGCCGGATGCGAGATGCAGACCATCATGAATAACGCCATGGCTAGCCCGTTTACACTGGGCGTATCTGCCGCAGCGTCGTTTGGTGCCGCGCTGGCCATCGTAATCGGGTTCAGCATACCCGGGGCCAGTGGCGACTGGATGATTGTCGTCAACGCTTTTCTGTTCGCCTTCGGGGCAACGCTCCTATTGCAGGCGTTGTCTTCGTTGCGCGGCACAGGCCCCGAAGGCTTGGTGCTTTTCGGCATTGCACTGGTGTTCCTGTTCAATGCATTCACAGGCATCATGCAGTACCTAGCCAGTGCCGAAGCCTTGCAACAGTTTATTTTCTGGAGCCTTGGCTCGTTGACGAAAGCGAATTGGGACAATATCCCACTCCTCTTCGGATTGTTCGCTGTAATCGCCCCATTTTCATTGGCATCGGCATGGCAGCTCACGGCATTGCGACTCGGTGAGGAAAGTGCCCGAAGTTTCGGCGTTGCTGTGAAACGGCTGCGCTTCCTTTCCTTGATACGTATCAGTTTACTCACAGCGGGAGCCACCGCTTTCGTAGGTACCATCGGGTTCATCGGCTTGGTAGGTCCACATATCGCTAAGCTGCTTATCGGCGAAGACCATCGGTTTTCACTCCCCGCAAGTATTTTATCGGGAGCCCTGATCATGTCATTGGCATCGATTATCAGCAAGGCTATCCTATCGGGCGCCATCGTGCCTGTGGGCATTGTGACCTCACTGATCGGCGTACCCGTATTTGTAGCTTTGATTTTGAACAAAAGAAGACGTTAGGAGGACCGGCGCATGGCAACACTCCAAGTTAACGATATCCATACGGGCTACCCCAAGAAAAAGGTGATTGATGGCCTCACGCTCCCACCATTGGTAAGCGGTGAAGTAACCGTGCTTACGGGCCCCAATGCGGCGGGCAAATCAACGCTGCTACGGGCAATAGCCGGTCTATTGCATGCCCGTGGGTCCGTTCGGTACGAAGGACACGAGCTAACCACACTTTCTCCCCAAAAACGGGCATTGTATGTCAGCTTTATGCCGCAGAGCGTGCCAACCGACATCAACCTCTCGGTGATGGAGGCCGTTATCAGTGCCCTGAAAGCGTCGCCCCTTGATGCCGCAACAGTTAATAACGAACACCTTCACCACCGTGCCATCTCGGTACTGGAGCGTATCGGGATAGCCCACCTCGCCCTTGAGCCCCTTAACCAACTGTCCGGCGGCCAGCGGCAGATGGCTAGCCTAGCACGGAGTGTAGTGCGCGAACCACACATCCTGCTGCTGGATGAACCGACGAGTGCGCTCGATCTGCGGCATCAATTGAAGGTGATGCGTTTGGCCCGTTCGTTTGCCCAAGACGGGCGTATCGTCGTGATGGTCTTACACGATCTTAATCTGGCCATGCGCTGGGCAGATCGAGTGGTGGTGATGCATCACGGTGAGCTTGTGAGTCAAGGCGCCCCTACAGAAGCAATTACACCGGCAGTTATCGAATCGGTTTACGGCGTACGTGTTCGCGTAGAAGATTGCAGCCAGGGCCAGCCGAACCTGATCGTGGATGGGGAGTGCTGAAAAACAACCGAACAAAAAAAGGGGATGCCGACTGACGACATCCCCAAATATGGCTTCCGTACCGCTAACTTAAAAACGCAGCCCGTAAAGCTGCTCACCAACGTCGGTTATCTTCTTATCCACGGAAATCAATCCTCCGCCAGATACGTACCAGATATTCCCGGGCAGGGTAACCACCTTACCGTTTTTGTAAGCAGGCGTTGCTTTCAGCTCGGCACTCAGCAGCTCATCGGTGGGTTTCTTTTCACCCCCCACTGCCGAATCACGGTCAATTAGGAAGAGGTAATCGGGGTTCGCTTTTTCCACCAGCCCATCGCCTACTTTAAACCGATGACCCGTATGCGTGGTGTCATCCAAGTCCGTTAACGCTTGGCGTACGCCCAACACGTCGTGGATGAAACCGAAGCGCGACCCGCTGCCGTACGATGTATGGCCGCCACGCACGTGCAGGATCGTGAAACCTTTGTTGGTATCATCTTTCGTCTTTTCAGTCACCAAGTCCCGCTTTTGACGCAAGGTAGCGAGCTTTTGCTCTGCCATCGCCTCTTTGCCATGTATCTTCGCAATATGGCGCACATTGGTCTCGAAGCTACTCCAATAATCTTTTGTGTCAACGCCCAAGAAAATCGTCGGTGCAATCATGGCTAACGGGTCATAAGCACTCGACTGCCGACCGGAGATGATAATCAAATCGGGTGCAAAAGCGGTAAGTGCTTCGATATCCGGCCCTTTGATGCTTCCCAATTTGGCGTATTTGTCGCTTTTATATTCCGACAGATAGGCTGGCACGCTGTTGGTCACACCGGCAACCGGTATGCCTAGTTCATGATAGGTCTCCAAAGAGCCGATATCAAATATAACAACCTTTTCGGGATTCTTTTTCACCTTGGTTTCGCCGAGGCGATGTTTGATGGTGATGAGCTCATCGTTATTGGCCGCAGCCTCGAATACGGAGAGTGTAAACAGTGCTGTGAGCATTACAGCCGCGGTGCACAAATAAGATATATATCGTTTCATCTGTTTATTTTTTTATTTTCAGTCATCAGATGGAGCCTTTGATGGTTAATCGGCCAATTATTTTCAGTTAATACGTAAACCTAGATAAAGACGCAATGCCTTCAGCTTCTACTACCAACCCTGCTTTTGCTGTTGCCGTTGCCGGATCGATTACATACACGGTAGGCTGTGCTGAGGCAGTGGTTACAGGGAAGTAAATCTTTCCATTGTCGGCAAAGGGGAGCCCAGTAGCGGTAATGTCGTTTTTCGCTGGAAACCCTTGTGTAACCCATTTGAGGGTTTTTTCTTTCATCTTCACGACCGCATATTGCGTTGCTGGCGTAGACGAGCCATACTCAACATCGTTGTAAACCTCTAACAGAAAATAATCTTCCGTAATATGCCACACTTTACGGAAACGGTAGCCCCCGGATTCCGCCTCGATATTGAAATAATAATCGGCATCGAACTCCGTAGCGCCCCCTTTGATGCGCAGTGCACCTGCAGGTTTGGTGGTATTGCCATCATAAGCACCCGAAAACACGTATACCATACCATCCCCTGCCTTCGCAATCTGCGAATAATACTGTGACTTGAACCGCCCAGAAGCGTAGCTGATCCGATCATCACGATAAATCCGCTTCACATTGAGGTCCGCATCAAGTGCGGCGACCCATACGCTGTCTGGATGGGTAACTGGGCCGGTACTGCCGCCACCACCCTGGCTGGGGTCCTTAGGTTCCGAAACGACTAATCCGGTAAGGAACTCCCCGTTGCCCAAATCGACGATACCCGAAAACGTTGCCTGTTGGCCGTTGCCCGTGAAATTCTCCGTCACAACCGTTTTTTGTGTCATCGAGTTATGGTTCTCCAGATCGATGAAATTAAAGACAGAACCGGTTTTGCCATCGGTCAGCGTCTGCCCGCTAACACCGGTGATAACATACTTGTCAAATGCACCGTAGGTAGTAAACCGCGAAGTAATCTGGAACTCGTTGCCCACCGGGGCCAAGACACCATTGGCATCCAATCCATACGAAATACCGATACCGGGGTCGCCTTGCGCGTAGATAAGCCCTACAGATGCAGTAGTGCCATTATTGACCCACATGTTGTAGGTACGTGGGATTTCAACACCATTTCCGACAATCGTTGCCGTGCCAGCGCCGAGATCATTGGCCGTAAGCAAATACGTGCTGCTGCCAGCCGTAGCCGCAATAAAATATTTTTCACCGTGTTCTTCTCCGTTACCATCGCCCGGTCCGGGGTTCTCACTTTTACTGCATCCAACCATCGCCAAGAGGGCGGCACTGAGTATACAAGCAGTTCCATACTTCGTTCTAACGTGTTTCATATTCATTCTTTATTTATATTAGTACATTGATTTATCCATTCCTTTTCCTCAAAAAATAGCGCAACTTGAGCGCAAAACTCCGTCCGGGCTTCTGTAGGCTGAAATTATCGTAGAGTATTGTATTGGTAAAATTCCTCGCCTCAAAAGCGATGTTATAGCGCCCACCTTGAAGCATATAGGACATACTGAAATCGTGATAAATCTGCTGGGGAAGTGTTGCTTTGGTATTTTGATTCCCGAGGCTCTCCCAATCGAGGAAAAATTCACCGACAAAATTGAATGTATACGATAGGCTCAGCACATTGCCATTGCCCCACAGGTCGTGCACATAATAAGCGGCGTCGGCATTGCCGAAGAAATACGGTACATTACGCATCCGGTTGTCGTAGGTAACACTCGGCCTGTTGCCAGTAGACGACGCATAACGTTCTTTATTTCGCATATCCTGATAGGTTACATTCCCGCCGACCATGAACCGGTTTCGATAATAATAGCGCGCCTCCGCATCTATTCCAATATTGCGCACTTGGCCGTGGTTGCTGTAGCCCGCGGTACCATACCGCTGCTCCACCAGCCGTTGGATGTAATCCTTGATATCTCGATAATATCCATTCACATCGACGTATAATGTATGGGCATCCCTGATGGTCTTGTTCATGTTGATTCCGAGATTATAGTTCAGGGAATTTTCGGCACGGAGGGTGGTGTTGCCGGTTTCGAGCACCTCATCGCCAAAAAGCTCATTGTCTGTCGGTAACCGGAATGCTTTTTCTATAGACGCCTTAAATTGGAAATCATCCCAAAAATAAGTGGTGGCCACGCCGTATCCCGTGGTTCCGAACGACTCTATACGCTCTGCATAGGCCGTGTTACCTGCAACGGTAGAAGTATCGACGGGACCAACAACACGTTGGTAATAATGCTTACCGAAAAGATTGGTATTCCACGCTGCGTTATGCCGGTAGCGGTAAGAAGCCCCCAATACATTTTTCAGATTCGCCCGTCGCATGGTATCAATGGCCGAATACACATCCTGCACCGCTACGTTATCCGCATTTTTCCGCTCATAGCCGGTAATCACATTGTTCACAGCGAATGCATGTTTTTCATTGATATCATAAGTGATGTTTGCCGTGGTGGAAACATTGTCATTATAGAATTCGCCAAGGGTATAACTTGACTCGCCGAGATAGCGGGTAGCCCGGAAGTCGCCGAACCAATTGTATTGCCGAGCAGCTGTATCAATATTGTGATTGTAGTTCCGATTGTAGTTGGCCGTTAGCCGAACGTGCAGGTTATCCACAAACAGGTCCTTCTTCTCGTATGACAGCGACGGGAGCACCGTAGTACCGCTGCGCTCGCGTTTACCGAATACGATTTTCATCAGATTCGAATGTTGGATTTCAGCGCGCTCCTGCCCCAATGTAATACCAAGCAAGAGACGGTCGGCCCAAGGTTTACCAACGAACCCCACTTTGGCCATCACGGTCTCGTTCTGGTAGGCGTCATTGAAGCGACGGACCCAATATTCCTCCCATGAGAAATTCCCCGTTTGGACATCCAATACACTTGTTCGCACCTTATAATCGTTGTCCGAATAATTCTGGAACGCATTCAACTGGAAAGTAAATCCACCGCGGGTGGTATGCCCGAGGCTTATATTCGTCTTATGCGTATTGAATGAACCATAGGAATACGATACGTCGAGGTAGCTGTTGGCGCTTTGGTTGGTGACGATGTTAATCACACCGCCCATGGCGTCGGCACCGAATTCAATCGGGACGACGCCTTTATACACTTCAATACGGTCTGCCACATTCACCGGGATATTATTGAGTTGGAATGCCGACCCGAACCCCTCCATGGGCACGCCATCCATAAACAATTTAATGTGCCTGCCCGTAAAACCGTTCAGTGAAATGGACATGTTGGAGCCGACACCCCCCGTTTCGCGAATCTTCACGCCAGACGCGCGGTCGAGCATTTTCCCTAAGTCCAACGTGGAGTTATACAACGATTTGGCATCCAACGCCACCACATTGAATGGTGACTCCCTAACTTCAGTGATGGCCGATTTACCGGTGACTTCCACTTCATCCAGCCGATAGTCTTCAGCAGGGACCAGCACCAGCTCAAGCCGCTGGTCCCGTTCGAGCGTCAACACGTGCACCTGCTGCCGATAGCCCACCATCGAGCAGATAATACGGTGGGCGCCCTGAGGTAGCCGAAGGTGGAACCCGCCGTCTTCCGCCGTAGTTGCCGAAAACGAGCTCCCTTTGATATAGATGGTAGCCCCAGGCAATGCATCGCCAGCTTCATTAACAACGGCACCACTTAACGTAACATCATGCTGTTGCCCATGGGTCAAAACGGGCATCAGTCCAACCACGCAGACCCATCCGACAACCAACAAGTGCGATAAACGCCAGCCCACGTAACATTCTCCCATATTCATTTACTATTTAGACTAATTTTAAATACTTTTGCGCAAAAGTACATGCTCACACCTCTCGAAGGTTGCGCAATTGGTATTATTATTTGTAAAAAAGGAAATATTAAGCCAAGCAATGAAACTCACATCCCGCATCACCACATTGCCCGGTTGGATTTACAACGTGGAGGTGGCAGACGATTATGCTGTCGACAGTGCTCTTGATGAAGGCATCAATACCCTACCGCATCCGTTTGTCCAATACATGGAGGCCCACTACCTAACCACCTCGGGACTCATCATTGCCGATTGCCGGATGAGCTTTACGGAAGATACCGAAGACATTTTCCGCGTCGAGGGGAGCAATATCATGCTTAATTTCGGTTTGGGCGGTTCCATCGCATTTGAAGTGGACAATCTCACACCGTTACACCCAGCCAAGCTATCCACCCATGCCATTTCTTATACACCAAATTTCGATGGTCGATACCTGATGCCAGCCGGCCAGCAAATTCATTATGTTTGCGTTATTCTGTCAGAAAGCTTCTATTTTCAATTAATCAGTCGGGAATCAACCCTCCACAAAGAGTTTGTAAACCAGGTACGCAAAAGAGAACATACATATTTTTCGCCCGACCGTTTAGCCGTCACACCGGCTATTAAGCGTGTTTTGGCTGAAATCATTACCTCCAACCGGTCGGGCCTACTACCCCGGCTCCTGCTCGAAACGAAAATCAAGGAGCTGTTAGTCATTCAACTGGAACATTTCTTATATCACGACCAAGAACACACGAAAAAGGCAGGTTCACTGTTGCAGCCTTCCGATATGGACAAACTCAGCGAGGCAAAGCGTATTTTAGATGAGCGATTTGCTAAACCACCACTCATCGCCGAGTTGGCCAGAATGGTGACGTTGAATGAATACAAGTTAAAGGTAGGGTTTAAATCCCTCTACAACCAAACAGTTTACCAATACGTCATCCAAAAGCGAATGAAATTAGCACTATCTTTGTTGAAAGATGGTGGTCACACCGTTAGTGAAGTGGCGTATAAAGTAGGGTACCGGGATATTTCCCATTTTTCCAATGCCTTTCTAAAATATTATGGCCATCGACCGAAGGCGATTGCTTATCGTCCGGGATCGCTCTAAAATGAAGTACATGAAACAATCAACAACGACAATCGCTACGCTTGCAGCAAGCCAGTACATCGGCAAATTATGTCGCCATTTCCGACATAAAATCGAAACTGAATATACGCCTACTACCGGCCTGGCGACATTTCCGTTCGGAACCTGCAACATGACGGCGACACCGACCCACCTCACATTTGATATCGCAGCTGATAATGCCGAAAGTGTAGAAAAAATAAAGGGTGTACTCGTAAGGCACCTGGATAAATTTGCTTACAAGGAGCAGCTCATCGTGGAGTGGCAGGATGGAAGTCGGGGCTAAACAACGAGTAAAAACGCGTAGATCGCCTCGAACTCACCCAACACGGGAAATACCGGTATGACCATGCGTAGTAACTTATTGGGAAGAACGCCAAAATGCTTCCGGAAAGCGGCGGTGAAATGCGATGCATATTTATACCCTACTTCTTGTGCGATTGCCGCCACCTTCAGTTCTTTTTCAAGCAACAGGGCTTTTGCCAGCTCCATACGCCGCGCAGTAAGATACCCAAAGACGGTAATTCCGTACACGGCTTTGAAGTTTTTCTTCAGCGTGGATTCGTTGGTGCCTACTGCACGGGCCAATCCGACTAATGAATAGGATTGGGCCGGCTGTTCATGCAGTAAGTCCCTTACCTTCCGCACGCGTTCCAAATCGTCAGGGCGCAGTTGCGTTGCCATTCCCCTGTTACCAAACCTGTCCGCCTTTTCCAAAAAAAGCACAAACAATTCAGTCAGTTTTAACTGGGTGTAGGCACGTTGTAAATACGCTGGCTTCCTTTCATGGAGTATTTGTTGAATAACGGTAATCTTACGAACTCCCAATACCATATTTGAGCCATCGAACAGCCAGATGCACTTATCGGCATTCAGAAAGCGATGGAGATCCGGCTGACTGTCAGCGATTGGTAATGAGATATCAGAAACGCCTACAACCAACATGAACAGTTCACAAGCCCCATCACTACGAATAATGATGTCCTGTGTGCAACCTTCCTTCACAAAGAAGCAATTGCTTTCACCTACTGAAAATGCTTGCATCATTCCCTCACAGCCAACCTGTATACCCTGCCCTTTCGAGACGAAAACTAAGCGGATCTCCGATCTGGGCTGGGCCGAGACTCGGCCGCGATAAGCATCCGATGTGTGAAGTTGATAGTAACTAAATGTTCCAAACCGACTTATCGATGCATGCCCATTCCTTAACGTCTTTGTACGGGTTTCTCCATCGATCAACATGCCGTGGGTGAAATCATCACACTCCATAGAAAATTCCGCCATTTATAAGTGATATTCCGTTATCTATAATTTGCAGGTCATACGTAACCCTATATTTGCGCCAAATATAAGTTATTTAGACTACATATAAATAATGTCCCCTGGAAATAATATATCTCGCTTTTTATCCGTCGCATTGCTTATCCTTACCACCACGGCTGCCTTTGCGCAAAACGGCGTACTCTCGGGTGCTGTTACCGTCTCTTCAGGGCAGCCTGTAGAGAGCGCTTCGGTCATGCTGAAACCTGGCAATTGGGCTACGATGACGGACGAAAAGGGCAGGTATACATTTACTGATGTTCCTTTCGGAACATACATTTTGATGGTCACTTCACTGGAGATACAACCGATCGAAACACGGGTGGTATTGGACCGAGCCCATCAACGTAAAAACATCGTTACGGAGAAAAACAGAACTACACGACTGGACGAGGCCAATGTATCCCGCAACACTGAAAAGCGGGAAATGGAAACGAGCGGGTTCGCCGTTGCTGTAATCGAAACCAAGGAAGCGTCTGTAAGAAACCTTACCACCAACGAACTTCTGGACCGAACAGTAGGGGTGCGTGTCCGCCAGAATGGCGGAGTCGGGTCGCGGGTTGAATATAATTTGAATGGATTATCCGGTAGCGCGGTCGGACTCTTTCTGGATGGCATCGAAATTTCAACATATGGCTCTTCGTTTAACTTAAACAACATCCCTCCAGCGATGATTGACCGAATAGAAATCTACAAAGGGGTGTTGCCGTCACACCTTACAGGCGACTATGTAGGGGGTGCAATCAATGTGGTGTTAAAGAAAGACGCATCGCGCAATAACATCACCGTGGCTACATCATACGGATCATTCAACACCTTCCAAGCCGATATCGGAACTACCTTCCGCCACAAAAAAAGTGGGTTTTCCACTCGGGCTTCCGGATTTTACACCTATACTGACAATAGCTTCACGACTTGGGGCAGGTCTACCACGTACGTGAACCACCTGCAGCAGATCACCCGTCCCTACCGTGCCAAGCGGTTCAACGATGTATACAAATCGATCGGTGGACGGTTCGAAGCGGGGTTCACGGATGTAAACTGGGCAGACC
This sequence comes from Parapedobacter sp., assembly GCF_035556095.1. GTDB lineage: Bacteria > Bacteroidota > Bacteroidia > Sphingobacteriales > Sphingobacteriaceae > Parapedobacter. The sequence continues at coordinate 114,626 of NZ_DATMFT010000021.1, read as the reverse complement.
AATTCTTCATCGGTTATAACATTTCAGACACCTATAATGAAATCCCCCACGGCACCACCATGGCGGTACCCTACGTTGGCCGGTTTTCTGAGTTCCAAGCGCACGTGCTGAGCCTCAATTACAATAAAAAAGATCTGCTAGTCGATGGTTTGGCATTAACGGTCAATGCGGTACGTAGTAACCGCAGCACTTACCTACAAGACACCGTAGGATTCGCTTACAACTGGGATGGCACGGTAAGGGAAGTCATCGAGTTCGGCGAACGCGTACCCCTTCGAACCACGGGTGGTGGGCAACAGGGAGAAAAAACAATAACTCAAATTGACCGGAAAATAACTAACGTGCGTTCAAATTTAGGTTATACCATTGCTAACCGGCACCGTATTTCTTTCAACCATAAGTTCGAGACTACCGATCGCGACGATAACGATCTGCTGAATCCCATCAATAAGGATCTCGTCACCGTGAGTAAGGTAGCCAAAAATATCCTTTCGGCAAACTACGAGGCACAGACCTTCGGTGATCGGCTGAAGACGAACTTGCTCGCTAAATACACAGTCAACAAAACGAGCACAAGCCGGCCGGAAATCGTAACCAGAGAAGGTGTCAATACGATTGTACGGCATGACACGACAACGCTCGCAGACAACTTCGGATACGGTGCCACGCTATCGTACAACATTTTGCCTTCGTTTTATTTCATCGCATCGGGTGAGAATGCATACGTGATGCCTGGCGAACGTGAAATGTATGGTGACCCCGAAGTGAATATATTACCCAATCTGCGGCTAAGGCCAGAAAAAAACATCAACTATAACCTGGGGCTCCGCTGGGGGGCTGTAGATATTGGAAAACACCGAATATCGGTTTACGGCAGTGCATTTTGGAGGAACGGATTTGATAAAATCACTCAACAAGTTGTCGATGAAGATGAAATCGAAGACGAATCTGATGCCGACATCCAGACCACCCGATACATCAATTTGGGAAAAACGCAGGCCCGCGGTGTTGAAGCCGAAATCATCTACATCTACGACAACCGCCTGAATGCGATGGTAAATTTCTCAAAATTCAACAACCTGTTCAAAGGAGGGGTGGATGCCGCCGGAAAGAACCACGACCTGTACAACGAACAAGTACCAAATGAGCCCTTTTTCACCATTAACAGCAATATCCAATACCGGCTGAACAATATCTTCCAAAAGCAGTCCGTGCTAAACCTCTATTACAACACCGGGTATGTAGGCGAATTCTATATCGTATGGGGGCAACCGGAGTGGTCAAAAACCCCTACACAGTTCACCCACGATCTCGGGGCTAGTTACCGCTTCCCGAATGGTAAGCTGATTGCCAGCGTTGACGCGAAGAACATTTTCAACGCGGAAGCCTACGACAATTTCATGGTGCAGAAGCCAGGCAGGGGTATCTATTTCAAATTGAATTACACCATTAGTAAATTTTTATAAAAACAAGTATAACATGAACAATCGATTAACAAAAGCCATGTATGCTGCGGCCATAGCAGCGATTTCACTGGGTAGTTGTAGTAAATCCGAAAACCCAGACCCCAACCCCAACCCGCCCGGTGGCGACGATACGCGTTGGATTACGCTGACCGCGGCCATTCCCGACGAAGCTGGCACAGCGGGTAACGGTGGTACACTTGCTTATGCAATATCACCCGAAAATGCAGCCAATGCGAGTTACGAGGTACGTATATATGATGAAGGTAAAGGGTTCTCATTGAAATCACAACGTACGGCCCGGGTACAAGCGTCTGCTGACGGAAAATACCTTTATAACATTCAATATACCGGCGCCGATGGCGGCGTCTTTAATAAATACCAGGTATCCGGCGAAGGCAAATACATCGAAGTGGGTGAGGAATTGAACACAGCCGTTATTCTCGGCACATCTCCTCGCTGGACCAAGGCCGCTGAAGGAAAAGGCGTGGGCGTGTCGTTCGTCAATGCCAAGGATTCGTACACGGGCGAATCGCCGAATTACAAATACCAACACCCGAAAGGCGAAATCCGCATTGCCAACATCGATCTGGACGACCCCGCTATCAGAAACACAGGTAATATAGCCGTTGACTTAGGCGAAGAATTGGAAGGACAGGGATATCATGTATGGCGTGCTGATGTACCTGTTTTGAATCAGGCCCAAGACAAGCTGTTCATTGGCGTGGGGATACGCAGACATGATCTGACCAAAACGGCACCCGTTGCCGGAAGAAATGGCTCGCTGAGCTGGCCCACCACCGAAGAAAGGGATTTGGGCACAATTACTTACGTAGTTGATTATCCTTCGCTGAGGAATCCGAAAATAATCACCTCTACGGTTGCACAAACCGATAACCTCTCTTACCGTACGATGACGCAATACCTGGGTACGGATGGACACCTCTACCAAGCGGCCACCAGCATGGGCAGTGGGCACCAGATCCTTCGCATCAGTAAGTCGACCAACGATTACGATAACTCATACAATTTCGACTTAAATGCTGCATTGGGAATCGATGACGCCGGCATCCGCGCATTCCGCTACATTAAAGATGGTATTGGTGTCGTATTATATACGCGCGGTAGTGTCGATGGCGGATATATCGCGCTTGTAGACCTCAATAATAAAACCGCGACCAAACTGACTACCGAGTACGAAAGCGACGAAGACTTAGCCGACACTTTCGGTCAATACCAAAACATCGGGGCAGAAGGTGACTTTGCCTACGTTCCCATCACGCCATCAGGAAAAGATGGTAGCATCTATGTTATAAACTGGAAAACCAAAGAAATCAACAAAGGTGCAAAACTAGTCGCCAGTACAGGAGCCCACTATATCGGGGCTTATTAGTCTAGCGATACATACATCATTATCCACAAGAATGCGGTGCCCCGGAATGCGTAAGTCATATCGGGGCACCGCTTTTTCAATGCCCATCTTTTAGCAGACGACAAGTCTAAATCCTACCGTTCAATCAAGCACACCGCGTAGGCAACAACCCCTTCTTCGCGGCCGATAAACCCCATGGTCTCATTGGTCGTGGCTTTGATGGAAACATCTTCTTCGGAAATACCCGCCGATACCGCAATACGGGCCTTCATTTCTGGGATATAAGGTTTTATTTTCGGCGCTTCTAAGCACAACATCGCGTCAATGTTACCCAATGACCACCCTTTTGCAGCCAATAATTTAACACATTCTTCAAGTAACAACAAGCTGCTTACACCACGCCAGCGCTCTTCTGTATTGGGAAAATGATAGCCGATATCTTCCAAGTTGGCGGCACCCAGTATGGCATCGCAAATCGCATGTACCAACACATCGGCATCGGAATGGCCGAACGCTCCAGCGTGGTGATCCAATTGTACCCCCCCCACAATGAACGGATGGCCTTCCTTCAACTGGTGTACGTCAAAACCAAAACCTACTTTTATTTTCATTTCTCTTGCTGTTTGCTGTTTTGCCTATTTGTTGTTTTGTTGTTTTGTTGTTTTGCTATGTGGTGATTTGCCTGTTTGCGGCAAAATGCAAAAATACAAAGTGCAAAAAATGCAAAAAAACAAACATAAGCAAATACCCGGATATTCTCAAATGGTATAGAATTTGTGCATTTTGGCCGTGTTGGCTAAGATGAAAAGTGATTTTAGTTGCGCGTAACTCCAATAATTTACTTAATTTTGATTCTTTACAAAAGAAGCGTCATTTCCGATATACCAAATGAGAACAACGAATACGTATTTTATCCCTGCCCTTTTATTGTTTTTCTGCGTAAGCTTATTTGTATCCTGTAAAAATCGGAGTGGAGTTTCTCCGAAAACCGGCGTCGCGTACAACGACCCTTATAATGGTGGTTTACAGATCAACCGGAAAGTAAAAGAAGGGCCGGGCCCGGGACTGATTGTCATCGAAGGTGGTACGTTTGTGATGGGCGGAAGTCTCAACGAAGACATCACATATGCGCACGATAACCTACGCCGTCGCGTAACGGTTGCCTCATTTTACATGGACGAAACGGAAGTTTCGAATGCGGACTGGCTGGAATACCTGCATTGGCTCAACCAGAATTTCCCAGATGATAAGGAGCTTTATTACAATGCACTTCCAGACACGCTGGTATGGCGGCACCCGCTCTCTTACAACGAGCCCTACGTCGACCTCTACTTGCGCCATCCCGCCTACCAGGATTATCCAGTGGTAGGCGTAACGTGGGAGCAAGCCAACGATTATTGTATTTGGCGGACCGATCGCGTAAACGAGCATATACTTCGTCAAAAGGGCGCATTGGTCGATTACCGCACATTAGCGGAATCGCAGGGAAGACCTGCCGAACCGTTCAATACAGACATTTACCTCAATGGGCAATATCGTGGTGAAGGGATAGATGGCGAAAAAATGCCACAAGACAACACACCAGGAACAGAAGACGGCGCGCGCCGGCCAGTCCGGATGGAAGATGGTGTGCTTAAGCAACCTTACCGCCTTCCCACGGAAGCTGAATGGGAATACGCAGCCCTTGGTTTAGTAGGCAATACCGAATACGGCAACATCGAGAGCAGTAAAATATATCCGTGGGATGGGTTGGGGCTCCGTTCGGCCAAACGCCGTACACAAGGATTGATGATGGCCAATTTCAAGCCAACCAGCGGCGATAACATGGGTGTGGCGGGATACCTCAACGACGGTGGTGACATCACCGTGTCTGTCACTAGTTACCTGCCTAACGATTATGGGCTTTACAACATGGCCGGCAATGTCAACGAATGGGTACGCGATGTGTACCGACAGCTTTCGTTTGAGGATTTCCAAGACTTCAACCCGTTCCGGGGGAATGTGTATATGGATAAGCAACTCGAGGATTCTGAAACGGGTGTCATTGCGAAAGACAAATACGGTCGCCCCATCCGGATACCAGCCAAAGCGCCTAGAAAACAAACATGGGAAGAGCTGCAGGCAGCAACCGCCACACCTGATTCCACAGGGGCAACATTCGACTATGATGTGCGCGGGTATGCCGACGAAACAAATAACGAACTCTATGGGGTCACCACGCTGGTGAACGATAAGTCGCGCGTTTACAAAGGCGGATCGTGGAACGATCGTGCCTATTGGCTCAACCCGGCAACGCGTCGCTTCATGCAACAGGACGAATCGGACGCGATGACGGGCTTCCGCTGTGCGATGACGCTTGTCGGTTCGCCAGAGATCAACATTAAATCGAAGCCCTCCTTCCCGGCCAACCGTACTCGTGCACAGGGAGACCGGAAAATTTTAGGTATTTTTTAAACGTTAACGTCGCCTCTTTTTACGGCCTATTTTTTTGGTTCTTCTTTAATACCTATAGTCCCCTCAGCAGTGACACTTCCTGCTTCCAAGCGTGTTCGGAGCCTACGCCGTAGCGTTATCGCCCGTGCCAGGCGCACATAAAAAAGCGCCCTTCCAAAAAGAAAGAGCGCTTTTTTATGATGGACTTTCCACTAAGGGAATCAGTCAGCAGACTGCGTATAATAAATATTGAGCTTCATTTTCAATTCCGTACCGTCGCCGTTATTGATGATCGCCCGCCCGCCAGTGTTCAATACAGGGAAATAGGGAATGGAGCTGTCGGATACCGCGGCCGGTGCAATGAAAAACTCGCTACGATTTATCTTTCCTTGTAGCAAGTCTTGAATATAAGAAGTCAAATGAAAAATGTAACGGCTTTCACCCTCCTTCATATAACCTCCAAAAGCTCGCCAGTTACCATACCGATACCATAGACTACGACCGTCACCTCCATAACCGCCACCACTGGTACGCGAATCGCCATCGGGGACCGGCTGCCGCTGTCCTGCGATGTCTTCACGATACAACGTGAGGCGCGGTGCATGCATATCAAATCCATCCACTTCAGGAGATGATGTATATAAAACCAACTCTGCTTTATTTACGGCGATATTGCGCCCTTTCAGCGCATCGATATAAGGTATTTGCAAACGGGCCCGGAGTCCCGCAGGTGCTTGTAAGTACAATACGTCATAATGTTCTTCAGGGTTATCCAACTGTGCTTGTACCTCGGCTGTATATGTCCGCCTGATACTGGAAGTCAGCCTCCGAAAAGTCCCGCTGTTATTTTGTACCGTTGTTGGCAACAAGGTACGTACGGTATCGATGCCTGCATCCTCACCCTCCTTGCCATTCGGCTGCCGATAAGTAAGTTCGATACCGGTCATATCTGCAATGCCTTGAAAGGCTACCAATCCACCTACCCCGGTCATCTCGCTTTCCGCCACACGCAGGTATAACCCTTTTACGTGGTTGTTGAATCCTGCTTCGGTAGACAGTAAAGCAGAATCGACCTCCTCACTGAGAAGCTCCTTAAAGAATTCGGGCGACAGGGCGATTCGCAATTGGGGAATATCTTTCACCAACGTGTCCTTGTCATCGATATGTCTGATGATACTGACGCTATCTGTCTGTTTGTACGCGAAACGGCCGATGGTTTTTGTGCCGATAACCTCCTCTTTCACCGCCCACTCCTTCGTCGCATACTCGCCATCCGTATACGCTTCATCCAGCTGTAGCACTTGGAGGGTAAAATTGGGGCGGAGCGTATCTCCGAAATATTCCGTACCGTAAGGCAGCACGAGAATTGCGGAATCGATATCGGCATCGGGCCGTATACGAGGAACGGTTGTAGGCCTTCCAATGGCCAATGCCAGGTCCGCTACGGTTTTCCCAATAGCTGGATCATCAAGCCAACCGAATGTGGTCTGTGCAAAAGACGAAGACCGCGCACTGCCGTCTGGCACCGTCACCGCCTGCAGGGTGAGCGTATCGGTCAATACACCCACCAACTCATCTTCCGGATCGACATCCAATCCGATGCCTGATGGATTGGTACAACCTCCTAAAACAAAAAGACTTATCAACATGGTCAATAAGTCTTTGGTATGATAACTCATTCGCAAAGAATTAAATTCAAAATTATGCTTCCACTGCCGTCTCAAGCTCTACACTTGAAAATTGTTCGTAAAGGTTGCAATAATTTTCGAATTCTTCGTGGTCTTCTAACTCGAATACCGGGATATCGCTCTTTTTAACAATATTTAACAGTTGTTTATCTACGTCATCTCCTGTCAAAACCACACCATCGGAATAGGCCAATGCACCTTGGTATAGCCCTGCATAATCACCTTTACCATAGGGTGCTACATCTTCAGCAGTCATATCGCCGGTACGGGCTATTTCTGAAAAATCAGCCCCGAGCGAAAAGTCAATCTCTTCGTTGTATAGGGAATAGACTACCTTGGCGTCCTTAAAGGTAGGATCATCTTTATAGGCTGTTTTTATATATGCCGGTATGAGCGCACTCATCCAACCGTGGCAATGTACCACATCCGGAGCCCAACCCAGTTTTTTCACAGTTTCCAATGCGCCTTTACAGAAAAATACCGTCCGCTCGTTATTGTCTTCAAAAAACTTGCCGCAGTCGTCGCAGAACACTTGCTTGCGCTGGAAGTATTCCTCATTATCCAAGAAGTAAACTTGCATACGTGCTGCCGGAATAGATGCAACCTTGATAATCAGCGGATTGTCGTTGTTATCCACAACAATGTTCATTCCCGACAACCTGATGACTTCATGCAACCGGTTACGGCGCTCGTTGATATTGCCGAATCGCGGCATCAAGATACGGATTTCATAGCCCCGCTCCTGCATCGCCTGAGGCAGTTGGCGGGTAATTTCGGAAATTTTACTTAATTCGAGGAAAGGCGACATCTCGTGGGTAACAAACAGAATCTTCGTTTTTGCCATCTCCAATTATTGTTTTTATTTTATTAGCACAGTAAAATCGGTTCGCAAAGATAAGCATTTTTTGTCAATATACCAATTAGTTGGCGGGACTCTCGTGTATATATGGCAAAAAATCGCCATTTTTGCCGAACAAAAAAAGCGTTCATTTGTTGGAATTAATTAGCACTAAACTTTCGTTATCGCAGTTGCTGGAGCCACTGCATAGAAAAGGGCAATGCATTGCCTTTGTGCCCACCATGGGCGCGTTGCACCAAGGTCACCTCGCACTCGTTGCCCAGGCCAAGCAACTGGCCGATATTGTCGTATGCAGCATCTTCGTGAACCCTACCCAATTTAATGACCCGAAGGACCTGGAAAAGTATCCCCGCCCTTTCGAGCGCGACATCGAACTGCTTCAACTGGCCCATTGCGACATCCTTTTCCATCCTACGGTGGACGAAATGTACGGGGAGTATGAACAATGGAACCTCAACCTTGGCCATTTAGAACAGGTATTGGAGGGGCTGCATCGCCCAGGACACTTCCAAGGGGTTACACAAGTGCTGAAAAAGCTCTTCGATGCCGTAAAACCCAATATCGCGTGTTTCGGACAAAAGGATTTCCAACAGTATAAAGTAGTGGAGCACATGGTTAACCAATTTAAGCTGCCACTTGCCCTAGAGCTGTGCCCCACGGTAAGGGAGCCGGATGGATTGGCCATGAGTTCCCGTAACGTACGGCTAACGGACGCTGGGCGCAGACAGGCATCGCAATTGTACAAGACGCTGCAACAGACCAAGGCCGACCTGCACCGGAAGAGTTTGGATAACCTATGCACAGATGCCATCAATGTATTGGAAAACAGCCCAGGCATCCGCGTGGAATACTTCGCCATCTTTCATGCCGATAATTTTACCGTAGCCAGCGAAACATCAAGGGAACGGCCGCTCATTGCTTTGGCTGCCATTTGGGTAGATGGCGTGCGGCTCATCGACAACCTGTTTTTATAGCGTTATTTATTTCCGTATCTTTGTCCCATGGTTATTGAGGTACTGAAATCCAAAATCCATCGTGTACGCGTTACGCAAGCCGAACTCAATTATGTGGGAAGCATTACCATTGATGAGGATCTAATGGATGCGGCAAACATCATCGCCAACGAAAAAGTGCAAATCGTAAACAACAACAATGGCGCGCGCTTTGAGACATACGTTATCAAGGGCGAACGCGGATCGGGCGTAGTTTGCCTCAATGGTGCCGCTGCACGGCTGGTACAGGTTGGGGATGTGGTTATCATTATTTCCTACGCACTGATGGAGCAAGAAAAAGCCAAGAAATATGAACCATTATTGATTTTTCCCGACCACAATAACCGGTTAATAGACTAATATAAATCTCATTCGCAGAAAGTTAATATTATATTAACAATTTGTTAGATTAATCTAACTTTTAAATCTTATCTTTGCTGAATGGTTATTGATGGAGTACATAGTTTAGTTTGCCGTGTGGTGTAAAAATTCCATACGTCGTCGACTTGCCCTGTTCCAGGTGGGATTATTCTGCCTTATCGTGGCCAGCGGTATGGTGTTTATGCACAAGCATAAGACACGCGACGGACGAATTATCATCCACACGCACCCCTACAACCTCAAAGCAGATCCCGACGCCGTTCCACATCACGAGTCCGAGACGGAAATCTATTTGTTAGATGCGCTCTTCCAAGGTCGTTTCTTGCAATCTGACTTTACGACATACGACGAACCTGTTATCACACCATTTACCACGGCGTATACCAGCTACCGCACCCCTCATGCACCGATAGTGGTCGTAAACCACCAATCGGCTCGTGCACCTCCACGCACCAACTAGATTCTTTTTAATCCTTGCTATTTCAGGGCACAACATCTTATTGTCTGCGAATTGCTCCGACTAACGATTGCATTTGATCGATTTCGGCTATAGCACGACTATTATGTATCATCTAGTTGAATATTATGAACAAAAAAAATCTCATTGCGAGTTTCATTTTGATACTTTCCTCCTTTTGGGGCTATACCCAAACCATTTCCACCATTAGCGGTTCCATTACCGACCAGTCCTCCACAGCCATTCCCTGGGCCACAGTGGCCATCCCGTCGCTCAATGTCGGCACAACCGCCGACAGCACCGGCCACTTCGTACTTAAGGATGTTCCGGCCGGTCGCTGGGAATTGGAAGTTAAATACCTCGGTTACCAACCTTATACAATAACGATACGAACAGACGGTTCTACACCCAAAACACAGGATATCGTCCTCTTGGACGCTGGCACATCACTCGACGAAGTGGTGGTATCGGGTACGATGAAAGAAATGTCAAAACTGGACAGCCCCGTGCCGGTAGAAGTTTATACAGCCAAGTTTTTCAAGTCGAACCCGGCTCCGACCGTGTTTGACGCCTTACAAAACATCAACGGCGTTCGGCCGCAGCTCAATTGCAACATCTGCAACACGGGTGACATTCACATCAACGGTCTGGAAGGCCCCTATACGATGGTTTTGATTGATGGTATGCCGATTGTAAGTGGTTTATCCACCGTATATGGATTGAGCGGCATCCCCCAATCGCTAATCGAGCGGGTGGAAGTGGTAAAAGGCCCCGCATCCACACTCTACGGAAGCGAAGCAGTGGGCGGACTCATCAATGTCATCACCAAAAACCCGAGAAACACGCCCATTTTGGCAGTCGATGCCTTCGGCACCGGTTGGGGCGAAATAAGTGCAGACGTAGCCGCAAAACTACGTGTGGGAAAAAAATCACAGTCACTTCTCGGGGTAAGTTATTTCAATTACCAAAACCCGTTGGATAACAACAATGACAATTTCACGGATGTGACGCTCCAACACCGCGTTTCACTTTTCAATAAATGGAATGTGGACAGGAAAGATAATCGTATTCTTTCTTTTGCTGCACGCTATGTATACGAAGACCGTTGGGGCGGGGAAATGAACTGGGCTCCAAAATACCGCGGTAGCGATGAAGTGTATGGCGAAAGTATTTACACGAGTAGGTGGGAGTTTTTCGGCACCTATCAACTCCCGGTAAAAGAGCGTATCGTTTTTCAATTCAGCGCCAACGGGCACGACCAAAACAGTGTATACGGCGATATGCCCTTCCTGGCTGACCAGTATATCGGCTTTGGGCAGCTAACATGGAACAAAGTGTTGGGTAACCACGACCTGCTTAGCGGATTTACTTATAGATACACCTTTTACGATGACAATACGCCAGCCACTGCAGATGCGTTAAATGTGGACATCAACAGGCCCACGCACACGCGCCTGCCGGGTCTGTTTGTACAAGACGAAATCACGTTCGATGATCGCAACAAACTATTGCTTGGCGTACGGTACGATTATAATTCCATCCATGGAAACATTCTCACACCTCGTATCAATTACAAATGGAATTCACTCGATAAAAACAATGTGCTTCGGTTGAGTTTTGGTAACGGGTATCGTGTGGCCAATGTATTCACCGAAGACCATTCAGCACTCACTGGAGCGCGGGAAGTTGTTTTCGAATCGGAGCTCGCACCCGAGACATCGTGGAACGGAAACCTTAATTTCGTGAAAAAAGTGCCTTTAGGTAATGGTGGCATCATTGGCTTTGATGCAACTGCGTTTTACACGTATTTCAATAATAAAATCATTGCCGACTACGATACCGATGTACAAAAAATCCTTTACGGGAACCTCGACGGCCATGCCATTTCACAAGGTATTTCACTCAACATAGACCTCGCCCTGATGAACGGCCTGAAGATGATGGCGGGTGTAACAGCAATGGATGTGTACAGTGAAGAAGACGGGCAAAAAATCCAGCAACTGTTCACCGAACGGTTCACTGGGGTTTGGAATGCGAGCTACACGCTGAAGCGATTTGGAATAACGGTTGACTATACCGGCAACGTTTATGGCCCCATGCGGCTACCCTTATTGAGCGATACGGACCCACGGTCGGAAAAATCGCCGTGGTGGAGCATCCAAAACATCCAGCTGACCAAAGCATTCCGCAGCGGTATCGAAGTATACGGCGGCATTAAAAACCTGTTAAACTGGACGCCCAATCGAGGGAACCCATTCATCATTGCCCGACCGCACGACCCATTTGATAAGCTGGTTGACTTTGACGGTAACGGTCAAGCCATCACCACACCAGAAAACCCCTATGGGTTGACTTTTGACCCGTCTTACGTGTATGGGCCCAACCAAGGTGCCAGGGGATTCCTGGGCATACGGTATAGTTTTTATTAAGATAATTGCCAATAGTGTGTAGTTTAGGAGGAGCGCATGTTTAATTTGATTTACCGATTCATATCGATTCTTTCAGTGGTGTTGGTGTCATTAACGGCATCCGCACAGTTAAAACCGATTCCCATCGGCGAATTGACGGATAGCATGCGCATCCATCCTAAACCCGCGCTTATCTTGATTACCACCGACTGGTGTACGTATTGCCGGATGCAGCAAGCACAGCTCAAGAAAAATCGGGAGTTCCAGAAAGCCGCTGCCTATATGTATTTCTCCGAGTTTGATGCCGAAAACAGCGAAGCGGTGGTGTTCAACGACACAACCTATCGATTCCATTCAACCGGAGCATCTACGGGGAGCCATGAACTGGCCTTTTCATTGGGGAGCGTCAACAATCGGCTGGCTTTCCCAACTTGGGTGCTGCTCAATGAGCATTTCGAGGTTATCTTTAAGTTCCCGGGAATAATCCGAGCAAGCGATCTGTCCGTGCTATTAGCGACGGTGCGTCAACAATCACAACCGGATTGAACAGAAATAAGCAAATTCAAAAAAGTTTGGAATAACTAAATTTTTTTACGTCTATTGTAAAAAATTTAACAACTACCTATGTTAAAGTACGTTGCTTCCATCGCTTTCTGCGTATTCGCCGCGCTGTCTGCTTGCGAGCCGAACGGCAGTGAATCGATGGAGCCAGCAACGATACGGGAACCGATGGGCCCGTCGGCCGATGACCAAGCCCCGCAGCAAGACGATGTCATAGGGTTAGATTCAAGCGCAGTCACCGCATTGACCCACGTGAATCTCTGGCGTCAAAAGGGCTGCAAATGCGGGGATGTGTCCATGCCGGCCACCACGAAGGTTGCTTGGAATAGTGAGCTCTACGAAGCAGCATTGGCACACGCCAAAGACATGCACAAAAACAATTATTTCAGCCACATTAGCCCGTCTGGTGAAAATGTTTACAACCGCCTTGTGCAATCGGGGTATATCGATGATAGCCGCTCCATCCTCACATACGGGGAAAACATTGCATTCGGTGATTTCGACCTGCAAGCCGCCATCAGGAAATGGCTGGATAGCCCGAGCCATTGTGCCAACTTAATGCGTGACTCTTACCGCGAAATGGCCATCGCCCAACACGGCAACTATTGGGTCCAGGTTTTCGGAGCCACCCGCGACTAGCTTACACTTTTTTAACCACCTCTTGTAGCAAAACCGAAAACCGGTACGTCTGTACCTCGGCAGGAAACATTAATGGGCCTGCTCATGTTTGTTAAATAGTGTTAACAGATCAATTAATCGGATTATTTAAATAACTTTGCAACCGGCAAGGTTGAAACAACAAAATGATGAAGAAAATAAATGTACTGGTGTTGGGCGCTTTGATCGCCATGGGATTGTCGTCGTGCATCAAGGGTGATTCATATGATCCAGCTGCACAATATGAAATAGAGAAACCACTAATTGCAGAGTACGTAAACGAGCACATGCCAAACGCTCGTTTTCATGAGGCAACGGGTATCTGGTATGAAATCGTTTCGGCTGGAACTGCCGGATCCTTTAATTATAAAACAATTTACCCGAACGTCTACGTGAATTATGTCGGCGAGTTGCTTGACGGTACCGAATTTGGTAGTGACGATTCTGCGTCAGGTGCAGAATTGAATTTAGGAAACACCATTCTCGCATGGCAAGCGGTCTTTTTTCCTACGGAAGTCAGATATGATGGAAACGGTGAATTGTTGACTGAACCCCACAAATTCGGCGGTATTACGACCGAAGGTTTACAGAAAGGAGCAACTATCCGATTCGTTACCCCCTCACACATGGCTTATGCCCAGCGGGGTAAAGGTACTGTTCCGCCGAATTCGCCACTTTATTTTGAAATACAGGTAGTGGACATTCAAGACGCTAATTAACCGGGCAAACTAATTAAAAAACTGTACAGACAAAAATGATCAAATCGACTCCTTGTATTGCGGCTATCGGTATCATGGCCATCGCGTCATTGATGGGTTGCTCAAAAAAAGAATACCAATCGTTTGAAGAACTGGATAACGCGAACATCCGAGCTTACATCGATAAAAATAACCTTACGGTACATCAATACAAGGAGACCGATTTATTCTACCAGGTACTGGAAGAAGGAACGGGCAATCCGATAGATTATACCAAAACGTACCCGGTCGTTTACACCGTGAAAAGCCTAGACGGCAAGTATAACGCTACAGATACGTTAAGTACCAACAATCGCTATGCAGATTATTTCGGCTATTTCCCATTCGGATCAGCCTATGCCGGCACGCCCACCGTTGAGCGTCCGGGCGACTTTAAAGAGGTCATCCGCGAGGTACTGAAAAACACGAATGGAAAAATCCGTATCATCGTCCCTTCGCGGCTGATGTATGGTAGAAACGGTCGACCAAACCTAGGCATCCCCCCCAATGCATCGCTAGATTACGTTGTTGCAGTACACGATAACTTTGCCGATTACGAGGATCAGGTAATCCAACAGATGATAGCAAATGCATCGCTGAACATAGCCGATTTCACCAAACGCGAGGACCGCATCTATTATCAAATCATCGAACAAGGCAGCGGAGACCCCATTACGGCTGACTCTACGGTTACCGTGGATTACACATTGAAAAACCCCGAAGGGAAAGTAATTGACTCCAATACGGATAGCGAATTCGATTTAGCCGGCGACCTCATATCCGCGTGGTCTGAGATTGTGCCTTTGGTCAATAAAGGAGGCAAGATACGCTTTTTCACACCGAGTGACCACGCTTACGGAAAAGCGGGAAACTCCAGAACCGCACCGTTTCTTTCGCTCGACTTCGAAGTGGAAGTCAAGAACGAGTAGGGTATTGCTTCACCCCCTTCCCCGATAGCGCGATTCCTCCAATATCTTTTGGGCGTCTTTCATGCCCAATAACTCCGCAAGGCTGACGTCGGGATTTCGCTCCATATATCCGCTCACCATTTTCCAGCCGATAAACACGCCGAGTTTCGGTGCTGATTCGTTCTGCTCGCCCAATTCAGGGGTAAATGGCGCCTCGCCCAAGTATTTCTGTATACGGTTGTAATCGGATTCATAGAGTAAATTCTCCTGTAAAAACCAAGCCCATATGTCTCGTTCGAAATGGTTAGCCCACTGCCACTGGTCAGCAGTATAGCCGATGATCAGGCTGTCCGCCACGCTGGGTAACACCTGTTCCATCACGTACATTACTTTTCCCTGGTATACCATGTGTTGTAGCAAACTCACATCCAAAGCATCTTGCGGATACAATGTCCCACGCACATAGCTCTCGACCACCCGCGGCACCATATTTTCTGGAGTGAAACGCAGGGAAAGATATTGCGGGATACTGCTGCGCAACGCGGGATAAAACTTGGATTCCGCCCCAAGAAACATGTCGAGTCCAATACCCACGTATCCTTCTCCGATAGGTGTCTGCACGGCGAAGCCAGAAAAAAAAGCAATAATCCTCGGGATGTCAATCGCCGGGAAATAATATTTCAAATGTTTGAACGCATCGGTCAGCCCCGCCTCTTGTGCCCCCATATCCGGAAAAGTTTCGTAAACACTTGCTTTCAATGCCTTAAAATCATCCGTTGCAATAACCTTTTTCAGCACGGATGCGATGTGGGCACTGTCCAGCGGGTTGCCGGCTTCCAGCATATACTGCATGTAATCGGCATAGAAAAAACCATAGTGCTGAAGCCATTCCCGATTCTTGGCGACGATGTTGGTCGGCGTAATGCTATCCAATGCCTGGTCGAAACGTTCGATGGTAATATCTACATCGACGTGGCTCACGTCCACCCGTTCGGTCCGACCGCATGAAAACAGGCTGATAATTAAAAAAAAGCAATAAATTTGCCGTGCGCGGGTTTTGAGCATTATTTTTGTTCATTAGCTGCAGCGAAGTTAAGGATTTGTGAAATGGATTTACACGGATTATACCAGTGATATGCAAAAGAAAACAATACGATTCCTTTTATTGGCTTTTTTATTCATTAATTTCGGCAGTCGGCAAGTCATTGCTCAAGACTACTACAGTTCCACCTATCAATACAAGCCTGTTTCGTTGGGTATCACCTTTGCACCGAATATGGCATGGATGCGGCATGGCGATGCTGAGGGTTACCAGAACACACCGAAATTTGGTTTTGCATATGGCTTATTGGCCGACTTCGCATTTACGGAAAACTATTATTTTGCTACCGGATTACTCATCAACACCCTGAATAGTGACGTGGAATATGCAGACCCCACGATAAATACGACTCCCGGGGCCGACCTCACCCAAAGCTTCCGCTTGCAATACGCCGAAATCCCGATAACCGTTAAACTGAAAAGTACCATGCGCTATTTTCGCAGCTACTACGGGCAGTTCGGCTTCACCGGCGGCGTGAAACTTAACGCCAAGGAAAAAGAGCTTGGCAACTCCACCCGGAGCTCGATGGGAGACGATGCGGACTTCTTCAGACTGGCGTTGCAAATTGGCGGTGGAGTGGAATGGCAGCTCGACCACAACATGGTGATGGCAACGGGATTGAGCTTCAACAATGGTTTTACACGGGCCATTAAAGATGGTGAGCCCCGAAATTCGTACGTGGCCTTCAATTTTGGCATCTTTTTCTGACCTTTTACTGACAACAAGCAACAATGATCATCGCGTTAGCCCAGCTCAATTACCATATCGGCAATTTCGAAAGAAATACCGCAGCCGTTATTGAAGCCCTCCATGCCGCAAAAGCCAAGGGCACCGATCTCATCGTTTTCGCCGAACTCGCCGTCGGAGGCTATCCCGCCAAAGACTTGTTACGCTCGCCGGCTTTTCTAGATCGCTGCGAAGCTGCTATCTCCGAAATAGCTGCCCATTGTGTGGGGATAGCTTGCATAATTGGGGCACCCGTTCGTAATACAACCGGAAAAGGTAAGCCCCTCCATAATGCCGCGCTGTTCATCGAAGCAGGTCGTGTAAAGCAAACCGTACACAAGGGCTTGCTTCCCGACTACGATGTATTTGACGAATATCGCTATTTCCAGCCGGCAGACGTATTCCACTGCATCAATTACCAACATAAAAAAATCGCACTTACCATTTGCGAAGATCTTTGGAATATCGCGTCACCACCACTATACCGCAAAAGCCCCATGGATGCGCTGGCGGATGAACATCCCGACATCATTATCAATATTGCGGCATCTCCGTTTTCATACAATCACCTCAACGCGCGACTGGACGTATTGCGTACCCATGCCAAGACCAACCGGACGCCGCTATTGTATTTAAACCAAGTGGGTGCCCATACCGACCTCATTTTCGATGGCCGCTCAATCGTTATTTCGCCCACGGGCAAGCTGATCGATATGATGACATCCTTTGCCGAAGCGATAAACTATTACGAAATGGATGACAATGGCGTCACGCCGTTGCAGCAGGCGGATGCCGTACACCATCCACTGGATACACCATTAATTCATCAGGCGTTGTTACTCGGCATCCGCGATTATTTCAAAAAATCAGGCTTCACCAAGGCCGTGGTTGGCTTATCGGGGGGCATCGATTCAGCCGTAGTGGCGGCACTTGCGTGTGAAGCACTGGGACCCGAAAATGTCATGTCGGTACTGATGCCTTCCGTATACTCAAGCGACCATTCCATCACCGACGCATTAAAACTAGTCCACAATACGGGTTGCCATCATGAGATCATCCCCATACAACACATGGCTCAAGCATTCGAACAAGGCCTGGGCACGGCGTTCGACGGACTGGCGCCGGATGTCACCGAAGAAAACATCCAAGCTCGTATCCGGGGCACATTGCTAATGGCCTTTTCCAATAAATTGGGCTACATCCTGCTTAACACTTCCAATAAAAGTGAAGCCGCCGTCGGCTACGGCACATTATATGGCGATATGGCTGGCGCATTGAGCATCATTGGCGACGTTTACAAAACACAGGTCTACCATTTAGCGAACTACCTCAACCGCCATCAGGAAATTATCCCCCAGCATACCATCGTAAAGCCGCCATCCGCCGAATTGCGGCCTGACCAAAAAGACAGCGATTCCCTACCCGACTATGAGCTGTTGGATGCCGTACTTTTCCAATATATTGAAAACGAAAAGAGTGCAACGCAAATCATAGCACTGGGATTTGAAGAAGCATTGGTTCACCGCGTTATCCATTTGGTAGACCGGGCTGAATTCAAGCGCTTTCAAGCCCCGCCAGCATTGCGTGTCAGCAGTAAAGCATTCGGCTCGGGACGTGCAATGCCGTTGGTAGCTACCTATCCATTGTGAACTATGAGCAGATCAAAAGTACGACCCACCCGATTACGGGCGTACACGGTAAGTTATGTGGGCCATGGTGCACAACATTATGAAGCCGATTGATTAAACCATCTGGGCCGCGCGCCGTCTAACGTTATATAAATAGGTTTTTTAGGAGTCCATAGCCATGAAAAGATTCGTTCTATATTTACTTCCCTTGATGGTATTGGCATCTTGTTCGGCGTATCAATACCACACCACCAAAATACAAAGCACCGATTTTTCGCAGTACCGCACCTATGGTTGGCTGCCTCCTATAGATTCGATGTCCAAATCGTATTTTGACAACGACATTGCCAACGCCAATATCTTGGAAACTGCTAATCGGGAATTGGAAGCCCGCGGATTAACATACAGCAAGGACAACCCCGATTTGTTGTTTCGGTACATTGCAATCGTCAACAACAAAAGCCGGCCACTGTACGGTGGCTATCCATATGGCCCATGGGGTATGTGGGGGTATAATCCGTGGATGTGGGGACCGCGTTGGGGACATTATGGTTACGGCTGGAACCGGCCCGTAGGCGAAGAGCGTTACCGCGCCGGTCATATCATCATCGAAGCCAGAGACAGGCAATCCAATACCGTCATTTGGCAAGCCCGTGGCAGCGGACAGGTACGTAATCCGGAAGATGCAATCAATAAATTACCGGAAATTGTCGCTGGCGTAATCGATCAATTCCCATTGACGACCAAGACCAAGCGGTAATGGGTAGTTAAATCTAAATAGAAGGCCGCAATGTCAGGTAAAACGGCACCTCTTCGTGTTGCTTTGAGTTCTCCAAGATAAGGCGAGCAGCCGTCTCCCCCATCTGCTTAAAATCTGTGGAAATGGTGGTTATTCCATCAAGGATAAATTTTTTAAGCGGGGTCTCATTATATGAAATGATTCCTACATCTTTTCCGATTTTCAATTTGAGTGAAATCACACGATCAAGCAACTTCACCAGATCGTCTTCCATCAGGTTGATATAAACCTCACCCTTCGATATCGGTTCTTCCGAAATATCACTCACCAATAAGTGGTTAAAAGCGTACTGTTGGCAGAACCGATAGAATCCCTTGATGATGCCTTTGGGGAAATAACTTTTATCGGGAAAAATTAACTTCAGCGTGTGGTATTTACCCAACCGTTCTTTAGCCTGCTCCAATGCTTCATAGATGTCTTTTTCAAAATTCTCATACACCGCCGAATATTCCCCTCCGACCCCCGGCACCAATTTATCCAAGAGCAACAATTTATCCTTGGGAATATTGTCGATGATTTCGCCTGCCTTATCTCGGCCGTCAATGAAGTGCGGAATAATTACATAATGCGTGTAGGTTTGCTTGAGGTTTTCTAACAATTTACGGAAAAGCAGTAAGTCGTTATTATACACATAGAAATCTACAGAAGCATCGCTGCCGATAGCATTTACAAAAGCGTCATACACTATTTTTTTGTGTGCACTCAGCTTATTGAAAAATAAGACGATTTGCAGTTTGCGCTTGAAATTAGAATCGGCGATATAATAGCCCTTACCGGGGACAGATCCCAACACCCCCAATTGCTTGAGGTGCTTATAGCCTTTCTCGGCAGTATCACGCGATATTTCTAACACATAACTCAACTCGTTAATCGAAGGAAGCATATCGCCCTTCTTTATCTTCCCATTTTCGATCGCATTGATGACTGCATTGGCCAACTGCTGATACTTGGGCGTGGCAGAATACTCGTTGATATAGATATGTTCAAACACAGAAACGGGCTTCATCGTGACTTAACGCTAATTCAAAACCAAGGCTATGCAATTCTTGCATACCCAGCGCTAAAAATAGCATTTTTTTTTTGCACACAGCACTTTTTGATAACAGTAGCTCACGAGACCGGAGTGGGATTAACGCAAACAACCCGCATTCAGCACAGGAGACCGGGAAACAATGGATTGTCGTTCCCCGGTTACCATATATCCATTTAATCTTGATTAGCGAATCTTTTACCACTTACTAATCGAAGATAATGTGACCACCCTGCCTAGTAAATGTGATTACCTGATCTGTCTCGTCAACCGCAGTCAGCACACCATCTGTGGCACGTTCTGCACCTAAACCGTTCACTATTCTTACACGGTACTGCGAGGCAGGCACAGGCGTAGAGTTGTGGTCATAATAATGCACATATACGGTGTATTTGCCGTCCGGCGCATTACTTCCCCAATAGATATTCTCGGGTCCGTACCCGTCTACATCATCCCTATCTAGGTATCCTCCCGATTGTGAGGTTGTGTGTCCGAAATAAATACGCTCGCCAAAGGGATCAACCACATGCAGGTCGATGTCCGAGTCACTATTCCATGACAATCCGATGTGGATGACGCCACGGGAATCGGTTAAATCATCCAAATCCTCCGGCATTACATCAATGGTTTCGAACAACCTGTCTATCAATTCTGAGAAATCCACCCCCCGGACATTGTCCCTGATATTGTTGAAATGACGTTGCAGGTCGCTCCCCACTTCACTGAGATCGAAAATCCCGAGATCCAGATCAAATAGATTGCTCCGATAGGTGTTGGCATCCGTCCGATCGTCACGCTGTTCTTGTTCACGCCGGCCCCGATCGATATCATCGAAAATCTCCCTATCGGTCACTTCCTTAAGGACGTCGAGAATCCGACAGCCTACTCCCCGGCCTCCGGATGCCTTGTTTACGTCACAGATACCGTCGAACAATTCGTCTTTCAACGAACGTAGCGATTCCATCAGATCGTAAACCCCGCGATCAAAATCATCATCTGAGGATTCTCCTCCATCCGCTGCCACAAACGTCCTGTGCCCAATTGAAAATACAGGTGTTTGGAACGAGCGATTGCCCAACGTTTTGCCTGCACCAACCCGCCCCACAGGATCGAATGATGCGATGCGGTCTGGTAATGAAGCCTGTGTCGTCGTACCATCGAAGGTCGTTTCGCGGTTGCCGTCCGTGATTTTCTGCTCGTAGCGCAATGTGCCAAGGCGATTGGTCCAATCGTAAGCATAATAGCGCAGATAAGCTACGGATTCGCTTTCCCGGTGATACCAGTAGAGATCCTGCTCCTGTTCTCCTGTGGCACTATTTATTTGGTAAACGAACGTTGGTTGCCCACTCGCGTCGAGTAGGGCAACCCATTCGCTGTCGGTTTCCGTATCCGACAAATAGACCTTGCTAATACGCTGTGGAATACCGTTTACATTGTCGCCAATTGCGGTTATCTGGAACGTTTCATCCTTGATCGTGATTTGAGGCACGTCCGTAGCATCCGGCACCGTAGCAGATTCGTAAAAATTGACCTGTAATGCCTTCTTGTACTCAGGCTCTTTGGGTTCTTTTTTGCATGCACTCGCTAATACCACGAGTGACATCCATGCGATAAATTGTACGTGTTTCATGAGATTAAATAGTCTATCTTTTTCTAGTTAATAATAATTCGCTACAACGTTAAACTCAATTTGATCTGGAACATATTGTTCTTGAACTTCGCCTCGCCATGGCCCTCATTAGATTGGTAACTCGATTTAATCTTACCCGGAAAATAGTCCAACGCCACTCCCAACCCGCCATACCGTAGGGTGGCGCCGTAGTTCGTTTTAAACCCGAAGTTACCCGCTTTGGTCATTGCTGAAAAACCTTCTTCCTCTCCTTCATCTTCCGGAAAAAATGAAAAGTACTTCTCGTCATCCCTGGCTTCGTCGTAAGCATAGTAATCTACCGAACTAAAATGATAGGTAGCAGCTAGTTGAAGCCGGGCATCAATCACCAATTTGGGAAGCGGGCTAATGGAGAACACAGGGCCCAGCTTCGATGAGGCAGAGACTGCAAAGAAAGAAGTGGCATCAACCTCATAACCAGCGGCTTCATCCACAGACGCCATTTCATCAAAATTAAGTTTGTTGTAGGTCAACGACAGTTGCGTCCAATCCAGCCCAAGGCGCGCATCCAAAATAGGCAGCAGGCTGTTGCGGTGAAAATAATAGTTCCGACCAAACTCGAACACATATCCCCTTTCTGCGCCATAGCGGCCTTCAAGCGCATTTGACAGTAACGATGCTTCCGTGTTTATACTACCCCCTTCATTGACCGAAAAATTCGACAAATCGTCTTTCAGTTCCTGTCCGAAGTTGCTCAATCCAAGCCTAAGATAACCCCTGCTACCTTTCTCTTCCTTTGTGATTTGACCATGGGCCATCAGTGTAGCCGACAACGTAATGGTCAAAAACAATGCATACTTTTTCATTCCTTTTTCTGTTTAAATAGTTAATCTGTAGTGATTATGCTTTTATGGTTTAACCATCTTTCCATTTGGTGTTTCGCTGAGCTGGCACTAGAATGAAAACCCGGCGCCGACGGAAAACACGCGATTCGATATCGTTATCCCCGTCGTATTGACCAAGTTGCCAAAGCCAAATCCGTAGCCTAGATACAGGTTAAACCCGTTGGCGAACCGATAGCCACCCAACAGGTTCATACCGAAATCACCACGATTCGTTTCATACTCTCCGCTACCGAACTCGACATCCTCCTCTCCAGTTTCTATTTCTCCCTCAAAGTCATACTCCCATTTGTTTTTACCGCTCAGCGCAAAAGCGTAATACGGGCCGGCACCTACAAAAACGGTTCCGACACCGGCATTGAAACTAGCTACCGCGTTGACCGGGATCTCGAGATACATCAGTTGGGTTTTGTCGGCAAACGAATCGCCCTCCTCCTCTCCTTTGAGCTGGTATCCTTTACCAGACAGCGTAACACCAGGCTGGATACTCACCTGGTCACTGATTGCATAATCGATATAACCACCAATGTGGAACGCTGTCAGCGTCTTCAGGTAATCGGCAAATTCACCATCAACATCATCTCCTTTCGCAGAAATAGTTGGTAAGTTCAATCCGGCTTTCAATCCGAATTTGATAGGTCTGTCCTGCGCTGAAGCGATTAGAGTGGCTGCAACCAGCAGCGTTAACATACATAGTGACTTTTTCATGATTAATTGTTTGTTGTTGTTAAATTGATTGAATTTCATTGTCTTTTTTTTTCATACCTTATCTTATTCGTATAGCGGAGTCTTAAAACAAAGCATCCATCTCACGGAGACAAATATCTAGACTACAATAAGAAAGGACTATAAATTATCGGACAATGATGAATACTAATCGGACAACCCGTTAGTGCTTGGCTCTGCTATAGGTGGAAGGACTGCAGGAGAACGCTTCCTTGAAACATTTGCTGAAATAAGACGGGCTGTCGAAACCGACACGGTAGGCCGTTTCGGAAACCGTATGGCCGGATTTTAGAAATCCGATACTCCGTTTAAGACGATATTTCCGGATTACGTCGATGGTTGTAAAGCCAGTGAGTTTTTGCATGGTACGGTTGAGTGTACGGCTGCTTACAGCCAGGTGACTGGCCAAGTCTTCTACGCTGAAGCGATAATTGTCCAACTCCTCTTCGATTTTTACATACGCACTCGCCATAAATGGATCTGTCGGCGCAGTGGTGTCGTCCATCGCCGACGATGTGGTGAGGTGTCGATGGTAATAATCACGTAGCCGTAGTTGGTGGTTCAACAGATTACGGATACGCAGCAATAGCTCTTCTACATGGAATGGCTTCGTCAGGTAGTCGTTCGCTTCGAAACTCAGTCCTTTGATCCGGTGCTCGGAACGGCTCTTTGCCGTAAGCAGCATCACGGCGATGTGGTGACAGAAGGAAGTTTGCTTAATCAGCCTGCATAATTCATACCCGTCTACACCTGGAAGCATTATATCGCTGATGACCAGATCGGGAAGTTCTGATTGGCAGATAGCCCAACCCTGCTCGGCATCTGCGGCCTGCAAAACATGATAGGCAGGGTTCAGATTCGCAGCAATGAAGGCGCGTAATTCTTCATGGTCTTCCACAACCAGCACCGTCGCGTCGCGCTTTTCGGTATGACCCGGGCTTACAATCGGCAGCAGCACATCCGTATGCTGCACATGAAAGGTTGTGACATCAAACAAGGGAGCATCGGGTTGTTCTGCTATCGGGAAATGGACAACGAAGTTGGTACCTTTGCCCGGCCGGCTATCTACACGTATATCCCCACCAAGCAGCTCCAATATTTCTTTGACAAGAAAAAGCCCAATCCCACTCCCCCCATTGGACTGATCGGACACCTGATAAAAGCGATTAAAAATATGCTGACGCCGGTTTGCTTCGATTCCGATACCGGTATCGGCAACTGATAACTCAACAAAAGAAGGACACGCTTTTGCAACAACGGATACCTCTCCTCCCACATCGGTAAACTTGACCGCATTGGATAGCAAGTTCGTCACCACGCGTTCATATTTATCAGCATCTATAGCAATATTACCTGAAAAATCGATGCAATTCACTGTAAGAAGCAATTTTTTGTCGTTGCAATGTGGCTCAAACGACGAAACAATCGATTCGGTAAGTAGGGCTACATCCGTCCGGAAAACCTGAACGGGCATCGCATTCGCCTCTATGCGCCCGAGATCGAGCAACTGATTGATCAGGTTGAGCAACTTGATTGACTGGTGGTGAATGCTGTTTAAAGGTCTCAACAGGTAGGCGCTGAGCCCCCCACCCTTTTTTAGCTGCTCCGCATAGCCGATCACCAAGGTAAGCGGAGTCTTTAACTCATGGGTTATGTTAGCGATAAATCTATTTTTCGCAACCTCCAGTTCCAGTTTTCCCGCTTCTTTCAATGCAGTTGAATACCGGTTGGCCAACAGCAATGACTGGCATAACACAAAGCAGAAGAATCCTGTAGGGAGGAGATACCAACTATGGAACACTCCGATATCGTTGAGGAGGTCATTGGCTACACTGACGATGAGCAACAAGAGCCCGCCCACCACGAGCATATTCTCATAGGCGGGAAGCGGCGTCTTGAAAAATCGGTAAAGGAGATAAACGACAAACCATACAAAAAACAAGGCGAATAAGAATAGAAACCGCCCATGGAACGTATTGGGCGTAAGGAGTACCATCATCACATAACCGACGCCGCCAATTTCGATGGTACGCTGCAGGAAAATCGAAAAAACAGGTGCGGGGAGTATGGTCCGGAAATAATACATGAAGCTGACCAGTGCCGCCGGAAAAATCACGTAGAGCAATTTCAACGAGAAGGTGAATGAAGCCTGTGGAAACAGCTCAAAAAAAAGCGCATCGCCGGCAAAAAGCCCCCGAACTGCCATCAAAAAGCAGGCAATCGAAAAGAAAAGCACTCCCCTATCTTTCCTGATAGACAAAAAAATGAAAGCATGGTATATACTGATAAAGAATAACGCACCGATAAGTAGCGCCTGCATGAATATACCTCGATTATTAATATGCCGTATGGTTTCGGGATATCCCATACGCAGCGGAGTTGATATGCCCCCCGCATAGAAGTGAAAATTAGCAACCTGCAAATCCAGCCGTAGACGGTCGCTGGGAATGAGCAGCTCCACAATGGCCGACCGCATTTGCGGTATCACAGCAGTGGATCCACCCATCTGCCCCATGGTAGATAACAATTCACCGTTTGCATAAAGCCGGTAGGCAGACGGGATGACGGGTAGTGCCAGAGCCCAACTTTTCTGTCCTTCTGGCAACAGAATATCCATCGAATACGTTCCATATCCAGTAGGCACAGGCCAAGTCCCCGGCATTTTCAGAAACGTCTGTGCGCGATGTGCCGAATCCGGAGGTCGTAAAGGGTCATAAGAAAACCGCCATTCCCCAGCTAGGTCCACACTCACGTTCTCCATATCGGATTGGCGCAGGTCCAATACACCTTCCCTTACCTTCGGTCCGTGGCCTGATACGGCTAAAGCTAACGAACAGATGAACTGAACCAAGCAAAGGAAAACGGTAGATTTCACGCGGAGGATAGGTTACTGGACACTAGGCTGTATCACATGGTGAAATAGACTTCATTTGACCATGCGGCATTTGCCAAGAGACGTATTTCCGATTTGTCACTGAAATCCAATGGTGTATAAGCATTACTCACGTACCGTTTGGTCAGTAAGCCGAGTTGCTTATAAGTTTCGGCTATAAGTTCAGAACAGTACATCACATGCCTATCTACCTCTTTTTCATGGCTTGGCCCAGCCAAGTTTGCGACCTCGTCATCGATACTTAACATAAAATTTGATTTCTCGCCATCGGCATGCTGCTTTACGATCTTCTCCGGATGTGCACTTACCCTATTTCTATTGCGCCCCAAATAAACCGAAACAAAAACATCCCAATCGCTTGCCGGGAATTTTTTCGCGATATGCAGGTCGAATAAGGCCGGGAGCTTTCCGAAATCAATTTTATGTGGACAGTTCAGCGTTTTTAAAGCAAACTGGATATCCCGATCACCCGCTTGGTTTTTGCGAAGACGTTCTTCCAAAGACACCAACATGGGTCCTTCTTTTACCACATTCCCGTGGGTACTATGCGGCCACAGATTAGGCGCGGACCCTTCCATGTAAGTATTGGACTCCCAAATCAATAATTCTGGCAACCCATGGCGACTGTCTGGATCGATATCCTCGCGCCGTACCACCATGCAAACATGCCCCCATTTGCAGCCTTGAAGCTTCTCCACATAGAAACTACCGGGATACCTTCCATGGACAAGTATAATGTCTCCTGTTTTTAGATATGGGCTGATTTCTTCAAATGCGCTGGTCCATCGGGGAGTAAACCAATCAATCGGTGCGAACATACCGGCTTTTGTGTCAAAAATGGCTTCACTCATTGTTGCGGTCTTGTTATTGCGTTCGTTTATTCATAATTTTGGGATGAAATTATCGTTTTATTAAAATAAAAACAAGCATTAACCTGAATTAAATACCATGGATACACTTTACATCGATGAGCGTGCCCTAGAACACATTTTATGGGGTGCCGCGTTTTTGGGAAGCGGCGGCGGCGGGTCTGTAGAGGCCGGTCAGTTCTTTATTCAACGCATTGCATCGACCGGCAAGGATATACCGTTGTGGACCTTACCCCTTTCTGACGAACAAAAACAGCTCCACGGGTGTGCTATGGCCGATATCGGTGCCAACAGCGCATTGGATCCGAAGCAAGATGAAGCTTTATTGTTTGCATATGACACGCTATTGACCCGGGTGGCCGAGACCGAGACCATCAGTGCCGTGTTTCCGGCCGAGACCGGCGCCGAGAACATGCTGGCTCCTTTTGTGGTCGCTGCACACCACGGTCTGGCTGTGGTAGATGGCGACGGAGCCGGTCGGGCCATCCCCACCCTGCCGCTTTGCACATTTTCCCTCGACCAAACCTACAAGGATCTGCCCATTGCTATGGCAAACGGTGAAGGCGACCGACTTGTGGTCGATTCTGAAAGCAACGCTACACATGAGCCACTCATCCGTGATCTTACCCAGTTAAAGCGGTTCAACAACTCGGCCAGTTTGGCCATGTGGCCTGATACACTGGAGAACCTAGCCGGCAAATGCGTTGCCGGGGCGGTAACGACGGCTATGTCGTGCGGACGTCTCTTTGACGCCCTGCGCAACGAGGACCAAACGATGCTCGATTCGGCTTTGCCAAATGTAAACACATTGACAGGCTATGTTATCGGTAAAGGCAAGGTTGAATCGTTTGCCGTCAATGAAACGGGTGGTTTCAGCTTTGCACGGATCAAAATTAGGAATAGCAAAAGCAACGTCACCTACACATTGATTGCGCAAAATGAGTCGTTGATATGCTATGCGGACGACAACCCAAATCCGGTGGCTTATGCGCCCACATCAATCTGCTGCTTCGGCGTGGACGGCTTCCCCTATACGAACGCGGAGCTCACCAAACAATCGACGTTGGACAAGCAATTGGAAGTATTTCTGGTGGCGGTATCCCCTCGAGAAGCGTTAAGGAACGAGCAACTGGTGGAAGGGTTCACGAAAATCATTGAAGAGCTAGTTGTGGTTTCACCCACCGCCCGACAGAATCCCGAGCTTCGGCTCGTTGTGCCGTTGGGCGACCTTATCGTGAATCTGTGGCAGATGAAGAACAGTTTCATCGATTATACAAAATTTCTCAGTAAATCGTCATTGAACGTACAGGAGGTTACCTATTAAACCACACAGTTCCTTCGCTTGTTCTTTTTCGTACATCGCAATGGTCACCGCCCCCCTAGGCCTGATGGCGCGACCAGGTTTTTGCTCTGTGTCAGACGTTTCCGGCCAAAACGTATACTTGGGCTTGAAGTAGCGGTACTAAGACCTATACAACAGCTTATGATTAGTGGATATATAGCAACTTTATCGGATCACGGCATATAAAACACTTCGGTAAGCGGAACACTGACCGGCGAATTGTCTGCGTTGGTTTCCATGATATCAGCCATATATGCCCACCATCGTTGCACAATGGGGTGACTGCCCAAATCTTGTGAAGATTGGTCACCCACCTGTCCTTGCACCGCGAATAGCGTATTGGTATCTTCATCTAAAAAAATGGAATAGTCGCAGACACCATTTTCTTTCAATAGCGCCGCCAATTCCGGCCAGATTGCATTGTGGCGCTTTTTGTATTCCACTTCACAACCCGCCATAAGCTTCATTTTAAATGCGATCCTTTGCATATCTTGGCTTCATTCATTTTTTCCGTATGATAGTGACCTCTTCAGGGGCCGCGATCTCCGATATTACCTGGCCGTTTGCGCCCTTTCTGTGACTTACATGTATGGTTCCATAAGGGGTAGGATAAGTTCCTTCGGCATACTCCAGATCACCTAAATGCGGGTCGACAAGTACTGTCTTGCTTCCCGGTGCCACGACTTTAATGCCTAATACGTGCTCTGTTAGCCAAGCAGTGGGACCTGACGCCCATCCATGACATAAGCTATGGCGAAGTCCAACGTAGCAATAAGCACCATAATCGCCATGGATATCTTTTTTGCCAGCTGGCACGAGTTCATCTATCCGGCTGGCGTTGGGCAGCCAGTCCATATTGAAATCCTCCCAGAACGTAGTTGCTCCCAAATCCAACATGGCGCCCCAATAATTGCGGATTACGTCCAATGCTCCTTCGTAGTTATCCGCTTTGGCCATCGCCTGGAGCATATAATACCCATAGAATGTAGAGAAGTTCTTCGCACCACCAACGGCCAATACGTCTTTATTCGCCTTTTCGGGAGCTACCATACCCGTAATGGCCATGAGCGCCGCGGCTTGCTTAGATTGGCCCATTGGCGGGGTGTACTTTTTCAAACGTTTTACAGCTTCATCGGCAACCCGAAGCGTTTCTTTATCACCGATGATCTCACTCAGTTTGGCGGCCGTCGATAGCGACCATATGGTCATGGCCTGTAGTCCCGCATGGACTGCGGCTGCATCTTCACTCGATGGCCAATCCAGGAACCTGTTTCCATCCATTTGTTCTTTTCCATCCGGGCCGATCTTCGAAACAATTTGTTTAACCAATTCCGATAAATAGGATTGCTGCTGCATGAGGTAATCCAGGTCACCATGATGCATATACCAATCGTGGTGAAGAATAATCCACCACATCGAATAGGTGCTGATACCACTCATCCAGCCCGGAAGCGGTGTTACGTCGCGAGCCAAATCCAAACTTTTTGGTACAACTTCGTTATAACCGAATACGGTATTTACTGTAGCCACTTCGGGGTGGAGATCACCTACCCATACCAGCCGATCGCGCTTTATACCATCCCAAAGGTAATCCTGCATGTTGAGGTGGACCGTATAGGCTCCGGTTTTCCAGATTTCGTTCAAACGCTCGTCGCTGCTCTTGAACGAACCTAAGTAGGGAATATCGCGATAGGTGAAAATAGCCCTCACCTCTTTCAAGTGCAATTCAGCATCGGCATCGAGTAAGTCGATACGAACAAAACGGAAGCCGCTCTCCCCCACCTGAATTTTACCCAGCCAGGGCACTTGTATATTCATGTCACGGATTGCATGGTCGTTGGTTGCGCCTTTCTCGCCTATTTCGGCCATCGCTTCACTTGCAGACTCACCAAAACGTACGCGAATATTGCGGGGGACATTCCCCGGCGACCACATCCCGGTGACGATTTCCAATCCACCATGCAATTCTTTGCCGAAATCAAGCAATATGCTCGCACGCTCGTCGCCCTCATTCTTGAGCACACAGATGCTGGCGTTGGTTAAATCAGCCTGCCCATTGCCAGGCGTAAGTAGTTGCTCGGTATTGGATACAGCACCCGATTGCCAGAGGATCCGTGTTGGCGACACAAACGTTCGTACAATTTCCGTTTCGCCATCGGCAAAACAGGGAACGATAAATTGCAATAAAAAGAATACGGTGGAAAATACGTGCAGACGCTTCATTTGACTTTAGCTTACAATTAAAATTAATCGCCGCAAGATAGGGACGATTAGCATAACCGGCATCCTGTGCTTACCCGATTGTTGGCGTTAGAGCCTGTTTAAATTTGTATGGTAAAATTTTTTATAGACTATTTTTGAGCGAACCGAGGCAAATTATTCACATTACGTTCGCGTTCTTCGGCGTTCATGAGTATCGCTTTGCTCAGTTTCGCAGGGATAGCCGGAAGCCTATCCCGAGAAAATTTAATCTCGTTTTAAACGAGACCAAAAAGAGACCTAAAAAAATTATCAGATAAATTTTAAACAGGCTCTTAGTACACGATTATGTTACCGAATACCCATCAACGCGAATCGACAGTGATATGGTAGCTGCCGCTACGGAGCCGTGGGAATTTCAACAAACCATCCGCAATTTTAACATCCTTACTATCCATGGGCTTACCGTTGACCGTTACACGGGGACGCTTCTTACCCAGGTGAGGTATTTCTACTTCCGCCAAGGTATTTCCTGGAATGGTCAGTTCCAAGCTGTAGGTCGAATTATCCTGATGGCATGAAATCTCCACCATGCCCTTAATGGTTGGCACATTGGCCGAAGCCCACGCTAACGAGCCGATTTGCGGCCGCACACGAAAGACACTCCAGCCCGGCTCCAACGGCTCGACGCCCATGAGTTTGCGCGGAATGATATTGGCTGGGACGGCACCCCATGCGTGGTTCCAATCCTGGTTGGGTTTGTACTTATTATCCCAAGCCTCCATGGTAATGGTGCTTCCAGCCCGAATCATGTTATACCAACTGCGATCATCCTGTGAGGCAAGTAATGACAACCCGTAGTCGGCATCGCCCATCTCGTAGACCGCATCCATGAGAAATTGACTACCGTATACGCTGCATGCCATCCCGCGCGAGCGGATGAACGCTGCTACGCGATTAACTTTTGATTCGGGGACAAGCCCAAAAGCTAGCGCCATCATATTCGTATGCAAGGAGGCGTGGTCAGTGTCTAGGCCATCGCGATAGGTACCCGATTTACGATCCCACAGCAGGGATTGGAAGGCACCGTAGGTCTCCGCAGCCTTTTCAGCGAACGCAGCAGCATCGGCCTCGAGACCCAGTGCTGTAGCCATCTTAGCCATATCACGCAGGGCCTTGTAATGGAACGCGTTGACCACCGCATTATAATCAGTAAACACAAATCCATCCGTCTCGCCATTGCCTACCATGCCAAAGCCGCCCGTATGTGGCCAGTCTACGATATCGCGCAGCGCCTCACCCTGATAGTGGACAGCTTGCATCAATTGCTTTGTTTGTTTATCTTTCCGAGTACTAATCAGCCCGTTATCCTCCCGCAAGGGCAACAACAATTTAGCCTTCAAATCGTCGTAATGATACTGGACCGACCGAATGTCGCCCGTATATAGGTAGTCGTTATAGGCCATCAGCACCGATTGTAAAATCCACTCGGTGGGCCAAGTGGCATTATATAGCAGGTATTCGTGCGACCGCCGAGCCATGGTGTATTCTTTATCTACGCTGTAGTGGCATAGTTGATTAATGTACGCGTCCGCCTCGTAAGGTATACGCTCCCGATCTCCGTCTACATAGATACCCGCAAATGACGTCGCCTTAATGCTGTATTTACACAGCTCCCATACCGCGTTCAATACCGAATCTGAACTCTCGAAATGGGACGAGAAATCGTTAAATGGGTAGTGGACTGTAGAACGGACGATATCGCCGGTTTCTATGTCACCAGCATATCCGTCGAGCTCGACATACCGGAATGGCAAAACTTCCCCGATATAAGCCGGCATCTTAATGGCTTGCCGGCCGGTATTCCGCTTATCCGGTCTAAATTGCAACTGGTAAGTATGTAGCCCCCGCTTCAGTGGGATCTGGTATTCCGCATAGCGGATGGTCCCTCCGGGCTTACGGTTTATGGTGCCATCGGCGTTAATCGCTTCGCCAAGCCTTACCGTAAGTGTATCCGCCGCGTTTGGTGAGGTCAAGGTCAACCGCAGCTGGCCAAAGGAGGCTTTTCCAAAGTCGGCCCTTATTTGGCGGTGAGACTTCGCCAGCCGTTGCGGCACCTCGTCGGTTTTCTGCAATGGATAAAAAGCGGTTTGGTAATCATGCAGTGTGTCGGCCGTACGAAATTGGCCAACAGGCGACCATAGCGTAGGCGTTCCATCCTCATCCCACACCATCACCCGCCATGCGTAGTCCGTATTCGGTTTCAGTGGTTGTCCCCCGTATCGGACGTTGGTGGATTCCGCAGACATGATCTTACCGGAATCCCACACATCGCCGACTCCTTTTGCCAGACTGTCACGGTCAAGGGAGACCATGATCCGGAAGGCCGATTGCATCGCCCCACGGTCGGTACTAGCCAGTTCCCAACCTAAGAGAGGCTGTTTACTGGCAATCCGCACCTGTTCGCCCAAGTTCGCGTCATCGCCAACAACCGGGTAGCCATTGACCACCCGGAGCGACGGGTATTCCAGCAGGTCAACCTTTAGGCCCAGTACGTTCAAGTCTTGGGCTTGGGCGATACTCACACATTGCGGCATGAGTAGCCACAATAGATAAAACGGGGTTAGTCGAAATTTATTCATCAATAATTCAAATTTAAGTACAATCTACTCAGTTTTCCATCACCAGCAGCCTCACCGGCCCCAGCAATCCCGCCCGGTGTAGCGGACTATCCGCCGTATACTGGTTTACGAATAGCTGTGTCTGCCGCTGATGTTCCGGCAGTTTCTGGTCACCTATAAGCCGGTTTACCCACGTATTGGCCACATCTATTTCCAACCTGTTGCTGCCTTCTACAACCGCATCTGTGACATCCAACCGATACGGTGCCGTCCAGACACCTCCAACGGGTCTCCCGTTTATTTTCACACGGGCCAATGCGACTACCTCCCCCACATCTAAATACAGCCGTTCTTCTTCCTGCCTGGGGCCCACCGAAAAATCAGTGCGGTAATATGCTTTACCCGAAAAATGATTGATCTGCGGGTCGGGATGCAAAGACCAATCGACCAGCTGGTCGAAAACCCAGGATTGTCCACCAGCATCCTGCGGCTGTCCAAACGATACCTGCCACGGTTGCTCCAATACGATCGTTTCTTTGGGTTCCGGAAAGTTTTTCAAATCAGCATCCGGCACGGTTTCGTCCGTAACCGCTTCGCGGAATACGACGAATGCACTTTCATGGGCTTCCAATTTCAGGGGTACCGTGGTCGTCCTTTCCCCGAACGAAAATTCGGGCAGCTTTCTCATGCTTCCGTCAACGGCATTCCATAATTCGGGCTGCCTGCCGTCCGTTCTGAACGCGGCATCAAAAGTTATCAGTGTGTCTTGCTGGTTTGAAATGAAATAGAGCTCAGCATCCGGCAACGTACGGTGGATAAACAGTACGGAATCATTACCTACGATATCACAATCGGGAACAATATCAAGGTACGCCAACGCTTCATGCATGTCCATACCCTCCATAACCAAGCCTTTGCCATACGTGTTGACCTTATTTTGCGTTCCGTCTATGCCGCTCCACATCGCTTCTGCCAAGCGTTGCACTTCCTTATCGGCTTCCCCATAATGCTGTAAGCTAGGCGAACGGGTGGGCCTAGGCCCGAGTATACATCCTCCGGCCTGCACAAGCTCGCTGATCTTCCGCAGCAGTTCAGGCCGCATAGTCTCCAACTGCGGCAACACCAACACCCGGTATTCCATCCCGTCTGGTAGCACAAATTTTCCATCTTTTACAGAGAGCCGCTCGTGGATGACCTCACCGTTGATATAATCAAACGAATAGCCCCGCGGCAACTCGGGGTCCTGTACTCCCGTCATTTTCGGTGCATCTTCGCCGATAAAATAAGCCACATCCGCCACGTATTTGCCCTGTTGGAGCATGAAATTACACCGTTTCAGGTAATCCACAAAAAACCCCATATCCTCAAACCAGGTGTTAAACCGATTGAATTCGGTACCAAACCAGGCATTTACGCCTGGCCTCATATCTTCATAAGGCTGATGGATAAAGAGGGTCAATAGCGTGCTGTTGATGCCTTCGGTAAAAAAGCGGTCGCCCCGTTTTTTTAATAGTGCCGGATAGCGGCCATATTCGTTGCCTGACGACGTAAACGACTCCGCGGATACCTTGACTTTTCCATAGATATGTGCGGCCGATGATGCCGCCCGGTTCTCGATATCGCCCAACGTTCCCTCACTCCAGAACTCACCGGCCAATTCATCGGATTGTCCACCATATTGCAAAAACTCACCGGGAAACCCCCAATGCCCATAGTTTTCGAGCCAGGTTTTCATACCGTGTTTATGGCTGATCTTCCGTAGCCCGCCAACATATTCGTGGGCGACATAATCAGCTACAAACCGTCTTAAATCCCATAAAAACCGATCTGATTCATCTGTGCTCCCCACAACATAGCCATAGTACACCGGAAGATACGGCAGCGGATCGTAGCCCATGTGGTCTTTGAATTTTGCAATAAAATCATCGGTCCAATTCTGCCCGCCGGTTTCATAACTATCCTGCACCACCATTTTCCAGGTCTTCCGGTCTTCTGCGGGGATCCGTCGGATAATTTCGCCAAGAAAAGCGTCAAAATGCTTGGCCACATGGACACTGTTCATCTTATCGATCTCCAGCCCCGATCCTTCGGGCGACGCCGGACTATTGGTCACACCCGTTGGCCGTGTCCCCATGCGTAGCACCAACCAGTCACCTGCAGGTGCCTCCCAAGATAACTGGCCATTCCGATCCATATGTGGCGTGATATCAAGCACCTGGTCCTTATCGATCATCAGCGCCGGACCATCGTACATCACCTGACGCGGCCACAGGTAATCATGCCAATAAGGCAATGGTGTGGGATGCATCCGGGCAAATGTCTTCTCCTTGTAATATTCAATTTTCGGCATGGCACTCAGTTCGATCTCACGGACGCCGGCGTGTTCCGAAACTCCGTCAAATACCAACCTGAACGTATTGCTTGTAACTGCATCAAATGAGACAATAACCGGGGCGAACGGCTCAAAGCCCACATTCAACGCATTGTTGGACCGATCTACGGTGAAGCGTTTGACCTCCTGAAATCCTTCTTGTCCCAAAACCTCCAGCGTTACGTCAAACCGCAGGTTATTTTTGCCAGGATAAATGGAGAGGCTCCGGGCGGTATAATCTGCCGTTGAGACCAATTCGATTACACTCCGTTGGTTTGCGGGCAACGCAATACCTGTCTGGTGGTCCTTATCCACCACTTCGACGGCATCGGCGATATGCGGTTGTGTATTTACCGAAATGTCCAGGTCGGAAAATGACGAACCATAGCCTTCTGGCGCCCGGAACGCGAGCACGTTGACGTCTTCAAAATCACCCTCCGGTGCAGGCAGCATTACCGTGTGGTATTGGGAACCCTTGAGAAAGGTCTCTGTTGCCGCCAGATACCGCATAGCTTCATGCGGCTCCACCCACGGCCCCCCGGATTGACTCCAGCCCGGACTATTGAAAATTCCGATCTCAATATCCAGTTCGGTTGCCGTTTTAAGAGCCGTATGCAATGTCTCCCACCACTCGTCACTAAGAATCTTGACATTCCCATAGGGCACGTTGTCCAACCCGATATTACCGATAAACGCACGGTTGATGCCTACACGTTTCATCGCGTGCAGGTCTTTCACCACACCTTCCTTGGATATATGGTCTGAAATCCAATACCAGAATATCGACGTCTGAATGGTGTCCGGAGCTTCACGGAACACCCGGGCTACCTGATTAATATCGGGCGTTACTTGTTTATCGGGCGTACAGCAGACAAACGCAAATACACCAAGAAACAATAACTTTGTTAGGTTTTTCATGCCAACAATCTTAACTATTTTATTTTACTTCTCGAAGAGCTCTTTTACAGCCCCCAGAGGGCCAAACTTATCGCCCGCCTTATTTTCAAGGTATCTGGAAGACTACAAAATCCTCCAAAAGTCCATAATCATAGCTATCATAGGTTTCTCCTGCAGGATAATGCCTGATGACCCTCCAATGCCACGGTGATACCAAGCCGGGGGTTGGCTTGCCGTGATGTGGCCCAAGCGTATTTTTGAGACTCCCCACGATAATCACCTCCAAATCCTTTTGGCCGTCCTGTACATTTTGCCGCAATTCCAACTCATAAGGTGGATAATGCACATGGCCAACAGTCTTTCCGTTCAGCTTTACGATCGCTGCTGTCCCTTTCCAGGCATTCAACTTCGCCAGGTAGCGCTGCCCGGCCTTACCCTCAAACGTTTTTTTATAGGCTACCTCATGCCCATAAAACGGCATTCCCTGCGCTCTCCAACTACCTACCGAAAGCGGCTCGCTTTCCGCGATTACCCAGCCCTTGGGGCGAGATTGAAGCGCAAAATCGCCTAAGATGTATACGGGTTCGCTCTCGGCATATATCCGCATCCGATTCGTATGTACTTGAATGGTGTTGTTCCCCGGCCTACAATACGGACCGACGTCAAAAACCGCAAAATCCTTATCCAGCCACCACCTGTGAGGGATTGGGCGGACGGCTTCCCCATTAATGGTTACCTGCCACAAATCAGCACGTTCGACCACGGCCTTCAGGCCATCAAGGTCCGTCCCTTCAGAAATCTCAAAATGATAACTGGCGCTAAAGCCTGTGCCGTCGGGGAACGTATCCCGCTGGATGGTGTGGTCCTTGTATTGAACAGATGTATTCCAAGGATTACCCTCCTTAAACCCGTGGTGCTTGAAAACGGTATCGGCAGCAAAGTAGACGTGCAGGTCTTTCAGTAGGGTGTCGCCAATGGCCACATCGCAAAAGTCTATGGTCAGCACATTGGGCTGTAACCGCTCCACACGACTTTCCGATGTCTTAACCACCGCTCCCGGTTTGGCCGGTGCCGTCCATGTACGATACTCGTTTTGCTGCCTGTCGGCAATAAAGAACAGTGCACTTCCTGCCGGCGGCAGCCGGTAGCTGAACGACCGTGCCGATCCGGAAGTCGTAGAAGGAAAACGGAAGATTTCGCCGGTTTCCGTATCCAGGTAAAGTACTTGCTTACCCGTTGCGGTAACGGTAACCGCTTGGTCATCTTCTAAGCTAGAATTGGCGACAAACAGCAGCAGCCCGTCGTCCAATAAGCGTGTATGGTGATAAAGATAGGGCTGCACAATGGCATCGCCTGCAACGATAATATCTTCGGGCAAAAAATGGTCGCGGATCAGTTGGTCAGTCAGCTCGTCGAAAACCTCCACCGTGCCCTGTTTCAGCAAGCGCCGGATGTCTGCCTCTGCCGGTGCACCATCGATATACCTTATTTCCTCAAAGAGCAGCACTCGTCCTCCTTGCTGCGAATACAGCAACAAGAGGTCAAATGTCGGTCGGTCAATATTCTCCATACCGGGCGGGACGACCACCGTGCGATATGTTCTGGCACCTACCGTAAACTGTGCGTTACGGACACTGCCGTGGTCTTTAATTACATTTTCCGATCCCAGATCATACTCCGACTGGGCGCGTTCCAGTGTCGTCACGAATTCCTGAAATTCGTGGCCGATGGCATCACGGCGGGGATTGGCCGACTGGAACGTTGAGTACATCCACGCGGATGTCGTAGGTTCGATAATCAATATGTGATTTACCTGGTTACCTGCCGATAGGGCCAGAGATAATCTGGCGAAATACTGGTTTTGAGAAGCATAGTAAGGCCATAGCGGGTTGTGGTAGGAAAACGACTGCGGGTAGTCGTATTTACGGGCACCGAGCAAGGTCATGTGGGATAAGTGCTGATTCAGCGTATTAACTCCCAAGGCGCACTGCCAGTCACCGAGCCGTTTCATATCCGTCAGGGTAAGCTCCCATCCTCCGCCTCCATAGGTTTCACTCAGTGTCCGTGTGCGCCCCAGTTGGTTAGCCACACTAGAGAGCTCTTTCACCGCACGGATATTGCCAAATTGGGCATTGGGGCTTTGTTCGTTAAATTGATTGAACAACATGTCTATTGCCGGACGCTGGTGCCATGCATACATCGCCATATTATCTCCACCGTGATTGGGATTTGGCCAACCATGTTCCCAGTAATGGCCCGTCCACTCCAGACCTTTTGCTTCCGTATAGGCATACCAGGGTTTTGACCATCGGTCAATGAATAATTGGAGCAGCACTTGATAATAATTATGCCTCACCTTATACCAATCACCCACCTCCTCGTATAAAGAAGGCAGATGAGGTATCAGGTCGTATCCCCATCGCTTCCGGAAGGCATCAAACAGGTCTGGTGTCCAACGGATATTATCCCTGCCCTGCACCTCGATATTGGGTTCGTCGGTAAATATTCCGGGTACCGTGCGGCCAAATTCTGTGCCGATGTGCTTTTCATACCCCGTCATGGTAACCTCAATGAACTTTTCTGTTACCCCGCGTGCAAGCAAATCCACATAAGAAAAACCAGCGTACCAGGGAGATTTGCCGTAATATGCTTTCTTGAAGAGGTAAAAAGTTCCTGTATCTGCACCCCTTCCGGCAACATCAGATATCACGGCATACCCAGTCTCGGTCATTTGCAGGATAATGAAATAAGGTGTGATGTCTTCGGGCAACTTATCTGTCTTCGTAAGGTTGAGCATCTGTCCTTGGTTATAGGATTCGGGCATCATAGCCGGTACATGGCCGCCTGCGAAGCCGCTGGGATAAGAATTTTCGTCGTAAATCCATACATCCAATCCCAGCTCTTTGCCTTTCGCCACGCTATACCGATATAGGCTGAACCACTCGTCCGACAGGTACGGAGTGATTAGACCCGGCCGGGGATGGATGAACACTCCACCAAAGGCTTTATCCTTAAAATCCTGCATCATGCTATCGATGATGGGTTCGGTTACTTTTGTGTGCCACACCCATAAGGGTGCACTACCATAGGCATGACTAGGCTGTACAAACTCCCTTGCCAGCTCGGGGAATGCCGTGACAGCGGGGGGGCGCTGTGCCACTCCCCGGTTACAGTGTAAGAAGACAATGACAACTAACAGGCACTTCATTTGCCCGGTGATTACTCGGCTTCGCATAATATCAACACACTTTGATGGTTTCTAATTCAAGTAATTTTCCCAGTTTTTCTATCTTGCTTGCCATATGCCCTGTTCCCACAGCGCAATGATGCGCCGGGCCGTGGCTATTCCAGCTTTCTACGAAACGGCGCGCACCTATGGGAAAACGGTAACGGCTATTGGTATTACCTATTTCGAGGATGGGACCCGGTTCGGATGCCGCTTCGGCGACCAGCAACACCAGTTTGCCGCTGTCACCTTCGACAACAGATAGTAAGGTTACCGGTCCGTGTTTCACCGACATCTCTACCGACAGTCCCTGTCCAACCTTGCCGTGGTAGACTTGCAATGGCTTCACTTTTATTTTACCGGCTGCAATACGGAAGTGACCCGGGCCGTCGTGCCCCATCAATACAACATCATCTTCAAAGTCCATGGCGTAGTATT
The DNA here is from genome assembly GCF_035556095.1 of Parapedobacter sp. Lineage (GTDB taxonomy): Bacteria > Bacteroidota > Bacteroidia > Sphingobacteriales > Sphingobacteriaceae > Parapedobacter. The sequence goes on along the minus strand of NZ_DATMFT010000021.1, from coordinate 74,332 downwards.
CGGTAAACGAGCCCCCAACACCAAAGCTGTCCAGTATTTTCATGGCTTGGGCATTCTTGACCTCATATTCTCCTGCAACGGGTATTCCGTTTGCCGTCAGGTACGTACTGCCCAGTATAATGGAACTCATCGTATCTTCATTTTCCGGTATCCCACTTCCTTTATAGTAATATGCCAGCGCCCCCAGTTTGTGTTTTGCAACCAACATATCCAACGCAACCGACGTACGTGCCGCACGGGCCAATTCATCCCCGCTGCAATCGGATTGCACATCAAATGCTGACCGTAAATCTGCTACCCGGCTGGAGATTTGCTCATGCGTGACTTCCTTCCGCAGTGCGGACAGCTCATCGACTTCCAGGTGTTCGATATGGCCGCCAAACGTAGCCAATTGAAGTGTCAGGTCTGTATAGATATCCAACATACCTGAATAGTATGTCCCCATTACGCCTAATCGGTTGTGCGCCATGATATGGGCAACCTTAGCCGCCGCAATCCAGTCGGCGACCTCCCGCCAGCACGGGTCATCCGCGTCCAGCAACCCGGTAATCTGGTAAAACTGGATGCCTGCTCGTCTGAATACGTTTGCCAATTCCGGTACGGGGCAAGCCGCACAATACGCCAGCCACTCACCCGTCATTTCGCGCCGGCTACCCAAATTATTAAAGTAGGTATAGTCTATCGCTGCCTCGGGCGAAAGATTCAGTACGATGACGGGCACCTTAGCCCGACGTACCACCGGAAGTACCGTAGCAGATAATGCATAAGTGGTCACATAAAGAAAAATCAGGTCTACATCAGCCTGCCGGAAACGATGTCCGGCATCGATCGCTTTATCCACCGTGTCTATTAAACCCAGGTTTACAATATCAATATCGTGGGCTTCCAAACGGTCGTGTACTTGCTGTACATAAGCGAGCAGACGTGGTTTTAATTCTTCAAACTGTTCCCAATACACGTCTAACCCGATCCCAAACAGTCCAACTTTCAATCGTACAGCTGTTGATGTCATCATGCTCATATGGTATAAATCTTTTGCTAAAATATTTTTTATTAACTTGCATGTCTATGTACGATTTGATATTACAGATATACATTTTGGACTAGCTAACGTTCGTTCTGTATGAAAACCTGTCGCAATTATCTTCCTGTAAGTCCCGATGATGAAAAATGGGGATTATGTACATTAAATGCAGGGGCCGGTGCGATTCCATTTTCGTCGGCCTACCCTAGCGCTGATCATCCCGCCGCCTATTATTTCAACTGGCAGAACGGCCGTGTGTTGGGCGAATACCAGCTAATTTACATCACACATGGCGAAGGTGAATTTGAGTCCCAGACAGGCGGGCGGCAGCGTATCAATGACGGGTCTATCGTTATGCTGTTTCCGGATGAGTGGCACCGCTATAAACCCGACGCACAGACGGGCTGGAATGAGTATTGGGTGGGGTTTAAAGGCCCGATAGCCGACCAGTTGGTCAGAAATAATTTTTTCAGTGTCCGGAAACCCGTTATCCATATCGGATTTCGGGAAGAAATCATTTCGCTTTTCGATGATATTTCCGAAAGGACTAGAACTGAGCGTACTGGTTACCAGCCTCTCATCTCCGGCGAGGTCCTGCACCTCCTTGGATTTGTACACGCCATTTCCAAGGAGAACGCCCTTAACTACAAAAAAGACGATACGGAGCAACTGGTGGGTAAGGCCCGGGTTATATTCCGCGAAAACATAGAAACCCCCATTACCGCCGAGCAGGTAGCAGAAGAATTGGGCGTAAGCTATTCGCTCTTCAGAAAGGTCTTTAAAAAATACACGGGTATTTCTCCGGGACAATATGCTATCCAGCTGAAAATAGAAAAGGCCAAGCGGCTGCTGACCTTTCCAGACAAACTCGTTAAAGAGGTAGCGTATGAACTGGGATTCGAATCGTGCTTCTATTTTTCCAAATTATTCAAGGAAAAGACAGGACTCTCGCCCGCAAGCTACCGGGAGCGATATACGCCCCCATTCAAGCGGTGACACCTACTAATATTTTATTCGGTGGTTACATACACTGGTCCAACCAAACCCGAGGGTAACAAGGGACTATCGGTTGTATAGGGATTAAACGTGGTAAATGTATAGCGCTTACTGTTACGCTGTCCATTTGATTTGAGCCAATCAGGCCATTTTCCGTCCTTGGCCCCGTCGTCCGGATAGTATTGGTCACCAATCAACCGGTTTACCCACAGATTGACGACTTCGATTTCCAATTTATTCGTACCTATCTTGATATGATCGGTTACATCTACACGCCAAGGTGCTGTCCATAATACCCCTAAGTCGCTGCCGTTCAACTTCACACTTGCCATATGGTTTACCATACCTAAATCAATGTACAGACGCCTACCCTTTTCTCTCGCACCATTAAATGCAAATGTCTTGAGGTAGCGGGCACTGCCAGAATAGTGCCTGATACCTTCTTCAGGCCGTTCCGTCCAGTCAGTAAGCTTATCAAAAGTGATTTGCTCCGGCCCTCCCCATGCCGGATCAAACAAAACCTCCCACGGTCCTTTAATTTCAACAACGGGCTTTGGCACTACGATATTTTCACCTTTGGCCTTTGCAAAGAAAGAGGTGGTACGCTTCCTGGGGAAGACAACAAAAAAACTCTGATGTGGCTCAAACCGTATCGGTATAGCGACCTGTGTACCATTCTTTTCATAGGCTGGCAATTTGCGGGTCGTACCTGTTACGGGGTCCCATAACTGCGGTTGCCCTCCCTGTATACGGAAGTGGCATAAAGCTTCGTGCACATCGGCTGTGCGGTTGGATACGAAATACAAATCCCAATCATCACTGGTCCTGTGCGTGTAGCGGATGGGCTTGTCCACGGTAAAGTCCGCTACCAATCCGGCACCTGTCAAGAATGTTTCCACCACCCCGTAGTCTGGGTATAGGCTATTTTCCGTTGGCTTACTTGCTTCTCCACCCCACAGCAACACGCCCTTTCCAACTTTGCGTAGGGTAGCGGCTTCGGGTATAAGCGTATCGCCCCAAAGTGCTTTACTTAGCGAGCGCACTTCCATATCGCACTGCGGGTAATTGGCCAATCCGGGCGAGCGAAGTGGAGGAATACCCACAACCGATGCACCTGCTTCTACAAGCCCGGTAATCGCTTTTAATAATGCCGGGGTCATGGTCTTGGTCAGTGGCAATACCAGCACCTGATAACGTGCACCGCTTGGAAACACGATTTCACGTTGGTCTACACGTGCTTTCAGCAATTGGCTGGGGGTACAGCCGTCAAAATTATACCCTTTACGGTCGGCAAGAAACGGATCGCCATCGAGCGCCGAAGACGGTGGTGTGAAGACATGCGGTGCGCCTTCTGCCGTGAGGTAAAGGATATCAGCCACTGTACGGCCCTGCTGTAGCAGGTACGAACACCGTGCCAAATAGCGGTGGTACGCATCACTGAGGTGCCACCAGGTTTGATTCCGGTCCCAGTGCACCCCATATGGGCCCATCGTCATGCCCGGCCGGAGGCTGTCTGCAAGCGACTGGTGCTGGAAGGTATGAAACATAAATTGGTTGATTCCAGCGGCAAAAGCCCAGTCTCCCTGATTTTTCATCGCGCCCGGATATTGCTTCCAAGCTTCATCATGCTGCGAGGTAAATGCCTCTGCCGCGACCACCGGCCTGCCTTCTATATGAGCAACAGAAATTGCCTCAATACAGCTGAACACCCCGTTGAAGCCGTAGTGCTGGCTCCAGAATTCACACATAGGAACGTCAGCTACCGAACCGAGCTCCATATCAGACAACGGGTTCATGTCGTAAGGTTCTATAGACATTTTCAACCCGCGGCGCTGTCCATACGCCTTAACATAGCGGGCATGGTGCTCCAATACCAGCTCTTGGGCGGTGAGGCGGAGGTCCCATAAAAAGCGTTCGCTTATTTCGCGGCTCTGTACGATATTGCCGGCGTAGACCGGGTAAAAAGGCTGGGGGTCATATCCACGGCGTTGCTGGAATTCTTCGCGGAATGCTGCCGTCCAGTTTTGTGCTCCCATTTCCCAGCTGTCCATATGCAACCGTGTAAGCCCTCCGTCGCCACGCCGCTTAGCAATGGGGGCACCCCGGTCGAGCAGTTTGCCCACATAGGTATCCAAGTGGTATTTCAGTGCGAGGGAGTCGAACTTATCACTTTCAAAACCTACACCGGGCAGGGGAGCCGGCCGGGTTCCAGCACCGTTGTTGCGGCTCACAAAGCGCATGACTGTCCAGTTACCGGGTGGTACATCCCATTGTAACGTACCATCAGGTCGGAGACTGCCCGTGAGATCAACCAGTGTTGCCGGATCAATTGCAGCAGCTGTATCCGGCTCACCAAACAGCTCGTCCTGTACGAAATAGGGCTTTACTCCCGGCATCGACGTATAGGGATGGCGGTAATAAAGTGCCTTCTCATCAATAAGCGGTATCTCGGTAGGCTGCTGCGGTGTAGGAAACGCCAAAACCGCAACGTCTTCATAGTAATCCTGCCAATTTACTTTTAATTCCGGCGTAAACGTCCCTTCACCAAAATAAGGCGGTTTTGGCGGTGGAACAGGTAAGGTCAGTTGCTGGCGCCCTCCTCCCGACACCTGTACACGCGAAGCGACCAAGTGTTTCATGGATTGCTCACCAGCAACCCACGGGCCGCCACTTCCTGTCCAACCCGGGCCAATCCCCAAGATGACCTCGATGCCAAGCCGCTCCGCTTCCCGCACGGCATAGACAAACATATCCTGCCATTCTTCACTTAAGAAATCAACAGGTCCACGGGGCACGCCCACATCGACCTCCAGAAAAATAACGCTGCCAATTCCGGCACGTTTCATGGCTTCGAGATCGGCTGTCATACCGTCATATGTACGGTTGCCATCCATAAAATACCAGTATACGCCAGGGCGTACGCTGTCGGGCGGATTGACGAAACCTTTCTTTAACTCATCAAGGGCTATCCCTTTAGAAGATCCGGTGGATCCCGAACATATGACGGCACCGCATAGCAGAACCATTAGTCTTAAAAGTAGCTTGTTGAATTTCATATCTTCTATAGCTAGGCGCGGGATGGACCGCGGCAACACAAATTTGGATTAGCTAACTACAAAGATATCTTCCGACACACTACGGCTACATATACAAAGTGGTATTTTGCATATAGATTATGGCTTTTAATTGAAATAAGGCTTGCACATCAAGCCTTGAGGCTATCCAGAATGACATCCTTGATGGCAATCGGCTCAAGTTCGTTTTCCCGTTGCTTATTTTTGGTAATCAGTAGGGGGTAATATTCCGACGGGATTCCAATTGCACCATGTGAGCCTTTCACCAACGTGGCGTCCAGCGGAATTACATCCATCACGTACCGGAAGCCCAGTTTTTTACGGAGGAGCTTATAGCCTGCGCGCAGTTTGGACGACATAAACATTTCTACGGGATCATATCCCGGTTTCTTATGGATGTCTACCACCCGCGCGTAATCGGGAGCTAACCGATCGTCGAGCCAAAAATAGTAGGTAAACCAACTATCCGGCTTGGATACCGCCACAATGTCTCCTGCTCGCCCGTGATCAATATGATACTGCTTTTTCCCGGCGTCATCCAGCAAAAGACCAATTCCCTCTTCCCCTTCCAGCAACTTCATTACATGCTCCTTTGTGGATTGGTCTTTAGTATATATATGGGCAACTTGGTGGTCTGCCACGGCAAACGCTGCGGAAGCACCGGCATCCAGCAATTCCAGTCCCCGCTCGGTACGGATAGCCAATAAGCCGGCTTTGCGCAACAGGCGATTGATATGTATCGGCTTGGATACCGGCACAATGCCGTACTCGGATAGCAGGATGATGTTTATATCCTTGGCTTCATAGAAACTGACCAGCTTCTCCAACAGCCCATCAATCTCCAGCAGTTCCTTTCCGATTTTGCTGGGGTCGGGCCCGAATTTCTGCTGGCAATAATCCAAATGGGGTAAATATACCAAGCTCAATGTTGGATGATACTTGTCTTCAACGTACATAGCCGCGTTGGCAATCCATTCGGAAGATGCAATATTCGCGCCCGGACCCCAGAAGCTAAACAAGGGGAACTGTCCGAATTTTTGCTGCAATTCATCGCGTAGCGTAGCCGGATAGGAATAACAATCGGGAATTTTCCGCCCATCGGCCAGGTAATTGGGCCTAGGGGTCACCGAATAATCCGCTCCCGTATACATGTTATACCACCAGAACAATTGGGCGCAGGTAAAACTGGGATCTTTACGCTTGGCCACCTCCCAAACACACTCACCTTGTACCAACTTATTGGATTGCTTCCAAAATTTTATTTCGCAATCCGTCCGATCATACCACCCATTTCCTACGATTCCGTGCTGCGATGGCCATAAGCCGGTAAGGTACGTGGATTGCATGGAAGTCGTAACGGCCGGTAAGTGTGGCTTTATCCGGCTCACGTGGGCATTTTCGAGGTATTTTTCCAAAAAGGGTGTATGTGCGCCGATTACGGCGGAAGACAATCCAACAATATCGATAACAACTGTTCTTTGCATATCAGCGATGGTCGGTAAATTGGTCAAGTACCCAATTCAACTCGCGAGAGATGGATTCAGCTATCGGGAGTTGCAACTGCTCTGGCAAAACACCCCAAGTGTAGGTTTCCACTTCAAGATGGTTGGTCTGCCGGCTATATTGGTGGATACCCAGTACTTGTAAGATATCCGATTGCGTCGATTTCAGGTCACCTAGATTTTCCAGGAAGATAGGGACGTGGAAATGCGAACGCCATTCCGATACCTGCATATCCAAAAGTCCTGTCCGTGCCTCGGGCAGATCCTTGAAACGTGTCAATCGGCCATCGCGATGCTTGGCAATCACCTGGTGCAGGTAAGTCGGCTCGTCGAATGCCATAAACGCATTGCCTATCGCTTTCCGTGCTTCGGTATCCGCTGGCATCAAAGCTTTAATAGCCGCGCTGATCTGGAATTTCCCGATTTGTATGCCTTGCTGGGCCAGTGCGTCAATCACCGCGCTATGATCCTCGTAACCGAGGGCAAAATGGCAGACATCGTAGCAAAGTCTGATGTGATGCTTAATCGCCCTTTCGGCTTCAGCAGATGTAATGCCCAACTGGTCTGATAAAATCTGTACACCCTCCGGCACCAACTCATCCGCGTACCACGCGATAAACTCGTCACCCGTTTCCAACACACCGTCCGGTTCCGGTTCAATATCCAAATGCAGGTCTCTCCCCTTCTCCTCACGAATTCGATACAGATGGGCGACCATGTCGACGATATGCGATGTTGCCCGCTTCCGCATATCCAGCCAGGTCATTTCATCCTGGTTATATATATGCCGGTATCCAAGCGGCGACGTAGATATACCCCCTTCCCTATCTTCGGGGACCAATTGCGCCAGGATATCAAAGAGTCTTTTGGTATATTGCAGACGCCTAGTGGTTGTCCAATCTGGCGTGTGGACGTTTTCCTTTACCGCCGTACCGTGGAATGCGCCAAACGGAAAACCGTTCATTGTAAAGACGTAACCCTCAACTTCCGTCAACCAATCCTTGAATTCAGCAAGTCGGGCGGGTTCGATTAAGGTTTGGCTAGCCATGTCAGCAAGTCTCAAACCGACACCCATGGGCTGGCTGGGCGATACAGCCTTCTTGATAGCCGGAAAGTGGGTTTTCAGCGATTCAAAATGCTCGTCCCATTGCTCACCACCATGAATATTCGTACAGTAGGTCAGTTGCCCGTAATTGGTAACCATATCAGCTTACTAAGTTAACACCTTCTTGCAGTGCAGCGGCCGACCGCAATACCTGCGCTGTATCCAGCTCGTGTACTTCAACGCCCTGTCCAATTGCCTGAAGCAGCATAATGGTGAGCCGCCCGCCAAGATGCTCCCGGAATTCCTCCAAGCCAGTCAACAGCGGATGCACCGTCCCCTCTCCTTCCAACAGCGGATGGAAAATAGGCAATCCAAGTTCCTGCAGCACGGTTAGCACCCGCTGCGCATCGTGGGGTGGCAGCATATCCGTGATTGCTGAATATACGGTATCCAACGCAATACCGATAGCCACCGCCTCGCCATGCAACACCTCGAAATCGGAGAGCTGCTCCAATTTATGGGCACTCCAGTGCCCGAAATCCAAAGGTCGGGAAGAACCGAATTCAAAGGGATCCGCTCCGGCAATGTGATGGAGATGCAGCTCTGCGCACCGGAAAATAAGGTAATCCATTGCTTCACTATCGCGGCGGCGCAGGCGACCTGCATTGGCTTCGATCCAGTCAAAGAAAGCCGCGTCTTTAATCAACGCTACTTTTACCGCCTCGGATATGCCCGATACCCACGCACGGTCATTCAATGTTAGCAGAAACAGATTGTCGTTGAATACAGCCACAGGAGGGCAAAAGGTGCCGATAAAATTCTTCTTACCGCGATAGTTGATGCCATTCTTCACGCCCATGCCAGAGTCATTCTGGGAAAGAACGGTCGTTGGCACCCGCAAGTGGCGAATACCCCGGTGAGCCACAGCAGCTGCATACCCTACAGCATCGAGCACCGCACCGCCACCAATAGCCATGATGTATGAATGCCGATCGATGCCGTGACGGTCTACCGATTCAATGACACGGTCTACGCTTTCCCAGTGGTTCTTAATCGCCTCGCCACCTGGCACCCGTAAGATTTCGCCGACCAGCTGTACGGCGGATTCGTGCTCCAGATAATCGCGTATCCGCTCGATGAGTGCCGGGTGGCAGGTTACAACGCCTTCGTCAATCACCACAAGCAGCTTGGGCACAGCCCCACCCGCAGCTAGGCGCTCCGCGAAAAAATCGCTTAATAAACGGTTCTCAGGTGCGAACAGCCCCGATGTAAAATGGATATCGTAGTGGTAAGAAACCGAAAATTTCTGTTTAATAATAGACTTCATAAACAACTCAAGTAACGGCAAATAGCTTTGCCAACCAAATGGATAGGGGAAACAACAGCAACGTAGCGAATGTCAATGCCCACATACCCGCCGCCGCTGTCCAAGCGGCGTTCATAAAAATCAGTCCGATCACACCGTGTTTAACGGATTTACGGATATCACTTGCCTCAAGCGTTTGGATGGCTTTGGTTAATGGCGGGAATATAAATGCGATAAACGGCACAACCATCGCAATGGCTAATATGCTACTTTGGTAATACATACCGAAAGCGACGACACACGCCACAACCACACCATACAATATTCCAGATAAATATAAAGGTGCCCGTTGCCCACCGTGGACTTCACCCCGGCTTATGGTCGTCACCGCCGCAATATAAATAACAGGCACGAATGCCAAAAACCAAACCACCTCCAATGCTGCTAACGAATAGCTGATACCCAGCGCCAGGTTGAGACCACGGCATAGCCCCATAGCCAACGGACCTCCAACGCGGTGGTGCTTGGCCCATTTATCGTAGAGCAAACACATCACCACAATGGAAAGAGCAATCACGGCAGGCAGTACACCGACGGTGCCAGCAGCCACCAAGCCGATAAGGAACAGTACCGTTCCTAGCATTGTTGCCCCCCGTTTCGATACCTTGCCACTGGGAATGGGTCGCTCGGGTCGTTCGCGGGCATCGAGGTCCGCATCAAATACATCATTGAAAACCACACCTCCCCCATATAGCCCTATGGTGGCAATAATCAGTGCCATCAACACCGACCAATCCAGCGTAGACCCTTCGGGCACCAACAACAACGCAATGGAAGCACCTGCCAGTACATCCGAAACAGCCGTCACGATGTTCGCCGGTCGCATCAATTGCAGGTACGATTTCAGGTTCTCCATCCGTAACTAGGATATAATGATCGATCCCGCATCTCGCCGCGGCTGCTGTCCGCCACGCAACACCGAATTGCCTTCGAATTTCTGCGCCTGGTCGATCTGGATTTTTCCAGAAAACATCTCTTCATCCAACTGGCCACTTTGGGCGAATGCAGCTATTGCGTTTTTATAACATACCTGTTCAATCACTTCCCGGGGTATCCCGCTCTTTACCATCAAGGCTGCGGTTTTGGGTACCGCCAGCGGATCACTGATACCCCAATCAGCGGCCGAGTTGACCATAATTCGTTCGGGGCCATATTCCTTAACAAGCTGTACCATCCGTTCATTGCCCATTTTGGTAAACGGATAGATGGTGAATGCCGCCCAAAACCCTTTATCGAGTACCTCCTTCACGGTTTCTTCCGTGTTGTGGTCTATGATGACCATCGTAGGATCGAGGCCATGCTCAAGTGCAATGTCCATGCTACGCGATGTTCCGCGGGTTTTATCTCGGTGCGGTGTGTGTACCTGCACCGGCAGTCCGGCCTCTTTGGCCAGCTCCAGTTGCAGGCGGTAATACTTTTCCTCGGCAGCGGTCTGGTCATCGAATCCTATTTCCCCAATACCAACCACCCCTTCCTTATAGATGTAAAAAGGCAACAGTTCCATCACTTCCTCGGCTAGGGCTTCGTTATTGGCCTCGCGCGAATTCAAGCCGATGGTGCAGAAATGGCGGATGCCGAATTGCGATGACCGGAAACGCTCCCAACCTATCAAGCTGCTGTAATAGTCGCGGAAAGTATCGATACCGGTGCGGGGCTGGCCGACCCAGAATGACGGCTCAATCAAACCGACGATCCCGGCGTCGACCATCGCCTGATAGTCATCGGTCGTCCGCGACACCATATGGATGTGCGGATCGAAAAAGCGAAATCCTTTAACTAGTTCTAAGTCCAACGCTACGCGGTCTCCCATAGACGCGCGATCCTGCTCGTGATAGCTGCACATTACTGATTTGTATCTTCGTTTGTTATACTTACTATATCATTGTCCCATATCTCCCACGGAGTTCCACGGCACTCCAAAAGCGACGCAGGTAGCTGATGTTCCTTAAGGTACTGTTGTGCGCCACCGTAGTTGCAGTGTTCGAACGCGTATCTGATTGCCCGTTGTTCGAGCGGCACCTGACTTTCGCCGATGATACGCTCCATCAACTCAAATGCCCGCCCATCCATAAAAGGCCCCACGAGTATCCACAGCATCGGGTTAATTTCCCGGTGCGCTGCATAGCGCTCGTATGCATAGTCGGTTAATGCCTGTGCCAGCCGCAAATTGTTCCGGCGCTTCAACCCGATAATGTGAGGGATGTCTTCATCGGTAAAAAACGCTTTGAGCACTAACTGATTCCATGCGTCTTCATCCAAAAAGTGAGCCGGATACGGGTTATCCACCATCACGGCGTGCCGCACAAGGCCGATGTTGCTCCGAATTCCTTCCTGGCAATGCGTTAGCCAAGCTTCAGGATAATGATATACCGGTAATGCGGAGTAGAGTGCAACCAACTCTTCCATATCGCCGTACTTGAATAACCGTGCAATCAACTGCACATAGTCGGCTTCATTAAGTTTGGGGATACGCATCAATAGCCAAACCCGAGCGAGCCTGGCCATCGGCCACGCTCGCACCACCAACGGAAGCCCACTTTGGTTTTCGTACGTCTCATTCAAGGAAACCGTTGGCGACGTACCATCGGTCTTAAGTTGCCTCGGCAACGATGTGAATACCCGGGCAGTCCTGCCGGGATTCGGGTCGGCAGCAACGCTATCTACTTGCGCCGACAGCCATTGCCATGCCGACGCATGGAGACGCGATTTTATTGCGCGGCCGAAGGTGTCACCGGCGGCAACCTCGCTTGTATTTACATCCACAGTACCTCCCTTTCAATGAAAAATTGTGCAATTCACAAAATTACAATTTTTATGCGCTCCGGCAAATGCGGAAACTACCCCGCTTTGTCACAAAACCGTTGGGATGTGAGGCACAGGCTTATGCGTGCTTACAGCGAGCCGATTCCATACGTTTATCGTGGCAATGGCTACAATAACCTGTGCTAGGTAGTTTTCTCCGAGAGCTTTCAATGCGGTCTCATAGGTTGCTGTCGTGAGGCCCTGCTTACTAATCAAGGTAACTTCTTCCGTTACCTGCAAGATGGCACGTTCCTCTTCCGTAAACAGATCGGTTTCCCGCCATGCATCGAGCAAGAAGATTCGCTGTGGGGCCTCACCGTATTTTAACGCATCTTTGGTATGCATATCGAGACAGAAAGCACAGCCGTTGAGTTGTGATGCCCGAATTTTAATCAGCTCCTTATGTATGGGCGTAAGCTGCGATTGAGCCAGGTATTTTTCCAATGCACGCACGGCTTCAAAGCTTTGGGGTTCAAGTTGATCAATAGCAATACGTTTTTCCATCATTTGACTATTTTCTTGTTACCGCACAAAGATACCATCTTATCGAAGAAAAGCACGAGCACTTACGCTGCCGTACGTAAATAGTAGCCCTTTTCAAACAAATGTCAGCAAACAACGGCTATATCCTAATACACCTAACATTGGCCTGATGGCCAATGTTAGGTGTAATTCACGAAATCAAAACACGCTGTTTGATTACATTTACTTTCCCATAACCAGCCGTGCTTGTGCACCGCCGTCGTCGGTTAGCTGTACCCGGATGGACCCGTCCTTGCGCGCGTCCCGGTCTACCGCCAATATGACCTGATGCACCCCTTGGGTAAACGAGGCGGTAAGCGTACGTTCCTGGATAGCGAGCACGTTGGTTTCTGCCCAAGCCGTAATGCCGTTTGCGTCGTCAAATCGAAATATCACATCGCCCGGGGTAAGGATTTCAACCTGGAACTTCACAAAGCTATAACGCTTGTCTCCGCCGGCTTCTACAATAGTCAATTCATCGATGGGAAGTGCGCCGGAAACCATGCTGTAATGAGCACTTCCACCCGGCTCATTCGCTTTGGAAACAACTTCAATACCTTCGCTTTTTATTCTTTCCAACATTTCATCGTTAACCGGTACTGCTTGCCAGCGCCTTACGAAACGCGCTGTAGGTACCCTAAAAGCACCGGTCTTGCCCAGTTTGGAGAGGTAACTGATCAGGTCGGTAAATTCTCGCTCATCCAAGCTTGCTGTCAAACTCGGGGGCATCAACGAACCGGGTATTTTCTCTCTCGTCTGTATCTTATCTTTCGGGATAGGCACCTCATTGCCAGCAACGTCCCGCATAACGACTTCACTGGGCCTGTCCGCTACTAAGTAGCCCATCATTTCGGTGCCATCCGTACGGACCACCCTTTGCAACTCGTAACCCTCTTTAATCGATTCGGTGGGATATATGATGGATTTGACGATGGCCTCTCCTCGTAAACTTGTTCCAAGACTACTCAGGTCGGGACCTATCTGTCCACCTGCGCCACCCACCGCATGGCATGTTAGGCAGGCAAGTTCCCGCTTGCGGAAGATCAATTCGCCTTCCACCGGGTTGCCACTTTGCTCCGCTTTGGAAACGATCGCTTCGATTTGATCGTCGTCAAGGTCCTGCGGCATACGTTCTGCTGGCAATACACCGCCGGAGGCTTCCAGGCCTTGAATCAGTAGTTTAACTTCGTCCTTTTCCCTGCGATCCCACGGGATCGATGCCTGCACATGCTGGCGTGCTGCCAGCGCTACGGCTTCGGGTATGCGGGTAGCTAGCAACTCCGTAGCCAACGCATTGGTGCGACCGCCATCAGCGAGAAATTCATTGAATACGTTTTTAGCCTGTTCCGGGTCTTCCAGCTCATTCAGCAACCCCACGCTGATCTTGGCTGCGGCGGCCGCATTGAGTTGTACCAGTTGCGAAACAGCGATTAAACGAAGATCCATCGGATGTTGTGCAGTCGCCAGGTTTTTCAGAAGTCCTTGCGTAGCTGTTGGGTTGACGGCTGCCATGGCAGCCATGGCAGCTTTCGCATAATTTCGATTCGTATGGCTCAGGAACTTTTTAAGTTGGGGTTCGAACGCGCTTAATTTCAGCGCTCCTACCACTTTGATGGCAGCAATAGCAGAAGCTTCGTCTGGCCCCTCAATGATTGCCTGAAGGCGGCCCAATTGGTGGTTAACGACAACCCGCCTGTTCCGTGCGGCATCTTCCACCGCGGCGAGCTCATCCGAAACATCGTGCTGTTGCTGTGAAAACCGATCGATGGCAACGTCGAAAATAGCATTCAGATCTTGGAGCTGACCACGTTTAGCAATGGCGGATAGTGCATCTTTTCGATATTGTTGCGGCACCTGGCCTTCTTTGTAAAGTTGCGTTAAAAGCGTAATGGCGTCCGCGGCAGCTGCCGATTTCAACGCATACGATGTTTTTGCAGGATTCCCGAAGAATTGAGGATCGCTTTCAACGGCGGCGAGCCATTCGGGTTCGAGTTGCCGCAGCGTTTGCCACAACGCAAAATTGAGGAATTCATCCATCGGTTGATCCAACACATCCAAGGCAGTTTTCGCAGCCGCAGCATCGCCTAATTCACGTAGTGCAATTACGGCTTCGAGGCGCACCTGCGGATGTGCATCTTTAACCGCTTTTTGCAAAATGGCATTTAGGTTACTGACGTTTTTATGCCAAAGCTGTAACGACCGGAGGGCAGCGGCCCGCACCTGATGGCTTTGTGCATCCAGCAGGCTTTCCAAAAGCGGCCCATTGTAAGTATCAATCGCCTGGAACACCCACAACCCTTCGAGCTTTAATCGTTCGTAATCGTCGCTCTTTTTGTTGAGCTTATCTATCCAACTTTGCAGCGGTCCTGCAACCTCTTCTGCACCCCGCTCTTTCAGTAACTGCCTGGCTTGATCGCGTGTCCACGCTTCGGGCGCTTCCAACGCCTTCAAAAGATTGCCTACCGACGCGCCCACCAGTTTAGGTTTCTTAACTAACGACTGTTTCTTGGCAGTTATACGCCAAATCCGGCCCCGTTCCCGATCGCGCTGTGGGTCGTGGAAGTCAACCTCACCATGCTGGATAATCGGGTTATACCAATCGGCAACATAAATCGCACCATCGGGGCCAATGGAAATATCTACCGGACGGAAGGCCACGTGATCGGTCCAAAGCAGATCGGACATCTGCTTGGAAGCATACCCACTGCCCTGCTCTTCCAATTCGAACCGGTTGATACGATTGGCTCTAAAGTCATTGGTAATCAAATGTCCTTGCAATGAATCTGGCAAATGCCGCCCGGATACGATGTCCAGTCCGGAGTGTTTGGGCTGCCCGGGATTCAACCCGCGCAGTATCTCTTCTGCACCGGGAGCGGCCACGAAAGTAGCACCCGGAAATGCATAATTGATTCCTTCTCCACCAGCGCCATCCGTAAGGAAAGATTGGCCGTATTGATCAAATCGCAGCCCCCATGGGTTTACAAGCCCCCTAGCATACACATCCAGTTCGAGCGTATGGGGCTGTAGTTTCCACACGCCGCCCCCTTCCAGCCGCTTGATTCCCCAAGGGGTTTCCACGTGGCTATGGATGTAAATTGATTGGTTGAAATATAGCCTCCCCTCGGGCCCCCAACGGAAGGTATGGATAAGGTGGTGTGTATCGCCGGTTCCGAAACCGCTGACGATTGTCCTTCGCCTATCTGCCTTGCCATCGCCGTCAGTGTCTGAAAGGTGCAGTATTTCCGTAGCGTTTGCAACGTAAACCCCACCATCTCCGGGCAGAACCCCGGTGGGCTGCACCAAGCCTTCTGCGAAAACGGTCGATTTGTCTGCCACACCATCCCCATCGGTATCTTCCAGGATGAAAACTTTATCATTAGCTTCCTCGCCGGTTTTAGAGAGTGGGTATGCCGTACTGGTAATCACCCATAAACGCCCTTGGGCATCCCAGTTCATCTGAATGGGTTTTGCCACGAGCGGCTCGGCAGCAAACAGCGAAACCTCAAACCCTTCGGCAATCTGGAAGGATTGGAGTTCATTTCTTGGATCATCTTCGGGATATTCCTTGGGTTCGTCCGGTTGGGTCGAACAGGCAGCCAGCAACAGCAGTGGTGCAACAAATAAGCCCCGGAATGCAAATAACACACGTATCGATTTCATCTATCTGTTTTCTGTTTTTTTGTTTACTCCCAAGTAGGCTATTTCTTCAAGGGATTAAGTTCATACGTTTTGATGACCGGTTTCCGGTGCAGATTGATTTGTCCTTCCAACCAGGAGATGATGAAATCGAGGTCCTTAAGTCCTTGCTTGTGCCTGCCCTGCTCATATGCTCTGAAACCCAGAATATAGGTCCTGTTTAGTGGGCGGTATTGCTCGAAGAAGAGTTCGTTTTTCTTGACAATATAGCCACTGATCTTGGCCGCCTGCTCCTGCGAAATGCCGTGGTCCAGCACGATGCCCTTTGCCCAATCATCGGCCGATGCCGTAATCAATTGTCGGCCGTTCTCTGTCAAGGTGTAAAACCCACTAGCCAGGCCACTTACCTGGACAAGCACAGATGCTTGTGCCGCGGGTTGACCTGCATCAGGTACCGGAAGTGGAAGAACCTGTTCTTCCATACTGAACGTGACGTTATCTCCGCCACCGGAAATGATTTTAGCAGGGCCAGTGGCAGTAGCCTTAGACTTGGAAACGTTGACGGCAACCTTTGATTCGCGTAGGGGCCATCCAAAAGACTGTTCAAGCACCTGGGCAAGGTAATAGTAGCCCGCTTCGTTCAAATGTATCCCGTTGTCGAGATAGAGGTCACCGCTATTTTCAGCTAAAGGGGTATAAACGTCCACGTACCTCTTCTTCCGTTCTGTTGCAAGCGATGCAATAGCATCGGCATAAAGCTTAAGGTTTTCATTTTGGGCAACGGTATTTTCCGGGCTGCCAGCTAGCTTGACAGGGATTGTAGAGAGGAGGATTGTCTGGGCACCCAGCGCATCGATCGAGTCGATGATTACCCCGAGCCCATTGATAAACTCGTTGACACCCGCTGCTCCCTTTTGGGATTCCACACCACCATACGCAATCAGAACATGATCGGGGTTGGTGCTTCTGATTTGCTGAAACAATTGCTGGTAGGGTGTGGGCGGAGTGGTAAACGTGCTCCGCGCTTCGGCGAAGACGTTGTCGCCGGTCCATCCGAGATTCCTGAATGTGAGGTCCTTGTCGGGCCACCGGCTCGAAATGGCGAACTCGAGGTATCCTTTTTCCAGTTCATTTTCGAAAAGCGAGCTTCCGAGGAAAAGAATCCGATCGCCTTGGTTAAATTCCAACGAGGAAGGATTACCGGGCTTCTGAGCCGGAAGATCCAAGCAGGTGCCTGCCAACAAAATGCTTAATATTCCGGCGGCAACCAAAAACAATTTTGTTTTTAACATGTAAGATTTGATTAACTATGTATCTGTGATTTTACTAAAGCCCTTCGTTGAAAAATACCCAGAGGCCATCTTTTCCAGCCACCACAATATCTTTTCTTCCCGTACCTCTCAGGTCGGCAACCTGCATATAGATCCCTGTGCCTTTACCAACACCCGGAGGGCCGTAAGCTATTATATTTTTGGTAAACGATTTGCCGTCCCAGGTGAAATAATACAAACCGACATCATCGTTCGCACCCGGATCGCCACCGTTGTGTGCCCTGTAGCGCTTGCCCGTTATCAGCTCTGGTTTACCATCGCCTGTGATATCGGTCCATACCAATTCGTGGTATTGGGAAGCGGTATCGTCGATCAAGTGCTTTTTGAACGAACGCTTGCCTTGGGCGTCAACGTGCTGTTCGTACCAGTGGAGACCATAGCTATGCGCACTTCCTACAATGAGGTCGTTTTTGCCGTCTCCATTGAGGTCAGTCACGATGATTGGGATACTGGCATCGTGGCCCAAATCAAAATCGGGATGGAAAACCCATTGATTATTCCCCTTGTTTTCTATCCAGCCACTGCTTATGATGAAATCGCCTTTTCCATCACCATTGATATCGCCAAACCCAAGGCCATGGCTTTTATAATCTCCTACGTCGTAACGTACAAATTTGCCGGGTGCTTCCAGTTTGAAATAATGCAGTGGAGAACCCGGAGTATTCGGCACAATTTCAACCTGTCCGTCGTTATCCAGGTCCCAAGCCCTCACGGTTTCTACGTTACCTATCTTCGCGATGACGTGGGCCGGCCATTCACCGTCCGTCCCCACATTCTCATGCCAACGCAACTCTTCTCCAAACCAACCACCGGTAATAAAATCCATGCGCCCATCGTTATTGACATCTAAGGGAATGGTAGCAAAATCGTCGAAGTACTCGCCATATGCCGGCTGATCACCCAGTCTATGACGGTTGCGGAAGATCGTGTTGGCATCACCCTCATTGAGGTAAAAAAAGTCGCCGGAGACGAGGTCTGGCTTACCATCGTTATTCACGTCTATTACACCGACCGACTCGAAGCTTTCGGCGGCGACGAAGTGGGGTCTAAACGTGATTTTTTCTTTCTGTTGGGCCCATAAAAACGTGATGGAAACGCTACACAAAATAGGTAATGCCATTAAAACCCGAGCAAATATCCGGCAGGTATTATTAAAAGATTTGTACATATTATTATAAAATGAGTGATGTAGAATGAATTTGATATGCATGGCTACGGTGCTGTTAGCTGTACCAACTGGTACGTACCTGGTAATACCTTATATTGTAACAGACCACCTTGGCCAGCTAGCTTCTCAATGCTTTTGTAAGCCGAGATATCCACGGCCTCTTCCGGTCGGAGCTGCAGGGTAGCTACACTGTTGGGCGGCACGGTGACTTCCAGCCGCAGCTTGCCGTCTTCCCGCGACCAGTTCGATTTAATCGTACCGACGGGCGATTCAAACGATCCGGTGGCCCATGTTAAATCAGTTGCATCTCGAAACGGCGGGCGGATGACGAACTTTCGAAATCCTGGAAATTGTTGATCGCGCTTGATGCCCGCGACGCCATCGATGTACCATGCTCCGGGATAAAGGTATGAACTGTGCAGTAACGAGTGACCGGGAAGGTCTTTCTCCCACATTTCCCACATTGTCGTTGCACCATTCGCTTTCATATATCCCCAGCTGGGATAGGTTGTTTGAGATACCATACTATAAATCAAGTCGTCTCGCCCTTCGTCGCGTAGGAGTTTAAAAAGCAGCGCTCCACCCGTAATACCGGCGTGGATGTGTCCGTTTCGTACATCGATAATCTCGCTTTCTAGACGCTCCATCACTTTGCTGCGCAACGGTGCCGGCGGAATTTCAGCCAGCAGGGCGGCGGCAAGATTGGCCATGGAACCGTCTGCGTAACTGTGGTCCGCTTCATTGAAAAAGCGGGCATGCACCGCCTTGGCAGATGCCTCGGCCTGTGCTTCCCAAGCACTAACCTCTTTTGTTCGGCCGATGATTCCTGCAATTTTTGCAGCTGTACGCAAATTGAATATATAGTAAGCATTGTTCAAACAAAGTGTCTCTGGTTTATCGTTATTCATGCCTTCGGCCGTTGCGTTCGGCCAAAGCCAGTCTCCCAGAAAATCCCATTGCCCGCCAAAGCGTTGCAATAAGTTGTTTTTGGTATGTGATTCCAAAAACCTCAGCCAACCTTGAATGAGCTCGAAATTACTTTCCAACACTTGCTTATCGCCATAATGTTGGTACATAAACCAAGGCAATGTAACGACGATTCCACCCCATGCAGGCCCGCCGCCACCCCAATAGGTCGGGGCCGTATGCGGTAGTACGCCGTTGTTCAACAACCGACCGCTGGTTACTGCCTTACGGGCATAATTCGTATCCAGCATATTACCAACCATGGGCTCCGTGCCCTGCACGTCACGCCAATCTTGCATCCACTTCGTATAGAATGCTGCCATGTGGTAATTGAACATGCCTGTTTCGCTCGTCGCGTGCGCGTCGCCCCCGTAACCCATACGCTCACGCTGGGGGCAGTCGACGATAAAACCACCGAGCGAAAGGTTTTCAAATGTCCATCGTATCCGATCATATACCCAGTTCTGCAACGTATCCGAACATTCGAATTGTGTCGCTTCGTTGTAATCCGTCCGGACCATCCACCCTCTCACATCACTGATGGTGGGTGCATTCTTCAACCCTTTTATCGTAATCCAACGTCCCGAGCTATAATTGAAACGATTACGGAACGTTCCCGTTCCTCCGTCGCCAATGACGTAAGCACTATGAAGGCCAAATGTCATATCATCCTGTTCGCGCTCGGAGTAAAAAAAACGGATGGTATCGCCTTCTTGTCCTTTCAGGTTGACCTCCGTCCACCCGGCAAAATTAACGCCCATGTCCACTCGGTAGGAGCCGTCGGCTCGTTCTTCGATGCTTACCGGCCGGATTTCATCAAAGAGGCGGTTTCCTTCAATCACTTGCGGTGAAAGCGTTAGTCTCGTGGGATACTCGGTTGCCGGTTGCCATGCTGTTTCGTCACAGCTTGCTTTGTTCCAATCGGCGATTTCTTTTCGGGCATCCCATAATTCACCCCCCATATTTCTAAAATCCCACTTACCGAGCAGTCGATTGGGGCTGGGGTGGGTTTTCCATGTAGCATCGGTGACAATCCTGGCCAGGGGCCGTGTGCCGTCTCCGGGCGATGCTTCTTGGTACACGTCCATTTGTGCGGTCACGATTGGGGTGAGCGGGCGGTCCTCATGGAGGATGTACCCCGGGAAAATCGACCACGACGTACCCAACCAAAGCGCGATGACATTGGTTCCACGCTTCAGTTTATCGGCAATGTCATAGGCAACATAGCGGGCCCGTTTGGTATGGTCTGATACGGCCGGGGCGAGTACCTCATCCCCAATGCGTTCGCCATTCACATACAATTCATGGTAGCCTACTGAGGCCACAAATATCGTTGCTTTGCCAGGCCTCTTGCTCAATTCTACCGTCTTTCTGAACCATGGGTCTGTAATATTATTTTCTATGGCCGCGCGATTGTACATTTCGTCACTACCAATCCATTGGGCTTTCCAATCGTTCGCGTTGAACAATCCCGTTGTCCAATAAGCCGGTTTACTCCATGCCGAAACCCTTCCATGCTCATCTTTAACCTGCACTTTCCAATGGTAGGCACGGTCCGAGCGCAGCTCTTGCCCATTATATACGATATGCTGCATCTGGTCCGAATCTATCCAGTCACTATCCCATAAATCTCCTTCTCCTTTGGCCAATAGCCGGCTAGTTGATGCCACCAACACGCGATAGGCCGTCTGGTGCTGTCCAAATGCCGCTTTATCTGTTGCTTCCAACACCCAGCTTAGTCGTGGAGAATGAACTGTGATGCCCATCGGATTTTCAAGATACTCGCAACGAAGGCCACTGGGGAGAACAGCGCTATTGGATTTGGCGGACGCACTCAGCGAAAAAAGTGTGCTAAAAACACCCCATAGCAGCAGTAATAATCGTTGTTTCATAATCTGAAGATCATCAAAGTTGGTAAGTCGGTAAAGATAACAGCAAAAGACAGTTTCACTGTCCTGTACCATTATGGAGACCGACTGTCTAATTTGGTTGTTCTCCTTCTCGTACAAACCGTCACACGGAAATTAACTAGGAAGCGTACGTTCAAAGTCGATAGACCGAATTGTAGATTGCTCAACGATGTTGTCTTAAAACAAACAACTCACCTCTACCTGGAGGGATATCGACTGCTATCGCATTAAGGCCACCATCCCGAAAGGCAATTTGCCCTGTTTGCCTGTTCAGTTTTCCCACTTGAAAAGAATCCTTCAGTATTATCGTGCCTGAAACCGCATTTTCATAATCCGTATTAACCAATAAAACCAATCTCTCCCCGCTGCTGTTGTCCTCAAATTCCCCAACCAACAACTCCGCCGATACGGATTCTAGCAAATCGGAATCAGCTAATTTATCTAAATAATCGTCATGTAGTATACTGCCTGTATGATAGGTCTTTTGAGAGGAAGCATTCAACAATTTGTTTCCGATGTGCAACGTCTCGATATTAAGCATCGCAACATCATTAAATAAATGATTTGGCGTCCCTTGTTCATCAAGAATGCCACCAATGGTGTTATAATAAGAAATACCTTTGGCGCCCAAAGCCAATGCAATGTAATTTTGCACAGCAATCTGCCCAATGGAGATATCACCGACTCGACCGTCCAAAATATCTCCCATCAGTTGGATATATAGCCAAAAAGGAATTTCCCGTTCGATCGCCTTTTTGCGGATATAGCCCCAGTCTCTCCATAATTTGGAATCTGTTAAACTGACTCCTTGTTTTATATCCTGCTCGTAGACGTAATAATTCGTACAAAGAAGAGGTGGGTCAACCACGGATAACAGTTCGTCAATATACCTAGTATATTGTCCGTTCTCCCATGTATAGGTCGGGCTGTAAGACTGCAATGTTACAACCAGAAACAATTTTCCGGGATCATAACGCCTTAAAAGGTCCAAGTCGCGCCTTACCTGTGGCAATTGTTCCAAAAATGGTTCGTCCCAAACATAGTACCCTGCGAAGGACTTATAATTGCTGTAAAGCGCTACGGCTTCAACGACGCTAGCAGCGGTCGTCTTCGCAATCTGTGCATCGTAATTTTGAAAGCCGCCGAATTTCGAATAGTCCTGGACGATAACTTTCAAACCCAGCCCCTCTGCAATTCGAAGGGCTTGTACGCTGCCTGCAGGCGTAGTGAATGTGGTTTCGAAATGTGTGAAATTGGCTCTCTTGGTGTTTTCCAGAACTTGCCGGTTATGGGCGGCCTCACCGCCAGGGATCCCATGAAAGGTGCTGATTACGAAGCTATCCTGCCGAAATGGTTTGGGTATCAATTTAACATATAATTTGAATTGGATTACCTTATCACCGGCTAGCAGTGTGAAGGAATCCGTCCGCTCAAGATCCAATGTCAGTTGATTACTTTCCGAATCCCTTAATCTGATATGTTCGGGGAAAAAGAATGACATGCGAACATCAGCGATGTCCTGATCTTCATAACATGTTACCGTTACCAACTTCTGTCGGTTATCAATGTCGAGATCAACTACATCGAGATTGCTGACATGAATCGAATCAATAAAAATGGTTATGGGCGAATCGACGTCTTTCGTTTTGCCACAGGAAACCGAAAAACACAGGACGAATATCAGATTAACTACGCTCTTCATATAACGAGGGTAAAATGTTAGTGAGGTTATACGTATCGGTAATGCAAAAAGAAATGGGTTGGGGCCATCAGGTAGACTGCCCCAACCCATTTACCATCCTGGGTTTTGCCATTCGTCTCCCAATACGGAGATTTCCGTCAACGGAATAGGGAATAACAAATATTTATCCGCCCATGAGTTCCGTCTGCCTACGACAAAACGCTCATAGGTAAAAGAATCGCCTTCCTTTTCTATCAGCATACCCGTCACCAATTTATCCGTCTTATCCAGTATTTTCCACCGCCGCACGTCCCAAACACGCTGCTCTTCCAGCGCAAGTTCAACAGCACGTTCTTTTTGGATATAGGCTCGCATCTCTTCTTTAGAGGTAATGGTCTGGGGAATAGCCGGCATATGGACGCGATCGCGGAGTGGTTTCATGGCCGCGGTGACATCGGGCCCCGGCCCATTTAGTTCATTCTCGGCTTCTGCAAGATTTAAGTAAAACTCCCCAAAACGCATCCGTTTCCAATACGCACCTAAGAGAATGGGTGCGGGAACCGCTTGATCAAGGAACTTCCTAAGGTAATAACCTGTACGGGTATTTCTCCGGCCTCCATTCGGTCTGATCTCGGCTGCTCCACCTACAAATGTTTCCGCCAATGCGTCAATACCGGGAATATAAGCTCCGTTATAGATTACCGTAGCATAAAACCGAGGGTCTCTGTTTTCATAAGGGTTTGCAGGGTCATAACCGCTTCCCGAGAAGTAATTCGGTTGAAGATGGTCGTCATCCAAATATGGGGAAGCAGGATCAACGACGGGTAACCCGGTTGTCCGCATATCAAACATATCTACCAATTCCTGGGTCGGACAACTCCCTGCCTTTTCCATATCGCGCTGCGGGAAACCGTTACTATGATGAGGCCATACCATGGGATATGGGCTCACGCTCTCCAGAATCGTTTCTTTGTCTCTCGGAGAGGCACTAAAGTCTCTGCTATTCAAAAAGTAATTCTCAAACGACGCTTCTCCGAGGTTAGGATCATAATATACCTGATACCCTCCGTTGGCCGTAAGCAGCGATATTCCTTCTTTTGCATAGTCTCTCGCTTTTTCCCATTTTGTAAGGTCATTCTCCGGATTGTACAGCGGACTTGCGGCAAACAATTGGGCTTGAGAGCGCAACAATAGCATGATTGCTTTGGTCATTCTGCCCTTATCAAGGCCGTTTGTTATCCGCCATGGAAAGTCCGTGACGTCTTTGACCGCTTGCCAATCCCGATCGATAAAATCGGCAACTTCTTGAAAGCTCCCTGGTCTTTTTACCGTCAAAAAATCCGTTTGCAGGCTCAAAGGCGTCTCAACAATTGGCATAGGGCCATATTTCTTACAGAGCTGTACATAATACCAGGCTCTCAATACTCTCGCTTCTGCCTTCATCCTTGCCCGGGATCCTTCGTTGATCACTTGAGCATGATCTATATTTTCTAAGAAAACGTTACATTTTCTTATTCCAGACCAATACACCCTGAAAATGTTACCGTTATTGCCGGTTTGAGTGGGATCGTATGTAGGAGACAAACTCCCTTGATACCACATCGGAGCAATTAACGGGTCAGGTTCAAAATCATCCGAATCGTGGAAAAGATCGGTAATGCCACCTAAAAATGCGCCCGAAAAATAATTGAGTCCGCCTTGGTTGACGTTCATCTCCGAATAAGCGCCGTTGAGATATGCTTCCACCATTTTGGGATCCTTCCACACATCTTCCAAAGAAATCCTCCCATCAGGTGTAATATCTAAATATTCTTGGCACCCAGCCATCAGGAAAACGAGCTGGGCTATGATAATTTTCGTTATGATTTTCATTAGAATAATTTTTTTATGGCAATGAAGTTTGCATAAATTATTTATGTTCTTTTGTTTATGGAAGTTTATGCAGGTTTCATCTTTTTATTTTTTTAGTGATGATGAAACTGTCATGATTTAATTATTCCCTGTGTGGTTTTTGAAAACCATGACGGTTTCATTTCCATTTGTTTAAAAGACAACATTAACCCCAAAATTGAACATCCGCTGAATAGGATATGCCAATACCCAGCTTAATTCAGGATCATATTCCTTGGTAGGAAATTTATCCCAAGTGAGCGGATTCAATGCGGTTGCATATACACGCATGCTTTGCATTCTCATTCTTGATATCAAGTTGTTGGGAATCGTGTATCCAACCTCAAAACTTTTTAGCCGGAGATAGGAAGCGTCCCAAATGAAAAATGCGTTTTGAATATGGTTTGCATTGATGGACGAACCTAACGCTGGCCAAGTAATTTTATCACCATTCGCCGCCCGCTCCGGTGTCCAAGCATTTTTGTGGATATCGAAAAAGACACTATTCCCCTGCCCCACCTCGTAAATACCGTTGCCGGTATAAGGTCTGGACACCCTGGAGACACCTTGCAATAAGAACGAAACGTCAAAGCTTCTATAGTTGACGCTTAAGGCTCCCCCAAACGTAAACTCGGGAATCGACGAATGAAGGATAGGCGATATATCTTCTTCGTTAATCGTACCGTCGCCATTCAAATCGACATACTTCAAATCGCCGACCCTCGGCTGTCCGGCACCAACCTGATAAACCAGCCCCGAGTTATCAATTTCTTCTTGGCTTCCCCAGAAACCGTTTGTCAAATACCCAAACTGCTGGCCTATCGGAAACCCCTGTTGTTGGTATCGATAGGCATACGTTTCGGGTCTCAGGGGTTCGTCATTGAAAATTAACTTATTTTTGGCGTAATTCAGATTTACCTTGCTTAATATGGAGAAATGTTGGCTGAACGCTTTCCGATGCCTCAATTCAACTTCAAACCCTTGGTTTTCGACGATACCGATATTCAACGGGGGCAAACCACTTAAACCCAGGATTTGGGTGAATTGTTGCCTATTGATTAACATGTTTTCCGTCTTCTCCCTGTAAAAATCGGCCACTAAGTCTACTTGATTAAAAAGTCCGACTTCTATTCCCAGATTACCCTTCCGGCTCACTTCCCACCTCAAGTCAGGGTTTCCGATAGCAGTCTCTTCGATGAGTTGCCCCCCATACAAGCCAGGGATGATACCACCTCCCGTTAACTTCACGTCATCGAGGTACAAAAAACGACTGCCGCCTAGCCTGTCATTACCGACCACGCCGTACGAGCCCCTGAATTTCAGAAATGAGAGTACCGGATTGTTTTGCAAAAAGTTTTCCCTGCTTATTATCCAGCTTGCCGAAACAGAAGGGAAAAATCCGAATCTGTTTTTTCTCGAAAATTGCTCCGATCCGTTATACCCCGCGTTGAATTCAGCGAAATATTTGTTGCTATAACCATACGTAAGCCTTGACACCGCTCCAATTACCCTGAATGGCAAACGCTGTCCTTGTAACAACTGTTCTTCTTGTTGATAAAGCAACAAAGCAGTCAATGCATGATTGTCGAAATCCCGCTCATAATTAAGTGAGCCTTGGATATTTAAATACGAGAGAAAATTGGAAGATGAGCTAAGGGCGAGGGGCGTATTTTCAGTTTGGTCCCGCCTACTATAAACGGGTATCTCATTTCCCGCTTCATCTTGGCCTACCTCCATCAACCATTGCTGGAATGTTTGACTGGCGTTGAGGTGATAAATTGTGCGGGTATCGAAAGATGCCATTGCCTGTGCAGACAACCCTTCAGTTATGAAGGATGAGAGGTCTTGTTTCATGCCATAACTGGCGGTTACATTCGTACGCTTCTCCTGGGAGTAACCTGATTTGTTTATTATTCCCCATGGGGGATTCGAGTCGGACCCGACATGGCCGATTACTTCTCCGTCTGGTGTAAGTGGCCCTGGCATGATACTAGGGTACGTATAGGTACTGTAGAGTAACATCAAGTTGTCCGCATTGGGATTTGGCTTATTTAGTACTTCCAAATATCCTCCGATGTTCAGAAACGCCGTTAAGTTCCGGTTGAGATTAATATCAATATTCGAACGGAAATTATACCTTTTCAACGAACTGGAAGCGTCGTATTCGTCTTGGGAGACTTTCCACAGGCCATCCTGGTGCAGCGCGCCTACATTAACAAAATAGGCAGTTGATCTGGTTTTACCGCTTACATTTAGGTTCGCACGCGTTTGACGGGTATTGTCTTTGACCATCATATCCATCCAGTCGTTGTCCGGGTAAATATCGGGTCTGTCTTGTAGCCTAAAGTGTTCGATTACTTCGTCTGAATACAGCTCGGCCCGATCGTCATTCGCCCTTGCTTGGTTTGTTAATGTCACATAATCCAGTGCCCCTACGGGTTGCGGAATACGGTTGAACTGCTGATAAGCATTCTCGAAAGACAGCGCAATTTGGGGTTTGTCACTTTCCCCTCTTTTTGTGGTGACGAGTATGACCCCATTGGCACCTTTCACACCAAATACAGCTGTGGACGAAGCATCCTTCAAAATGGTCACGCTCTCCACTTCATTCGGGTCGATATAAGTTAACTCACGCGGAACACCGTCTACCAAAATAAGAGGGGACTGCCCGTTCAATGTCCGCACACCCCTCAAATATAGGTTAACCCCCTCTCTTCCGGGCTCCCCTGCGCTTTGGATAACGGTTAGTCCCGGCAACTTCCCAGCCAAGGAGACCGCTAGGTTGGAAGCGGGGCTTTGCTTGATTTCTTTGGTTTGGATTGATGAAATCGCTCCGGTTATCGTTTCTTTCTTTTGGGTTCCGTAACCCACCACGACCACCTCGTCCAGGTCAGATTCTTCAACCTCCAATACGATATCCAACGAGGTTTGTGTGCCTAGGACGGCTTCTTGAGAAATATAACCCACATAACGAAATACCAGTATTTCATTTGAATTCGCCTGGATTTCATAACGCCCTTCGCTATCGGTAGAAGTCCCCCTTGAGGTACCCTTTACAAATACCGATACACCCGTTAATGGTGTGCCAAGAGAATCGACGACGCGACCCCGGATACTTTGTTGCGCCGCCTCGTGTCTTATTACTGAAGCGGATTCATCCTTTTTTTTCGGAATCAACGTAACAATTTCTCCCTCAATCCGATAGTCGTAGGGTTGATTTTCAAACACTAATAAAAGTGCGCTAGACACCCCCACATCGCTGATGTCCAGCGTCACCGGATTGGCCGTCTTCAAGTATTGGTTATTAAACATAAAGTTGTATCCGCTTTGCTGTTGAATTTGCTTCAGCACATTTTCAAGCGGCGCATTCGTCACGCGCAACGTTATTCGCTGTGCGTAGGTATATGCTGAGACTTGAAACGAAAACACCAAAATGAGTATGGCTGTTAGTTTCATCGTTAGGTAAAATAGGACAATTGGTTTATTGAACACATAAGTACCTTGTGGCGACTTGACAACTTTGTCGCCCGAATCGATACATATTCGATTATACATAAAAAACTTTTTTTCAGGTACAATCCCCTCGCTTTTCACTTTCAAAATCTAAAATTGTGAATCGCTTTTAGTAGTTTTGTACCGTTAGGTGAACGATTTAGTTACTTAAATGGTTGTAATTGTTACGCCTGATTACGCCGAAAGTGGTAACGACACTTTCGGCCTTTTTGGCTAATATGCTGTGATGATGGTATTACTTTTCGTTGACTATAATCCTCCTTCCTTTACGTTCAAACGTTAATGGTGTATTTAATTCAATCACTTCAAGAATCTCGGAGAGCATCACATTACGCGATAGCGATCCCCAAAATTCAATACCGGCTGCGAGTTCCTGATGCTCAAACGACACGTCATACCACCTTTCTAATTTTTTGATTACCAAGGGCAGGGGTTCGTTATAGAATACAAATCTGCCGTCTTTCCATGCTACATAGTCGCTGGCATCAACCGTGATTACCTGTATGTGGCCACCCTTAAATGCGGCTTGCTGACCCGGCTTCAACGTGACGAATGCTAGGGACGCGCGCGCCACAGCGGTATTGCTTCCAACCGCAACAGCTCCTTCTACAAGCGTTGTCATCACCTGTGCTTCGTCAGGATACGCATTGATGTTAAATACAGTTCCCAAAACCCTAACCACCTGACCATTACTTTTTACCAGAAATGGGCGATGTGCATCCTTTGCAACCTCAAAATACCCTTCACCATCGAGCTCCACCTCCCGTGTGTTTCCAGTGAACTGAGCAGGATAACGCAAAGCCGACGCTGCATTGAGCCACACACGGGTACCATCCGGCAGTGTTACCCGGTAGGTGCCGCCTTTCGGAGTTGATAATTGATAATTGATAGCTGCCGATCCCCCTTGCGGTTTACCACCATTATCCATTGCCAACTGTCCATTATCAATTAGTTTATTTCCGTCTACGTACTTGATTCCATTGGCTACCACGATACCACCTTGCGCTGTGTCGAGGTCAATAGTTCGACCGTCAGGCAAAGTGAGTGTAGCCTGGTTGCTTCCCGGTGCAATATCTGCCAACTGGGCGACGGGAACTTGCAATCCACCCGTTGATTTGAGAAAGAAATAGATACTTCCGGTCACAACGACCAACACCGCGGCTGCTACGCGTACCCAATATCCGCTCGTCCATCTCCTCGATACACCTGATACCGTTCGCGGCGGTCTAGTCCGTGCAATAATCCGCTGCGCTGCACGATCGGCAATCGCCTTCGACAACTCATCCGGTTGTGTGTCTGCACGATCAAGTTCTTGTTTGATTAGTGGCGTCAAATCATCACCCACATCCGAATGCTCAAAATAACGCAGCAAGTCTTGCAACTCTTCCGAGTTGATCTGATTATTCAGGTATTTCTGAAACAGTGTCGTGATGGGAATCTTACTCACAATCTTATTTTACATGCTTATACGCTGATGGCATGAAAATCAGATGCTGTAACCCGTAAGAAAAATCAGAATTAGAAGTAATTGATTGATATATAGTGCATTATTTTTTATGAAATATGATATAACATGGCACTCGACACGAGAAGCACGCCTAATTCAGCATGTGTGGTCAGGTATTGCCTCAAAAAGCGGTTGGCTTTTCGAATGTGATCATTTACAGTACCCGGGCTGATGTTCAACAGCTTGCTTACCTCCTCGTAGCTTCTGGACTCCATCTTGCACAATATAAATACTTCCCGCCTTTTAGGCGGCAGCAGATCAATTGCGCGGTGAAGCGCTGTCCGGGTCTCCGACGAAATCAAGGATTCTTCGACGTGCGAATAGGTTTCGGAAATCGCGGCCAGTAAATGCTGTTGCATCACCCTATCTTTCGCGGCTTTTCGGAATGTGTCGCGGATGAGGTTTTCCCCGATGCGAAACAAGTATGATTTAATTGACTGTTCGGGGTCGACTTGTTCCCGGCGCATCCATAATCGTACAAATAGTTCTTGTAGTAACTCCTCTGCCAGTTCGGGCGACTTGAGTATCCTGAGGAAGTTACCTGCTAGCCGTAGCTTATACCGATGGTATATTTCCACAAATGCGTCGTGGTTACCCGCTCGCAATTGTTCGAGTAAGTGCCGTTCTTCGTTATGGCCTTGAGAAATCAATTTATATCGGTTTATATCGCGGTACAAATAAGGGTACCTCAAACCTATAAGAAAAAAAACACATAACTATCCTGCACCATCGGGTAATGGTTACACAAACTTCCTCAATAGATCGAGCATCTTCCGGTCGAGCTTTTGCCCATACCAGTCTTCATAAGCAACGTCTCTCCGGTCCGAATTCAGTATACCGAAGGTTCCATTAAACTCCCAAAGTGCAAAACCAATCCCATGTTCTGTCAATATGGAAAACATATCATCCATCCACGAGAGCGCTACCTGATGTGGGGTTTCCTTCCATGCGCCACATTCGCCGCAGTGCACACCGCCCCCTTGGCTCACTAAGTCGATCCACGGCGCAAAATGCTCCCTCAGCCAAGTCTTGTCATGCACCACACCGTTTTCTTCGCTTGGCCAAGTGACTGCCGGTAAGTCATCCGGGTGCTGGAATACCCAGGGTGCTTTGTAATGGGAAACCAAACCGGGTGCATAGCCCCTACAACTTTGGGCAACATCCAAGTCGGATATATTGTCGATGACCTCGGCACCAATGTTATTTCCATCCGCGATGACCAAAGCCCGTGGGTTAGCCATCCGTATGGTATCAAAACCTTTGACGATCAGGTCTCGGTATATGTCTTTGGGCACCGAACTACGGCGCGAAAACTGGTCGTTCATATCCTCGCGGAAACAAGGCTCATTCAACAAATCAAAGCTGATGTATTCGTGGGTTTTGCTCCTGAGCAACTTGGCCCAATGCGCCCAATGAAATACAAACGCCTCCATAGCTTCATGATCCGTCCAAAGATTATAAGGTTCTTCGAAGCCCGCATTGACGCAAAACCCGGGCGCTCGGTGTAAATTGAGGCTCACGTGCAGGCCTTGGCTATTGGCCTGCTCCACCAATTCCATCACCTCCTGAACCCGCTTATCGTCGATGCGGTACACTTCTTCCTTGTTGATAGGCCGGGTCCGGTCGAAATCCACATAATACGGGTATGCCATGGGTACACGAACAAAATCGAAACCCCAGTCCGCCATCCAACGGAAGTGTTCCCGGGTCGTGTGCTGCCGCCTCATCCGAGGGTCCGGATGGAAGAAATCAAGCACATTAAACCCTTTCCACCGGGGAAGCGCATTGGTAGGCTTTGCGGCAAGCAACTCTCCTGCCGACAGCAAAGGCAAACCTGCCAACCCGAAGGCCAGTGTCCCAGCTTGTTTTATCATTTCTCGTCTTTGCATTTCTTTTTTGGTTAGTTAATCCGCCGGACTCCTAATCGCCCGATCCCATTGGCAACCTGCTTGTCCATTAACCCCGTAAGTCATGTCAATCTTGTTTCCCAATCCTCCGCTTGACCGAATACGGGCACGTAGCCAAAAATACAAAAAACAACACATCTAAAAATAAAAAAAGCTGGTGTATAGCCAATTCAAAATTCATTCAATAACCTGTATAGCCATATTAGGATAAGACACGGTTCGACACTTGTTTGCCAACGGTTCGAGACTGCTTCGCTATGCCTGCACCCTGTGAGCACGGTGAGTCCACGTCGAGTCCACGTTTTTGCGGTAAAAACGTGGATACACCCCGGACTCAGTATAGCCACAGCCTGGCTTCATTGCGAAGCAGCCTCAAAGCAGCTACGAACGAGATACGGACGATGTCTTAGCCTTCTCACCAACGGCATCAACGATGCGTCGAATTATATTCATATTTAACCTGTTGGATTTGTTGAAAAAGCATAACTGGCAAAAGATAATTTTGTTGATATTAGAATTCCAGGTGTCTCCCAACAAAGAACAGGAGTTGGTTGACGGATCGTTCGTAATAATGCCCCAGATTATGGGCTGTATCTTCCAATACCAATAAATGATGATCCACGCCAGCGTTCGACAACTTTTTTGCAAACGCGCTGAATGCCTGTGGCCGATCTTGGTCTCCGTTCACCAGAAAGAATCCGAAACCCCGGTGCTTCCATGAGGGAAGCGCACGTGCCACGGCTCGTTCAAGTTCATCGCGCTCCAAGCGGATGCCGCCGCCCATACTTCCTGCGGCGCTAAACAATTCCGGGTACATAATGGCCAAACGCACCGCGCCCACACCGCCCATGGAGAACCCAACAACCCCACGGGCTTCCGCCCTCGAGATGGTCCGGTATTCGCGATCGATATGCGGAATCAATTCTGCTACCATCATCTGTTCCATTTCACCCCGATACCCACTCCGGCCACCATTCGGGAATACACAGATGACTGGGGGCAGTACTTGACTTTCGATAGCCTTCGCCAACCACGATGAAAAACCCGCGGCATCCGACGATTCGCTCCCACCCATACCATGTAAAAAGTAGATAACTGGGTATCGCTTAGCTGTCTGTTCATGATATTCCTTCGGCGTCCACACCGTATATCCGACGGCATGTCCCATCGCATTGCTTGATAAAATATAGTGATTGAGCCCGGCAATCTGGGGTATCTCTGGATTTACCCATCTCACTTCCGGATGTGCGGGGGGCTGTGCAACATTGGCTGCCCGCGCAATGCTGTTCGTTTGTGCAACAGATGATGGGACGGCAGATTTCAGTTCGCGATAAGAAATCAATTCGATTCCACGTTGGGCAACAATTCGCTGAACATCATCGTCGATAAACGCCCTAAAAACCCCAGCTCTGTCTTCAGCCACGTTTTCATAGCCCACATGCCCCAGACCCCGGGTTTCCAAGTCATCAAGTGCTGGGTGTTCGACCAACAAGTAAGTACCGGCCGACAGCTGTTGGAGTTGTCGTCGCAGTTTTCCAATCTTTTCTGAGGCCGGTACTGCACTTCCACTCCAACTTGGAAATCGCGAGACGCCTGCTAAATCAACCGCCAGACCATATTCGGCAGCCAGCTTTTGTAAGAGCTCTTTTGTGGCGTCTGAAAAACTCAGGCACCCCATATGTTCAGATAGGTGCGTAATGTGTGGGATCCGCTTTATGCCCAGTTCAATCTGCGCCCGGAGCTCCTGTTCGATTTCACGTATATCCCAGGCGCTTTCGACGATATTGGCCGCGCTAGGTATGCGGTCACTTTTCCAAACAAACGGAAAAAAGTAACCATCTTCGCCCGTAATGCTTGGGCATTGGGTAAGTGGGCGCCATTTTACTTTATCCCATTCGCTGGTCAACGTCAGATGGATACCCACATCGAGGTCTGGCCGGTCATTGAGCAACATGACAGCGTCTTCGAACCAAGCACCGGGAACCATCACTTCCACCGACCGGACAATTCCTTTTTCGTATGCCTCAATAGCTGCGACGTTGGCCGATCGAGATGCCCCCATATCGTCTGCGCGCACCAACAGTCGTATAGGCGCGTCTTGTGCCGTACCCGGCATGGTATTCAGTACGATGATCAGCAGCAAACTTAATTGTCTCATCTTGCTTTTTATTTTAGATTCAATATTGTTCCTATTTTTGGAGGACGCTCAGCAACTTGCGTTCCAGCTTATGGCTATACTACTCCTCTTACGCTACGTCTTTTCGTCCGGAATCAAGTAATCCGAAGGCGCGATTACGCTCACATATAAAATTTATAACGGGTTACCACCCGCTTGGAGGGTCACGATGCTCTTCCCCGGCAACAAAAAACGATTGCTGTCTCCACTCGAAACTTCAGAAATCAAGGTACAGTTTTCGGAACCTGTGGGATTCGTGCGGTACATTTCGAATGCTGCGGGAAGGCCACTTCCATTAAGGGAAATAGACTTGGGCTCACCCGCGTTGATGATGACCACAGATACCGTCCCATTTTCGGCGTGCTTGAAAGCTGTTACGAAAATGTCTTCGTCGGTGGAGGTAGCCTGTATACGAACCGCGCCGGGTCGGATAAATCGATAGTAATGTTTGGAAACGAAGTACTTGCTCCCTGGTAACGTACCATTCATCAAGTTGTATTCATCTATTCCATCGAGCTCACTTCCTTGCCACCAGACCCATGCGTTGACGTTCCCATGAACCAGGGCAGCCATCATGTCCAATCCCAAACCCAGTGCACCGGTCCTATCACCTGTCGTTTCCCAGTTCTCAGAATACCCCGAAGTTTCGGACATCCAGACCTTTTTTCCCATTGGTTCTGAAAACTGTTCAACATGGTTTTCCCACATATTTACCAGTTCAGAACCCGAGTTGGGCAATACCCCATCACTATAACCGTGTACAGCCAGGATGTCCAAGTTTGCCGCTGCCTCAGCATTCGCTTTTATTGCCGAGTGATAAAACCATCGCCAGTTTTTCTCCATTCCTTCCATGGACAACATATGTTCTGCCCCAAAAATATTGACACCAGGAAACACCTGCTTGATTTTAGGAACCACGTTGACCAGCAGATCGTTATACCAATACGTGGTATAGGTACAGGAATTAAACGATTGCGAAAAAGCGGGCTCGTTCTGTAAACTCAATGCATACAAATCAATCCCCAACTCCTGGTAAAGCTGAATATGATGGTTGAGGTAATCCGCAAACTCCCCATATTTGTTGGGATTCAATGTCCCTCCGTTTTTCGTGGTAACGGCGGAATCTTCCCAACGGGTTGCGTTTTCATCGCCGGCCCAGGAAAACTGTGTGGCCCATTTCATGTCGGCCGGGGGGCTCCATACCGAGGCAATAAATTTTAGGTTTACGTTGTGCTGATCTGCCTTTGCTTTCAACCCTACCACTACGGGGCGCTGCTTGGTCCAGTCGGCGTCTTGGTTTGCACTCACCGTTGCCGGAGGATAAATTTCGCTCCGCCAAATTGTTATTCCCAGATCGGCGATTACCTTCTCACCCCACTCAGTGTCCCACATATCTGTGCGCCACCAAGCATCCTTGGCGCCAAAAAAACCGAAACCGTCTATTGTTTGGTAGGTCTGGCCAAAGTCGAGTTGAATACGCGCACGCCGCAAATCGTCTGCGCTTTCTGGGGTCTCGCTGCCCTTCTTACAAGAACCTATTGATATCGTAATCGCGACAAGAATGCATTGAAAATACGTTAGCATATTTTTTTTAATGAGTTGTAAAGATAATATCAGTCAGCACGAATACCTTTGGCCGCTCTTGGATAATAACCAAAGAGCAGCCAAGGTAAACGAAGGGAAAGCGCCCACTTCATGCGCGATTAATCCTTGTTAATCGTAACCTGGGTTATTTTCTGTAATGCCGCTATTACGCTCAATTTCTGCATGCGGTAATGGGAATACCAAGTGCTTATTGACATCAAATTGTACCGGAGAAGCCAGATAGGTGCTGAACCCACTGTCGTCGCCTGTCCAGCCCGACAGATTGATATCGCCTGCTACGTGCCAGCGCTTCAGATCCCACCAACGGTGCCCTTCGCCAGCCAACTCCACATAGCGCTCGTCCCTAATCCATTGCATCACAACACTCGTGTTAGATTCGCTGGTTGGGCGCGCTTCCGGCAATACACCCTCACCATAGCCCGAGGAGCTTCCCCAATTTCTAGCACGATCACGGATCTCGTTGACATGCTGGATCGCTATGGCTGCATTTCCTGTTTTCAGTGCCGCTTCTGCGGCCAACAACTTCACATCGGCATACCGGAGAATACGTTCGTTATTTGCAGAACCTCCATGCATAGGAGGCAGTTCATTGACGCCATCAGGCTTGTTGTATTTTTGGAAAATACGTCCTTCCACCCCATCTTCCGGATTCAAAAAAACGTCGATCCGAGGGTCCGTACCAAATGCTGACAACAACTTTTCCGTAACGAGGTATCTGGTATTCGTTGCATCGTTAAAGTCACCACGCCCGGCAACCTCCATCATAAATCCCCGGAACACGCTCATGTTTTCAACACCCCGCCATCCACCGTCGTGGGCGAGGTTTAAGTTATTTCCACCTCCGTTGGGCCTCGTAGCCTGCAGCTCGTACAGGGATTCCGCATTGTTTTCGGTCGCCGCGGTAAAATTGTGTAAGTAGTCCGGCACCAGTACCGCTGTGATCGCGTTGAAGTAAGTCAATGCCTCCTGATAATCGCCGGTGGTTCCGGTATAATTACCACGAAACACTAAGGCTTTAGTCAACAAGCCCCGGACGGCATTCTTGGTAATTCTTCCCCTATACATTTCCGGCCAGCTTTCGGGAACTTTTGTAAGTGCGCTTTGCAAATCAGTAATCACCTGCGAAAGCACATCAATTGCTGGACTCTTGGGCGTATTTGTTTCTGCTTCCGTCTGCAAGCGTTTTGTTACCAATGGGACTGAACCAAATATATTAAACAACTTATAATATTGGTAAGCGCGAAAAAACAAAGCCTCACCTTCCATCATGGCAATCTCCTCGGCCCCATCAAATCCAGTATAATCAACATTATTGATTCTGTCGATCACTACGTTGGCCCGGGCTATCCCTTTATAAGCCGAAGTGAACGCAAACTGCAATCTTGAATTATTGGGGTTCAGTGAGCCATCAAACAGTTCGAAGAACGTATTGGTTCCTCGGCTTTCGGTCAGGTCGTCGCCCGGTAATAACCACATACCACTTATCCAACCGTTATAGCCGGTCGCCGAAAAATGGTAGTCATCGTATATGGTTGCATAGACGCCCGCGAGGGGGCCTCGGAAATCCCTAGCCGACGAAAAATAGCTCAATTCGGTCGGGCTAAAGGGCGCTTGGTCGACAAGAGATGGGTCACAACTGCTCATCGTAATCCCAATGGAACAGAAAACGAATATTAAATATTTTTTCATTACAATCAATTTTTTTAAGCGTAATACATGGACTATCTCCGATTAAAATCTCGCATTCAACCCCATCGTAAATGTTTTCGGCAAAGGGAACGCGTCATTCACCGGGTCCAGCGTGCTCCATCGGTGTAGATAGATGTTATTATGCCCGCCTACAAATACCCGCAAGGAGCTGACGGTGTTTCCCAGTGCTGTTAACGCCGAATTTTGCAGCGAGTAACCCAATTGCCACGTGTTTAATCGGAAGAACGAGGCGTCTTCGACCCATCGGTCGGACATTCGGTTGTTGCCGGCAGGATCACCCGCAACCGCCCTTGGAACGTCGGTGTTTGTATTCGTGGGTGTCCACCTGTCGACTGTCGTCGCCAACTGATTATGTACCCCTGACATGCTTTCGAACCGCCGTCTTGAGGAGTTTACCTTATCTACATCGCCTTCGCCATAAAAGTTCACAACCAGGTCCAATCCCTTCCAGCCTAAATTAAGGTTCAGACCATACGTGTATCCCGGCAATACATTACCGATTTCCGTACGGTCGAAATCGTTAATCCGCCCGTCGGGTGTAGTGCTATAGAAGCGTTCCTCGTCGGTCGGATTGCCCTGTACGTCTAAAAAGTACATGTCACCCGGCGCCACGTGGCTGACGTTGGTAACGAGGTTGTCCGGCGTATTGGCAAAATGTTCATCGATTTCCTGCTGGGTTGTGAAAATACCACCAGCCTTATATCCCCATATCGTGCCAATGGAGCGCCCTTCTTCAATGCGCACCACATTGTCGGCGTGTCTTCTATGCAAACCTGAAATCAGCAAGGGCTGGTCATTGTACAACTTGGTAACCATATTGGATACGAAGCTGATATTTCCCGAAATGCCATAATTAAATGCACCGGCTCTATCTTTGAAGCCCACCAAGAGGTCGACACCTTTATTCTCCAGTTCGCCGATATTGAATAACGGGTTGCTTGTTCCCACAGAAAGCGGCAAGCTCACCGTCTGAAGAATACCACTCGTGACTCGCCTGTACCACTCCGCAGTAACATTTAGCCGATTATTTAACAGCAGCGCGTCAAAACCGAGATTAACCGTGGAAGCTACTTCCCAGGACAGACTTGGGTTTGGAAAGTCATTGACCGTCGCACCTAACTGCATGATGCCGATCGCATCGCCGTTGCCCGATCCCCAACGATAAGTGGTCGAACCCGTATTCACCCGCGACAGGAAAGCGTATCTGCCAACCGCCGCCTCGTCATTTCCGGCCTCTCCCCAGCCCCCGTGAATTTTAAGGTCATCTACAAATTCTACATTGAAAAACGGCTCACTGCTGATACGCCAAGCACCGGAAACTGCATAGAAGTTACCCCACCGGAAGTCACGCGCGAATCCATTACTCGCATCCCTACGCATGGATACATCCAGGTAGTATTTGGAATCATAGTGATAGCTGGCCCTTCCCACCATACCAAACCAGAAACGGTGGTTCCAACTGTAAAAGCTGTTATTGTTGGCCAGGTCTCCCCCCCAACCCGTATATCTTGGATTTTCAGGAATGTTAGTTATATTATCGGAATTAAGGTTTACCGTCTCCCGCCGGTGGCGCTGATCCTGCACGCCGGCGACTACGTTCAAGTGATGCTTACTCGCAAATATTTTGGTATAGCTTGCCGTAAAATCAGTCTGGTAATTAAATGAGTTATTGATCCGATGTTCAATCCGTGCCTGGCTGTTTGGCGCATTGGGATACTGTACCCGAGGATCCTGGCCGACTGGCCTAAACAGGTTTGTAATCACCATCTGATCCAGGCCCCATCTGTCCTGCTTGGTATAGTCCAGGTTCAGGCTGCCGCGGAGAACTAGTCCTTTCAGTGGCGTGAGTTCCACATATAGCTGACCAAAATTCCGTTCGAGGTCAAAATACGGCGTATTAAAATCTGCCAACGCCGCTAAATTCTCGATCGACGCCTGGCCATATTTTTTCAGGCCCTGCCACGTCGTTCCGAGTCTGTACGGATCAATAACCGTTTCGTATCCCGACGGGTGGGAACCGTAAATGGGCTGCCAGGGTGGCGCATATGCCAACGCCTCGAGATCTCCTCCATAATTGGTAGATGTCTGGTTGGTGTATTTGTAATTCACTCCTACCTTAGCCCAGTCTGTAGCCTTGACATTCAGGTTAATTGCTCCTGTGTAGCGTTTCAAACGGTTTTTGTTGATACCGCCATTTTGATCAAAATAGCCGCCTGAAATGTAATAGTCGACCCGTGGCGTGGCACCGGACACCCGTAGGCTGTGATTCTGATTCAATGCGTT
This sequence comes from Parapedobacter sp., assembly GCF_035556095.1. Lineage (GTDB taxonomy): Bacteria > Bacteroidota > Bacteroidia > Sphingobacteriales > Sphingobacteriaceae > Parapedobacter. Next base: position 34,718 of record NZ_DATMFT010000021.1, on the reverse strand, counting down.
CCGGTCAACCAATTCTTCCTGCCAGTTATATGTGGTACGGTCAGCGATATAATACGGACTTTCCGGATCAAATTGCGGATTAAAGCTGGTCAGTCTGACCGCATCACTCGGCTCATCACGGCCATAGAGATTTCTGGCAATACTAACATCAGGATTCCGGCTGTTCTCGTACATCTCACGTGCGATGTCAACAAACTGCTCTGTGGTCAGCATGTTGAATTTAGGCATATTCTGCACCGCCATATTGGCATCAAATTCAATGATTGGCCGATCCGATTTTCCACGCTTGGTAGTAATCAACACGACTCCATTAGCGGCCCTGCTACCGTATATTGCTGCTGCGGACGCATCCTTAAGTACCGAAATTGATTCGATGTCGTTCGCATTAATGAGATTTAAAATATTCGGTGGAGTCCGAAGCGAACCGGAACTGATAACGTCTTCGTTTCCGTCTCTTGGGGGTTCGAATATCTGGCCATCCACCACATACAGCGGCTGCGAAGCGCCATTCCAGGTACCGACGCCACGCACGAAAATTTGGGGGGCCTCGTTAGGGTTCCCGCTTACGGGTGCAACGCGGACACCGGTCGTGTGTCCTTGCAGTGCAAATTGCGGAGATGCCTGCGGTATCCTTCCGATATCAGCAGCGCCAACTGTAGAAATCGATCCGGTCAAATCTCCCTTCCGCCGTTCACCAAAACCAACCACCACTACCTCGTCCAGACTGCTGACCGACGGGGTCATTACCACATTAAGGCTCGCTTGAACCTGACTAACAACTACTTGCTGGTCTTCAAATCCCAATAATGAGAACGTTAAGGTATTGTTAGCAGATGGAATGACTACCCGGAATCCACCATTTGCGTCGGTTGACGTGACAATTGATGAATTTTGTACCCTCACGGTAACCCCCTCCAAACTCTCACCGTTGTCACTGGTTACCCGTCCGGACACCTCTCGCTGCTGGATGCTGTTTATATCACGGTTTGGCAAGACCTTCTTCGAAATGATGACATATTTATCGCGGATAACATAATCTAACGACAACCCGTCAAAGCACTGTTCAAGCACCTCGGCCAGATCTGCTTCGACGGCCTTCACGGTTACGCTAGGGGTGTTAAATAGTGCACCGGCATCATAGAGAAAATTATAACCGCTTTGCCGCTTGATCTCTTTGATAATGGTGGTCACCGAAACGTCGCTCCGGTTGATTGTCACTTTCTGGCCGAACGCAAACACGCTAACGTGAACGCATATAATCAGGATTATAAAACACAGTCGCATGAGAACAGGTTTGCATAAACTGGTTGGCGTAACGCTACGCCGATTTGCTGTAATTTTTTTATACATTTGCATGTAGGTTTAATAATAGTGGTAACTCATGTTTATTGAACTGCCGTAACCGTTCTTAACGGTTACGAAAAGGTGGTGAACGCTGCAACGTTGACCGCCTTTTTTATTATTTAGGCGTAATTTCGGTTATTTCATGACTACAATCCTACCTCCTTCCATTTTATAGTGTAGTAATCCCGTATCTTTAAGTGCATCCATCAGTTCCTCCACATTGGTTAGTCGTGGGATGCTTCCCCCGATTCGCTTGCCTGCCATTCCATCCAAATATTCGACTTCTACGTCGTACCAACGACTTATCTTTTTCATCACCTCGCTGATCTCTTCGTTACTAAAAACAAACAAGTGATCTTTCCAGGAAATGATTTCTTCCGGATCAACTGAATTTACAGTGAAGTGGGATTGGCCACTTCGCGAACTAACCTGCTCGCCCGGCTTTAGGATCACGCTTTGGGAGGCTAAGCCATTCGAATCGTATGCGGGGGTAACTTTAACCTGCCCCTCAACTAATGTCGTTTTAGTATAGATATCGTCTTGATAAGCAGATACATTGAAATGCGTTCCCAACACCTCAACGTAATGCATTGGCGTGATGACTGCGAACGGCCAGTCGGCGGCGTGCTTGACTTCAAAATACGCTTCGCCCAAAAGCTCCACCTCCCTTCGATCCCTACCAAACCGGATCGGATAGGTCACTGATGACGCGGCATTAAGCCACAATTTGCTGCCGTCCGGAAGTGCTATTTGATATTGCCGGCCTTTTGGAATGACAATCGTATTCGTAGGTATTATCTCTTCGGTATCTGCAAACTCGCCTTGATAATGCAGGGAATTGCCCTGCAAGGTAATTTGGACACCCCTTTCTATGGCGAGTATCCCATCCGCCACACTATCCAGTTCAATGGTCCGGCCGTCTGCCAAACGGAGTAACGGTCGTTCTGAGGGTGAACTCGTAACGGTACGCGTCAATTCGACATCATGTTGCCCACGGTCGTTTTGGGAAGCACGCCACACCACCATCCAAACACTTAACGCGAGCAACATAACTGCTGCCGACCCGTACCACCACCAGTTCCTGATGTTGCGCACTTTCTTTCGGTTTGTAAAACTTCGATGGCTTACAATTCGCTGATACAATGCGTCCCCGTTTACGTCGACACCATTATTGGCTTCAGTTTCTTCCAGCATTTGTGTCATTAGCTTTTCCAATTCGGGGTGTATCCGGTCTGCGGCTATCTCGTCCAGCAACTCATCTAATTCGTCCGGACTCATTGCATCCGCCACATACTTGGTCAATAGCGCTCGCAGCCTGTCTTTTTCCATTTTATGAATATTTTTTCGATGCCATTTACCCACTTTTATTTATTGCGTAGACAAACATGTGTTATTCATGACTACTTGGTACGGATGAACCTTTATTCCTCCATTTAACTAGTAATACGGATAATGTCGGCGAACGGGTAGGATTAGAAAGAAAAAAATTAATCGCCTTATGGCAGCTGATTAACCATCGAATAAATAACGAATAAATAATGAATATCGTGCTTTCTTAAATGGGCCTTCAAAATTTTCAGTGCATTTACGAGATGGTATTTCACGGTATGTTTGGATAGACCCAATCGTTCTGCAATTTCCTCGTATGAAAGTTCTTCGTTTCGACTAAGCCGGAATACCTGCCGCTGCTGGTTATTAAGTAAATCGAGTGCTTCCTGCGTGATCCGTTCCAAATCGCCTAATAACACTTGTTCTTCCGTTTCATTGCTAGCTGGCTCCATAGTCCTAAGGACGTATTCACGGTATTCCTTTGAAGATGCTGCCTTTCGCCAAGCATCAACTAACGCTCGTCTAGCAATCGTAAACAGTAGCGGAGCTATCGGCTTTGTCGGGTCAAGGCGGTCCCGATGCAGCCAAAAATTGAGGAAAGTATGCTGGACAATCTCCTCACTTTGCGTTTTGTCCTTAATAAAATTGAAAGCAAATTGAAAAATCTTACGGTGAAATCGATCGAATATCTCACGGAAAGCACGCTCATCACCATTTATTAAACGGCGGCAAAGTTCAGGTTCCGGGAGGTGCTTTTTCATCATTTCTTAGAAAAGCTTGGTTAGCTGTAGCGGCGTATCCCACACCGGTACTACCGGGCAATGATACGAATTTAGCTATAAAAAGTGAAATGCAAGCAGATTAATGATTGTATTGATAGGAAAAACCTTGCTTTTCCATCCTTTTTTGGTTATTTTAGCCAATCACCAACAGCTCAATCATGCGGCAATTTTTATTAACGGCATTAACGATAGTTCTCTCTCAACAGCTGGTGACCGCACAGGAACTGCTTCAATATCGACATAACAAAATAATCCCTTCCGTCATTGAAGGGCCTGTGTTGCAGGCATTGTCTCATTACCCGGAGCTAAAAAAAACATCCATCCACTTTGTTTTTACAGACAAACTGGAAAAGTCTATCATGGCCGCAAGGCCAACCATCGGTTCGTTGCTTAAAAAGCGGCAAAACCGGACATATAAGGTGCTAATCAACCCTGCATTCAAACTTGGTTACGAAATAGAATCCATCAACGAGATCCCAGACAGCGTGCTGGTTGGCTGGCTGGGCCATGAGCTGGGGCATATCATGGACTATGAACACAAAAGCGCGTGGGGGATTATGGCAATGGGCATTTCTTATTCGTTATCCTATAATTACATCCGTAAGGCGGAATGCGTGGCAGATTCCTATGCTGTGGACCGCGGAATGGGCGCATATCTAGTCGTAAAAAAATCATTCATTTTGGACCACCCTGAACTGCCTCAGGCTTACCGTGACAAAATAAAGGCACTGTACCTATCGCCTGAAGACATTAACAAACTGGTGGCAGATTTAGAATCCGAAGACACCGGTGAGCAAGCTGAATTACGAATCGACGACGAAAAAGCGGTTTACGAAGGCGAAGTGGGAATCCGCGGAGAAAGTCTACCGGGTAATGGTTAACTTCGCGTCCACAGAATAGCTCCGCATGCAACGATTATCATTAACTGTATTGTTTTTTTGGCTTGTATTACCCACAAGCGCCCAATCCTTAGCACAGCAACTCGTATCCGCTTTCCACGCGTTCGAAACCCACGAAAGCTTGGCTAACGGAGTGGCGTCGCTCACCGTTATCAATGCCAAAAACGGCGAGGTGATATTCGCCAAAAACGAAAAATTGGGCATGGCCCCCGCTTCCACATTGAAAACAGTGACAGCAGCCACTGCCTACTATACACTCGGCGCGGATCACACCTTTGAAACCACGCTTTATTATACCGGCCAAATCGATGCGGCCGGGACCTTAAAAGGAGATCTTGTCATTTTGGGGTCGGGCGACCCATCCCTGGGTAGCGATCGTTTTCCGGGAACGACCGACACGGTATTGCTGGCGGCTTGGGTACGGGCCGTACGGGCCAAAGGTATCCGTAAAATCGAGGGACGTGTCATCGCTGATGACCAGTTATATAATGGGCAAACCGCACCCAGGGGTTGGACGTGGCAAGACATGGGCAACTACTACGGCGCCGGTGTCTCGGCACTTAACTGGCGTGAAAATGCGGTAGGCATCAATTTCATAGCAGGGTCGTCTCCGGGAGCTGCTACACAAATCGGTAAAACCACGGCCGACCTCAGTTATCTGCGCTTAGTAAACGAAACGACAACCGGCAACCGTGGTACGGGCGACCGCGTATACGCATTTTCGGCACCCTATTCCAGTCGTATCTACCTTAGGGGTACATACGGAATCGACCTGCAGAAAACCATTTACCTCTCGCTCCCTGATGGTGCATACGATGCGGCCCATCAACTGCAACGTGCTTTGCAACAGGAAGGGATTGAGCTAGTCGGTACACCAACTACCACCCATTTAATGCACCTTGCGGGCAGCGCCCTGCCCAGCGGTGGCACTACCATCCACGCGCACGCTTCCCCAGCACTCGGGGAGTTGATTTACTGGTTCAACCAAAAGAGCATCAATTTATATGGCGAAGCGCTCTTGCTCGCCATGATACAGCACCAATCCGAACAAACCAACACCCGCGACGGAGCAGAAATGCTCCAAGAATTTTGGTCGGAGAAATTGGCTCTTCCCGCCAGTGAGCTGAAAATCACAGACGGTAGCGGTTTATCGCCCGAAAATCGGATAACGACTAATGCGCTTACTCGGATTTTGGCTTCGGTGAAGAGCGAACCGTGGTTTGCCAATTTCTTTGAAAGCCTCCCAACCTACAACGGGATGAAGATGAAAAGCGGAACCATCAGCGGCGTGTTGGGCTATGTAGGGTACCAGACCAGCAAAGACGGAACGCCCCTGGTGTTCTCCCTGCTGGTCAACAATTATAATGGGCCGGCCACGCCAATGCGGCAGCGGATGTTTCAATTGTTGGACGTGCTTAAGTAAACAAGGACGAAGAAAACTATTACCTTTGCACCGGATTGCCAGCTGGCGAAGCCAAGTAAGCGCAAAAAACCAATAACACATGAATAAAACGAATCGGAAGCAAGATGCCCTGGATTACCACGCGAAAGGAAGACCGGGTAAAATAGCCGTTGTACCTACAAAACCTACGCAATCACAACGAGATCTGTCGTTGGCATACTCCCCGGGCGTAGCGGAACCTTGCCTACGGATTGCCGAAAATAAGGAAGATGCATACAAATACACCGCAAAAGGCAACCTGGTGGCGGTTATCAGTAACGGTACCGCCGTACTCGGGTTGGGAGACATTGGCCCGGAAGCAGGTAAGCCCGTTATGGAGGGCAAGGGACTCTTATTTAAAATCTTTGCCGATATCGATGTCTTTGATATTGAACTAGACACCAAAGATGTCGACGAATTTGTTCGCATCGTCAAGTGCCTAGAACCTACTTTTGGCGGTGTCAACCTCGAGGATATCAAAGCTCCCGAGTGTTTTGAGATTGAACGCAGGCTTAAAGAGGAGCTGAACATCCCGGTGATGCATGACGATCAACATGGGACTGCAATTATCTCCGGTGCAGCGCTTATCAACGCCTGTGCACTACAGAAAAAGAAATTAGAGAAGGCAAAAATCGTTGTAAACGGTGCCGGTGCGGCAGCCATCTCGTGCACGCGCATGTACATGGCTTTAGGGGCCCAAAAGGAAAATATCGTCATGCTCGACAGCAAGGGTTGCATCCGCAACGACCGACCCGACCTCGACCCAACAAAGGCTGAATTTGCAACAAGCAAAAAAATAGCGTCGTTGGCAGATGCACTAAAAGGTGCCGATGTATTTATCGGGTTGTCCAAGGGAGATGTTGTCACGGCTGAAATGCTGAAGACCATGGCAAAAAACCCCATCGTATTTGCCATGGCCAACCCTGATCCCGAAATAGCATATCCACTGGCCGTGAAAACACGCAAAGACGTGATTATGGCAACGGGGCGCTCAGACTTCCCCAATCAAGTGAATAATGTATTGGGATTCCCCTACATCTTTCGTGGGGCACTGGATGTGCGCGCAACGGCTATCAATGAGGAAATGAAGATTGCTGCGGTGCTGGCCATCGCTGAACTAACTAAGCAACCCGTACCGGAAGCGGTAAACCAAGCCTACGATGCCCAGAACCTGAAGTTTGGCCCCGATTATATTATTCCAAAACCAACCGATCCACGCCTCATTACAGAAGTAGCGCCAGCCGTAGCCCAAGCCGCCATCGACTCGGGAGTGGCACGCAAAACGATAACCGATTGGGACAAGTACCGCGAGGAATTGCGACAACGGCTGGGGCAGGATGATCGGATTATGCGCAATTTAAGTGACTCCGCGAGGCGTAGTCCCAAACGCGTTGTTTTTACCGAAGCGGACAATTACAAAACCCTCCGTGCGGCACAAATCGTCAAGGAAGACGGAGTAGCCATTCCTATACTCCTAGGTAACAGGAAGAAAATACAGCAGCTTATTGACGACAATCTGCTGGAACTGGCCGACGTACCGATTATCGACCCCGTGGAGGAAAAAGGCGGGGAACGCTTCCAGAAATATGTCGATTTCCTATATGCCAAACGGCAGCGGCGCGGTGTCTCCTATTTGGATGCGCAAAAACTCATGCTCGACCGGAACTATTTTGGTGCGAGCATGGTCCAGTTCGGTGAGGCCGATACGCTCATTTCCGGACTTACCAAAAATTACGCCACTGCCATTCGCCCGGCACTGCATGTGATCGGCACACAACCCGGAAGCAAACTGGCAGGGATGTATATGATGCTGACAGCAAAAGGACCGGTATTCTTTGGCGACACGACTGTCAACGCTAATCCCACTGCCGAGGAACTGGTAGACATTACCGTATTACTCCATGACACGGTAAAGAAAATGAACATCACGCCGCGTATCGCCATGCTGTCTTATTCCAACTTCGGTTCAAACAGTGGTGATGTGCCCGACAAGGTCCGTAAGGCGGTTCATTTACTGCACGAAAAGCACCCCGAAATACACGTGGACGGCGAAATGCAGGCGAATTTCGCCATGAATAGCGACCTACTGGCATCCAACTTTCCATTTAGTACATTGAACGGATCACCAGCCAACACACTCGTATTCCCCAACCTCGAATCGGGCAACATTGCCTATAAATTACTACAGGAAATCGGCGGTGCGGAGGCCGTTGGCCCCATTCTACTGGGTATGAATAAACCGATGCACATTCTGCAATTAGATAGTTCTGTGCGCGAGATCGTTAATATGGTCACCATTGCCGTGGTCGATGTGCAATCGAGGGAACCCGAGGCGAGTAAACAAAAAAAGAGATAAAGCGACATGTATGAATACCTGAATGGCAAACTGGCGCATAAGGCGCCTACACATGTGGTACTCGATGTTGGTGGCATAGGTTACCACGTCCATATTTCCTTACACACCTACTCACAAATAAAGGATAACGAGCAGTGTAAGCTGTTCATCAGCTTTCAGGTGCGGGAAGATGCACATACACTTTTTGGATTTGCGGAAGCAGGTGAACGTAGGCTATTTGAACACTTGATATCCGTTTCGGGTATTGGTCCGAACACCGGCCGGATGATTCTTTCGTCCATTACACCGGAAGAAATTCGTTCGGCTATCATACAAGGGAATGTGCCACTTATCCAACGCATCAAAGGAATAGGTCCCAAAACCGCCCAGCGCATGGTACTCGAATTGCAAGATAAACTCAAGAAACAGGGACCGGATGCATTGACAGCGGTCCAGCGCCAGCAAAGCATACCGGAAGAAGCATTAAGTGCATTGGTTATGCTGGGGTTCGCGCGGGTACAAGCCGAGAAGGTGTTGACTGGCGTACTTCAAGGCAGTCCGGACTTAACCGTGGAAACCCTCATCAAGGAAGCGTTGAAAAAACTTTGAGGTTTTTTACATAAATTGGCCCCATAAAAAACTGCTGTTTCGGGTACTATAATGAACATCTACTTGGAAAGAACGATACGATTTCGCTTTTTGTTATTGCTTCTGCCCCTTATCATGGCCATAAGTGGTCGTGCGGTTGGACAAACCCTCGATTCGCTCAAACGGGATAGCATAAAATTGCGATATCCATTGAACGATCTGCCTTTCCTCAACCTTTACCAAAAAAAACAAGCATTCGACCTCCGCATTCCATCAAATATCGAACGCGAGGTTGTATTCGACCCGGTAAGCCGCCAGTACATTATCCGCGAAAAGCTTGGAAATCGCCTATATCGGCCCACACAGTACCTTACCATCGATGAATATCGGCGATACGAAGGTAATCTACTGAAACGAAATTATTGGCGTACGCTCTCGGACCAACAATTGACTGACTATCGGCAGGATCGATTAATCCCGACGATTTATGTTCAAAGTGAAGCTTTCGAAAAGATTTTCGGCGGCAATACCATCGATATCATCCCCCGTGGAAGTGCCGATATCAGCATCATGGCACAACGAAACAAGAATGCCAATCCCATGTTCAACGAACGGCAGCGTAGGCAATGGGGATTTGACTTCGACCAGCGGATCCAGATGAACCTGACTGGACAAATCGGCGACCGGCTGAAGCTGACTACCAACTACAATACCGAAGCGCAATTTGATTTTGAAAACCAAATTCGGCTGGATTATACCGGAAAGGACGACGACATCATCAAGCGGATCGAGTTGGGAAATGTAAGCATGCCACTCAACACGACCCTCATCAATGGTACGCAGGCACTATTTGGCCTCAAAACGCAACTCCAATTTGGTCGACTAAACGTAACGGGTATTTTCTCCCAACAGCGCTCCCAACAGCGGGAAATCACCATCAAGAATGGAGCGCAGGAGAGCGAGTTTGCATTGAAGGCGGATGAGTATGAAGATAATCAGCACTACTTCTTAGCCCAATATTTCCGGGAAAACTTCAATCGGGCGATGGCCCTTGCCCCTATTCTGACGACTGATGTGAACATCACCCAGATTGAAGTCTGGATAAGCAACCGTAGCAACTCCGTAGATGACTCCAGGGACATTCTGGCCTTGATGGACCTTGGCGAATACGAGCCGTATAATACCGGGCGTATACCTGCCGGCGGAAATACACGTTATCCATCCACCGGTATCCCGGGTGAGTCCGTGCAGTTCTATTCAAACAGGCTACTTGAGGTATTACCTAATGATGCACGGCTCACCCAATCAAATGGAGCGCAGCAGTTTTTCCAGGGGTATGGCGGTAACGACAACTACGCGAAGCTGACCTACGCCCGGAAACTTCGCGAAGGCACCGAATATACTGTAGACCGGCGATTGGGTTTCATCTCGCTGAACATGCCGCTCAATAATGATCAGGTGCTGGCCGTATCCTACCGTTATACCGCCGGTGGGCGCGAATACCAAGTGGGCGAATTCTCGACGGACGTACCAGTTACCCCCTCTCAGCCGCAAATGCTGGTCGCCAAGTTGTTGAAAAACGAGATACTTAAAACAAACCTACCGATTTGGGACTTGATGATGAAAAACATCTACGCCATCGGTGCATATGGCGTTGGGCAAAACAATTTCAGATTCAATATTTTACGTATCGAAGATGAAAGCGGTGTGGAGCGACCAGCGATGTATGAGGGGCAAAACACCCAAAACAAGCTGTGGATACAACTTACGGGGCTCGACCGGCTGAATCCGCAGCACGCACAGCAGCCCGATGGCTTCTTCGACTTTCTCCCGGGCATAACGATCGATCCCGAGCGTGGCCGTATCATGTTCCCACTGGTAGAACCTTTCGGTGCAGACCTAGCTAGCCAATTTATGCCGGGTGCCGAGCAGGCGCTGATCGACAAATATACCTACCAAGCGCTGTACGACTCCACCAAGGTAATCGCACAGCAGTATTTTCCCAACCAAAACCGATACCTTATCAAAGGGTCGTACGAATCGGAGGTTGGTACCGAATTTCAGTTGGGTGCAATCAATGTCCCCCGTGGCTCAGTACAGGTTTTTGCCGGACCGGCCCCCTTACAGGAAGGCGTCGATTTCATGGTCGACTATGACATCGGTCGGGTCCGAATCCTCAACCAAGCGCTGCTGCAATCGGGGCAACCGATCCGTATTAAGATGGAAAACAACCAGTTATTTGGTTTGCAGCAACGCACGATGCTTGGTGGCCGGCTCGATTATGCGGTAAACGACAACCTGCAACTGGGTGGCACGATTATGAGCCTCACCGAGCGGCCGTTAACGCAAAAGGTGAATATTGGTGAAGAGCCAATAGCTAATACCATGTGGGGCTTGGATATGTCTTACAATTCTCCCTCTCGCTGGCTTACACGGATGGTCGATAAAATTCCGTTTCTTGACACCAAAGAGCCCTCTTCCATTTCTTTTTATGGTGAATTTGCGCAATTGCTACCAGGACATCCCCGGGCATTGAATTTTGCAGGCACGCGTAGTGGCATCACCTACATCGATGATTTTGAAAACAGCCGCTCCTTTATCGACATCAAAGGTGCTTACAATTGGCAGATCTCGGGTACCCCGCAACACTTTCCAGAAGCACAACTGATGGACGACCTCCAATATGGGTTCAACCGGGCACGCTTCGCTTTCTATAACATTGACCCTATATTTTACCGCGACATCAACCTTACCCCTAAAAATATCGGCAATTCGGAACTTTCTAAACACCGAGTGCGCGAAGTGCTGGAACAGGAAGTCTTTCCTTTCCGGGAATCGACCACAGGATTACCGATTTTCCTGTCTACGTTAGATTTGGCATTCTACCCTACCATTCGGGGGCCTTACAACTATACAACCACAGGCGTTAATCCCGACGGCACGCTCACCAACCCGCGGAGCCGTTGGGGGGGCATGTTCCGCAAAATAGATGCGCCTGATTTCGAGGCACAAAACATCGAGTTTGTCGAAATCTGGATGATGGACCCGTTCTTGACCAATCCAAATTCCGACGGTGGCGACCTGTACCTCAACTTGGGGAATATTTCAGAAGACATCCTGAAAGATGGACGGAAAGCCATCGAGAACGGCATGTCTCCCTCTGGCGATCTTTCGCAAATAGACGAAACCAACTGGGGGCGCGTACCGCGCAATCAGCCTGTCATTCAAGCGTTTGACAATGACCCAGCAGCGCGCGCGCGCCAGGATATCGGTTTGGACGGCCTTATCGACGCTGATGAGCGCGGGTTTCATAGCGACTTCCTTAATCAAATGCAGGGCCTGCTGATGCCCGAAGCTGCACAGGAGCTGATGAGCGACCCGTCGGGCGATAATTTCCAATATTTCCGTGGACCGGACCTCGACGGCCAAAGTGCCGGCATTCTTAAACGGTATGAACGGTTTAATGGACTGGAAGGAAACTCGAAAACACCCGAGCAGTCGGTGGGCGTAGAAACCTCAGCATCTACCCTCCTCCCCGATGGCGAAGACATCAACCGCGACAATAACATGAACGAGGCCGAGGAATACTATCAATACCGTATATCGCTCCGTCCGCAAGACATGCAAGTCGGCCAAAATTTCATCTCAGATATGCATACGGCCAAGGTGAAACTTCGCAACGAAAGTACCGCGGACGTGAAGTGGTACCAGTTCCGCATCCCCCTCACGGAGTTTGAAGATCGTGTGGGCGATATCCGCGATTTTAAATCCATTCGGTTCGTCCGTATGTTCATGACCGACTTTGCCGATACCTCGGTCGTCCGCCTTGCGCAATTACAGCTCGTTCGGGGTGAGTGGCGCCGATACAATGCTGAAAATAATCATGCGAAAGTTATAGCTGATCCAACCATGGGAGCTGTGCCACTCGACAATTCAACAATTGAAGTAGCCGCAGTCAACATCGAGCAGAATGGTAACCGGCAGCCAATCCCCTATGTCGTGCCCCCGGGCATCGAGCGCCAACTGGATTGGGGTAACCTCAACAACAACGTAAAACTCAACGAGCAGTCGCTCTCGCTCGATGTGAAGGACCTTCGCGATGGTTATGGCCGCGCTGCCTACCGTACCGCTACCAATGATTTTCGTGCTTATGGTCGCCTAGAAATGTTTATCCATGCCGAAGGGCAGTACCTTCAGGATGGTGAGTTCCGGGCGTTTGTACGGGTAGGTACGGACGATCAATACAATTACTACCAATACGACATGCCGCTGAAAATAACCCAACCGGGTACCCGTGATGCGGAACTAATCTGGCCGCAGGAAAACCGGATGAATATTCGGATCGGTATTTTCCAGGAGGCCAAAGAGGCGCGTAACAACGCGAGACTCAACGGGCAACCGTGGCCATACAACGTTCCCTTCACTTTCTTCGATGGCGAAAACCGCGTAACCATCCTAGGGCAACCTGACATCAGCAAGATACGTTTCTACATGCTCGGCGTAATGAATCCGCTACGCGGCAGCGACGTGAGTGCACCCGGCGACGATGGCCTGGATAAATCGGGACTCTTCTGGTTCAACGAATTGCGGCTCACTGATTTTGACGACAAAGGCGGATGGGCAGCTACAGCACGAATGAATGCCCAATTGGCCGATTTTGCCAACATCACCGTATCAGGAAGTAAAAGCACCATCGGTTTCGGTTCCATCGAACAGCGTATCGGTGAACGGAGCCGTAGTGATGATCTGTACTTCGACTTGGTGACCAATGCTGAATTGGGCAAGTTTTTTCCAGCTGATCTGGGGCTAAGGATACCGCTTTTCTTTAGTTATACCCGTCAAGTGGGCACTCCCGAATACAATCCGTTGATGCCCGACATTGAACTGAACAGTGCATTGGCCAATCTCTCGCGCAATCGGAGGGATTCGCTGTTGCGTGCTACACAAGACTTTACCACGCGGAGAAGTTTCAATCTTACCAATGTACGGAAGATACGCACCAACATTGAGAAACCGGTACGGCCTTGGGATATTGAGAATTTTAGTGCTACCTACGCCTATTCGCAAAATTATCACCGTGATTACCTAACGGAAATCGCCCTGCAGAAAAATTATAGAGCAGCACTGGACTATACGTTCGCCAGCAACGACGATCTCACGTTCGAACCTTTCAGAAAATGGATAAAAAATAAGCACCTGGGCGTCCTCAGTGATTTCAACTTCAACCTGATGCCTTCGCTGCTCAATTTCCGAATCGACGTAAACCGTATATACAACGAGAATACGTTACGGGTGAACAATTCAGCCGACAACTTCCTCCCGGCCATGGGGACGCTGTACAACAAGAATTTCACCATGAACCGGATTTACGGCATCAGTTGGAACCTATCCAAGTCATTGAAGCTCGACTTTAATGCCACTAATTATGCGATTGTCGACGAGCCTGATGGGCGGCTGAATGGACTTGAACGGGATACGCTATGGGAAAATTTCTGGCGCCTAGGCCGGACCACGGATTACAACCACATGCTGAATATTACCTATACGCTACCCATCCACAAGCTGCCGGGTTTAGACTGGATGAATATCGACACGCGCTATGGTACACAGTTCAGCTGGCAAACCGAGCCACGGCTGTCCATGCTTAGCCAAGACATCAACATGGGCAATAGTATCCAGAATTCCCGTACCATTCAGGTAAATCCAACCGTTAACATGGCTGGCCTGTATAACAAATTCGGATTTATCCGTAACAATACCGGATTGGATGCAGGTGGTACAGCGGCTTTCTTTACTGGCCTACTGACCAGTATTAAAAATGTCAATGGCGCATATACGCGCGTGCAGAACACGTTCCTTCCGGGATATACGCCTCATACCAACATGTTGGGGTATGATTTTGACCATCGTGCGCCGGGTTGGGGTTTCCTTTTCGGCAGCCAGCGCGACATCCGCCAGCGGGCCGCGGTAGAAGGCTGGATTACCACCGATACCCTACAGACTCAACTGTACATGACATCGCTCACGGAAGACCTGTCGATCCGGGCCATATTAGAGCCGATTCGCGACCTGAACATCGAGCTGACGGCGGTGAAATTGAATAATCAGAATTACAGCACTTCTTTCCAATACTCTGCCGAAGCTGATGATTTCCGGAGCCTCACCCCTGTTACCACAGGGAACTATAGCATCTCTTACCTGACGATAGGAACGGCTTTCAAGGACCACGAAGCACTATTCCGTGAATTTGAGCACAACCGACAAACCATCTCCCGTCGGCTTGGCCAGCTCAATCCGAATTCCACTGGCGAAAATGAAGGTTATGCAGATGGCTACGACCGCACAGCCCAAGATGTGGTGGTGAATTCGTTCCTTGCCGCGTACCGTGGGAAAGATGCTGCCGATGTTAAACTTAGTCGTTTCCCCAAAATCCCTGTCCCCAACTGGAATATCACCTATAACGGATTGAACAATATCCAATTATTCAACGAATTCCTTACTTCGCTTACGTTAAGGCACGGTTACAACAGCCGATATGCAATCAACGGGTATAATTCACTGATCCGATACAACGAAGTCAACGGCTTCCCGTCCGAGCGGGACATCAATGAAAATTTCCTTCCCAAATTCCAGTTCCAGCAGGTGTCTATTTTCGAACAATTCACACCATTGATTGGTTTTGATGCTCGTTTTAAGAATAACCTCACCACAAATGCGGAATACCGTACGGCGCGCACGTTGAATCTTAGTCTGCAAAATAGCCAGCTGGCGATGCTCAGCGATCGTTCGTTCGTATTTGGTGCCGGCTACCGCGCCACCGGCTTCCAGATGCCATTCGGATGGTTTAGCGGCTTCCGGATGGACAACGACCTCAATTTCCGACTGGATGTATCGCTCAATGATTTGAAGACCCTGGTGTATCGGTCAGACATCAATGAGTCGGAAGTGTCCGCTGGAAACAAAAGCATCTCCTATCGACCGTCTGTAGACTATGTTATCAATCAGCGGTTCAACATCAGGCTCTTCTACGATAGCAACTCGGTAAGGCCATACACGTCACAAACATTTGCGACCTCATATGCTAACTTTGGATTTAATTTGCGGTTGATGCTGCAGTAAAAGATAAGAGGGCATATTTTTATTCTGCAACGCACCACCACGGCCTGCACGTCCAATTGCGCCAAGGCCGATCCTACCTCCTAACGGATGCTACTACAAATGACCAAACGGAGCTACCGCAGACCCATCCACGCCACATCCCTTACTACTAGTCCCCATGGCGAGCAAGTGCGTAGGTTGGATATGTTGGAGCGGAGCCATCCGAAGACACCATCCGAACGCAGACGGCCTAGCCTGCGGAGGCAGCAACCGGATACGCCATTCTTATTAGACACCTGTCTACACAAAAAAGGTGCTCAACCGGGTCCGGTTGAGCACCTTTGGAGAACACGTGAAACGCTTCTATTTTACTAATGCTCCCCAAAAATTGATTTCAGCGAGCAAAATACGTGGTGGTTCAGTAGGATTGAAATGCTCAAGACTTCTGAATCTGATGTACCTTACCGTTGCATCGGGATTGACCCCAGCACCCGGTACAAATTCAAACTCCAAACCGCTATCAGAAAGCGCAATATCTTCGCTGGTAGGGGCCTGCCAAGGATTGGCTATCCCATTACCTGACGGTTGTACACATTCAAATTTTCCCAAGAGTATCCAGCTATCGTCCAAGCTACCATCCGGGTTCGGATCTAACGATCCGTATATCTCAAATACCCTCGGATGGCCCTTACTCCAACGATCGTCATTACTATTGCGTGGCCACAGCTTCATTCTATCCAGTTTCGTTTTCAACCCCAAATCCCATGTGAATGTAGTTGGTAAGGTTACAGGGTTTTCGGAGTGCATGAAATTGGTTGTGTTTCCGTCCCAAAATCGTGTTAAAGGATAATCACCATTCATTCCCATATCACCGGGCAACGGCTTTGCGGCCCAGGTCGCCTTTGGAATCAATAATACCGGATCAATCATGGTTTCGACGGTTGGTGCCTGGAATACATCGATCGCTAGCGAATCCGGTTTATGTGCCGTACTGTACGATAAAGGCATATCGATGTCGAAGTTCGGAAGCAGCGTTTCGGTATCCGCCGTATCGACCTCCGTGGTCCGGCTGTCACCGTTTATATCCGTCCAGTTCAGATGAACACCTACTTCAGAGCTTTCGACTGTTCCCCAATTCAGTGTAAGATCTTGTCCATCATAATAGGTACTCTTCAACAAACGATTAGTTAGCATACCCTGGTAACTGTCGCCGTACACCGTACCCATTATTTCAATAGGAATAGACTTATTCCCCTCATCGTCATAGGTATGAATCATAAATGAATAGGTGTTTTCGCTGATCGGGTCGATAATATAGCTGATCGTCTCCATGTCCGCAGTTACCGGCAATTCAACCGAGTCGGTATAATTATTCCAGAATATTCTTGCTTTCTGTATCCTGGGATCGGTACCTCTCAGCCACGATAGCTGGATGCGGTTATTTCCGGGATATGCGACCGGCTCCAATGCCGGCCCCGGATATACCAATCCATTGGGAACAACATAATCCTTGTAAATATCCGACGGGCTATCGCATGAAGAGAATCCCAAAATGACCCCAATAAAGATGACAAATAGTGTATTCTTCATCATAATGATTGTTAATGATTTAACTTTTAATTGATTAACTCTCCCCAAAAGCTCAATTCCAAGACGTGAACAGTCGAAAATGACGCATTGGCATAGGTAGATACGGTTCTAAACCTAATATACCTGACTGGGGCGAACGGATTCGGGGCGAAATCAGTCACGGCGAATTCGAACTCGATGCCTTCATCTGCGAAAGCAATGTCTTCCTGGGTAATCTGCGCTCCGGGTCCAGATGGTTTCAGACTTTCAAATCGTCCGAGCGGTATCCAGCTGTCGTCAAGCTCTCCAGTAGGATTGGGTGAAACAGAACCCCATATTTCAAATACTTTTGCATGCCCTCTCTTCCACCGGTCGTCTCCATGCTTACGCGGCCAGTATTTTAAACGACTTAATTTGACGGTCCTTCCCATATCCCATGTGATGTTGTGCGGGAGCACTTGGGTTTCCAAGCCATGGAATCCGTCCTGATCATAATTCTCATCCCAGATTCTTGTCGTTGGGTAACCTGAATTGACCGGAGGGATATCACCGGGCAACGTATAAGCGTTCCACGTAGATTTGGGAATAAACTCTTCAAACCACGGTGTCACCTCAGCCGTTACCGTATCGGACAAATTACCCCACCTATCACGAATGTACATTGCAAATTCATGTTTTTCAGGATCCAATCCGTCAACACCGCGATACGTAAACGTCCCTTTTTCCGCAGAGGTATAATAGGTGATTAACTCACTCATGTACCCCAAATCCGCGGTATCCGCCATCAATACGATCGCCAGATTTGCTTTTTGCGAATTTTCGAAATCAATGGCTACTCCGCCAAAAGTAGCCCTGAACTCCTTATCTGCCAATTGAACGGGTGCCGTCGTTGGGTTAATTTGCACCGTAAAAGGTGCCGATTCTTTTTCATTTTTTCCTACCGAATATAATTTAACGTCGTACGTACCTGGCGAGCCGAACCCTTCCATCACCAAGGAATCTTTGAAGTACGAAGACTTTGTTTCGCGTATTACGCCGGGGCTGATTTCATATTCAGCACGTACATAAAGCAGATTCCTATCCACTGGTACCGTATATTTCAATACAGCTCCCCCCGGTTTGTTTTCCACGGTTACGTTGGTCACCTGATCCGGAGCTGCGGCGGCATCGTCAACAAAATCAATACGCCCCTCTTCCTTGCAGCTGATCCATAGCATCGACGTCAGTAGGATAGTGATATATATAATACTATTTTTCATGATCTAATATTTTAGTCGTTACCATCCAATATTTTGTACCAAATTCGGATTCACTTCAATATCAGCGGTTCTGATCGGCCAGAAATAATCGCGAACGCCAAATTTTTGAGTTAACAAAAGCTGTGGTTGATACATCATCCGGTTGACTTCTTCTTCTGTCCCATCAATGGTAGACACCATCATGTTCCACCCTTGCAGCGGGGTATGGTATTCCGTCGGCGCAGTTTTCCACCGCCGTATATCCCAAAAGCGTTGTCCTTCGAACGAAAGTTCAATTAAGCGTTCTTTTTGTACAATTTGGCGCATACCGGCTTGGGTATTGTACTTCTGGTTGTTGGTATAGGTGTCCCAAGATTCCTTTACTCCTTTTAAACCCGCACGATTGCGGACCAGATCGATATATCGAAACAGTTCGGTGCTATTGGATCCATTAGGACCTTCGGCTTCGTTTATCGCCTCGGCATATAACAGGTACAGATCGCTCAACCGCATGACGGGCCATGCGTAGCTGGGTGAAGATATACTGTTGATCGCATTAAACTGGGCCTCATACGGGATGAATTTTTTAGGGATATAGCCGGTCCAGTTACCCTGTCCCTGCGAGCCGTCTGTTTCGCCTACTTTAAAGGCAAGGTATCTTAACGACGATGCATCCTTATCATTATATTGCCCTGCGCCGAACCACACGCCGCCATCGAAGCCTACCCACGCATAAAAACGGGGTTCACGGTCGAAATGCATATCTACCGTGGTCCTTCCCGGCCGAATATAAAGCTTATCCTCCGGCTGTGCAGTTCTCAGGTTGTAAAGGTCTCCGACACTTCTCGTTCTATCCTCCTCAAGCGGAACCCCATTTTCGGTATAAAACATTTCGGCAATTTTGATCGGCATACCCAACCATTGGCAAACGTCGTTGCTGTTGACATAATCCGGATTTAGTTTGGGCATGGATGCATGGATCATCCCCCCACTGCCGGGGATTGAAATCATTTGCGTGTTTGCCCAGATAACTTCACTATTTGAACGTAAATTAAACGCATTCCGGAGGGTTACATTCAAGACGGTTGTATCGTTGTATCGGTTAGCCGCATCGTCAAACTGGTATAACATCATCCCCGCTTCATGGCAAATATCAATGGCTTCCTTACATGCCGCCATAGCCAATTCCCATTTTTCGGATCTGAATGTTGCGTCGAACAGGGGTGTACCGTCATGATTTTTCAACGTGGCTTGATCATTATTACCATTGAACAACGGGCTAGCCGCCGTGACGAGCACTTTTGCCTTCAGCGCGAGCGCAATGGGTTTGGTAATACGTCCATAGTCGCTTGCCGGATCGAGTACAACCGTGGGCAGCTGGTCGCCCTCAGCTGCCTCATCCAGCAATTGCACGATGTAATCGAAGCATTCGTCCACTGGAGCCCGTTCTACTTTCACCGCATACACATCCGCATCTACCGGCAAATTTTCCCGGATCAGGGGTATCGGACCGTACATCTGTACCAAACTAAAATGATAATAGGCCTTTAACACTTTGGCTTCAGCAGCCCATTGTTCCCGCTCCCACGCCGGTAAATCAGGGACTCGACCAACATTTTCCAAAAATGTATTGCAAACGCGTAATGCCTCATACATACCGCTCCACCGTGCAAGTATCGGAGTAGTCGCATTTTGAAATCCTTCGCCGATATCAAGACCGGCAAGTGAAAAACGGTTAGAAAAGTGGGTGGTTCTTCGCGTCCATATATCGTCGCCTCCCAGTGTGGCAGGATCGCCCGACCCCCCATTTTTTGGCATATAAGAATAGGCCGTTGCCAGGTATTTACGGGCTTGCGTTCTCTGATTGAATGCCATATCTAAGGTCGCAATACCATCAGGTACGACGTCCAGCCAATCGCCGCACGCAGCGGTTAGGCTCATTACAGCGGCAAATATTATGATTCTTATTTTTTTCATCGCTTGTACACTTAACTAGTTAAAAGCAAAATTTAACCCAATGTTAAACACTCGCTGGTTAGGATATCCCAATCCATTACCGGCCATTTCCACATCCCACATTTTAAATTTACTGAAAACGAGCAGGTTGGTCCCGCTGAGATAGAACCGAAGACTATTCATTTTTATCCGTTCAGTTAATCGATCGGGTACCGAATAGCCTAACTCCATCTGCTTAACGCGCAGAAAGTTGCCATTGCGCATAAACCACGTATTCCGTTGATCTGAAGGCCATTGTTGGCCATTTGAATCCGTATAGGCCCCCGGGACATTATTGGTGTTAACTCTTGTATCCAATCGGGGCCAAGTAGCATATAGATTTTGGTTTTCCTCAGACCAATAGCTGTCAGCATAAGCTTGAAGAATCTGAGCCTCAGCAATAAATGGAGCTGTACTATGCGCATTGATCCAAAACGATTGCCGGGCCGCTCCTTGGAAAAGTACCGAAAAATCAAACCCTTTGTATCCCATGGAAACCCCAAACCCATAAACAATTTCAGGAACCGTAGGATGACCTAAGGGGACTCTATCCGCCTCGGTAATCTTACCATCGCGGTTTACATCCAGGTATTTGATATCCCCACCGCCATACTCAGAAGTACCGACGTATTGCGGAGGTGAGCTGGCTGCTTCTTCATCGTCTACAAAAAGCCGTTCGGCAATATACCCGGTGGCCTGATTTAACGACAAACCTACTCTTGAGCGCCAAGGCTCGTTGTATTCCGGTTCTTCATACACATCAAACTGGCTGGTGGCATACGTGAAATTTGCGCGCGCTGAAGACCAAAAATTGCTATTCCAGCTTTTCTGGTATTCCAACATCATATCGACACCTTTGCCCGACGCTTCGCCTACGTTTGCGCGCGGTTCGGCAGTCAAGCCCATCGTATTGGGAATACTCGCCCTCGTCATCAGGATATTGTCTCTTTTTTCCGTAAAATATTCTGTAACGATGTTCAGTGAATTCCACAACCCTAATTCAAGCGCGAAATTTTGCTTATAGGATTTTTCCCAGGATATGTATGGATTGGCGTATCGGCTGATTGTGATTCCGTTATAAACCGTATTATATTCTGACCCGAAGATGGCCCGTCTTCCCTCATTATTCATATTCACTTCGGAAAGATAAAAAAACCGGTCAGCGGCACTACCAATCTGATCATTCCCAATTAAACCGTATGTATAACGCAGTTTGAGGTTGCTAACAACGGGTTGGATATCTTCCCAGAACTTTTCGTTGGATACGAGCCAGGCCACGCCTGCCGATGGGAAAAACCCGAAACGATTGTTTTTATCAAAACGTTCGCTTCCGTTATATCCAAAGTTAAATTCGGCGAAATAGCGGGAGTCATAAGAATACGTTGCACGTCCCGCCAAACCTATATTTCTAGAAGGGAGCGACAGCTGTAACGACCCCGCGTTAGCGGTCAACGTCTCGCGTGCCTGAAACACCAACATGCTACTGATGTTATTTTTTCCGAAATCACGGACATGGTTTAAGCTTCCTTCAAAATAGAACGAGGAATACTGTTCTCTGTCATTCGGCAATTCGCCGTATCCTAAATACTCCGTACCAATCATGGTTTCTATCAGTTTGTAATCTCCAGTTAGCCTATTATATCTGCCAACTTCATGAAAAAACGGAGTATATGACCTGTTGACCGCAAATTGTGATAAACGACTGATATTTAACATTCCCCTGCCAGTGAGCCCTGGGGTAACGAAATCCAAATCCTGCTTCAATTCCAACTGAGCCAATATTTGCGAGCGCGACTTCTCTTTGTAACCGCGAACCATTTCCGCATACGGGTTGACTAGGCTGTTGTTGAAGTTACCAAACAAAATATGTTGCGCATATTGAAAATCTTCGTCTGCCGGGTAATACGCTGGGAACAGCACCGGATTGGAGTGTACCATTAAATTATACATGTCTGCTCCACCGCGCAATGGACCTTTGTATTCTTCGAAATTGGCACTCAAACGTACAATCAATTCCGTGGTTTTGGTCAGATCAATATTTACCGTCGAACGCAAATCGTAATTATTGATGGCAATGTTGTTGTTGAAATTATTGCGTTTGTCTACATTAAGGATACCATTGTCGCGATTGAATGAACCCGCAACGTAGTAACGGGCAACGCCCCCACCCCCACTCACGTTCACATTGCTACGCTGATTCATCGTATAGTCCTTAAACAACATTTCTTGCCAGTCGTTTGCGGGATAAATAAGCGGGAACCTACCCAACTCTGTCATTTCGATTTTTTCCTGCGAATAGAGAATACTTCCCTCTGGATCCCGGGTAAGGATCGCTTCGTTATGCATTTTCATATACGTCACGGGATCAGCAACATCAACCGTTTGCGTTGGAGCTGACAGCGAATTTTCAAAACGGAAGGAGAATTTGGCCGGACCTTCTTTACCCTGCTTAGTCGTTACCAAAATCACCCCGTTTGCACCGCGGGAGCCATATAAAGCTGTTGCGGTAGCATCTTTCAATATGGAGAAACTTTGAATGTCGTCTGGACGAAGGCGAGCAAGGTCGTTTGCTGAAAGTTCGATACCGTCAATTAAAATCAATGGGTTGGTGTTTGTTCCAAAAGTCGTGATACCCCGGACAAAGAAATCCGCGTTATCTTGTCCCGGTTCCCCGCTTCGCTGATAGGCAATAATGCCTGCCGCCTGGCCCGCCAATGCCGTGGTTAGGTTGCTGGAAGGCACTTTCAAGTCGCCGGGACTAACGGACGTGACCGAGCCGACCACTTCCCTCTTTTTCTGTGTACCGAAGCCGACCACCACAACGTCGTCGAGCATGGAAGCCGACATTTCAAGCACCACATCGATTTCTTTCTGGTTGCCTACGTTCACTTCGTGGGTTTGATACCCGACCATCGTAAATACCAGAACGGCACCTTCCGGCACCTCCAACACATACCGTCCGTTTATGTCGGTACCCGTTGCTATACTTGTCCGATTTTTCACCGATACCGTCACCCCGGCGAGCGGGGTACCGGATGTATCGACGACAATCCCCTGAACGGTGGGTTGTTGCCGCAGACTTGCCAGAAGCCGCTCCCGGTTTGTTTTACTGGCGCTTCTTTTTAGAATAACTACCTTCTCGTCTTCCTTCACCAGGAAATCGAGGGGAAGATCTTTCAAGCTCTCGGCAAGTACCGTGCTGATATTATCGGATTCGATGGAAATATTGATTGCATCGAGTTCTTTGATATCGTTGCGGTTATACAAAAAGGCGTAGCCAGTTTGCCGCTGTATATCTTTGATCAACGCCGTTACACTACCGTTGGACATGTCCAAGCGCACAGTTTGCGCCACTCCCTTTGCATGGATTTGAAGGGAAGCAAATACGATAAAAAAAGCGGTGATTTTCAAATACAATAAAAAACTAGTGACAGGGGATACCTTTATATTTCTCCCCATAAAAGAAAAAAATTGCATAATTTTGATTTCGTTTAGCTATATAACACATAACCTAAAAGTCATCGCAAAGCTTTATAGGTGTTACTGAACTGGACGAATCAGCCACATCGGTTGCCCCCGGTGTGGCTTCTCCAGCTTTATATTGGTGGTATGCTTTATGTCATAACGGTAATCCTCCTCCCATCGATTATAAATTTGACGTGACCTGTCAGTTCCAGCAACTCCAGCAGCCTGGAAATAGAGAAGCTCCGGGGGAGCATAAGTATGCTGAATTGCTCCGTAATCTGTGTTTTGTATTCAACATCCACATCGTACCACCGGGCAACCTCCTTCATGATTGTCTCTAACTCCGCATTTTCAAAGTTGAAATAGCCATCTTTCCAAGAAGTTTCGGCATTCAATACCACCTTTCGTTTCAACAGTACCGGGTTTGCTGCTTGCGTCGTCAGCTGAATCTGTTCACCGGATTTTATCAGCAGGGCATCTTCTCCCGCCTTGAATTTTACGCTGCCTCTTTCCAACGTGGTGTTGATGACCGTATCATCGGGATAAGCCTTCACGTTAAAGGATGTTCCCAGCACTTCGATTTGCGCACGGTTCGGTAACTTGACAACAAAAGGCCGCGCTTGGTCTGAAACCACATCGAAGTAAACCTCTCCCTGTATTTCTACTACACGTTGCTTGCGACCAAAGAAAACAGGAAAGTGAATACTCGACGCCGCATTTAACTTTGCCGAACTACCGTCCGGCAACACAACGCGGTATTCCCCACCCGCCGGCGTACGAACGGTATTAAAACCCGCCGATTTCTGCTCTTTTTCGGACAAGTAGGTGATTTGGCCCTCCGAAAGCTCAACCCCCGGAATTCCGTTCCGCTTACTTAGTAATGTGTCACCGAGAAAAAGCAAGTTGCCGTCCGCCAACGTAACCGTGGCTTTATTAGAACCCGCGTTGATATCGTTTTTGTACCGCTCCTTCCGGGTTAGGGAATCCATTTCTCCCAGGCGGTTTTTGTAAAACCAACCGGCCGCAAACACGGCAAAGAACAATGCTAAGCCAGCAACCAACTGTGTGGAAGAAAGAAAAAAATAAGTTTTGCGTTCCGGAATTTCTTTCGACTTTGTCCAGTCAAACCCGGCGAAATCAGCCCACTCTCGACTTAAAAAAGAATCGTCGTCTCCAAGCTCCGTATACAACGCATTCAATTCCGGATATTTCTGTAAATACCCTTGCAATTCGATCCGTTGTAACTCGGTTAAGTTACCATCGATAAACAACCTGAACAATTCTTCTATTCGTTCCGATTCCGGGTTCATATTTGATCTGTTTCAATACTATAACAACTGACTCGGAATTTCAACCCAGCGAATCCAACTTATTTTTTGCAAAAAGATAAAAAACGATTTAGTCGCTATATAAAATCTTTGTGTACCAGCGATTTCTTGATTAAATTAAGTGCCCGGGTTTTGGCATTGCGAACATTTTGTTCGGACGTGTTTAGTTTTTCAGAAATTTCTTTTGTTGAAAGGCCATCGAGGTAAATCAGGTTGAAGACGACCTTGACCTTTTCCGGCAACTCTTCAACCTTATCGTAGATATGATTAAGCAATTGTGCTTTCATGATTTTAGCCAATATAAAATCTTCTGTATGCTCAGCTAAATAGAGGATTTCGTCGTGCGCTATTGACCGTACTTTCGCCGATTTCAGGTAATTAAGTGCCGCATTTCTGGCGGCTTTATACAGAAAGGCCTTTATGGATGGCAGTTCACTAAAGTTCATCCGATTGGCCCACACTTTTTGAAAACACTCGGCCGCGATGTCTTCAGCCTGTTCTTCATTGCGAATTATTTGGAAGACGAAGTAACAAATTGCTCGATAATGCCGTTCAAATAGTTCACCGAAGGTCTGGTGCGATATTCCCGTTTTGCTGGATAACATGACTCAAAATTAAGTTTATATCAAAAGACCCGTTTTCACCTGCGTAGCTGGTTCACTTGACTTGTCCAACAAGTTGTATCGACCGCAATGGCGGTTTACCTTCTACGGTTAGTTTAACATACAGGCGTTCTACCCATATGCATTTACCAGACAATTGTATTTAAAATAGCACAAAAAACTATCCTGCTGTATCCTGCCACACGGCGGATATCAAAACAATGATGCGTAATCCTTTAGGTCTAGCGGATCGAGTTATTCCGGTTATTCCCTGCTTTTTATGACGGAAACAACGACAATTGGCATGCTGCGGAATGGATGGCTGTTCGTTTAGTCGGGGTTATTCAGCGACACCCGATATAAATCTTTTCGCCTGTCGAGTAGGTTTTTCACTGTACCGTACTGATTTAGTTCTTTCAATAGATTCAAATCGACATCCACTACCAATACCATCTCGGTATTGGGTGTGGCTTCCGCTTTGACGGCATTTGTGGGAAACGCAAAGTCTGAAGGGGTAAACACGGCCGATTGCGCATACTGGATATCCATGTTGTTGACTTTGGGTAGATTTCCCACCGCACCTGCAATAGCTACATAGCATTCGTTTTCGATAGCGCGTGCCTGCGCGCAGTTTCTAACCCGCACATAGCCATTTTGAGTATCGGTTAAAAATGGGACAAATAAAATTTGCATCCCCTGGTCGGCGAGAATTCGCCCTAGCTCGGGGAACTCGACGTCATAACAAATCAATATCCCAATTTTCCCGCAGTCTGTATCAAAGACTTTTACCTGATCGCCACCGTGCATCCCATAATACTTGGTCTCATTGGGCGTGATGTGTACTTTTCGGTATTCTTCCGTTTTTCCATTCCGTTGACAAAGCAATGAAACATTATATAGTTTACCGTCTCCTTCGATCACGGGCATGGTCCCGGCAATGATATTCACGTTGTACGATACTGCCAGTTGTTGGATTCGCTGTTGTATCTCGGTGGTCATGTTCGCGAGTTCGCGCATCGCTTCCGTAGTGGGCAAATGGTTGTAGGGCTCCATCAACGGTGTATTGAAAAATTCCGGGAAGAGTGCGAAATCTGCCCCGTATCCGCTCACAGCATCCACAAAAAACTCCACTTGATCGTAAAATGCTTGGACATCCTTAAACGTTCGCATCTGCCACTGCACTAAACCCAATCGGATGGTTTGTTTAGAGGGCGACCATGCTTTCGTTTTCGGTTCGTAGTAGATATTATTCCATTCCAACAGCGTGGCATATTCCTTGGATTCGGTGTCTCCCGGGAGGTAATTTTTCAATATCTTCTTTACGTGGAAATCGTTAGCCAGTTGGAATGTCAATACGGGGTCGTATACCTCTTTCTGTTTAACTTTCTCAATGTACTGTTTCGGTGTCAATTCGTCGGCATATTCATGGTATTTAGGTAACCGGCCGCCCAGTAAAATGCCTTTCAAATTCCAATGTTCACACAGCTCCTTGCGGGCATCGTAAAGCCGCCTGCCCAAGCGCAAGTCCCTATAATCAGGGTGCACAAAGGCCTCGATTCCGTATAACACGTTGCCTTCGGGATTATGCGTCGAAAAAGTGCCTTCCGCGATGATCTCGCGGTACGTATCGGTAATAGCCGTCTTCGTAGTATCAATGACAATGGCTAAGGCACAAGCCACTACGCGCCCATCAACTTCCACACACAGTTGCCCTTCGGGAAAGAGACCGATCAAATCCTTGATGTTCGTCCGGGTCCACAAACCACCTACGCCGCCGTAAGCCTGATCCATCGAATCGATGAGATCATTATAGTCTTTCAATGACAACTTTCTGATTTGAATATTCATACCGCCCAAATTGAAGCTAAACCTAGCGAATCCTTTTAACGGTTGCAAATGTTTTAACGAAAGTTGTTGTCAACTATACGATCAGTTGGTCTCGTCATACTCACCCTGAAGCGCATACCATCCAAATATGCATAGCCCACCTGTGATAATGGGCATAAGAATAAATGTATAGATGATAGCGGGCACCAAATCTTCAGACCGGTGACTCGTGAATTGTGGTATAGCCTGACTGACAATCAAGTAATAACCGGCAGCCAAACCGAGGACGATCCAAACGACTCCTAATATCTTTTTTATCGTATTCATGTTTACTGTACGTTTTGGTTCTTATTTTTAAGATAGAGTAATCCGATGATAAAGCTGACACCCGCGATGATAATGGGGTACCAAAGCCCTTCAAGGTAAGGTTTCTCATTTGCCAAGGCACCTCCTGCCGCCGACACCGCGTCATTGGCAAACTGTGCCTTGGCAACTAAATAAGTTGCCACAGCCGGAAGTAATCCACCAAAAATGCCATTGCCAATGTGATAAGGCAACGACATCGACGTATACCGAATCCGGACGGGAAACATTTCCACAAGAAAGGCAGCGATAGGTCCATAAACCATGGTGACGTATAAAACCAACACAAACACCAGCAATACCAGTGAGGCGAAGACGCCCGACCCAACATGGATGTGGCCGGCGGCCGTATGTGCAGAAAACTCTGATTGGCCGGCGGCCTTTATTTCCTCCTGTACGGCCGTATGTACGGACCCATCGGTGTAAAAACGCTCCATGGTGGTTACCCGCAAAGAATCTCCCGTTTCCCCATTTACTTCCATGTGCTCCCGCACGGCATACTGGTCAACCAATTCCTGTTTGTTTCCCGTATCCGTTAATTGATAGATGCGGTCAAATATGGGGCGGTAGGTCAGGATAGCCAACAACATACCCGCTAGCATAATCGGTTTTCGACCTATTTTATCAGACAACCAGCCGAAGAATACAAAGAAGCCGGTACCGGCCAACAATGCTGCACCGATGATGTAATTGGTTTGATCGAAATCCACCCTACATACACTCTGCAGGAATGACAGTGCATAAAACTGGCCAGTATACCAAATAACGCCTTGCCCCATGGTGGCACCAAATAAGGCAAGCAGGACGAACTTGAAATTATACTTCTTGCCAAAAGATTCGCGTAAGGGGTTTTTGGAAGTGTTCCCTTCGCTTTTTGCTTTCTTAAACAATGGTGATTCATCCATATTCCGGCGGATGAAATAAGACACCACCACCATCAGGGAAGAGATCAGAAACGGCAACCGCCACCCCCAATCATCGAACGCTTCTGCAGACATGCTGCTCTTCGTCAGCATAATAACTGCCAACGAGATAAACAACCCGAATGTTGCGGTGGTTTGAATCCATGATGTACGGTAGCCCCGCTTTCCCGGCTCTGAATACTCTGCCACATAAGTTGCCGCGCCCCCGTATTCGCCCCCCAATGCAAGCCCTTGCAACAACCGTAGCACGAGGACGATAACAGGTGCCGCAAATCCAATGGTTTCGTAACCTGGCACCAACCCGATAGCGCACGTAGCCAGCCCCATTACCAGCAACGTCACCATAAACGTGTATTTTCGGCCGATGATATCGCCAAGACGGCCGAAAAACAGCGCACCGAACGGCCTCACCACGAAACCCGCGGCGAATGTAGCTAAGGTGGAAAGGAAGGCAGCCGTCGGATTATCCGGTGGAAAGAATTTCGTGGAGAGGACAATGGCTAAACTGCCAAAAATATAAAAATCATACCATTCGATGAGTGTACCCAGTGAAGATGCGCCGATGACTTTCCATAGGTTCTTTTTGTGGGTAGCCGAGTCGACAGGGGAAGATTCTTGCATATATAATTTTGATAATTGGTCAAAAAATATCCCATTCTTTCAAAAATGGGATGTGACGGGCCTAAATTAATTACAATTATTCAATCCTGATAACAGAATGATAAAAAATTATAATTTCGAGGCGCTTTCTTTATCTATATAAAGCGTTGCGTTGCGATGTGTCCGAAGCACAGTTGATGGATATAATGGCGTTATTTCATCCAGCAAGGTATGGCGAACGGCGTCTGCCTTATTTGCCCCCGGCACCATACAGCATACATGATCGGCCGCCATCAGGGCCGGAACGGTTAGGGTCAGGGCGTGGGTTGGGACGTCGGCCAATACGTCAAAGCACTGATCGTTCACCTGCTGTTGCCGGCATGCCTTATCCAAATCGACTACTTTTACCCATGCCGGATCGCGAAAGTCGGCAACATGGGGGTCATTGAATGCAATATGACAGTTCTCGCCGATTCCCATACAGACGATATCAATCGGATGCTCCAGTAACAGCTTCGCATAGCGCTGACATTCACCATCAACATCCGGAGCATTGCCATTCAAATAATTGACCGATCGAAAAGGTAGCTTACTGAACAGGCGGTCCTTGAGGAAGTTACCAAAGCGCTGTGCAGCTTCGGCCGGCAAGCCTACATATTCGTCCATATGGAAGGCATTTACCCGTGTCCAATCGATGTCTTTGCGGCTTGCAATCGACGCTAAAAACTCATTTTGGGAAGGAGCGGCGGCAAAAACCACGTTAACGGTGGACTGCCTAGCTAAGCGGCTTAACAGCGTATCCGCAACTTCCAGTGCGGCTGCTTCACCCATTGCCGTGCGGCTATCAAAACGCTTGACATTCAACGAATCTATTTTCTTTTCCATCATCTTTTGTTCAGCTAGCAACCTCTTTTTTATGAATGATCATTGAGCTATCTTTATCATTAAGATAGACAACCTCACCTTTTACCATGGTCATTTTAATGTTTATATGCTCGTCAAAGATGACAATATCAGCCGCTTTGCCGGCAACCAACGTGCCGATGATACGGTCGGCACCAAGAATACGGGCTGGCGTTGCGGTCATCATCCGCACGGCATCGACGAGGGGTATGCCCGCTTCTTCTACCAGCGTACGTACCAGCCGATCTGTAGTTGCCGTACTGCCGGCGAAAGCTGATCGATCAGGCAGTTTCGCTACGCTATCTTCTACCAATACCGCAATACCGTCCGTCAAACTACCCAACGTGCTCGGTCCTTCCGGCATGGCCGCGGCGCGCATGGCATCGGTGATCAGCGCGATGCGATCGGGCCCTTTTATCTTATAAACCAATTGGAGTAACTCGACGGGTAAATGCCTACCGTCTGCGATGATCTCTACATCCATCTCATCAATAAGATAAGCGCTTTCAACTACCCCACCGTAACGAAAGGCATTTCGCCGGGTGACACCCGACATGGCTGAATACAAATGGGTAGCTAGCGAATAGCCATGCTCGAACGCTTGGATTACATCGCTATATAACGCATCCGTATGAGCGATAGACGGTAAGATGCCGCGTTCGCGCAAGACATCTCCAAATGGAATAGCGCCATCACGTTCGGGTGCGACGCTCCAGCGTTTGATAGAAGAGGAACTGTTCAGTATATCCAAATACTCGGCGGGATCCGGATCGCGGATGTAGCGAGGGTCTTGTGCCCCCCGTTGTTCCATGGAGAAATAGGGACCTTCGATATGTACGCCCAAGAACCTTGCTCCCGCTACATGGGTTGCCGCAGCCTGTTCGTACACTGCCAGTGACCGGATGATTTCGGATTTGGTGCTGGTCAACACGGTGGGCAGCATCGCGGTGGTACCAAATCGCGCATGTGTTTCCGCCACTTTCAGGAACGCCCGGGCATCGTCGTCCATGAAGTCTGCCCCACCCCCTCCGTGAACGTGTATATCGATAAATCCAGGGGAAACGTACGCGCCTTTCGCATCGATGATTTCTGCTCCGGGAACCGCTATTTCACCGTTACTAACGGCTTCAACCTTACCATCAGCGATCAGCAGTTCGCCATTTTTTATCGTACGATAAGGTGTAATGATGTGCCCGTTTATGATTTTTGTGTATTTCTTTGACATCGGTATTTTTCGTAAAAAAATAAGTAATGGCTTTTACCACGTTCTGAGTTTGTGGCCCCACATCGCATAGTAAATCAAATAAAGGTAGCACGGCAACAGCACCCAGTAGGCTTCCCGGAGCCCCGCCGTGTCCGCGAAATAACCATACACCACGGGCAATATCGCATTGCCGCATAACCCCATGATCAACAAGGACGCCCCCACTTTGGTAAATCGGCCCAGTCCATCGATAGCCAAGGGCCAAATGCCCGCCCACGTGAGCGAATTGGGAACACCCAAGAGCACAATAAACCAAATGGAAATATCCGTTTGGTGTCCGAACACACTAACTTCGCCACGGACAAATACAATCAAGAGGGAGAGTATGGCCCCCATGATGGTGACCAAACGCAACATATTCTTCTGGCTTATCCAGCGCGGTATGACCGAGATACCGAGAAAATAACCAACAATGGCCATTCCCAATGTGTAGGAAGGAAAAACCTTAGCCTCGATCAGCGACACCCCCATCGAGCCCGCATAGTTGATAATCGTATCGATGGAGATGACCTGGGCGCCCACGTGAATAAAAATCGCTACCGCACCCAAAACCAAATGCGGGAACTGGAAAATCGACGTCTTTCCGTGATTGGCTGCCGATACTTCTTTCGATTCTTCTTCGGTGTTGATTTCTGGCAGTGGCGAATAGCGTACCCCAATCCCGATGAGCAACAGTGCGGCACCGACAACGCTGTAAGGTACAATAACCCGTGCGACGAGCTCATCCAATGCAGCTGAACGCGCCACGTCGGTCATCGACGCCAAGCTATCAAACAGCGCCTGGTCCGTTGGCCGCAGTACGGCTGCCGCAAAAAGCAACGGCGCCACGATTCCCGCAAATTTGTTGCAGATGCCCATGATGCTAATGCGTTGAGCCGCCCGTTCCTTCGGGCCGAGAATCGTAATGTATGGGTTAGCAGCCGTTTGCAGGATGGCCAATCCGACACCGATGGTGAACAAACCGATGAGGAAAATCTCGTACGTACGGGTCATTGCTGCCGGCACGAAAATAAACGCTCCCAAGCTCAGCGCAAAAAAGCCAATCATCATCCCCTTTTTGAAACCGACGGCCTTCAACAGGTAAGACGACGGCACCGACATCACGAAATACGCGATGTAGAACGCGAATGCGACGAGGTACGACTGAAAATGGGTGAGTTCGCAAGCAATTTTAAAATACGGGATAAGGATGGCGTTGATCCACGACAGGAAACCGAAGATGAAAAACATCCCTGCGATAATGACAATGGAAACCGTGGTGTCCCGCCGTGAAAGCGACGCAACGTTTACCTTGGTAGTTGAAGCTGTCATTGGAATCCGCTTAAATCGTTGGTTCCCATCCACGTTCGTATTCACGACGCCATAGCTTTCGTGCTCCCCGGTTGTTTAGGATATGGCCATTCGAGGGGTCTACATCCAACGTGCCCCCGGTGCGCTGGGCGATGTTGCCCAGTTGCACCAATAACGTACTTATATGCCCACTTTCGATATCCGAAGCTAGCTCGCTACCATTTTTAATGCCGTCGAAGAAATTCTGGATGTGTATGGCATCCAGTGCTTGTGAGGGGTTGGTCACGTTACGGGCATCCACGGTTACGTCATTCTTCACCTCTTTCACGAGCTTGCCTTTCAGGTCTAGTACTTTATACGCATTGCCACTGTCAATTTGAACGGTACCGTTTTCACCATAGAAAGCCACGCCTACGGTAGAACCGTCGGTTGTTTGCCCGTTGCAACTGCGGCCCTCCCAAGTGATTAGGCTTCTATCTGCAAACTCCAAACTGATGGATTGCGTATCGGGAGCTTCCCAATCGTCTTGATAGCGGTAGCGCCCCCCCGCAGACGTCACCTTGGTCGGATAGTCAACCTGCAACCCCCATCGGGCGAGGTCGACCATGTGGGTACCATTATTCAATGCTTCGCCGGTACCCCAATGCCAGAACCAGTGCCAATTATAATGGATGACGTTATCCTTGAGTGGAAGCCGAGGCGCAGGACCCTGCCACAGTTCGTAATCCAACCACGACGGAACTGCTATTTCCTTACCCACCCCAATAGACGTTCGATTATTGGAATACCATGTTTTTGCATAGTAAGGTTTACCAATGATACCGCTGTGGAGTTCTCGGATTGCCTGTGCCACGTTGGGCCAAGACCGCCGCTGGTTGCCCATTTGGATGACATTTCCATATTTCCGCTGAGTAGCCACGAGCAGCTCCCCTTCATGCGGGTTGTGGCTGGCCGGCTTTTCGAGGTATACATGTTTTCCGGCTTTTGATGCCAAAATGGCCGCCGGTGCGTGCCAATGGTCGGGTGCTGCCACTACCAGTGCATCAAAGTCGCTATATGAAAGCAGCTTACGGATATCGGGCTCCGATTTTGGACGCTTGCCTTGGTTTTCTTCCACGGCGCTGTTGCACTTTTCGGCTGCACGGCTGTCGACGTCGCAGACATAAGCAACCTCTGCGTTCCGCTGAGCAGAAAAATTACGGGCCAACGCTAAGCCACGCGCATTAACGCCCATCATTGCCACCCGTATGCGCTCGTTTGCACCTACGATATTTGCGTAGCTCTTTGCACTGAAGGATGGCAGGATGCCCCCGAACGAAAGGGCGGTTGCACCAACTACCGCTTTCTTAATAAAGTCTCTTCTTGAATCAATTGATTTTTTCATCTATCTAAATTTGTTTATTCATCTTTTTTTGTTTCTAAAGGCATTCATGCTGCCTTCGGCGGTTTTAATGGTGATGAAGCTATCATGATTTTTCATTTGTGTTTGACTTCAACGGCATTCAAGATGGCTGAAGCCGTTTAGTCATTCCGCT
>NZ_DATMFT010000020.1:0-48537 GCF_035556095.1 Parapedobacter sp. | reverse complement strand
CTTCGATCTCGGTGATCGCCTTTTTGCTGGCTTCCACACGCAGCCCCTGGTCAATATCCTGTTGGTATACGTTGACGAAGAAGGCTTTGTCGCGATCCAGGTCGGCATGGCTGCCATAGCTTTCGCGTATCTGTTTTTTAGCCATTTCAAACTGGTGGAACAACACGTCCACATTACGCTGGTGGAATGCGATGACCTGCTTGAAAGCCGTTATACGGCTTTGGTCGTTGACATGTTCCTTTTTCACTTTATCGCCCGGCCGGGCGATACCGGTATTGGCAACACTGGTCCCTACTGCGGCTGCGCAAATCATGGCGCTTAATACTAACGATTTCATAACTATACGATTTTGTTTTTCCTTTTTGTTCGCTTTTATGGATAAGACGACAAAGGGAAAAAAACGTTGCACCACGCCGTGGTGATAATAGACAAATCGCCGATAATCATCGACCAATGACAGCCCGATTAGACCAAAGGGCATTTTTTATAGATAAACGGTCATTCTTCGCTCCCATGGTAGAGATACAGTGCACCGTATGTCCAATTCGGGCCTTCCAACCCGGGGTAGTTGAATCGATCCATCATCAACGCCACATACCGGAAAGGATAGCCTTCGGGCAGCTCCACCACATTGGGCCAAACGCGCGTACCGGAATCCCCATCCCAAGGGGGGAGATCCATTTTCAGTGTGCCTACTTCCTGAAGGTCTGGATAGGAATAAATGAAAATCGCCCGTTCGCTGCTTCCCGAAAAACAATAAGGTATCCCGCCAATGTGTTGGATGGATGTTCCCGTCGAATTGTGGGCTACCGGACCGGCGATACGCTGGTAATCCCTGTCCCACAAGGCCGATTCTAACATGATCGCTTTATAGCCGCCGTTGTTTTCGCAGATGAGGATACGCCATTTCCCGGCCTTTGCGTCATACAGGATATGGGGGTCTTCGATGTCGCCCACCACCCCGAAAGGCGCGGCCCGCATAACGGAAAACCCGAAGCGGGGGTCTTTCGTACTTTCCACCGCCAGCAGTTGCTTATGCTCCTGTGGGTTGGCGTAGGCACTGAATCCCGTAGTGATACCCCGCCACACCCGATCCTGCCGGTCGTAGAAGATATGGGAAGCCACCTCATTGCGGAGTATCCCATCCGCCCGGTCGAACACGATAACCCCTTCGAACCGGAGGTCGAAGACGGTGGGATCCATGCTGAAAACCCCCTGTACGTGGTGCGGCAGCGCCCGCCCCCGGATGGTCATCGTATACCACAGCCGGCCTTGGTCTAGCAGCGGGCTTCCGTCTTCGTAGGTTATGGCTCGGATATCCGCAAGCCCCATGCCACTGGTCAACGCTGCGGCGGCACCGTTGATTCCCACTGCACCATGCTCCAACTGCACCGATACGCGCGATTGAAAAGCATGGAGGTACCGCTTTTCGCGGAGGTCGAGCTTTTGGCTGAAATCCGATTGGGCAATCGGTTGCGGTAAGCCCTCGTTTTGGAGGTAGAGCGTCAAACCACTGCCCAACAGTTGGAGGATAAGCTTGCCTTGCAGGTGCTCGTCCGGTGGGATATGGGTAGCGATCGATTCATCGGCTATTACGTCGCCATCCTTCACGATCCGAAGCCGTACATCAGCGATGCGGCGCTGTCGATACCGGACGGCTATCGCGAATTGCTCGGCATTTGCAGCGTCTGCAAACTCAAAGCCTACGGCACCTTCCCCTTCGCTTGAGGCGACGTCTATCGTATAGGTCGCAAATGGGTTAAACCCACCGAACCAAACGGCCGTGTGTGTTTCTGAGTCGGAACCGACAAGCAGTCGGCCGTGATCCACGGCCACCCGCGCATGACCGTCCAAATGGTGGGTTACCGGGTACATGGCCGTCATCCCAACCACTTCCGCGGGCTTCAGGGCGGCCAACGGGATGGTGTGCGTAGGATCAAAAACAAACCGCCGGACACCTTGCCGGGTGAAGTTGATTTCGTTGGGGGCTGGCTGGCCTTGCGCAAAGCAAGGCAGCACGGCAGCTGCTATAAAAAACCGGGAAACGACTTGACGTAATGAAACCATATGCGATATATTGGGCATCTAATATAATTAATTTGGGCTACTCCCGTACCGCGGGCTACTTTCAATAAAGTTGCATATCAACACAACATTCACTATGTTTGTGACGGTACACAGCAAGGGGTGCCCCGTAGCGGGGCTGAGATTACACCCTAATTACCTGATTTGGATTATGCCAACGTAGGGATGCAGACCGCACAAGACCACCGTTCTTGTTCCGCTCGCCGTTGGCAATTCCTTGAAGGAGCTGTCCAACACAAAGGCGAATATGATGGAACACGAAAAAACAACACTTGAACTCATCCCCCAGCAGCAGCAGAACTGGCAGAACCGGCCCGAATGGTTTTTCAACAGGGAGCATACCGATACGTATGAGCAGTGGTACGAAGGCCGTTACAAACGTGCCGAGATCTGGCAGAAAAAGGTCATGGAGCAGTTGGTATCGAAAGACCACCGCGTGAAAACGCTGCTCGAATTCGGCTGCGGCACTACCCGCTTTACGCGTTGGTGGAAAGAAATCGGCATCGAAGCCACCGGTGGCGACATCTCGCCGCTCATGCTGTCGCAGGCCATGCACCTCTTCGAAGGCGATTTGGTGATGGCCGATTCGCACCACATGCCCTTCAAAGACCATACGTTCGATGCCCTGGCCTTCATCACCACGTTCGAATATTACCAGGACCCGGTGCGCGTAATCCGCGAGGCTGCCCGTGTGGGCCGCTACGGCATTGCCATGGGCATGATGAACCGCAACTCGCCCAAGGTGGTGCGGCGGCGCGTACAGGAGCTGTTCGGCAAAAATCCGTTCTACCTCACAGCTACGTTCTATACACCCAAGAAACTCAGCGCCATCATCGACATTGCACTCCAAGGCCGCGAATACACCATTGAGTGGACCTGCACCGGCCTCCCCCGGTGGTTCCCCGTACAGCAGTGGGGTGTGCCCTTCGGCGATTTCTTTGGTTTGTATGTCCGTTTTAACGATGTCGGCTGATGGAGAAGCAACTCGGTAAAATAAGCATACCGCTTTTTGACCGCACCGTCGCCACCATGGGCGGCCGCCAACGGCCGGAGGTACGCATAGGGCCCCGCTTCGGCGTGGACGTATCGATGATAGATATCCCCGGCGGTATGACCATGGCCATGACCAGCGACCCGCTTTCGCTCATCCCCTCGCTGGGGCTGGAAGCCTCGGCGTGGCTATCGGTGCACCTCATGGCCAACGATATGGCCACCACCGGCTTCGGCCCCATGTACGGCCAGTTTGTTTTGAACCTGCCCGACACGCTCAGCGAAGCCGACTTCAAGCAATATTGGGCATACATCCACCGGTTCTGCACCGATATCGGCGTAGCCATCACAGGCGGCCACACCGGTTTTGTTGCACACCAGCATTCCACCATCTCCGGTGGCGGCACACTCGTTACCATCGCACCGCGGAATACCATGCTTACGGCCTCGTCGGCCCGCGCGGGCGATGCGATCCTGGTAACCAAGCAGTGTGCGCTGTCATCGGCGGCCATCCTGGCCATGAGCTTTCCGGAAACGGTGAAGAATAAGGCCGGCACGGAAGTACACCAGCTGGCTTGCAATTCTTTCTACCAAACTTCCGCCCTGTCCGATGCATTGATGGCGGTTGACGGCCGGCCCGATGGCGGGCAGGTCAGCGCCATGCACGACGTTACCGAAGGCGGCGTGCTCGGGGCTATCTACGAGCTAACCGTAGCCTCGGGCCACGGGGCACTCATCGATAGCGACAAGCTGCCTGTACACGCCGTGCAGCGGCAGGTATGTCACCTCTTCGGGCTCGACCCCCGCTACTGCGTGGGCGCCGGGGCGATGATCATTGCCTGCCAGCCCACCGCCACAGCAGCCATCATCGATCGGCTGCAGCTCGCAGGCATCCCCTGTGCGGAAGTGGGCCGCCTTACCGATGCGGCACATGGCATCAAGCTCATCGAAGACGGCAGGGCAAAGGACATGCCCTACCACGAGGAAGACCCATACTGGGCTGCATTTGCTAACGCTTATCAAAACGGATGGAAATAATGAAGACACCACGCCCTATCGGCAGGGGGATTTACCTCGTTATCGACCCCGCCATGGACAAGCCGGAACTGTACGCGAAACTAGATGCGGTACTTGCCGAAGGCATCGCTGCCGTGCAAATCTGGGATCATTTCCGTGGCGACGACGATATCCACACGCTGATCGGCGAGGTGTGCCTGCGCTGCCACGCCAAAGACGTACCGGTGCTCATCAATAACCAGTGGGCTTATTTGAGAGACACCCCTTTGGATGGTGTGCATTTCGACACCATCCCCCGTGATTACGAGGTTATCCAAGCCACCATCGGCCGCTCCTTCCGGTGCGGCATCACCTGTACGAACGATATGGAGCCGGTACGGTGGGCGCGCAACTACCACGCGGATTACATCTCGTTCTGCTCCATGTTTCCATCCACTACCGCCGGCAGCTGCGAATTGGTAACCCCCGATTCGGTGCGCCAGGCAAACGCCATCTATGGTGGTGCCGTCTTTCTGGCCGGCGGTATCCGGCCGGAGCATATCGGGAAACTCCGCGAACTCCGTTATACCGGCATCGCGGTCATCTCAGGAATCATGGGCAGCAACTCCCCTGGCCAAGCCGTCCGCCAATATCAAAAACACATCCGTAAATCACGATAATCCAACGACAATGACCATCGAAACCATCCATAAGTTGTGTTGCCCATTCGACCGGGCAGACCTCCAGCTCACCCCCATCCGCACCACCGTAACCGGCGATATCGACGAGGGTTACCTGCTATGCGGGCAGTGCAACCGCATCTACCCCATCATACGGGGTATTCCCATCATGAGCCCGGATGAATACCGGGAATTCGGGCTGGAGAAGCCGCTACTAGACCGGTGGAAAACACACCTCAACGGCAAGACCATCGAGGGATTCCGCTTGGTAGCCGGCGGGGAACCTGAATGATTTTGGAGCCGATTATGGCACCCGATCACGCCGGCGATGGAATTTCAAGTAACTTTAATTAAGTTTGTGATATGAAACTCCATTACAAGCCTATCTGTATCACCATGGTCCTATTGTCTATTGCCAGTACCAGTGGCTGGGCACAGCGGCACGATGTCAATTACGATGAATCGAAAGTGCCCACCTATACACTTCCGGCACTGCTCACCACCGAAAGCGGGCAGCCGGTAACCACGGTTGCACAATGGGAGCAGCAACGGCGGCCGGAGCTGATCAAGTTGTTCAGCACATATATGTACGGACACACACCTACCGATCATGTTGCCGTACGCTACGAGGTGCTCACCGAAAACCCGCAGGCGCTGGGTGGCAAGGCCACAAGCCGTCAAGTCAAGTTGCTATTCGGCAATGGCACCAAAACGTTGGAGGCATTGCTACTGGTGTACCTACCCAACAATGGCGCTAAGAAGGCCCCCATGTTTGTAGGCTACAATTTTAAGGGCAACCACAGCACCACGCTAGACACCACCATCCTGTACTCCAAAAATTTCGCCCTGGTGAAGGAAGAGGGGCATCCTGATTGGGAACGGGGTTGCCAGGCCAGCCGCTGGTCGTACAACGACATCATTGAGCGCGGCTATGGCGTGGCCACCATGTGCTACCACGATATCTTCCCTGATAAAACCGGGTTGAAAGACCACAGCATCGTTTCCCTCTTCCCCGGCTACGGTTCTGGCGATGAGGCGCCGGATGAGTGGCAGGCCATTGGTGCGTGGGCATGGGGTTCCAGCCGGATTGTCGACTATCTGGCCACCGATCCGCGGGTAGATACCGCCCGCATTGCCATCATGGGGCACTCCCGCCAGGGTAAGGCCGCCCTTTGGGCGGGTGCGCAGGATACACGCTTTAAAATCGTCATCTCCAACAATTCGGGCGAAGGCGGTGCCGCGCTGTCGCGGCGCAAGTACGGCGAAACGATCGCCATCGTGAGCTCCATCAAGCCCGCCTGGTTCTGCCCAGCGCTCGATGCCTACCACGGGCGCGAAGAAGACCTCCCCATCGACCAGCATCAGCTGCTCGCATTGATGGCCCCACGGCCCGTTTACGTGGCCAGCGCGGAAGAAGACCGGTGGGCAGACCCCAAGGGCGAGTACCTGAGTGCCTACCACGCGGGCCCGGTATATGCACTCTATGGCCTCGATGGACTTCCCACAGCCACACCGCCAACCATTCACCAGCCCATCATGAATGATGTAGGCTACCACATCCGTGCGGGGAAACACGACGTTACCCAGTATGATTGGCGGTCTTTTCTAGATTTTGCCGATAAGCACTTTAAAAGCCGCAGCAAGTAAATCCGTTCTTCTCAACAACGCCATGGATACACGACGCGCATTCCTGAAAAAAGCCGCATTCCTCGCCGGTGCCGCATCCTTATCAAACACCCTGCCGCCGGCTATAGCGCGGGCATTGGCCATCAACCCGGCATCCGGAACCAGCTTCTACGATGCGGAGCATATTGTACTGCTGATGCAGGAAAACCGGTCGTTCGACCATGCCTTCGGTACGCTGCAAGGCGTACGGGGGTTCAACGACCCGCGTGCCATCATGCAGCCCAGCCGCAATAAGGTATGGCTCCAAACCAATAAAGACGGGCAGACCTTCGCGCCCTTCCGGCTAGCAATCCGAGACACGAAGGTGACGTGGATGGGCTGCCTACCACATGGCTGGACAGACCAAACC
This sequence comes from Parapedobacter sp., assembly GCF_035556095.1. Classification (GTDB taxonomy): domain Bacteria; phylum Bacteroidota; class Bacteroidia; order Sphingobacteriales; family Sphingobacteriaceae; genus Parapedobacter. The sequence goes on along the minus strand of NZ_DATMFT010000020.1, from coordinate 41,751 downwards.
GATGCCTACCACAACGGTAAGATGGACCGCTGGCTCGATGTGAAACGGTCGGGCTTCAAGGAATTCTCGGATATGCCCCTCACCATGGGCCATTATACCCGCGAGGACATCCCCTTTTACTATGCCCTGGCCGATGCGTTTACCGTGTGCGACCAGCATTTCTGTTCGAGCCTCACCGGTACCAACCCCAATAGGCTCTACTTCTGGAGCGGCAACATCCGGGAGGAGCTAGCTGGCAAGGCCCTGGTATGGAATGGCGACTCGGAGTTCAGTGGCAAGGCCAACTGGCGCACATTCCCCGAGCGGCTATCCGAACAGGGTGTAGCCTGGAAGGTATACCAAAACGAGATATCGGCCAGCAGCGCCGGCTATTCGGGCGAGGAAAACAGCTGGCTAGGCAATTTTGGCTGCAACGCGCTGGAATATTTCCCCCAGTATGCGGTTAAGTACAGTGCAAGGTACAAATCACTGCTCGCCCAGCAACGCGAAAAGCTGTTGGCCCAACTCGCCGCGCTGGACAGCGGCCAGCGGCAGGGCGACGCCTATGCGAAGCTCCAAAACGCGCTGGCAGACCTGAACGAGGAGATCGCAGCATACGGCGATGCGCAGCTCGATGACTTGCCGCACCATACCCGCGAGCTGCATCGCCGCGCGTTCGTAAACAACGCCGGCGACCCCGACTACATGCAATTGGAAACCATGCAGTACCGCGATGGCGATACGGAGCGGGAACTCCGCATACCCAAGGGCGATATCCTCCACCAATTCCGTGAGGATGTCGCTTCGGGCAACCTGCCCACAGTGTCGTGGCTGGTGCCTCCTCAGCTCTTTTCCGACCATCCCGACTCACCCTGGTTCGGTTCGTGGTATGTGAGCGAAGTGATGGATATCCTCACCCAACATCCAGCAGTTTGGAAAAAGACCATCTTCATCCTTACTTACGACGAAAACGACGGTTACTTCGACCACGTGCCCCCTTTTGGGTCGCCAAACCCGTACCGGAACGATACCGGTAAGGTTTCGCCCGACATCGACGCCCGCCGCGAATTCGTACGGCATGACGAACAGTACCACCCCAATAGTGCGCGCGAGAGCAGTATCGGACTGGGCTACCGCGTACCGATGGTCATCGCCTCGCCTTGGACACGCGGTGGGTGGGTCAACTCGCAGGTATTCGACCACACTTCGCCCTTGCAGTTTCTCGAAAACTTCATCAGCCACAAACTCGGTAAGCCGGTAACGGAAACCAACATCAGCAGCTGGCGCCGGGCTGTGTGCGGCAACCTGACCTCGGCTTTCAGGCCCTACCACGGCGAACAGCTTACGCCGCTTGCCGCACCCGAAAAAGCGCCCTTCATGGCGGGCATCCACCAAGCGAAGTTCAAAGGTTTGCCGGTAGGGTACCGTGCATTGAGCCACGACGAGATCACAGCCATCAACCACAACCCACGCCAGTCGCCCTGGTTCCCCCAGCAGGAACCCGGGGTGCGCAATGCCAATGCGCTGCCCTACGAGCTGTATGTCGATGGACGACATGACCCATCCGGGCATTATCACATCACGTTCCGGTCGAGCCGGTCCTTATTTGGCGATCAAGCCGCCGGTGCGCCATTCAAAGTATATGCACAGGCCCCTTTTGATGGCGAAGATGGGCGCACGTGGGATTATGCCGCGTCGCCTGGTAGTACGGTGGCGGATTCGTGGCCCCTCACCAGTTTTGCTGACGGCCATTACCAACTGGCCGTTTATGGCCCCAATGGCTTCTACCGTCTATTCAAGGGCGGATATAACCGGCCGGCCATCCGGATAAACTGCACCTACCGTACGGAAGCCGATGGCCGTGCAACGTTGCTGCTCACCTGCACCAACACCGGTAACGACGGCTACCGATTACGTGTGGCCGACAACAGCTATGGCGGTAAGTCCCAAACGGTAAATATGCGCGTGGGTAAGGAATCCACTATTGAAATCGACCTATCGGCCAGCTATCGCTGGTATGATGTAAGTGTGGGCTGTGTGGGTGTTGACGGGTTCGAAGAGCGGTTTGCCGGCCGGGTGGAAACCGGTGTCGATGGCATCACCGATCCGCTTATGGGTGTGGGGTAGGAATGTGGCCCCGGGTACGTGATCGGGGTAAAAAAAGAAAGGCTTCCAAACGGGGAGAATGGAAACCTTTACTAACCAATTATAAACCTAAATTATGAAGTCACAAACTTCGCGATATTTTTTCAAACAACTGTACTGCACCCTCCTGCCCTATGGCCGACATTTCGATAGTCCCTCCCCAATGGCCCTTCGGGAATAAAAAATATGGAGCGGAGGTATGGCGGGTTAAGCCTCGGAGCGGGGTAAAAAAGAAAGGTTTCCAAACGGGGAGGATGGAAACCTTTACAAACCAATTATAAACCTAATTATGATATGGCAAATATCGGCATCATTTACCGAACAACCGTTCTGTACTCTCCTGCTCCGGCACCGTTAGTTGCAACCCGCCTGTAGGCCGGCTTTTACGCTTGCCCAAGACTCCCCTGATAGCTCGATATCGTGGGTACTTCCTGAAGGCGTCGTTGCTGTATAGAAGCTATTCCCTTCGGTATAGCAGTATTTCACGGTACCCCCACCGGCATCACAAGAGAAGCAATCGTTTTTGTCTTTCTTTGCACATGAAGACAATCCTGTAGCCAACGACACGGATGCCATCGCGACCACAAAGAGGCTGAGTTTTAATTTCTGGTTTTTCATACGTATTATAATTTTTATGTTTTGACGAGTCAAAACTTCAAATAATTCATCAGCCACAAAATACCCTTCACAGGGTATTTTGGTAAACCTTCCCATTTTTTCGTATCATTGCATATCAAAGCCGATGCGTCATGAAGATTACAATCCCATTGCCCAAGCTAATGAGCACGCTGCTAATCGCCGCCACTTTTTCGTTCCACGCCTGCATGACGGTTTCGTACGTGGGCGACCGCTACCAGCCAACGCAACAAGTAGATGTCTATTATGCAGAAAAAGACGTCAAGGCCCAATACCGGGTCATTGGCCATCTCGCTGAAAAAGTCAGTGGCTTAAAAGGTGAGGAACGTGCAAAGCAGCGGATTGTTGCCAAATGCCGTGAGGTAGGTGCCGATGGCGTTATCATCCTCGGGTTTGAATACGGCGGCACCAAAGAAACCGAGCAATACCAGAAAGCCCAAGCCATTAAATATACCGAGTAAAGGAGGGCGGAGGTCCTACTCCAAAGTCGGGTCAAACGGCCCGCCCCAGTTGCTGTTCTGCTCGATACTCGGATTCCGATCGATTACGCTTTCCTGGACTGGAAAGAAATAATAGGTTTCCGGCACCGAATTCACGCGGACTCCGGACAATGGAACCTGCAGCAGGCTATACTTGAAATCATCCTCTAGCAGCGTATAGGCTGCTGCCTTTGTGCGTGCTTCGGTAATAGACATTTCCGTGCCGTCGTCTTTAATGGCAATCGCTTCCACACCATGCTTGATGGTGCCATCCAGGCGTTCCAGCATCCGCAGTCGTCTCAAGTCCCAGAACCGGTGCCCTTCAAAGCAAAATTCGATATTCCGCTCCGCCAAGATCGCTTCCCGCATTTCCGTTCTCGAAGTGACTGCTATGCCGTAATTACCATCGGCACCGGGTGCTATGCCAGCCCGTTGCCGGATTTCCTTCAGGATCGCCAACGCTTCGTCCATCCTACCCGTTTCATTGGCGGTTTCCGCATAATTGAGCATGACCTCCGCAAAGCGCATCAATACGAAGTCTACATCGTATTGCTGCACTTCTTCCTGTGTTAGCCGCAATAGGCTATTCTTCACAATGAAAAAGCCGCTGTACCGATCAAGATTGGTGGAATTTACGCCTGCACGCGGATTGACGCCGAAGTCATCCAGCTCATGGGCCACGCCGAGTGCCGTATACTGCCGTCGACCGGTTTTTCCGGATACTTCATACAGCTTGCCGTTCCAAACGACCGACTTCTCAAACCGGGGGTCGCGGTCTTCCCAATAGCTTTGCAGGAGTTCATCCTCGGTTTTGTAGTAAGCGCCCGTGGGGTCGTCAAACGCCTTCCCGTCTTTCATCGGAAACATTTTGACGAACTCCCACGTCGGACAGGCATTGGCCGCGCCGCGGCTTTCCGAGCCCGGTCTCACACCGTGGTCCCACACAGCGACCTTGTTGGGGTAGGCGTTGATCACCGCAAAGACCACTTCGGGGCCGCGTTCTACCAGCGCGATGTTTTCATAATCTTCGGTCAGGGCATATCCGTTGGCCGACAGTGTTTCGTATGCCTGCTTATTGACGGTATAAGCCGCGTCCCAATGGGCATTGTCCCAAGGATTTGAAGGATGGAACTGCGGCGAGGCCATATACAGCCGCACCTTGGCTTTAAAGGCTAAAGCAAACATACCATCAATTTTGCCATAATCGGCAGAACTCTTCTCGATTTTTTCCGGCAACTTCGCTATCGCCTCATCCAAGTCTGCAAGGATAAGCTCAAAACACTCGGCCGTCGAATTACGCGGTACATAGAGGTCATCTTCATACCGATCCTGCGGAATCGTTACATACGGCACGCCACCATGGTACATTACCATCTGGAAATAGGCATAAGCACGCATGAACAAAGCTTGGCCGGTGATGCCGTCTTTCACGGCCTGGTCCAGCGATCCGCTATTGACGTCTCTGATGGCTTGATTGATCAGGCGGATACGATTATAATCCCACGACTTATACTCGCCGTTGGAGATCGTGATCCGGTTGGGGTAAAAATGGATACCGATCAGCTGCTCGCTCTGCTGTTCGGCCGTTGTGTTCCAGTTGCCAAACATTTCGTATACATTGGCCATGTAAGCGTTGGCCAGGTTGGCGTCGTTCCAAACCTGATCAGGGTCGTAACTCGTTAAATCGTCAATGTCCAATACATCATTGCAGGAAGTAAAGAGGCTTCCCACTCCAATAAGCATATAAACTATCTTCTTCATCGTCATAAGGGGTTAGAAGCTAACATCCAATCCGAAGGTGAACGTCTTCATGACTGGGTACGAATCGTAATTCTCTTGTTCCGGGTCATGGAATTCGCGCATGGCCGACAGGAAAAACAAATTGGTGCCGTTGAAAAAAACTTGCGCATTGTCTACGCGTAAGGCTGACATCCAGCTTTTGGGCAACGCGTAGGCTACATTGAGTGTGCGCAACCGCAGGTACGCGCCGTTCCGTATCCAGAACGATGAGGCACCGGTGCCCGATTCGTACCAGTTCTGGCCGATCGGCCGCGGGTATTGGCCCCCCGGATTATCCGGCGTCCAAACATCGTCCGATGCCCATATCGGATAATACGGCCGTATCGCTCCGCCGTGTTGACGCATGCCTGCCCCTTCCTGGTTGCTGATGATGCGGTCATATCCCATCACCCCTTGGAAATGAGCCTGCAACGAAAACTGCCCATAATACAAATCAAGCCCAAAGCCATAGTTCATCAGCGGCGTCGCTTTCGTAGACAGGAGCTGAATATCGTTGCCATCAATTTTGCCATCGGGCCCCGGCGCAAACCCGTCGCCCCGCACGTCTTCAAAATACAGCCCACCCAAGTAGGGATCGCGTCCGTACTGGGTGAGCCCCTGCGCGAGCAATTCGTCCAACTGCTCTTGGGTACGGATGATGCCCAGTGCTTTCAGCCCGATGATCCGCTCATGGGGCAACCCGATGCGCGACTCGAAATGCCGGTTCCCGCCCGGGGCGTAGGCTGCGCTTTCATCGTAGATATCCCACCGGTCTTTAGCGAAGCCGAGGTTCGCATTCACCGCATAACGAAATTCATTATCTGCAGCTATTTGGTCGTTCCATTGCACGGTGAGCTCCCCGCCGCGCCACGATCGTGCCGCGTAATTTTCAGGCGCCAGTGCCTGGCCGTAATTGTCTGGAACGGAGACCAGCCGCGGGCCGAGTATATTGGTTTCTTTCCGTAGGAAGATGTCGAGCGCCGCGGTCAGCCTACTGTTAAAGACACCGATATCCAACCCCGCGTTATACGTGGTGGAAGTTGCCCATGTCAGATTCGGACTAGGGGTAGGCCCCGGCGCAATTGCGCCATAGAAGCGGTCTCCAAATATATACCCTCCCGAATTGATATAGCGGTCGCGATAGGAGAAAGCCGGTATCCTATCGTCCGTGCTGATCATCAGGTCATTGCCCGTGGTGCCATAAGAAGCCCGTAGCTTCAGCTCGTTAATGGCGGTTTGTATATCCTGGAAGAAAGCTTCCTCCGAAATCCGCCACGCCGCCGAAACGGAAGGGAAGAATCCCCACCGGCTATGTTCGGGGAAAAGTGTATTCCCGTCGTACCGGAACGAAAACTCAGCGATGTAACGGTTGCCGTAGTTGTAATTCAACCGGCCGATAAACGATTGCCTGGACCCGATTTCCTCCCAGCCGTTTGCCTCGCGGAATTGGCGATCGGTTGGATAGGCAAACATCTGGTCGTAATCGGTGATCGGGTTTTCACCCCGTGCATAGGCCGCAAACAATCCATCCTCCGCTTGTTCATATACCGCCAGTGCATCTATGGAATGGTCGCCAAACGTGCGGCTGTAGTTAAGGAACCAGTTGAATTGATATGCCCAATTGGTGTGGATCTCATAATCCATAAACGGTTGGTTCTGGCTGAAATTAAAGGTGTTGGTCCGTTCGGGATCGGGCGCAGCCGGAATAAACCGGTTCCCATCGGGGTCGGCGGGGATGAACTGATAATTCGTTTGGAACGTCAGGTATTTTTTCCGCATGAAGTCTTCGCCCAAATAGCTGCCCACCACCTTCGTGGATAGGCCGGGCGTTACCTTATCCAGGTTGATATTCACGGATAGAATGGGGTTGAATTGCCGCTCCCGGGTTTTGATGTACCGATCACCGATCACCTGGTCAATCACACTCCAGGCGAGCCAGCTCCCCATGGGTGTCTGCACCGGATAATCCGTCACATAGTTGGCCGGAGTGCCGTCTGCCTCCGTATAAAAAGGATACGTTTTCGGCCAGTTAAAGGTAACTCGGTACAAATCCGACACGTTGTAATCGTCGTCGCCGGTAAACGGCCAGTAGAATCGGTCACCATTCTGCTGGTACGCCGAGAGGTTTAGATCGACGGATATGCTTTCATTGATCTTTGCCGAGACATTACTGCGTAGGTTAACCTTGCCATGCTCCAGCGACTTATACGAACCCTGCTCACCGCGATAGCTCAACAGGGAATAATAGGTGATGCGTTCGGATCCGCCGTTTACACTGAGGGACTGCCGGTTGCTTACCGGATTGCGCCAGATGAAATCATGTACATTATAACTCCGGTTGCGGAAATATTCAAATTCCTCCTCACCATTGGGCAGCGGTGTACCGTTGAATTCCGCTACGCGGTTTTGGTAAACCAGCTCATCGGTTGCAGTGGTCAGATCCGACAGCAACGCCATTGTGGGCTGCCCGAGGGTGTAGTTGGATTGGAAGTTGAATGTTGGCTTTTGTGCCGTCCCTTTCCGGGTGGTAACCAGCACCACGCCGTTTCCCGCCCTCGATCCGTAAATCGAAGCCGTTGCCGCATCTTTTAGGAAACTCATCTGATCCACTTCAAAAGCCTCAAGGGCATCAAACGCCGCTTTATCGCGTACCACGCCATCGATTACATACAGTGGCTCGCCAAAGCTGCCGCGGATGCGGATATTGGATGTGGCACCACTTAGACCGGAAGTGTTGGTCACATTCACGCCCGGAGCCCTCCCCGCCAACGTATTGGATAAATTGGACGGCGAGATTTTGGTAAGTTCCCGTGCGTTAACGGCTGAGACCGCGCCGGTCAGATTTGACCGCTTCTGCGTGCCATACCCTACAATGACCACTTCTTCCAGATCCGTGGCCCCCGCAGTGACCAGCGTCACCCGAATGGATTGATTGTTTTCGATTACGCGGGTGGACGGTTCGTATCCCAGAAAAGTGAAGGCCAGCGTATCGCCAATCGAAGCGAGGAGTTGAAAATTCCCGCTTTCGTCGGTTGCTGTCTGTACGTTGCCCGGCTGCCGGGTTACGGAAACACCAGTCAGCGGCTGGCTATTTTCATCCAACACCATACCGCGAATCGTTTCCTGCGCAAAACCCGGGGAGAGACCAACCATGAAACACACCGCTAAACCTGCCAAAAAACGGAGTGAGAAACGAGCTAATTTTAATCCATACGAATTCCTTCTGGCGTGTAATCCGCCAATAAAAAGTACCGACATTTTTTCCAAGTAGTTTGTTTCATTAGTAGCTACCGTCTGATGAGCAGAGACGGATACCCAAGAAACAGCCTTTCTACCGGAAAGGTTTTATTTTTTTATAAAAAACATACGAGATGCGATTTTCCACCGTCAGCGCCAAAGCGAATCCGGTGCCACGGGCTTAGCCATAACGGCTTATGGTATGCGCATACTCAATATTTATGCGATATTCGCGTTATCAAATAGAGCAGCAATGAAGACGTTATGCGAAAAGTAATTTTAGGTTTGGCCGTTACATTGGATGGCTATATTGAGGGGCCAAACGGCGAATATGACTGGTGTTTCACCGACCAGGACTATGGGTTGAAGGAATTTTACGCGCGTATCGATGCGGTCTTCATCGGGCGGAAAAGCTATGCCATTGCCCAAGCATACGCGGCGGCAAACGATGGCCAGCTTGTGCCGGGTATGCCGCCCGTAAAGGAATATGTATTTTCGCGTACGCTAACAGCTGTGGAAGGAGATGCCGTGCTGTTATCGGACAACGCAATGGCCGAAGCCCGGAAAATCAAAGCGCAGCCCGGTAAAGATATCTGGTTATATGGGGGTGCCTCGCTTACCGACGCCCTGATGGCCGAAGGTCTGGTGGATGAGCTCTGGATGTCGGTGCATCCGATCCTGCTGGGCGGCGGTACGCCGCTGTTCCGCACGCAAGATAGCCGCACGCCGCTTACGTTACTGGAAAGCAAAACGTATGAAACCGGATTGGTATCGTTGCGGTATAAAATTGGTGATGGCAAGTTCGGCCTATAAATATACCCACTACTAAGTATTCCATTTGATCTGCCGTGTTGTTAGGTTTGCAAGGAGAATTTTGAACATGATTACGTTTACTGTAAACTAACAACCATGAAGACTCCTTCACTATGGAACAAACTTGCGCTGATGGCGTTGGTTTTGGTCGCATCTGCCTGCGCAAAGAATGAATTGCCCGAAACCGACGAGGGAAAGAAAGGCTACTACGTGACGATGACCGTCAATGACGAACCGATTCAATTTAAATCGGGCCTAACGGCATCGCTGAGCAGTCCGCCCAACCAAGACATCGATTACCAGCAATTCAGCCTGACGATAGCAGGTACGGGGGCTATCAAGGGAAAAAACGCGCTTTTATTGAACTGTTTCGTATACGACACGTGGCAAACAAATAAAAAGTACATCAATACGTTTGAGCCGGACGAGACAACGGGTAGCGCTGACAAACAGGATCAAATAAGCTTGACTTACCTCGACGACGCAGTGGCGAGCCAGTATGAGTATATATTGAACGATACATTTGAAACGGGCTCGGCCCACGTTATTTTGGAAGAGATTACCTCAACATCCATAAAAGGGACGTTCCGTGGTGTAATGAGTGGCGCGCTATTGCCCTATCTGACGCCCCAGGGGAATGTCGTCGACCTGGAGCCCCCCTTTGTCATCGAAGGGGAGTTTTACGCACCGAGATGATGATTTGATGATTTCACCTACTGATAAACCCGCACATAGTCTATAATATACTGCTGTGGGAATACCGATGGATCGATCTGGCCTCCCCAAGCACCTCCCAAAGCCAGGTTGAGTAGCAGGAAGTGGGGTTTTCTAAACGGGTTATCGTTCCCTTGTCCTGCGTCATCAATAGCAAAGGAATGATACTTTTGGTCATCAAAATAAAAGTCGATAGCGGACTCGGTCCATTCAATAGCATAGACATGGAATCCCTCGGCGGGCTGAACATTACTGAGGGTGCCCATTTTCGACGTATGCTTTTTAGTGGTTTTATCTTCATAGTGTGCGTTGCCATGTACGCGTAAAGAATCATGCCCCACAAATTCCATCATGTCGATTTCTCCGCAGCGGGGCCAGCCGATAACCGGTTCGTTATCCCCCAGGGTCCATATAGCAGGCCATACGCCCAATCCGCGGGGCAGTTTCGCCCTGACTTCAATCCGGCCGTATTTCCAAGAAGCTTTTCCCTGGGTGACCATACATGCGGAAGTATAAGCGGCCTGTTCCGGCATAAACCTCCAATCCTTACTTTCCGGATCATGAAACTCGTTCGTCCACGCTTCCTTTCTACCTTCAATAATCAGAAAACCCTGTGCTACCCTGGCATTTTCTTTACGAGCTACCGTGTAATATTGTTCTTCGTTATTTCTTACAAAACCGGTCTGGTAACTCCACCGTGCCGTATCGGGCAGTCCGTCTAGATCAAACTCGTCTGCCCATACCAGCTTTTTGAATTTTCCGCTACCGCCCTTATACGGCTGCTGTGCCGGCACCGCTGAAATGAACAGCCAGCACATAGCGGTAATGCCTATCGTTTTAAACATAACTCTTTTTTCATACACGCCTTTTGTCCAAAGGCTTCAACGCTCGCTGATTTTCAAATGTAACGACTTCCATTGGCAGCTACAATAAATTTTGGATAAAACCACGGGATAAAAAAGGTTAGCGCCAAAAACGAAAAATCTCGTTATCTTTAGACACTAATCATACATAAAATGGGACTATTTGATAAGCTCCGGAACGAATTTATAGATATCATCGAGTGGGTCGATGAGCGGAAAGACACCCTTGTGTGGAAGTTTCCACGCTATCAAAATGAAATAAAGATGAATGCCAAGCTCACCGTGCGCGAGTCGCAGGTAGCGGTATTTCTCAACGAGGGCACCATCGCCGATGTGTTTGCGCCGGGCATGTATACGCTCACGACGCAGAACATGCCGATCCTTTCTACCCTCAAGGGCTGGAAATATGGGTTCGACAGTCCCTTTAAGGCGGATGTGTTTTTTGTGAGCACCCGCCAGTTCACCAATCAGAAATGGGGCACAAAAAACCCCATCATGCTGCGCGACCAGGAGTTTGGCCCTGTACGGCTGCGTGCCTTTGGCACCTACGCCTTCCGTGTACAAGACGCGGCGCTTTTCCTGAAAACCATTGCCGCGACCAACCCCACATTTGCCGTAGACGACATCAACGAGCAGCTGCGCAACCTAGCCGTCAGCCGGGGCATGGATGCCATTGCCGAGTCGAAAATACCGATACTGGATCTGGCGGCCAACTACGACGAGGTTTCGCAGTTCATCACCGACAAAATCAAGCCCGAGTTTGCAGAGCTGGGGCTGGAGCTGACCAAATTCCTCATCGAGAACATTTCGTTGCCCTCGGAGGTCGAAGCAGCGCTAGACAAAAGGAGCAGCATGGGCATCGTGGGCAACCTGGGTGCTTATGCACAGTTCCAGGCAGCCAATGCCATGGAAAAGAGCGCTGAAAACCCCGGCAGCGGAGGCATCATGGGGGCGGGCCTCGGCGCAGGTTTTGGTGCCGCCATCGGCGGGCAGATGGGCAATGTGTTCCAACAAAACACGGCACCGGGTGGTGGCGCACCACCAGCGGTCCCAACCGCCGCCACATACTACGTGGCTAACAATGGTCAGCAAACCGGCCCTTTTCCACTGAGCGAGATCCAATCGCGGATCGCTTCCGGTACCGTTGGTCGCGACACGTTGGTCTGGACCGCTGGCATGGGTGGCTGGGCGGCGGCAGGCGAGGTAGACGCACTCAAGACGCAATTTGGACAAACACCTCCACCGCTGCCCGGTGAATAACTGCCGCGCGGATCCGACTTGCCTACGCCGTGGAAGAGAAAAATACCGTCATCAATGATACACTAACGTGCAACAACTGCGGTGCATTGCTGCACTTTGCCCCCGGCACCACACAACTGCGCTGCGACTACTGCGGCACTGCCAATGACATTGCCCCCGCTGTACCGACGGAAATCCGGTCGTTCGATTACCTGGAATTCATCCAGACCGACGGCTTGCCATCTACCGATACGGTAGTAGCCGCTGTTGTCCAATGTGATAACTGCGGGGCAAACACCACGCTATCCACCGGGGTAACCAGCGATACGTGCGGCTTTTGCGGCTCACCCCTGGTAATTGCCAAAGTCCGGCATGAGCGGCTGCTGAAACCACACTACGTGCTCCCTTTTCTGCTGGATGGCCGCGAGGCGGAGCAGCTCTTCTTCCGATGGCTTGGCAAGCGCTGGTTTGCCCCAAATGCGCTTATCAAAAACGTCAAGCAGATCCACAGAGACCATTTCAAGGGAACTTACCTTCCCCATTGGGCCTACGATACCGAGACAACGACCACTTACAGCGGTCAGTGCGGCATCTACTACTGGGAAAATGAATCGTATACAACCACCGAAAACGGCCGTACGGTACACCGCACCCGCCAGGTTCGACATACACGGTGGCACGCCGCTTCGGGCCAGGTACATTGTTCTTTCAAAGACATACTCGTATTGGCTAGCCACAGCCTATCACGGAAAGTTGCCGACCGGCTGGAGCCCTGGCAGCTGGAACGCCTACAGCCTTTTGACGAGCGATACCTCAGCGGCTTCCGGGCCGAAACGTATGCTGTCGATGCCCGTGCAGGCCTAGCGCTAGCCAAGCAAAAAATGCAATCGACCATCGAGATGACGGTCCGGCAGGATATTGGGGGCGATGAGCAGCACATCGAACAACAGCAGAGCGACTATGCCGACATCCGGCTCAAATACAACCTGCTACCCATCTGGATATCGGCCTTCACGTTCAAAGGAAAAATCTATCAGATCGCCATCAATGCAAGCACAGGTGAGGTAATCGGCGAACGCCCGTACAGCATCGCCAAGATTATCCTGGCCATCGTCTTCGGGATTATCCTGCTGGCTATATGCTTCATACTCCTGCAGGGCGTGTAAAACAGCACCCTCTTTGCTATAGATTGCCCCTGTGCCGGGCTTGAGCTACACGCCGGTATCTGCTGAAGACAACACGTGCATACCGGCTCCGCTCAATCGTTCCAGAAATCGGCCACTACACCAATTCCCACAGACATGGTACTCATGTTGAACCGTCGTGAGGCCACATCTTCCCAGCCTGTCCCTAGGTCGCCCTGGTATTCGGCGTTACGATTCCGCAGCAGTGGGTGGTAGAAGGTATAGCCCGCGTAAATAAAGAAGATATTATCGAACAACGCTTTGACACCCACCGTCTGCGCCATGCCTCCGCCGGAGAAAAAGTTTGATATATGCTCGTTTTCTTCGTTGAACCAACCGTCAAACATCCCACCGGTACGTTCGGAATCAAACGTATACGAAAAATCCAACCGATAAAAGGGCAACAGCGATACACCATCCAATCGCCACGCCTCGTACTGCCATTCGGGGCCTGCCCGTAGGTTCATGAGCGTTTCGGTATAGCTGTCGCCATCCAGCGAATGAGCACCCCTGGTTACCCCGAAATTAAGTTTAATCCACAGCCGATCCGCCGTGGGAAAGCCCCACCGGGGGCCCAAGCCAAAGCCCCACGTTACTGGGAATACCGCGGCCATTGGTTTCGCCGTCGCGATTTGCAGCCCTACATCACCTTCGATGTCCCTGCGCCGTTCCTGCCCCATAACATCGCTTGTGCCGAACAACAAAAACACAAGGACCGGTATAGACATGACCTTTGTCATCAAACAGGTTTTATGATCATACGTGGAGAAGCAAAATATTACCCCATTTCGCACGCGTGCAACAACGGTTCGATATGTAGGAAAGCGCCCGACGCGCCAGCCTCAGGACCCCTTCCTGAGACTACGCGCGGGCATACAAACACATACTCTTTAATGCATTCTGCTGAAAAATCTTGCTAACAGGCTTATAAAGCTACGAACTAACTTGACAAAAGCAAAATTTTCCGGCAAAAACACGACTATTTATTTCATTCTCGCAGTCAGTCGTCCAGTTTAAGCGCTTCCTCCACGCGATCCAGGCAATCCTGTACGTGGATTTTTGTCATCACATCCGATATCGCTGGCATGGAAGCATCCAACGCCGATTTTAAATTCCGGAGCTGGTATTTTGCCAATGACCGGATATCGGAGTTCTCCACGTCACTCCCACTACGGATTACACGGACCACTACTCCATTGGGCACATTCGAAGCGGTCGCTACCGGTTTGGGCTTAGCAAGCTCCACCAGTTTTGCGATATAGCTTTTCTGCAGATTACGCCTGTAAACATCCGGTGCTTCTCCGGCATCCATATTTCGCCAAACCATGGCGTGTACATCGCTAAAATAGGCTAACATGCCATAAGCCTCTTCAGGATCGTCAGCCGCCACTTCGGCCTCCATCAACCGTTGTAACCTATCCGTATTCAACAGGTCGTTGATCACCCGCTGCTGGTGGGCGCCGACCGTGGAAAGCGGGCTTCCGCCGATGCGCTCAAAGATTCCCGGCACAATCAGCCACTCCGGTGTGTGGAGCACCTGTGCCTCCAGGAATGCCAGTGCCTCCTTCTGGGTGGTTTTGGGCACGGCGCTGTACACCGGTCCCTGCTGCTCCACCGTTTTGGGCGTTTCGTATACCCCACCGATATTTTTGATGACATGCCCAATATAGCGGCCAAATTGGGTATTCACTTCCCTGTACAGCTCGGCGAGCCCCCCATACCCCTCATTATCGGTTTTGGTCCATTCCGGCAGGCTTTCAACCACCCGCTTCAGGTTCCGTATGCCATAGGTACTGGCCAACATGGCGTTGTCGCCCATATCTTCGCTCTGGCTTCGCGGATCCGACGGATTCGACTCATGGCCAAACCACAGGCGCGGATCCTTGTTCTTTTTAATCACCCAATTGTTCAGGTGGCCCAATTCCGCGTCGGCGTCTTCAAATTGAGGGAACAGCCGATACCCCCACTCAATGGCCCAGGTATCATAATCGCCTATCCTGGGGAAGAGCCCCTTCTGCCCGATGTTATCTTCCGGCTGGGCCACGTAGTTAAACCGTGCATAATCCATGATGCTGGGCGTATGTCCATGTGTTTCCACCCACTTTTTGTCGCGCAACTTCTCCACAGGCGTAGAACTGGACGAACCGAAATTGTGGCGGAGCCCCAGCGTATGCCCTACCTCATGGCTGGACACGAACCGGATGAGCTGCCCCATCAGTTCGTCGCTGAACGCCAAGCGCTGCGCCCCTTTGTCATTGGGCGACGCTTGTATGAAGTACCAGTTGCGCAGTAGCCGCATCACGTTATGGTACCAGTTGATATGGCTTTCCATGATCTCGCCCGTGCGGGGGTCGGCAATGCTGGGTCCGCTCGCATTCGGCACGGACGACGCTTTGTAAACGATCGCCGAATACCGCGCATCTTCCAGGCTCCAGGTACTGTCTTGCACTTTGGTAGGCGCTTCCAGCGCATAAATAGCATTCTTGAAGCCGGCCTTTTCAAACGCCTCCTGCCAGTCGTTTACGCCCTGGATCAGGTAAGGCACCCATTTTTTTGGGGTTGCCGGGTCGATGTAAAATACGATCGGTTTGACCGGTTCAACCAACTCCCCGCGGCGGTATGCTGCCCAGTCTTTCGGTACCAGCCGCCAACGCTTCACGAGCCGGACCTGCTCCACCCCTTGGGGATCCTTGTCAAAATCGGTATACCCCACCGTGAAATAGCCGACACGATTATCCGCATAGCGCGGCTGCATGGGGTTCTCGGGCAACTTCACGATGGATGTATTCAATTCCACCGTCGCCGTGCCACCCTCGCTGCGCGCGTACGTTTTCACCGTCTTTATCTCCGTATTCATCGGATAGGTCGTTACCCCTTCCGTGTACGACTTATCCGCTTGGTACCCCCCTAACTTCAATGCTTTTTTGATATCGGCAGATCCGAAAAACAACAAGTCATTGTCGCCCTCTATAAACTTGGTTACATCGATGACGCTACCCGTGCTATCCTCAGCGAATGCCTGGATATCGAACGAGGCGGCAATCGGCTGCAAGTTAGAACGTGTCACTGCCTGGTACATCGACTGGGTGCTGTCTTTGGAATACTCCGAAAAGGACACCTTGCGGATAAATAACTTGTGTTTCGCTCCTTTTTCAAACCGGATTACCGTTTGGTTCACCGGGTCGCCCGCATAGCCGCTCATGCCCGAGCGCATATTGGCACCCGCCTTGGCCAGCCGGGTAACCAGCAATAGGTCTTTGCCCAGCACACTGTCGCCCACCTCGAAAAAATACTTGTCGTCCAACTGATGTACGTAGATCAATCCCTTTTGGGACTTTGCCTCGGGTTTGATCACTTCCGAATAGGGCTTGGGCCCCTTAGGTTCCTCCTTTTTCTTCTTTGTCGAGTCGGCCGCGGCGGTATCCACCCGGATGGTGTCGGTACGGTGTTTTACGGTATCCGTCTGCCCGAAACCCTGTACGGGCGACAACATACTGCAATAAAAAACAAAAAGGGCAAAGCCTAGTGATGATACGGTTAATTTAAGATTCATGTTTAGTTGTGCATTGATTAAACTGCGGTGAAGGTACTAATTTTTGTCACATTCTTCGAAACCGATCCATCCGTTTACCCCGTTTGGTGGTGGCCGGCACGGATTTTAACACATTTTAACAGATATTAATTGTATGGGCACCGCGTATTTCCTAATTTTCGGCCCCAAAAAAATTCAGTCTGAATGGAAGAAACAACGATCAACACACCGCCGACCGGCTTACCTACGGATATCCGGGCACTGAACGAGCGGATACAGCAAGAGAGCGCTTTCATCGACCTGTTGCTGCTGGAGATGGACAAAGTAATCGTGGGCCAGCGCTACATGGTGGAACGGCTCATCATCGGCTTGCTGGCCGACGGGCACATCCTGCTGGAAGGAGTGCCCGGCCTGGCGAAAACCTTGGCCATCAACACGCTGTCGAAAGCTATTGACGCCGGGTTCAGCCGCATCCAGTTCACGCCCGACCTCCTACCCGCCGACGTACTGGGAACGATGATCTACAACCAAAAGCAGGAAAGTTTTATCGTGCGGCAGGGCCCCATATTCTCCAATTTCATCCTCGCCGACGAGATCAACCGCGCACCAGCGAAAGTACAAAGCGCCCTGCTGGAAGCCATGCAGGAACGCCAGGTGACCATCGGCGACCAAACGTTTCCGCTGCCGGCACCGTTCTTGGTACTCGCTACACAGAACCCCATCGAGCAGGAAGGCACCTACCCCCTGCCCGAGGCACAGGTCGACCGGTTTATGCTGAAGCTGGTGATCGGCTACCCCAAAAAGGAGGACGAAAAGCGCATCATGCGGGCCAACATCGCCCCGCAGGGGATGCCTCAGCCGGCGAAAATCCTGCATCCCGACACGATCCTGAAAGCACGGCAGGTGGTGCGTGAGGTGTATATGGACGAAAAAATCGAACAGTATATCATCGACATCGTCTTCGCCACGCGGTTTCCCGATCAGTACAACCTGGCCGATTACCAAAACCTGATCGGCTTCGGTGCGTCGCCCCGGGCCAGCATCAGTTTGGCAATGGCCGCCAAGGCCTATGCGTTCATCAAGCGGCGTGGGTATGTCATCCCCGAAGATGTGCGGGCAGTGTGCCATGATGTATTGCGGCACCGGATCGGGCTTACGTATGAAGCCGAAGCAGAAAATGTGACCACCGAAACGATCATCACCGGGATTTTGAATGCCGTAGAAGTACCGTGAAACCATGGATACGAAGGAGCTGATAAAAAAAGTACGCAAAATCGAAATCCGTACCCGCGGACTCAGCAATCAGATTTTTTCGGGCGAATACCACAGTGCCTTCAAAGGCCGTGGCATGGCGTTCAGCGAGGTGCGTGAATACCAGGTGGGCGACGAAATCCGGACCATCGACTGGAACGTGACCGCCCGCTTCAACCACCCCTACGTGAAGGAGTTCGAGGAAGAGCGCGAAATGACTGTGATGCTGCTGGTCGATGTGAGTGCTTCGGGCAATTTCGGCACCACCAACCAGCAGAAGCGTGAGCTGGCCACGGAGCTATGTGCCGTGCTGGCCTTTTCGGCCATCCAGAACAACGACAAGGTGGGCATCCTCTTTTTCAGCGATCGCGTGGAGAAATTCATCCCACCGAAAAAAGGACGTAGTCACATCCTGATGATCATCCGCGAGCTAATCGATTTCCAACCGGCCCATTCCGGCACCAACATTGCCGAAGCCCTGCGCTATTTCACCGGTGTCATCAAGAAACGCAGTACCGCATTCCTCATCTCCGATTTCATGGGCACCGCCTTTGAGAAGGAGCTGAAAACGGCCAACCGGAAGCACGACCTCGTGGCCCTGCGCCTATACGATCGGCGGGAAGAGGAATTGGCCGACCTGGGGCTCATCCCGGTAACGGATGCCGAATCGGGCCAGATGCAGTGGGTAAATACAAGCAACAAAAACGTACGTGCGGCGTTCAACAAAGCGGCACTGGAGCGAAACAGCACGTTGGATACGCTATTCAAACACTCCGGGGTCGATTTTGCCCGCCTCGGCACCCATGAACCCTACACGAAACCATTGATGACTTTATTCAAGCGACGTGGAGCGAAACGATAACCCCATGATGCAAATTATACGAAAGCAGTTGTTTTTTTATCTGATGGGCGCCTGTCTGCTGCTCACGGTGGGTGGGCGTGCCGGGGCACAGGAAATCCAGGTGTCGGCCAAGCTGGATACGGCCACCATCGCACTGGGCGACCAGACCACCTTGCGGCTGCGTGCCGACGTGCCCGAAGGTACCGCCGTGCGCTTCCCGCAACTGGCCGATACGCTGTCGGCCAAGGTGCCTATCGTGCAGGTAGGCGCGGTCGACACGTTACGGGGTGAGACCGGCCGACAGGCCGTGTCGCAGACCTACCTCATCACTTCTTTCGATGCCGGGGTGCAAGTCATTCCTGAACTCGAAATCACCGTAGGCGACTCGACCTACCGCACCGAAGCGCTGCCGTTGCAGGTGGCGTCGGTAGCAGTGGATACGACCAAGGCTATCTACGACATCAAACAGCCGCTGGAGGTCTCCTACAGCTGGCTGGACTGGCTGCGTGACAACCTCCTGTGGGTGTTGCTGGCCTTAGCGGTACTTGTGCTCGCGGGCGCGCTGTGGTTCTACCTGAAGAAACGCCAGAAAACACCCGTACCGACGCCAGTGGAACCTGCCCCAGATATCCCGCCGCACGAGCTGGCGCTGGGCAAATTAACGGCATTGCGCGACCAGAAACTGTGGCAGCAGGGTGCGGTGAAACCTTATCACAGTGAACTGTCCGACATCCTGCGTGATTTCCTGGAGCGCCGCTACCGCATACCAGCGATGGAGCAGACTACGGACGAGATTCTTACGGCGCTGGCTGCTACCGACCTGCCCGACAGGCAAAAAGCCCGCCTGCGGCAAGTGCTTACGCTGGCCGACCTGGTGAAGTTTGCCCGCGAGCAGCCCCTGCATACCGATAACGAGCAAAGCATGGCACAGGCTATCGAGTTTGTAAAGGAGGCCGCGGTATGAACCTGTTCGATGGTATTACCTTTGCCAACCCGGACATGTTCTGGCTGTTGCTCCTGTTGCCCCTACTGCCCATCTGGGCATTCTGGCGGCGCAAGAAACAGCAAGGAAGCCTCATCGTCTCTACCCTGGGCGGTTTGCAGCACGTCAAGCCTGCCTATCCCGTTTTGCGCTATGCAGGCCTCGTGCTCCGGTTATTGGCGGCGGCGCTGCTCATCGTGGCACTCGCCCGGCCCCAGTCGGCCCTGAGCTGGGAAGATTCCACCACGGAGGGAATCGACATTGTCATTGCTACGGACATCTCCGGCAGCATGATGGCGGAAGACCTGAAGCCCAACCGGCTGGAAGCCGGAAAGCAAATCGCCATGGAGTTTATCAAGGGGCGCCCCTACGACCGCATCGGGCTGGTGGTGTTCAGTGGCGAAAGTTTCACCCAATGCCCGCTCACCATCGACCACGACGTGCTGATCAACCTGTTTAGCGATATCAGCAACGGCATGATCCGCGATGGCACGGCCATCGGCATGGGCTTGGCCACGGCAGTGAACCGACTACAGGAAAGCGACGCAAAAAGCAAGGTGGTCATCCTGCTCACCGATGGATCCAATACCACCGGCTCCATCGCACCGGCCACCGCCGCCGAAATCGCACAGCAATTCAACGTGCGTGTCTATACCGTAGGGGTAGGGACTGAAGGCTATGCCCCCTACCCGGTGCAGACGCCGTTCGGTGTCCAATACCAACAGGTACCCGTAACCATCGACGAGGAAACGCTGACCGAGATTGCCGACGTTACGGGCGGCAAATATTTCCGGGCTACCGACAACGAAAAGTTGAAAGCCATCTATGCACAGATCGACCAACTCGAGAAGGCGAAGATCGCCGTAACGCATTACCAGCAGAAAACCGAGCGCTTTTTCCCGTTCGCGCTGGCCGCCCTGCTGCTTTTACTGCTGGATTTCGCGATGCGCCACACCCTATTGAAAGGAGCGTTAACATGATCCGATTTGAACATCCGGCGATGCTGTGGGCCCTAGCCCTGTTGCCTGTCCTGCTGGGGGTATTCCTGCTCTACCGGCGTTGGCGGCGGAAAGCCCTCAAGGACTTCGGCGACGACCCGCTCGTGAAACGCATCATGCCCGACGTGGCCTTCAGTCGGCCCGGATGGAAGTTTTCGCTGTACCTGCTGGCTGTTGCTGCCCTCATCATGGGGCTGGCCAACCCGCAGATCGGCACCGTAACGGAAGAAGGCGAGCGGAAAGGAGCCGACCTGATGATCCTGCTCGACGTATCCAACAGCATGATGGCGGGAGACCTGCCCCCGAACCGGCTGGAAAACGCCAAGCGGGGCATTTCACGGCTGATCGACCAGCTGCGGAGCGACCGCATCGGCATCATCGTCTTTGCCGGCGAGTCGTACGTGCAGCTCCCCATCACATCCGATTATACAGCTGCAAAGCTCTTCCTCAACCACATCAGCACCGACATGGTTCCCACGCAGGGTACGGCCATCGGCACGGCCATCGACATGGCCATGAAAACGTTCGACCAGGTAAGCGGCACCAGCAAGGCCATGATCGTGATGACGGATGGCGAAAACCACGAAGATGACGCTGTGGCGGCGGCCCAACGGGCACGGCGCGAGGGCGTCGTGGTTCACGTGGTGGGTCTTGGATCGCCCGAAGGGGCACCCGTACCGACCTTCCAGGGGGGCAACCCGGTGGGCTTCATCAAAGATGAGAACGGGCAGACGGTAGTGAGCAAGCTGAACGAAAGCATGTGCCAAGAAATCGCTGTCGCTGCGGGCGGGATGTACGTGCGGGCTTCCACGGGAGGAAGCGGCCTGGACGTCATCATGGAGCAGGTGGATAAAATGGAAAAGAAAGCCGTGGATGTCCGGCTGTTCAAGAGCTACGAAGACCGCTTCCAGCTCTTTCTAGGATTTGCCCTGTTGCTACTGCTGGTGGAGTTTTTCATCTCCAACCGCAAAAGCCGTAAACTGGGCGCGTTGAATTTATTTGAGGTAAAGAAGAAATGATGTACCGCAAGCTATTTTGGTTAATGACGGCCCTGCTACCCATGGCGGCGCAGGCCCAGCAGGACAAGAAGTCGATCCTGGAAGGAAACGAATACTATCGCCAGCAACAATACGACGACGCGGCGGCGGCCTACCAACGGTCACTGGGCCACGGCCAGGAATCCGTGGTGGGGAATTTCAACCTCGGTGCGGCTTGGTATAAACAAAAGAAGCTGGACGAGGCCATCGGGCAATTCACGGATATCGCCGGATCGGCCACCGACAAGACCCTCAAGGCAAAGGCTTACCACAACCTGGGCAATGCCCTGTTGGAATCGCAGAAACTGGAAGAGAGCATCGAAGCGTACAAGCAGGCGCTCCTGAACAATCCCAAAGACGACGAAACCCGGTATAACCTGGCTTACGCACAGGAGAAACTCAAGCAACAGCAACAGCAGCAAAATAACCCCGATCAGAACAAAGATAATCAGGATCAAAAGAACAAAGATCAAGACAACAAAGATCAAGACAACAAAGACAACAAGGACCCGAATAAGGATAATCAGGACCCCGATAATAAAGATCAAGAGAAGAAGGACAACAACGAACAAGACCAAGGCAAAAACGACCAGCAATCCCAACCTGGCCAGCTGTCGAAGCAGGATGCCGAGCGTCTATTGGAGGCTATGGCCCAGGAAGAGAAAAACACCCAAGAAAAGCTGAAGAAGAAAAAAGGCACCGGCCAAGGAAAGGTGGTAAAACAATGGTGATGCGTTATGTCGTGATCCTTTGTTTGCTTTGGGCGTATACTGCCCGTGCACAAGACCTGACGGTGACGGCTTCCGTGAGTGAAACAACCGTTCCGACCGGTGCGCCGTTTGAGGTTCGCTTCACCGTAAATGGCCAAGCCGAACAATTCAACCCGCCATCTTTCGACGGTTTCCAGGTGGTTTCCGGTCCGAACCAGTCAACCAGTATGCGCTCCATCAACGGCAAAACCACGGTAAGCACGTCACTCGGATACCGCCTTGTGGCTGCAAAGGAAGGCAAGTATACGATTGGCCCCGCCGAGGTAACGGCCAACGGAAAGACATACCGTTCCAATGCGCTTACCCTTACCGTGGAAAAAGGCACTGGGAACAACAGTGGAGCCGGCGGTGATAGCGGTCGCGCAAGCACCCGTACCGCTGCCGATGCGAGCAAGCAGATTTTCATCCGGGCCGTTCCGGATAAGCGCACCGTTTACCAAGGCGAGCAGGTGACCGTTTCATATAAACTATATACCAACGTACAGCTCGTTGGCAATATGCCCGGAAAGATGCCGGCCTTCAACGGCTTTTGGAGCCATGCGTTGGAACCAAATAATCAGCGGACGGAGTGGACGCAGGAAGTGGTGGACGGGGTGCGTTACCAAGTCACCGTATTGCAGCGGTACGTCCTGTTCCCCGAGCGGAGCGGCCAATTGCAGATCGACCCGATGGAGATGACGTTCGTCGTCCGGGAGCCGGTAGCCACCAACGACCCCTTCGAGCGGTTCTTCGGCGGTGCGTACCGCGAGGTGGAGCGGGAGGTAAAGAGCCCGGTTGTGCCCATCACGGTGCGGGCGCTGCCTTCGGCGGGCAAGCCGGAAGGTTTTGACGGTGCAGTGGGCAACTTCTCGTTCACCACCACGGTAGACCGCACGGAGCTGAAAGCAAATGAAGCCGTGAATTATACGCTGAAAATTGCTGGATCGGGCAACCTGCGATTGATTAACGCGCCCAAGGTGCGCATTCCCGAAACCATCGAACGGTACGATCCCAAGGTCGACGATCAAGTGTCCGAGACGGTGTCGGGCGCATCCGGCAACCGGCAATTCACCTACCTCCTGATTCCCCGGCACGAAGGGACCTATACCCTACCACCGGTTTCATTTTCCTATTTCGACCCGAAGGCCGAGCGCTACGTCACCCTTCAGGGCGACCCGTATACGCTGCACGTGGCCAAGGGCGATGGCGCGCAGCCCACCGTGGGCTTCACTCCCGGTGCACAGCGCGACGTGAAATTACTTGACAACGACATCCGTTATATCAAAACAGACACGCCACGGTTCAGCAGGGAGGACAGCGGATTGTGGGGTTCGGTCTGGTTTTTCATATGGCTGTTGGCAGGGCCCGCATTTTTCGCAGCCGCGTGGGTGTATAGGAACCGGCAGCGCGCGCAGGACCGCGACGTAGGTGCCGTCCGCAACCGGCAGGCCAACAAAGTGGCCAGCAAGCACCTCGCCGTTGCACGCAAGCAGCTTGATGCCGGCAACAAGTCCCTGTTTTACGAAGCCGTATATAAAGGCCTTTACGGATATATGGCCGATAAGCTGAATATCTCAGGGGCGTCACTCAATAAGGATTACATTGCCGAGCAGCTACGGGGGCGCGGGTTAGCGGATGAGCTTATCGCGCGGATGGAAGAAACGTTTGAGCGGTGTGAGATGGCCCGGTTCGCCCCCCTTACGGGGATTTCAGAAGCCGACGTGTACGAAAAAGCGAAGCAGCTCATCAATGACATGGAACATAGCAAGATCTGATCATGGGAAGATTTAATTTACTCGCTGTTTGGCTGTTCTTGCTGCCGGTATGGGGGGTGGCGGCCGAACATCCAGATTCGTTGTTTTCTAAAGGCAACCGCCTGTATGCCGCAGGCGACTATCAAGGAGCGGCAGCAGTTTACGAGACGCTCGTGAACGATGGGTATGTGGAAGTAGCGGTGTTTTACAACCTCGGTAACGCCCATTTCAAACTGAACAACCTCGCCTCCTCCATCCTGTATTACGAAAAAGCGCGGAAGCTCGACCCCAGCGACCCGGATATCCAGAAAAACCTGGCCTTTGTGAACCTCGGCATCACCGATCGCATCCAGCCGCTTCCCGAATTTTTCATCGATTCGTGGTGGCGCGGACTGCTGTTTTCGGCATCGCTCACTACGTGGTCAGCCATTGCGTTGGTCTGTTGGGGGGTCGCCTTCGGGCTGCTTATCGTTTACCTATATGCGTGGAAGCCGCGGCTTAAGCGGACGGCATTTTACAGTGGTGCGGCCACGGCGGGGCTTGCATTATTGCTGCTGGTGGTAGCCTATTCGCAGCATCGCATGCTGGTTGACGATGACAGCGCCATTGTTTTCAGCAGCCAGGCGACGGTGCGGAGTGCCCCTTCGGAAAGTGAAAAGACGTTATTCGTTATCCATGAAGGCACCAAGGTATCGATCATAGAACAACACGCCGAATGGCTACGGGTTGCGTTGCCGAATGGCCACGAAGGGTGGATCCAGTCGGAAGCGGTGAAAAGGATATAGCCTTTCGCCACAACATGATCCCATCACTGGTCGCCCGGCGAGCACTTCCCGGCGGGATACCGGTATTCCAAACCAAATCCCGATTCCCAGCGAAGCGGGTCAATCCACGAAAACCTGTAAAAAATCAAAGCGCCAAGCTGGGGAAGGTCACCTAATGCGCGGAATTTGGCAGAAAAATTGTATCTTAGATTTGCTAACCCCGAGAATGCACGCCTGGATTCGTCATATCGATGCCGCGCGAACAGCTTATTTGGTCTATTTGGCGGTGATTGGGCTTGCTGGATGCAAGCCGAGCACGCACCATATGGAGTCCCGGCCAGCTATTGTTTCCGCATTCGATACGGTTTGGCAAGTCATCAACTTAGAGCGGTTCACCGAATCTACCAAAGCAACGATCGACAGCATCGTTAGCCAATACAAACCACTGACCAAGCCTGAACAGCTGTCGTATTACGAATTACTTCACTGGTACTACACCACCTTTCGGTTGGGCGACTACGAATCGGCAAACGAGGTTGCCAACCGCGCTTTGGCTTTGTTTGCCGACCCCGAGTTTAAGCAGGGGAATCTGGATAATTATGTATCGTGGATGCTATATAAAGGTGACGCATTGGTACGCCTCAACCGATTGAACGAAGCGTACATTTACTATTATCGGGTAAAATCGGAATTCGAGGACGAATGGAATGCCCGAGAACTGTCGCAGTTCGCTGCACGGTTGGGCCGGGTCCGCTATCAGCAACATAATTACCATGATGCCATCCAATATTATCAGGAAGCTTTCGCCCTGATCAAGCGCCACCTCGAAACTGAACCACTTGAAAGCAATTATTATTATGAGGTTACCGAACCCCAGGGGCTCCTGAATGGCATCGCATGGTATTATGAGCTACTGGGGAGGTCCGATAGCGCGGCTGTGTATTACGAACGTGCCCTCGAGTTCATCGACCGCGAGTCCAAACGCTTCTCTACCCATGAAAAAGCAACAGCTATTGCCAAAGCGGTCATTTATGGCAACCTGGGTGGCCTGCACAACAAACTCGGCCACTACGATACTGCTGAATATTACCTAACCCGAAGTATCGTCGTGAACACCCAACCCGGCTACGATCAACGAGACCTGCAGACGGCGCAGATCAAGCTGGCAGACACGTACCTCCACATGGAACGGTATGATCAGGCCAGGCAGCTGTTATCGGATAGCCGAAAGGGACTGGATACCTTATACTCAGTGGAATACGAAATCAGGTGGCGGCAGACCAACTGGAAACTGATTGAAAAACAGGGTACTATCGATCAAGCCTACGACGCACTTCTTGCGTACCACTCGCTTAAAGACTCGATCGATGCGCGCGACAGAAACATGTTCAACACAGATTTCCGCAAAGAGTTTGAAAAGGAAGAACAGCAACTGGCCTATGTAAACCTTGCGTTCAAAAACAAATTAAACTTCCTGGCCTTCGTGATGAGTTTCGTGGGGCTTCTGTTCGTGCTCGCCATCGTCTACCTCGTTTTTGCAAACTGGAAGCGATCGAAGCGCCACATACGCCGGCTCAACCAGCTCACCGACCGCATCAATCAGCGGAATGGAAAATTACAGCTGGCATTACTCGCACTTCAGGATAGCCAGCAGGAAAACACAAAACTTATCGCCATGGTTGCACACGATCTCCGCACACCGTTAAGCAACATCCAGATGGCCTTAACGCCTTTGACAAGCGCTTCTGACGTGGCCATGCCAGCAGAACATGTGCAATTCCTAAAAATCATCAAACAATCGAATGACGAGGCTCTAAAGCTGATTGGCGAACTTCTGCATAGTTTTGAGGTGAAAACGCCGGGTGATGCGGCCGACGACATCGACCTCGATGCGATGTTACGCGATTGCGTCGAATTCATGCAGCTCCGTGCCACGCAAAAAGAGCAGTCGCTGATTTTTGAGGGGGCACCCGCGGTCGTCCGGGGGAGCAGGGAGAAAATATGGCGCGTGGTAAGCAACCTGATTGACAATGCCATCAAATTCACTCCCCACGAGGGAGAGATCACCGTGAGGCTGCGGCAGGCGGAAAAGGAAGTGGTCATTGAAGTGCATGATAACGGCATCGGC
Source organism: Parapedobacter sp. (assembly GCF_035556095.1). Lineage (GTDB taxonomy): Bacteria > Bacteroidota > Bacteroidia > Sphingobacteriales > Sphingobacteriaceae > Parapedobacter. The sequence goes on along the minus strand of NZ_DATMFT010000020.1, from coordinate 14,647 downwards.
ATCCCACCTGAATCCAAACAAGGCCTATTCGACATCGACAAAGTACCGGGGCGACGCGGCACCGACGGCGAACCGTCAACGGGTCTTGGGTTGGCCATCGTAAAGCAGATCGTATCGGCCCACAAGGGCCGCATCCACTTCGAAAGCGCCCCCAATGCAGGTACTACATTTTTTGTACACCTTCCCCATTAAAAAGATCCCTAGCATCCGCCCCACCTACGGCCGATAGTTCGTACAATTGTACTTCTGGCTCGACAGCCAACTTACCACGATGTCGTAAAAATTCACCCCGTAATTTAAAGATAACCCAAAATGTATTATCTTACCCCATGAGCAGATCAAACATCGTGTTAACCGTGGTGGCAGCCATCGCGGTTATCGTATCGCTAATGTTCGGATTACCGAAATACAAAGTATGGCAGCAGGAAATGTCGGGTAAGGCCAGGTTGGCCGAGGCCACACAAAGCCGGCAGATACTTATCGAGCAAGCCCGTGCCGAGAAAGAAGCCGCTGTATTACAAGCCGAAGCAATCAAAATCATGGGAGAAGCGGCACAGCGGTACCCTGAGTACCGCAAGCAGGAGTTTATCGGCGCGTTCGGCGAAGCGCTCAAATCCGGCAATATCTCGCAAATCATTTATGTGCCCACCGAAGCGAACATTCCGGTTATGGAAGCCGGAAAAAGAATATTGGATTCGCAATAACTCTTTCTTAAAGCAGGCAGCCGCCATTCCGTGGCGCCTGTACCGTGCAGCCAAGGTCTGTCCATACGGCCTACCGAATCGTTCTCGTCCGAAGGAATGGCTTTCCAGCTAACCGCGGGACACCCTTTACCGGTGGCGCAGAACCGCCTGTCGCGGAATTCCGATACGGTGGCCATCGGCCCGGGCACATCGCTGCCGCAGGTTTTCCAGTTTACCGACCTCGTCCGCGTTTCGGGCGTGGTCCGCATCCGGTATCAACAGGCAGCTGCGGCTGGCCATGACGAAGCGAACTTATGGGTTTTCGCACAACCCGCACCGGGCGAACCCTTCCGGCCGATGGCCAGCGTACGCGATACCGTTGCTCGGTATGTGCAATCCTCCTTAGATAATCAACAGGAATATGCACTTTCCCTGGCGGATCCCACTAAAGTGGGTTATGTACTGGCTCCACCAACGCCCCACACGTCGGCCATCACCCCAAAAGGACTAACGCTGTCCTGGCCGCAGACGGGTCGTGTATGACGATGTCCGATTTACCACCGCCGAAAGTCCTGCCTCCCCCTTACAGTTCGCGCTATACCATACGATCTTTGAATAAACTAATACGGAGCGAACGTGCAAGTCAATGCAACCAACGATGGTTTCCTCTCATCACACGACGGAACCGCGATTGCTTACCAGCGATCGGGACACGGCCCACCGCTCATTCTGGTGGGCGGCGGACTGGATGATGGCGGGGAGCATGCCCCGCTGGCGGCAGCACTTTCCAATGCATTTACAGTGTACAACTACGCACGCAGGGGGCGGGGGCCTAGCGGTAATACGCTACCCTATGGTGTACGCCGCGAGATCGAAGACATCGAGGCCCTCATCGGCGCCTGTGGCGGTAGCGCAAACCTCTTCGGTGCCTCGTCGGGCGGCACCCTGGCCTTGCTGGCCGCTTCGGCCGGACTGGCAGTAACCAAGCTGGCGGTATACGAAATCCCTTATATCAACGACGAATACATGGTTCATGCCTGGAAGGACTATACGGCCGGATTGCATAGGCTACTGGAAAATGGCCAACCCGAGGCTGCCCTTGAACTGTTCATGCGCTTTGCAGGCTCGGACGACGGCACCATCCAAGAGGCAAAGCAATCCGGATACTGGCAGCCGCTTATTAGGCTCGCCCCTACGCTGGCGTACGACGCGGCATGCCTGGATGCATTAGGCCCGTTTGCCCTTTCATCCATCAAGCACCATGTTTTGATACTGACAGGAAGCGATCAGGATTTCTTCCGGAGGTCTGCAGAACAAATGACCACTTTGTTGCCCCGAGCGACCGGCATGGTGGTCGACGGCACGTCGCATGTACCTGATCCCGGCAAACTAGCACCGATATTGATTGACTTTTTCGGATAACGACGCTATCGTGTCTGCAGCTGTATCGAAGGCATCGGGCGTTCGTCAATGGGGTATGGTGACCTGCCCCGATGTCGTAAAAATATCCCCAGTAATCCAAAATTAATCCAAATGTACTATCTTTCCGCATGCGTAGATCACACATCGTCTTAACCGTGGCGGGAACGGGGCAAGCTCAAACCTTTTACGGCTGGCGGGCTGCTACCCATGGACGAATAAACGACGACTAACCAACCAAGTTCAATGGAATCGAACAACGGAAAAATGCCTGCTGGCCGCGTCTTATCGCTTGACGTGATGCGCGGATTGATCATGCTGCTGCTTGCCGCCGAGGCGTGCGGCCTTTACCGAGCCTTAGCCCATGTGTTCCCGGCGGGCCCCGCGCATGCGGTGGTGGACCAGTTCTTCCACCACGAATGGCATGGACTCCGCGCCTGGGACCTGGTGCAACCCGGCTTCATGTTGATTGCCGGCACATCACTATACCTATCGTGGAGCCGGAAATCCCAGCAGGGCATCCGTTGGTCTACGACCCTGCGCAGTGTGGCATGGCGCTCGCTGAAGCTGTTTGCCTGTGGCGTAGGCCTGCACTGCGTATATTCCGGCCAACTGGTGTGGGAGCTTTGGAACGTGCTGACCCAGCTGGCCGCCACCACACTGATTGCCTACCTGATTATCCGTTGGCCCACGCGTTGGCAGCTCCTGTTCAGCCTGGCGTTGCTGGTGCTCACCGAGTGCCTGTACCGATTCATCCACGTGCCCGGCTTCGAGCAGCCTTTCGTGAAAGGTGAGAACTTCGGCGCCTATTTCGACTTCCTCATCATGGGCAAGCACAACGGCGGCGGGTGGGCGGCCATCAATTTCATCCCAACGGCGGCCCATACCATCTGGGGCGTATTGGCCGGCAGGGTGTTGATCAGTAGCCAACCGGTGGCTGCCCAAATCCGGAAACTTGCCTGGGCCGCGCTGGCGGGCTTGCTCGCCGGTTACCTGCTCGACTGGACCGCGGCAACGCCCATCATCAAGCGCATCAGCACCTCGTCATTCGTACTCGTTTCCGGTGGCTACATCCTGCTGCTGCTGGCGCTCTTCCGGTGGCTGGTCGATGTCCGCGGCTACGACCGGTACGCCTGGGTATTCGTAGCCATCGGCATGAACCCGATTTTCATTTACCTTTTTTTCGAAACGGTGGGTAAGCAATGGTTCAACGGCACCGTCGGTATCTTCGTAGGTGGCGGGCTGGAGCTGCTTTCCGCGCCTTCCGGACTCATTATGGTCGCAGTGGCCTGCGTTACCCTGTTTTTGGAGTGGTTGCTCTGCTACTGGCTTTACCAGCGACGGATCTTTTTTAAACTTTAGCATAATGCAGATGTGCCGGCCGGCAGCTACGAGCTGTTGCTGCCTCTGCCTGATGCCTACGAAAGCCTGTCGGGCAGGCCCGAATACAGCATCCGGTTGGCCAACGAAGAAATGTGGGAGGAATCCTCCGGCTATAACCGGCTGCATCACGAGGGGTATCAAGCTAAACTCTGTATCTCGACGGATTCTCTAGGAAAATGACAGTACCAAAAATAGCGGAACGAGGGGGTATGCTACAACAACTCCACGGATCTTCCGAAGCGATAGCCCAGCCCGATTTCGTGGGTGTTGTTATTGATGCCAAGGTTGAGCGCCTCGTTGCGTGTGCCGAACTGGTAGCTGTACCCCAGCCCGACGCTACCGAGGTTGAACTGCGCCATCCCCGCCATGTTGCCGTAGCTGCGCACGTTCAACCCCACCCCGAACACCCGCTTCACGAAAAACATCGCCGAAGCTTCCGCCTGTGGCCGCAGGCTCTCCGAGTAGGTCACCAATACCGATGGCCGGAACTGGAAGTCCGTCCCCATATTAAACAGCGCACCCGCCGTCAGGTGGTAGACGTTTGTAAAATTGTACCGGCTATCGCCACCCCCCACGCCAAGGTTGCCGAGCATCAGCCGCGGCAGGGATAGCCCCACGTAATACCGATCCGGACGGTACAGCATCACACCGAAACCCACCAAGGCATCCGTCTCCCTCACATCCTCACGGAAGGCAGGGTCGGATGGGTCCAGTTGCGAGAAGCGGCCGTCCATATTGCTGAACCCTGCGTTGAGCGATAACCCCAAATATTCCGTTTCCGAAATCCGCACGCTTTTGGCGAAAAAAGCGGAGGCCTCTGTCAGCTTTTCCACCGCCATGCGCTCGTGGCGTACGTTGAGGCCGGCGGTAGCACCCATCCCCGCAAAGCCCATGTGGCCACTGCCCCAGAATACCGTGGGCGCGCCGTCCAGGCCCACCCACTGCCGCCGGCCGATGACCGATACTTCGCCACCCATGCTCATCAGGCTCGCCGCAGGATTGATCACCGTGCGCAGTTGCCCGTGCTGCGTATGTGTCAGCGGCTGCTGGGCATGTAGATGGGTTCCTACCAATAGAACCGCAGCGGCTATCACTAATATATGTTTCATTGTTTGCTATTTTGCTTTTTACTCACTCCCATTTTAAGACATGCGATTAAGACATTTGATTCAACTTAATACCTTAATACAAACCATCCTTTCTCATACTTCCACTCCCCGTTCACCTTGATTTCTGCCACGTAGAAGTAGGTCCCTGCTGGCACGTAGTGCCCTCCAGTAACCACACCCCGGAAGGCAACCGTGCCGTTATTGTAACCGCTGGCTTCCCACACCACTGTACCGTTCCGGTTGAAGATGCTCACCCGGTTGTCCGGATATTCCTTGATGGCTTCGATAATGAGGTATTCGTTGATGCCGTCACCGTTGGGCGATACTGCTTTGTGCACCCGTACCGGTAAGTTAGCCGACGGGTCTGTCACCCGTACGGTTACCGTCACCGGCTCTGCCGGCTCATGGTTTGCGTCGCCCTCCTGTGTAGCCGTGATGCGCACCGTACCCAGCCGCAGGATGTTGAGCGACGTGCCATCCAGTGTAGCCACCTCTTCATCGTCAATGGTCAGTTCCACCGGCAGGCCGCTGCTTGCCGATATGTCCAGCGGCACCGTCCCCGCATCGCGGTTCACTTCCGCCGGAGCATTGGACGTAATGGCCTGGGCAGCTTTTTGCACCATCAGCGTACGGCTTACCGTTGGCCGCGAAGTGCACTTATTTCCACCTCCTGAGTGGATTTCGAATAAACGTCCACCCTGACGTCTATTATAGTAGACCTTTCGGTTTCAATTACCTGCTCGATATGGCCACTTGATACGCGATATACTCCCTTTTGCATGACGAATCGAACTTTACATTTCGGGAGATCGACTGGAAAGTTATTAACGATACGTGCCTTATTGGAATCATTGGATCCATCATTTAATTTATCGAAATCGAGGGTTAGGTTAAGAACCATCTCCTCTGCCGGCACCGTTGGATCTGCACAAAATCGAAGCGCATCACTCGCGGTAAAGCATGCCCCGTTTACATCCACGATACGGAAAAAGCCAAGTACTTCCTCCCACTCGCTAATCGATCCGCTCCGGCTGATGGAGCCCGGTCTCATACTTAAGGTAGGTGTATTGGCGATGTACTCTTGAAATGGTCGATGATTGTGGCCATTTAGTAACAATCCTATCGAATGCTGATTGCAAAATGCAGTATCAATCCGGTCGGGACGGTGCTGGGCCAATATGCGCAAGTGACCAGGACCTTCTTGCTTGATAAAATCGGTAAGCACCTTACCTTGCAATCCGGAGAGCGGTGCATGATCTGGAATGTCGATAACCGGGTCGCCGAGGTAATCATCTACAATCAACACCCGGGTGCCTGCGTAGGAAAAACCATGCACCCGCTTACCACAAATTGCATTCCATTGTGAAACTTTACCTTTATGGTCATTGGCAGCAACTCCATAAAAATCATGATTTCCTGTTGTAGAGAAGACCGGTGCTTCAATGCCCTGTATTCCCCTGAAGCCTGCAGCGCCTTCATAGTAATTTCTGTATTTTTCTTCGACGGTGGGCGAATCTTCCTTGTTGCGTAGCACGTTGCCCCCCCAGCCCAACTCATCGGCGTCTAGCCTAGTATAGTCGTGGATGAGGTCACCTGTCACGATCACAAAATCAGGTGCTAGGATATTTGCCACGGAAACGAAGCGGTCAAGCAGTTCGAGCTCCTTGGCATACCCGCTTTTTTGAGTGCCCACCCACTGACGGGACACATGGGGGTCTGAGATATGTAAAAAGCGATGAGATTTATCGAACTGATCAATAATCTTGACCGATTTCGGAGACAAGTGGGTTTCTCCTCCGCTATAGACCAACAAATCATACAAATCAACGACGCTAGGACGTGGAATTTCGATGACGATTTGGTTGTTCGCAGCAGTTCCAGAATAAGTGTCATATACGAAATGTCCGAAAACTACCGATACCGGAAGAAGGGAAATGCTACTGTATGGCCCCTTAAGCACGACACTGTCGATACCGACTGCTCGCGTGTTTTGATATAGAATTTTGAGCGAAGTCCCCGATTGAACGATTGCTGGCGCGGCGCGCCACGGGTAACATATGTGGCTAGCTTGAAGTTTTTGAGATTGAAAGAAAGATATAAATAGTAGGATAATCCTGCAAACGCGTATTAATTTCATACCATATATATATGATAAGGCCTCCCCAAACGGCAACTCGGTGTTCGGGGAGGACCTCGTCTAAAAACCTGAATTCTGTCGCATTTTATATGTTAAATTAACATCTATAACGGATTGCGGGATAGGGAACAAGGTGTCTCGCAGGGTGATATGCTGACCACCATTCTTATTATATTTACGCGTCCTTTCAAACCATTTTCCCGTGCGCAATAGCGTAAACCTGCGATGTTCTTCTAACACCAATTCTCTCGAGCGCTCATCCAATATGAAATCAATATCGACTTGGTCAGAAGAAATCTCGCTGGCGTTGGCTCGTCTACGCACTACGTTAATGGTCTCTGCGGCACCTGTTAAATCTCCCAAAAGGAATTGCGCCTCGGCCTTCAGAAGATAGGTGTCCGCCAAACGTAAGTAAACATGGTCGTTCCATTGCTCTTCCGCAGCTACATTGTTTGGATTCGTTCCCTCTACTTTTCTCGAAAATGGCCAATTCATCCTGGCGAGATTCGTACTAGTAATGTCATCGGTCCAATCCAACCAGATCGTATCACCAAAGTGGTAACCGTCCGGAGGGATGTCGGCAGGGTAAGGTGCATTTGCTACTTCGTCATTAAGCACGTAAAACCGCCGGATGGCAAACTCTGAATTTCGGTGATCCTGGGGCTCGTAGGATTCCAACGCCCACTTAGTAAGCGACATTCGAGATCGGCCACGCCCTCCCCTTTCATAGGTATCACGTATGGGTTTTACTCCTCCTACTACCCAATCACTAATACGACTGGCATGATGACGTCGGACGATACTGGCACCGCCGCCCACGGTTTCCAGCGCAAATTGAAATACCCACAGGGCTTCGGTGTTTCCTTGTACTCGGTTTTCGTTGCCTTCGTAGAACATATCCATGAAAGGAACGCCAGCCCTGTTCGCACGAACACCATACCGCTCCGTCACTAACCGGTATTGGGGCGTACTAATTACCTTATTAGCCCAATACAATGCACTGTCGGGCTTATGAATGGTGAGATACATTTCGGCAAGGTAGTGTTGTACTGCGCCTTTAGTGATTCTCCCGTTCATTTTTGGTTCGAAGTCGATATGAGGTTCCGCGGCTAAAAAGTCGTTTAAAATTTGCTGTCGCACGTCCGCCACTGGCGCACGCTCCCAGTCTGTTTTAATCGTCGAACCGATAGACTCTTCCAGATTCAATGGAACGTCGCCCCAGCAAAAGCTCAGGTGTCTATAAGCCCAAGCCCTGATGGCCCTGGCCTCCGCAACCACGCGGTTCCGATTATCTTCTGGCGCCGATCCAACACCCTCCCAATCTACCGCGGAATGGTTTGCTCTAGAAATAATAGTATTGGCAGCGTTTACAATGCTATATAACCAAGAAAAATTGTATTCGATCGAAACATGGTTTGGATTATTGATGTCTTGCCAAAACTGTGAAATGAAATTGAAACCTATATCGCGGTGATTGGATACCAGGTTATCGGTACCATCTATGAACATGCTGCCAATCATATCATTTGCATTTCTGCCTGCTTTTTCTTCGCGAACGCGTGCATATAATCCATTTAACCCGGCTTCGAACCCTGCTAGGTTAGAAAACAGGGTCTCACCGGTAATCAAATGGGGAGGGTGTTCTTCCAAGCGCTCGGAAGAACATGCCACCAAAGCCATACTAAATGCCATGGTTATTTTAATATAAATTGCTTTCATCTTTTCCTTATTAATTACAGCTAATTTTTGACTATCCAAAAATTAAAAATCAAAGGTGATTCCAAATACAAATTCCTTTTGCATCGGGACTATCCGACTGCCGCTCAATTCCGGATCTACACCATTCCATTTCGTTATCGTCATGAGGTTGCGAGCGGTGGCGTAAGTCCGTAGCCTATTAATTTTTAGAGCTTCTGTCCATTTAGTTGGAAAATCATAGGATAACGAAACATCCTTTAGCCGGATAAAGCTTGCATCTTGGTAATAACCAGCCGTTACACCAGACATTCTGCCAGCGTCTAAATGGTTCATAATCCATTCGTTGGTCGGGTTCTCGGGTGTCCACCAGTTTTTTTTGATGGTATTATTCCGCACTTCTGCTGTGACGTTGTCTGACATGATTGCATTATCTCTTGTCACACCATGGACGCCATGAACAAATATGCTCAAATTGAAATTGCCGTACGAAAAGCTGTTGGTAAGGCCCCAGAGTAACCGAGGGTCTTGTTGGCCAATAATTTGACGGTCAGCGGCATCCAATTTATTATCGCCATTCACATCCCTTAGTTTTACGAAACCCGGTTGGGACCCCCACTTTTCAGCCTCCGAAAACTCATCCAACTGCCATGTACCATCCCAAACAAAGTCATAATTGACCAAGATCGGCTTTCCGATGAACCAAGCATTTGCCACATCGTCGACCTCTCTCCCTTCCTCGTCACGGTATCCGTATAGCGAGGTAATCTTGTTCTTTATGAAAGATAGGTTAGCCGATGTATTCCACGTGAAAGCAGCAGCGTTAATATTGATGGAAGATAACGACAATTCAACACCCCGATTTTCGGTTTTGCCAATGTTCTGCGTAATCTCATTCACACCATGCACAGGAGAGATGGTCCGGTTCAACAACAGATCAGATGTATTCGTCTGGAAGAAATTCAAATCTCCACTGATGCGGCTTTTCAATACCGCGAAATCCACACCCAAATTTGCAGTACGCGATGCTTCCCAGCCGAGGTTGTCTTGCCCCAGAACCGTGGGCCGGTAGCCCGGAACCGAAATCTTCCCGTCTACCATATTGTAGTCACTTAGTCTGGAAATTGACTCGTAGGCGCCAACAGCCTGATTGCCATTAAGTCCAATTGAAGCGCGTAGCTTAAAGTCATTAAAAACATCTTTAAACGGAAAGAAACGTTCGTTGGCCACATTCCACCCTAGGGCTACAGATGGAAATATTCCCCATTTGTTGGATGTCCCGAAACCTGAATAACCATCTCGCCGACCGGTTAAAGTCAGTAGGTAACGACGGTCGTAAGCATAATTGAGTCGGACCATTTGCGAAATCAGAACCGTTTCCTGGTGATCAAATTAACTCAGAAGTTACCAATAAATATAGTGGAAAAAGCCATAGAGGAGGTGGGTGTCGACTGGTTGGAAAACAACAGTACTTCCCATAATAGAATAGAGAGTTGAGGGAGACATTGATTATGATGACAGGCTGAAAAGCGATGAAAAATCTAGCAATGAATCGAAAAAATGATGGTATCACAAAATGTGATGCCTAATTAAAAAGAAGAAAGTTTTGGGGTCACAATTCGTGACCTCAAAAAATAAGTATGGAACGGATAAACGTATAATTAATTTCTAAATATACTGAGACAATTGACTTCGCAAAATGCGATATCAAAACCGGTTAACCAAAATTAACAATGGCCGAAATTGTCATTACCGTTAAGCACAATTAATGAACTACAATTATTTAGAAGGAAATGAATATCAAACCTAAAGACGAAACCATAAAGTCCTTGCTAATTTCTGGAAGTCAATTTGCCATCCCAAGATTTCAACGAGAATATTCTTGGGATAAAAAGAATTATCAGGAATTTCTTGATGATATGTTGAACTGCCTAACATTAAAAGAAGGCAAGCTTGAGCCTAATAGTTATTTTTTGGGGACAATGCTATTTATAGGAGATTATTCTGATTCAAACGACCGCAACAAACCCATATCTGTTGTAGATGGCCAACAAAGAATAACAACCATAACAATTCTCTTTTCTGCTCTTTCTGATAGGTTTCGTATCATTAATGAAGAGACATTGTCTGCACCGATGTAAAGTGACCCACCATTCTTAAGTTATTTGACCCACCTAAACTTCGGGGCGGAAAGTGTCGAAAACCATCGGCATTCAGTATTAACTAAAAAGCAAACAGTGGATAATCGGGCATGGTTGCTACCGGACCGGCGTTCCCTCACTGACATTCCGGCGTAAAGTGACCCACCCGTTATTCTTAAGTTAAGTGACCCACCCAGGCGGGTTCCCCGGCCGGGGGCTTGGGTAGTTGGCGTACCTTATTCTTAAGTAACTTGACCCACCCCCAAGGACATCATCGATGGTTCCGGCGGACGATTCCTTATTTAGCCGTTTCATTTAAACGCGATAAACAAAGGATTGTACGCCGATGAGCAGGAAACCATTAGCAATGAGCAGAATCAGACAGGTACTCGGGCTGTACCAGAACAACAGGACAATCCGGGAGATCGCGCGCATCACGGGCATCAGCCGCAACTCGGTACGCAAGTACATCCGTGAATACGGTGATGGCGCGGATATCACGGCCATTGACGATTCGGCGCTGGGCAGCATCGTCCATCCCGCCGAGACGGGGTCATTCAACAGTGAACGGCACGTGGCGCTGGTGGAGCACTTCGGCAAAGAGAAAAGCCACCTGGTAAAACGGCGGGGGAACAAACAGGTGATCTGGGAGGAATACCGGCAGGCGCACCCCGACGGCTACAGCTACAGCCAGTACTGCCTGCTGTGGCGGCAGTACCTGAAGGGTATGGATATCTCCCTGCCGCAGCATTACGGCCCCGCAGAGGTGGCCGAGATCGACTTTGCGGGCAGCAAACTGGGTTACGTGGACCCGGAAACCGGCGAGGTGGTGGACTGCGATATCTTCCTCGGGGTGATGGTCTTCTCCGGGCTTGTGTTCTGCCGGGCGGTGCTTACCCAGCAGTTCCCTGATATCGCCGCATGCATCGGACGCATGCTGGCCGCATTCGGCGGCGTGCCCACGGGCTACATCATCTGTGACAACATGGCCGCGCTGGTCAGAAAGGCCGGCCGGAAAGAGCCCGTGCTGACGGATGCCTGCGAGCAGATGGCCGAACATTACGGCACGTGCTTTTCCCCCACACGCCCGTACGAACCGACCGACAAGCCGTATATCGAACGCAGCGTATCGATTGCCTACGACCGTATCTACACGCCGCTGCGCCACCGGACCTTTCACAGCCTCGCCGAACTCAATGCGGCCATCACCGCACAGGTGGAGAGGCTCAACGCCAGGCCGTTCCGTAAGTCGCCCCTGAGCCGCATGCAGCTGTTCACCGAACACGAACTGCCCTTGCTCAGGCCGATGCCCGCCACCCTGTTCACCCCGCGCCTGCTGCGCATGGGAACGGTGGAAAAGAACAACCACGTGTACATCATCCACGAGACCAGCAGGGTGATGTACCATTACAGCGCGCCCTGGCAATACATCGGCCAGCGTGTGCGGATATATTACGACCGGGATACCGTTGAGGTCTATCTGGATGACCTGACCCGCCAGCGCATAGCCGTGCACCGCCGGGAGGGCACGGCGATCTACACCACCCTTGAGGAACACGTCCCCCCGTCACACCGGGCCATCGTGGCCCAACGGGGATGGACCAACGACTATTTCCACCGGATAGCCGATGCCATCGGTCCCTGCACGCGGCTGGTCATCGAACGTATCATCGCCCGCTACCCCAACCGCACGCAGGCCTACCGCACCTGCATCGCCCTGGTCAAACTCAACCAGAAGGATGGCTTCTCCGGCCGGCTGGAAGCGGCGTGCAGGCGGCTGGAAGTATCCGCCCTATGAACTACATATTTGATTCCTGAACCATTTTTTTATAGTTCTGCGGATAGAGGTCCTTTAAGTTTTTATGGTTGATTGCCATGATGTTTTCCAGGGTGTGTTTGAGCCACTGGAAGGGGTTGACTTCATGTTTTTTGCAGATGGCAAAGAATGAATAGATCATGGCTGCGCGTTGTGCAGCCTCGTGGCTTCCTGCAAAGAGGTAGTTTTTCCGTCCAAGGGCAACCGGCCTGATGGCATTCTCCACCGGGTTATTATCAATCCGGAGGTTTCCGTCATACAGGTATGCGGATAAGGCATCCCAGCGAGCATAGGCATACCCCATGGCCTTTCCGATCTGGCTTTTGGGCAGGGTGGCCTTTATTTCTTCAAAGATCCATTTGCCCAGTTCGTTGATCACGGGCAGGGATTCAGCCAGCCGGAGTTGCTTGGTCTGTTCTGCTGTCAGCCCTTCCTGTTTGGCCCGTCTTTCTATTGCATAGAGCTGCTGGATCTGTAATAATGCTTTTCCGGCCCGGGCTTTGTCGTTATCCAGCGCGCGTTCGAACTCCCGGCGCGCATGCGCCCAGCAGGCCAGGTGCGTGACCTCCTTTTTCTTTGCGTATTTTTCGTAGACGGCGTATCCGTCACTCTGGAGGTAGCCCTTGAAGTTCCCCAATATGGGCAACGGCGCACTGCTTCCCCGGGTAGGGCTGTAATCGAACAATACCGTCCCGTCCAGCGGGGCATGGTATACCCAATAGTATCCCTGATGGGCGGCGCCTTTCTTATCGCTGTCCAACACTTTTATCGGGGTTTCATCAACCTGTAAATAACCTTTTGCTTTCGTGTCGAAGAGGAGCTGGTCATAAAGGGGATGCAATTTGAGGAGCGCCTCCTTGGTCCAGCCTTCGATGGTGGAGGAAGGTATCCGGATATTTTCCCGGGCGAATCGCTGTTTCTGGCGGTAGAGCGGCAGGTGGTCCACGTATTTATCGGTCAGGATCATGGCCAGAAGGCCGGCCCCTGGGATGCCCTTATCGATCACCCTTTCCGGCAGTTCGCCGATTTTCACACCTTCACCGCTTTTAGCGGTATATTTGTAGCGGATATAGCGCTTGATATAGAACCTGGCAGGCTCGCATTCCAGTTCTTCGGTGATTTCCTTACCGATGCACACCATATCCGACAGGTCGCCTTCGGGGTGGATCTCGATCTCTTCCACCGGTAAATGCTCCGGAAGTTTCGCCCGTCCTTTGTGGTTCGGACGTTTGCGGACATATTCGATCTTTTCCTTCACTTCTTCCTGCTGCTGTTCCACTTCGGCAGGTGCTGCATCCAGTGGAAGGCTCATCTGGTTAGGGTCGCCTTCAAAGCGTTCGCGGCTCTGGCCGAACTGCATACGCTTGTACATGGCAAGTTGCGATTCCAGGTAATCTATCTTTTCATCGCGCGCAGCCAGGGCCCGGTCACGGTCGGAAACAGCCCGTAAAAGGTCCTCTTTCGATAGCTGTTCCAGTGCCGTTTGCATGGTATAAAAATACAAATAACCAGCGGGTTACACAAGCAGAAAGTGAGGTTTTCAACTGTTTCAGACCACTTTTTCCAGACTGAAACGGTGCCGCCTGCGGCTCTTCTCCACCACGATCCCCTCCACCATCAGCACCAGATCGCTCCAGTCGATCTCCCCGCTGGGGGAACTGTCTTTGGGCAATGGGAAGGTGCCCCCCTCCAGTCTTTTGTAATACAGCACGAACCCGCCGTGCTCCCAGTGAAGCAGTTTCATGTGTGTACGCCGCCGGTTCAGGAAAACGAACACGTCACCGCCCGTGGCACCGCGACCCAAACCGGAGGATACCAGCCCGCAAAGGCCGTCAAATGATTTACGCATATCGCAATGGCCACCATACAGATAATAGCGGTGAGAGGAACCCAGCGAAAACATCAGCCCAGAGCTATCAACCTGGACAATAATCTCAAGTCAGCGGACGGGACTTCCAGCCGTACACCATTGGGATAAATAACCGATAGAACGCCATGTGTTGTACTCCCGGGAGAGCCCATCGGGATAAAACTGCCATCCCCGCCCGGCTGGGCTTCTTTAAACCGGGCAATCCAGTAACCAAACTTACTTAAACTCACGCCATGCTGCTGGCAGAATTCATTCCGTGTCAAACCGCTCTCGCGCCATTGGCGCACAACGGTAAACATGTAATCTCTACGCTCTTTCATAATCATATTATTTGTGGGCGTAAAACTACAGCCGATTAGTTAAGCATAAAAGATGTACTTGGTAGGGCGGATAC
>NZ_DATMFT010000019.1:0-33554 GCF_035556095.1 Parapedobacter sp. | reverse complement strand
CGGCCAAAGATGAATCCAAGGAGAAGGAACTGTATTCAAAGATCGGGGAATTGCAGATACAGGTGGATTTCTTAAAAAAAGTATTGGGCAAATGAGTTTGGAAGAAAAGCGCAGGCTTGTTTGCCCACCTTATAAAAAGTTGAGTGTTTACCAGCAATGCAGTGTCATCGAGCTGCCGCGTAGCAGTTATTATTTCAAGCCCAAAGGGGAATCCCTGTACAACCAGCGGGTGATGAAAGCAATTGACCGGAAGTTCCTGGACTGTCCGTTCTATGGGGTGGAGCGGATGACCGCATACCTGAAAATGGACCTGGGTTATTCTGTAGGGGAAAAGCGCATCAGACGATTGTATAGGGTTATGAACCTGAAGGCCATTCATCCCAAGAAGAATCTCAGCAAGGCAAACAAGGGGGATTATAAATTCCCCTACCTGCTCAGGAACCTGAAGATCGACCGGGCAAACCAGGTCTGGCAGGCGGATATCACCTACATCCCCATGTTCCGTGGATTCATGTATATGTTTGCCATCATCGATGTATACAGCCGTAAAATTATGGGCTGGGACATTTCCAATACGATGAGTGCCGAATGGTGCCGGGATGTCATGCTGGGTGCCATGGAAAGGCACGGGAAACCGGAAATCTTCAACACCGATCAAGGATCCCAATTCACATCCTCGGTATTCATCGAAGCACTTAAAAAACATGAGGTGAAAATATCCATGGACGGTAAGGGCCGGGCTTTGGACAATATCTACATCGAACGGTTCTGGGGTTCACTCAAAAGGGAAAAGATATACCTGAATCCACCAAACGGTGGGGTCGATCTGTATCGGCAGGTAAAGGATTATGTGCGGTTCTACAACACCGAAAGAAGACACAAATCCATCGGTAGGGTAACACCCAATGAAAGGTTCTATCAGATAATCAAAAATGTGTCGTGATTATATCTTAAATTAGTGCAATAGTTGTCCAGCAAATAGGGAGTATCATACTCCTATGGTTCAATTTGGTCTGATTTGATTCAAAACGGTCACTTTTTCAGACAAAAAATGGAGTTCGATTTTCCGTCGGGGCTACTTAAGGAGACACTGTTTATCAGCTGTCTCCTTTTTTTATGCAAGATGAATCTGTTAACCAAATCGTTATCTTCCGGTTATTTGGAGTTCAAATTTTGTAACAACAATTCTGGGTTTACTGTGTTAGACTGTCTAAAAATCCAGCTTCATGGCATCGCCACGGCATTTTTTCGAGAGTTCGATTTCGTTGGGGCTTCGATGTCTTTTTCTCGTCAACTATCTTTGACCACAGAAAACCATAGTCAAGGCATGGCCAATTCCTTTGACTAAGAATTTTTTTGGGTATCGAAGCTTCAATCCAAACCCCATAAATAAGGAATGGGCATTACAAATCCTGAGATAAATACGTTGTTGGAAGAAGCTAATTTAAAACTGAATCAGGCGGACGACCGCAACCCGTTAAAAGACTTGCTGAAAGAGGCTTTGGGAGGAAAAGAGGCGTACCTACAATGAGTTGCGGACGATAACCCGGGTAGGGTTCCGTAAAACAACTGGCTCTCGATTGACAATCACTTTGCTAACAGCCTTCCCCATGACCTCAAAATCTGTTGAAATAACGGTGATGCCATCCTCCAGAATTTCTTTTACGGCCGTGTCGTTATAGGAAATAAGGCCGATGTCTTTGCCAAGCTTATAACCTTTGCCGCGTGCCAGTTTGATTAGGGCCACATCATCCGTATCGTACCTGCTGAATGTGATATAAGCGTTGCCTTTCTTGAAACTGCTTGCTTCCACTTCGTGTTCGATGGCGTACCGATATTCGTGTTTCATACAGAACCGAAGGAACCCTTCAACCACATGGCGGGCGTGGACGGCCCCGGTAGGTGCGATAAGCACCAATTTTTTGTACCGGGCTAGCAGGTCCTTTAATTGGTTGAGCCCATCAAAAAGGTCGTGTTCGTAATCCTGAAAAATGCACGAATATTCCCCGTCCAAGCCGGTTTGATTATAGTCAATGATGATGCGTTTCTGTGCGGGAATTAAATTGAGGACCGCGGTTGGATCTTCCTTCAGGAAAGTGGCGATGACGAAGTGTGTGTAGTTGTGCAGGTTTTCGCGGATGAGGTTTTCGAATACCTTGAAGTTGTGGTGGTGGAAGTAAACGTCCACGTCGGCCACATCCCGCAGTTCGTCAAATAACGTATGGTAGAACCGATCGCGCATCACGTTCATCTTATCGAGTAGCAGGAATACGCGATAGGTATGATCTACCGATTTTTTCTTCACATAGTAACCTTTGCGGTATACGGATTCGATGACGCCTTTCTCGAGTAGGTGGTTGAGTCCTTTGAGCAGGGTTTCCTTGCTCATGCCGAGTTCTTTCTCGAATTGCTTGAGTGAGGGCAATCGGTCGCCGATATGCAACTGGTCCGATTCAATGAGGTTGTTTATGTGGTCTACCAGTTGCATGTATTTCATGCGGTGGGCAGGAGGGGTGGAACTTTCGAGGAATGTCGTTTGCATATATTTGCAAAAGTAGTTTAAATCCCACAACAAACCAAACCAGATAAATGAGTTAGTGATGGTTTTTAAAAACCATTTCATCGTAAATTAACGGGGGTTCCTATGAATTGAAAGCGGTTAACTGTGATAAGAAAGCGGAAGACGGTGCTTGTCGAATGCGAAATCATCCGTATCCTCTGCTTGAATATTGAATTAGAACTGCCGCAAAGACAACGTATGTTGTCCGTTTTAACAAAAATCATATTGAACATCTTTTTGTGTTTTTTTTGGAAGGAATAAATAAACTACCTATACTTGCATTGTGTTTATGTCCAGACCACACCAGTCCAATGTTGTTTGCAAGTCGGATTTTAAAAGCATGGAAGGACATATTATTAATTGGCCGTCAATCAAATCAGCTTGTATATCGGGCATAATCGCGAGACGGCTAAAATTTCTTCAAACAAAAAAACAGGTAGTTGATGAATACAGGGATCAGTAGTATATTGTTTATTTTTTGCCTGGTACTAAGTACAGAGCTGGTTGCGCAGAAAAGCCTTTGGCTGATTGCGGGACAAAGTAATGCGTCGGGTATGGGGGATCGTCGTGCTTCCGATAAGTATGTAAGTGAGGGATGTTTCGAGTATATGGAGCGGGGGGATTCGTTACGTATACTGAAAGATCCTTTGGGGGAAAGCGGTAAATATTTCGGCAAAGCTAATAGTGGTAGTATTGCGCCTTCTTTTGGATGGCATCTTCGGGAGGCTACAGGGGACAGTGTGATTGTTGTTTCGGCGGCTCGTGGCGGAAGCGCTTGCTCCTACGAAGCAGAAACCGTCTATGGAACTTGGGCCTCAGTCGGTAAGCTGAAAATTTTCGCCCCGTGTATCGTGAAGGTGAAGATGGCAGAGCGGCAAACCGGTGTTAAATTGCAGGGTGTTCTTTGGTTGCAGGGGGAGAGGGATGCGAACGCGATCAATGATGGGAGGCAAACCGAAGAAGGTTATGGAGAAGCATTAAAAGATCTGATCGCGCGTTTCAGGCAAGAACTCGGCAATCCTAGCCTGCCGTTTTATATCGTGATGACCGGCCAATATACCCGCCATCCGCAACCCGGCTATCTCGCGGTGCGTCGAATGCAACGAGAAATTGCAAATGAAGACAAGTATGTGTTTTTGGCGCCTATTGACCCTTGGTATTTCCCACAAGATGATATGATGACGGATAATATTCATTATGCCCAACCAGCCTATAATCGGATAGGTGCTATACTGGCGCAAGAAGTAATGGAGACCAACGCGCTGATAACGAAATAGGGCGGTGAGATTGTGTGTGTCTTAAATCAAGAGGGGTGGGGTGTTTTTAGGAGGTGCTTGCTGTTCAAGAAAAGCGTGACTAAATATCAAATCAAATCAAACAAGATTTTTTTGTGCTTGCAGGTGCTGATGGTGGTGATTATTCATTAGCTGTTTTTTTATTTTAAAATTTGGATAGTGAATTAAATTTCCTATCATTGCGATGTGATATTTACCAGACCACACCATACCAATAATAATTATTAAGTGAACGGTGCGGAAAATCGTGATTATCAATATGTGATGAACACAAATGAATAAACAATTAGTAACCTCTAAGTGAAACGTATAGAAACAATTAGACCAATTATGGACACGAAACTTTTAAGCGACAAAACAATCGGCCTAAAAGGCTTGCCAGAGCCTCTTAAAGCCGAAATAGACGGTGAGCAGGTAGGGCTTACTGGGACTTTAAAAACTTCGGTTTTAAAACTTTTCCTTTTATTGACGCTGTTAATTGCCGGTTGGTCACAATCGGATGCGTGGGCACAAAGGTTCCCTATTAAGGGCGAGGTAGTTGATGAAGGAAATTCATCACTATCCGATGTAACTGTACAGGTGAAAGGACAGACGTTTGCAACCAGCACGGATTCGGAGGGACAATTTACGATTGAGGCCGAGGGTGAAAGTGTAATATTGATTTTTTCTTCCATAGGTTTTGCACCTCAGGAGGTGGTCGTCGAAAAAGAGAAATCAAGTGATCCGGTAATTGTGAGATTAACGCCTGAACAGACTGCTTTAGATGACGTAGTAGTAGTCGCCTTTGGTGAGCAGAAAAGGACCGAAGTGGTCGGCGCCATGACGACCATCAAACCGTCTGAGTTACGGGTGCCATCTAGCAATTTAACTACCGCACTGGCAGGTCGTGTATCTGGAGTGATTGCTTATCAACGCAGCGGTGAACCGGGTGCAGATAATGCGGAGTTCTTTATCCGCGGTGTAAATACGTTCGGATATAAAGTGGATCCGCTGATTCTTATCGACAACCTGGAAGTGAGCACAGCGGAGTTTGCGCGACTTACTACGGAGGATATTGCTAGTTTTTCCATTATGAAAGATGCTACCGCGACTGCGCTATACGGAGCGCGTGGAGCTAATGGCGTAATCATCGTAAAAACGAAAGAGGGGAAGGAAGGCTCGTCTAATATCAGTTTTCGTGTGGAAAATTCACTTTCCGCTCCTACTAAAAATCTGGAGTTGGCTGACCCCATCACGTATATGATGCTACATAACGAAGCAGTAGCAACCCGTGATCCGCTAGGCGTTAGACCATATTCCCGAGACAAAATAGCGAATACGGTTCTCGGTTCAAATTCGGTAGTTTACCCAAACACAGATTGGCAAAAGGAGATTCTGAAAACTTACACGTTCAATCAGAAAGCACATCTAAACATAAGTGGTGGAGGGAAAGTGGCGCAATATTATGTTGCCGGATCCTTTACTCAGGATAATGGAATGCTTAAAGTGGATGGGAATAACAATTTCAATAATAATATTGATCTTAAAACTTATCAGCTACGCTCAAATACGAATATCCACATTACGCCGACCAGCGAGGTCATTGTCAGGCTGAGCGGTATCTTTGATGACTATACCGGTCCGATGAACGGTGGTTCAGGGGTATACAACAATGTAATGCAAACAAATCCCGTACTGTTCCCAGCCTATTATCCGAAAGATGAAGAACATGCACACATAGAACATACAATGTTCGGGAATTATGAAGATGGAAACTATCTGAATCCCTATGCAGAAATGGTAAGGGGGTATAAAGATTATTCAAGATCGACCATGAATGCCAGTATCGAGTTTAAGCAAAATCTGGACTTCTTAACCGAGGGCCTTTCGCTCACCGCCATGGGAAGCACGAGCCGGTATTCGTTTTTTGATGTCAGTCGTTTTTATAATCCCTTTTATTATCAGCTGGTTCCCGGATCGTATGACCGGAAAACGGGCGTGTACTCCATTGATGTTGTTAACCCACTTTCCGGAACAGAGTACCTGAGCTACAATGAAGGTCAGAAAGAAGTATCTTCTGTCTTTCACTTCCAATCCATTCTAAATTATAACCACACTTTTTTTGAAAAACATAATCTTGGTGGTTTGTTGGTGTTTTTAATGCGGAATAATCTGCAAGGTAATGCCGGTAGTCTGCAAACGTCGCTCCCCTATCGAAACTCCGGGTTGTCAGGCAGATTAACCTACTCTTACGATAATCGTTATTCGGCTGAATTTAACTTCGGCTACAATGGTTCGGAACGGTTTCACGAAAGTAAACGCTTTGGGTTTTTCCCTTCTGCCGGCGTAGCTTGGACGGTGTCAAACGAGAAGTTCTGGAACCCCGATTCCAAGATATCCAAAATGAAATTAAGAGCAACGTACGGCATAGTGGGCAATGATCAGATAGGAAGCCCTGCCGATCGTTTCTTTTTTCTTTCAGAAGTCAATATGAATGATGCCACCAGGGGTGAGGTTTTTGGAGAAGACGGGGCGTATTCCAGAAATGGGGTTTCAATTTCCAGATACGATAATCGGGAGATCACTTGGGAAACTTCTAAAAAGCTGAATTTGGGACTGGAATTGGGGCTTTTGAACAATAAAATCGACATACTGGCTGATTATTTCACGGAATACCGTTCAAATATTTTAATGACCAGGGCCAATATCCCGACGACTATGGGTTTGTCAGCCGCATCACGCGCCAATGTCGGTGAGGCTTCCAGCCATGGGGTGGATATTTCCGTGGATGTTAATCACTATTTCTCTTCCGAACTTTGGCTGACAGCAAGAGGCAATTTCACGTACGCCACCAGTCAGTATGAGGTCTATGAGGAGCCCGTATATCCAAATAGTTATTCGTCCCGCGTTGGCCAGCCATTAACACAAACGTGGGGATACATTGCTGAGCGTTTATTTATTGACGACGCAGAAGTGGCCAATGCCCCGGCGCAGAACTTTGGGTCCCGCCCTGCCATGGCGGGAGATATTAAATATGCTGATGTGAATGGAGACGGGCAAATCACAACATTGGATCGGGTTCCGATTGGCTATCCCACCACCCCGGAAATCGTGTATGGATTCGGAGCATCATCCGGATATAGGCGTATTGATTTCTCGTTATTTTTTCAGGGATCCGCACGATCTTCCTTCTGGATAAATCAGTCTGCTACGGCACCGTTCATCGGGACAAGTAGTGGCACCATACGCCAAAACCAATTATTAAAAGCGTATGCGGACGATCACTGGTCCGAAGAAAATAGGAATTCCTATGCACTCTGGCCGAGGTTGGACTACCAAGCCAACAGCAACAACCAAGAGACCAGCACCTGGTTTATGCGGAATGGGTCTTTCCTCCGTCTGAAACAGGCAGAATTTGGGTATACCCTTCCGGTGACCTTGGTAAACAGGGTACGGATTAAGAATGTGCGGTTTTTTGTGAACGGAACAAATCTATGGCTTTGGTCGCCCTTTAAGCTGTGGGACATTGAGCAGGCAGGACGGGGCCTAGATTATCCAGTTCAGCGGGTTTATAATGTAGGCATACAAGTATCACTCTAATCTAACGAATAAAAATATGAGATATCTAACAATAATATTTGGTGTGGTCCTGAGTCTGTTTAGCTCCTGCAATAAATATTTGGATGTAGTGCCGGATAATATAGCGACGATTGACATGGCATTCAGAATGCGGGTGACAGCCGAACAATACTTGTTTACCTGTTATTCTTATTTGCCCAATTTCAGTCATGTTGCATCAAACCCGGCATTGTATGGTGCCGATGAATCGTGGCGATATGACAACTCCTACCCGGGCGTCCAGATTGCCAGAGGAAGCCAAAGCATTGTACAGCCTATTCTCGATCGTTGGAGCGGCTATACGTCAGCGTCGATGAGTGCGGCAACGACTGGAAGTCTGGAAGGTACGGTTTCAACCACCTCGTTATGGAGGGGGATACGGGATTGTAACATCTTTATGGAAAATATTGATTTGGTGAAGGATATGGACCAATCTGAAAAGGACCGGTGGATCGCAGAAGTGAAGGTGCTGAAGGCATTTTATCACTTCTATTTGCTGCGTATGTATGGTCCTATTCCACTCATTCGTGAAAATTTGCCGATTTCGAGCGG
The DNA here is from genome assembly GCF_035556095.1 of Parapedobacter sp. Classification (GTDB taxonomy): domain Bacteria; phylum Bacteroidota; class Bacteroidia; order Sphingobacteriales; family Sphingobacteriaceae; genus Parapedobacter. The sequence goes on along the minus strand of NZ_DATMFT010000019.1, from coordinate 25,550 downwards.
AGTCGATGAAGTTCAGGTGGCACGGGAACCTTTTGATGACTGTGTGGATTATATCGTTCAGCTGCTTGACGAGGCTGCGGCTGAAGAAAATTTACCGATAACCATTGAGGACCGGACAACGGAACTGGGAAGGATCACGAAATCCATCACACTATCTATTAAAGCGTTGGTATTGGTCACAGCTGCCAGTCCGTTATTCAACGGAAATGTTGATTACGAGGGTTTTGTCGATAAAAATGGGTTAACGCTTTTTAATACAGTTTATGACCCGGAGAAGTGGAGCAGGGCGGCCGTAGCCTGCAAGGACGCCATAGACCTTTGCCATACTGCAGGCCACAAATTATACACCTATAGCCTGGACGCCCGTTCTTCGCAAGTTTCAACAGACACGTATTATAAGATGAATATCCGTGGCAGTGTAACTGCAAGGGAAAACCCCGAAGTAATCTGGCCTGACGTAGGAAGAAGCACAACCACGCTGCAACGGGAATCCCAGGCCCGTTTGGATGCGGGTACAGCCAATGCTTCAACGGTGAGCAGGGGAATGGCGCCTACGCTGAAAATGGCCGAGAGCTTTTATACGATAAACGGAGTCCCGATCACGGAAGATAAGACTTGGGATTACGCAGGGAGGTATTCCCTCCGGGTGGCTACGGATGCTGAGAGAAACTATATCCAACCAAATTACACCACAGCCTCGTTGCATTATGACAGAGAGCCCCGGTTCTATGGAAGCCTTGCATTTGATGGTTCCGTATGGTTTGGGCAAGGTAATTTTACAGAAAGTGCGCCGTGGTATGTAATGGCTAAATTGGGGCAATATTCTGGGGGAGCGAGTGCCAACCGATATTCTGTAACCGGCTATTGGCCAAAAAAACTGGTGAACCCCGCCAGTACGTATGCTGCAAGTGTAGCCTACGTCGTTGTTCAATACCATTGGCCGATCATACGCTTGGCAGATTTATACCTGCTCTATGCAGAAGCACTCAACGAACTGGACGGACCAGGGGAAGAAGCATACCATTATATAAACCTCGTACGGGAGAAAGCGGGGTTGGCTACGCTACAGGAATCATGGGAAAATTACTCAACGGATCCCGGGAAATATTTAAGCCAAGCTGGACTTCGGCAAATTATTCATCAGGAGCGAACCATAGAACTGGCCTTCGAAGGACATCGTTTCTGGGATTTGCGGAGATGGAAGCGGGCCATGGATGAACTCAACAAGCCGGTATATGGGTGGGATGTAAGTCAAAGAGAAACTGACTTGTATTATCGTATCAGGGAGCTTTATAGGCAAGAGTTCAGAACGCGCGATTATTTATGGCCGCTTCGCGAACTGGATGTCATTGTGAATGAAAACCTGGTGCAAAATCCGGGTTGGTAATCAATTCTTCTTAATCATAAAAAAATGAAAAAGATAACAAATATACTAGCGATATGCTGCTGTATCCTCGCAATCGCTTCCTGCAAACAAGAGGAGAAACACACTCCGCATGAGCAAGATGGTTGGGTTCCTGACCCTGTAGGGCAAATCAGCGTTGAAAATTTACCGGGAGGTGCAAAGCTGACCTATACGTTGCCGGACAACCCGGAATTGTTATACGTGAAAGCCGAGTTTGAAACACAGGGACAACTAAGGACTGCGAAAGCCACTTATTATAATAATACGCTACTGCTGGAGGGCTTTGGTGATACCCTTCATCATGATGTTAAGGTATATGCAGTAAGCCGGAGCGAAGTGCATTCAGACCCTGTCGTCGTGACCGTCAAGCCCTTGAAACCGCCTTTGATTACGACGTTCGAATCGCTGACGTTAAAGGAAGACTTCGGGGGAGCAACGGTGGATTTTAGCAATTTGTCAAAAGCCGATTTGGCAATCGCTATTATCTACCAGGATGAGGAGGGGTTTTGGGCAAATGATGAGACACTGTACACGATGCAGGAATCAGGTGCCTTTTCGGCAAGGGGGTTCGCTGCTAGACCTACTGTTTTCGGGGTGTATGTGGAAGATCGCTGGGGGAACTTCTCGGATACGCTCGTTGCCGAATTAACCCCTTTCTTTGAAGAGATTATACCCAAACCTTTTGAAACATTGGTGTTGCCTACGGATAACACTACGCTCTATAGTGCAGCGGATCATATGGGTAACTTGTGGGATGGTGGTGAAGCGCATTACCAAACTAGTTATGCCGCAGGAGTGCCGACCTGGTTCACGTTTGACCTCAAGGCTACCTGCAAACTGAGCCGTTTTCTTTATCAGCAGCGAACAAACTCGGTCGTAGTGCGATGGGGAAATGGGAATCCACGCTATTTTGAAGTATGGGGTACGGCCGATACGCCCAACCCGGATGGAAGCTGGGAGGGCTGGACAAAATTAATGGACGTGGAATCCATTAAGCCGTCCGGTTTGCCACTGGGTCAGTATTCCGACGAAGATTGGGAATTGGCACTTCGGGGAGAAGAGTTCAACTTCCCACTGGATGCCCCTCCGGTAAGATACATTAGAATAAAGGTGAACGAGACATGGGGGCTGGCTACAGGTATCCATATTAAGGAACTGACTTTCTGGGGGCAGATACTTTAGTCCGAAACGTAAGGGCTATGCAATTTACCCCGATTGTTCCAAGACGAAGTCAAGATCATTCATTACATATAAAAAATTGAATCTGTTAAATAGATTGAGAATTATGGAAATCAAAAAATATTTCCACGACATGCTAGGTACCGTGTCCGGTTTACCTCTTGTCAGGAGACCATACATCGTTTCGCTCTTCTTGGTGTTTGCCGTTATGACGGCATGCGACGACAGGGACGAGGCCTACAAGGAATATATCAAAGATGGCGAAACCATTTATTTGGGGAAAGCACATTCCGTCCAGGCAGCTCCCGGCAATAATCGACTAAAACTATCCTGGTGGTTAACGGCAGATCCACAGGTGGTATCAGCAAAGGTGTTCTGGAATGATAGAAGAGATTCATTGGAAATTCCCATTGATAATAATGGCGAACCACAGGAGTTGAGTGTATTAATAGATGACCTGGAGGAACGAATATATTCATTTGAAATTTTCACTTACGATAATAGGGGTAATCGGTCGCTGCGTGTTGAGGCACTGGGGGAAGCGTTTGGTGACACTTACACCAACGGATTGGTTAACCGCGTGCTTGGAAATATCGAACTGGTGGACGGGAAGATATACCTCTCCTGGGAAGCGTTACCAGGGAACTCTCAAATTGGAACACCGGTCGGTGTTGAATTACATTATACGGATTTAGCAGGCAACGAGAAGCAACTGAAAATAGAAATGACGGAAGCAGAAACCGTGCTTTCTGACATTAAGCTTGGCAGCGAGTTGCGATACCGGACGATGTTTCTGCCTGATCCATTGGCAATTGATACGTTTTACTCTACAATTGTTCTTAGGGATATTCCACGATATGCATTGCTTGATAAGATGAAGTTTAAAAAAGTTGTTTTGCCCACTGATAATGTAACCCAATACGCCGCAAATAACCCGATGGAGAATCTATGGGATAATAGTGTCGGTTCGTTTTTTTATACGGCCGCCAACAGCGGCGTGCCCACATGGTTTACGTTTGATTTGGGGCAAACCAACAAACTGGGTCGTTTCCGTTACAATCAGCGGAATAGCCCTGAATCGGTGCGCTGGGGAAATAGCAATCCCCGCTATTTTGAAATATGGGGCACTGCCGACACGCCTGACGCCGATGGTAGCTGGGATGGCTGGACCAAACTGATGGAAGTGGAATCGGTTAAGCCTTCGGGTTTGCCGATAGGGGAGCATACAGAAGAGGATATTGATGTGCTCTTAAGTGGAGAGGAGTTTGATTTCCCTGCAGATATTCCGGCAGTGAGATACCTCCGGATAAAAGTGAATAGCACTTGGGGAAATACGCAGAGCGTACACATTGCAGAACTTACTTTCTGGGGGGAATAAGCATGCGGTATCTTTGTATAGTAGTGATCGCTATCTGTCTGGCCGGAGGGAGTGCGCGGGCTCAAGATTCCGGTGTTATGCTTGATGATTTTTTCGTCAGCACGACGATAAATAGCATCGATATGGAGTTTCTGGTCCGAAATCACAGCGCTCGACGTCAGAACACAGTAGTTGACGTGGTTGTTACGGACACCGAAGGAAAGGTGTTTCTTCGGCTTCCCCAAAATAAAATTGCATTAAATGTGGGAGATAGTACGAAGGTAAGCCTGAAAAAAACGCAATTAAAACCCCAGCTGTGGTCACCCGAACATCCGGTACTCTACAATTTGGAAATTTCATTGAAATCAGGAAAACAGGAAATTTTGAGGGAAGTTCGGCGGATCGGGTTTAAAACATTTGAGGTCAGGGGGCATTTGTTTTATCTAAACGGGAATCCTTACTACCTGCGCGCACTATCCCAATGGCCCGTGTCAAGAGTGGTGGATGAGCATGGAAAGCGAGCCCCGGAAGTCTGGACGGATGAAGGATTTGTTAAGCGGTTTTTTGAAAAGGCTAAAGAACTTAATATTAACGCAGGGAGGATTGGGGACAATGACCTTTGGGTGAAGTATGCGGATGAAATGGGCTTTTTAAACATTGCAGGAAGTTATTCCGGAGCAGGTGCGACTGAAAATAGAGTATTCAAGTCAAACAGGGATAATTTCACACCAAAGATCCGGAAATTAAGGAATCATGCTTCTACGGCAATTTATACCCTTGCCAATGAAATAAGCTGGGGCAGAAATCCGGATTTCCTTGAACTCGCCGTAGAAAATTATGAGTTTGCTAAGACGCTCGACCCCACTCATCCCATCATAGCTAACGCGGGTTTTGGCCGGGGCAAGGTAGGTGATATCGAAGATGAGCACGATTATACCGCCTGGTATGGTGGTTCAGTGCTGGATATGGATAAGTATGAAAGGGAAGCTTTTTACCAAAAAGGTGGTGGAGTAAACCAACCGGTTACATTCACCGAGTGCGTAGGCACCTATACCGGTGAACGCACCGGAAGATTTCATCTATGGTATAATAAAGGGATGTCAAATGCATTGCGGCATGTGGGCAGGGGAGGACAGCATCCGGATGATCCGCAATGGTACCAGCGGGTTGTTACCAAGGAAATGATGGAGGGAATGCGCCGGGCCCGGGGAATGGAGAGTAGGGTCGCGGGTTCTTTTCCGTATTCAGATTTCTGGAAGTGGGATGTGCCTAACAAGAGCTTCAGCACCAAGCCGGCTACCGAAGTAATCAAACAGGTTTACAGTCCGGTGCTGCTATCGTTAAAGTCGTGGAAAAGGCATGCATTTGGAGGAGAAAAGATCGAGGGCATGTTGTACGTGATTCATGATGATGTGGAGCTACCAGTACTTAATAATGCCACTGTGACCATTAGCCTTGTACAAAATGGCAACGTGTTGAGTAAGATGGACACGACAGTGCCGTCTGTGAATTATTATTCAACAGTAACCATCCCTGTATCGCTGAAAATCCCCGAAACGATAGTGGCCGGCCCGGCTAGGGTTATCATGGAGTTGCATCATGATCAGGCGCGTTCAACTCCAAATGAGATGGATGTCTTTATCGCCCCCAGAGACTTTGCCAACTCCCGCTCCAGCGAGCCGGTTACCCTCTATGATCCGGAAGGAAAGACGGCCGACGCCATGGAAAGTATAGGTTTAGATGTCAACAGGATAACAAATCTTCAGTTAGGCACGGGCACCGGCCTTGTTATCGGGAGCGAGACATTATCTACACTTTCAGACACCCAGATACAGGATGTATTGTCATTCGTCGGAGACGGTGGAAGGGTGTTGGTATTGAAGCAGGAAGGAAAGCACCTGAAAAGCTCAGCACTGGTTCCCCACGGTGTAACAACCCAAAAATACAATTCACTTTTTGTAAATACCGAGCGGCCAGGGTTGTTGGATAAGGGCCTTGTAAACCGGGATTTCTTTTTATGGAATCCGTTGGAGGGCTCTTCCGGTTTCCCCGTGACAGAAGTATTTGATATTCAGCCGGCGGCACTCCATCATACCAGTGTACTAGCCAATTGTGGGCATATGCTTCAGTACCAGGTTGTATTGGAGCATTTTAAGGGGAAAGGCAGCATCATATTCTCTCAATTTGAACTCGTCGGGCGGGTGCAAGATGATCCCATAGCGGCCAGAGTACTTGGGAATTTAATTGATTACCTGCAAACAGCGAATCATACCATAGGCCCTCAGTTAACAACCGATGTCCTCTTTGGGGATTTGGATTCGGAAGCTGGCCTCTTTCCCGCGTCGCTTAAGCAAGGAATCATGATCAATGGCCACAATTATGGGAAAGTGAGTTGGGAGAAATATGGCTGGCCGGAAGGAAGACGCATCCTGGGCGAACAAAAAATCATTAATGGCTTGGGTTATACAGGCACCGTGGATCCGGTTGATACGGCAAAAGGATTTTTCTACATGCGTGCGCCAGCCGGAGCCGGAAGTTTTTACCTAGAGGTGAAAAACCCTGTAGAGAGGCCGCTATGGTTCAAGGTCTACCTGAATGACGAACCGGCAGGAGAAGTAGTAATCGTTGAACCCAATACGGTAAAGAAATTTGGGCCCTGGAAACTCCCGGCTAACCGTGGAGAGGTAAAGGTCACCATTGAATCGCAGGCGGACCTTCATGCATTGAAACGGGAGAAGCCAATCATAGAAGAACTCGTGTTTCAGAAAATGCTATTTGACTGACGGATGCTTTGAATCGCCACAGATGATTAAGTGCACCAAAGAATGGTAAATCCGGAGATAAACATGATTTAAATCTTAGAAATCCGATGAAAATAAAGATTTCGTATAGCCTCTTGTTGGGCGCAGTGATAAGCGTCGTGTGTTGTAAAAAAGCGAAAACGGAAGATAAGTTTGTGGCGCCTGAGGTCATTTCGACAGCTATTTTGATGGACCCCGAAACGGATGATGCAATGATAACTGTCACATTCAGCACTGCGATGGATGCGGCCAGTATCACTTCGGAGACTTTTAAAATTATGCGGGGCACAACGATGGTGGCGGGTACCTTAACCTATGCTGGTAATACCGTTACATTCACACCGGAAAGCTCACTGTTATCCGGGACCGCAAAGTATACAGGTAAGGTAACCAAGGACGTAAAGGATGTAAAAGGACATCCGCTGGCAGAAGATTATGTATGGGATTTCACAACCACTTGGTCTATAATAACAGCAACGGCGGGCATAAATGGGACGATTACACCTTCCGAACAGGTGAAGGTAAGTATGGGCTTTTCCAAAACGTTTGCGATTGTACCTGATTCAGGCTATTATATTGCGGAGTTATTGGTAGATGGCGTACAACATGCCCCGCCAGTTCCGGAAAACTTTACATTTAAAAACGTAACGTCTGATCACGAGATCCACGCAACATTCGCCAGCCATATTTACACCATCACCGCAACTGCCGGTCCTAACGGAACGATCACGCGGCCGGGTACATCCGATGCAGCTTACGGTGATAGCATCGTTTTCAGCATTTCTCCTGACCCGGGCTATTTTGTTTCTGCTATCGTCGTTGATGGGAAGTCTGTCGGCGATAGCGAATCCCCATTGCGTTATACCCTGCATGTAAGCGGGGACCATACCGTCGAGGTTTCCTTTATGGAAGAAGCAGATAAGGTAGTCAACGTGTTGGAAACGCCGTTTACCATGCATGCAAGCAACACAGCAGGTTGGTGGACGCCTATTGTGCAGTACAATAACCAGACATACATGGCATTCCTGGATCAGGATCTCAACTGTATACTAGCTATGAGAACAGCTGGGGGCACTTGGGATTACGTAACGATAGAAAAGGATATTATCAATGATGCCGGGCATACTCAGCAATCTATCGCGATTGACGGGGACGGGTATATTCATGTTTTCTATGGAATGCATAGCCGCGGTATGAAATATAAACGTTCTAACGTTCCCGGAAGCATAACGGGAGGTTTCACAGACGGAAGTGCCGAGTTTCCCGCTGGTGCCTATACCTACCCGTCTTTGACTACCGCTCCCAACGGAGATGTTTATCTCTTTATCAGGAATAGCCAGAACCACCATGCAGGAGAAATGTTCAGGTGGAATAATGCACGAGACGAATGGAGTAAGGTTGCAGACGTTGCCAAACAGCCGGGGTATACCTGTTACCCGGATCATATCTACGCCAGCACTGACGGTAATATTCATCTTATTTTCGAATGGAGACAAGGAGGAGCTGGCGGAAACAGGCACTTGGGGTCGTATGCACGCTATAATACCAATAATGGACAGTTTTATAAAGCAGACGGTACCGTTTATACGGCACTGCCTATAACGCCCACCACGGGAGATGTGTTCCAGCCCTTCGAAGGAGATGAGATATGGGATTCGTCTGCGGCCGGAAGCCCCAAATATGGGATGCAGAGCGCGAAACTATCTGTCAATAGCCAAGGTAACCCTGTAATTGCATACGCTTATTCTCCAACCCATCTTAGTAATCAATATCACTACAGATTTGCGATTTGGGACGGAACGGATTGGAGACGGTCGACGGTTTATGGCACGGCAACGGATTTTGTTTCGACAGAAAAAATGTGGATTACCTCTGCCGGCGGTGTCCTAAGATACTATTTCTCCAAACCGGATAAAAATGTGTATCTGCGTGTTTCCGATGAAAGGGGGGGGATGTGGTCTGAAGAGCAGAAGATAAGCGGGTTAAACGTTCCGAGGATAGTTGGGTATACAGACGCCGCCGACGGTAAAGATTATCTGTATATGGCATCGCCTGCTGCAGGTGCGATTTATCTCGGTATTGTCGATTAGATTGCATGCGGAAGAGGTAATAGGCCAGAAAGGCTCAGGGTAAGTGAAAGCGACCTTGAAAATTTATATAAACTTGAATTATTAGCAACAATGATGTCAAAATCGTTAACTGAGTTAAGGCTTACTGGTGTACAGTTTGGGTGTAAAGTATTTTACTTTTATTTGTTTTTTTTTCTCTGTTTAGGGTTATGCTGCGGTGCGGTGGCGACAACGCATAAGCCGGGTGAGCCGGTTGTCAAGCTACTGGGGAAGAATTACACTGTCCATGTCGACACCAACACATTTGAACTCTGGTTTGAGGGGACGCACGCAAGCATTGCACCCCATGAGCTGGGGAACCTGGCTTACGCCTATACAACGGATACCGGTATCTACTCGGTAAGGAAAGCGCGTGTACTGAAGCACGGTAGTGATTCGCTAGTAGCCCAGGTGGAGAATACAGCGGGGCTGATCGCCACGGTGAGCATTCGGCTTAACGAGGACTATTTTTCCATTACGTTGACACCGAAGCACCGTGACGGTGGGCAGGAGGAGCTGTACAAGATTGACTTCAGAACCGATGCGTTAAGCCCGGCATATGGACTTGGCGACCATGGCGGATTTGGGGATTGTATCGATGTCACTGGATTCAGCAATGATGATTTCGGGAACCGCAACAACGAGCATCGTTTTATTTCGACGTTTACTATTTTTCCTGCCCATCATTTTGCTCAGGTGTTGTTCAGCGAAAAGACCAAGCGAGTAGCCATCACAACCACTGAGAATAGGCTTGGGGTTACGGGGGTAAAGGCCGCAACAGTATACTATTTCTTTGGAGACTCCAAGCAAATCTACCGTGCCTACAAAAGCGTAAGGAGTACAGCGGGGCACCCGGACCTCAAACCGAAGTTCCGTTTTTTTCAGTTGGGGTATGAAGCATTCGGATCCTTAGGGTGGAATACGTACCAGTCATCTGTTGAAGCAGATATTGATACTTACCTTGAGCAGGGGTATCCCATTAACTGGGCGGTGGTCGGATCTGGGTTTTGGAAAGGTGAACGGCGGAATCCAAAGGAAGGGGCGACGACGAGTTTCGGAATCTGGGACGATAGCGCCGGCGGCGGGAGAAATGACAACCTCCCCGACCCACGGTACCCCAACCCATCGGCTTTCAAAGATTTCTTTAAAAAAAGGGATATCAGCCTGTTGCTGGGATTGCGGATAAACTTCAAAGGCACGGAGGAATATGGCGGCCATTATGAGGAAACGAACGATGGGGGATTTGTAAAGGAAGGCATGGCGTCCGGTTATTTTATCACGGATGGAAAAGGAAACCCCGAAACGTACCGAGTGAATTTCCCCCAAGGCAATGTATTCCTGTTGGACGGTCAAAATCCGGCGGCAGTCGATTGGTACGTATCCGGAGCGGATCGATGGGGAGTGGACGGCTTTAAGGAAGACCTGATGCTTCGTGACGGAAAGAAACTCAATAATGATGCTAAATTGAATGCCGTTAACGAAGCATTGATGGCGCGGGATTACTTGATCATGGCTAGGAATAGTGCGTACTCCGTGGCCGGCGACATTCTGAGGTTAGAGGATACGAAGTATGGATTTGACCAGGATCGTCCGTTGATTAACGGCCTGAACTATGCGGCCAGTGGTGCTCCGGCAGTATATCTGGACATTGTAGCCGGAAAATACCTGGAAAGTCCACTAACAAATGATGAGAAACTTTATTTCGTACGGAATGCGATGGTTGCCGCGGTCAGTCCGGTGATGGCTATGGGGTATGGGCCATGGCACTTGAACAACCCGGTTTATGAAAAAGCTGTGAAGAAGGCCGCCCTTTGGCACGATACGTATGCCGCGTATTTATATAGCGAGGTACTAAAAGGTTACCATTCCGGTTTTCCTTACGCAATGACACCTTTGCCGATTGCGTTTTCCAGTGATTCTAATACTTATCGGCTGGCGGGCAAGGAACACCGACAGTATTCGTGGATGCTGGGAGAGTCCCTGTTGGCAACCCCATTATATGGGAATGACTACGCCTCCGCAACAAAACGAGATGTCTATCTCCCCGACGGGAAATGGATGGATTATGAAAGTAAAGAGTGGTTTTACGGTCCGGTAACGTTAAAAGACTATGAATTCCCCATTGATAAGATTCCAATATTTGTCGGTGGAAAAGGGGTATTGGTTAAGGAACTTGAAAACCGATATGAAGTGTCGGTATACCCAACGTCGGACCGGGCATTTTCGTACACCTTTCATTTTCCAGATAGCGAGACAACGACAATCATCGATAAAGCATTCTCAAAATGGGAAAGCGGGCAGCTACTAATTGTGGACAAGCAAACGGGAGTTGAAAAAAAGCTGCATTTAGACGATTTTAATGTTCCCGTGACGTTTTCAATTACACCTGGTCACAATTATATGTTAACGTTGAAAACCGACTAACGAGACCTGGGAGCGGATTTAGTAACGTTATTTGGGAATACCGGGGGCAATAAGTTTAAGCGACCGACCAACAAACTTTTTAAAAGATAAAACTGATAATTGATATTTATGAAGATTAAAGCGGGATTTGAAGGGAGTGGAAGAGAGAAATACAAGGAAACACTCAAGGCCGACCTCGTCATCACCGGCGGCGGCCTATCTGGCGTATGCGCGGCTATCACCGCCGCACGCCAGGGGCTTGAGGTTATCCTCATACAGGACCGGTCGGTACTGGGCGGCAACGCCTCCAGTGAGGTAAGGCTGTGGGTACTGGGGGCCACTTCGCACATGGGCAACAACAACCGGTGGGCCAGGGAGGGTGGCCTAATCGATGAACTGTTGGTGGAAAACATATACCGTAATCCCGAAGGAAATGCGATTATATTCGACCTGGTTTTGCTCGACAAGGTAGCACAGGAGCCAACCATTACCTTGCTGCTCAATACAGCCGTATATGACGTGGAGAAGGAAGGCCCGAATCGCATCCGTGCATTGCGGGCATTCTGTAGCCAGAATTCAACCGAATACCGACTTGAGGCACCGCTCTTCTGCGATGCCTCTGGCGATGGCATTGTGGGTTTTCTGGCCGGGGCGGCATTCCGTATGGGTGCTGAAAGCCGGGATGAGTTCGACGAGCCGATGGCACCCGACGCTGACTACGGCGAGCTGCTGGGCCATTCGCTTTATTTTTACAGCAAGGATACCGGAAAGCCTGTTGAATTTATCGCCCCCTCGTTTGCCATGGACGTTTCAAAAGAAATTCCCCGGTTCCGCAATTTCAAGGCCAACGAACACGGTTGCCAGTTGTGGTGGGTGGAGCACGGCGGCCGCCTGGATACTGTGCATGATACCGAACGCATCAAATGGGAACTCTGGCGGGTGGTATATGGCATCTGGGACTACATCAAGAACTCCGGGAAATTCCCCGAAGCAGAGACGATGACGCTCGAATGGGTAGGGATGATCCCCGGTAAACGGGAGAGCCGCCGTTTTGAGGGGGACTATATGCTGTCTCAACGGGACCTGATCGAGCAGCGTACCCACCCGGATGCAGTGGCCTACGGCGGATGGTCCATCGACCTGCACCCCGCCGATGGAGTATTCAGCGAACGGCAACCTTGCAACCAATGGCATAGTAAGGGCATTTTCCAGATTCCTTACCGGACATTATATAGCAAAAACATTGGAAACCTCTTCTTCACAGGGCGAATCATCAGCGTGAGCCATGTGGCGTTCGGCGCTACGCGGGTAATGGCAACCAGCGCATATACCGGACAGGCAGTGGCCGTGGCAGCATCGCTTTGTAAACGCTACGGTGCCACACCGGAGGAGATTTACAGCAAAGGGCATATTGACCGATTACAACAGGAATTGATGAGAATGGGCCAATATATACCAGAACTGGCCCTTCACGACGACTCGGATAGCGTCCGGCAGGCAAACATCACCGCTTCCACCGAATTGGATTTCTCAGGTTTCGACAACACGGACGTGACCTGGCGCCCGCTCGAAATCTCGGCAGCACAACTGGTTCCGTTGCCAGCTGGAAAGGTGCCTGTTTTTACCCTTTCGGTTAGCACCGAACAGGATACGGATTTGCAGGTTGAATTGCGCACCAGCAGCCGGAGGGGTGGTTTCACTCCCGACCGTGCGCTAGCCGCGAAAACCGTCGGGCTAACGGCAGGGTCAACGGAAATCACACTGGATTTTGATGCGCAGCTTGATGAAGCACAATATGTCTTCTTAACGTTCTTAAAAAATGAACGTGTGAGCCTCCCCTACACGGAACAGCGGATTACCGGATTGCTTTCTGTGTTCAACGGAGTGAATAAGAAGGTGTCTAACAACGGCCGCCAACGGCCACCGGCTGATTCAGGTGTAGATGAATTTGAATTCTGGTGCCCCCAGCGGCGACCCCAAGGGCAGAATATTGCCATCGTACTTTCAGAACCAGTGAAGTTATTTGGTGCAGCCAACCTCCGAAACGGGGTGGACCGGCCAACAACGGCGCCGAACGCGTGGGTGGCCGATCCGGGCGACCCCGCCCCACAGGTCATACTTACGTGGAACGAGCCGCAGGTAATCAGCCGGATAGACTTGGCATTCGATACGGATTTCGACCATGCTATGGAGTCGGTTTTGATGACGCACCCCGAGCGGGTGATGCCGTTCTGCGTGCGTAATTACCGTATCGCAGACGCTCGCGGCCGGGTGATTTACGAACGGACCGATAACTACCAGACCCGTAATACCATTACCTTTGACCAGCCATTGAAAACAGATAAACTGATGATTTATGTGGAGCACCCATCGGAGAAAGTCCCAGCGGCCATATTTGCCGTAAGGTGTTATGGAGGTGACCAATGAGCACACTTGACTATTGGGTAATAGCTATTTTTTCCGTCGGGATCCTGCTGGCTGGTCTGTCGATGAGCGACCGCAAGGCGGATATGAAATCGTATTTCGGCGCCAGTGGTGCGCTCCCTTGGTGGATGAGTGGCCTCTCCCTCTATATGGGGTTTTTTTCGGCCGGTACCTTTGTGGTATGGGGGGCAATTGCGTACGAACAGGGTTGGGTAGCCGTGACCATCCAGTGGACAATGGCTATCGCGGGATTCCTCATCGGCCGGTTTATTGCGCCACGTTGGCGGCAAACGGGTGTGTTGACTGCCGCCGAATTTATGCAGCAACGTTTCGGTAGTGGGGTACACAAGTTTTATACCTATGTGTTCCTGCTAATGAGCTTCGCCTATAACGGCGCATTTCTCTACCCCGTGGCCAAATTGGTGAATGTCTCTACGGGGTTGCCCTCGCATTGGGCAATCATCCTTTTCGGCCTCATGGCAGTGTTATACACGACCTCTGGCGGACTGTGGGCGGTTATCGTGACCAACGTGCTGCAGTTTGTGGTGCTTACTGCGGCGGTATTGATTGTGGTTCCGTTGGCGTTTGATAAGGTAGGCGGTATCGGCTCGTTTGTACAGCAGGCACCCGAAGGTTTTTTTAACCTGACCGGTGGCGAATACACGATTTGGTTTATGGCGGCCTTTGGTTTTTATAACATGATTTTCATTGGCGGAAACTGGGCGTATGTGCAACGTTATACGAGTGTGCCCACTAAACGGGAAGCCAAAAAAGTGGGTTATCTGTTTGGGTGGCTTTATTTGATCAGCCCTGTGGTGTGGATGCTGCCACCGATGCTATACCGGGTGGTTAATGCTGATCTGGGTGGGCTCGATAATGAGGGAGCCTACCTGATGATGTGTAAGGAAGTGTTGCCGGCGGGGATGATGGGCCTGATGATTACGGGGATGATTTTTGCGACCACCGATTCGGTTAACGCCTCGCTGAACGTTTCGTCCGCCGTGTTTACCAACGACGTCTATAAACGGTTACGTCCGGCCGCTTCCAACAAGTCGCTGATGTGGGTGGCTCGGCTCTCCACCTTGGGGTTTGGTGTTGTCACTGTATTAGTGGCCTTAATGGTTCCGGCCATGGGAGGTATTGTGGAGGTGGTGTTGAGTATTGGCGCACTCACCGGCGTACCATTATACGGCCCGGCGGTATGGGCGCTGTTTTCCAAACGGCAAACGGCTTTCTCGGTATTATTCGTCACCATTGTCAGTTTGGCGGTCAACGTATTCTTTAAGTTCATCTCCCCTACCATACTCGGATTTTCATTGAATCGCATGCAGGAAATCGTGCTAGGTGTATTATTGCCAATTATATTACTGGCTATTTTTGAAGTTATATACCGCAATAAACCATACCGTGTACCGGTAGTCGCTGATGGTAGTCCGGCTGAGGGTGATGAAGCCTTGCATGGTAAGTTGCAGGGAGCTTTGGCTGTAAAGACCATAGCACTCGCCCTGGTGGGCGTGGGGTTGTTGATTTTCCTGTTGGGGTTACTCGCTACGCACGGGAAGGCGTCGGTACTTATCATCGCATCGGTTATCGTGATCCTGGGCATGGTGTTGCTGCTGTCATCTCGCGGAAGCCAGCGGATGAGCGGTTAGTGTCTACTGTTCCGTTTTATTTCTTGTTTGATTTATGAAATTTACTGTTGGAGAGCCCCGGCTGCTATTTCGACGATATCTTTGGCTTGACTCCGTTTCCCAGTAGAAAAGGTTATATACCCTTCTCCCGTTTGATTGTTACCTCATAAAACCGCGTTTTCTGGTAGCGGACATCTGGAAAGGCTTCCATGGTTACCGTAAGTGTGTCCTCAATATATCCGCCGTCAGCATACGACGGTAGCCAGTAACCCACGCCATTCAGGGCTTCAAGCAACAAATTTGCATGGCGCTTTGTAGGGAAGGATGATTTCATATGGATTGCCCTCGGTTGGCCTGTTGATTTCACGGTTAGGGTAAATGCTATTTCCACGGGATTGGTGGGTCCGTCCAATGTGCCTTCAAACCATTCGGACAAATACGCTGCTAGAAACCTCGTAAACCCGGTATAGTCGTCGATCGTACACCCCTTTGTAACCATCGCGTCGGCACGGATGGAAAAGTCCGCCGGTAATAGGTCGTATCGGGGTGTGTCGGAAAATTCCTCGCCGGTGTATGCTTCATAGCCTTGCACAAAACGCCCTCGACTATAATATTCGTAACCGGCTCTTTTTTCCTTGCCATCACCAAATAGGTATTTGATGGTCCAATTGCCATGGGGGTGCCCGTCTACCACCTTCCCTTTCCGGATATAACGCGTATAACCGAACTCATTATAGCCGTCGGCTATAACAGCGAACTCGTACCGCCCATCACCATTGGTAACACGTTGCCGCCCGCGGCGGTCCCAAAAATTGAGGATACGCGCGCCTTCGCCGGTGTAGGTTATTTCAAGTAGGGGTTTGCCATCCGGATAGTAGAAATTGAGCGCTCCTTGGGGAATGCCTTGTATGTAGGAAACCTGCCATTTCAACTGGCCATTCGGATGATAAGCTTTAAAATCGCCGTGTTTCCTTCCATCAACATAGCTGCCCTCTAGGATCAGTCGCCCATGGTTATCAAAGTCCGCAAAATCGCCAATGAACACCTGCCGTTGAAAGTCGTATTGGCCAACACGCTCGATCGCCCTGAATTCACAGTCTTTATCAACTAGATAGTAGTGGTCATCATAGAAAAACCGGATGATATCGCCAGATTCGCGCTCGTAAAATATCGGATTGTTTTCGATCGTGTCCGCGGTGTTGCAAAGTGCCACCGAGGGCAATAGGGTGATAAACGCTATGATCAGCCAACGTTTCATAACCCATCATTCACTTAATGTGCTTCGAGCCAGTTACGGCCCTCGCCAAGTTCGACAACTACCGGAACGGACATGACCAACGCATTTTTCATGTGTTTTTCGGCAAGCTCCTTAAATATGGGCAGTTCCGCTTTGGGTACATCAAACACCAGCTCATCGTGCACCTGCATGGTCATTTTGCCACGCAGCCCCTGTTTCTTTATCGCCTCATGGATGGTGATCATGGCTACTTTAATCATATCGGCTGCGGAGCCCTGAATCGGTGCATTGATGGCGTTGCGTTCGGCAAAGCCCCGCACGGTTTGATTGGCTGAGTTGATATCGCGCAAGTACCTTCGCCGCTTCAAGAGGGTTTCGACATAACCGTGTTCCTTGGCGAAGTTGATGGTGTCGTTCATGTACCGCTTGATGCCTGGATACTGCGCGAAATACTGTTCGATGATCTGCGCGGCCTCGGTGCGGGGGATTCCGAGGTTCTGTGAGAGGCCGAATGCGGATTGGCCATAGATGATGCCGAAGTTCACCGCTTTGGCGTTTCTGCGCTGGGCCGATGTCACTTCGTCGAGTGGCACGCCATACACTTTGGCCGCGGTAGCGCGGTGTACGTCCAGCCCCTTTTCAAATGCCTCCAGCATCCCTTTATCGCCACTCATATGGGCCACCAGCCGCAACTCGATCTGGGAATAATCGGCAGACAAAATCACGTGGTCATCATCGGTTGGAATGAATGCTTTGCGCACTTCGCGCCCCCGCTCCGTACGGATGGGGATATTCTGCAGGTTCGGGTTGGTGGAACTCAAACGTCCCGTGGCTGCCACCGCCTGGTTATACGAGGTGTGTACCCGGCCTGTCACGGGGTTGATCATGTTGGGTAGGGCATCCACATAGGTCGATTTCAGTTTCTGCAACTGCCTGAACTCAAGGATGTCTTTAACGATGTCGCTTTTCGGTGCTAGCGCCAGTAGGATGTCCTCGCCTGTCTTGTATTGCCCCGTCTTCGTTTTCTTGGCCTTGGGGTCCAGTTGCAGCTTTTCGAACAACACCTCACCCAGTTGCTTCGGCGAGGCGATGTTGAACCGGACCCCCGCTTTCTCGTAGATTGTTTTTTCCAGTACCGCGGTATCGGTCGCCAACGACTCAGACAACTGTTTGAGCACGGGCACATCAACCTTGACGCCGCAGCGCTCCATGTCGGCCAATACATGCACGAGCGGGAACTCGACTTCCCGGGCTAGCGCAGCAGCTTCCGCTTGATCCAGCAGGGGTTCGAACACCGCCTTCAATTGGAGTGTGATGTCCGCATCCTCGGCGGCATACTCGGTAATAGCGGCAAGGTCCACATCCTGCATGTTACCCTGTTTCTTGCCCTTGGGGCCAATTAAATCGGTAATCGGGACTGGCGTATAACCAAGGTAATTTTCTGCCAGCATATCCATGCCATGGCGGGTATCCGGGTCGATGAGATAATGCGCCAGCATCGTATCGAACAGCGGCCCCTTGACCACGACACCATAGCGCGCGAGCAATAGGATATCGTACTTGATGTTCTGCCCGACTTTCTTGATGGACCCGTCTTCCAAAATGGGTTTGAAGTGGGCCAACACCTCCAAGCAGCCCTCCTTATCGCATGGTGTAGGTACATACCAGGCTTTGCCGGGCTCGATGGCAAAAGAGAGGCCCACGAGGTCTGCTGTATTGGCGTCGGTACCGGTCGTTTCAGTGTCGAAACAGAAGCTGCTTTGTTTAGCTAATAAAGCGGCGAGCTCCTGCTGCAAATCTGATGTATCGGCTAACACGTAATTGTGAGGGGTGTTGTGAACGTTCCTTCCGGCGGGAGGCGGTACGTATTCCGTGCCGGTGCTTGCCACATCGATGCTAGCACTGGCGGTATTGCCAAATAGGTCCATTTGTGTGCCCGACGCCGCATGGGCGGCGGATACGTTGAATTCCTCTCCAAAAACACGCTTACCCAATGTGCGGAATTCGAGTTCTGCAAACAGGGGCTCTAGGGCATCCCTGTCCGGTTGTCCGAGCAGGAGCCGTTCCTCGTCCAGTTCAACGGGTACATCTAATTGGATGGTAGCCAGCTTCTTCGAGATCAGTCCCTGTTCGGCAAATGTTTCGAGGTTTTCCCGCTGTTTGCCTTTAAGTTGGTCCGTATTCGCCAAGATGCCTTCCATAGAGCCGAATTGTTTGATCAGGCTCTTTGCGGTTTTTTCGCCGATGCCCGGAATGCCGGGAATATTATCCACCGCGTCGCCCCATAAGCCAAGGATATCGATGACTTGTTTCACGTCGGAGACCTCCCACTTTTCCAGAATTTCGGTTACGCCAAGCGTCTCCGCCCCATTGCCCAGGCGTGCGGGCTTGTAAATAAAAATATTTTCTGTTACCAGTTGGCCGAAGTCCTTATCGGGTGTCATGCAATACACGGTATACCCCTTGGCCTCTGCTTGTTTGGCCAACGTGCCGATGATATCATCGGCCTCATACCCATCTAGCGTGATGAGTGGGATATTGAATCCTTCGATCAATTTATAGACATAAGGGATAGCGGCGGCCAGATCCTCTGGAATTGCCTGCCGGTTGGCTTTGTACAATTCAAATTCGACATGGCGGTTGGTCGGTGCCATGGTATCGAATACCACGGCGATATGCGATGGTTGTTGCGTTCTCAGCAACTCCAACAGCGTATTGGCAAAACCGAATATCGCCGAAGTGTTGAATCCGGTTGATGTAATCCTGGGGTTTTTACTGAGTGCAAAATAAGCCCTGTAAATCAAGGCCATCCCATCTAAAAGAAACAACTTCTTCACGTACTTAGCGTATTGGTGTGGAGACAAAGATAGGGATATTGTGGCGTTTTTTTCCGACTTTTGCCAATATGGTAAGAAGCGCTTCGGCACATAATGCGGTAGTTGGATGAGGGCCCTCGTCACCAAGTCGACCGGTAGTTGGTATGAGGTGCTTGCGGATGACGGCAAGACCTACAATTGCCGGATTAAGGGAAAGTTCCGCACCAGGGACATTAAGACAACGAACCCTGTGGCTGTGGGCGATTGGGTGGATATCATGGTGGAAACGGATATTGTTCCCCATACGGCCATTATTGTGCAGCTATATGAGCGAAGAAATTACATCATCCGTAAATCGATAAACCTGTCCAAACAGGCCCAAATTATTGCGGCGAACCTTGATCAGGCTTTCCTTGTCGTAACACTGGCGTCGCCCTTTACCTCATTGGGTTTTATTGATCGTTTCCTTGTTACGGCGGAAGCGTACAGCATACCCGCGAGCCTGATTTTTAACAAGCTGGATCTGTTTTCGGATGCAGGGCTGGAGGTTTTGGAGGATTACAAGGCGATTTATGGGGCATTGGGCTACCCTTGCTACGAAGTTTCCGCATTGGAGGGGACGAATGTCGGGACCGTTGGTGCCCTGCTTCGCGGGCGGACCACCTTGATGTTGGGCCACTCGGGTGTGGGTAAATCCACATTTATCAATGCCATCCATCCTGCGGCAAAAATGAAGACAGCGGCGATATCCGATTGGTCTGATAAGGGACGGCACACCACCACCTTTGCCGAAATGATCCGACTACCGGATGGTGGGCGGTTGATAGACACACCGGGCATACGCGAGCTGGGGATCATCGATATTGAACCGCAGGAGCTGGGGCATTTTTTCCCAGAAATGCGGGAGCGGATGAATGATTGCCGTTTCAATGATTGCCGACACATTAATGAGCCGGGGTGTGCCGTATTGGAGGCGCTCGAAAGCGGGGCCATCGCACCGAGCCGCTACGACAGCTACCTGAGCATATACCATGGCAACGACACGCGCATATAGACGACATACACCTGATAGTTATGTACGACCTGATTGAAGAATTTGCGGCCACGCTCCAACCGAAAGTGACATTAATATTGAAAGAATTGGTAGCTTTGCAACGATGAATGTCCAGCTGCACATTTTGCTGATTTCGCTGTGTTGCTTTTGGTCCCTACCGGGACTGTACGCTCAAGTGGAAGAAGATTTCAGTAGCGCACTAGACTCGGCAAGGGCTGCTGAGGATAATAAGGAGGATACCGTAATTTATACGGCGCGGTATGTGCGCTATACCACACTGGCTATGATGAAACAGGGAACGTTCACTTACCAGATAGACACCCTACATAAGAATTTTCAATATTACAATCCCCAAAACTTACCGAAAAGCCCAACCATCCATTTAGGCAGTTATGGACTGGCCACACGTGATATGCTGTTTGAACCTGATAAAACAATTGGGTTCCAGACGGGATTCCACAGCTTGGAGCGTTATCTCTACCAACCCGATTCGATAAAGTATTACCGCGCGCGGGCACCGTTTTCGGAGCTATATAACGTGGGTTTTTTCTTTGACGATCAGGTTATCCGGGCCAAGGTGACTCAAAACATCAATCCGCGGCTGAACATCGGGGGCGAATTCCATGCGGCCCGAGCCGATGGTTATTACATCAACCAGCGGTATAACGAGTTGAAATCTGCCGTATTTGCCTGGTATGAATCGGACAACCGCCGGTACAACCTGCTCACCAATGCGGTATTCAATAAGTTGACGTCGACTGAAAACGGGTCGATACTTAACGATACCCTGTTCCGCGATGTGGACCGCGGCCCGAGTGATGCCGAGTCAACACGCCTACGTGGCACACGCGACGAACGGCCGCGGCACACCTGGCGTGATAACAGTATCTTCCTCAGGCAAAGTCTATTTATAGGGCGTTTGGATACCATCAACGCAGGGCTGCCTGAACAGCAGATACTCCCAACCAACCGGGTGTCGCATAGCGTTCAATTCCGCTCACAGGACTTCCAGTTCTATAAGAATGAGGACGACGTCAACGATGCATTTCCCTTCGGGGAGAGCATCCTATCGGCAGATACGACCCACCTTACGACCATCACGAACGACTTTGGCTATAGCTTTTACCTCAGGGGCAAATCGTTGGCCTTCATTAAAAATGAAGTGAAACTCGATTTGGGATACCGACACGACATGCACTGGTATCGCGACCGTGGAATGGATGCGTTTCTGCAAAACAGCATGCTCAGAGCGGGCATCGGGTATCGTTTCAGCGATCGGATCACAATAGCCGGCGATTTGAACCAGATTGTGCAGGGAGCTAATTTTGGCGATTATCTTTATGATGCCAAAGCGGATATCTTGCTGAGCAACGCCGTGGGGCGGGTTGTGCTTGGCGCTTATACACAAAACAAGTCGCCTGAACAATTGTTCCAACGTGTCAACTATACGTACCATCAGTGGGGGCACGATTTCGCGAAGACCAAAACGACCAACTTCTCATTTACCTATGAAAACGCCCGGTTCGGATTTTTCGGAAAGGCGGAGTATTTTTTAATCAACAATTACCTTTATTATAGGGAAGTGGACAATCCCGGTAATAATCCGCGGTTGTTCCGCACCATCGAGCCCGCCCAACTGGGCAACAGTATCAACTTGCTTAAGGTGTCAGTTGGTCAGAACTTCAGGCTGGGGCGGTTCCATTTAGATAACTACGCGGTGTACCAGAAATCAGATTATAATGCCGTGCTTGCCGTGCCCGAATTATATACGTGGCACAGCTTTTATTATCATGGGTTGCTGTATAAAATTGTGGATTTCAACTTGGGATTTGATGTTCGTTTCAATACGCCTTTTCGGACGCCGTCTTATGCCATTAACATTGGGCAGTTTTATAATGACAACGCGGGCATCGAGTTTTCCACCTACCCTATTGTTGATGTGTGGGCCACGGCGACACTCAAACGGGCGAACTTATTTATCAGCTATAACTTCGCCAACCAACTTGCATGGCCTGCGGGCTACTATACCGTACGCCGGTATCCGATGCAGAACGCGAACCTCCGGGTTGGCATCGCCTGGAAATTCTACGATTAGTGTGGTTTAATTTGTGTTAACTTTGCCCACCATGGATGCAATGAATTGGAAGCAATTGCTGTCAGCCAAACGATGGGGCTATGAATCACGGCACATCGATGATCAGCACGATGCGCGTTCGGAGTTTCAACGCGACTATGACCGGCTGATTTTCTCGTCGCCTTTCCGCCGGTTGCAGAACAAAACACAGGTTTTTCCGTTGCCCGGAAGTGTCTTCGTTCATAATAGGCTTACACATAGCCTGGAGGTTGCCAGTGTTGGCCGGTCGTTGGGCCGCATTTTTTACAATGAAACCAGGAAATCTTTTCCGGCAATCGATTCCGAAGTTCCCTTTTTGCAGGAGGTGGGAAACATCGTCTCTGCGGCATGCTTATCGCATGACCTCGGAAACCCGGCATTCGGCCATTCCGGGGAGGCGGCCATTTCCAGTTATTTTACGGATGGCGACGGGCAAGCCTTCAAGGAGCGGGTTTCGCCGGAAGAATGGGCGGACCTGACCCATTTCGAGGGTAACGCGAATGCGTTAAGGATACTCACCCATGCGTTTGCCGGAAAAGACGAACATGGGTTTGCGCTGACATACAGTACACTGGGCGCTATTGTGAAATATCCCTGTGCCGCCATCGACGGACATAACAAGCGGGTGCACCATCGCAAAAAATACGGCTATTTCCAGTCGGAACAACCTGTTTTCGAGAAAATCGCCAAAGAACTCGGACTGCTTTCCGAGGTCGGACAACAAGCGGGATACAAACGACATCCGCTGGTCTACCTGGTAGAAGCAGCCGACGATATTTGTTATAACATCATCGATCTGGAGGATGCACATCGGTTGGGCATCCTGACGTACGAACAGGTAGCCGATTTGTTGTTGCCGATCTGTGGGGACAGCCAACTACTAAAGGTACGCTTGGCCACGCTTGGTGATTCGGATAGCCGCATAAGTCTATTGCGTGCCAAAACAATAAACACCTTGATCATGGCCTGCGCTAACGCTTTTATAACGCACCAAGACGCCATATTGCGTGGTCGGTTTGAGAAGTCGTTAATGGACGCGCTGGCTGTCGAGTTAGTAGACGGGATGCGCGCCATCGAGCAAGTCTCTGTTGAACGGATCTACAACGCACAATCCGTAGTACAAATCGAAGTTGCCGGGTACAAAGTTATGAATGGCTTGCTGGAGGAATTTGTGCCAGCCTATCTCCGCGAAAAGAAGACCAAGTACGACACGAAGCTACTGGCACTGATGCCGAAGCAATTCCACACCGATCGGGAAACCCCATACGCCAAGATACGCTCGGTGCTGGACTTTGTGTCGGGGATGACCGATTTGTATGCAGTGGAGCTTTATAGGAAGATCAAAGGCATTTCTTTCCCCTCGTTGGATTGAAATACCGCAAGTTTAGACCGTTACAACAACACAAATGCCTTAGACATGCAGACTGCGCTATATAACCCTTTTGAAGACTTTCGTTTTGACAATAACACGTGCTTTCTGAGCGGGGAGCCGTTAAGGTCGGCCGAGGAGCGGATACAGGTCTTTCCGGATTGGTTGATGTGCAAATTCGACATTGCGGACAAGCCGTTCAAACTGCTCGATGAAAGCCTCCGTACGTATAAGCAATTGCGGCTGCCCTGTACGGCGGCCGTGGCCGAACGCATTTCGGAATTAGATAACCACATCGAGCGGGCTTTTGAGCAAGGATATGAAGCAGTAAAGGAAATGGATAGCGTGACGCTCTTCCAATGGGTGGCGCGTATGGTGTATGGCGTTGTATTCAATGAGATTCAAGCGGGGATTCGCCAACAGGCGCTTAGCGGGGAGGCGATGAATTTTTCACAGGTGCTTGTGCATAAGTTCAAGAACCTCCACCTCATGCTGCAATCGTTGATCGTTCCCATCCAATTTGACGGAATATCCTTTACCCTGGTGACTGCCCGTGTGGATAACCCCGTGGGTACCTTTAGCTACCGTGATGAAATCAACACGCTGGTGTATTCGCTGAGGATGAATGATTTTGGCTTGATCGTCTGCCTTCAGGACAATGGTGCGAATGGGGCTTATCATAAAGCGTTTATGGAGCCATCATCCGGACGGCGGCTCCACCCCATCCAATTTGAAGAACTTTGTGCCCGGTTTTTTTATTCGGCATATCTCTTCAATAGGCTACCAACGTATACGGTGATGCCGACTGCTGAGCGGGTTTATATCGAACCGATGCCGTTAATGGACATGAGCATGAAACCGGTCTTCGATCATTGGCAGGTGAAGACCTATGGCCAGGTTCTTGAAAACTTTTGGAAGCCCTGGGGGTATACGCTGTTTGAAATCATCAAAGACCCGGAGCACCCCATGTCGTTCCTTTTAGACAGCGAAGGTAGGCCGGTCGACGCGGCGGACATCACCTTGCCGACGGGCTGAAACAAGGAGTGGCGGTGCGCCACCCCGATGGGGAGCGGGCACAGTAATTTAAAGGCACTGGGGATTAGCCTTTTGCAGGAAATTGTCAATATTTTTCCCATCAGTGTTTGCATTAAAGGAAAAGGTTGTTACCTTTGCATCCCGCTTCAGAGGAGGCGGTTGTTCCTTGATGTTTTCGATTGGTTTTCCGGCTGGTGTTTGTGTTGTGTTTGGTTGGGATGTTTTGGCGGGAAAAAAGTTGAAAATAAATTTTGCGGGAATGAAAAAGGTTCTTACCTTTGCAGTCCCAAACGAAACCGGGTTTTATCCGGCCCCTGCGGCGCGATGCTTCGGGGGGATTGAAGAGGGGATCGGTTGTTGCGGGGTTTGCGCCCTGCTGCGGCACATCGGCCGAAGCGCGAGCGGAGGCGGGGAAGTTCTTGAAAGATATTGATATTCATGTAGCGTGACGAGTAGTCTGTTTTCAGGCGAAAGTCGGAGACAGACCTAGGTCAATCAGGTAGATAGACAACACAAAGATTGATTCCGATTTTAATCGGGTCAGATCATTAACTTCATTTTACAATGGAGAGTTTGATCCTGGCTCAGGATGAACGCTAGCGGCAGGCCTAATACATG